>NZ_JABJWX010000009.1:0-5506 GCF_013349365.1 Plantibacter sp. MCCC 1A11337 | reverse complement strand
ACAAAACAAAGCAAGTCAGTAATGATTTGTTCTGTCAGTTTCAAACTTGCATCGTGTTCACCTATTCCGGTGGCATGGTGCGCGAAATGTGCCGGTCTTCGGATCGTGCAATTCAACATTTACGGAGAGTTTGATCCTGGCTCAGGACGAACGCTGGCGGCGTGCTTAACACATGCAAGTCGAACGATGAAGCCCAGCTTGCTGGGTGGATTAGTGGCGAACGGGTGAGTAACACGTGAGTAACCTGCCCTTGACTCTGGGATAAGCGTTGGAAACGACGTCTAATACCGGATACGAGCTTCCACCGCATGGTGAGTTGCTGGAAAGAATTTTGGTCAAGGATGGACTCGCGGCCTATCAGCTTGTTGGTGAGGTAACGGCTCACCAAGGCGACGACGGGTAGCCGGCCTGAGAGGGTGACCGGCCACACTGGGACTGAGACACGGCCCAGACTCCTACGGGAGGCAGCAGTGGGGAATATTGCACAATGGGCGAAAGCCTGATGCAGCAACGCCGCGTGAGGGACGACGGCCTTCGGGTTGTAAACCTCTTTTAGCAGGGAAGAAGCGAAAGTGACGGTACCTGCAGAAAAAGCACCGGCTAACTACGTGCCAGCAGCCGCGGTAATACGTAGGGTGCAAGCGTTGTCCGGAATTATTGGGCGTAAAGAGCTCGTAGGCGGTTTGTCGCGTCTGCTGTGAAATCCCGAGGCTCAACCTCGGGTCTGCAGTGGGTACGGGCAGACTAGAGTGCGGTAGGGGAGATTGGAATTCCTGGTGTAGCGGTGGAATGCGCAGATATCAGGAGGAACACCGATGGCGAAGGCAGATCTCTGGGCCGCTACTGACGCTGAGGAGCGAAAGGGTGGGGAGCAAACAGGCTTAGATACCCTGGTAGTCCACCCCGTAAACGTTGGGCGCTAGATGTGGGGACCATTCCACGGTTTCCGTGTCGTAGCTAACGCATTAAGCGCCCCGCCTGGGGAGTACGGCCGCAAGGCTAAAACTCAAAGGAATTGACGGGGGCCCGCACAAGCGGCGGAGCATGCGGATTAATTCGATGCAACGCGAAGAACCTTACCAAGGCTTGACATATACGAGAACGGGCCAGAAATGGTCAACTCTTTGGACACTCGTAAACAGGTGGTGCATGGTTGTCGTCAGCTCGTGTCGTGAGATGTTGGGTTAAGTCCCGCAACGAGCGCAACCCTCGTTCTATGTTGCCAGCACGTCATGGTGGGAACTCATGGGATACTGCCGGGGTCAACTCGGAGGAAGGTGGGGACGACGTCAAATCATCATGCCCCTTATGTCTTGGGCTTCACGCATGCTACAATGGCCAGTACAAAGGGCTGCAATACCGTAAGGTGGAGCGAATCCCAAAAAGCTGGTCCCAGTTCGGATTGAGGTCTGCAACTCGACCTCATGAAGTCGGAGTCGCTAGTAATCGCAGATCAGCAACGCTGCGGTGAATACGTTCCCGGGCCTTGTACACACCGCCCGTCAAGTCATGAAAGTCGGTAACACCCGAAGCCAGTGGCCTAACCGCAAGGATGGAGCTGTCTAAGGTGGGATCGGTAATTAGGACTAAGTCGTAACAAGGTAGCCGTACCGGAAGGTGCGGCTGGATCACCTCCTTTCTAAGGAGCATGTGCAACGCTCGTCTGTATACAGCGAGGTTTACGTTGCCAAGTCACACTGAGACGAATGTTCTCGGGTGGCGCTCATGGGTGGAACATTGACATTGGCATCAGATCGAATGATCGGAACTCAGTACGCTGCTTGCAGTTGGAACGGTGCCGGCCAGGAGGTGTGGTGCATGCACGCTGTTGGGTCCTGAGGGACCGGATCTTCTCCGCTTCGGTGGAGGAAGGACGAACCTCAGGGCCTCTTTTGCTTGACATCAATGGTCAAGGGGAGAGGTACCGCCCGTACTTTGAGAACTACACAGTGGACGCGAGCATCTTAGATTCATGACCTTTCGGGGTTGTGGATCACAAAGATCAAACACCCTCTTCGGAGGGTGGTAGATCATTGGTCAATCTGCATCAGGTAACTGGTGTCGATCGATTCAAACTCATGTGATTTCAAATTTCTAAGAGCAAACGGTGGATGCCTTGGCATCTGGAGCCGAAGAAGGACGTAGTAATCTGCGATAAGCCTCGGGGAGCTGATAAACGAGCTGTGATCCGAGGATTTCCGAATGGGGAAACCCCGCCAGGCCCCTTGTGGTGATCTGGTGACTCCCGCCTGAATATATAGGGCGGGTAGAGGGAACGGGGGGAAGTGAAACATCTCAGTACCCCCAGGAAGAGAAAACAACAGTGATTCCGTCAGTAGTGGCGAGCGAAATCGGAAGAGGCTAAACCGGGCATGTGTGATAGCTATCAGGCGTTGCATGTCCGGGGTTGTGGGACTTCTCACTCCGAACTGATATTCGGGGAGCATTAGAACGTGGTATAGACGAATGGGATTGAAAGCCCAGCCAGAGACGGTGCCAGCCCGGTAGTCGAAATGCTGCAATCGTGCGAGGAGTATCCCAAGTAGCACGGGGCCCGAGAAATCCCGTGTGAATCTGTCAGGACCACCTGATAAGCCTAAATACTCCCAGATGACCGATAGCGGACAAGTACCGTGAGGGAAAGGTGAAAAGTACCCCGGGAGGGGAGTGAAATAGTACCTGAAACCGTTTGCTTACAAACCGTTGGAGCACCCTTGTTGGTGTGACAGCGTGCCTTTTGAAGAATGAGCCTGCGAGTTAGCGATATGTGGCGAGGTTAACCCGTGTGGGGTAGCCGTAGCGAAAGCGAGTCTGAATAGGGCGATTCAGTCGCATGTCCTAGACCCGAAGCGAAGTGATCTATCCATGGCCAGGTTGAAGCGACGGTAAGACGTCGTGGAGGACCGAACCCACTTAGGTTGAAAACTGAGGGGATGAGCTGTGGATAGGGGTGAAAGGCCAATCAAACTTCGTGATAGCTGGTTCTCTCCGAAATGCATTTAGGTGCAGCGTTGCGTGTTTCTTGCCGGAGGTAGAGCTACTGGATGGCCGATGGGGCCCAAAAGCTTACTGACGTCAGCCAAACTCCGAATGCCGGTAAGTGAGAGCGCAGCAGTGAGACGGTGGGGGATAAGCTTCATCGTCGAGAGGGAAACAACCCAGACCACCAACTAAGGTCCCAAAGCGCGTGCTAAGTGGGAAAGGATGTGGAGTTGCACAGACAACCAGGAGGTTGGCTTAGAAGCAGCCACCCTTGAAAGAGTGCGTAATAGCTCACTGGTCAAGTGATTCCGCGCCGACAATGTAACGGGGCTCAAGCACGCCACCGAAGTTGTGGCATTGATATTTTTGGTAGGCCTTCGTGGTCCAGCCGTATTGATGGGTAGGAGAGCGTCGTGTGGCGAGTGAAGCGGCGGTGTAAACCAGCCGTGGACGCTACACGAGTGAGAATGCAGGCATGAGTAGCGAAAGACATGTGAGAAACATGTCCTCCGAAAGACCAAGGGTTCCAGGGTCAAGCTAATCTTCCCTGGGTAAGTCGGGACCTAAGGCGAGGCCGACAGGCGTAGTCGATGGACAACGGGTTGATATTCCCGTACCCGCGAAGAACCGCCCAAGACAATCCAGTGGTGCTAAGAGTCCTAACCCGGACGACTGATTCCCTTCGGGGATGATGGGTCCGGTCTAACGCTCGACCCCATGCTGGTGCGTTTAGCGTATTAACAGGTGTGACGCAGGAAGGTAGCCTATGCCGGGCGATGGTTGTCCCGGTGTAAGTGCGTAGGCTGAGAGATAGGCAAATCCGTCTCTCGTGAAGGCTGAGACACGATACGGACCCGTAAGGGATAGTAGGTGATCCTATGCTGCCAAGAAAAGCATCGACGCGAGGTTCTAGTGGCCCGTACCCCAAACCGACTCAGGTGGTCAGGTAGAGAATACTAAGGAGATCGAGAGAATCGTGGTTAAGGAACTCGGCAAAATGCCCCCGTAACTTCGGGAGAAGGGGGGCCTGAGGCGTATTAGGACTTGCTCCGAAAGCGTTTGAAGGCCGCAGAGACCAGTGGGAAGCGACTGTTTACTAAAAACACAGGTCCGTGCCAAGTCGCAAGACGATGTATACGGACTGACGCCTGCCCGGTGCTGGAAGGTTAAGAGGAACGGTTAGCCGCAAGGCGAAGCTGAGAATTTAAGCCCCAGTAAACGGCGGTGGTAACTATAACCATCCTAAGGTAGCGAAATTCCTTGTCGGGTAAGTTCCGACCTGCACGAATGGCGTAACGACTTCCCAGCTGTCTCAACCGCGAACTCGGCGAAATTGCATTACGAGTAAAGATGCTCGTTACGCGCAGCAGGACGGAAAGACCCCGTGACCTTTACTACAGCTTGGTATTGGTGTTCGGTGTGGCTTGTGTAGGATAGGTGGGAGACTTTGAAGCTTGGACGCTAGTTCAGGTGGAGTCATTGTTGAAATACCACTCTGGTCACTCTGGATATCTAACTTCGAACCGTAATCCGGTTCAGGGACAGTGCCTGGTGGGTAGTTTAACTGGGGCGGTTGCCTCCCAAAAAGTAACGGAGGCGCCCAAAGGTTCCCTCAACCTGGTTGGCAATCAGGTGTCGAGTGTAAGTGCACAAGGGAGCTTGACTGTGAGACTGACAAGTCGAGCAGGGACGAAAGTCGGGACTAGTGATCCGGCAGTGGCTTGTGGAAGCGCTGTCGCTCAACGGATAAAAGGTACCTCGGGGATAACAGGCTGATCTTGCCCAAGAGTCCATATCGACGGCATGGTTTGGCACCTCGATGTCGGCTCGTCGCATCCTGGGGCTGGAGTAGGTCCCAAGGGTTGGGCTGTTCGCCCATTAAAGCGGTACGCGAGCTGGGTTTAGAACGTCGTGAGACAGTTCGGTCCCTATCCGCTGCGCGCGCAGGAAATTTGAAAGGATCTGACCCTAGTACGAGAGGACCGGGTTGGACGAACCTCTGGTGTGTCAGTTGTTCCGCCAGGAGCACCGCTGATTAGCTACGTTCGGGATGGATAACCGCTGAAAGCATCTAAGCGGGAAGCCGGCCTTAAGATGAGATTTCCATGCCTTCGGGCGAGAGGCTCCCAGCCAGACTACTGGGTTGATAGGCCGGATGTGGAAGAGAGGACGAAAGACTCTCGGAGCTGACCGGTACTAATAAGCCGATAATTTGATAACACTTTCTTTGTTTGAATACGAAGATGCTACGCGTCCACTGAGTGGTTCTCGATGTACGGTCGAGAACCCGCAGACAACACCACTGTGTTCGCACAGCGTGTTGGTTTGCTTGTTCACTTTGATACATCAATAGTGTTTCGGCGGCCATAGCGAGAGGGAAACGCCCGGTCACATTCCGAACCCGGAAGCTAAGACTCTTTGCGCCGATGGTACTGCAGGGGGGACCCTGTGGGAGAGTAGGACACCGCCGGACTTCTTCGTTGAAATGGCCACCCAAGGTTCTTGGGTGGCCATTTTGCGTTAA
>NZ_JABJWX010000008.1:0-37944 GCF_013349365.1 Plantibacter sp. MCCC 1A11337 | reverse complement strand
GCACCCGCCTGTTCACCCGCGGACAGAAACTCGCCCTCGCCGAACGCGACGGCGGCTGCGCCTGGACCGGCTGCACCCACCCACCATCCTTCACCGAAGCCCACCACATCACCTGGTGGTCACAAGGCGGCCCCACCAACCTCGACAACGGGGTACTCCTCTGCCCCTTCCACCACCACCGCATCCACGACGACCACTGGACCATCACCATCCAAAACGGCATCCCCTGGTTCATCCCACCCAGCCACATCGACCGCCACCAAACCCCCATCCGAGGCGGACGCATCCACCTCGCCGCCTAAACCCGAGGCACCCGCCTGCCCTTCGACAAGCTCAGGGACCGAAACCGAAACCACCCTTCGACAAGCTCAGGGACCGACACGGGAACCACGCTGCGTCGACAAGCTCCGCGACCGACACGGGAACCACCGCGTGTCGACAAGCCCGGTGAACGACGCCGTTCTCGACAACCCAGCCACCCCGGTCCCTGAGCCTGTCGAAGGGCACACGAGTGACCAGCCACCCTTCGACAAGCTCAGGGACCGACACGCGAACCACCCTTCGACAAGCTCAGGGACCGAACCGGGGAACCACCACGCGTCGACGCCGCATGGGCACCGCTCCCCATCGCGGGCGGACAGCCGACCTCGGTACCGTGATGGACGAGCCGACGGTCGCGCGGGTGCCGTGTGTACAGCTGCGCGTCGCGACCGACACCCGAAGAGGAGCACACATGATCATCTGGACCCGCTGGGGCATCGTCGTCTTCCTGATCTTCGGGCTGTCCGTCGGCGCCGGCTTCCTCATCAAGGCGATCGTTTCTCCCGACGGCGGATCGGCGCAGTCCGGGGTGTTCGTCGGCATCGGCTTCCTGCTCGGCGCCGTCGCGTGCTGGGCCTTCGGGAAGTTCGCGCTGGCGAAGCTTGATGCACCGCGGCCGGTCGTCGTGTGGCAGCAGCTCGCGCAGCCGTACGTCAACGAGCACGGCATCACCGTGAAGCAGGAGGCCGTGCCCGTGCGCCACCCGCAGACCGGCGAGCAGCTCTACAGCCGCCCGAGCTCCACACTCTTCTTCATCCCCGTCCGCTTCTGGGCGTACGTCATCGCCGCGCTGGGTGTCGTCACGATCGTCGTGAACGTCGTGCGCGGCTGACACTCAGCCCTGGCGACTCTTCCACCGCGGGTTCTGCTTGTCGATGACGAACACCCCCGCCCACGGCGGCGGACGATCTGCGACCCCGGCCTGTACTCGAGCGACTGGGGTGATGCGCGGACCTTCCTGGTGACGTCCTGGCGATCACGATGCGTGCTACCTTGATGAGAACGATTCTCAACAGAACGCACTGTAGACCCATCGACCAGGAGAACCCGCCGTGACCACGCCTCGCATCCCGCTGACCGTGACGCTCGTGCTCGGCACCTGTCCGCCCGAGCGTCGCACCGTGGCCCGACAGATCGCCGGTCGATCCGCGGCGCTCGTCACGATCGAGCGGCAGGGCGAGGCTGAAAGCGCCCACCCTGACATCGACGACGCGATCGACGCCGTTGCACGACACCCGCTCGCTCCCCGGCACCTCGTGCTCGATTGCGGGAGCACGGTCCGCCCGGTCGACGCGGTCTCCGCCGTCCTCGGGCACCGCGACACGGCCGTCTTGGACGCCGTCGTGACGGTCGTCGACGCAGCCCATCTCCTGCACGACCTCCAGGACGACGAGTACGTCACCCACGACGAGGACGGCGACACGGCCTACACCGCACGGTCGATGATCACCGTGGAGCAGCTCGAGTACGCGGACACCATCGCCGTCGCCGGCCGACGCGGCGTGACGCACGAGCGACTCGCGGTGCTCCTCGCTCTCCTCAGCCACCTGAACCCGACGGCGCTGACGCGGATGGTCGAGCCGGTCGCGGCCCGGCCACGGGCCACACCCGGCACTCCGGCGACCGCGAGCAACCGCGAACCGCTCGCGCGCTACCGCGACTCCCCGTTCGAACTGGACCGCTTCAGCACGTCCCCCGGGTGGATCGCGATGCTGAACGGCGAACACCGGCCATGGGTGGATCACGACCGCGTGACCACCCTGCGGTTCGACAGCCCCCGACCGATGCACCCGGAACGACTCCTCGCGTGCTTCGACGGACCGATCGAGGCGGGGCGGTTCGGCCGGCTCATCCGTACGGCGGGGTTCCTCGTCCTCGCGACGCGCGCCTCCCGCGTCGGCGTCCTGCAGCACGTCGGCCAGATGATCGATCTGGAACCCACATCGTTCGAGACGAACGACCCTGGCGCACCGCTCGGCCAGGAGCTCGTCGTCACCGGGATCGACCTCGACGAGCTCGCCATCACCGCCGCCTTGCACGCCTGCACGCTGACGGACGAGGAACTCCTCGCCGGGCCGGCGGCGTGGGCGCACTACCCGGACGCCTTCACGCCATGGAGCACCACCCGCGAGCACTGAGCAGCAGGCCCGTCAATTGCCCGAAACGGTTCGGATCTCGGTCGATTTCGTGCAGGTTCGGGCGACTCAGTGGATCCGCGCGCTCACCCACTCCTCGCGCACGAACCGCACGAACTGCTCGACGGCCGGCGACACCGCCCGGGCACGGCTGGTGGCGACACCGATCACCCGGACCGCCTCGTCGTCGAGCGGGACGAGCACGACGCCCTCCATGCTCGTGGAATCGGGGAGAACGGCGATCCCGACCCCGGCGCGCACGAGACCACGGAGCGTCGACAGCTCGGACACCTCCATCGTCACCCGGGGCACGACGCCGTGCCTCGCGAAGTACGCGTCCGCGATCTGCCGGAGCCCCGAGTCCGTCGTCATCGCGAGGAACTCCGTCTGCTCGAGATCGGACGCCGCCAACGACGTCCGGTCGGCGAACGCATGCCCGACCGGCACGCCCAGCGCGAGCCGCTCGGAGGTGAGCGGACGCCACTCGATCTCCGGATCACGCGGTTCGGGGCTGATGAACGCGACGTCGGCCGAGCCGGAGCGGAGCGCGTCCAGCACACTGTCGGCCTTCCCACCGTCGAGGACGAACCGGATGTCCGGCAGCAGCTGGCGGTACTCGCTCACGATGCGCGGGATGAGCCAGCCGCCGAGGGACGAGACGTAGGCGATGGACACGAGACCGGCCGAGGGATCTCGGAGCTCGTCGATCCGCGACTGCGCGTTGTCGAGCTCGGTCTGCGCACGGAGCGCGTGCACGAGGAGGATCTCGCCGTAGCGGTTGAGTTCGAGCCGGCTGCGGTGACGGTCGAACAACTCGACCCCGGCGTCCGCCTCGAGCCGACCGATCGCCCGCGTCAGCGTCGACTGGGAGATACCGAGCGCCTCAGCGGCGTACGGGACGTGACCGTCTTCGGCGAGCGCCCGAAGGTACGCGAGTTCGTCGATCCTCATGCCCTCATGATGCCGCACCGGCGAGCCCGGCTGGGGCGGCACCTCGACAAGCTCGGTGACCGGGTAGCTGCTCGGTGACCGAGGACCCGCTCGGCGACCGGGGAGCCGCTCGGTGACCGGGGAGCCGCTCGGCGACGGGATGGGCTCGGCGACCGGGGCGCGCTAGCGTGGTGCAGTGATAGGCAGACCGCGACCGAGCCAGGCGGCGACCGGCGCCCTCCTCGTCCTGGCCGGACTCGTCTGTCAGGAGCTCGGCGCATCGATCGCGGTCACGCTGTTCCCGCAGGTCGGTCCGATCGGCATGGTAACGCTGCGCCTCGTGTTCGCCGCGCTCATCCTGCTGGCCGTCGCCCGCCCATCCCTGGGCGGACACCCGAGGAGCGCCTGGGTGTCGGCGGTCGGTTTCGGAGTCGTCCTCGCCGCGATGAACGTCTGCTTCTACCTGGCTCTGGACCGCATCCCGCTCGGTCCGGCGGTGACCCTCGAGATCCTCGGCCCGCTGGCGCTCAGCGTCATCGCGGGTCGTCGATGGACGAGCGCGCTCTGGGCGGGTGTCGCCCTCGTCGGCGTCCTCCTCCTCGGCGGGGTGCTCCTCCACAGCGGACCGACGGCCGCACTCGATCCGATCGGCGTCATCCTCGCGCTCGCCGCCGGCGCCCTCTGGATCGGCTACATCCTGCTGTCGGCGCGGACCGGGACGGAGTTCCCCGGCCTGAGCGGTCTGGCGATCGCCGCCGCCATCGGGGCTCTCGTGACCATCCCGCTCGCCGCGACGACCGCCGGCACCGCGCTGTTCGATCCCGTCATCCTCATGCTCGGCTTGGGCGTCGCCGCGCTCTCGTCGGCTGTGCCGTACGCGCTGGAGTTCGTCGCCCTCCGACGACTCAGCGCTGCGACCTTCTCGATCCTGCTCGCATCCGCGCCGGCCATCGCCGCGATCGCCGGACTCCTCGTGCTCGGTCAGGAGCTCACGACACCGCAGTGGCTCGGCATCGCCTGCGTGGTCGGCGCCGGAATCGGTGCCGTGCTCTCAGCCCGACGGGGTCCCTCACCCGAGGTGCAGCCGAGCATCGCGCCGAGCTGAACCCGCCGGATCCACCCGCCCGACGAGAATTACATAGGTTAGGCTTGCCTTAATCATGAGCACTCGTCCTCGCCTTCGCCGCGCCCTCGTCGCCACACTCGCAGCTCTCGCGATCGGCCTCGCCGGCTGCACGGCGACGGGAGCGGCACCGGGACCGGCGGACGCCGATCCGGCCGGGTGCGAAGCGTCGACCACACCCCTCGGGTCACTCACGCCCGTCGCCGACCCGAAGGGCTGGACCGGTCCATCGACCGCCTGCATGGCCGACCCCGGCATCACCGCCGTCACCGACGCCCCAGAGCAATCGCTCCCGGCCACGATCATCGACAACCAGGACACCGAGGTCACGATCACCGACACGAGCCGGATCCTCGCCCTCGACCTGTCCGGATCGCTCGCAGCCACCGTGTTCGGCCTCGGGCTCGGTGACTCGGTCGTCGGCCGCGACACCTCCACCGGGTTCCCGGAGGCCGCCGACCTCCCCCTCGTCACGCAGAACGGCCATGAACTCAACGGCGAGGCCATCCTCGCGCTCGAGCCCACCGTGATCCTCACCGACAGTTCGATCGGCCCCTGGGACGTCGTCCTCCAGATGCGCGACTCCGGCATCCCCGTCGTCGTCCTGACGCCACAGCGGAACCTCGACAACATCGACGACCTCGTCACGCAGGTCGCCGCGGCGCTCGGTGTCCCGGCGGCCGGTGAAGCGCTGAACGCTCGGATCGCTTCCGAGATCGCGGCGACGATGACGGACATCGAAGCACTCGCCCCGGCCGACCCCGCCGACCGTCCACGGGTCATGTTCCTGTACGTGCGCGGGAACGCAGGGATCTACTACATCTTCGGTGAGGGCTCCGGGGCCGACGCGCTCATCCAGGCACTGGGCGCCGTCGACGTCGCCGAGGAGATCGACTGGCAGGGCATGCGCCCCATGACCGCTGAAGCGCTCATCGATGCGGCGCCCGACGTCCTCATCATGATGACCAAGGGCCTCGAGTCGGTGAACGGTGTCGACGGACTCCTGGAGCGCATCCCCGCCGTCGCGGAGACCCCGGCCGGACAGCACCGACGGGTCATCGACATGAGCGACACCGAGGTCATGAGCTTCGGTCCACGCACGGCCGCCGTCCTCGACGCGCTCGCCCGCGCCCTGTACGCGCCCACCACCGGTGCCCCGGCGGACGAGGAGCCGTGACCCGCCCGGCCCTCGGCGGCAACCGCACAGGGGCACCACTCGACATCGACCCGGAGGTCCCCGGCGCACGGCCGCTCCGGTCGGGCGCGCTGGCGGTCACCCTGCTCGTCGCGCTCATCGCGCTCGCGCTGATCTCGGCGGGCAGTGGCCAACTCCACGTGCCACCCCTCGAGGTCTTCGGCTCGATCATGCACCGCCTCGGTCTCGACATCGGACCGATGCCCAGCCACGCGAACGGGGAGAGCGCCCTGTGGAACATCCGCTTTCCACGCGTCGCCATGGCGCTCGTGATCGGGGCGGCACTCGCAGCGGCCGGCCTCCTCATGCAGGCGATCTTCGGCAACCCACTCGCCGAGCCCGGCGTGGTGGGCGTCTCCGGTGGGGCGGCACTCGGCGCGTCGGCGACGATCGTCTTCGGCTGGGCCTTCCTCGGGGAATGGACGGTCGCCGTCACCGCGTTCGTCGGTGGACTCGCGGCAACGCTCATCGTCTACGCGATGAGCCGCGCGAACGGGCGCACCGAGGTCATCACGCTCGTCCTGACCGGCATCGCCGTCAACGCGGTGACCGGTGCCGGGCTCGCGTTCCTCACCTTCCTCGGCGACACCGCCGCGCGCGAACAGATCGTCTTCTGGCAGCTCGGCAGCCTCAACGGCTCGCGCTGGCAGCAGTTCGGCATCGTCCTCCCTCTCGTGCTCGTGGGGCTCGTCGTCGCGTTCGTCGTCGCCAAACAGCTCGATCTGCTCTCGCTCGGCGAGAAGAGCGCGAGGCACCTCGGGGTCAACGTGGAGGGGCTGCGGATCCTCGTGATCCTCGTCGTCGCCCTGCTCGTGGGCGCGAGCGTGGCGTTCGCCGGCATCATCGCCTTCGTCGGGCTCGTGATCCCGCACCTCATGCGCATGATCATCGGCCCGGCCCACCTGCCGCTGCTCGTCGTCAGCACCCTCGGCGGGGCCGTGCTCCTCCTCGGGGCCGACCTCGTGGCACGCACCGCCGTCCCGCTCGCCGACCTTCCGATCGGCATGCTCACCTCCCTCGTGGGCGGGCCGTTCTTCTTCTGGCTGCTGCGACGGACCCGCCGGTCCTCCGGAGGCTGGGGATGAGCGTACCGATCGTCGGCCGACGCTTCGCGGTCCCTGAGCCCCTCGCACCCGGGGAACTCGCGATCGAAGCCTCGAGCGTGGGCGTCGTCATCGACGGGAAACGCATCCTCCACGACGTGACCCTCGACGCCCGCGCGGGCGAGGTCCACGCGCTCATCGGGCCGAACGGCGCTGGCAAGTCGACCCTGCTCGCGACGATCACGGGCGACCAGACGGTGACCGAGGGACGCATCACCGTCGCGGGCCGGCCGCTCCAGGCCTGGTCGGCCCGCGAGCTCTCCAGACGGCGCGCAGTCCTGCTGCAGCACAACGACGTGTTCTTCCCGTTCACCGTGCAGCAGGTCGTCGAGATGGGCCGAGCGCCGTGGCAGCGGACCGAGCTCGAACGCGACGACGACGAGGCCGTCGCGGCCGCGATCGCGGAGACGGACATCGCCCGCCTGTCCGGCCGTCAGGTGCCGTCGCTCTCAGGCGGCGAGCGCGCACGGGCGGCACTGGCCCGGGTGCTCGCGCAACGGACCGGCATCCTCCTGCTCGACGAGCCGACGGCGGCACTCGACCTCCGACACCAGGAGGACGTCCTCCGGCTCGCGCGCGACGCCGCGGCCGCGGGTGATGCGGTGATCGTCGTGCTGCACGACCTCAACCTCGCCGCCGCCTACGCCGACCGGATCTCGCTGTTGGAGCAGGGACGGCTCGTCACGACCGGTAGCCCCGCCGAGGTCCTCACGGCGGAGCGGATCACCGAGGTCTACCGATACCCGGTCGAGGTCGTCACGCATCCGACGAGCGGCGCACTGGTCATCCTCCCCATCCGCTGAAGCACCTTTCGGCCGGGCTCCAGTCACGCGGGTCGACACCCCTGCAGGGTCGGCGACCGGAGCGGGCGGGCCGGTGAGCGGAGCGGGGCCGGACAGCGAGCAGCGCGAACAGGACAGCGAGCAGACAGCAGAGAGGGCCGCCCCGCGAACGGGACGGCCCTCTCGTGTCAGGCGGCCCTGCGGCCACCGGGCGGTCAGACCGCGGCCACCTGCGTCTTCCGGCGACGCGCCAGGAGCGCGAGGACGAGGCCGGCCGCGAGGAGCAGCCCACCGGCGAGGAACGGCACGGCAGCGTCGGCGCCGGTCGAGGCGAGGACCGCGGTGGTCGTCGTCGTGGTGCCGTCGGGGTTCGTCACGACCGTGACGGTGACGGTGAACGCCGCCGTCCCGATGAGGACTCCGTCGGCGTCGAGGACTGCAAGCGTGTGATCGCCCGCCTCGAGGTCGGACGGGACCGTGAAACTGACGGTCCCGTCGGCCGCGACGAGCGCCCAGCCGAGCCACTGTGGCTCGGAGAACGCGTACGCGCCGAGGTACTGTCCGGCGTACTGCGTGCCGACCGAGACGGTGATGACGTCGCCGTCGATGCCGGTGATGTCGATCCCGGGGGCCTCGGCGAGCGATGCGGCGTCCGGTGCGGTCGGAACCGTGCTGGGAACCGTGAGCGTGACCGACGCTGCCGCACTCGTGACCGTGCTTCCGCCCGATGCGCCGGGCGCCGAGGGGATGTCGTTCGAGACGACTGCGCGAACCTGCTCGCCGTTCCGGACGTCGGCCGAAGCGATGGTCAGTTCGGCACTCGTGGCGCCGTCGAGGTCGACCCAGCCGGTGGATCCGAGCGCGAGATGCTGCCACTGCACGGCCACGTCGTCGCCCGCCGTGACCACGGCGAACACCGCGTCCTCGCCATGCGCGACGGACACCGACGCGGGCTGCGTGGTGATCGAGGCGGGGACCCCGAGCGTCAGGGTCGCCACATCCGAGGTGATCGGGTCGCCGACGCCGTTCCCGACGACCGCGCGGAACCGCTTGCCGCTGTCACCGTCGGCGTAGTCGACCTCGAGGGTCGCGCTCGTCGCGCCGGTGATGGCGGACCAGCCGTCCGCTCCGACGGCACGCTCGAACCACTGCACCGACGGCGCCGGGGTACCGGTCACGCCGACCGAGAAGAACACCGAGGGCGACGCGGCACCGACGGGCGCCGTGACGGAGGCGGGCTGCGACACGATCGCCGCCGCGACCGGGATCGTCGTGTCGACGGCGAGCCCGACCGGTGCACTGGTGACCGAGAAGACCGAACCGTCGATCTCGGTCGGGATGGCCCCGGTGACGACGGCGCGGTACTGGGCGCCGGCGTCCTGGGCGGTCGTGACGATCTCGAGGCTGGTACCGGTCGCACCGGCGACGTCGGTCCACCCGGTCGCGCCGGCGGCGAGACGCTGCCACTGCACCGCTGCGGCGTCACCGGCGATCCCGACGGTGAACGTCGCGGTCTCACCGACCTTCACCGAAGCGGCGGACGGCTGGGCGGTGATCGACGCGGGTGCACCGACCGTCAGGGTCGCGGCCTCCGAGGTCGCGGAACCCGCAGCGTTCGAGACGGTGGCGCGCACCTCGGTGGCGTCGTCCGCCGCCGAGTACGGCAGGGTCAGCGTGGCTGCCGTCGCCCCCTCGATCGCGACCCAGTCTCCGCCGGCTGCGCGGCGTTCCCAGACGACCGTCGGCTCCGGCGAACCGGTCGCGGTGACGGCGAACGAGGCGACGGGCGAACCGGTCGCGGGTGCGATCGGCGCGACGACGTCGGAGGGCTGCGCGGTGATCGCCGGAGCGACCTGCACGACCGGCTGGAGCTCGACCGAGAACGACAGCGGCGGCTTCATCAGGTTCAGACCGGTGCAGGAGGTCGTGTAGTAGTGCGCACGCACCGAGGACGGCACGAAGTCGATGTACGCGCTCGGCCAGGAACCGCTCACGCCGGGCGTCTCGCAACCCACGTTCTTCACGGCACCGTCGACCACGTAGTCGCGGCCGGCGTAGTCGGGGACCGCGACGAGGACGCCGTCGACGATGGAGACGCTCGAGTAGGTCGCGAGGTCGATGCGGGTCGGCCCCACCGCCGGGACGGCGTTGCCGCCCATGTCCTTGCCGGCGGGGATGAAGACCTCGAAGCTCAGGGTGCCGGTGCCGTCGGGTGCCGTCGTGAGGATCGGGTCGCGGAAGGTCTCGTTCGGCGCGCCGAACTGTCCCTGGTACGCGTTGAGCACCCAGTCGCCGGTCTCCCACGCGATCTGGCCGAAGCCGGTCGCGGGGTCGATACGGCCGGTCCCACCGGTGAACTGCGCCAACGTGAAGGTCTTGCCGGCATCGGCGTCGAGGCCGGAGACGGCCTTCCCGTCGCGCTGCAGGAGCTCGACGTGTTCGCCGGTCGCGTTCTGTGACCAGGCACCGAAGACCCCGGTCTGCGCGTACCGGCTGTACGCCCACTCGAGCGAGGCGTTGGACACGTCGATCTGGGCGGCTGGGTCCAGCACCGTGACGAGGGCGCTCTCGGACACGACCGGCTGTCCGGCAGCGTTGTCGACGGTCACGCGCACGAGCGCTCCGGTCTGGCTCGCCTGGAAGGCCAGCGTCAGCGTCGGTGCGTCGGTCGACTGGGCCGTCCAGGTCGCACCGCCGTCTTCGCTGAGCTCCCAGCGGTAGCTGAGCGGGCCGTCGCCCGCGGCCTCGACCGTGAAGGTGGCCTTGCCGGCGCCTTCGACGGTGACGCCTGCGGGCTGCTTGGTGATCGTCGCCGGGACGACCTCCGGCACCACGGGGGCGACGGTGTAGGAGACGCCCAGCGGGGTGGTCGGTTTCGCGGCGTCCGCTGCGCCGCCGGACGAGTACCAGTACGACGCCATGCCGGTGAGGACCTGGAAGTCGACGAAGGACTGCGGGAAGGATCCGGCGTTCGCCCCGGTCGTGGACTGCGGGACGCCTGACTCCGGCACCGAGACGACCGTGCCGAGGTAGTCGGGCGTGACGGTGAAGCCGGTGTCGGTGACGTCGACGCCCGAGAGGGTCGCGATGACGACGTCGGCCTGCGGCTCGAGGACCACGAAGAGGTTCGGGTCGTCCATGCTCGTGCCGTAGCCGCTCAGCGTCGCGGTGACGACACCGGTGCCGTCGGCGTCGACCGTGAGCTTCGGGTCGGACGCGGAGAACTGCGTGAGGCCCTGGTAGTACGCGGCCGTGAAGGTGCCGTCCCACTGGATCTCGGCGGTGCCGGCTTCGACGTCCACCGTTCCGGTGCCGCCGGAGATCGCGACGCGGTTGTCGCTGTAGCTGGCGCTGGACGGCGGCGTGATGGGTCCGCCGGTCGCCGTGGTGCGGAGGCCGGCCCATGTGGACGGGGCCCAGGTGCCGTCGGCCTGCTTCTTCTGGATGGCGACGTTGCCGTCGGTCTGCTTCCATTCGCTCTCGACGACGGTGTCGGCGCCGCTGGTCTTCGCGATCTCACCGGCGGACAGCAGGTTGATCGCGCCTGGCTGGAACGCCGAGTTGTTGGACTCGTTGTTGATGCCCCAGGTGAAGACGGCGTCATCGATCGTGGACTCGGCGGCCATCGCTGCCGGTGCGGCGACGATCGAGCCGAGGGCCACGACCGAGGTGGTGACGAGGGCGGTGACGGCGGACCTGAACGGTCTCCGCCGCCAGGCGGGTGGTGGGGCTGTGGGCCGTGCAGACAAGGCGATCTCCGGTGTGTTCGACGGTGGATGTCGGGTGGAAAGGGGCGCCGGGACTCTGAAACCGGGTCCCAGGCAGGGTTAGCTTAGCCTTAACTAAGTAAGGTTATGCAAGCCTTATTAACTGCGGCTAGGCTGCTGCCATGCCGCATCACCCGACTCCGTCCACCGCGCCCTCGATCCGCTCCATGACAGCGAACCGAGGCCGACGACGACTCGCGGCGATCCTCACGGGGGCGGCGCTCCTCGCCGGCTTCTCGGCCGGTGGATCCCTCCCGGAGCCCGCCTACGCCGCCTCCTCGGTGACCGCGCACGTGGTCGACCGCCCCGACCTCGCGAACGTCGCCGACCCCGACTACCTCACCGACGTGCAGCTCTCCGGTTCGGGCTTCCAGTCGATCAAGAACGGGCACGGCGGGATCTACGTCGCCTTCGGCTGGGTCGCCGACGCCGAGTCGTGGCGCCCGAGCAACGGCGGTGTGACCGGCTCCGATTACGCCTACGTCCCCGACGACGAGACGAACCCCACGGGCTACATCCTCTTCGTGACGTTCCCCGGGAGCGACACCGCAGCCGCCGCCAACGGGGGCGAACTCGCCGCCGACGGCACCTGGTCCGGCGTGATCAGCATCCCCGGCGCCCGCTTCGAGTCGCTCGACCGCGACGGCAACGCCCAGACCATCGACTGCCTCAGCGTGCAGTGCGGCATCATCACCATGGGGGCCCACGGCGTGAAGAACGCCAACAACGAGACGTTCACGCCGATCACCTTCACCGATCTGTACGGCGACGATGCCGCTGCTCCGACGCCCGCGGCGGTAGCCCCGGAGAGCGCTCCCGAGCCGACGGTGATCTCCAGCACCATCGTCGCCGAACCGGACGAGACCGCCGCCGCCTCGGCCACCGACGACCTCGTCCCGCTCCTGACCGGTGCCGTCATCGGCGTCGGCGCCCTGGCCGTCGGCGCGGTCGCGTTCCTCGTCTGGGCGGTGCTGAGCGGACGTCGTCGAGCAGCGCTCGCGGCGGCAGGAGCGGCGGGCGCGACCAGCACGGCAGACGCGACCGGCACGACCGGCGACGGCGCGTGACCATGCGCCCCGGCCCCGCATCGCGCACCTGGTCCGCCCTGATCGGCGGCGGCCTGAGCATCGGGCTCCTCCTCGCCTCCGTCGGACTCGACGCAGGGACCGCGACGGCCGATCAGGCCTCGTCTGCCGTCGTGGACTCGCCGGCGGCGACCACTGCATTCCCGTCGGGAGCCGACCCGATCGCCGCCGAAGCCGTCGTCACCCCGGTGGATGCCGACACCGTCTCCGTCGCGTGGCCGGCCTCGGTCGACCCGGCGACGAGCACACAGGACGGCACCGCGGCGACGCTCCTCGTCCTGGTCCTGCCCCCGGTCGATCCGGAGGCTCCGGCTGCGCCGGTCGGCCCGATCGCGGTCCTGCAGCCGTCCGCCGAGCGGGACCCCGACGCCGACGCAGCCGCACTCGCGGCCGGCCTGCCCATCCTCCAGACGGCAGAGCCCGTCGATGTCGGCACCACAGCCGGCGGATCGGCCGCCGCCCGAGTGTCCGGCCTCCAGCCCGCCACGGACTACCGCTTCGCCCTGCGCACGGTCCCGACTGATCCCGCCCTCCTCGCCGCGAGCGCGTCGCCACTGGCCGAGTCCGTCGCGACCCGTGCGGCGACGCCCGCCCCCGCCGCCGAGGAGCCGCCCACCGACGACGAGGCACCCCCGGCCGGACCACAGCCGAGCGCGACACCCGAGGAGGCCGTTCCGACGCCGAGCGGCCCGACCGAGCCGCCCGAGGCCCCGACCGCCGATGCGACGCCGACCCCCGAAGCGGACTCCGCCGGACGCGCCGCCGCCGTTCCGGGCACACCTGAGACGCCCAAGGGATCACCGGCCGGAGCCGGCACGATCGAGGTCTCCTGGCCGGCGGTCGCCTCGGGCGCACCCGTCGTCACCTACACCGTCACGGTCCTGCGCGACGGCTCGGTCGTTCGCACGATCCCGGGTATCGACCCGCTCGTCGCCGGGACGACCACGCTCGTCACCGGGCTGCTCGCCGACACGGTGTACACCTTCACCGTCGTCGCCGTCGGCGCCGACGGACCGAGTGGGTCCTCATCCGCATCCGCTCCGGTGACGACGGCGAAAGGCGCACCGTCCGCTCCCACGCAGGCCACCGTCGTCGGACTGCTCGACGACCCGCTCGGCCTCGTGGCGAGCTGGACCCCTCCGGTGTCCGACGGCGGCTACGCGATCACCGGCTACACCGTGGAACTCTTCACCGGCAGCACGGTCAACCTCACCAACCTCGTGAGCCGGACAGCGGTCCCGGCGGACCGCACGCGACTGGAACTGCCTCGCATCGGCATCGTGGGCTCGTCGCTGAGTGTCCGCGTCATCGCGTCGAACGGCGCGGGCGACACCGCCTCATCGCTCAGCGCGCCGGCCCGTGTCGACGCGACAGCTCCCCTGACCACACGCGTCGCCACACCGACCGTGACCGAGGAGCCGACACCCGGTTCGTTGCGTGTGACGTGGACGGCTCCAGCCGGGACGACGGCCTCGACGGCATACCTGCTCCGCGTCGCGGCCGCCGACGGCGTGTCCGCCGCCATGACCGCCGCCGTGATCGACCTCGGCGGCGACTTCGCCGCAGCTGGACCGCTCGAGGCGGTCGTGGACAACCCGGCGCCAGGACGCCGCGTGTCCGTCCAGGTCACGGCGTTCGAGACCGCCTCCCTCGCCGGTCTGATCCCGACGACCTACCGGACGACCTCCCTGCGGAGCGTGGCCGTCGAGACGAGCGGCTCGTCCACGCCGCAGCAAGCCACCCCGCCACGTTCCGTCACGAGCGGCGACGTCGACAGCATCTCGGTCGACGGCTCGACGATCGGCGTGACGGCCGGGAACGGTGCTGCGATCACCGCGTTCGACCTCCTGGTCTTCCAAGCGGGTTCCGCTGAGCCTGTGGCGACGACCCGCGTCGACGCGATCCCCTCGATCGACGACCCGGCCCTGCTCACCCACGAGCCGACGACGGTCGCCGGATTGCAGGCGGACACCGCTTACACCGTCCGCGCCCGCGCCGTGAACGCCGCCGGCCCCGGTCCGATGTCCGCGGCGAGCGCCCTCGTCGTCACCCTCGCCGTCCGACCACCCGGCTCGGTCCCGCCCAGCTGGACCTCGCTCGCAGCGTTGCGCGCCGCCGTCGAGCGAGGCTCGGTCACCGGTCTCGACGCCGCCCAGGCAGCCCTCCCCGCGACCGTCGAGCCGACGAGCACCCTCGAGCCGTCCTTCGCCTGGCCGGATTCCACCGGCGCCCCGGGCGGAGAGGTCTGGCTGTTCGGTTCGGCGACCGACGATCGGGCCCCCGTCCATCTCGGCGCCTTCTCCGTGACGGCCGGCACTGCCAGCGCGTCCGTCACGATCGGCCAGCTCGTGGACGGGGCGTACGCACTCGCCTTCGTCCCGACCGAGGGTCGCGCGGTGGCGGTCTGGCTCGAGGTCGTCTCCGACGAGGGCGGTCCGACGAGGGTGGACGACACGGTCCTCCGATGGGGCTTCAGCAACGAGGCCAACAACGGCGCCTTCTTCGGCGGCTGCAACTTCCTCACCGCCGGGCATGTGCCCGACGTCGGTTCCGGCGCGATCATCGACGAGAGCCGGTATCGCGCACAGGACGGTCCCGTCCGCATCGAGAAGCCGAACGCCGGCGGGGCGTACGAGCTCGCGAGCTTCGCCACCAGATGCCTCGACCGCTCGGGCAGCACGGTCGACTCGAACGTGACGAGCGCCTTCACGGATTCGCAGCTCGTCATCGTCGGCGGTTCCGGCACCGTCGATCCGTCGACGAACAGCGGAACCATCAGCTGGACCGGCGACTTCTCGGTCGCGTTCTACGGTGGGCTCACTTACTGGAACGGCTCGAACCCGACCCTCACCGTCGTCGACGGTGTCGGAACCCTCACCGCCACCGCGAGCGGCTTCGGCACCGACATGGCCGATCAGACGAAGTGGACGCCGATCCCGCCGCGCGAGATCGCACTCGCGACGCTCACCGGGGTGACGATGCGCAGTGACGGCTTCACCGTGTCGCCCGACTACCTCGGCGTGGACATCGCGCAGGGTGACCAGGCGGCGAAGACCGCGGCCAACGCCGCCTACTGGGGGTCCTTCCCGCAGAGCTTCATCGACTTCCAACAGCTCACCGGGCAGTTCTCCTACTGGTTCACGAGCGGCGGGCGCCAGGATCCGGGCAAGGTCGCACTCCCACTGACCGTCGGGTTCGACGCGTCCACCTTCGTGGCCGTCCCACCCGCGGGAGCCCCGACGGCCGCAGCACCCGACCTCGTCCCTGAGGCCAAGCGGTCGCCGTTCGCACTGCGGGCACCCGGTGCGCCGGCCCCGGCCGCGGCGGTCGGTGCCGCGCCACAGGTGACCGAGGTCGTGACGGTCGTCCAGCGAGGCGGCGCTCCGGCACCCGCGTCGCAGGTGGTCCCGTTGTTCATCGCCCTCCTCGCACTGCTGGGCGGGGTCACCGTCGTCGCGGCCGCAGGTGGCGGACTGATCGCCTCCGGCGTGGTGAGACCCTGACGGACGTCAGGACGCGGCGAAGCGGGCGTGCACCCGGGAGGACACGGTGATGTCCTCCGGCTTGAGGTCGAGGGCGGTGTCGCCGGCAGGAGCCGCGGCCCCGCGCATCATCGGTGCCGCGGCCTGACTCGACGGCGAGCGGGTGTCGTCGCCCAACATGCCGGGTTCCGCCAGGGCGACCGGCCGCACGGCGCCGAGCCCGAGGCTCCTGGCGTAGGCGGTCGCGCGGTCCACGGCGTCGCGGACGGCGTTGTGCTGAGCCTCGGCCGTGATGCGGTGCTTCGTCGCCTCGGTGAGCGCCCAGGTGACACCCGTCACCGTGACGCCGTCCTGGGTCGCGATCTCCTCGGCCCAGCGGGCCAATGCCTGCAGGTCGGCGAACTTGACCTCGAGCGCGACCGTCGCGTGGTGCACGAGCGGCAACTGCTTCCCGTCCTTGTTCCACGGCCGCTCGCTCCACACCCGCAAGCGATCGGCCGACCACCAGGTCACGGCCGACTGTGCGCGGAACTGCTCCGCCGCCTGACTGAGCGCACGGTGCAGTGCGGTGGTGTGGGAGACGACGGGCTCACGTTCCGGCCCCTGGAACCCCGCCGAGATGAGGACGGTCCCACGTTCGGCCGGGTGGTGGTAGTCGAAGCGGCCCTCGACGGTGATGATCGTTTCACTCATACCCGGCACTCTATCCCGCGACGGCGGCTACGCTCTGGACCATGACGGACGGCGGAACCTGGGCGGATCGACGACATGGACGACGGGGGAACGAGTACGGTCCAGCCAGTCGGGGACTCCCGCCGGGCGATGTGGAGACCGTCGCGAAGTACCTCAAAGAGCGCGTCTACGCGACCTTCACCGGCCTCGCGATCGTCCTCGTGCTGGCGGCGAACGTGGAGCACCACGACGCGCCCGACGCGCTCTTCTCGCTCGTCATCGGCGTGGTCGGCATCACCCTCGCCGGCCTGGTCGCCGAGATGATCGCGCACCTCGCCGCCCACGGTGCGTTCCCCGACGAGCGCGGGTGGCACTCCATGCTCCGGATCGCCTGGGGCTCGCTGCTCACCGTCGCGACCCCCACCATCCTGCTCGTGCTCGCCGTGTTCGACGTCATGGAGGTCGAGACCTCCCTCCGCGTGTCCGCGATCGTCTACCTCGTCACCCTCGGGCTCAGCGGGTGGGTCGCCGTCCGGCGCGCGCGGCTGTCCGTCTGGCAGCAGCTCATCGCGCTCGCGGCCCTCGTGCTCCTGGGGGTCCTCGTCATCGGCGTGCAGGTCCTGGCCCACGGCTGAATCGCGGACGCGGGCTCGGCCCCGTCGGAAATGTCGGCGCGGTCGACGACGTTGAGGAGCACGTGAGCACTCCGGAGACCGTCGACGTCGTCGTGATCGGCGCGGGTCAAGCCGGGCTGTCGGCCGCGTACCACCTGCATCGCCGCGGATTCGTCCCGCTGGGCACCGCCGAGGGCGCGACCGCAGCACGCACCTTCGTCGTCCTCGACGCGAACGACGCCCCGGGCGGTGCCTGGCAGCACCGATGGCGGTCGCTCACCATGTCGACCGTCAACGGGATCTACGACCTGCCCGGCATGCCGAAGCCCGAGCTCGATCCCGCGTCGCCGAGTGTCGACGTCATCCCGCCGTACTTCGCGGCGTTCGAGGAGCGTTTCGCCCTCGCGGTCCGCCGCCCGGTGCAGGTCCGCGCCGTCCGCCGCGAGGACGACGACCCGCACGGTCGACTCCTCGTCGAGACCGCGGCGAGCGCCGACTCCTCGGGCGCCGACTCCCCCGCCGCCGTGTTCCGGGCGCGGGCGGTCGTGAACGCGACGGGCACGTGGACGAAACCGTTCTGGCCCGCGTACCCGGGGCGGGAGCGCTTCGCCGGACGCCAGCTGCACGTGGCCGACTACGTCTCAGCTGACGAGTTCCGCGGCCAGCGCGTCGTCGTCGTGGGTGCCGGCATCTCCGCCATCCAACTGCTCGAGGAGATCTCGCGGGTGGCGGACACGGTGTGGATGACGCGACGCGAACCGGAATGGGTGGAGGACGACTTCGACACCGCCGCGCGGGTGGAGGCGATCAAGGGCGTCGAGGAACGCGTGCGCCAGGGCCTCCCGCCGGGCAGCGTGATCTCCGTGACGGGGATGCACTGGACGCCGTGGGCGCGGGCGGCCGAAGCGCGCGGTGTCCTGGTGCGTCAGCCGATGTTCCGCCGGATCGAGGAGCACGGCGTGGTTCTCGCCGACGGTTCTTTCCTCCCGGTCGACGCCATCCTCTGGGCCACCGGGTTCCGGGCGGCGCTCGACCACCTCGCACCGCTCGGCATCCGGCTGCCCGGGGGCGGCATCCGGATCGACGGCACCAGGGCGGCCGACGAGCCGCGCGTGCACCTGATCGGGTACGGCCCCTCAGCCTCGACGGTCGGCGCGAACCGGGCCGGGAGGGCGGCGGTCCTGGCGATCCTCGCCGACCTCGACGCCACCGTCGCCCTCCCTCAGCACTGACCCCGTCACTGCACCGGCACGGGGATGGGCACCGCGGGAGCCCGCTCGGAGCGCACGAAGCCGATCCCCAGCAGGATGCACACCCCGCCGAGGAGCTGCGCGAGCGACAACTGCTCCCCCAGGAGGATCCAGGCGAACCCGGTCGCCGCGACCACTTCGAGGAGGCCCGCGAACGACGCGAGTCGGGAGCCGAGCATCTGACTCGCGGTGATACTCGCCGCATAGGCGACCGCTGTCGACACCACCCCGACGAACAGGAGCGGCACCCACCAGGCGACGTCGGTGCCGAGCACCGTGACGTCGGCGTCGGAGGTCGTGAAGGGCACGCCGACGAGCCCGGCGAGCCACAGACTGAGTGCCCCGATGAGCAGACCGATGGCGGCGAACGCCACCGGAGGCAACCCCTTCGCCGGCCGCGCCGAGATGACGTAGTACGCGGCGCAGCCCACCATCGCGAGGATGGCGAACAGCAGACCGACCGGGTCGAGCGTCGAGCCACCGCTCGGAGCGACGACGAGCACGAGCCCGACGAGCGACACGACGGAACCGACGAGGACGACCGTCGCGGGACGACGTCGGGTCAGCACCCACGCGACGGCGACGAGCAGCAGCGGCGCCATGTACTCGACGAGGATCGCGGTCCCGACGGCGATGGTCTGCAGCGCCGCGAAGTAGACGAGCTGCGTCGCCGCCACCCCGATGAGGCCCATACCGAGGAGTCGCCAGCGGCCACGCCAGACCGCGTCCCAGCGACCGCGCAGTGCGATGAGGGCGAACGGGGCGAGCACCAGGCCACCGATCAGGGCGCGGACGGTGACCGCGGCAGCGGGGCTCCACCCCGACGCGAGCACCGGTTTGATGAACGCTCCGGAGGTGCCGAACGCGACCGCCGCGAGCACCGCGACGAGCAGACCGACCGTGGTCGAGGACGTGTGCTTCATGGGTGTCTCCAGCTGCCGCGAGTAGGGCCGGCGGAAGAGGTGGACGCCCGGCTGAGATGAAGCTACTCTCGGAGAGAGTAAGGAGTCAACTTGCGTTTTGCCCCTGACACCGAGGATGCGCTGCACTTCGCCGCGCTGCTCGTGAACACCCGCGCATCGGCGTCCCGCAGCGGTGGCGACGAACTCGCGGCACCGCCGCAGCTCGTGGAGCTCCTGCGCGTCAGTCGGTACTCGGGTCGGGTCGACGGCGACGAGC
This sequence comes from Plantibacter sp. MCCC 1A11337, assembly GCF_013349365.1. Taxonomy (NCBI): domain Bacteria; kingdom Bacillati; phylum Actinomycetota; class Actinomycetes; order Micrococcales; family Microbacteriaceae; genus Plantibacter; species Plantibacter sp. MCCC 1A11337. Next base: position 18,306 of record NZ_JABJWX010000008.1, on the reverse strand, counting down.
CCGAGCGGGCCGCAGTGGCTGCACTCCGAGAGCGGATCCACGCGCTCTGGGCCTCCGACGCTGACGCCCCGGACACCCGCGACCGGGCCGTCGCCGAGATCAACGCGATGCTCCGGGAGTCAGCCGCGCTCCCCCAACTGCGCCGCCACGACGGCTTCGACTGGCACCTCCACGCCACCGAGTTCGACGCACCGCTCGTCGATCGCGTCCAGACCGAGATCGCCATGGCACTCGTCGACGTCGTCCGGTCCGACGCCTGGGACCGCCTGCGGCTCTGCGCCGCCGACGACTGCGACGGCCTGCTCGTCGACCTGTCCCGCAACGGTTCGAAGCGCTACTGCTCCGTCCGCTGCAGCAACCGCGTCAACACGATCGCCTTCCGCGCGAGAGCGCAGTAGCGGGCATCACCAGACCCGGATGACGACCATCACTGCGATCTCGTCACATCCCAGAGGTGGTGCACCGGGTCATGGATGAAGTAGCGGCCGAGGGTCTCGGTCGTGAAGCGCGCGCCGTCGCTCCGGCGGCCCGTCCGCGCGAGCGCGTCGTCCGGCACCCGCTCGAACGCTGCGGCGAGCACCGTCGCGGCCTCGACCAGTTCCGCGGAGACCCGTTTCGGGTCCTGCTCGCCGTAGCGCTCCTCGAGAGCCGTCGCATCCTGGTCCCAGTTCTCGAACGCGGGATCGTCCTCGTCGAGGACGAGCCGCAACCGGACGTCGAAGATGCGGAACACGTCCCGCACGTGGGCCGCGTACTCCAGCGGCGACCAGGTCCGCGGGTCGGGCCGCTCCCGGACGTCGGCACGCTCCAGCACCGCCGGCCACGCGGCGGCGTTCGCCAGGATCAACCCGGGGAGGTCCCGGAAGCCGAACCGCGAGGTGTCCATCCCGCACTCGGAGCAGGCGCGCTCGAGGACCCAGGTCCAGTTCTTCGTGTCCGGGACGATGGTGTCGCCGTCGGGGGTGTTCGTCGTCATGGGTTCACTCTAGGAAGCGGCATGGCCCAGCACCCTCGCGAAAGCGTCATCGTGCCGCGATCCGCCGCCACCGTCCGCTGGCGGCGCCGCGCCGATGCCTCCGTTACCCGGCGGGGGCGACCGGCGGGGCGCAGACCATCGCCGAGGCGGCGAGCTGCTCCGCCATCTGCTGCTCGGACCACGGGAGTGCGATCTCGGGGGCCTTCTGCCCGCTCGCCGGTGCCGCCTTCGCACCGATCGAGGCGAGCTGCATCGCGAGCGTCTGCGCGAAGCCCGCACCGAGCGTCGAGTTGTTCAGCATGACGACGACCGTCAAGCCGGAGGTCGGGTCGGAGAAGGCCGCCGAGAGCGACCCGGGGATCGACCCGGCCTGCCCCCGGAGCGGACCGATCTGCAACCCGCCCACGCCGAAGCTCTTCCAGGTCGGCTCAGCCTCACCCAGCGAGACGGGGTCCTTCCACTGCTTCTTGTACGTGCTGTCGTTCAGCAGCGAGCCGGACGCGAAGGACTGGGTGAACTTCCGCAGATCGTCGACCGAGGAGACGACGCCACCGGCGGTCCACACCATCGAGGTCGACAGCTCGGTCTCGTCCGTCGGTGCGTCGCACTGGTAGGTGCCGTCCGCGATCCGCGGCGTCAGGTACCCCTTGGGGTGCGATCCCGGAAGCTCGACCGTGGAGGCGTCGGGGAAGCTGGACTTCGACATGCCGAGCGGCGAGAAGACGTAGTGGTCGTACAGGGACTGCCAGGACTGACCGGTCAGCTCCTCGAGCGCCATGCCGAGCAGGATGTAGCCGGTGTCACTCGAACCGAAGAGCGCCCCCGGAGCCGTCCGCGTACCGCTCGCGAGCCCGTTCGCGAGGATCTCGGCCATCGACCAGTTGCGGGTCGGGTTGGTGACGAACTGGGCGTTGAGCGCGGGCGTGTAGGTGCCGAGCCCCGACGTGCCATTGCACAGCTGCTGGTAGGTGATGCCCTCGATGCCCTGCACCTGCGGGAGGGTCTTGTGGACCTGGTCGGTGAGCTTGATCTTGCCCTCGTCGACGAGCTCGAGGAGCACCGTGCAGGTCATCGGGCGCGTGGTGTCGCCGATGCGGTAGACCATGGACGGATCCATCTTGGTCTTGCCACCCGGCTCGGTCGTGCCGACGCCGGCCGTGAAGCTCCCGGCCCACGGCGCCCAGACGCCGACGATGGCACCGGAGGATCCGGACTGGGTGACGGCGGCCTCGACCGCCGCCGTGATGGCGTCGGTCGTGTCGCCCGCGAGCGTGCCGCTGACCTGGTCGGGGAAGTCGGTATCGGACACCGAGGGGCCCGAGCAGCCGACGAGTACCGTCGCGAGGGTCGCCGCGGTGAGGAGTGCGGCGAGACGCCGGCGCCTCGGAGCTGTTGCAGTCAAGTCATCCCCCTGATGAGCGGTCTGCGGAGCTGCAGACTGTTCCCGATTGTAACCGGGCGCGGCTGAGAGCTGCGGTCGCACGCCGCGTGCCGGTCACACGGGCGGCGGACCTGGTGCGGGGCCCGTCGATGGTGTTCCCTGGAGAGGTGACCTCGAACGCCTTCCCGCAGACCACCGTCGACGCCGTCCTGGCGCACATGAACGGCGATCACCCCGACGACAACGTGCTCATCGTGCGAGCCTTCCTGGAACCAACGGCCGAGGCCGCCACCATGATCTCGCTGGACGGGACGGGTGGCGAATGGACCTGGACGGTCGACGGCACCGCCGCGGGTGGGCGGGTGCCCTGGCCCGCCGGCGCGATCACCGAGCGCGGCGAGATCCGACGCGAGGTCGTCGCCCTCTACGACGCCGCGTGCGCCCGTCTGGGCGTGGAGCCACGCCCGCACGACTGAGCGACGGCCACCCCTCGGCCGTCGACCTCGGACGACGGCCTCAGGTGACCAAACCGTCGACGCCCGCACCTCCGAACTCCTCAACGCCCCGGGACGACTCGCGGCACGAAGGATCAGGAGGCATTCCCATGCGTCATTCACCCAACCGGCTCCTCGCCGCCGTCTTCGGCGCGGTCTACGTGGTCGTCGGACTCCTCGGCGGGATCGTCGCCGGCGGCCTGCCGTTCCTCACCACCGAGGGCGGTCTCCTGCTCGGGATCTTCGAGGTCAACCCGCTGCACAACATCGCGCACGTCCTCATCGGGGCGGCCCTGCTCATCGCCGGGCTCTCGAACGTCGTCGCGGCCAAGACCGTCAACACGGTGATCGGTGGGTTCTACCTCCTGCTCGGTGTCGTCGGATTCTTCATCGTGGGCTCCGCGCTCAACATCCTCGCGCTCAACACGGCCGACCACTTCCTCCACCTCGCGAGCGCCGTGGTGCTGCTCGGCGCCGGGCTGGCCGCGGACAAGCGCGCGCACCGGGCGGCGACGGCCTGACATGTCGGTCTCCGTCGAACGGCAGGACGCCCGGACGGGTGAGGACGACGCGATCCGCTCCGGCACGACGTCGATCTCGAACTGTCTGCTCGCGATGTGCGCACTCGGCGCCGGTCTCGTGTTGATCGCGACCGGCGCCGGGTCCTCTCCCGTGGGTGCGATCCCGCTCGTCGCCCTCGGCGTCGCCGCACTGCTCTGGTCCGTCGTGGTCCTCGTCCGTGACCGGGTGCCGGGCCTCCGTGCGTCCTTCGCCGGCGCGGTGGGCGCGGTGGTCGTCTGGGTGGCGCTCTACGGACTCGCCTCCCTCGGCGTCACGACCGTGCCGCCGTTCCTGCCGACCCTCTCGTCCACGGTGTTGCTGCTCTTGGTCGCCGGGGTGCTCGCGCGGCGACTCCGGCGGGTCACCCTCGCATCGACGGCGCCGGACGAACTCGAGCTCGACGCCCTGGTGACGCGCGCGAGCCGTCGGCCGCATCGCGAGCCGAGCACCGGACGGTACGTGTTCACCCTGCTCGTCGGGGCGGCGTTCGTGGCGGCCCTCACCACACCGGCGCTGGCGCAGACCAACGCCGGTGCGTTCGCGGTCCCGCACGGTTCCCTGCACAGCAGCCACTGATTCCCTCCACAGCGACAGATCCACCCTCCCGTTCAGGAGCCCGGCCCGTTACACTTAGGTAACCCTTACCGAGCCAGCCGACGCGGAGTCCGACATGAGCACTGTGATCCCCTTCTCCGAGGCCCTGCGCGAGCGCACGTCCTCCGGCCACTCCTCCAGCGAGGGGGCGGACTTCATGAGCGACCTCATGACCGGGAAGGGTTCGAAGGAGGACTACATCGCCCTCGTCGCGCAGCACTTCTTCATCTACGAGGCCCTCGAGGCCGCCGCCGACCGCATGCGCGCCGATGCCGTCGCCGCTCCGTTCATCAGCGACAAGCTGACGCGGCTCCCCGCCATCGTGCAGGACCTCGAGTTCCTCATCGGTCCGGACTGGCGCGAACAGATCACCCCGCTCCCCACCACCGCCCGGTACGTGGCACGGATCAACGAGGTCGGCGCCGTCTGGCCCGGCGGCTTCGTCGCGCACCACTACACCCGGTACCTCGGCGACCTCTCGGGCGGGCAGATCATCCGCACGCTCATGCAGCGCCAGTTCGGCTTCGACACCAACGGCGTCGGCTTCTACCTCTTCGGCGACATCGCGAAGCCGCGCGAATTCAAGGACACCTACCGCGAGCAGCTCGACGCCGTCCCGTGGGACGACGAGGAGCAGGCCCGCGTGATCGACGAGGTCATGGTGGCGTACCGCTTCAACACCGACCTCTTCCGTGACCTCGCGACCGCGAAGGCCGCAGCGACCGCCATCGCCTGATCCGTCCCTCTCAGCCCTCGGCCGGGTGCAGCGCTGCCCGCGAAGCACCCCTCCCGCGGCTCGCCTGCGCGGCGTAGCATCTCGGGCATGGACGTCATCCTCGTACCCGGCTTCTGGCTGGACGCATCCTCGTGGAGTGCGGTCACACCCCCGCTCGAAGCGGCAGGCCATCGGGTCCGACCACTCACGCTCCCCGGGCTCGAGAGCGTCACTGCCGACCGCGCCGGCATCGGCCTCCGCGACCACGTCGACGCCGTGGTCGCCGAGATCGACGCCGGCGCCGAGCCCGTCGTGCTCGTCGGGCATTCCGGCGGCGGCGCCATCATCTCCGCCGCGATCGACGCCCGCCCTGACCGCGTCGTCCGCGCCGTGTACGTCGACTCGGGTCCGCTCGCCGACGGCGCGTGCATCAACGAGGAACTCCCCTCGTCGGGTTCCGACATCCCGCTGCCCGACTGGACGGTGTTCGACGCAGAGGACCTCGTCGACCTGGACGACGAGCTCCGTGAACAGTTCCGGGCCAGAGCCGTCCCGCAACCGAAGGGCGTCGCCGTCGACCGACAGCAGCTCTCCGACGACGACCGTCGCCTGTCCGTCCCGGCGACCGTGGTCGCGTGCGAGTTCTCCTCGGAGATGCTGCGCGGCCTGATGGAACAGGGACACCCGTACGTCGCGGAACTGGCACGGCTGCACGACGTCGAGTTCGTCGACCTCCCGACGGGTCACTGGCCGCAGTTCACGAAGCCGGCGGAACTCGGCGCGATCCTCCTCCGGGCCGTCGATCGCACCTGACGACGGTCCACCCTCGACCAGGCCGGTCAGCGCGAGGCGTCGACGGGCGCTCAGGTCATGAGGTACGCGAGCGGCAGGATGCCGAGAATCGCGACGAAGATCAGTGCCAGCACGGCGTACACGGCGATCTGCGCGCCGCGTCCCTTGATGACCGCCTGCCCCCGCGGTGCGAGCGAGCCCGAGACCCACTGCTGCGCCGGGGCGATGTAGTCGAGCGTCGGCGCCTCACCGGGGTGCAGCAGGTAGTCGGCGCGGCCGAACTCCCACAGCCACGCCATCGAGCACGAGACCTGCACGGGCCGGTCGGCCGGCACAGTGAACTGCGACGGTCCCCAGCTCGGGCGATGCTCGAAGCCGTCGATGCGGACCACGAGTGGGATGAACCCCCAGTATCCGGCGAACGGTGGCTTGCTGGCGTTCAGCTCGAGCGTGCGCCAGGCGGTGATCGGACCGGGCTGCGGCCAGCCCTGCTGCATGGGATGCGTCATAACCGACAATCGTAGGGTCACCGACCCCGTTCGTTCGCCCCTTTTCGGGCGACGGAGCGCCGATTCGCCCGACAATGGGCGAACGGACGCTACTGCCCCGACATGAACCGCTTCACGTCGGTGTCGACGATGATGTCGCTCGGGCGCAGCGGCCGGGAGAGGTAGAGGCCGTCGAGCGTCGAGATGCGGCTGAGCGCGACGTAGCTCTGCCCCGGGCTGAACGCGCGGCTGCCCAGGTCGACGATCGCGCGGTCGTAGGTCTTGCCCTGCGACTTGTGGATGGTGACCGCCCACGCGAGCCGCAACGGGAACTGGGTGAACTCGGCCACGATGTCGCGCTTCAGCTGCTTCGTCACCGAGGAGTAGGAGTACTTGTACTTCTCCCACGTCGCCGGTTCGACCTCGAACTGCTCGCCGTCGACCTCGACCCAGACGGTGGAGTCGATCTTCACCACGGTCCCGAGCGTGCCGTTCACCCAGCGACGCTCGCTGTCGTTGCGGAGGAACATGACCTGCGCACCGACTTTGAGGTCGAGCGCCTCGTCGGCGGGGAACGCCCGCCCGCCGAAGTCGCCCGAGACCTCCGCGTTGGCGGTGAGCGGCTTGCCGTCGAGCTTGGCGAGCGCCGCCTTGTTGATGCGGTCGACGGTGTCGTTACGGCTCGCGAGGGTGATGACGCCGTCCTCCGGTGGGGTCCTGGCGCCCATGCCGTTCAGCCGGCCGGCCATCTCGGCGGTGACCTGGCCGTGCCGGACACCGTTGAGGAGGTACTTGAACTCGGCCTCGTGCTGGCGGTGGATCTCCGTGAGCTCGACGAGCTGCAGCGGCGTCTCGGACCACACCTTGGCGTCGAAGAACCAGAACGAGCGGTAGGTGTCGGCGATGTACGCCCGTTCCTCGAGGCTGCCCGGCACGGGAGCGAGCTGGTACGGGTCGCCGAAGAGCACGATCTGCACACCGCCGAACGGCTCGCGCGGCCGCTGCCGGGCCTGCCGGAGGCTCCGGTCCATCGCGTCCATGAGGTCGGCGCTCACCATGGAGACCTCATCGATGACCAGGGTGTCGATGGAGTTGAGCAGCTTGCGGGTCTGATCGTTCTGGTCGATCGTGTGGTCGGCGATGAGCCCGATCGGCAGGCGGAACAGCGAGTGGATCGTCTGGCCGCCGACGTTCAGCGCGGCGACACCGGTCGGGGCGCAGATGGCCAGCTGCTTCGAGGTGTTCCAGGCGAGGTGGTTGAGGAGCGTCGACTTCCCGGTGCCCGCTCGCCCCGTCACGAACAGGTGCTCGCGGGTGCTCTCGATGCGGTCGAAGACGGCTTGCTGCTCGGCGGAGAGGGCTACGCTCATGATGCTTCGGTTCCCTCCCGTTTTCGCCCTCCAATCCTATGCGAGGTGCCCGCCTAGGATGTCAGGATGAGCCATGTCGCGACACGTGGGGAGCTGCGACGCCCGGGAACGGTGCGCGGTGCGCTCGTCCGCGCCGTCGTGCTGTGGCTCTGCATCGCGGCACTGCTCGTCGCGGCCATCGTCTCCGCCTGGTCGGCCGTCGCCCGCGACGTCTACGGCGCCGGTTCCTTCGCGCGCGGGTACCTCGACGCCCTCGCAGACGACGACGCCGCGACCGCGCTCGCCTTGCCAGGAGTCGCCCTGAGCTCCGCCGAACTCGCCGACGCGGGCCTGCCGGCCGACAGCTCGGACGCCCTGCTCCGGAGCGAGGCGCTCGGCACGATCGAGGACGTGCGCCTCGTCTCCGACGTCACGACCGCCTCGGGCGCCCACGAGGTGACCTTCTCGTACCGACTCGCGGGTCAGCCGCACCGCACGGCGTTCTCGATCACGAGCGGCGAGCGCACCTTCGGGCTGTTCCCGTCGTGGCGCTTCGAGACGAGCCCGTTGAGCGTCGTCCAGCTGACCGTCGCACACACGACCGGGTTCCGGGCGAACGGCTTCGAGCTCGACACCCGCCGCGTCGCGGAGGGGACCGAGGGGGCCTTCACCTCCACCATCCCGCTCCTCACCTTCACGCCGGGCAGTGTCGACTTCGACGTCGACACCACCTACCTGGCGGCTTCGGTGGAGACGGCGACGACGACCGAGGTCGCAAGCGTCGTCGACGCCGAGGTGACCGCGAGTGCCACCTCGGACTTCGTCGGGGAGGTCCAGACGCAGATCGACGGTTACCTCGACAACTGCGCCACGCAACAGGTCCTCCAGCCCACCGGATGCCCGTTCGGCATGGTGATCCGCGATCGCGTGGACGACCTACCGGTGTGGTCCATCGCGGCCTACCCCGTGGTGGCGGTCCAGCCGGGCGACAACGGTTGGCAGATGCCGGCGACGGCCGGAGCCGCGCACCTCGTCGTCGACGTGAAGTCACTGTTCGACGGCACGGTCTCGACCCTCGACGAGGACGTCCCGTTCACGTTGTCGGCCTTCGTGACGATCCGCGACGACGGCTCCCTCTACATCGACCTCCGCTGAAGCCCGCGAACTGTCACTTCAGCACAGTCCGACTCCCTCACACTGTTCCGGAGTGACAGTTCGCGGGCTAGGAGCGGGTGTCGTTGGCCGCCATGCGCGCGAGACGCTCGTTGTACTCGTTGAGCTCCGCGTCGTTCGTGCGGTCCGCGTTGCGATCGAGTCGCTTCTGGTCCTTCGCGTCGCTCTTGCTCCACGAGATCGCGACGGCGACGGCGAGCGCCAGGGTCGGGATCTCGCCGACGCTCCAGGCGATCCCGCCGCCCGTCTGCTGGTCGAGGAGCGGCACCTGCCCCCAGGTCCGCCCCATCGCCCCGAACCAGTCGGCGAGGAACAGCCCGGTCGAGGAGATGATCGCCAGCCCGAAGAACGCGTGGAACGCCATCGTCGCGAAGAGCAGCAGCAACCGCATCGGGTACGGCAGGCGGTACGGGACCGGGTCGATGCCGATGAGCGACTGCACGAAGAGGTAGCCGGTGATGAGGAAGTGCACGACCATCCACTCGTGACCGATGTGATCCTCCATCGACCAGCGGAACAGCGGCGTGTAGTAGAACACCCAGAGCGATCCGGCGAAGAGCACCGCGGTGACGATCGGGTTCGAGATGATCCCCGCGAACTTCGAGTGCACGGCCAGGAGTATCCACTCCCGACCCCCTCGGGAGTCGTCGGAGCGCTTCCGCACCGCCCGCGCGAGCAGCGTGACCGGAGCTCCGGGGACGAGGAGCACGGGGACGAGCATGGTGAGGCCCATGTGCCCGAGCATGTGCACGCTGAAGAGGTACGGCTGGTAGACGTTGATGCCGCCGCAGGTGAGGTAGAAGAGCACGAGCAGCCCGAGGACCCAGCTGACGGTGCGCAGGATCGGCCAGGAGTCGCCACGGCGGTGCAGACGGACGACGCCCGCGATGTAGAAGAAGATGCCGAAGGCGCAGGCCAGCAGCCACAGGAGGTCGATGTTCCACTCGGTGAAGTAGCGGGAGAAGGTCAGTTCCGGCGGCAGTTCCTCACCGGTGAGCAGGACCGCTGGTGTCGGCGCGGTCGGCACGGTCTGGTCGACCGGCGGGGCCGTCTTGGCGAGGGCTGCAGCGGCACCGGAGGCGATGCCCATGAACCCGAGCTCGAGGGCGACCAGCCACCAGAAGGTGCCGGTGCGGCCCGCGGGGGTGTCCGCGCGCGCAGCGGCGGAGCGCTCGATGCGGCCGATGAGCACCCGACGCTGCAGCGCGCCGAACAGGCCGAGCGCAAGCAGCGCGAAGACCTTGACGAGGACGAGGATGCCGTACGGGGTGCCCAGGCGGTCGAGCGAGCCGATGCGCAGCTCAGCACTCACGTATCCGGAGACCGCCACGACGACGAAGGACACGAGCGCCACGGTCGAGTACCGCATGAGCACGGGGGCGAGCCGGCCGTCTTCGAGGGTCTTGCGGATGAAGACGAGCGTGAGCAGACCGCCGAGCCAGATGGCGGCGAACACGAGGTGCAGGCCGAGTGCGGTGACGGCGGCGTTGTGCCCGCTCGCCTCGGCGGAGTGACCCTGCTGGGCCATCGGCAGCAGCGACACGAGGGACAGCCCGAAGACGAACACGAGCACCGTGTGGTTGCGGACGGCGAAGCAGAGCACCGTGACGGCCGCGGCGATGAGGGTCGTCTGCAGCCAGGCCTGACCCGACTCGATCCCGGTGAAGAAGAGGCTGAGCTTCGCACCGAACGCGTCGTCGAAGGTGAGCGGCACCTGCGTGACGTTCAGGAAGGTGAAGAAGCCCGTCACGCCGGACGCGACGGTGAAGACCGCGGCGCCGGCTGCGGCGACGTCGAGCGCCGCGCCGTACTCGCGCCGGTCCGGGCTGAGCGCCCAGCAGGCCATGAGCAACGCGCCGATGGTGACGGCGGCGCTCAGGTTGACGAGCAGTTGTGCGATCGGGAGCCCCCACCGCACCACGGCGCCGGGATCGCCCAGGAGTTGCGCATCCGCTCCACCGCCGAAGGCCAGACCCGCGAGGAGGGTCGCCACAGCCACGAGGAGCAGGAGGGCAGGACCCGCGAGGCGGACGACACGATTCACGCTGCAAGCCTACGCGGCGCTGCTGGGAACCCCGACCGCAGCGGGATCAGCCGGCGCTCGGTCCCTGAACCGAACCACCGGTCCCTGAGCCGAACCACCGGTCCCTGAACCGGACCACCGGTCCCTGAGCCGAACCCACGGCCCCTGAGCCTGTCGAACGGCGCCGCTCACGCCCGGACGAGCAGCGTCGAGGAGCCGTCTTCGAGCCGCCGCACCTCGATGCGTTCGCCGATGCGCTGCTTCATCTCCTCGACGTGGCTGACGACGCCGACGACGCGGCCGCCGGCAGAGAGCCGACCGAGCTCGGCCATCACGGTGTCGAGCGTCTCGGGGTCGAGACTGCCGAATCCTTCGTCGACGAAGAGCGTGCCGAGCTCGACACCGCCGGCCTCGCCCGTCACGACGTCCGCCAGCCCGAGTGCGAGGCAGAGCGAGGCGTAGAACGTCTCACCACCGGACAGCGACTTCGGATCGCGACGCCGGTCGGTCCGGTGATCGTGGACCGTGAGCGACAACCCGACGCGCTGGCTGCGGGAGGGTCCTTCCTTGACGTCGCTGCGGACGAGCTCGTAGCGCCCGCCGGACATCGACTCCAGGCGCGCGTTCGCCGCCGCCACGACATCCTCGAAGCGGCGCAGGAGGACGTAGGTGCCGAGGGTGACCTTCGTGCTGTTCTCGCTACCGGTGGCGGACACCACGTCGGCGAGGCGGACGACGGCCGCGGCCTCGCGGACCGCGTCGGCGTTCTCGTCGGCCGCCTCGGCGAGTGCCGTGCAGGCGGCAGCCGCGTTGGCCGCTCGTCGCGCGGAGACGGCGGCCGCTGCCGTCGCGGTGCCTGCCGCCGCCTCGGCGTCGGCCAGTCGTCGGGCCGTCGCTTCGACGTCGGGGGCGGCGGTACCGGCGACGCCGGCGAGAGCCGGGCTCGCGAGTGCTTCCGCGTTGGCGGTCGTGTGACGCAGGTGATCGGCCACCCGCGCCTCGGCGCTCGCCCGTTCGACCCCGTTCATGGCTGCGGCTTCCGCGGCCGCGCGGTCGGCGAACCCGGCCCGCTCGAGTGCCGCCTCCAGCTCGACCGCGCGCTCGGCGTCACGCAGGCGCCGGTCCGCGACGGTCGCTCGTGCCGCCGCGAGCAGCGAGAGCGAGGAGAGCTCGGACTCCAGCATCGCGTCGAGCTCGGCGAGTGAAGCCGCTCGGCCGGCGAGGACACCGGCCACCTCGGCGCGGGCCTGCTCGTGGGCGCGCTGCGCGGCGGCGAGCCGCTCGGTCAGTGTCGCCCGAGTGGCGGTGCGTTCCGACACCGCGACCACGCCGGCCAGGTGCTCGTCCGCGAGGCGCCCGGCCTCCACGACCTCGGCGTCCGCCTGCTCGGCGGCGACCACGGCTTCCGCGTACTGCCGATCGGCCTCCGCTGCGGCCGCATCGACGGCCGCGCGTGCAGCGACCGGGTCGAAGCCGGTGGTCGCCGCCGTCGACGCGTCGGACGAGCCGGTCACAGCCACGTCGCTCGGGTCGTCGGCCAGCGCGGCGAACTGCTCGACGAGGCGGTGACGCTCCGCCCGAGCGATGTCCCGGGCGTTCTGCGCCGACTGCATCCTCGCCTCGGCATCGGCCCGCGCGACGGATGCCGCTTCGACCGCGTCCGCGTCGGGGTGGTCTCCGTCGAGCACCGCGGGCGCCGGATGGCTCAGCGAGCCGCAGACGCTGCACGGCTCGCCGTCCCGCAAGCCGGTGGCGAGTTCACCCGCCATACCCTCGATCCTCCGGAGGCGCAGCGACGTCTCGACGTCGATCGCCGCCTTCGCGGCCGTGGCGGCCTCGGTGACCTCGTCGGCGAGCCCCGCGAGGCGTTCGTCTGCCGCGTCCACCCGATCCAGCACCGCACGGCGTTCAGCCGCGCGCTCGACGGACCGGGCGGCCCTGGCCGACTCGGTGGCCGCACGCGAGGCGCGCTCCGGTGCCGAGCCGAGCGCTGTCCGGCGGGCGTCCCGTCGCGTCTGTTCCGCTGCAAGCTCGGCGAGCCGTTCGTCGACGGTCGCGAGCTCCCCGGCGAGTGCTGCGAGCGCGCGTTCGCGATCGGTGTCGGCGGCTTCGAGGACGAGCACGGCCGCCATCGACGCCCGCTCGACGGTGAGGGATTGGCGGCGCGCGGTGACGGACGCGTCGTCGAGTGCAATGATCGCCTCGTCGGCCTGCTCCTCCATCGCGGCGAGCGACGCGACGGCGTCCTCGAGCGCCACCGATGCCGTGGCCGCTCCGGCGAGCGCGGACGCCACGGTGTCCGCCCGAGCCGCTGCCGCGATCCGTTCGGAGAGCCGCGCGACCGGTTCGTCGTCCACCGAGAGCAGCTCGCGCTCGGTCAGCAGCTCCGCGCGACGTTCGATGGACGCGAGCAGCGTCTGGGCCGCGGCGTGTTCGGCGCGAGCGCGTTCCAGGGCGACCCGAGCAGCGCCAGCGGTCGAGGCATCGGCGGCGGCGTGGCGCTCGAGGACGGCGACGATACGCGTGGCGTCACCGGCGAGGTCTTCGGAACCGGGTTCGAGCGGGACCGCGAGGGTCGCGACGTCAGGGTCTGGGTCGGGCTCCGCAGTCGCGGTGTCGCCTGGCTCGGCATCGACTCTCGAGGGAGCGTCCATCCCGGCCGGGGTGTCCGCTCCCCCGCCCGCGACGAGTTCCCGTGCGTCGTCGAGTTCGGCCGCTCCCGCGAACCGGGCGATCGCGCGGCCCAGCGCTTCTCGTGCCCCTTCGATGTCCCGCTGGGCCTGCCGTCGCTGCTCGACGAGGTGCTTGGCGACCCGCTCGTAGTGCTCCGTCCCGAACAGGGACCGGAGGAGTTCGCTGCGCTCCTCACCGCCGGCGGCGAGGAACTTCGCGAACTCGCCCTGCGGGAGGACGATCGTCTGGACGAACTGCTCCCGGGTGAGACCGACGATCCGACTGATCTCGGGACCGATCTCCTGCGCGCGGGTCGACAGGGTCTCTCCGGCCAGTGCGTCGGGATCGGTCAGGCGGACGAGGGTGGCGCTCGCCTGCTGCGGTGTGAAGCCGGCACCGCGCTGCTTCGGCCGCTGGTAGGCCGGCGTCCGCCGCACCCGGTACACGCCGGATCCGGTCTCGAACACGAGTTCCACGAACGGTTCCGTCCCGGGCTGCGCGTGGTGGGAGTGGAGGCGGTCCTTGCTGGCCCCGGTACCGGCGAGTTCGCCGTACAGCCCGAACACGATGGCGTCGATGATCGTGGATTTGCCGGCGCCGGTCGGTCCCTCCAGGAGGAACAGACCAGCCCGCCCGAGTTCGACGAAGTCGATGGTGTGCTCACCGGCGTACGGCCCGATGGCCTGCAGCGTCAGTCGGTGCAGTCGCATCAGGCGCTCACCTCTGCGGCGAGTGCCGCCTCGTTCGCCGCCGCGATGAGCTCTCGCTCGCGAGTGGTCGCCGGTGCACCCGTCGCGTACTCGATGAACTCCGCGGTGACCTCGACCGGATCGGAGACCGCCGTGACGGCTGCGGCGCGCGCTTCCTCGGAGCGGTTCGCCGGCGCGTGCGACCAGACGAGCAGGTGCGGGAAGCGTCGGGTCAGCGTCGCGTACAGCTCCGGCGGCCGGACGTCGTCGGTGACCGTGGCGCGCACCCAGGCGTCGACGGCGTCGTCTCCCGCGGGGCCCTGCAGCTCCGCGAGGGTTCCGATGACGTCGACGAGCCGACGCGGCACCGGCGCCGGCAGCAGCTCCAGGTGCACGGAGCCGTCGGCGGCGAGGTCGACCAGCACGCTCGACTTCACCTGGTTGCGTTCGGAGAAGGAGTAGGCGAGCGGCGACCCGGAGTACCGCATGCGGTCGACGCCCGTCACGGCCCCGACGCGCTGCGCACCGTGGAGGTGGCCGAGCGCGACGTAGTCGAAGTCGTCGAACAGCTGGGCGGGCACCGCATCGACCCCGCCGATCCGGATGTCGCGTTCGCTGTCGCTCGCGAGACCACCGATGACGAAGGCGTGCGCGGCCACGACCGACCGGACCGCTCCCTGCTCGCGGCGCTGCGCGAGATCGGCTCGGACGCTCGCGAGGGCTGCACCCATGACGGCGGCGTGCGACCGCGCGAGCGGCTGGTCGTCCGGGGAGAGCACCCCTCGTGCGGTGTCGGGGTCGAGGTAGGGCAGCGGGTAGAAGGCGACGGGCCCGTGTTCGTCCTCCACCAGGACCGGTTCGCCGATGCGGGCGAGGTCGGCTCTGATGTCGATCCCGTCGCGCAGCATGGCGGCCCCGAAGCCGAGCCGGATGGCCGAATCGTGGTTGCCCGGGGCGAGGATGACGCGGGTGCGGCCCGCCAGCCGCCCGAGCGACTCCGACAGCAGCGTCACCGCCTCGACCGGCGGGATGGCGCGGTCGTAGATGTCGCCGGCGACGAGGAGGACGTCGACCTCGTGGTCCACGACCGTCTGCTCGAGGTGCACGAGGAAGTCGCGTTGGAAGGGGAGCAGGTCGACCCCGTGCAGCGAACGGCCGAGGTGCCAGTCCGAGGTGTGGAGGATCCGCATGACAGCAATGCTAGGCCGAGCCGCCGACACCTCGCCGCGCCCCGGACGGCACCCGGACGAACGACAGCAGGGCGTCGCTCTCGCGACGCCCTGCTGTGTGGTCTGGACCGACGGAGTGTCTCCGCGGTCCGAGTCCGTGCGGGCTCGCGCCCGCGACGACTTACTTGACGGAAGCCTTGAGCTTCGAGCCGGCGGTCACCTTGACGCGCTTGCCGGCCGGGATCTGGATCTCGGCGCCGGTCTGCGGGTTGCGGCCCGTGCGAGCGGCGGTGTCGGTCTGCTCGAAGGCGATCCAACCCGGGATCGAGACCTTGCCGCCCGTGGCGACGGTCTCAGCGACGGTGGTGAACAGCGCGTCGACAACGCTGCCGACGGTCGCCTGGCTCTGGCCGGTCGATGCGGCGATGGCGGCGACGAGTTCGGTCTTGTTCAAATTTGCCATTGTGAGGGTCCTCCTCGGACGTTGCTGCAACGTACAGCTGATGTGTTGGTAGCGAAGGTGTCGCTGATACGGCACCAACTGGTCGGTGTGACCGCCTCGAATGTAGCAGCAATCCGCGAGATTTCGCGGATTTCTCCGCTCTACGCGGACAATCGGGCCTGCGTGTCGGTCGTTTCCCAGCTGGGAGCCGTCGGTGCGAGCGCTCAGCGGACCCCGATGACGCTGTGCCCGGCCGCCCGCGACAGCAACCACGCCTCGATCGTCGGGAAGAGGGTCAGGACGGCGATCGCGAGGAACGCGAACTGATACGGCAGCAGCTGGCCGCCACCGACCCCGTCCTCGAGGGAGAATCCGGTCGTCAGGAGGATCGCCCCGACGGCGACACCGAAGCCGCTCGCGACCTGTTGCAGGGTCGAGTTGAGCGTGTTCGCCCGAGACATCGCAGGGGGTTCGACGTCGGCGAACGTGATGGTGTTGTACGCCGTGAAGCCGATCGACCGGGCGACCCCGCTGACGAAGAGCAGCATCGCCGTCAGCACGATCGACGTGTCAGCGGTGAGGAACGCCATCCCGGCCATGCACAGGACCCCGATCAGGTTCGACGACACGAGCACCAGACGGAATCCGAACCGCCGCAGCATCCAGGTCGTCGCCGGTTTGATCGCGAGGTTGCCGGCGAAGAGGAAGAGCACCATCGATCCCGCCTGCACCGGTGTCCAGCCGAACGCGTCCTGGAACAGCAGCGGCAGGAGGAAGGGGACGGCGCTGATCGTGAGTCGGTAGACGCTGCCGCCAGCGTTGGCCAGACGGAAGGTCTCGATCCGCAGCGAGCGGAGATCGACGAACGGGTGCGGCGCACGGAACAGGTGTCGGATCGCGAGGGCGAGCAGGACGACACCTGCCAGGAGCGACCCGATGAACCACCGGGCGTCGAACCCGGCTCCGGACACCAGGGACGCCGCCACCAGGAGCGACGCCAGCCCGACACAGGCGAGGGACAGGCCGAGCCAGTCGAGCGGCGGCACCTCGTCGGCGGCGAAGTCGGGGACGATGTGGAGCGCCACGACGAAGGCGACGACACCGATCGGCACGTTGATGAGGAAGATCCAGTGCCAGGAGGCGTACTGGGTGATGACCCCACCGAGGAACGGCGCGATGATCGGGGCGGCGAGGGCGGGCCACGTCAGGAGGGCGATGGCCTGGATCAACCGCTCCTTGGGCGTCACCCGGAGCACGGCCAGCCGGCCGACCGGCACCATCAACGCCCCGCCGACGCCTTGGAGCACCCGGAAGCCGACGAGCATCAGCAGGCTCGAGCTCAAGGCACACATCACGGAGGCGATCGTGAACACCGCGATCGCCAGCGCGAAGATGCGCTTGGCACCGAACCGGTCCGTCAGCCAACCGCTGACGGGGATGAGGACGGCCACCGTGAGTAGGAATGCGGTGACGGCGAGCCCGACGGCCGTTGACGAGGTCCCGAGGTCGCGCGCGATGCTCGGTGCGGCTGTGGTGAGGATCGTCCCGTCGAGGTTCTCCATGAAGAAGCAGCCTGCGACTAGGAGGGCGATGGCTCGTTGCGTGCGGACGTCCAGCAGCGCCTCCTCGATGGATGTGGGAACCGTTCGATCCTTGCAGCTGTCGCCGACGACGCGAAAGGGCCGTCCGCGATGCGGACGGCCCTTTCGGTGTTGCGATGCTGTGTCAGCGGAATGTGAGCTCCGACTGAGCGGGTGCTACCAGCTCGACTTGCGGACGCCGGGCAGTTCGCCCTTGTGCGCCATGTCGCGGAAGCGAACGCGGCTGATGCCGAACTTCGAGAGGTTGCCTCGCGGGCGGCCGTCGATCGCGTCGCGGTTGCGAAGGCGAACCGGCGAAGCGTTGCGAGGAAGCTTCTGGAGGCCGAGGCGAGCTGCTTCACGCGACTCGTCGGTCCCGGCGGGGTCGACGAGGGCCTTCTTCAGCTCGGCGCGCTTCGTGGCGTAGCGGTCGACGATAACCTTGCGCTGCTCGTTACGGGCGATCTTGCTCTTCTTAGCCATGTTTAGCGCTCCTCTCGGAATTCAACGTGCTTGCGCACTACGGGGTCGTACTTCTTGAGCACGAGACGGTCTGGGTTGTTGCGACGGTTCTTCTTGGTCACGTACGTGTAACCGGTACCAGCCGTCGAACGGAGCTTGATGATTGGACGGACGTCCTGCTGCTTAGCCATTAGATCTTCACCCCACGAGCGAGAATGTCCTTGACGACGGATTCGATGCCACGGGCGTCGATCACCTTGATGCCCTTGGCGGACACCTTGAGGGTGACGTTACGACGCAGCGAGGGCACGTAGTAGGTCTTCTTCTGCACGTTCGGGTCGAAGCGGCGCTTCGTGCGACGGTGCGAGTGCGAGATGTTGTGACCGAAGCCGGGAACGGCTCCTGTCACCTGGCACACTGCTGCCATAGTAGTTTCTCCTTCATTACCGCAGGGCGACTGCCCTGCCCAAGATCTCTTGTCGGCGTGCGCGATCCCGGTCTGCGTGAGCGGTGGGGGATCGTGGACACGATGTGGACATGGAGCGTCCACACCAAGGGTCAAGCGTACGCTGTGACCAGGCGTTTTGCAAATTCGTGTTTCTCGTACTGAACGCGCTGTGCGTGTTAACGCAAAATGGCCACCCAAGAACCTTGGGTGGCCATTTCAACGAAGAAGTCCGGCGGTGTCCTACTCTCCCACAGGGTCCCCCCTGCAGTACCATCGGCGCAAAGAGTCTTAGCTTCC
>NZ_JABJWX010000007.1:0-79674 GCF_013349365.1 Plantibacter sp. MCCC 1A11337 | reverse complement strand
CGGGCGAGGAGGCGGACCTCCTCGGCGTCCAGAGCAGCACGCCGACGCTGGATCTCCTCGTACTGCTCCGAGAACTCCGCGAGCTGCGCGGCGTATTCGTCGCCGACGAGGGTCGCGGTGAGGGTGGTCTCGGTCATGGGACAACTCCACCATGGACCACTGACATTCCAGATGCCGAGTCCAGGCGTCTGTGGACGTGTCCTCGTGTGCCCTTCGACAGGCTCAGGGACCGGGGGAACAGCGCCGGACTCGTGAGCTTCGTCGTGTGTCTTTCGACAGGCTCAGGGACCGGAAGGAGTTGCTCAGGGACCGGGAGGGGGTTCCTCAGGGACCGGGAGGGGGTTCCTCAGGGACCGGGAGGGGGTGCTCGACGGCCGGGCGGGGTTGCTCGGAGTCGCTGAGGCGCTCAGGGTCGGAGGAGGCTACCGGAGGATCTCCACGAGCAGCACCCATGCACCGACCACGGAGCCGATGAACACAAGGATGAAGCCGGCAGCCAGCCAGCCGAGACCGACCGACGAACCGAGGAGGAGCAACACACCGCCGATCACGAACGGGATCATCTGCAACACCGGCACCGCAGCCTTGAGGGCGCGCGGTCCGTGCTCGGCATCCTGATGGCGGAGGATCCGGACCGCGGCGTCGATGGCGAACCACAGGGCGAGGGCGGTCAGGAGCAGGACCTCGACACCGTACAAGGCGTCGGCCTGACCCGGGATGAGTCCTGCGGCAGCGACGACGACGATCAACACCAGGGAGCTGATCGTCGCCGCCGCCCGCGCCGGCATGGACGGGATCTCGATGATCTTGGCGATGTTCACGGACATCGCGACGATGATGAGTCCGGCGAGCGCCGCCGCAGCGCCCGCCGTCGCGACGAAGAAATCGTTCCACGCTTCAGTCATCGCTGCTCCTCGGGAAGCCGATGTCGTCCCACGACACCACTGCCGTCACGCTCACGTCACCCCTCTGCAGGGGCGGCGATGTTCACCAGCCAGGTGATCCCGAAGCGGTCCTGCACCATGCCGAAGGAGTCGCCCCAGGGGGCCACGCTCAACGACTGCTGGACAGTGCCGCCATCAGAGAGCCGTTCGAAGTACTCGCGCAGTTGGGCCTCGTCCGCATCCGACCCACTCAGCGACATCGAGAAGTTGCTGCCCTCGCGGTAGTCCATGTGCTTCGGCGTGTCCGACCCCATGAAGACGACCCCGGCGTCGCCGGTCAGCTGGGAGTGCATCACCAGATCGACCTCGTCCGGCTCGACCGCGGCACCGAAGTCGCCGAACGTCGACACCGTCAGTTCGCCGCCGAAGACCCCCTGGTAGAACTCCATCGCCTCACGGGCTGTCCCGCGGAAGCCGAGGTACGGGTTGAGCGTCGTCATGATCGTCCCTTTCGCCTGGACGGGCGCATCGTCGCGCTCGTCTCGCGATCATTCTCACGCTCCGGCGTCGGATGTGCGAGCACGTTCTGGTGTCTCCGTCACGAGGGGCTGGGACGCCCACGGCTACTAGGCTCGTCTGGTGCCCTCGCAACCCCAGCCCCTCCGCATCGCGATGATCTCGCTCCACACCAGTCCCGGTGACGAGCCGGGTTCCGGTGACGCCGGCGGGATGAACGTCGTGGTCCGTCATCAGGCCGTCGCGATGGGCGCAGCGGGCCATGAGGTCGACGTCATCACCCGGCGGTCATCTGCCGACCAGCCGTCCGCCGCATCCCTCGCCCCCGGCGTGACCCTGCGCTTCCTCGACGCCGGTCCCGCCGAACCGGTCGCGAAGGGTCGGCACGAGGAGTTCGTCGACGACTTCCGCTCGGAACTCGCCCGACTGTCGCGATACCACGTCCTGCACGCCCACCACTGGTTCTCCGGCATGGCCGCACTCCCCCTCGCGCGGGAACTGGGGATCCCGCATGTGCAGAGCTTCCACAGCATCGCCGCCGAGTCCACCACCCCGCTCTCGCACGGCGAGCGCGCCGAGTCCCCCGGGCGTCTGGCCGGCGAGGCACGGCTCGCCGCGGAGTCGGACGCGGTCGTCGCGATCAGCGCGGCCGAGGCCGACACCGCGATCACGCGGCTCGGAGCCCGCCCCGACCGGGTGTCGATCGTGCCACCCGGTGTCGACGGGACGCTGTTCCACCCGCTGGACGGTCCTCGTTCCGGTCGCCCGACCGCGGTGGTCGCCGGTCGCCTCCACCCGCTGAAGGGCTTCGACCTCGCCATCGAGACCATCGCCGCGGTCACGCCCGAGCTCCGCCCCGAACTCGTCATCGCCGGGGACGTCTCCGTCGACTACGACCGCTACGCCGAGGAACTCGCCGCCCTCGCCCGCGACCTCGGTGTCGCCGACGACGTCCGCTTCGTCGGGCCGCAGTCGCGCATCGGGCTCGCCACGCTGTTCCGCGAGAGCACGCTCGTGCTCGTCCCCTCACACTCGGAGACGTACGGTCTCGTCGCGCTCGAAGCCGCGGCGAGCGGCGTGCCGACCGTCGTGGCCGCCTCAGGCGGATTGCGGGAGGCCGTCGTCGACGGAGAGACGGGCATCGTCATCGACTCCCGCGACCCGCACATCTGGGGTGCTGCGGTCTCGTCCATCCTCGGCGACCCGAAGCGGCTCGCGCAGCTCGGTTCGGCAGCACGACGTCGGGCGGAGCGGTTCGACTGGCAGCGCTCGGGAGACGCCCTCGTCGACGTCTACCGGACCCTGCTCGAGACCGCTCCCGCCGTCGCCACCGCCCCGGCGACCTCGACCTCGTGAACCACGGACTCCTCCCGCTCATCGACAGCGGGCGCACCGTCCTGTTCGCGCACGCGCATCCCGACGACGAGACCCTCGCTTCGGGCGCGCTCATCGCCGAACTCGTGGACCACGGTGCTCGCGTCGTCCTCGTGACTGCCACGCGAGGCGAGCGCGGCGAGGTCGTCGACGGCCCGCTCCGGTCCCTCGCCGGAACCGCTGCTCTCGCGTCCCACCGCGAATCGGAGCTCGCCGCCGCCTGCCGCACGCTCGGCGTGGCCGAGCAGTTCTGGCTGGGGACGGGTCCGGCGGCCCGGCCGGGGACGTCGACGCGATACGTGGACTCGGGCATGCGGTGGGTGCGCGAGGGACTCGCCGGCCCCGCTGACGACGTCTCCCCCGGCGCGTTCTCGCTCGCTCCGCTCGACGACGTCGCCGACGACCTCGTCGCACTCATCGGACACGTCTCGCCGGACCTGGTCGTCAGCTACGACCACGGTGGCGGGTACGGGCACCCGGACCATCTCCGGATGCACGAGGCCGCGATCGTCGCCGCGCGGAGGAGCGGGGTGCCCTTCGCGGAACTCGTGCACCACCGCACCGACCTGGAACCGCTGGGCGACGACGCCGTGTGGTTCCCACTCGGGCACCGCCTCCCGATCGTCGCCGCGGCACTCGCGGAACACGCCAGCCAATTGACGGTCGACGGCGAGCAGCTCGTCCACTCCGGCGGTCAGCGTGAGGACATCACCACCTCGGTGGGCCTGCGACTCCAGTCCCGCTAGGCGGTCGTCGGCTGGTTCCGGTGCTCCCGCGGCATGCGGGACGCGAGCACGGGGACGAGCAGCATGAGCACGACCGCGGAGCCGAACGCCGCGGGGAACGAGAAGGCGTCGAGCAGTGCGCCGGCGACCAGCGGGCCGACGATGGCGCCGAGGTCGGACGTCGCCTGGAAGACCGCGACGGCCCGACCACCCCGACCACCCGCGGCGTCTCCGACGGCCGCCGCCGGAGCGGTCCCGAGGAAGGCCGCCGCGACACCGTAGACGCAGAGGGCGACGACCAGCAGCCAGAGCTCGCCGACGAACGGCATGGCGAGGAGCGCCGCCGCCGCGACCGGGAACGCGACGAGCATCGCGGGTCGTCGTCCGACGGTGTCGACGAAGCGGCCGGCGGGACCGAGCGCGAGCGTCTGCGCGACAGCGGCGATCGCGAAGGCGATGCCGGTCCAGGCTGCCTCCTCATGGAGCGCCTCCACGACGAGGACCGGAACGAGTGCGCCACGGACGCCCATCGACGCCCAGCCGTTCGCGAAGTTCGCGAGGAGCGCCGCCTGGTACCGGCGATCGGCGAGGACCGTGCGGAAGGGCTCGGCCTGCGTGGCGGTCTCGACCGGCGCGGCGATCCGACTGCCGCGCAGCATCACGAGTCCGAGGACGCCGGCGACCGCGAGGGTCCCGGCGTAGAAGAAGAACGGTGCCGTGAGCGAGATGGTCGCGAGCAGGCCACCGACGGCCGGTCCGGCCATGCCGCCGACGAGGAACCCGCCCTGGTAGAACCCGACCGCCCGCCCGCGACGGTGCGGTGGGGTGGTGCGCAGCAGCAGCGTCATCGCGGCGACGGAGAACATCGCCGACCCGATCCCTCCGACCCCGCGGAGCAGGAGCAGCTGCGGATAGTCCGCCGCGAGCCCGACGAGCGCACTCGACACCGCGACGATCCCGATGCCGGACGCCAGCACCACCCGCTCGCCGATCCGATCGACGAGCGCACCCACGAACGGGTTCGCGATGAGCCGCATGAGCGCGAAGACGGAGACGACCGCGCCGACCTCGAGGTAGCCGACGCCGAAGCTGCGCACGTACACGGGCAGGACCGGGATCACGACACCGAACCCGAGCATCACGAAGAACGCGACACCGCCGAGGACGAGGACCTCGCGGCCGAGGGGTTCACGAGGAACGGCTCCCGCTCCGCCTGGACGACGGAACGGGAGCCGGATCATGCTCTCAGGGTATCGGTGCGATCAGCCGATCGTCGCCGTGTCGATGACGAAGCGGTAGCGGACGTCGCTGCGGACCACGCGGTCGTAGGCGCCCTCGACCTCGTCGGCACCGATGAGCTCGATCTGCGAACCGATGCCGTGCTCGGCGCAGAAGTCGAGCATCTCCTGCGTCTCGCGGATGCCGCCGATGTTCGAGCCAGCGAGCGAGCGGCGGCCACCGACGAGCGAGAACACCCGGAACTGCTGCGTGTTCTCGGGCAGTCCGACGAAGACCATCGAGCCGTTGAGCTTGAGGGTCGACAGGTAGGCGTCGATGTCGAGGTCGGCGGAGACCGTGTTGATGATGAGGTCGAAGCGTCCGCGGAGCGACTTCAGGGTGCCCTCTTCGCCGGTCGCGTAGTAGTGGTCGGCCCCGAAGCGCTTGCCGTCCTCCTCCTTCGAGGTCGTCTGGCTGAGCACGGTCACCTCTGCGCCGAGGGCGTGGGCGATCTTGACGCCCATGTGGCCGAGACCACCCATCCCGACGATGGCGACCTGCTTGCCGGGACCGGCGCCCCAGTGCTTCAACGGCGAGTAGGTGGTGATGCCGGCGCACAGCAGGGGTGCCGCGACGTCGAGCTCGATGCCCTCGGGGATGCTCAGCACGTAGTTCTCGTCGGCGACGATCTGCTTGCTGTAGCCGCCGTAGGTGGGCTCGCCGTCGTACTCGCGGCCGTTGTAGGTGGCGACGTTGCCCTTCAGGCAGAACTGCTCCTCGCCGGCGAGGCAGTTCTCGCACTCGCGGCAGGAGTCGACGAAACAGCCGATGCCGACGCGGTCGCCGACCTGGTGCTTGGTGACCGCGTCGCCGACCTCGGTGACGATGCCGGCGATCTCGTGGCCGGGGACCATCGGGAAGATGGCCTTGCCCCATTCCTCGCGGGCCTGGTGGATGTCGCTGTGGCAGATGCCGGCGTAGCGGACGTCGATGACGACGTCGTTGGCGCGCGGCGTACGGCGCTCGATGGTGCCGACCTCGAACGGCGCGTCGGCGGAGGGTTTGATGATGGCGGCGACGGTGGTCATAGGACTCCTCGGGCTGGGGTGTTGGGGGGGTGCCGTGGGGCGGGATGCACGCGCCGGACAGCACGTTCGACGCTAGCAGCCCACTCCACCGGACGGACCCCCCAAGGGACGATCACCCGAGCTGTGCTACGAGCAGCGTGGAGGTGTGAATCCCTGCAGAGTTGCTTGGCAGTTCCCGCAGAGGATCGGCCTCGGGGTGGCATCTCGCCGGGAACCCGAGCATGGTGGGGAACTCGTATTCGCGAACGGAACGGAGAACACGCATGCTCACCCTGACCGAGAACGCCGGCCGAGTCGTCAAGACCCT
This sequence comes from Plantibacter sp. MCCC 1A11337, assembly GCF_013349365.1. Taxonomy (NCBI): domain Bacteria; kingdom Bacillati; phylum Actinomycetota; class Actinomycetes; order Micrococcales; family Microbacteriaceae; genus Plantibacter; species Plantibacter sp. MCCC 1A11337. The sequence goes on along the minus strand of NZ_JABJWX010000007.1, from coordinate 73,562 downwards.
CGCCGAGAACGCACCACTCACCCCGGGACTGGTCGTCCCGGACGACGCGTCGTCGCTCACGCACGGCGCCGGACTGCGCATCAGCAGCAGCTCCGACGACAACAACTTCGAAGTCACCATGACGGCGACGCCGCACGAGGCCGACCAGGTCATCGAGAGCGCCGGAGCGACCGTCTTCCTCGAGGAGGCCGCAGCCGTCGCCCTGAGCGACGCGGTCCTCGACGCGCAGATCGACGAGCAGGGCGGCGTCCGCTTCGCCCTCGGCAAGGCCGAATAGTGCCCTGAGTCCAGAGAACGCCCGGTGATCCACGATCACCGGGCGTTCGTGTGTCCGGGCGGGCTCAGTCCTCGGCGTGTCTGGCGCGACTCGGCTGCACCCGCGGCGGCTCGCCCGGCATCTTCGGGAAGTCGGGAGGGAACGGAAGCTCGCCCAGCCCCTGCTCGAGGTCCCGCTCCCACCACTGCAGGAGGACGTCGATGCGCCCAGCGGTGTCGTGCATGCCGGCCCACGGGTCGCCGGTCGTCCGGAGTCGCTCCGGGACGGTCCGCACCGTGAAGGCACCCGGGTCGATCTCGGGGAGTTCGTCCCAGGTCACCGGACACGAGACGGTCGCCGAGGCCAGCGCACGCGGGCTGTAGGCACCGGCCATCGTCCGATCGCGGTTCGCCTGGTTGTAGTCGACGAAGATGCGCTCACCGCGCTCCTCCTTCCACCACGAGGTCGTGACCCGGTCGGGATCCCGTCGCTCCAGTTCCCGAGCCGCGGCGATCACGGCGTGCCGGACGTCGAGGAACTCGTGCTCCGGCTCGATGGGCGCGAACACGTGGACACCTCGGTTGCCGGAGGTCTTCACGAACCCCGTCAGACCGACCTCCGTCAACAGCTCCTGCAGCGAGCCCGCAACGCGCACGGCGTCGGCGAAGTCGGTTCCCGGCTGCGGGTCGAGGTCGATCCGCAGTTCGTCCGGATGGTCGGTGTCCGACGCCCGTGACGGCCACGGGTGGAACACGACCGTGTTCATCTGCGCGGCCCAGACGACCGCAGCCGCCTCGTCGAGGACGAGTTGCGGATGCCGCCGGCCACTCGGATACACGACGTCGACCGCCCGGACGTACTCCGGTGCCCCCTTCGGCGGGTTCTTCGAGAAGAACCACTCGCCGTCCACGCCGCCTGGGAACCGCTGCAGGGACACCGGACGGTCGCCGTTGGCGGCGAGGAAGGCCGGCGCGACCTCGATGAGGTATTCCGCGAGCTCCCGCTTCGTGACGCCGGACGCCTCCCAGAGCACGCGGTCGGGACTGGAGAGCCGCACTTCGCGGTCGCCGTGCGGTCCGGGGACGGTGAGGACGATCGCGGTGCTGGCCATGTCGGACACCGTACGCCGACGGCACCCTGCTGTCAGGAGGCTTGCGCTGGACGAGGCAGGGCCGTCCCGCTCAGCCCAGGTGGACGGCCTGCTGGTCGCCCGAGGGCAGGAGGTCCTCCTTGCGACCGCGGATGCAGACGATGGCGATGACGCTCGCGATGACGAGGCCGACCGCAGCCGCGATGAACGCCGCCGAGTAGCCCTGGGTGAACGCCACGAGCTGCGAGGCCTGATCCGTGACCGTCGCCTGGTCGGTGACACTCGCGTAGACCGTGGTGAAGACCGACAGGCCGATCGACCCACCGATCTGCATGGAGGCGTTCGCCGTGGCGGAGGCCGCACCGGCGTCGTGCGGTGCGACGCCCGTCAGCGCGAGGTTCTGCATCGGGACGAAGATCATCGCCATGCCGATCCCGAGCACGAGCAGCGCCGGCAGCACCTGGACGAAGTAGTCGCCGTCGGCCGTGATGCGGCTGAGGTACACGAGGGCGGCGGCCGCGACGAGCGGACCGATGATGAGCAGCGGGCGCGGGCCGATGGCCGGCAGGAGCTTCGTGGCGATCGGGGCGACGATCATGATCGCGACGGTCATCGGGAGGGTCGCGATGCCCGCCTCGAGCGGCGGGAAGCCGAGCACGATCTGCAGGTGGAACGTCAGGTAGAGCAGGGCACCGATCATGACGCTGCCGACGATCATCTGCATGAGGAAGGCACCGCCGCGGACCCGGTCCGCCACGATGCGCAGCGGGAGCAGGGGCTGCGCGACACGCATCTCGATGAAGACGAAGAGGGAGAGGAGTCCCGCACCGAGCGCGAGGAAGCCGATGGTGTCGGCGCTCCCCCAGCCGCCCTCGGCCAGCGTGAAGCCGTAGACGAGGGAACCGAGGCCCAGGATGACCGTGATCGCACCGAGCCAGTCGTAGCGGTTGTCGCCCTCGGCCTTGCTCTCGGTCACGAGGATGAGGCCGGCGATGAGTCCGACGATCACGAAGGGCACGTTGACGAGCAGGCACCAGCGCCAGTCGACGAACTCGGTGAGCACGCCGCCGAGGATCAGGCCAACGGCCGCCCCGGCACCGGCGACGGTACCGAAGACGGCGAAGGCCGTGTTGCGGTCGCGGCCGTGGGCGAAGGTGACGGTGAGGAGCGCGAGTGCGGCGGGCGCCATGAGTGCGGCGAACACGCCCTGCAGGCCGCGCGCGATGATGAGTTCGGTCCCGCTCTGGGCGAACCCGCCGAAGGCCGATGCGGCTCCGAAGCCGACCATGCCGACCAGGTAGGTGCGCTTCCGGCCCCAGTAGTCGGCGATGCGGCCACCGAGCAGCAACAGCGCGCCGAACGCGAGGGCGTAGGCCGTGACGACCCACTGACGCTGCGTGTCGGACAGCTCGAGCTCCTGCTGGGCTGCCGGAAGGGCGATGTTCACGATCGTGCCGTCGAGGACGACGATGAGCTGCGTCATCGCGAGGACGACGAGGACCCACCAGCGGCGGGCCGGGGAACCGGACGGTGCTGTGGTGGGATGCGATGCGGTGGCTGCGGATGCAGACAAGGAGGACCTCCGTGCGAGGGGTGTGGGTGCTGGGGGTTTCCAGCCCCAGATCGATGCTCGACACACGGCGCGGGTGCAGCACGGTGCGGACGATCAACCACCCCAACCACGAAGTCGGGCAGAGGACCAGGATAGCGGATGCCGACGTCGCTGCACCCGTGAGGCCACGCGGATCAGTCCGAGGTGAAGAGATCGAGCACGGCCTCCGGGTGTTCCACCGCCGCGAAGTGCCCGGTCGCCGGCAGGGTGCGCAGTCGCAGGTCCGGGACGAGGGCGGTGAGGACAGCTGCATCGTCGGGCCCGATGAAGACGTCGCGGTCGCCCGTCATGCAGCGGACGGGACACCGCACGCCGCGCCAGACGTGCAGGTCGTAGGCGGCGGCCGCTCGGGCCGCCAGGAGGAACGACGCCGGCCGGACGTCGGCTGCGAGCGCGTCGACGACCGAGCGGTCGAGGTCCCGACGTCGTCCGAACAGGGGCGACATGAGCGGTGCGAGCAGACCGATCCGGTTCAGCGCGCGGACGAGCCCTGGCCCGCGTCCGCCGAGCGCCCGCAGCACGCGCATCGCGAGGAGCATGCCCGCGAACCACGGGAGCCGGGCGCCGCCACCGAGCGGCTGGCGGATCGCCTCGACGACCCCGATCCCCGTCGGTGAGACGAGGTCGACCCGGATCGTCGCCTCGGGTTCACGCACGGCGAGGTCGAGCGCGACGAACCCGCCGAGCGAATGCCCGACGAGACGCCAGGACCGGTAGCCGAGCGAGCGGGCGACGGTCGCGACGGCGGCGGAGAGGTCTCCGACCGTCACCGGATCGGCGGCGGGAAGTGCCGATGCACCCCACCCCGGGAGATCCACGGCGATGACGTCGTCGACGACCGCACCCCGCTCGTCGTCGGCACGCAGGAGCGGTGACCACGTCGTCCACGAACCGGCGGCACCGTGGAGGAGGATCGTGGCCGGCCCGCCCGCCTCACGACCCGCGTGGACGGTGACCGGTCCGAGGCCCGTGTCGACCGTGACGCGTCCCAGTCCGAGCGCGGTCGCGTCGGCGGAGATGGCGGAAGGGAACTCCTGCGGGGCAGGACGAGCGGAATCGACGGACATGCGCATCATTCGGAATCGAGGGACCACTCGGATCGGTGTCCGACCTGCGGCCCCGGACCGCGGCGACGCCGCGCAACCCCCCTGTGGTCCTGATACCCGGCCGCTACCGTGGTCTGATGCCTGAGAACGCGCGCGCCGCCGCAGACCAAGCCGCTGGGACCGCCCAGAACAGCACAGCCCTCCGTAGCCTCGCCCGCACCGGCCACGCCGTCAACGGCCTGCTCCACGTCCTCATCGGTGGGATCGCGATCTCCATCGCCCTGTCCGGCGCGAGCGGTGGATCCGGCGGCGGTGGTGACGCGGACCAGTCGGGTGCGCTCAAGACGCTTGCAGGCACGCCCGGCGGGATCGTCATCATCTGGGTCGTCGCCGTCGGCCTGTTCGCCCTCGGTCTCTGGACGGCGATCTCCGCCTTCCTCGTGCGCGAATCCGACACCCGCAAGCGGTGGAGCAAGCGGATCTCGACCGCCGGACGCGCGATCGCCTACCTCGCCGTCGGATCGACCGCGCTGACCTTCGCCCTCGGCGGCAGCCAGGACTCCTCGCAGTCCAGCCAGGGCCTCACGGCGACACTCCTGTCCTCCCCCGGCGGGGTGTTCGTCGTCGTCGTCGTCGGCCTCGTGGTCATCGGCATCGGCGGCTTCTTCGTCTTCAAGGGCGTCACGCGGAAGTTCCTCGAGGACGTGCACCCGCCCACCGGCACGACGAAGCGCGCCGTCGTCGTCCTCGGCGTCATCGGATGGGTCGCCAAGGGGATCGCACTGGTCACCGTCGGCATCCTGTTCCTCGTCGCGGCCGCCACCCAGGACCCCGAGAAGGCCTCCGGCATGGACGGTGCCATCTCGGCATTGGCCGCGCTCCCGTTCGGCGTCGTCATCCTGCTCGTGGTCGGCGTCGGGCTCATCGCCTACGGACTCTACTGCGGTGCCCGGGCGCGCTGGGGCAGCCTGTAGGACGGTGAGGCCGGCGCCCCGGGCGACGGCGCGGACCGGTCGGCTCCAGACCATGTCCTGCAAACGCTTGCGGTGCGACTACCGTTAGGAGTATGACGTCTTCTGATTCCACGACGCAGCCCGAGGCGGAACCCGCCGGCGCTACGCAGACCTTCTCCGACCTCGGCCTCGACGACGCGGTGCTCAAGGTACTCAAGGACGTCGGCTACGAGACCCCGTCCGCCATCCAGGCGGCCACCATTCCGCTGCTGCTCGAGGGACGCGACGTCGTCGGCCTCGCACAGACGGGCACCGGCAAGACCGCGGCGTTCGCCCTGCCGATCCTGTCCCGCCTCGACATCACGCAGAAGACGCCGCAGGCGCTCGTCCTCGCACCGACCCGTGAACTCGCCCTCCAGGTCTGCGAGGCGTTCGAGAAGTACGCCACCCACCTGCGCGGCGTCCACGTCCTGCCCGTCTACGGCGGCCAGGGCTACGGCGTCCAGCTGTCGGCCCTCCGTCGCGGCGTCCACATCGTCGTCGGCACGCCCGGTCGCATCATGGACCACCTGGAGAAGGGCACCCTCGACCTCACGGAGCTCAAGTACCTCGTGCTCGACGAGGCCGACGAGATGCTGAAGATGGGCTTCGCCGAGGATGTCGAGACGATCCTGGCCGACACCCCGAAGGACAAGCAGGTCGCGCTGTTCTCCGCGACGATGCCGTCGTCCATCCGTCGCATCTCCGCGAAGTACCTGAACAACCCGGAAGAGATCACGGTCAAGACGAAGACCACGACCTCGGCCAGCATCACGCAGCGCTACCTGACCGTCTCGTACCCGCAGAAGGTGGACGCGCTGACCCGCATCCTCGAGACCGAGAACTTCAGCGCGATGATCATCTTCACGCGCACGAAGAACGAGACCGAGACGCTCGCCGAGAAGCTCCGCGCACGCGGTTACTCGGCTGCCGCCATCAACGGCGACGTCGCCCAGGTTCAGCGCGAGCGGACCGTCAACCAGCTGAAGGCAGGCAAGCTCGACATCCTCGTCGCGACCGACGTCGCCGCGCGCGGTCTCGACGTCGAGCGCATCAGCCACGTCGTCAACTACGACATCCCCGTCGACACCGAGTCCTACGTGCACCGCATCGGTCGCACCGGCCGCGCCGGACGCACGGGCGACGCGATCAGCTTCGTCACACCGCGCGAGCGCCACCTGCTGAAGGCCATCGAGCGGGCAACCCGTCAGCCGCTCACGCAGATGCAGCTGCCGAGCGTCGACGACGTCAACGCGACCCGCCTCACCCGCTTCGACGACGCGATCACCGAAGCGCTCGGCCAGACCGAGCGCATCGAGCGTTTCCGCGAGATCATCGGCCACTACGTCTCCCACCACGACGTCCCCGAGGCCGATGTCGCGGCGGCGCTGGCCGTCGTCTCCCAGGGCGAGACGCCGCTGCTCCTGTCCGCGGAGGACGAGCGTCGCCGTCGTGAGGAGTTCGACAACACCAACCGTGGCAACGACCGCGCCGGTCGCGACCGTCGCGACTCCGGTGACCGCGGCTCGCGATTCGACCGCGGCGACCGTGGCGACCGCGGCGATCAGGGCGACCGCCCCGAGCGTCGCAGCCGCCCGTCCAGCGGACCGATGGCCCCGTACCGCATCGCCGTGGGTCGTCGCCAGAAGGTCGACCCGCGTCAGATCGTGGGCGCGCTCGCGAACGAGGGTGGCCTGAAGCGCGAGGACTTCGGCGCGATCCAGATCAAGCCGGACTTCTCGATCGTCGAACTGCCGGCGAGCCTCGGCAACGACGTGTTCGACCGTCTCGAGAACACCCGCATCAGCGGCAAGCTCATCGAGCTCCGTCCCGACCGCGGCGGCCCGGCCCGCCGACGCGACGACGAGGGCGGCACGGGCGGCGGCTCGTACGACCGCAAGCCGCGTTCCTAGCACGCCACACAGACGACGAGAGCCGGACGGAATCCTAAGATTCCGTCCGGCTCTCGTCGTTCCGCACCCGGCGGGGTGCGTCCGTCAGTCGCGCGGGTCGAGCACGCTCGTGACCACGGCGTAGTCCGCGTCGAGCGTGATCTCGAGCTCGTCGCCGTTCTCGAGGAGGACGTCGACCTCGAACGCCTCGCCGGGGTCGTCACTGCGGTCGACGTCGGTCACGGTACCGCCCTTGGCCTCGGCGAGCGCTGCCTTCGAGGCCGCGTCGAACTCGGTGTCGGTCAGCGGCACGTCGTCGGCGTCACGGGCGTCGCGGTCGTCGGTCGCCGCCGTGGTGTCACCGTCGTCGACGGCGGTGCCACCGTCGCGGTCGGTGTTCGACGCCGCCGTGACGCGGTCGTCGTCGGCGTCGCCGAACTCGTCCACGGCGTAGGCGGCACCGGCTCCACCGAGGGCGAGGGCCCCGACGACGATCGCGGTGATCCACACGGGCTTCCGGCGCCAGAAGGCCGGCTTCCCGGAGGTCGCCGGGGTCGCGGGGATGGCGGTGTGATCGGTCGTCTCGACACGGTCGGTGGGCTCGATGCGCTCGGTGGCTGCGGTGTCCTGCGTGCGATCGGTGGGCTGGGAGGCGGTGTTCTCGTTCATGTGCCCCAGACTGTCCGAGGAGCGCTGAAGCGGACCTGAAGCGAGCTGAAGCCGCGTTCAGGAAGCGGAAGACGCCGGGAGCGTGACGATGAACGCCGCACCGCCGAGCGCGCTGTCGACCAGTTCGATCGACCCACCGTGCAGCCGCACGACGTCGGCCACGATCGCCAGGCCCAGGCCAGAACCGCCGGCGTCACGCGAACGGCTCTCGTCGAGGCGGACGAACCGTTCGAACACGTGTGCGCGGGACTCGACCGGCACGCCGGGGCCGTCGTCCTCCACGGAGATCCTGACGAACCGACCATCGGTGGCTGATCCCAGTCGGACCACGGAGCGCGCGTGCCGGACAGCGTTGTCGACGAGGTTCCGCACCACCCGGGCGAGCAGGACGTCGTCGCCGTCGACCCTCGCCGCCGCGACGGCCGCGGACTCGACACGCAGTCCGCCTGCAGACCGAAGGCGAGCGGCCTCCGCCAACAGGAGGTCGTCGACGTCGACCGTGCGCCGCCCGGTGCCCGCCGCCCCTTCGTCGAGCTTCGCGAGCAGCAGGAGCGACTCGACGAGCCCCTGCATCCTGGCACCCTCCTCGAGGACCGTCGAGGACAGCTCGGCCGGATCGACCCGGTCCGGGTGGAGCGCCGCAACCTCGGCGTACTGCCTGATCACCGCGAGCGGTGAGCGGAGCTCGTGGGAGGCGTCCGACACGAACCGCCGCTGCGCCGTCTGGGCGTCCTCGAGCCGCTCGAGCATGCCGTTCATCGTCCCGGCCAGGCGACCGATCTCGTCGCCCGTGGCCGGGACCTCGATCCGCCGATGCAGTTCGCCGGCCCCCAGTTCCGAGACCTCGCGGCGGATCCGCTCCACCGGCGCCAGCGCACGCCCGACGAGCAGCCAGGTCAGGCCGCCGAGGAGGGCGACGAGCACGGGCACCGCGATGAGGAGGAGCATCGACACGAGTCCGACGGCGTCGTCGGTCTCCTCGAGGGAACGGCCCGCGAGGACGACGAGGTCACGGCCGTCGACGTCGACGTCCTCACTGGCGAACACCACCGGCTCGTCGTCGACGACCGAGACGAACACGTCACCGTCCGGGATCGGCGTCGGGAGCTCGATCTCGTCGTCCGTCCGGTCCACGACACGTCCGTCCTCGACGAGGACCAGGAGTCGACCGTCGTCCTCGGGCAGCGTCGTCGCGTCGGCCGCGACGAGCTGTGCCGAGACGCTCTCCGCCTCGGCCGAGGCGCTCTGTTCGACCCCGGAACGCAGCGCCGCGGAGAACAGGCCGACGAACGCCACGGAGCCGACCCCGAGGAATACTCCGACGGCGAGCACCGATCCGAGTGCCGCGCGGGCTCGGACGGAGCGCCACGGCCGGCGCCGGAGCGCGACCGCTCCGTGCTGCCCGCCGTCAGCCACGACCGCCCGCCAACCGGTATCCGAACCCGCGCACGGTCTCGATCGAGGCACGCTCGAAGGGGCGGTCCACCTTGTTGCGGAGATGTCCGACGTAGACCTCGACGATGTTGGGGTCGCCTTCGAAGTCGTCGTCCCAGACGTTCTGCAGGACCTCGCGCTTCGACACCACCTCGCCCCCGCGTCGCATGAGGAACTCGAGGACCGCGAACTCGCGCGAGGTCAAGTCGATCGGGACGTCGCCCCGGTGGACCTGCTTCGACGCCGGGTCGAGCCGCAGTTCGCCGATCTCGAGCACCGTCGGCCGCTCCCGCGATCCACGCCGGACGAGTGAGCGGATCCGTGCGACCAGCACCGCGAAGGAGAACGGTTTGCTCAGGAAGTCGTCGGCACCGGTGTCGAGGGCCTCGACCTGGTCCCAGTCGCCGTCCTTCGCCGTGAGCATGAGGATCGGGGTCCAGTCGCCCGCGTCGCGGAGCTGCTGACAGACGCGGTAGCCGCTGAGGCCCGGCATCATGATGTCGAGGATGATGGCGTCGTAGCGATGCTCGCCGGCCATCCACAGGCCGTCGACACCGTTCGCGGCGACGTCGACCGCGAAGCCCTCCGCCTCGAGCCCTCTCCGAACACCGTCGGCGAGTCGCACCTCATCGTCCACGACGAGTATCCGCATCCGGTGCAACCTCCAGGCTCCGTGCCGGTCGACGGTCGAGCGGCGCGTCCCAGTCTGGCGCGGACGAGCTGAAGCAGTGCTGAAGCGGGACGGTCCGGCGCGGACCCCCGTACGCTGGAGCAGTGCCAGTCCCCGCCGCCGCCGACCCGTGGGACCAGTCCCTCGACGCGACGGACACGGCTCCGGCGCGCCGCCGACTCCCCCTCTACGAGGCCGGCGCGATCCCCGTGCCCTTCGTCATCCGCGGCAACACCGAGCGGATCGCGCGGGACACGCACTGGGACGAGCATTCCCACCCCACGCACGAGCTCCTGTGGAACGATCGCGGCGCATCCACCGCGACCGTCGACGAGCGTGTCTGGACCGTCACCCCGCACCACGGTCTCTGGATCCCGGCCGGTGTCCGCCACACCGGATGGACCCCGGCGGGCACCTGGCAGCGGGCCGCGATGTTCAGCGTCGATCGGGTCCCGACGATCTCTGAGCAGCCGACCGCGGTGGAGGTGACGCCTCTGCTGCGTCTCCTGCTCGATCGGCTCAGCGACGCCGAGCTCGAGGACCGCGCGCGTGCCACCACCGAGGCCGCCATCGTGGACGTGCTGGAGCCGGCCGAGCACGAGCTGCTCCTCCGAGTCCCCCGGTCGGCACTCCTGGCACCCATCGCCGAGCGCATACGCATCGACCCGTCCGACACGACCTCGCTCGTCGACTGGGCCGCCCGATTGGGCGTGAGCACCCGGACGGTGACGCGCGCCTTCGAATCAGAGACCGGGTTGGGGTTCACCCGCTGGGTCGCCGCCGCCCGTGCCCAGCACGCGATCACCCGGCTCACGGCGGGTGACAGCATCGACGAGGTCTCGACCGCCGTCGGGTACCGCTCGTCGACGGCGTTCGGGACCGCGTTCCGCCGCGTCACCGGCATGAGCCCCGGGCGATTCCGGAACCGCTAGGACGGATCGGTGGATCCGCGATCGGTTGTCCGATTCGCGAAGGAACACGTCGGATCCGCTCGATTGCGCCAGGATCGGCTGCCAGCTAACTTTGGTTAGGCAAGCCTTCATCTCCTTCTCCTCGTGCATGATGCCGACCGCTCGCGGTCGCCATACCCGACCCCTCGACGACGTCCTCCGGCGCCGTCGTTCGTCGTGCCCGCACGCAGGTGTCAGCCAGCAGCACCCGAAAGGACCCCATGCAGCGCGCACCACGTCTCATCGCCCTCTCCGCGGCGGCGTTCCTCACCGTCGGCCTCGCGGCCTGCTCGTCGTCGTCGGCCGACGAAGGCACCGGCAGCGGCGACGGCTTCACGCCGATTACGATCGAGCACGCCCTCGGCACCACGACGATCGACGCCAAGCCGGAGCGCGTCGCCACCGTGAACTGGGCGAACCACGAGGTGCCACTGGCCCTCGGCGTCGTGCCCGTCGGGATGGCCGCTGCGAACTTCGGTGACGACGACGGCGACGGGAGCTCCCCTGGGTCGAGGAGAAGCTCGAAGCGCTCGACGCCGAGACCCCGGTGCTCTTTGACGAGACCGACGGGATCGACTTCGAAGCCGTCGCCGACACGAACCCCGACGTCATCCTCGCCGCATACTCGGGGCTCACCCAGGAGGACTACGACACCCTCACCGAGATCGCCCCCGTCGTGGCCTACCCGGAGACCGCCTGGGGCACGTCCTGGCGCGACACCATCCTGTTCAACAGCGAGGCGATGGGCATGGCTGACGAGGGCGAAGCACTCGTGACGCAGCTCGAAGACGAGATCAGCGACGCGGCGGCGGCGTACCCGCAGCTCGAGGGCAAGACCGCGATGTTCCTCACCCACGTCGACACCAGTGACCTCAGCGAGGTCAGCTACTACACGACCCACGACACCCGCACCGCGTTCTTCGAGGACCTCGGCCTCGCGTTCCCCGAGAGCGTCGCGACGGCCTCCGCCGAGACCGAGTCGTTCTCCCTCACGCAGAGCGCCGAACAGGCCGACGCATTCAGCGACGTCGACATCATCGTGACGTACGGTGGCGACGAGCTCATCGCGGCGCTCGAGGCCGACCCGCTGCTGTCGCAGATGCCCGCGGTCGCGAACCGCGCCATCGTCGCCCTCCCCGGCACCAGCCCCCTCGGAACCGCCGCCAACCCGACGCCGCTCTCGATCTCCTGGATCCTGGACGACTACCTGAAGCTGCTCGCGCAGGCGGCTGACCAGGCGGCGTGATCACCGGCACCGCCACCCCACCCGCCTCGGGTGTCGCCGTCGTGCGACGCCCGAGGCGGGTTCGTGGGCTCTGGCTCCTCGTCGCAGCCCTCGTCCTCCTCGCCGCGATGGTCGGTTCCGTGACGATCGGCTCGCGCGACGTCGACTGGTCGGCGGTCCTCGGTGCCTTCGCGGGTGGCGTGGACGGCTTCGACCAGGCGGCGGTGGCCAAGCGGATCCCACGCACGCTCCTGGCGGTCGTGGCCGGTGCGGCGCTCGGCGTCTCCGGCGCCGTCATGCAGGGCGTGACCCGCAACCCCCTCGCCGACCCGGGCATCCTCGGGATCAACCTCGGCGCCTCCCTCGCCGTCGTGACCGGTCTCGCCTACTTCGGGCTCGCAGCGGCGAACACCACCGTCTGGGTCGCGATCATCGGTGCCGGAGCCACGGCGGTCTTCGTGTACACGGTCGGCTCGCTCGGCCGCGGTGGCGCGACCCCACTCAAACTCGCCCTCGCCGGGGCCGCGACGTCCGCCGCCCTCGCCTCCGTCATCACCGCCGTCGTGCTGCCCCGCGGCGACATCGCGAGCAGTGTGCGGTCCTGGCAGATCGGGGGCGTCGGTGGCGCCACCGTCGTCCAGCTCGAACAGGTCCTCCCGTTCCTCGTCGTCGGGTTCCTCGTCTGCCTGCTGTCGGCCCGCGGCCTCAACTCCCTCGCACTCGGCGACGACCTCGCCGCCGGCCTCGGCGAACGGGTCGCCATCGCACGGGGTGCGGCTGCGCTCGGTTCGGTGGTGCTCTGCGGGGCGGCGACCGCGGTCACCGGTCCCATCGGCTTCGTCGGGCTCGTCGTACCGCACGCCTGTCGGCTCATCGTCGGCGTCGACCACCGGTGGCTCCTCCCCTTCTCCGCCGTCGTCGGGGCGATCCTCCTCACCGTCGCCGACGTCCTCGGCCGCATCGTCGCCCGCCCCGCGGAGATCGACGTGGGCATCATCACCGCGCTGATCGGCGCACCGATCTTCATCGCGATCGTCCGCCGCCAGAAGGTGAGCGCCCTGTGACCGGCGTCGACGAGCAGACGCCCTCGACCATCGACCGCGTCGTCGGTGGACGCCTGGTGCGCCGTCGTCGCCGGGTCGCCGTCATGACCGCCCTCGCCGCACTCATCGTCGCGGTCTTCCTGATCTCGCTGATGGTGGGCAACACCTTCTATCCGCCGAGCGACGTCGTGCGCGTCATCCTCGGTCACGACGTGCCGGGCGCCTCCTTCGCCGTCGGACGGTTGCGGCTCCCCCGGGCGGTCCTCGCGGTCGTCGCCGGCGCCTCGTTCGGCCTGGCCGGCGTCACCTTCCAGACGATGCTCCGGAACCCGCTCGCGAGCCCGGACATCATCGGCATCAGCGCCGGGTCGAGCGCAGCCGCCGCCTTCGCGATCGTCACCCTCTCGCTCGGCGCGACCGAGGTGTCGGTCTTCGCCATCGTCGTCGGCCTCGCGGTGGCGGTCCTCGTCTACGTCCTGGCCTACCGCGGCGGCGTCGCCGGAACCCGACTCATCCTGATCGGCATCGGTGTCGCCGCCATGCTCGACAGCGTCACGACGTACATCCTGTCGCGGGCTGCCCAGTGGGACCTGCAGGAGGCCACCCGGTGGCTGACCGGCAGTCTCAACGGGACGAGCTGGTCGCAGCTCGGTCCGGTCGTCGTGGCACTGCTCGTGCTCGGCCCCGTCCTCCTCGCCCAGTCGAGGAACCTCGCCGCGACTCAGCTCGGCGACGACACCGCCGCCGCGCTCGGCGTCCGCGTCGACCGGACCCGGTTGATCATCATCGTCGCGGCCGTCGGGCTGATCGCGTTCGCGACCGCGGCGTCGGGTCCCATCGCGTTCGTCGCGTTCCTCTCCGGCCCCATCGCCTCGCGGATCGTCGGCCGCGGCGGGTCGATGCTCGTGCCCGCCGCGCTCGTGGGCGCCCTCCTCGTCCTCGTGGCCGATCTCACCGGGCAGTACCTCCTCGGCGCACGCTACCCCGTCGGCGTCGTGACCGGGGTGCTCGGGGCGCCGTTCCTCATCTGGCTCATCATCCGCACCAATCGCGCCGGTGGCTCGCTGTGACCGGCACGCCGCCCGACCATCCCGGAGGCACCCTGTGACCACGGAACATCAGCTCCTCGTCGAGCGACTCGCGCTCGGCTACGGCGACCGGACCGTCATCGACGGGCTCGACCTCCTGGTTCCACCCGGCCGGGTGACGGCGATCGTCGGCGCCAACGCCTGCGGCAAGTCGACGCTGCTGCGATCGATGTCCCGCCTGCTGACGCCTCGGAGCGGTCGGGTCGTCCTCGATGGCAAGGACGTGCACCGACTGCCGGCGAAGCAGCTGGCACGCACGCTCGGCCTGCTCCCGCAGTCGCCCATCGCTCCGGAGGGGATCACGGTCGCCGACCTCGTCGGCCGGGGCAGGCACCCGCACCAGGGCTTCCTCTCGCGCTGGAGCACCGAGGACGACGTCGCCGTCGCCGCAGCCCTCGACGCCACCGAGACGAGCGAGCTCTCGGACCGGCACGTCGACGAGCTGTCCGGCGGACAGCGTCAGCGAGTGTGGATCGCGATGGCGCTCGCGCAGCAGACCGACCTGCTCCTCCTCGACGAACCGACCACCTTCCTCGATGTGAGCCACCAGGTGGAGGTGCTCGACCTCCTCACGGACCTCAACCGTTCGCGCGGGACGACCATCGTCATGGTGCTCCACGACCTGAACCTCGCCGCACGATACGCCGACCACCTCATCGCCCTCGCCGGCGGCCGCGTCCATGCGGCGGGGACACCCCACGAGGTGCTGACGGAGTCGACGGTGCGCGCGGTGTTCGGACTGCAGAACCAGGTCATCACCGATCCGACCTCGGGCAGGCCGCTCATGCTGCCGATCGGCCGTCACCACGTGACGGTGTGAACGCGGGCGTCACCGCCGACCGCGTCTAGGCTGGGCGCATGGGTGATGAGGACCGCCGGAAGCGAGCCGCCGAGCAGGAGGCCCGGGCACTGCGTGCGCTCGAGTCGATCAGGAACGGTGGCGATCTCGGCCAGGAGACGCTCGACCTCTCGAACGAGTACTCCGACGGGCTGGGCACCCGCGTCGCAGCGTGGTTCCGCGGCGCGAGACGCCGGAAGGACTGACCGCCGTCAGTCCGCCTGCTCCGGGCGCACCGGGTAGTGGCTCGTGATCGAGACGCGGTTGAAGGCGTTGATGACGATCGCCAGCCATCGGACGGCGGCGATCTGACCGTTCGTGAGCGTCGACAGGTCGTCGTCCGGCAGTCGCCGGCGATGTTGCACGTCCGCGATGAGGGTGACGTCCTCGGTGATCGCGAGGGCTGCCTGCTCCACCGGGCTGAAGTACTCGCTGTCGCGCCAGGCGGACAGGATGGCGAGGCGTTCCGTGGTCTCGCCGAGCGCGATCGCATCGGCGACGTGGATGCGCAGGCAGTACGCGCAACCGTTGATCTGTGAGGCCCGGATCCGGATCAGCTCGATGAGCCGCTTGTCGATGCCGGTGGCGAGGGCCGCTCGACCCGCGGCGCGTCCGGTCTCGACGAGCGCCTGATAGACCTCGGGTGATTCCTTGTCGAGCCAGACGTCGGCGCTCATGGGGTTCCTCTCGTCACTGGGCGGGCGCGGTCCCGCATGCATGCGTCCAACGCTAACGCGCGCGGCGGGAGGACGTCACCGTGGTCCGTCTCGGTGGTGCATCACCGCGGCGGGATGTCCTGGCGCGTGACCGCGACCGCTGGTGCGTCGGCGTGGGGTCGCAGTTCCACCCGACGGCTGCCGCAAGCGGTACACCGGAGGTAGCGCAGCGACCCCTCCGAGGTGGTGTGCGCCGACTCCGTCGCCCAGGTGTGGCGGCAGGCGTCGAGGGCGTTCGGCGACGGTTCGGAGGACTGCGGGGGTGCGTCGAGGAGGGTCATGACTCCACCATGATGTAATGGCGTTATGCATCTCAACCCTTACGGCTCGTATGCCGTCCTCCTGGCCGCGTCGCTGGCGAACGACTGGCCCGACGACCGGCACGGCATCGTCGCCCGCACCCGCGAGCATGGGATGACCATGCCCTTCACCGAGGTGACCGACGACCACGCCCGAGTCCGTCGGGTCGTCGACGAATGGCTCACCGTCGTCGATGCGGCCGACGATCAGGCCAGGGCGACCGCACTCAACCGTCAGATGGCGTCGGCGGCCGCGTTCCCGCGACTGACGGACCACGACGGCGAGGGGTGGCACCTGCACTACCGCGACGAGCATCAGGCGCTCCCCGAGGTCCTCGCCGCGGTGATCAGCGTCGGAACCGCCCTCCACCTGACGACGAGGGGCATGCAGCGTCTCGGTCGGTGTGCCGCGGGGGCCGAACCCGGCGACCCCTGCCGGCGGGTCGTCGTCGACGTCACCCGCAACGGCCGTCAGCGCTACTGCTCGGTGCGCTGCGCCAACCGGTCGGGCGTCCGCAGACACCGCGCACGTGCGGGCGGCTCAGCCCGCTGATCGGGCGTCGGGCAACAGGAACCAGACGCTCGCTCCCCCGAGCCCGGAGTCGTCGATCTCGATGCGGCCACCGTGCGCCTCGACGATGCGCCGACAGGTCGAGAGACCGATGCCGAGACCCGCGACCTCGCCGCCCGCCCCGCGTTCCATGAGGTCGAAGACCCGCTCACGCTGCTCCGGGGCGACACCGGGACCGTTGTCCTCGACCGCGATCAGCACCCCGGCGGAGACCCGTTCAGCCTGCACCAGCACGTGCGGGACGACGCCGCCGGCTGCACTGAACTTCACCGCGTTCGCGATCAGGTTCTGCAGCAGCGCACCCAGCAGCGTCTCATCGCCGTGCACCTGGAGGGGCGTGTCGACGTCGACGGTCGCGCCGGTCGCGGTGATGGTCGCGTCGAGGTCCTCGACCACCGAGGACACGAGCGACCCGAGGTCGATCGGGACGCGTCGCGGGCGGGCGCCACCGATCCGGGCGAAATCGAGCAGATCGGTGATCATCGCCGCCATCCGGTCCGCGGCGGACTCGGCTCGGGCGAGCGCCTTCGCCGCGTGCGGCGCGTTCGCCATCTCCGGGCTGTCGGTCGCCAGCTCGAGGAACCCGGAGACCGCCATGAGCGGGTTGCGCAGGTCGTGGCTCACCTGGCCGGCGAACTGGGCGAGCTGCTCGTTGGACTGGCCGAGCTCGTGCGTGAGGCGGAGCAGCTCGAGGACGTCGACGACCTGACGGGCCAGGAGGTCGAGCGCTCGGCCGTGTTCCGGCGACAGCTCCCGGACGCGATCATCGAAGATGCAGAGGGTCCCGATGGGTACCCCGTCCGGAGTGACCAGCGGACTCGAGGCGTAGAACCGGACGTTCGCGATCTCGCCCGTCACGAACGGGTTCGTCGAGAACCGCTCGTCCTGGCGGGCATCGGACACCATCGTGCGGGTGTGCTCCTGGAACACGACCGCGCACATCGAGTCCTCGCGCGAACAGCTCGCCGGTTCGAGCCCGACCGCGGCGATCTGATGCTGGAACCGGTCGTCGATGATGTTGATGACGGCCTTCGGCACATCGCACATGGTCGCGGCGAGCTGGACGAGGCTCTGCAGATCGGTCTCGGGTGGCCGACCGACGACCTGGTACTCGGCGATCGCGGCACGCCTCGTGATGTCCTCTGCGGTGATCACGCGCGCCCTTTCGTCGTCGGAATCCGGAACGTGTCCATGCTACCCATCCAGGGCACATGCACCGCCCCGGCTGTCGGGGATGTCTCATCCCAGCGGTCAACGGATCCGGAGTCGCCTCCAGGCGAGTTCGGCGAGCACCGCGGCCTGCAGGTCGAGGACGCCGTCGTCGAACACTGCGCGTTCGGAGTGCAGGGCGACGGAGCCATCGTCGGGGGCGGCGCCGACGAAGACGAGCGTGCCGGGGACCTCGTCGAGGATGTAGGCGAAGTCCTCCGACGCCATCGACGGCACCTCCTGCCGGGTCACCCGGTCTGGCCCCACGAGCGCGTCGAGCGTGCTGAGGACGAACCGCGTCTCCTCAGGATCGTTGACGGTGACGGGGTAGGACGCGATGAACGTCGACTCGAGGGTGCAGCCGTGCGCCTCGGCGATCGCGGTCAGCAGCTCGGGCAGCTGCTCGCGCACCGTGGTGAGCGTCGCCTTCGACAGCGTGCGGATGTTCGCCTCCAGGCTGACGGCCGAGGCGAGCACGTTGCTGGCCTCGGAGTCGCTGCTCAACCGGGTGACGGAGATGACGGCCTGGTCGGTGGCCGGGAGTCTCCGTGCCGCGAAGGTCTGCACCGCGAGGATGAGGTGCGCGGCGACCGGCACCGGGTCGACGGCGAGGTGTGGAAAGGCCGCGTGACCGCCCGTCCCACGGATGGTGAGCTGCAGGGCGTTGGCACTCGCCATCATGGCGCCCTCCCGGGTGACGAGCTGCCCGCGTGGGGTGCTGCAGTCCACGTGCAGCGCGTACGCCGCGACGGGTCGCTCTCCCGCGCTGTCGAGGAGGCCTTCCTCGAGCATGAGCCGCGCGCCGGCCTGGCCCTCCTCCCCGGGCTGGAACATGAACACGACCGTGCCGGCGAGGTCGTCGCGACGGGCGGCGAGCAGACGGACGGCGCCGAGGAGACCCGCCATGTGGAGATCGTGGCCGCAGGCGTGCATGGCTCCGGACGTCGACGCGAACGGCAACCCGGTCGCCTCGGTCACCGGCAGACCGTCCATGTCGGCACGGAGCAGCACGGTGGGGCCCGGAGCACCACCCCGGAGGACGGCGACGACCGAGGAGAGGCCGGTGCCCGTCGTGACCTCCAGGCCGAGCCCTGCGAGTTCGCGCAGGATGATCCCCTGGGTCGCGGGCAGGTCGAGGCCGACCTCGACGGCCTGATGCAGTTCGCGCCGGACCGCCACGAGCTCGTCGCGTATCGCCGTCGCGTCCTCCTGGAAGACGGTCACGAGCGCACCGTTTCGACGTGCGGCGAGCGCCGGTACACCTGCTCGCCGCGGATCCACGTCTCCGCGACCCTGACGGTGGCGATCTCGTCCGCGGGGACGGAGAAGACGTCGCGGTCGAGGACGGCGAAGCTGCCGTCGTACCCCGTGGCGATCCGACCGACACTGTCGAGCGGCGAGAGCAGGCCGGCTCGTCCCGTGTACAGCAGGAGCGCCTGGGCGACGCTGACGGCTTCCTCGGGGACGAAGTCGGCGCCGTTGTAGGCCTGTCGTCGGACGGCGGCCTCGACGGAGAGCATGACGTCGTCGGCGCCGCTCCAGGCGGTGGCGGGGCGATCGGAGGAGAGCGCGAGTGGCCCGATGGTGCGGAACAACCGGGCGATCGGGTAGGCGTCGGGGACCTGTTCGGCGCGGAGTGCGAGTTCGTAGCCGTCGTATTCGGCGAAGAAGAACACGGTGTGGGTGGCGATCCCGAAGGTCATGCGCGCGCCGCGGAGCCGTTCGGCGTACTCCTCGCTGATGATGGTCGCGTGCTCGATGCGGACGGACGGGATGCCGTCGAGCCAGGGCTCCTGGTCTGCGAAGAGGCTCGCGACGCGGTCGAGCGCTTGGTCACCCATGGCGTGCACCGCGAGCTGGACGCCGTTGCGGCGAGCCCAGGCGCCGGCTGCGAGGACGTCGTCGTCCTCGACCAACCGGAGTCCGTGGTCGCAGGATTCGGGATACGGTTCGGCGACCCAGGCGGTGCGGTTCGAGTAGGCCCCGTCGAGGACGACCTTCACCCCGCCGATGCGGATCCGCCCCTCGCGATCGTCAGGGGTCAGCTCGTCGAGTGGCGCGGAGGGGTCCCAGCCCGGGTAGAGGGCGACGCGGGTGCGGAGCCCCTTGGCGGCAGCGGCGCGGAAGGCGTCGAGCGGGTCGTGCAGCCGGTTGGACAGCAGGTCGCACACGGCGACGATCCCTCGTGAGGCCAGTTCCTCGCCGATCGCGACGAGCGAGGCGACCTGCTCGTCGCGTTCCGGCACGGGGATGAACCTGGCGACCGCATCGACCGCGGCGATCTCGGTGAGGACGCCGTTCGGTTCGCCGTCCGGTCCGCGTTCGAAACGTGCTCCGGCCGGGTCGGGCGTGATGGCCGTGATGCCCGCGAGGCGGAGCGCCGCGGTGTTGCAGACGGCGGAATGGGCGTCGCAGCGCCAGACGAGGACGGGGCGTTCTGTGGACACCGCGTCGAGATCGGCCGCGGTCGGCATCCGCCCCTCGGGGAACTTCGTGTCGTCGAACCCTCGGCCGAGCACCCAGGCGCTCGGCGTCGTCAGGGTCGCCTGGTGCTCGCGCAGCCGCTCCACGAGTCCGTCGATCGAGACCACCGACGGCGGGAAGCACTCGGCGGCCACAGCGGTGGCGACCATGAGCGCCGGGTGGGTGTGGCTGTCGATGAGGCCGGGCAGCACGGTGCGTCCGCCGAGGTCGACCGCGGATTCCCCCGCAACGGCGGACGCTTCGCCCACCCAGTCGAAGCGGCCGTCGACGATGCGGAACGCGGAGGCGACGTCCGTTTCGTCGGTGCCGGTGAACACCCGGGCGTTCGTGAAGAGCTGCGAGGTGGCCGGCGTCACGGTGGGTTGCGGTGTCACGGTGGGGGTCTCCGTCTCGGTCTCGGCTGCCATCAGATCGCGCGCCAGGTGAATCGACCGCCGAGCAGGGTCGCGGCGACCGGCATCGACCGCAGCCGCTCGGCGTCGGCGTCGAACGGATCGAGGTCCGTGATGACGAGGTCGGCGGGCTGCCCGACCGCGATCGACGTCCGGACGCTCGCGGCCAGGGCCACGTCCAGCGGGAGCCGTTGCTCGGGGTGCCAGGCGTCGCGTCCGTCGCGACTCCGGCTCGTCGCGGAGGCGATCGCCTGCCACGGGTCGAGAGGCGAGACCGGAGCATCCGAGCCGAGTCGGAGGCCGACGCCTGCGCGGTGCAGGGATCCGAACGCGAAGGCGCGACCCGTGCGGCCGCTCCAGTGGCGGTCGGCGACGTCGCGGTCGTCCATCGCGTGCTCGGGTTGCACGCTCGCGATGAGCCCGAGGCTCGCGAACCGGGCGAAGTCCTGCTCGCGCACGAGCTGGGCGTGCTCGATGACGCCAAGCATCCCGAGCGCTTCGAAGGTGTCGAGGACCTCGGTGTTGGCTCGGTCGCCGATCGCGTGGACGGCCGCCTCGATCCCGGCGCTCCTCGCTCGTTCCAGCAGTCGGCGAAGCTCGTCGACGGAGACGCTCTCGACCCCGCAGGCGTGCGGGCTCGAGGGGTCGGCGCCCGGATACGGGTCCCAGCACCAGGCGGTCCTCGTGTTGAGGGAACCGTCGACGACGACCTTGAGTCGTCCCATGGTGAGGAGTCCGGCCGGGTCGATCGTGTCGCCGGTGCGGAGTCCCGCCGCGATGACGGACTCCAGCCGGTCGGGCCACGCGGCGGCCTCGATCCGCAGGCTCGTCGCGCCGTCCGCGATGCGCTCGGACCACTCGCCGAGGTTGTCGGTGTTCTCGAACTCGACGACTCCGACGACGCCGCGGCGGGCTGCCGCGTCGGCGGCGTCCCGGTAGGCGTGCGCGGCGAGCCCGGAGCGCTGGTCGATCCGCTGCAGCGCCTCGATCCACGGTGCTTCGGCGACGACCCCGCTCGCGTCGAGGTCCAAGCCGAGGCGTCGCGCGGCGCGCGTGTTCATCCAGGCGCAGTGCAGGTCGCCGCTGACGAGGACGACGGGCACGTCCGATTCGGTGGCCTCCAGCGCGGCGAGGGTCGCCGGCTGCGTCCACAGGCCGTCACGGAAGCCGTACCCCATGAGGAAACCGTCGGTGAGGGGTGCATCGGTCTCGACCGCGCGACGGACGGCCGCGAGGACGTCGGCCGCGCTCGCGGTGGCGGTCAGGTCGATCCGGCGCCGCTGGATCACCCACTGGGTCATGTGGACGTGGGCGTCCCAGAGCCCCGGTCCGACGGTGCGTCCGGCGACGTCCACGACCTCGCCGGACGCCTGGACCGTCCCGGCCGGTCCGATCTCGGCGATCCGACCCTCGCGGACGAGGATGTCGACGGGCTCGCCGCCGGAGGGCCGTGCATTCCGGAGCGTGAGCTCGGTCACGGTGTCCCTGTCCCGTCGTCGGTGGTCGGCGCCGTCGTCCCCGTGTCGAGCCCATGGAGGGCCGCCATGCGGGCGGCCAGGGTCACGTTCTGGTACGGACCCGGCTCCCCGAGCGCCGTGACGACCCGTTCGACGACCGCGGCCGGTTTGTCCTGGCTCATCTTCTCCTTGGCCTCGAACCGGGTCACGCGCAGGCGGAACCCGACCGTCCCGTGGACGATGCGCGCCGCGTACTCGCTGTTCGCGATCGTCCCGTTCATCAGGTACGGCTCGGGCAGCACACGCTCGAAGTGGGCGACGAGGCGGTCGAGTACCTGCAGGTTCTCCTCGTCCGGGAGCAGTTCGGGCACCCCGTACAGGTGAGCGACCGCGAAGTTCCAGGTGGGGACGGCCGGCGAGGTGTCGTACCAGCTCGGGGACACGTACCCCTGGGGCCCGTAGACGATCACCATGACCTCATGCTGGCCGAGCTCGTGCAGTCGCTCATCCGGCCGCCCGACGTGGCTGAGGAGCACGATCCCGTCCTCGTCCTCCTCGAGCAGGACCGGATAGTGCGACGAGACGAGCCCACGACCGGGGACGTGACTGACGACCGTCGCCCAGGGGTGCTCGCGCACGAGTGCGCGGACGGCTTCGACGTCGCCCTGGACGTACTCGGGGGTGTGCCTCATCTGCCGCCTCCTGCGGTGCTCGGGGTGTCGACCGCGGACGCTGCGGCCGCCAGGGCCGTCGCCACGTTCGAGGGGGCTGCGACGCCCCGGACGCGCGCCAACCAGGCGGTCGTCGCGGCGAGGGCCCCGAGGTCGAGCCCGGTCTCGATCCCGAGCCCGTGGAGCATCCACACGAGGTCCTCGGTTGCGAGGTTACCGGTGGCGCCCTTCGCGTACGGGCAGCGACCCAGGCCACCCACGGAGGAGTCGAACTCGGCGACGCCCAGGGAGAGCGCCGCGTACACGTTGGCGAGTCCCTGCCCGTAGGTGTCGTGCAGATGCAGCGCGACCGCCTCGACCGGTATCCCGGCGGCGAGCACGTCCCGGACGACGCGGGTCGTGAGCCCGGGCGTCCCCACGCCGATCGTGTCGCTGACGGCGACCGTCGAACACCCGGCGCGGTAGAGCCGCACGGCGGCCTCGACGACCGTCGCCGGATCGACAGCACCCTCCCAGGGGTCCCCGAACGCCATCGACACGTAGCCGCGCACCGGGACGCCCTCCGCGGTCGCGGCGGCGACGACCTCCTCGGCCCGTTCGACGGCCCCCTCGCGCGAGGTGTTGAGATTGGCCCTGGCGAACGACTCCGACGCGCTCACGACCACGGACGCCTCCCGGACACCCGCGTCGATCGCCCGATGCAGACCGCGCAGGTTCGGCACGAGGCCGACCGCCCGAGCACCCGTCGGCACCTCGAGTCCCGCGACGAGCCGTTCCGCATCCGCGAACTGCGGGATCCAGGTGGCCGGTACGAAACTCGTCACCTCGAGGTCCCGCGACCCCGCCTCGTACAGGCGCCGACAGAGCTCCGCCTTCACCGCCGTCGGCAGGATGTCCGTCTCGGCCTGCAGCCCGTCCCGCGGTGCCACCTCGTAGACGCGCACCCGTGTCGGGAGACCGTCCACCGGTTCCATCCGGGGCTGCGGAAGGCCGCTCATGCCGACGTCGCCCGGAGCTCGTCGAGCACCTCACGCGCGTACTCGACCCGGATCCGACGGTCGGCGACGATCCTCGACGCGACCGCCCCGATCTCGTCCACGGTCGCGCCGGCGCTCGCCGCGATCGTCCGTGCGTGCAGCGTCATGTGTCCGCGCTGGATGCCTTCGGCGGCGAGCGCCCGACACGCGGCCAGGTTCTGGGCGAGGCCCACCGAGGCGATGACGGCTGCGAGTTCCCGGGCTGTCCCCACACCGAGGAGGGTGACGCCCGCCTGCGCCGTCGGGTGTGCTTTCGTCGCTCCACCGACGAGTCCGACGGCCAGTGGGACCTCGATCGTGCCGACGAGGTTCCCGTCGACGTCCTGCTCGAACTGCGACAGCGCCGAGTAGTGACCGGACCGCGCCGCGTGGGAGTGGCAGCCGGCCTCGACGGCCCGGGTGTCGTTGCCCGTGGCGAGGACGACGGCCGTGATGCCGTTCATGATGCCCTTGTTGTGTGTGGCCGCCCGGTACGGATCGGCCTCGGCGAACGCGCTCGCGGCGACGATGTCGGCGACGACCTGCGCACCACCGAGGAGGTCGGCGTCGAAGACCGCTCTCGCCCGGGTGATGCGCTGATCGGCCTTGTTCGTGAGGATCCGCAGGAGGGTCCGCGATCCGGCGATCTCGGCGATGCGGGGCGCGATCGCCTCCGCCATCGTGTTCACGGCGTTCGCGCCCATGGCGTCGCGGACGTCGACGTGGAGGTGGACGATGACCTGCGTCCCGACGCGCGTCGGCAGGATCCGGACGTCGATGTCTCGGGCGCCACCGCCGAAGGAGACGAGGATCGGGTCGAGCTCGTTCGCGAGGGCGAGCAGTTCGTCCCGGGCCTCGAGGACACGGAGCCGCGCGGCGTGCGGGTCGACCGCGTCGAGGATCTGGATCTGCGCGATCATGACGTCGCCCGACGACGACGTCCGGAAGCCGCCGTGCACGCGCGCGATGCGGGCGGCGTTGGAAGCCGCGGCGACGACGCTCGGCTCCTCCGTCGCCATGGGGACGAGTCGGTCCTCGCCGTCGATCGTGAAGTTCGTCGCGACGCCCACCGGGACGGCGATGACGCCGACGACGTTCTCCACCAGGTGGTCCGCCTGGGCGATCGACAGGCCGGCGTCGGGGCGCAGTGCGGCGAGAGCCTCCGCCTCGATCCCGGCCCCATCGGCGACGAGCTCGAGCCGCTCGTCCGGCGTGTGGTCGCGCAGCCCCTGGATTCGGCTGTTTCTCGGCATGGGTCGCCCTTCGGTACAGGCAGACACCGGATCCTCGGTGCTGCGGTCAAGACGACCCTAGGAGCGGTGATCGTCGACGACGATGGGTGGATGACTCAGCGGATCGACGATCGTGTGGGCGGATCCCACACCCCGCTGGACCGGCCGTCGCTTTAGACTCCTGAGGGACCAGTCAGGAGACCCGATGCGAGAGCCTGCCGACATGCGAACGGCCACCGACCTCGTCGACGCCGACCCCGTCCACGACACCGAGC
Source organism: Plantibacter sp. MCCC 1A11337 (assembly GCF_013349365.1). Taxonomy (NCBI): domain Bacteria; kingdom Bacillati; phylum Actinomycetota; class Actinomycetes; order Micrococcales; family Microbacteriaceae; genus Plantibacter; species Plantibacter sp. MCCC 1A11337. Next base: position 48,435 of record NZ_JABJWX010000007.1, on the reverse strand, counting down.
GGGAGCTGATCCGGCTGCGACGCCGCGAGCACGAGCTCTCCGCCCTGTTCTCCAGCGCCCGTGAACTGGCCGAGCTCCGCGACAGCGACGCCGTGCTCGCCAGGCTCGTCCAGCGCGCCCACCAGATGATGGGCGTCGATCTGGCCTACCTGTCCGAGTTCGACCCGGTCACGCACGAGTTACGGGTCCGCGAGACGAGTGGCTCCGTCAGTCCGTCGTTCCAGACGCTCCGGGTGCCTCCCGGGCGAGGGCTCGCGAGCGTCGTCGTCGAATCGCGCACGGCCCAGTGGGTCGCGGACTACTCCGACTACTCGACCGACCGACACGAGCGCGGCATCGATGACGCGGTCGCAGCGGAGGGGCTCGTCTCCCTGCTCGGCGTGCCGATGCTCACGAGCGACGACGTCATCGGCGTCCTCTTCGTCGGTAACCGCGACCGGAAGGACTTCTCTTCCGACGAGGTCGCGCTCCTGGCGGCGCTCGCGGACCACGCCTCGGTCATCCTCCAGACGACGCAGACCCTCCGCGACCTGCAGGACTCCGAGGACGCCAGCCGACGGAACCTCGCGGACCTCACCGCCCACCTCGTCGAACGCGACCGGGCGAACACCGTCCACCAGGAACTCGTCCAGGCGGTCCTCGCCGGGGGCGGATTCGCGCCCGTCGCGGAGACGCTCGCCACCGCACTCGGCCGTGCGGTCGCCGTGACCGACGCGCAGGACCGGGTGATCGCGGCGGCCGGGCTCCCGCTCTCCCCCGGCATGCTCGACCTCGACGACGCCACCCGCGCAGCCATCACCGACAGCCGTCGCTCGGGCCACTGCGTCCTGGTCGCGAGCGGCGGTGTCGGAGCGGTCGCCGCCCTGTCCGCCGGCAGCCGTCATTTCGGTGCGCTCATCCTCGGTGACGGCGACTTCGAGCTCGGCGCCGTCGACCTCCGCACCGTCGAACGCGCGGCCCAGGTCGCGGCCCTCCTCGAGCTGCAGCAGGAAGCGGCCTCGGGCGCCGACCACCGCGTCCGCAGCGAACTCATCGCCGACCTCCTCGACGACGTGCCCGAACGCCGATCCGACGTCGAACGACGCGCCAGGCGCCTCGGCATCGACCTGCACGAACTCGACTCCCTGCTCATCCTCGCCGTCCCGGGAGACCAGCAGACCACCGCCGCCAGAGCGCTCAGCCGCCGACTCGACGACCATGCGCTCGTCGGCGAGTACCGCGGGTACGTCGTCGCCGCACACGCCTCCGACGGCCGGCCGCTCGACGCCGACGCCGTCCGCCGACACGTCGCCGGCAGCATCCAGCAGCCCGTCGTCGCCGTCGTACCCCGCACCGCTCCCGACGCCCTCACCTCCGCGTTCACCAGCGCGATGCGCACCGCCAGACTCATCGCCGCGCTGGAACTCTCGGACCTCACCGCTTCGACCGACGACTTCCTGCCCTACTCCGCGATCTTCGACACCGATGCGCGGGCGCTCGCCGACTTCCTGCGCGACACCATCGGACTCGTCCGGCGCTACGACGCCGAGCGGAACGCCGACCTGCTCGGGACGCTGCGCGCGTTCGTGCGGAACAACGCGAGCCCCACCCGCACGGCGCGCGCCCTGAACTTCCACACGAACACGATCCTCCAGCGGCTCGACCGGCTCGACCAGGTGCTCGGAGCGTCCTGGCGCGAGGACGAGCGCATGTTCCGGCTCGGCATCGCCGTCCGCCTCGACGAGCTCCGTGAGCAGTTGCAGGCCGGACGGTAGGCGAGGTCGCCGGATCAGCGGTCCGTGTCCGCGGAGAAGGCCTCCACGCCCGACTGCGGGAACGGGTTGCCCGTCGGAGGGCCGAAGACGAGGATCATCTCGGCCACGGCGTCGGACTCGTTGCGGACACCGTGGACGAGCCCGGCCGGCGCGTAGAACGCGTCGCCGGATCGCAACAACCTCCGGTGCTCACCCGAGGTCACGACGAGTTCGCCCGCGGTGACGACGTACAGTTCGTCGGAGCTGTTCGGCGAACAACTCGCGTCGTCACCCTCCAGGTGGAGGTGCTCGCCCTCTGCTGCTCCGGGTTCGAGGCGATACCGCATGACCGATGACGGCAGGGCCGTGGTCTGCTGGAAGTACCACTCCAGCTCGATCCGGCCCGGGCCCTCGTACAGGGCCGCCTCGTGAGCGTTGTCGCCGAGTCGTTGCACGCGCATCAGATTCCTCCCGGTGGTCGTCGATCGGTGGTGGGATCAGGTCCGGTAGAGGACGGGCATCGACTCGAGGAGTTCGCGCGTGTAGGCGTCCTGAGGCCGGGTCATGACCTGCTCCCCCGTCCCCTCCTCCACGACGCGGCCGTTGCGCATCACCGCCACCCGATGCGCGACGTGATGGACGACCGCGAGGTTGTGGGTGATGAAGAGGTACGTCACACCCGTCTCCTCCTGGAGGCGGACGAGCAGGTTGAGCACCTGCGCCTGCACGGAGACGTCGAGGGCCGAGGTCGGCTCGTCCAGGACGACGAACTCGGGCTTCGCCGCCATGGCCCTGGCGATCGCGATGCGCTGCCGTTGCCCGCCGGAGAACTCGTGAGGGAAGCGCCCCGCGGCGTCCCCCGGCAACCCGACCTGGTGAAGTGACTCGACGACCCGGGCTCGACGCGCGGCCGAACCCATGCCTGCGGCGACGAGCGGTTCGGCGATCGAACGTGCCACCGTGAAGCGCGGGTCGAGGGAGTCGCTGGGGTCCTGGAACACCATCTGCACCCGCCGCCGGTGCGTCCGCAGCGCCGACCCACGGAGCCGCGAGACGTCGCCACCGTCGAACTCGATGCGGCCCGAGCTCGGTCGCCGCATCAGGAGGATCGCCCGGGCGAGGGTGCTCTTCCCGGAGCCGGATTCTCCGACGAGTCCGAGCGTCTCGCCCCGACGCACCTCGAGCGACACGTCGTCGAGCGCGAGCGTCGCGTGCTCACCGTGGCCGAACCGTTGCGTGACGCCGTCGACGCGGAGCAGGGTGTCGCTCATCGGACCTCCTCCAGGACCGCCGGTGCCTCGGCGAAGCCGTTGTCGACGGGGATGACCGCCAACGGCGACCGCACCGGCACCGACGGTCGCGGAATGCTCTCGAGGAGCGCCCGGGTGTACGGATGCTGCGGGTCCGCGAGGACCCGCTCGGCGCGGCCGGTCTCGACGATGCGCCCGCGGTACATCACGGCGACCCGCTCGCAGAGCTGCCCGATGACGCCGAGGTCGTGGCTGATGAACAGGACGCCCATCCCCGTCTCGTCGCGCAGAGTCCGCAACAGCTCCAGGATCTGTGCCTGCACCGTCACGTCGAGCGCGGTCGTCGGCTCGTCTGCGACGAGCAGGGTCGGTCCGGCGGCCACCGCGATGGCGATCACGACTCGCTGGCGTTGGCCGCCGGACAGCTGGTGGGGGTAGTAACCGAGCCGTCGTTCCGCGTCGGGCATCCGAACGAGGTGCAGGATCTCCAACGCCCGCGCCCGAGCCTGCCGTTTGTCGGCGATCCCGTGGATGCGGAGGACCTCGGCGATCTGCGCCCCGATCCGCATGCACGGGTTGAGGGCGGACATCGGCTCCTGGAACACCATCGAGGCGCGCGCTCCGCGGAGCCCCGACCAGTCACGTTCCGTGGCACCCTGCATGTCGGTCCCCGCGACGTCGAGACGGGACGCCGTGACCGTCGCCGAGTCCGGCAGCAGCCCCATCATCGCGAGGGCGATGCTCGACTTCCCGCTCCCGGACTCGCCGATCACCCCGACGATCTCCCCCGGACCGACGCGCAGGGACACGTCCTGCACCGATGGCGCAGCGCCACCGTAGGCGATGCTCAGCCCCTCCACGTGGAGGGCGTCGACGTCTCGATCCATGGTCAGACCAGCTTTCGCTCGAGTGGTGCGGGAGGGACGGTGGGGTGGACGACAGGACTACTGGCTCAGCCAGGCCTCGTCGAGCCGGTACCTGGAGTAGTACGCGTCGCTCTGGTAATCGTGCAGCTTGGCGCTGTCCCAGACCTCGAAGTAGACCGGGACCGCGACCGGCACGATCTCGAGCACCTGCTCGGCCGCTTCCTCTGCCAGCTGGTCGACGAGTTCGGCGTATTCGCCCGGGTCCGAGGCGCTCTTCGCCTGCTGGAAGAGCTCTCGAGCCGCATCCGCCTCGGGGTTCCCCTCCCAGTGGTTGTAGACCCCGCCGTCGACGAGCACGGGGTCGTAGTAGAACAGCGACGCAGCACGAGGGCTGCCCGGGATGGCGACGAGGTCGGTCCAGCTCTCGCCGGTGGTGAAGACCGGGGCGATCTCCGACAGCGGCTTCGCGTCGAGCTTCAGGGTGATGCCCGCTTCGGCGAGCTGCTGCTGCATCATCTCGTAGACGGGGTGGTGCGACTGTGCGACGTCGCCCATGTAGCTGAGCGTGATGGTCGGATTCGGCTGGCCGGCGTCCGCGAGGAGTTCCTTCGCCCGGCTGACGTCGCGCTCGTAGTACGGCAGCCCCTTCGGGTCGAGCGCGCCGGGGTCACCGGCCGGTGGCACGAACGACAGCGCGGCGTAGCCGAGCATCGCCGTGTCGACGAGGGCCTGGCGGTCGAGGGACAGCGCGACGGCGCGACGGACGTCGATATCGGCGAGCGGCCCGGTCTCCGGGTTGATGTAGATCGCGAGGTTCTGGCGGTAGGACGCCTCCCCGAGGGTGAATCCGGCCTGGACCGCCTGATCGGCGAGGCTCCCGTCCGTGAAGTAGGCGGCCTGGATGCTGCCCTGCTGCAGCGCGGCGAGGCGTGCGGACTCGTCGGGGATGAAGTCGAAGACGATCTCGTCGAGGTACGGTTTCGTGTCCTGCCAGGCGTTCTCGTTCTTCGCCATCGTGACGCTGACACCGTCGCTCCAGTCGGTCACCTGGAACGCGCCGGTCCCGAAGGTGGTCCGCTGCCGCTCGTCCGGGGTCGCCGCGCCATAGCCCTCCTCGCTCACGATGAAGAACGTCTGGCGTGCGGAGACCGCGTCCACGAAGGTGCCGTCCGGTGCGCTGAACCGGAACGTGACCTCGGTCTCACCGGTCTTCTCGATGCTCGAGACGTTCGCCAGGTAGGTGCTCGCCGACGTGGTGGCCTCTTTCATGAGGTTGAAGGAGTAGACGACGTCGTCGGCGCTGAACGCGCTGCCGTCGGCGAAGGTGACGTCGTCGCGCAGCTCGAAGACCCAGGTGAGTTCGTCCGGTTGCGACCACTCGGTGGCGAGCGCCGGGATGACCTCGCCGTCGTCGTCCTTCGCGAGCAGCGTGTCGTACGCGACGGCGTTGATGACCTCGGCGGCGATCGCGCTGGCGGCCATCGGGTCGAGTCCGCCGGCCGACGGCTCGGCCGGGACTCCCCAGTGCAGGGTGCCGCCGGCGACCGGGTCGCCGCCCGCGTCGGCCGTGGATCCGCCGGGCGCACAGCCGCTGAGCGCGAGGGACGCCGCCACGATGGCGACCGTCCCCGCGAGGATGCGTGTCTTCATTGCTGCCTCTTCTCTGGAGCGTCGTCCGTGGACGCCGCGTCGATGGTGGTGCCGGATGACGTGCCGTGGTGCGCCGCTGACGCTCGGCGACGCCCGCGTGGGCGGCTGAGCGAGAACGCGGGCTCCCGCCTCGGGGCGAAGCGGTCCTGGAGCCCGTCGGCGAGGAGGTTCCAGGCCGCCGAGAGCAGGATGATCACGAGGGAGGGCAGGACGATGAGGAGGGGCTGCACCTGCATGAAGCGCGTGAACTCGCTGATCATGCGGCCGGCCGAGGGTTCGGGCGCCTGGACACCCTGTCCGAGGTAGCTGAGCGCGGCTTCGATGAGGACCACCTGCGAGGCGACGGACGCGAACTGCACGAAGAGCGGCGTCAGGACGTTGGGGAGCAGGTGCTCGACGATCACCCGATGTCCCCGCACACCACTGAGCGTCGCTGCGAGGACGAAGTCCCGTTCGCGCAGCGCGATGACCGGGGCTCGCATGACCCTGGCGAATCCCGGCGCGAACACGAGGCCGAGGGCGATGATGAGCGGCCAGGGCCCGGTGCCGATGACGACCCCGACGACGAGCGCGACGAGGATCGCCGGCAGGGCGAGCGCCGCGTCCACGATCCGCATGATGATCGCGTCGACCCAGCCGCCCAGGTACCCGGCCACGAGCCCCAGCGCGGTGCCGATGACCGCACCGAGCAGGGCGGCGGCGCCCGAGATGAGCAGACTCGTCCGTGCGGCGAGCGCCAGCCGGGTGAGGTTGTCGCGGCCGAGGTTGTCGGTGCCGAGCAGGTGGTCGAGGCTCGGCGCGGCGAGGGCCGGTCCGGAGGCGGCGAACGGGTCGTAGGGCGGCGCGAGGGTCATCCATCCGGCGAGCAGGAGGATGCCGACGAGGATGCCGGATCCGCTCCAGAAGGCGGGGCCGAACCCGTTGCGACGGCGGCGGCCGTCGATCTTCGCGAGCGCGATGGCGCGGGTGACCGTCATGACGTGTGGGCCCTCACTCGTGGGTCGATCAGCGGGTAGATCAGATCGACGATGAAGTTGATGAGCACGTAGACCGCACCGATGAGCAGCACGGTCGCCTGGATGATCGGGTAGTCGGACGAGCGGATGCCGGTGAGGAGGAGCGAGCCCATCCCGGGGAGCGCGAACACGGTCTCGATGACGACCGTCCCGCCGACGAGCGCGGCGAGTTCGATGCCGATCACGGTCGTGACCGGGATGAGGGCGTTGCGCAGCGCGTGCCGACCGACCAGCCGGGACGGTGACGCCCCTTTGGCTCGCGCCGTGCGGACGAAGTCCTGTCCGAGCGTGTCGAGCAGGGTGCCGCGGGTGTACCTGGCGACGATCGCCGCGAGGACGAGACCGATGAGGAGTGCCGGCAGGACCAGCACGCCGACGAGTCGCAGCGGATCCCCGCTCGCCCCCGCCGTACCCACGAGCGGCAGGCGCAGGGTGAGTGAGTTCACGAGGATGAGGACGGTGCCGAGCACGAACGGCGGCGTCGCGAGGAGCACGAAGGACAGCCCTCGGACCGCGTTGTCGGGGGCCCGACGCCACCGGGTCGCTGCGAGGACACCGGCCGGGATGCCGAGGACGGTCCCGAACAGGGTCGCCATGACGGCGAGGGTGAGGCTGAGCGGGAGGCGCTGGGCGATGAGGTTGGACACCTCGTTCGGGACGGTGATGGCTCGTCCGAAGTCACCCTGCAGGACACCGAGCAGCCACGCGAGGTACTGCGTCAGCCAGGGTCGATCGAGGCCGAGCTCCGTGCGGAGGGCGTCGAGCGCGGCCGGGTCGGGGTTCGAGGGGTCCGCGAACGCCGACAGGGGGTCGCCCGGGATCACCCGGACCATCGAGAAGACGAGGACGGACAGGACGAACAGGACGAAGAGCGACGACAGGACCCGGGAGACGATGTATCGCGCCATGGGATCAGCTCACGGAGGTCGGCATCGGTGAGACGCGGTCGGCGCTGCGGGCGTGGGACGGGGCGAAGCTCGAGATGTCGTCGCTCGTCCGCCCGTCGAGTGCGAGCTCCGCGAGGATGCGTCCGAACGCGGGCGTGAACTTGAAGCCGTGACCGGCGGCGAGGGCGACGATGACGTCCGGGTGCTCCTCGAGCGGGCCGAGGACGAAGTTCCGGTCCGGGGTGAGCGCGTACTGGCAGGTCACCGTGCGGAGCTCGCGGCCCGACGCCGGCACGAGGTCCGCCATGAAGTCGGCCAGCTGCCCGGTGAGCTCCGGCGACGGGACGAAGGTGCGCTCCGCCGGTGACATGCGGTTCTCAGAGACGTCGCGTGCGGCCTTCACGGTCGGTTCCCCGAAGGTCGGGAAGCCGTAGTAGCACTCCTCGTCCTCCCAGATCCACACCGGGAACCGCTCGCGATCGAGCTGCTCGGCATCGGACGGGCGGAAGTAGGTGACCTGCTCCTGCATCACGTCGAGCGGGATCGCCGCGTCGAGCGGCTCGAGCAGCTCGTTCGCCCAGGCGTCGGCGGCGAGGACGACCTTGCCGGCACGCACCGGCCCGCTGGAGGTCTGCACGACGACGCCGGCTCCGTCAGGGGTGAGCGCGTCGACCCGGGTGCGGTCGCGGATGTCCGCCCCGAGCGCCCGAGCACGGAGCTGGAGCGTCGCGACGGTACGGGCCGCGTGGGCGATGCCGGTGTCGGCGGTGTAGACCGTCTCCACGTTCTCGGGGATCCGGAACTGCGGCCAGCGCGCCTGCACCTCGGCCGGCGTCAGCAGCTCGTGCGGCACCCCGCACTCATCCAGGGCCGCGGTGAAGTCGGTGGCCGAGTAGGGTCCGTCGACCGGCAGGAAGATGACGCCACCCGTGATGGTGAGCAACCGTTCGCCCGACTCCTGCTCGAGGTCAGCCCAGTCGCGGTACGCCGACTGCGCGAGTCGCACGTACTGCGGAGCCCCGTACGACGTCCGGACGATCCGCGAGGTGTCGTGCGAGGCGCCGCGGACGTGCCCGAGTTCGAACTGCTCGAAGGCGACGACCTTCGCGCCCCGACGGGCGAGGTGGTAGGCGGCGGCACTGCCCAGAGCTCCCATGCCGACAACCGCGACGTCGAACGATTCCATCCGGTGGTGCTCCTTCGTGCTTGCCCGATCGATTCAGGCAAGTGTGCTGGAGCGCCGGAGACCGGCCTATGGACCGAGCACCCATGTTTCCGCCCCGAGAGTGTGTCGGAACGACGGACGGCGCCGATCAGTGTCTCGCTTGGGTTCAGCCGGCCGGGTGTGCGTCGCGCAGCGATCGTCGGAGGCGCTCGAGTCGCGCGGCGGCCTGCACGCGGAACCGGTACTCGCTGTCGTCCCAATCCCCGACGAGCAGTGAGCGGATGCGGTCGAGGCGCTGCTGCACCGTGTTCGGATGGATGCGGAGGCGTCTCGCCACCGCATGTCGGCTCTCGCCGTCGTCGAAGAAGCCGGCCAGCGTGTCGAACAGCGCGGTGCCACGTCGTTCGTCCCAGTCGAGGATCGGTCCGAGCAGTTCGTCCACGAAGCGGATCACCGCTGTCGGCTCGCCCGAGGTGAGCGCGTGATAGGGCGCGAGACCGTCGGACGGCACGGTGGCGGCTTCGATACCGAGCGGGCGGAGGAGCCGCAGATCGTCCGTCGCGCGTTCGACGGCCGGACCGAGCTCCGCCCATCCGCCGAGGCCGGTGCAGACCACCGCCGTGAGAGCCGATTCGTTCAGTCGGTCGGCCAACAGCCGCCGGAGCCGTTCCGTGTCGGCGACAGGATCCTCGACCGACCAGGCCACGATCACCCGGTGATCACGCCGGGCCACGACGCCATGGTCTCCGACGGCGCTCGCGGCGACGAGCGCCGCGTCGGCGACGTCCCGCTCGAGGACGTCGACAACCGCGCAGGCCTCCGGCGTCATGGCACGCAGCGCCGGTTCGACGTCCGCTGAGCGGTCATCGTCCGTGCCGTCCACGACCGCCAAGAGCCAGCGCGCGCGACGTTCTGCTCGGAGGGCGATCACCGCGTCGCGCTTGAAGGAGACCAACGCGGCGACCTGGGATGCCCGCTCCAGCGTGCGGCGGAGGACGCTGTCGTCGGGACCGGATCCGGCCTCGGCGACGATGGATCCGAGGACGCGATCGGCACCGACGATCGCCACGACGAGCCAACGGCGCACCCCGGCTTCCACCAGCTCGGCGTGCCCGCTCAGTTGGCTCCGACCGACCGCGTCACGGAGCACCGGTCGGCTCGGCAGCTCACCTCCGCCGTCGAGGAGTCTCGCCTGGTCGTCCAGCGCCCAGACCCGCCGTCCGAGCCGTTGCGCGAGGGTCGCGACGAGGTCCACCACCGTGCCGCCCGACATCGCCGCCGACGTGAGCTCCTCGTGGATACCGCTCGCGAGCTCCGTCGCGGCGAGGTGACGTTCGAGTTCGCGGTAGGCCTCCTCCGCGCGCACGACGGCCGCCGCCCGCTCCGCGAGCGCCCGAGCGGTGTGCAGGACGGCTGCAGCGTGGTCGGCGAACGCCGAGAGCAGGAGGATGTCGTCCGGCGTGTAGTCGTACCCGAACCGGTTGCACGCGAAGAGCGCGCCGAGCACCTCGTCGCCGACCGCGAGCGGGACGCCGAGGAACGACACGAGCCCCTCCGCCCGAACAGCGGCGTCGATCCGGTCGTCGTGCCCGACCTCGGTCATCGCCTCGTACCGCGCGACCCACGCTGGTTCGCGCGTCCCGGTGACCAGGCTGGCGAGTCCCACCCCGGCCGGGACGGCCAGATCTCGGAACCCGGGCGTCACCGTGCCGACGGAGTGCCGGACCCGCAGGTCCCCACCGGCGTTCTCGACTTCGGAGAGATAGGTGACGTCGGTGCCCATGAGCTGGTGCGCGCGCTCCACCAGGCGACCGAGGACCTCGTCGACGTCCTGCAGGCGGACGAGCTCCCGCGCGGTCGAGAAGAGCGCCTCGAGCTCGTTCGCCCGGCGCCGCAACCGTGCGCCGCGCAGTTGCGACTCGCGGACGGTCTCGACCACCGCCTCGGCCTCCGCTCCCGCGACACCGGCCCGGGCGAGCAGGTCCCGGACGCCCGCCCCGGGGCGCCCGGGCTCGTCGCGGGATGCCGCGAGGAGGTCGAGGACCAGTGAGGCCTCCGACGTCGCTGCTTCGACACTCGGGCGTGGTTCGTCGGAGCCGATCGCCGGACTCATGCGGACTCCATCAGCGTGGTGGCGGCACATGACCGCCTCGGGCAGGTTGGCCTCAGTCTAGGAGTCGTGCGAGGGGAACACGGGCGGGGTGCGGGCGGCGAAGGCGGCGAGCCCCGCCCGGGCGTCCTCACTGGTGAAGGCCTCTTGTCCGAGAACCGCCTCGCGGTGGAACGCCTCCTCCAGCGGCAGATCCGAGAGTTCGCGGACCGCCTGTTTGACGGTGGCGATGGCGGTGCGACTCTTCGCGAGCAGCTCGTCGGCGACCCCGAGCGCGGTGTCCATGAGCGCTGTCGCCGGGACGACGCGGTTGACGACGCCGTACCGGAGGGCGGTCGGGGCGTCGATGCGCTCACCGCGCAGCATGAGGTCCATCGCGAAAGCGTACGGGATCTGACGGACCAGACGGCTCAGCGTGCCTCCCGCGGGCACGACACCGACGCCCGTCTCCGGGAACGCGAACCCCGCGTGCTCCGCGGCGATCCGGATGTCCGTGGACAACAGGATCTCGAACCCGCCCCCGAGGCAGAGCCCGTTGACCGCGCCGATGACCGGCTTGTCGAGACGGGTGTGCTTCTGATGCGCGTCGTCCCACTCACTGATGTCGAACCGGCCGTCGGCCAGCGCGGGGATCGATTCGCCGAGGTCCGCGCCGACGCAGAACGCCCGGTCCCCCGCACCCGTCAGGATCGCGACCCCGATGCGCGGGTCGTCGCGGACCTCGACGAACGCCTCACCGAGCTGTTCGTACATCGCGAGGGTCAGCGCGTTGCGTTTGTCCGGACGGTCGATCGTGATCACCGCGGTCGCCCCGGACCGGTCCAGTCGGATTCCGCTCATCAGATGGTCCCCGCGGCCCGCAGCTCGTCGATGGTGGCCTCGTCGTAGTCGAGCAGTTCCCGCAGCACTGCCGCAGTGTGGGCCCCCGTCGCCGGCGCCCGGCCGTTCGTCCGCGGCGGGGTCGCGTCGAGTTTGACGGGTGACCCGAAGGTCCGGAGTGCGCCGAACCCGGGGTAGGCGGTCTCGACGACCATCTCCCGCACCGCGATCTGCGGGTCGGCCACCACCTCGCCGATGTCCTTCACCGCGCTCAACGGGACGAGGTCTCCGGCGAGCGCCTCGAGCTCCGCCTTGCTGCGGCCCGCGAACCAGCGCTCGACGAGGGGACGAACCGCATGCTCGTAGACCTGGTCGTCGAAGCGGTCCACCATCGCGTGGAGCCCCGGGTGCGCCTCGTACTCCCCTGGACCGCCGAAGAGCTCGCAGGAGATCCGCCAGAACTTGTCGGTGTAGCCGCCGAAGAAGACGAACCCGTCGCGGCATGGGAACGCCTCGTAGGGCCGCACGAAGGGGTGCGCGTTCCCGAGCGGACCGGGCACCGTGCCCTCGGCCGTGTAGGCGACGACCGCGTTCTCGGTCAGGGTGAGCACCGAGTCCTGTTGCGAGATGTCGACCAGCTGTCCGGTGCCGGTGGTCTCGGCGTGCCGGAGAGCGGCGAGGACGCCGATCGTGCCGTACAGGCTCGCCGCCAGATCACCGATGATCGTCCCGACCCGCGTCGGCGGCCCGCCTGCGGGTCCGTTCATCGACCAGAGACCGCCCGTCGCCTGGGCGCTGTTGTCGTAGGCAGGGCGGCCGCGCGACGGACCGGTCTGCCCATATCCGCTGAGGGCGGCGTACACGAGGCGAGGGTTGATCGTGCGCAGCTGCTCGTAGCCGAGGCCGAGGCGGTCCATCGTGCCCGGGCGGAAGTTCTCGACGAGCACGTCGGCACGCGCCACCAGTCGTTCGAGCAGCGCGGCGCCCGACGGGTGCCGGAGGTTGGCGGTGACGCCGAGCTTGTTGCGGTTGTATTGCGCGAAGAAGCCGCTCAGCGGGTCCTCGCCCACCTGACCGTCGGAGTCACCCTCCCCGGGGAGCAACGGCGGGAAGGTCCGGGTGTAGTCGGGTTCGTCCGGGTGCTCGACCTTGATCACGGTGGCCCCCAGGTCCGCGAGGACCATCGAACAGTACGGACCGGCGACGACCCGGGTCACGTCGACGACGACCACGCCTGCGAGCGAGCCGCGCGCCGTGTCGAAGCCGCCGAGATCGGCGAGGCGGATACGCAGGTCCTCGTCGATCATCGCGTGCCCCCGGTCGTCGAGGTGGTGTGGTCCGGCCGCCTGCGCATGTCGCTCCGCTCTGCACGTCGGAACGGTCCCGATCGTGCGTGGCGATCCTGTCACCGAGGCCGACCGCGGGGACATGTCCGTCGGGACCATATCCGCAGTCCCCTGGACGGTCACGACACATGCTGGACGGGTCAGCGGCCGCGTCGCCCCGAGAACAGTGCGTGGAGGAGCGGCACGGCGGAGACCACCATGAAGACGGTGCCGAGGACGGCGTCGTCGGCTCGGAGGACAGCGCCGGCGACGAGCAGCGCGGCGAACAGCACGGCCGAGACGACCCGGCCCGTCGTGCGGTCGAGCCGCGCGATCCGCTGTTCGAGTCTCGGGTTGGTGGTCGCGACAGCACCCGCTTCCACCCGCGTGATGACCGCGTCGAGACGCTTCGGCAGGCGGACGGCGACCGTGGCGATGTCGAGTGCCTCGCGACCGAGGTCCTGGACGACGTTGCCGCGTTCGTCACGGAGCAGCTGCGCGGCGTAGGGCTCGACGGAGTCCCAGAGGTTGAACTCGGGGTCGAGGGCGCTGCAGACACCGGAGGTGAGCGAGATCGCACGGATGATGAGCAGGAAGTTCTCGGGCAGCTGGAACGGCAGGGTGCGGATGACCTCGCTGAACTGGTTGCCGAAGTCGCGGAACTCCTTCGGGTCGACGTCGCGCAGTTCTGCGAACCCCATGCCGCCGAATCGCCCGAACAGCGCGGTCATGGCGCGTTCGAGCTCGGTCGTGTCGGCCGAGGGCAGGAGGACACCGAGGTCGCGGATCGCGTCGACCAGGCCTTTGCCGTCACGGGAGGCTGCGGCGATGAGGAGCTTCCGGAGGCCGCGTCTCGTGGTCGGCGGGACCTCGCCCATCATCCCGAAGTCGATGAACGTCAGCTTCCAGGGTCGCTCCCCCGGGGCGGCGTCGACGGGCGTCACGAAGATGTTGCCGGGATGCGGGTCGGCGTGGAAGAAGCCGTTGGTGAAGAGCTGGTCGAACATGACGGCTGCGAACACGGGTGCCACGTCGACCGGGTCGATGCCGGCGGCGCGCAGGGCGTCCGCGTCGGTGATCTTGATGGCGGTGACGTCTTCGAGCGTCAGGACGCGCTGGGTCGTTCGCTCCCACACCACCGCGGGGACGGAGACGCGGTCGTCCCCGGCGAAATCGACGGCGAACCGCTCGGAACTCGCGGCCTCATGGAGGTAGTCGATCTCTTCGAGGCTCGTCGCGGCGAACTCCTCGACGAGTGCGGGCATGTCGACGCGGTCGGAGACGAGCCGGACACGGCGCAGCCAGCCGCCCACCTTGCGGAGGGCGGCGAGGTCGACTGCGACGATCTCATCGATGCCCGGCCGCTGGACCTTGAGCACGACGGCGTCGAGCCCGGTGTCGGCAGCGAGCGCCGGCGCGAGCGTGGCGCGGTGCGCTTGTCCGAGCGAGGCTGCTGCCACGGGACGTTCATCGATGCCGGCGAAGACCTGCGAGAGCGGCACGCGGAGTTCCGACTCGGCGAGCGCGCGGATGCGAGGGAAGGCGACGGGCGGGACCTCGTCCTGCAGGCCTTCGAGTTCCTTCGTGATCTCCGGCGGGAGCACGTCGAGGCGCGACGACATGAACTGGCCCACCTTGATCATGAGACCGCCGAGGTCGACGGCGAGCCCGTGGAAGCGTCGTGCGAACGTCTGCATGCGGCGCGTGCGGGTCCGCTCAGTCAGTTTGATGAGTCCGAACCGCGGCATGACGATCTCGAACCACCAGGCGGCGGCCAGGTGCCAGCTCGCGAAGCGGAGGATGCGACGGTACCGGGCACGCCCGTGAGCGGGCGGACCGGCTGGAACGCCGGCCCGCCCGCTCAAGGGGAGCTCGCCGAAACGGGACGCCGTGTCGCTGGGCGTCCCGCCGGTCGACGACACTCGGTCAGTCCTGGGCGAGGATCGCGTAGAGGCGCTTGCGAGCGTCGTCGAGGATGGCGACGGCCTGCTGGACCTGCTCGGGCGTTCCGGTGCGGCCGACCTGGGCTGCGGCCTGGGCCAGCTCGACACCGGCCTTCGGCAGGGCGGTGAAGCCGGGGTGGTCGGACGAGTCGGCGTTCTGCCACGGAGCGGACGCCCCGGACTCGGCGACCTCGTCGCGACCGGCTTCGGTCAGCGCGTAGGTCTTGCGACCGCCCGACTCCTCGGCCGTGATGATGCCCTCGTCGGAGAGGAGCTGCAGCGTCGGGTAGACCGAGCCTGCGCTGGGCTTCCAGGAGCCGCCGCTGCGCTCTTCGATCTCGCGGATGATCTGGTAGCCGTGCATCGGCTGCTCGGCCAGGAGGGCCAGCACGGCGGAGCGGACGTCGCCGCGGCCGACACGGGAGCCGGCGCTCTTCTCGAACTTCGAACGCAGCTGTTCCATCATCTGCCACATGCCGTCGGTCCCGAAGCCGGCTCCGCTGCCGAAGCCTCCGCCGTTACCGAACCCTGCGCCACCGAATCCTGTGCCACCGCTTGGGAATCCACCCATGATTGCTCTCCTCCGTCGTACGTGAACGATGCTCAACGATATATCGGTGAAGCTGTGAACGATATGTGTAATCGGAAGATCGTGATGGCGTAACGTCGCCCTCATGAGCCCCTGGACCGCAGCAGACATCCCCGACCAGCACGGCCGCGTCGCGATCGTGACCGGTGCGAACAGCGGGATCGGCGCGGTGACGGCCCGTGAGCTCGCCGCCAGCGGCGCCGCCGTCATCCTCGCCTGCCGCGACACGGAGAAGGGCGCGCGGGCAGCGGCGACGATGACCGGCGACGTCGAGGTGCGGCAGCTGGATCTCGCCGACCTGGCGTCCGTCCGTCGATTCGCCGACGTGGTCGAGCGGGTCGACGTACTGATCAACAACGCGGGCGTCATGGCGGTCCCCGAACGCCGCACGACCGACGGCTTCGAGATGCAGATCGGCACGAACTTCCTCGGGCCCTTCGCACTCACCGGCCTCCTGATCGACCGCATCACCACGCGGGTCGTGACGCTGTCGAGTGCCGCGCACCGGGCCGGCAAGATCGATCTGGCCGATCTCAACTGGCGCAACCGGACGTATCGACGATGGTCGGCCTACGGCCAGTCGAAGCTCGCCGACCTGATGTTCTCGGCCGAGTTGCAGCGACGCCTCACGGCGGCGGGGTCCTCGGTGCTGTCCGTGGCCGCGCACCCCGGCTTCGCGTCGACCGAGCTCCAGTCGCACACCGAGTCCGCGCAGGGTCCGCTCCTCGCATGGGGAACCCGGCTCCTCGGTCAGAGCGCGGACATGGGTGCACTTCCGACGCTGTATGCGGCGACCTCGCCCGACGTCGAGCCCGGCGGCTACTACGGTCCGAGCGGCTTCGGGGAGATGCGCGGAGCTCCGAAGCCCGTCGGCCGGACCTCGGCGGCCAGCGACGAGCACGTCGCCGCCGAGCTCTGGACGACGGCCGAGGCGCTCACCGGAGTCACCTACCGGTGAGCGCGCCCGGCCGTCCCGGCGTCACGCGGGAAGGCTCTCCTCGATCGCGGCGATGACCTCGGGGGCGTCCGGCTCGGTCGTCGGACGGAAGCGGTGAACGGTCCCGTCGGGCGCGATGAGGAACTTCTCGAAGTTCCACTTGACGTTGCCAGCCTTGCCGTTCGCGTCGGCGGTCTTCACGAGCTCCTGGTAGAGCGGGTGCCGGTTACGGCCGTTGACCTTCACCTTGTCCATCATCGGGAAGGTGACGCCCCAGGTGGCCGAGCAGTACTCGGCGATCTTCTCGTTGTCGCCGAGCTCCTGCAAGAACTGGTTGCTCGGGAACCCGATCACCGTGAAGCCGCGGTCGGCGTACTCCTTCTGGAGTGCCTCGAGCTTCTCGTACTGCGGTGCGAGGCCGCAGCGGCTCGCGACGTTGACCACCAGTTTGGCCTTCCCGTCCCACTCAGCGAGGGTCGTGTCCCGGCCGTCGAGGGTGGTGACGGGGATGGTGTCCAGATCGGTCATGGTGTGATGCCTCTCATCTGTCGAACGACGTCCTGCTCGAGCACCGTTGTGCGCAAGCGGATCCACTCCGAACGCTACTCGCCCGGGGCGCGACCGGCGCCCTTTCGGCAGGGCGTTCCCAGCCGACAGGCGTTGACACCGCCTGCCCGCCGGTGGATCGTGAGTGCAGCAGATCGGAGCAGGACATGGGACGCATCCACATCGACCTCTTCATGACCCTCGACGGCGTCGCGCAGGCACCCGGCGGGCCGGAGGAGGACCACAGCGACGGGTTCGCGTTCGGCGGCTGGCAGGCGCCGCTCATCGACGAGGTCGACGGGGAGCAGATCGACGCCGGCATGGTCGGTATGGACGCCCTCCTGCTCGGGCGCCGGACCTACGACATCTTCGCCGGGTACTGGCCGCACCAGGAGGGTGGCCAGGACGACGGCATCGCGCGGTTGTTCAACCGACTGCCGAAGTACGTCGCGTCACGTGAGCCGCGGGAGCTGGGGTGGGCGAACTCGACGCAACTCGGACCGGACCTCCCGGAGGCCGTTCGCGCTCTGCGCGAGCGTCACTCGCAGATCCACGTCATCGGCAGCCTCGACCTCGTGCAGACCCTGCTGGCCGACGCACTCTTCGATCAGCTGAACCTCTGGGTGTACCCGATCACGCTCGGCACCGGGAAGCGCGTCTTCGCGACCGGCACGGTCCCGTCCACGCTGCGCCTGCTCGGCCCCGCGACCACTTCCCCCGCCGGGACCGTCCACCTTCGCTACGAACGGATCGACGGCATACCGGCCACCGGCGACATGGGCGACCCGCGATGAGCGCGTCGGACGAGGCGTCGGCGCAGCGGCCCGCAGCAGACACCCGCTTCGACACGGTCGTCGTCGGTGCCGGCGTCGCGGGGCTCGTCGCCGCACGGTTGCTCGCGGCCGCCGGACGCGCGGTGGTCGTCGTCGAGGCCCGCGACCGGGTCGGCGGGCGGGTGTCGACCGAACGTCGCGACGGCCGGGTGACCGATCTCGGCGCCTCATGGGTGCACGGTGTCGATGACAGCGCGGTCGCCGCGGCGGCCGAGGCGTTCGGGATGCGGACGGTCGAGTTCACCGTCGGTGGTTACCAGCCGGACAGCCGACCGATCGCGTACTACGGTCCCGACGGCAGGCGCCTGTCGGACGCCGAGGCTCGCGGTTTCGCCGAGGACGTCCATGCCCTCGATGCGACGCTGCTCGGTGTCGTCGCCGAGTCGGCCCCGGACGCGTCGTACCGTGACGTGACCGAGGCGGCACTCGCCCTGCAGGCGTGGGAGACCGAGCGGGCGCAGCGGGTCCGCGAGTACCTGGAGCATCGTTCGGAGGAGCAGTACGGCGCGTGGATCGAGGACCTCGCGGCGCACGGGCTCGACGACGACGCGATCGACGGTGACGAGGTCGTGTTCCCCGACGGGTACGACGTGCTCCCGCGGCGGCTGGCCGAGGGGCTCGACGTGCGTCTCGGGCGCCTCGTGTCGCACGTCCGGTGGTCGGAGGGTGGTGGCGCCGCGGTCACGACCCGAGGGCCCGCCGGCGAGGAGTCCTACCATGCGGACTCCGTCGTGGTGACCGTGCCGGTCGGGGTGCTGCAGTCGGAGGGGTTCGTGATCGAGCCCCCGCTCCCGGAGCCGGTCGCCGGGGCGCTCTCCCGGTTGCGGATGAACGCGTTCGAGAAGGTGTTCCTCCGGTTCGAGCGGCGGTTCTGGGACGACGACGTGTACGCGATCCGCCAGCAGGGGCCGGAGGGTCGCCGGTGGCACTCCTGGTACGACCTGACGACGGCGCACGGCGCCCCGACCCTGCTGACGTTCGCCGCCGGCCCGACGGCCAGGGAGATCCGGGACTGGGACGAGTCGCGCGTCGTGGACTCGATCCTCGATCAGCTCCGACGCCTCTACGGTGATCGCGTCGAGGCGCCGACAGATGTGCACGTCACCAGGTGGCAGGACGATCCGTTCTCCCATGGGTCCTACGCCTACATGACCGTCGGCTCGACGACCGCGGACCACGACGCCCTCGCGACCCCGGTCGGCGACGTCCTCCACCTCGCGGGTGAGGCGACGTGGACCGACGACCCGGCGACCGTCACAGCGGCCCTGCACTCCGGCCACCGGGCCGCCGAGCGCGTCCTCGGTCGGTCGATTCCCATCGAGACCCTCTGGCGCGACGAGAGCGCAGTACCGGTCGTCGACCCGGTCCGATGACGACCACGAGTGCGCTCTCGCGGGCGTCGAAGGAAAGGAAACGTATGCGATTCATGATGTTCGTCCTCACGGACCCCGTGCCCGACGAGCCAGCCGATGACGCGGACGTCGACCACTGGGTCCAGGCGCTCGACACGACGGGGAGGCGTCTCCACGGCGACGTGCTGGACCCGAGCGAGGCGCGCGGCGTCCGTGTGCGCGCCGGTGAGCGACTCGTCACCAACGGCCCGATCCCGGGAGCGACCGACACGCTCTGGGGCTTCGACATCCTCGAGTGCGCGGACCTCGATGAGGCGATCGACGTCGCCGCCCGCCACCCGATGGCCCGCAACGGCCGCCTCGAGCTGCGCCCGTTCCCGGGCGCGTAGGAAGCCGACGGGCTGAGCGGACACCCGGGCACCGACCACGAGTCCCAGGAGCCCGCCGGCGTGACCCATCGACCTCGGGCCGACGAGGGAGGCGGAATCGCCGAGCGTTCGGTCCTTCGATCAGGCGCGGAGCGGCTTCAGGGCGCCTGCCCACGCTTCGAGCTGGTCGAACAGCACCCCGGCGGCTTCGGCGTGCTGGGGCCCGGGCGTGAAGGTGCTGAAGTCCTCGAAGTCGGTGAAAAGCGAGAAACTCAGCTGCTGCCGTACATCCGCGATCTGCAGTTCCGCGCTGATGCCGCGAAGGTGTTCGATCGCGCGGGCACCGCCGAGGCTCCCCCACGCCACGAACGCGGCGGCCTTGTTGTTCCACTCGGCGTACAGGTAGTCGATGGCGTTCTTCAGGACGGCGGACGTGGAGTGGTTGTATTCGGGAGTGACGAAGACGAATCCGTCGTAGGGCGCGATCGTCGCCGCCCAGGCCTTCGTGTGCTCGTTCTCGTACGCCCCGAACGACGGCGGCGTCGGCTCGTCGAGGAGAGGCAGCGGGTGGTCGAGCAGGTCGATGAGCTCGTAGCTCGCGCTCCGACCGGCGGCCTGCTCGACGACCCAGTCGGCGACGGCCTTGCCGTTTCGGCCGGGGCGGGTGCTGCCGAGGATGATGGCGATTCGGAGGTCTGACATGGGTGCTCTCCTTCGATGTGCGTGCCCGTCCCGCGAAGCACGGGACGTGGTGGTGCCTGGCTCGCACTGTAGCCGGGAGGCTGGGCAGGTGTCCCCATCCGGGGTGGGGCTTGCCGAAGGGCTCCGGGCGTGCTGGGATCGGCGAGCCCGGGCGTCAGGCTCAGGAGCCTGCCGGCCGGCCCGGCAGGGTCTGCGCACCGATGACGGCGAGGAGCCGGAGTTTCTCGGCGCTTTCACTCCCGGGCTCAGCGGTGTAGACGAGCAGCCGGTGGGACTGATCGGGGTCCAACAGCGTCTGGCAGTGCAGTTCCAGGTCGCCGACCTCGGGGTGGAGGAACCGCTTGACCTCCGTCGGCCGGAGACCGACCTCCTGCGCGGCCCACAACTCGCGGAAGGTCGCGCTCTGTTCCAGCAGAGCGTTCGCGAGGCGTTCCGCACGCGATCCGGGTCCACGCATCGTGACGACCTCGCGGAGCCCGGCGGCGTACACGCGCGAGAGCAGCAGACGATCGGCAGGCGGGTATGCGGCGCTCGCGGTCGGGTCGGTGAACCAGCGGTAGCCCAGGCTCCGTCCGTCACCGGTGAACCGGGAGGCGTCGCCGTTGAGGGCGACGGCCATCGGCGTCTGTCGCAGCGTCTCACCGAGTTCGTTGATGATCTCCGCCGGAGTGTCCTGCAGGCGGTCGAGAATGCGCAGCAGACCGGGACCGACGTGGTCGCCGTGCACGCCACGAGCGGGAGGCGTGCGGCCGGCCAGCCGGAAGACGTGGTCCCGTTCGTCGAGGGAGAGGTGCAGGCCCTGCGCGATCGCGGCGATCATCTGCTCGGACGGTTGGGGCCCGACGCCGCGCTCGAGCCGGGCGTAGTAGTCGGTCGACATGTTGCAGAGCGCCGCGACCTCCTCGCGGCGGAGGCCGTCCGTCCGTCGCCGCGGACCGCGCGGGAGCCCGACGTCCTCCGGCTGCAGCTGGTGCCGACGGTGGCTGAGGAAGGTCGCCAGGCCGTGCCGATCGATCATGTCGCGTCTCCTCGTCGTGCAGCGGTCCGTGGACCTCCTTTCTATCGTGCGAGAGCGGTGCCAGCCACGGATCGCCGATCAGTGGATGAGCCGGTCCTGGACCGGCCGAAGCCGACCGTCGAGAGTGGTTCCCACACGCCGGACCACGGCGACACCCACGACGAAGGAACGACCATGCCACGAACACCCGCGTTCACCATCCCCGACCTGACCGGGTCGTTCGCCGTCGTCACCGGCGCGAGCGACGGCCTCGGACGGGTCATCGCGACCGAGCTCGCCCGGGCGGGTGCCGAGGTCGTCCTGCCCGTGCGCTCGACCACGAAGGGCGCGCACGTCGCCGACGACATCCGTGCAGCGGTTCCCGGCGCGACGGTGTCGGTCCGCAGTCTGGACCTCGCCTCCCTGGATTCCGTCACAGCGCTCGTCGAGCAGCTCACCGCCGAGGACCGCCCGATCGACCTGCTCATCAACAACGCCGGCGTGATGACACCGCCCGAGCGGCAG
The DNA here is from genome assembly GCF_013349365.1 of Plantibacter sp. MCCC 1A11337. NCBI lineage: Bacteria > Bacillati > Actinomycetota > Actinomycetes > Micrococcales > Microbacteriaceae > Plantibacter > Plantibacter sp. MCCC 1A11337. Next base: position 26,822 of record NZ_JABJWX010000007.1, on the reverse strand, counting down.
GAGACGCGGGACGGCTTCGAGCTGCAGTTCGGCGTCAACCACCTCGGCCACTTCGCGCTGACCCTCGGTCTGCTACCGCTGCTCAAGGCCGGTGGAGCGCGCGTCACGCACCAGACGAGCATCGCCGCCCGGAGCGGATCGATCAACTGGGACGACCTCGACTGGAAGAGCAGCTACGACGGGATGCGGGCCTATCAGCAGTCCAAGATCGCCGTGGCATTGTTCGCCCGCGAACTCGATGCTCGGAGCCGAGCCGGCGGCTGGGGTGTCTCGAGCAACCTGTCGCACCCCGGCGTCTCCCCCACCAACCTGTTGGCCGCCCAGCCGGGCATGGGCCGACAGCGCGACACCGGAGCCCGTCGTGTGGTCCGCCTGCTCTCACGCCTCGGCGTCGCAGGCACGGTGTCGAGTGCCGCTCAGCCCGCGCTCATGGCCGCGACGGCACCCTCTGCGCGAGGCGACGAGTTCTACGGCCCGGTCCGCACGATGGGTGGCCGACCCGCGCTCCTCCCGGCACTCTGGCCGCCGATGCGGAACCTGGACGACGCCCGTCGACTCTGGGACGAATCCGAGCGGCTCATCGGACGGTGACGCGGCGGCTGGGCGCTGGTCGGACGGCCGGCGCTCTGAGCACGCCCGCCGGAACCCGTGGCGGTCACCGCCACCCCGGACGTCCGGCGGCGTGCTTCGACGTGATTCGCATGGTCGCGCCCTACGGGAGCGGAGGCGTCCCATCCGCGCCGCGTGCGATGCGGAGCATCCGCGTCGCTGTCGCGTGGAGGAGTTCGCAGAGATCCTCGGGTTCGTCGACGATCACCGCATGATCCCCCAGCCCGGCGATCACCGCTGGAAGCCAGTCGAGGCGTTTGGCTCGGATCGAGACCCGATGCCAGGTGGGTGCGTCATCGATCGACTCCACGACGGCCACGCTCTCCGGGAAGTGGGCCCGGATCTGCGGGACGCTCGCCTGGATGCGCAACCGGACGTGCCATCGGTAGTCCGCCCCCGCGAAGCGATCGACGAGTGGAGGGCGCTCCGCCCGAGCACCCGGGCCCGAGAAGACGCCGGGCAGCGTCCGCGCCGATCGGATGCGGTCGACCCGGAAGGTGCGTTCCTCCGCTCGCTCGACGTCGAACGCGTCCAGGTACCAACGACCGGCATGGACGAGCAGCTCGAACGGATGCACCGTGCGACGCGAGGGCGTGTCCTCCGCGTCGCGGTAGCGCAGTTCAACGGGGCGTCTCGCTCGGATCGCGTCCGACACGGTGAGCAGGACTCCCGCGTCGGGCACGTCGTGGCGCTTCGGCCTCCGTGCTGCGGCCTGCAGGACCGCCTCGAGGCGGTCCACGGATACGGCCGGGAGGGATCGTCGGATCTTCGCGAGGGCGATCTGCGCTGCGAGATCCGGGGAGTCCGAGGACGACTGGGCTTCACTCAGGCCGAGGAAGACGGCGACCGCTTCCTCGTCAGTGAGCATGATCGGCGACACCCGTCGGCCGACGGCGAGGCGGTACCCGCCGTAGCGACCGCGCACCGACTCGATCGGGACATCCATGTCCATGAGACGCTGCACGGAGCGGCGCACGGTCCGTTCGTCCACGCCCAACCGCTCGGCGAGCTCTGCCACGCTGCGGATCTCCGCGGACTGCAGCAGCTCGAGCAACTGCAGCGCTCGAGCAGTCGGCGAGCCAGTATGTCCCATCTCATGAGAATACCGGGCGAAAACAGTCCGGTATTGGCTCTATCGTCGTCACCGCCCCGCACCTGTGGGGGAAGACCACCAGCCAAGGAGACACGCATGCACCTCGCAGCCACCCGGATCATCACCGACGACGTCGACACCCTGGTCGCGTTCTACGAACTGGTCACCGGTGCGACCGCGGCACGATTGCACCCGTTGTTCGCTGAGGTGCGCACCGACACCGGCACGCTCGCCATCGCCAGTTCGGCGACCATCCCGCTGTTGGGCGAGGACGCCGCCGCACCGCGTGCCAACCGATCCGTCATCCTCGACCTGCTCGTCGAGGACGTCGACGCGGTCTACACGAGGCTGCAGGGCGTCGTGGAGACGTTCGTGAACGAGCCGACGGATATGCCGTGGGGCAACCGGTCACTGCTGTTCCGCGACCCCGACGGCAACCTCGTGAATGTCTTCACCCCGATCACCACTGACGCAGGGTGAACGCGTCGACTCGTGACGTGCGTCCACGGCCTGCGCCGGGGTGACACGCTCGCCGACTGTGGGAGGCGTCCGAGCAGCTCATCAGCTGACGCGCCAGAGCCGGCGAGCGGAACACGGTCTATCCTCGGTCCCGTGAAGATCGTCGTGTCGGGCACCCACGCCAGCGGGAAGAGCACGCTCATCGCGGACTTCGCGCTCCGCCACCCGGAGTTCACGGTCCTCGGGGAGCTGTTCGACCTCGTGGAGGACGCCGGAGACGTCCCGAGCAGCACCATGTTCGCCGCCCAGCTACGCCTCTCGGCGGACCGACTGCTGGACGAGTCGGATGACGGAGACGTCATCGCGGAACGCGGGCCACTCGACTTCCTCGCATACCTCCTCGCGTCAGCGGAACTGGCCGGCACCGACCTCGACACCGGGTTCCTCGAGCGGGCGACCTCCCGCACCGCCGCGGCGCTCCAGACGGTGGATGTGCTGGTGGTCCTGCCGTTGACGCCGAACGACGGGATCCACGTCGGCGTGGACGAAGACCTGGAGCTGCGGACGGCCATGAACGCCGTCCTGCTCGATCTCGTCGGCGAGCCCGATCTCATCGCCGACCACGTCACGGTCGCGGAGATCACCGGCGACTCGTCAGACCGATTGGCCGCCCTGGAGGCTCTGGTCGCGTCGCAGCAGCGCTGACCTGCCACCGGACACGCCCACGACTGGGTGCCAGGTGGTCGTCATCCGGGTCACCGCGGGCACGGGCACACGCCTACGCCGGGATGACGCTCGGGATGAGTCGCGGCGCTGGAGGCAGCGGTCCGTGCCGGGCGCATCGTGCTCGTCCCCTGAGTCGGCTGACGAGGCAGGCACCGATCCGCCATCGCTACAGCCAGACGGTCGCCAGCCAGACCTCGACGGCGGCGAGCACGAGCAGGGCGACGTTCAGCCCGAGGACCCGGAACTCGCCGCGGCGCACGTGCACGGTGATGCCACCGATCTGCACGAGGACGAGGCCGACCGCAGCCGCGACGGTCAGCCAGGTGAGGACGCCCACGAGCGGCGGCAGGATCAGGCCGACCACGCCCAGGATCTCGAGGGCGCCGATCACACGGACGGTCCACAGCGGCATCGTGTCGACCCAAGCCATCATGGGGCGCAACTGATCAGCTGAGCGGACGAGCTTCATGCCGCCCGAGTACAGATACATGACCGCGAGCAGTCCTGCGACGATCCAGTAGGCGATGACCATGTGCAACCTCCGAGTGCGTGTGTGCGTTGATGGTTACGATAAGTAACCGACGCAAGTGTGGACCGGTTCGGACCGGCGTACAAAAGGCACACGCGTGTGACCGAGCCGCGAGGGGTGCCGTGTTCCGCTACCAGAGACTGTGTTCCGTCCGGGGCGATCAGGGCAAGGCCATCCGCTCACTCCTCGACCGCATCGCCGACAAGTGGGCACTCCTCCTCATCGCGACGCTCCATGACGGCCCGTTCCGGTTCACCGAGCTCGAGCAGCGCATCCCGGGCATCTCCCGACGCATGCTCACACTCACCCTCAGGAACCTCGAGCGCGACGGGCTCGTCACCCGCACCACCTTCGCCGAAGTGCCGCCACGGGTCGAGTACGAGCTGACAGACCTCGCGCAGTCGCTCATCCCCCACGCGGTGGCACTCGCCGAGTGGGCCGGCGAGCACGTCCCGACGATCGAGGCGAGCCGCAGGGCATACGACGAGCGGTCCTGACGACCCGTCCGCACCGCTGGCAGACGAAAAAGTCCCGGAAACCGTACGGTTTCCGGGACTTCGCGGTCGGGCTGACAGGATTTGAACCTGCGACCCCTTGACCCCCAGTCAAGTGCGCTACCAAGCTGCGCCACAGCCCGATGCCATCTCCGCGGGCGGAGAAGACAACTCGAACAGTCTAGCGGATTCCGAGGGCGCTCCGTGACACGGCTCCGGCGACGGTAGCTCATCCCAGACAAGCCGCACTCGTCGGGCAGGAGGTCTCCCCTGCCCACCCTCGAACGGGGCACGCTACGGTGACTCGTCCGCAATCGCGTGACAGGACGAACGGACCGATCCGGCCACCAGATGGAGGACCCCATGCGCTACAGCCACTACTGGAAAGAGGTCCGCGTCGCGGCCCTCACCGCCCTGCCCGTCGCGATCGGCTCCGGCATCGTCCAGGTCAGCCGCAACACGCCGATCGACGACGCCGTCATCGGCGGCGCCATCACCTTCGTCGCGCTGTCGCTGCTGATTCCGGTCGTGCGCCACTGGCTGCACCCCGAATCCCGCGGCTGACCACCGCGGCACGCCTTGCACGACGTGCCGCGAGAGCGGGCCCATGCCGGTCCGAGCGACTACTCGGCGTCGCGATCCGCGACGAGCTGGTCGCGCACCTTGCGCCGCAGCACCTTGCCGATGAGCGACGTCGGCAGCTCGTCGAGCTGCACGACCCGCTTGGGCACCTTGTAGGCCGTGAGGCGGGTCCGGCAGTAGTCGCGCAGCGAACCGGCGTCGAACACCGTCCCAGCACGCATGACGACCGCGGCCGTCACGTCCTCGCCACCGGAGTCGCGCGGCAGACCGACCACGGCGGCCGACTCGACGTCCGGGTGGGACAGGAGCGTCTCCTCCACCTCGGACGGGCTCACGTTGAACCCACCGGTGATGATGAGCTCCTTCACCCGGTCGATGACGGTCACGAAGCCGTCCGCCGACACCGTCACGATGTCACCGGTCCGCAACCAGCCGCCCTCGAGCAACGCCTCACGCGTCTCGTCCGGACGACCCCAGTAGCCCTGGAAGACCTGCGGGCCACGGAGCAGCAACTCGCCCGACTCCCCCGCCGCACGATCGACCGCCGGGTTCTCGGGATCGACGACGCGGATCTCGGTGCTCGGGAACGGCACACCGACGGTGCCCGGCCGACGCGACGGACCGATCGGGTTGCCGAGTGCCACCGGCGACGACTCCGTCATCCCGTAGCCCTCGACGAGCAGACCGCCGGTCGCCTCCTCCCAGCGCGTGACCGTCGACACCGGGAGGCTCATCGCCCCGGAGATCGCGAAGCGGACACTCGTCAGGTCGACACCCTTGCGGCTCGACGCACGCGACAACGCGTCGTAGATGGGCGGCACCGCCGGCAGGAACGTCGGCGGCGACTTCTTCGCCGCCGTGAGCACCAGCTCCAGGTCGAACTTCGGGAACAGCACGAGCCGCGCCCCGATGCTCATCGCGAACGTCAGGCACAGCGTCATGCCATAGGCGTGGAAGAGCGGCAGCACGCCGTAGAAGACCTCGCCACCCTCGCTCAGGCCCGGCACCCAGGCGCGTCCCTGAGCCGCGTTGGCCCGCAGGTTGCGGTGTGTGAGGATGGCCCCCTTCGGCGCCCCGGTCGTCCCGCTCGTGTACTGCAGGAGCGCGGTGTCGTCGAGCGTCGGACGCACGACCCGCTTCGACAGCTTCCGTCCGCCGATCAGCCGCTCCCACGGAAGCACGTGCTTCGCCGACGGGGTCGCGGTCATCGCCGCACGCGACTCGCGGGCACGCTTCACCGGCAGCCGGAGCGCCAGCCGCTTCGACAACGGCAGCGCCTGGGTGATGTCGACCGAGACGATGCGGCCGCGCATCACGTCGGCCGGGAGGTCGGCCACGAGGTCGTAGACCTTGTCCCACACGATCGCGACGTGCGCGCCGTGGTCCTCGAACTGATGACGCAGCTCGCGAGCCGTGTAGAGCGGGTTGTGCTCGATGACCGTCGCGCCGAGCCGGAGCGCCGCGTAGAACGCGACGACGTGCTGCGGACAGTTCGGCAGCACGAGGGCCACGCGGTCGCCCGGCTTCACACCGAGCTTGCGAAGCCCTTCGGCCGCTCGCGCGACCTGTTCGCCGAGCTCGCTGTAGCTGGTCTCCGCACCGAAGAACTCGAGGGCGATGCGATCACCGAAACGCTTGACCGAGGTGTCGAGCAGGTCGACGAGCGTCTCGGTGACCTCGTCGATGTCGGCTGGCACGCCACTGGCGTAGGACGACAACCACGGCCGTTCGGCCAGACGCTGACGCTGTGCCTCTCCGGCCTCGGTCGGCTCCGACGACTGCTCGCCCTCGCGCTGCTCGGCTGTGTTTCCTCGATGGTCCACGATGATCCTCCAGATGACACCGCGCGCACCGCACGCATGCCTCCACCCTAGGCGGGCGCGTATGCCCGGCCGGGGATGCGACCGGACTGCTTGACAAGCTCCAAACCGACACCGGTGAATCGCCCGAGGAACGGTGGAACAACGCCAGAAGCCGGCCACCCGAAGGCGACCGGCTCCTGAGGATCGAACGACTCAGACGGCGTCGGGCGACGCCGGCGTCTTCGGCTGACGCTTCGCGGCCGCAGCGGCGTTGTCGGACATCGCCTGCTGGAGGTTCTCCCCCAGCGCGCCACCGGCGACCCCACCCAGGAGGGCGGACAGGTCGAGCCCGGTGATGTCCTTGACGACCTTCGGCACCTCGCTGACGACCTGGCCGACCGTCTTCGTGACGGCTGACGCACCCTCAGTCGAGATGACCGTGAGGTTCGAGATGTTGCCGAGCGGCTCGGACACGGCTCGCGTGATCTCAGGCAGACGAGCGATGATCTCGGATGCGAGTCCGGCCTCACCGTACTTCTTCAACGCCTCCGCCTTCGCGTCGATCGCCTCAGCCTCGGCCAGACCCTCCGCGGCCACGGCCGACGCCTTCGCGTCACCCTGGGCGCGGATACCCTCGGCCAGCGCGATCTGCTTGTCGCGCTCAGCGGTACCGGCGAGGCGCACGGACTCCGCAGCGGCCTGGGCGTCCTGCACGGCCGCGACCTTGTTCGCCTCGGCGATGGTCTTGCGCTTGAACGCGTCGGCCTCCGTCGCGGCATTGGCTGCGTCTCTGGCCGCCTGCGCGCGCTGGACCGTCGCGTAGGCGTCGGCCTCGGCCGGCTTGCGCACCTCGATGTCGAGGCGTTCCTGCTCCACCTTCGCCTTCTCGGCGAGCGCCTCACGCTCCTGCTCCGCGACCAGACGGTCCTGCTGCGCCGTGGCCAGCTGACCGGAGGCCTCGGCCTCGGCGTTCGCGCGGTCGGTCTCCGCCTTGATCGTCGCCTGCTTGAGGCTCAGCGCCTTCTGACGCTCCGCGACCTGCTCCGCCGCTTCGATCCGCGCGAACTCGGACGCACGAGCGGTCTCTGCCTCCTTGATCTCGGCGTTCTGCCGGGCGAGCGCGTTCTCCGCGCGCCCGAGGTCGGCGAGGTAGTTGGTGCCCGGCGTCGAGATGTCGGAGATGTTCAGCAGGTCGACCTGGAGGCCCTGCTCGGCGAGATCCGTCTTGGTCGCCTCGACCACCGCTTCGGACAGGGCGTTGCGATTGGAGATGATCTCCTTGATCGGCATGTTGCCGATGATGGAACGCAGCGACCCCTCGAGGGACTGCTGGATGATCTGCGTCAGCGACCCCTGCTGGGAGAGGAAGCGCTGCGCGGCACGGCGCACACCCTCCGGCGTGCCGGAGACCTTGAAGTTCACGCTCGCCTGGATGGCGACCTTGATGAAGTTGGTGTCGACACCCTCCACGACGATGCCGATCTGACGCTGCTCGAGCGAGATCGGGAAGCCCTGCTGCAGGATCGGCCAGATGAACACCCGCCCACCGATGACGACCCGCTGACCGCCATCGGGCTCACCGGTCTTGGCGCCGGCCCCCCGACCGACGATGACGAGCGCCTGGTTCGGCGGCACGCGCTTGATGCGTCCGGCGACGAACGCGACGATCGCGAGCGCCACCACGACGAGTGCGATCACGGCGATCACCGTGATGTTGGTGGTGATGAAGTCCATAGGGCAGGTGCCTTCCCCTCGAGGGCGTGCTGGTGGATGGATGGAATCAGGGCTGCGTGTCGGCAGCGGCTCCGCTCGACACGGGTTCGACCTTCACGCGGGAACCCTGGAGCTCGACCACGCGGATCCGGCTGCCCGTTTCGATCCGCGTGTCGGAGAACGCGAGGCGCGTCTCGATCTCGTGCGGACCGTCGAGGCTGACCTCGCCGAAGGACGCCGAGATGGTCGACCGGGCGACCCCGTAGAGACCGAGCGGTGAACTCGGCGTGCCGTCCTCCGAACGCTTGAAGCTCCGGATCATCAGCTGGACGCCGACGAGCACGAGGACACCGATGACGGCCGAGATGACATAGGCGGACCAGACGGGCAACCCGTTCGCCAGCACGATCGCGCCGACGGCGCCGAAGACGGTGAACGCGCTCCCCAGCGCGGTGGCCGAGACCGCCCCGTCCAGGAAGTCGAAGATCTCACCGAAGACCAGTGAGATGAGGACGATCACGAGACCGACGGCGCCGACGATGATGAACAGGGTCATGCCACCAACCCTACTGAACGCCCAGGCGACGTGCAGGAAAGCGGTCTCCCGTCACGGCGGCGACGGGCTGCGGGCCCCTGTGGAGCGACGGCAGGGGCCCTCAGCCCACTGCGTCGAGCAGCTCCGTCAGCCAGCCGGCAGCGCGCGTCGTCGCGCCCAGACGCTCGACGCGTTCGCGCAACCCGCGGTCCGAGGTGACCACCACGACCGCCCCGTCGAGTTCACGGACGACGCCCGCGATCGCGTCGTCGCCACTCCCCGCAGCGTCGACGATCGAGACGCCGGCCCGCAGTTCGTGCCCGGGCTCTCGTACGCTGTCATCTGTGTGGACGCCGCGGGCCTGTCCTTCCACGACGGCGATGTAGGCCGGCCACCAGCGGTCGAAGTCGAGGTCGAGCGCCTGGGCGTCGAGACCCTCGTGCGCGAGGCGGCCGAGGCGCGCGACGAACCGCTGTGCGGCACCCGCACGGTCCTTCCACCACCCGTCGGGTCGCGAGCCGACGACGTTCGCGACGTCGACGACGACCGTGACGCGGCGCTCGAGCTGCGACCGCAGGCCGGGCCACGAATCGGCGAAGCCAGGGTGCAGAGGCAAGGTCTCGACCTCGGCGAGCGGCACCCAGGCGAGGGCGATGCTCTCCGGGTCGGACACCACGGGTTCGAACGGCTCGACCGCCTCGACGATCACCGTCGTGTACGACCAGAACCCGAGATCGAGCACGGAGTCGAACCGCAGCTCGATCGACTCGGCGGGGACACCTGCCTCCTCGTGCGACTCGCGGACCGCACCGTCGACAGCGCTTTCGAACTGGTGACGCGCGCCTCCCGGGATGCCCCAGGTGCCGCCGAAGTGGCTCCAACCGGCCCGGTGCTGCAACAGCACGCCGCGCGCCCGATCGTGCACGAGGAGTCCTGCTGCACCGAACCTCCCCCAGAACTTGCGGCCGTCCCCGGATTCGACCCAGGCATCCCCGGCGTCCCGGAGGGGGCCGCCGGGAGGATGCGCATCAGTCATTGGACCAGCCTGGCACGAAACGCTGGGCGGCACCCCCTTGCCCACCGTCATCTCCACACCACGTGCAGAATATGTTATATATTGAACTCCAGTATTGCATCGGCAGCGTTCGCGCCCGCCGCACCGAACCCACGCGAAGGACCCCCATGGATGCACGTCAACGCCGGACGCGGGCACGGCTCGCGCGCACGATCCTGCAACTCGCCGCCGAACGCCCGACCTCCGACATCTCCGTGTCGGAGATCGCCGCACGCGCCGGCATCAACCGATCGACCTTCTACCAGCACGCGGCGGCGCCGTGCGAGCTGCTCGAATCGGTCCTCGCCGAGGAGCTCACGGAACTGAGCATGACCCACCTGGCGACCGTCTCCGCGGACGACGCCCCGGCGGCGATCACCAGCGCCACAGTCGCCGCGCTCCGCCACATCGACGAGCGCGCCGACATCTACCGCGTCGGTCTCGGCGACGACCTCATCGGTGCGAGTCTGCAGCCGATGCTCAACCGCGTCTTCACCTCGACGGTGCTCGAGATCTTCGAGCGCGGGGCGATCACCCTCCCCCACGCCGAATGTCTGAGCGAGGAGCAGCGCGAGCTGTTCACGCGATCGGCGGCGCACTTCGTCGCCGCGGGCTCCGTCGCGGCGTTCCGCGTCTGGCTCGACACCCCTGCACCACGCGACATCGCGTCGTTCCTCGAGGTCATCGGCGAGCTGCTCCCGAGCTGGTGGCCGTTCCACGCCGAACACGAGCCCGCCTTGGCGCCAGCGGACGAGCCCGCCCTCGCTCGCCCCTGATCACGCCTCGACCAGGACGAAGAAGGCCCGGGACCACTTCATGGAGTGGTCCCGGGCCTTCGTCGCCACCGTCAGGCAGACGGACGCCGCGGGTCAGCGCTGGCGCTTCTCGCGGACGCGCATGTTGACGTTGATCGGCGTGCCCTCGAAGCCCCAGATCTCGCGCAGGCGACGGACCACGTAGCGACGGTAACCGGGATCGAGGAAGCCGGTCGTGAAGAGCACGAAGGTCGGCGGACGGCTCGCGGCCTGCGTGCCGAACAGGATGCGGGGCTGCTTGCCACCGCGCAACGGGTGCGGGTGCGCCGCCGTGAGCTCGGCGAGGAAGGCGTTGAACTTGCCGGTGGGGATACGCATGTCCCACGACTCGAGGGCGACCTCGAGGGCTGGGACGAGACGCTCCAAGTGGCGGCCCGTGCGCGCGGAGATGTTGACGCGCGGCGCCCAGGACACGTGCGAGAGGTCCTGTTCGATCTCGCGCTCCAGGTACTTCCGGCGTTCGTCGTCGAGCTGGTCCCACTTGTTGAAGGCGAGCACGAGGGCGCGACCGCTCTCGAGGACGAGGTCGATGATGCGCACGTCCTGCTCGCTGATCACCTCGGTGACGTCGATGAGGACGACGGCCACCTCGGCCTTCTCGAGCGCCGTGCTCGTGCGGAGCGACGCGTAGAAGTCGGCACCCTGCGACAGGTGCACCCGGCGACGGATGCCTGCGGTGTCGACGAAGCGCCAGATCTTGCCGCCGAGCTCGATCTGCTCGTCGACCGGGTCGCGGGTGGTCCCGGCGAGGTCGTTGACGACGACGCGCTCCTCGCCTGCGGTCTTGTTGAGCAGGCTGGACTTGCCGACGTTCGGGCGTCCGAGGATCGCGACACGGCGGGGGCCGCCGAACTCGTCCTTCGCGACGGCCGAGACCTGCGGGAGGACCTTGAGGATCTTGTCGAGGAGGTCGGCGACACCACGACCGTGGATCGCGGAGACCGGGTGGGGCTCGCCGAGGCCGAGGTTCCAGAGGGCTGCGGCCTCCGGCTCCTGACGGGCGTCGTCGACCTTGTTGGCGACGAGGAAGACGGGGCGTCCGGTCTTGCGGAGCAGCTTGACGACCTGCTCGTCGGTCGCCGTGGCACCGACCATGGCGTCGACCACGAAGATCACGACGTCGGAGAGGTCGATGGCGATCTCGGCCTGGGCCGCGACAGATGCGTCGATGCCCTTGGCATCGGGCTCCCACCCACCGGTGTCGACGACCGTGAAGCGACGGTCGTTCCACTCGGCCTTGTAGTTCACGCGGTCGCGGGTGACACCGGGGGTGTCCTCCACGACGGCCTCACGACGACCGAGGATGCGGTTCACCAGCGCGGACTTGCCCACGTTCGGTCGTCCGACGATCGCCACGACGGGCAGCGCCGGCAGGAAGCGGATCTCGTCCGGGTCCTCCGTCGCGCCGTCGAGGATGTCGAGGTCGTCGCCCTCGAGGTCGTAGTCGGCCAGGCCGGAGCGGAGGGACGCGGCCCGCTGGGTCGCGAGCTCCTCGTCCATGTCCTGGAGGCGGTCCGCGAGGTCGTCGGGGCCTCCGTCGAACTGCTCGTCATCGTGAGCCATGGGAGTTCCTTGCTGTGAGGGATTCGGTGACGCGGACGACCGCGTCGACCGTCTCGTCGAAGTCGATGTGCGTGGAGTCGACCGTGGTCACTCCGTCCGCCGCGTTCATGAAGTCGACGACCCTGGAGTCCGCCCGGTCACGCCGCTGCAGTTGTTCCGCGACGTCGCCGGCAGGGTGGCTCTCGAATTCCGCTGAACGCCTGGCCATTCTAGCCGCTTCGGACGCCGTGAGCAGGATTCGAGCCTGAGCATCCGGTGCGACCACCGTGGTGATGTCGCGTCCCTCGACGACGATGCCCGGGCGGTCGACGCCGGCGATGAGCGATCGGAAGGTCTCGTTGATCCACGCACGCACCTCCGGGACACGGGCGACGGCGGACACGACCGCCGTCACGCGAGGGCCGCGGATCTCGTCCGTGACGTCGCGATCACTGAGCGTGAACGCGGTCACGTCCGGGTCGAGGGAGACGGTGAAGGCGCCACCGAACGCGTCGAGCGAGCCGATCACCGCCGCCGAGTCCTCCGGGTCGACGTCTGCATCGAGCGTGTGGAGCGCGAGCGCGCGGTACCAGGCGCCCGTGTCGAGGTAGCGGTAACCGAGCCGACGGGCGACGGCCTTGCTCACGCTGGACTTACCGCTGCCGGCCGGTCCGTCGATCGCGACCACGACGGGTGCGTCAGGCGTCGTCGACGCGCCGGTGCTGGTGGGGTGCTGTTCGGTCATGTCTCTTCCTATACTTCCGCGATGCGCCAGCCGCGCGACTCGAGGTCGTCGACGGTGCGCTGCTTCACCTCGGGGAGGACCTGGACCTCCGCGAGACCGATGTTCGCGCCGGGCGAGTGCTCCAGACGCAGGTCCTCGATGTTGACGCCGATCTCGCCGAGCTCCGTGAACAGGGCGCCCAGCTGGCCGGGGCGGTCGTCGAGCAGGACGACGATGCTCGCGAACCGGCGGTTCTGGCCGTGCTTGCCGGGGAGCCGTGCGACGCCGGTGTTGCCGGCGGCGATCGTGTCCGCGATCGTGCGGCGAGCGCCCGGCACCTCCGGGTCCCGGAGCGCCGAGATGACGGACGCGAGGTCGGTGGACAGCTGCTCGAGCACCGGGAGGACCTCGGCGTGGTTGGCGCTGAGGATCTGGACCCAGAGCTCCGGCGCGCTCGAGGCGATGCGGACGGTGTCGCGCAGCCCCTGTCCGGCGAGCTGGATGGCGCCCTCCTCGGCGTCCTGCAGCTGGGCGGCCAGGAGGCTCGCGACGAGCTGCGGCGTGTGGGAGACGAGCGCGACGAAGCGGTCGTGTTCGTCCGGCGTCATCTCCATCGGGATGGTGCCGAGGTCGAGCGCGAGGCCCTCCACCTGCGACAGCGCCCAGGCGGGTGTCTCGGCGTCGCGGCAGATCACCCACGGGCGACCGAGGAAGAGGTCGGCCCTGGCGGAGATCGCTCCCCCGCGCTCACGGCCGGCGAGCGGGTGCGAACCGATGTACCGGGTGAGGTCGACACCGCGCTCGAGCAGTGCGCGGTACGGTTCGAGCTTCACGCTCGCGACGTCGGTCACGACGGCATTTGGGAACGCGGCGAGTTCGGCCTCGATGACGCGGGCGGTGACGTCCGGCGGGACGCAGATGACGACGACGGACGGGTCGTCGGAGGGTTCCGCCGCACGACCCGCGCCATAGTCGACGGCGAGGCGCAACTGACTGGGCGATGCGTCGTCGAGGATGATGTCGACGCCCTTGGCGCGCAGCGCGAGTCCGATGCTCGCGCCGAGGAGGCCGGCTCCGACGATGCGGACCGAGCCCTGCACGCGCGCGGGAGCTGCGCTCAGGTCGCTCATGCCGTCGGCTCCGGCGCCTCCGCTGCCGTGCCGTCGGCCGCACGGGCTTCAGGACCGTGTGCGCGGGCGATGGTCAGGATGGCGCCGAGTTCGTCCTTGCTGAGCTCGCGCAACTGGCCGGATCCGAGCGTCCCGAGGTGCAGCGGACCGAACTGACGGCGCACGAGGTCGACGACCGGGTGGCCGACGGCGTCGAGCATGCGACGGACGATGCGGTTCCGCCCGGAGTGCAGCGTGAGCTCCACGAGACTGGAGCCGTCCTCGGTGCCGAGCAGGCGGGCCTTGTCGGCGGAGATCGGTCCGTCCTCGAGCTCGATGCCCGCGGTCAGCTTCGCGAGGACCTGGGGGGTCACCTTGCCCGTGACCTTCGCGATGTACGTCTTCTGCACACCGAAGGAGGGGTGGGCGAGCACGTGCGCGAGGTCGCCGTCGTTGGTGAGGATGAGCAGACCGCTCGTCTCGGCGTCGAGGCGGCCGACGTTGAACAGCCGTTCCTCGTACTGCTCGGTGAAGCGGCGCAGGTCGGGGCGACCGCGGTCGTCCTTCAGCGAGCTGTAGATGCCCACCGGCTTGTTGAGCATGAGGTAGCGCTTCGAGGCGTCGAGCTGGATGGCGCTGCCGTCGACGGACACGAGGTCGTGCTCCGGGTCGATCCGCGAGCCGAGCTCGGTGACGACGACGCCGTTCACCTCCACGCGGCCGTCCTCGATGAGCTGCTCCGACACGCGCCTCGAGGCGACGCCGGCGTTCGCCAGCACCTTCTGCAAGCGGATGCCCTCTGATTCAGTGCTGGTCACTGTCGAATCCTTCCCGGCCATCGTCGAGCAACGGCGAGATCCGCGGCAGCTCCTCGATGGCGTTGATACCAAGTTGGGTGAGCAGGAGATCGGTGGTGCCGTAGTTGATGGCACCCGTCTCACTATCGGTGAACATCTCCGTGATGAGTCCACGCCCGAGGAGGGTGCGGACGACGGAGTCGACGTTAACGGCGCGGATCGAGGCGATCGCGCCGCGGCTGATCGGCTGCTTGTAGGCGATCACGGCCAGGGTCTCGAGCGCCGCCTGCGACAGCTTCGTCGGGTTCTGCGTCACGACGTAGTCGGTGACGAGCGCGTCGTAGTCGGCTCGGACGTAGATCCGCCAGCCGCCGCCGACCTCGCGGAGTTCGAATCCGCGTCGGACGCCACCGCGTTCGCCGTCGTAGTCGGCGACGAGGTCGGCGATGGCCCGTCTGACGGCTCCGACCGGCACGTGCACGGCAGCGGCGAGGTTCACGAGGCTCTGCGGTTCGTCGGCGACCATGAGGATCGCCTCGAGCGCCCGTGGGACGTCCGGTGCGGGCACCGGCGCGGGCTCGGGCGGCAGGCTCTGGGCGGCGTCCGTCGGCCGCCCGATCGACTCGGGTGTCGCGTCAGGCATCGTAATCGGCTCCCAGGTTGGCGAGGCTGTCGTCGTTCCAGGTCTCGGCGGTCCAGCGGAGCGTGAGCTCGCCGAGCGGTTCGATCTGCTCGAAGGACAGCGCAGCGTGCCGGTACAGTTCGAGCACGGCGATGAAGCGCGCGATGACCACGCCCTTCAGCTCCGCACCGGCCACGAGCTCGCGGAAGGTGTGGGACCCGCCGCGGCGCAGGATGGCGACGACGTGCGCCGCCTGCTCCCGGATGCTCACGAGCGGTGCGTGCAGGTGGTCGAGACCGACGGTCGGCACCTCGCGTGGCGTGAACGCGAGCGTCGCGAGTGCGCCGAAGTCCTGCGCGGTCAGCGTCCAGACGAGTTCCGGGGTCTGCTGGCGGTACTGCTCCTCCAGCCGGACCGCCCGGAAGTGGCGCGCCGCCTCCAGGTCGAGGCGCTCCGCGAACCACGCGGACGCCTGCTTGAACGCGCGGTACTGCAACAGGCGGGCGAACAGCAAGTCCCGCGCCTCCAGCAGGGCGACGTCCTCCGCGTCGACGAGTTCGCCCTGCGGCAGCAGCCCCGCGATCTTGAGGTCGAGCAGGGTGGCCGCCACGACGAGGAACTCGCTCGCCTGGTCGAGTTCGTCATCGGCCTCGAGCGTCCGCAGGTAGGCGATGAACTCATCGGTCACGCGGCTGAGCGAGACCTCCGTGATGTCGAGTTCGTGCTTGCCGATGAGGGTCAGCAGGAGGTCGAAGGGTCCTTCGAAGCCCTCGAACGACACCCGGAACGACGGTGCCGGTGCGGGGTCGACGGTCGTCGCCTCATCGGAGCGCGAGCCGGTGTCGCCGGCCGGAGGGAGGACGGCAACGGGCGTCCGCGCGGGATCAGGCGATCGCGCCACGGGAGATGAGCTCTCTCGCGAGCTGACGGTAGGCCTTCGCGGCGGCGTGCTCCGGTGCGAACTCGGTGATCGGAGTGCCGGCGACGCTCGCGTCGGGGAACTTCACGGTCCGTCCGATGACCGTCTCGAGGACCTTCTCGCCGAACGCGTCGACGACGCGCTCGAGGACCTCGCGCGAGTGCAGCGTCCGGGAGTCGTACATGGTGGCCAGGATCCCGTCGAGCTCGATCGCCGGGTTGAGGCGGTCACGCACCTTGTCGATGGTCTCGATGAGCAGCGCGACACCGCGGAGCGCGAAGAACTCGCACTCGAGCGGGATGAGCACCCCGTGGCTGGCGGTGAGGGCGTTGACCGTGAGGAGGCCGAGCGAGGGCTGGCAGTCGATCAGGATGACGTCGTAGTCGTCGGACACCTTGCGGAGCACCCGGGCCAGGATCGTCTCCCGCGCGACCTCGTTGACGAGGTGGACCTCGGCGGCCGAGAGGTCGATGTTGGCCGGAAGCACGTCGAGACCCTCGATGGCGGTGTGCTGGATGACCTCGGCCGGGTCCTTCACGGTGCCGAGCAGCAGGTCGTACACGGTGTTGGAGTCGTGGGTGGAGATGCCGAGACCGGCGGACAGCGCGCCCTGCGGATCGAAGTCGACGACGAGCACCCGGCGGCCGTATTCGGCCAGCGCGGCGGACAGACTGATGGTGGTCGTCGTCTTGCCGACCCCGCCCTTCTGGTTGCAGAGCGAGATGATGCGTGCCGGTCCGTGCTGCGCCAGCGTGGGCGGCACCGCGAACTCACGACGCGGGCGGCCGGTCGGGCCGTTCGGGTTCAGTTCGGCGGCGGTCTTGCGCGCAGAATCCTGCACTGCGCTCGTGTGCTTCGTACCGGCCACCGGTGTTGCCTCGCTCCCGCTTGCTGTCGTTCGAGTGACGAGTCTACCGGGCCACGGGTCAGGCCTGCGGTGCCGCTCCGCCCGCGGTCCATCTCGCCCGGGGATGGGACTGCGTGTACACATCACGGAGGTTGTCGACCGTCACCAGCGTGTACAGCTGCGTCGTCGCCACCGAGGAGTGACCGAGGAGTTCCTGCACGACCCGGACGTCGGCTCCGCCCTGCAGCAGGTGCGTCGCGAAGGAGTGTCGGAGGGTGTGCGGCGACACGTGCGACTCGAGTCCGGCGCGCTCGGCGGCACGTTGGAGGACGAGCCACGCGCTCTGCCGGGACAGTCGCGCACCGCGCTGCCCGAGGAACAGCGCCGGCGTCGACCGACCGAGGCCGGAGAAGACCGGCCGGACGCGCACGAGGTAGCGGTCGACGGCGTCGCGGGCGAAGCTCCCGAGCGGCACGATCCGCTGCTTGCCGCCCTTGCCGAGGAGTCGGACGATGTCGGTGTCGATGACGTCGTCGACGTTCAGGCCGACGGCCTCCGAGACGCGGGCTCCGGTCGCGTAGAGCAGTTCGAGGAGCGCCTTGTCGCGGACGGCCAACAGGTCGTCGCCGTCGGTCGTCTCGAGCAGCGCGCGGACCTGGTCGATCGTGATCGCCTTCGGGAGCCGCCCCGGGAGCTTCGGCGGCCGCACCTCACGTGCGACGTCGACCTCGACGAGCTGTTCGTCGAGCAGGAACCGGTGCAGACCTCGGATCGACGACAGCACCCTGGCGAGCGAGGACGCACGCACCGGCTGCCCCTCCGGTGTCCGGAGCGACGCCGTGTACTCCGACACGTGCGCAGCGGTGACGGCCGGCGCCTCGACGACGTCGTGCGCCCCGAGCCAGGCGAGGTAGCCCTCGAGATCACGCCGATAGGCGGCTTGCGTGTTGGCCGACAGCCCGCGCTCGATCGCGATGTGCCGCAGGTAGTCGGCGACCGCGCGATCGAGCGCCACGCCTCAGGCTCCGCCCGGCCCGATCGTGGAGTCGCCGCTGTCGCGCAGCGTCGACCACCCGCGATCGCGAGCCGCGGCGGCCGTGAGGACACCGAGCATCAGGATCGAGTTGTGGAGCCGACCGTCGAGTACCGCGGCCACGGCGTCGTCGAGCGGCACCCACTCCACGAGGATGTCCGCCTCCTCCTCAGCACGGGCGAAGGCCTCGGCGGTCGCCGTGAGGTCACGCGCGAGATAGATGCGGATCGACTCGTTGCTGCCACCGGGCGTCGTGTAGAACTCCGTCAGCAGCTGGAGCGAACCGGCGACCAGATCGGCCTCCTCCTCGAGCTCGCGACCCGCGGCCACGGCCGGGTCCTCCCCCGTGATGTCGAGCAGGCCGGCCGGCAGCTCCCAGTCGCGCTCCCCGATCGGGTGGCGGTACTGCTGGATGAGCAGGACGCGCTCGTCGGCGTCGAGCGCCAACACCGCCACCGCCCCGGTGTGGTCGACGAACTCGCGCACGACCTCCCCGTCACCGTAGCGGAACGTCTCCCGACGGATGTCCCACACCTTGCCCGCGAACGCGCGCTCGGAGGACACCACCTCGACGGGGTGCGCCTCGTCGCGCAACGACGCGGCGTCGCCGAACGACTCAACCATTGGCGACGTCGAACAGCCGGCTCGCCTGCTGGCGCTCGAGCGAAGCACCGACGAGGCCGGCGAACAGCGGGTGCGCGTGGTTCGGGCGCGACCGCAGCTCGGGGTGCGCCTGCGTGGCGACGTAGAACGGGTGTACCTCACGCGGCAGCTCGACGTACTCGACGAGCGTGCCGTCGGGCGACAGGCCGGAGAACTGGAGGCCGGCGTCCGCGATCTGCTGGCGGTAGCCGTTGTTCACCTCGTAACGGTGACGGTGACGCTCGGACACCTCGTCCGCACCGTACAGCTCGGCGACGATCGAGCCCTCGTCGAGCTTCGCCGCGTACAGGCCGAGGCGCATCGTGCCGCCGAGGTCGCCGCCGGCGATGATCTCGACCTGCTCGGCCATCGTCGCGATGACGGGGAACTGCGTGTCGGGGTCGAACTCGGAGGAGCTGGCACCTTCGAGCCCGACGACGTTCCGGGCGTATTCGATGACCATGCACTGCAGGCCGAGGCAGAGGCCGAGCACCGGGATGCCGTTCTCGCGGGCGAACTTCAGGGCGCCGAGCTTGCCCTCGATGCCGCGGATGCCGAAGCCGCCGGGGACGCAGATGCCGTCGACGTCGGCGAGCGCCTTGATCGCTCCCTCGACGGTCTCGCAGTCGTCGGACGGGATCCACCGGATGCTGACCTTGGTGTCGTGGGCGAAGCCGCCGGCCTTGAGCGCCTCGGTCACCGACAGGTAGGCGTCGGGCAGGTCGATGTACTTGCCGACGAGGCCGATGGTGACGGCGTGCTTCGGGTGGTGGACGGCCTCGAGGAGGTCGGCCCAGCCACTCCAGTCGACCTCGTTCGTGACGAGACCCAGGCGGTCGGCGATGTAGGCGTCGAGGCCCTGGTCGTTCAGCATGGTGGGGATGTCGTAGATGCTCGGGACGTCGACCGCGTTCACGACCGCGTCCTCGTCGACGTCGCACATGAGCGCGATCTTGCGCTTGTTGCTCTCGGTCACCGGGCGGTCGCTGCGGAGCACGAGTGCATCGGGCTGGATGCCGATGGACCGGAGGGCCGCGACCGAGTGCTGCGTCGGCTTCGTCTTCTGCTCACCGGAGGCGCCCATGTACGGCACGAGCGAGACGTGGACGAAGAACACGTTGTTCCGGCCGAGCTCGTGGCGGATCTGCCGTGCCGACTCGATGAACGGCTGCGACTCGATGTCGCCGACCGTGCCACCGATCTCGGTGATGATCACGTCGGGCTGGGGGGTCTCGGACGCTTGGAGGCGCATGCGGCGCTTGATCTCGTCCGTGATGTGCGGGATCACCTGCACGGTGTCGCCGAGGTACTCGCCGCGACGCTCCTTGGCGATCACGGTCGAGTAGATCTGACCCGTCGTCACGTTCGCGGCCTGGCTCAGCTCGATGTCGAGGAACCGCTCGTAGTGGCCGATGTCGAGGTCGGTCTCGGCGCCGTCGTCGGTCACGAAGACCTCGCCGTGCTGGAACGGGTTCATCGTGCCCGGGTCGACGTTGAGGTAGGGGTCGAGCTTCTGCATGACCACCCGGAGCCCGCGCGCCGTCAGCAGGTTGCCGAGGCTGGCTGCGGTGAGCCCCTTGCCCAACGAAGAAACGACACCACCAGTCACGAAGATGTGCTTGGTCGTGCCGTTGGAGCCCGAGACGATGCCGTCGGTCGGAGAGTTCAGGTTGCCCGCTTCAGAAGTATTCACCACGGGCTTTTATCCTACCATCCAGTTCGGGTTCATGTGTCGCTTCCTTCGCGGTCGCGTCGTCAGGAGGCTGCGAGGGCGAGCAGTTCGCGGGCGTGGGCGAGACCGCTGTCGGACTCCGCGAGCCCGGAGAGCAGCCGCGCCATCTCCGCCTCCCGGTCGGCGCCGACGAGCTGGCGCACGCTCGACGCCGTCACCGAACCATCTCCGCCCTTGACCACGCTCAGGTGGTTGTTCGCGAAGGCCGCGACCTGCGCGAGGTGGGTGACGACGATCACCTGCGAGCGTTCGGCGAGGGCCGCGAGGCGACGCCCGATCTCGATCGCCGCGGCTCCGCCGACGCCGGCGTCGACCTCGTCGAACACGAAGGTCGGTACGGGGTCCGCACCGGCGATGACGACCTCGAGGGCGAGCATCACCCGGGACAGCTCCCCACCCGAGGCGCCCTTGCCGAGCGGTCGGGGCTCGGCACCGGCGTGCGGCCGGAGGAGGAAGGCGATCACGTCCTTGCCGTGCAGCGTGAGGTCGTCGCGATCGGACACCTCGACGACGAGCTCCGCCTCGGCCATCGCGAGCGAGCGCAGTTCCGCGCTCGCGGCTGCGCCGAGTCGAGCAGCGGCTTCGACCCGGACGGCGCTCAACGTCGCGGCAGCGGCATCGACCTCCCCGGAGTGCCGCTCGACGTCGCCCTCGAGCTGAGTGATGCGGTCGGAGTCACCGTCGAGCTCCATCAGGCGGGTGCTGCCCGTCTCGAGCAGGTGCAGGACGTCCTCAGGCGTCGGCCCGTACTTCCTGGCGAGTGTCGCGAGCGTGGCACGGCGCTCCTGGACGACCTCGAGTTCGCGAGCGCCGTCCTCGTCGAGTCCGGCGAGGTAGCTCGAGAGCTCGGCGGCGATCTCCGCGGCCAGGTAGCTCGCGTTGGCGACACTCGCGGCGATCGCGCCGAGAGCGGGATCGTGCACCGAGGCCCGGTCGAGCTGCCGCCGCGCGCCTTCGAGGAGTCCGACGACGTCGCTCTCCTCGCCCGCCTCGGCCGAGACGAGTTCTCGGGCGCCGGCAGCCGAGAGACGGAGCTCCTCGAGGTTCGTCAGTCGATCGGCGCGCTCGGCGAGCTCGGCGTCCTCGCCGGGCTGCGGGTCGGCCTGCTCGATCTCGGCGAGCGCGACGCGCAGTTGCTCGGCCTCGAGGAGTCGCGTGTCGCGCTCGTTCGTCAGGGTCTCCAGTTCCGTCCGCAGCTCGAGGAGCTCCGTGTAGCGCCGCTGGTAGTCGCCGAGGGCCCGCTGGAGCGGTTCACCGGCGAAGCGGTCCAGGGCGTCCCGCTGGGCCGGCGCGGCCCGCAGCCGGATCTGGTCGGACTGCCCGTGCACGACGACGAGCTGCTCGCCGAGTTCGGAGAGGATACCGATGGGCGCCGTCCGGCCGCCGACGATCGCGCGGCCGCGGCCCTCGGCGGTCACGATCCGACCGAGCAGCAGCTCTGCCGCATCACCCGCGGGGTCGAGGTCTCCCCCGGCCTCGCGGACGCGCTCGGCGACCGCGCCGTCGCCCGGCACCAACCAGCGTCCCTGGACACTCGTCTGCTTCTGGCCCGCTCGCACGACGCCGCTGTCCGACCGCTGACCGAGGAGCAGCCCGAGGGCGGTGACCACCATCGTCTTGCCCGCGCCGGTCTCGCCCGTCACGGCGGTGAAACCGGGTCCGAGTGGGAGCGTCCCGGACGCGATGACGCCGAGGTCGCGGATCTCGATCTCCTCGATCATGCGGTGCCCTCCTGATCGCTGTGGTGCCGGGTGGCCGTGGAGGCCGGGACGTGAATGGTGCCGGTCATCGGCTCCTCGCGTCCGACGGGGCCGCGCCAACCGGTGACCGGCAGCCGGAACTTGTTGACGAGACGATCGGTGAAGGTGCTCTCGTGGAGGCGCGCGAGGCGGACCGGCACCGAGGAGCGTCTGACGACCACCCGTGCGCCCGGCTGGAGGTCCTTGGCCCGGCGTCCGTCGCACCAGAGCACGCCGAGGCCGTCGGTGCGTTCCAGGACCTCGACGGCGAGGGACGACTCCGGGCCGACCACGAGCGGCTTCGCGAACAGGGCGTGCGCGCTGAGCGGGACGAGGGTGATGGCCTCCACCGACGGCCACACGACCGGGCCGCCCGCCGAGAAGTTGTAGGCGGTGGAGCCGGTCGGCGTCGAGATGACCACCCCGTCGCACCCGAAAGAGGAGAGCGGACGCTGATCGACCTCGATCACGACCTCGAGCATGCGCTCCCGACTCGCCTTCTCGACCGTGGCCTCGTTGAGCGCCCAGGTCTCGTAGACGACCTCCGCGCCGACCTTGACCCGGACGGAGAGCGTCATGCGCTCCTCCACGAAGTAGTCGCGACGCACGACGCGTTCGACCGTCTCGGCGAGGTCGTCGCGTTCACTCTCGGCGAGGAAGCCGATGTGACCGAGGTTCACCCCGAGCAGCGGCGCCGCCGATCCTCGGGTCACCTCGGCCGCTCGCAGGATCGTGCCGTCGCCGCCGAGGACGATCGCCAGTTCGATGTCGCCGAGGGAGACCTCCTCGTCGAGGATGGAGACGACGTCGAGCTCCGGGTCGACGGCGATG
Source organism: Plantibacter sp. MCCC 1A11337 (assembly GCF_013349365.1). Lineage (NCBI taxonomy): Bacteria > Bacillati > Actinomycetota > Actinomycetes > Micrococcales > Microbacteriaceae > Plantibacter > Plantibacter sp. MCCC 1A11337. Next base: position 3,874 of record NZ_JABJWX010000007.1, on the reverse strand, counting down.
AGGTCGGCCCGCTCCAGCGCGCTGAGGACCGGGCGGACGCCCGCCTCCAGGAGCAGCCTGGACACGAGCACGGCGGCATCGCGGGAGTCGTCGCGACCGGTGTGCGCGACGACCAGGATGTTCCTCGCCGCGACCGCAGGATCGGTGGAATGTGCCATCGGGTTACGCTCCAGCCATCGAGGTGATCTGCTGCATCCATTCTGTCGGATTGGTTCCGTGCTCGGCCGATATCCACACCACGTACTCGCGGTTGCCGTGGGTGCCGACGATCGGCGACGGGATGAGCCCGGCCGTCCCCAGCCCGAGGTCCCAGGCCGCCCACAGGACGCCCGCGACGGCGTCGGCACGGAGCGCGGGATCGGTGACGACGCCCTCACGGACGCCACCACGACCGACCTCGAACTGCGGTTTGACGAGCAGGACGAGTTCCGCCGGTGACGCGACGACCGACACGAGTGCCGGGAGCACCTGGGTGAGCGAGATGAACGAGAGGTCGCCGACCACGAGCGACGGACGCTCGTCGAGGCCGGTGAGGTCACTGAGCTGCTCCGGCGTCAGGAAGCGGACGTTGCACCCCTCCACGACCCGCACCCGCTCGTCGTCTCGGAGCTGCGGCACGAGCTGGTCGTGCCCGACGTCGAGGGCGACCACCCGACGCGCTCCGCGCTCGAGCAGGACCTGGGTGAACCCGCCGGTGGAGGCGCCGGCGTCGAGGACGAGCGCGTCGTCGACCACGACCGGGAAGGTGTCCAGGGCGGCGAGCAACTTGTGGGCGGCTCGACTGACGTAGTGGTCGGCGCCGGCGACGGCGACCCGCGCATCCGGGTGGACCCGGTGGGAGGCCTTCACGATCGTGCGGTCGTCGACGCTCACGAGCCCGTCGGCGATGAGCTGGGCCGCATGGGTTCTGGAGCGGGCGAGTCCTCGCGCGGCGAGGGCGGCGTCGAGGCGGGCGGACTGCGCGGCGCCGTCCGGCGAATCGGCTGCAGCCGGTGCTTCGGGTGTGTTCTCCATGCGCTACGCCGACGTCTTCGGCGAGTCGCTCCCCTCGAGCGTCGCCCGGAGTTCGTCGACGAGCTCGCCGTACGCGGCGGCCCGCTCCTCGAGCGGCTGCTCGTCGATGAGGCGGACGCGGGACACGAGGCCGTCGGTCGGGTGCTCCGGTTCGTTCGTCACAGGGCAACCCTACCGGCCGCCACCGTCGCCGCCCCCGGGAACCGCTGTGGGCGAACACCCGTGGCGACCCGCGCCTCCCGAGGGGTGGGCATCACTCCGCGTACAGGTGCTCCGGGACGTTGAGCCCGTAGATGGCCCGGCCGGACGCCCAGATCGCGGCGCACGCGGCGCGCAACAGGTCGATCCGCGACGGGCCGTCGGACTCCACCACGACGTCGTTCCCACGGATCCGCACCGTGGCCGCACCGACCGTCGCCGCCTTGCCGTCGCGCGACATGGTGGTGGCCGGATACGGCTCGTGCAGCTGCCGCAGGTCCTCGAGGATGAAGGTCGGCCGGGAGTGCTGGTCGGCCGCGAGGACGTGCTTGGCCCGATCGATGCCGGTCAGGACGAGGGCCGACGCGATCCCGGCGCGGTTCGCACCGAGGATGTCGGTGTCGAGTCGGTCGCCGATGAAGAGCGGCTTCGATGCGCCGAAACGGACCTTCGCCTCGTCGAAGATCGGAACCTCCGGCTTCCCGGCGACGGTCGCCAGACGGCCGACCGCCGTGTGGACGGCCGACACCAGCGTGCCGTTTCCCGGAGCGATCCCGCGAGCCTGCGGGATGGTCCAGTCCGTGTTCGTCGCGACCCACGGCAGCTCAGAACCGTCGGCGGTCGGCGTCTGCAGCGCGAACGCCGCTTCCGCCAGCTGCGACCAGCCGACTTCGGGAGCGAACCCCTGGATCACCGCAGCCGGCGAGTCCTCAGCCGAGCGGGTGACGACGAAGCCACCCTTCTCGACCTCGTCGACGAGCCCGGCGCCACCGACCACCAGGATCGTCGACCCGGCGGGCACGAGGCCGGCCAGCAGTCTGACCGCGGCCTGCGGGCTCGTGACGACCTCTGCCGGCGCGACGCTGAGGCCGAGGTCGGTCAGGTGCTGCGCGACGGAGGCGTCCGTCCGGGAGGCGTTGTTCGTGATGTATCCGACGCGAACGTGTTCCGCCGCCAGGTTCAGCGACTCCACTGCGTGCGGGATCGGGTTCGGACCGGCGTAGACCACGCCGTCCAGATCGGCGAGGACCACGTCGACGCCGTCGAGCGGGGTCACGGGCTTAGGCCTTCTCGTCAGCAGCGGGCTCACCGGACGGCTCCTCCCCGGGCTGATCGTCGGATTCAGGGGCGTCAGCCGTGGGCGACTCGGGTTCATCGTCGAACTCGAGGAGCTCCTCCACGACCACCATCGTCTCGCCCTCGTCGTCCGCAGCGGACTGCTCGAGCGCCTCGGAGGCGATCATCGCCCGGTCGTGCCAGACGGCCGCCTCCTCCTCGCGACCGAGGACCTCGAGGGTCTCGGCGTAGGCATTGAACAACGCCGGGCTGTAGGAGAACGCACGCTTCGGGTCGAGCTGCGGGATCTGCAGCTCGAGCAGCGCGTCCTCGGTCTGCCCGAGGTCGAGCCGGGCACCCGACATCGCGATCGCGAGGGCGACGCGGACCGGCACGTCGAGGGTCGAGCGATCGACGGACCGTCCGAGTTCCAAGGCACGCTCCGGTCGGCCGACGCCGCGTTCACTGTCCACCATGAGTGGCAACTGGTCGTCCTTGCCGGAGATACGGCGGTAGGTCCGCAGCTCGCGAAGCGCGAGGGCGTAGTCGCCGGTCTCATAAGCGGTGATGGCGAGGGTCTCGCGGACCATCGCGATCCGGCCGGCCCGACGGGCAGCGGACATCGCGTGGAGGTGGGCCAACGCAGGATCGCTGTCGATCAGTCGCGCCGCCATCGCCAGGTGCTGGGCGACGCCGTCGGCGTTCTCCTTGCTCAGGGTCTTCAGCTCGTTCCGCGCACCCTTGTCGAGGTCCTGCGGCGTGACGTCGTCAGGGATCTCCGGGTCGTCGTGACGCGGCCGGATCGACTTGAGCTCGAACGCGATGCGCTCTTCTTCGGTCAGCTCGCGCTCGCGTCGGAACGCGTCGCGGTCGCCGCGGGCAGGAGCACCATCGCGCGTCCACAACTCGCGTCCACCGCTGTCGCGCCCGCGGTCGGGACGGCCACCACGCTCAGAGGAGTGTCCACGGTCGGTCCGGTTCCCACGGTCCGGGCGATCGCCGGACGAGGGGCGGTCGCCGCTCCGCGCAGGACGGTCAGACCGCTGCGGACGATCCCCCGACGATGAACGGTCCCGTTGCCAGGCAGGACGGTCCGACCGTTGCGGACGGTCGCCGGACGCCGGCCGATCCTTCTGCCAGGCCGGACGATCCGAACGCTGCGGACGGTCTCCTGATGAAGGACGGTCACCGCTGCGCGCGGGACGATCCGAACGCTGCGGACGGTTCTCTGACGACGGGCGGTCACCACTCCGTGCTGGACGGTCGGATCGCCCGGGACGTTCGGTGCCACGAGCGCGATCATCGCGCCGTGCAGCACCACCGTTCCCACGGTTGTCACCGGAAGATCTCGGAGGACGTCGCTCACCCTTGTCGGGCTGGTCTGCTGACTGGTCACTCACGATGATCTCCACGGTGCTCGGACGCCGTCACCCGGCGTCAACCTGCTGTTGAATTCTTGTCCCACGGTACCCGTGAAACGACGACTTAACGCAAAATGGCCACCCAAGAACCTTGGGTGGCCATTTCAACGAAGAAGTCCGGCGGTGTCCTACTCTCCCACAGGGTCCCCCCTGCAGTACCATCGGCGCAAAGAGTCTTAGCTTCC
>NZ_JABJWX010000006.1:0-91344 GCF_013349365.1 Plantibacter sp. MCCC 1A11337 | reverse complement strand
TCGACCAGCTCAGTGACGTGCCGACCGCGGGGCGGGCGGTGTTCCTCGCGGAAGTCCTGCCGGTCGCGGAACACTCCACCAATGCGTACCTCCGGAAGCGCGCCCGCGTTCTGCGCGAGCGCCTGCACCCGGAATCGATCACTGCGAGAGCGGTCCGGTCCGAGGCGGACCGCCGGGTCGAGTTCGAACCCGCCGCGGACGGCATGGCGTGGGTGCACCTGTTCACGACGGCACCCATTGCGCAGGGCATCCTCGAGCGCGTCGAAGCGGCCGCCGCGGAGTCACGTAAGGTCGGTGACAACCGCACCTGCGCCCAGCTGCAGGCGGACGCCCTCGCGGCGCTCGCGCTCACCGGCGTAACCCCGGAAGACGTGATGTCGAGCCCGGTCCTCCCGCACCCGATCGAGGTCCAGGAGCACATCAAACCGACCGTACAGATCACGGTCCCGGCGTTGAGCATGGCCGGTGCCTCAGAGGCCCCGGCAACCCTCGACGGCTACGGGCCCATCGACCCGGAGACCGCAGCACGTATCGCGGTGAACGCCCCCAGCTTCACCCGGATCCTCATTCAGCCAGAGACGGGTGCGATCCTCTCCGTCGGCCGCAACCAGTACCGCGTCCCGGCCGACCTGCAACGGGCGGTGCGCCTGCGGGACGGCACCTGTCGGGCACCTGGCTGCGGGAGACGTGCTCGGGCGTGCGACCTCGATCATTCGGTCGCGTGGGAGGACGGCGGGACGACGGATGTCGGCAATCTCTCCTGCCTGTGTCGACATCACCATCGGATGAAGCATCTCCCCGGATGGGACCTCGACCATGGTCCCGGCGGCGTCCTCGAGTGGACGACACCCGACGGGAAACACCACCGGACCGAACCGGACCCGGCACCGTTCTGAACCCGCCGACGAAGGGTTCCTCGTGGGCACTTCGACAAGCTCAGTGACCGGAGGAGGTGTGTCCGCGCCGTTTCGGTCCCTGAGCCTGTCGACGGGCGCTGCCCTCGTCGGAGCGGTTCAGTCCTCGTCGGACACGCCGACCGCACCCACGCCAGCACGGGAGCCGTCGCGCGGGATCTCGAGCCAGACGTCGAGTTCCTCGTCGTCGTCGTCCGGACCCGCAGCCACGCCCGGTTCCCGGTGCACCGCACGCAGGCCGACCACGGTCACCGCGACGCGTTCGTCGTCCGGGACGCTCCGCACGATGAGGCGCGTCGCGTGCGAGGCGGCGAGCGCTTCGGCGATCTGCTCGTGGATCGCGTCGAGGACGCCGGCGTCCAGCTCCTCGAGGCCACCTTCGTCCAGCATGTTCACGATCGCGCCGCGCCGCCGGGCCGCGAGCACCTCGGACCGGACCGGGTCGCTCAGGAGGTGGCGGCCACGGATCTCGTCGCGGAGACTGGCCTCGAGCGTCCGGCACTCCGTGCGATCGGCCACCGACAGCCTGCCGCCGTTGGCGATGATCGTACGGAGCATCGGGGTCGCCAGTCGGCCCGTCTGGCTGAGGCGTCGTCTCCGCTCGTGCACGTGCGCGTACTGCGCAGCCTGCCAGTCCGAGGTCGCATGCTCCGCCTGTGTCAGGCGCTCGGCGTCGTGCTGCGCCCCGGCGATCGATCGGGTGAGCACACTCGCGAGGACGACCCAGATCAGGCTGCCCGTGACACCCATCCCGAGCGCCAGTCCCGGACCCGCCCAGAGGAGCGACTGGACCGTGAGGAAGACGATCCCGATGTAGGCGACCGCCTCCCGCTGCCGGACCACGGTGATCGTCATCAGTGTTCCGATCGACGCGACGTGCCAGGTGGCGTAGCCGTTGTTCCGCGTGGGGTCGAGCTGGCTGGTGACGAGCAACGGGACGACGATCGCGGTCGCGAGGTTGATGCTCGCGAGCCACGACGGCATGCGCGTCGTGCCCATCGGCCAGAGGCTCAGGACGCTCGCGACGGCGTAGACGAGCATCGCGATGAGGACGGGGACGACGTCGCGGGGTGTCTCGAGCGTCAGCGCCGCGCGGAGCAGGTGGTAGGCCGAGAACAGCGCGGCGAGGATGACGAGGGCGTACCGCGGTGCCGGGGTCACGAGTCGTGCTCCGGTGACCACTCGATGCGGATCACGGCACCCTCACCCGGACGGGAGATCACCGTCGAGCGTCCGCCGACCGCGGCGACCCGCTCGACGATCGAGACCTTCAGCCCGAGCCGCTCCTCGGCGACCTGCTCGGGGCAGAACCCGACGCCGTCGTCGCCGACGATGACGCAGACGCCGCCGGAGACCGTGCCCTCGATGGACAGGCTCCGCGCCACTCCCGAACCCGCGTGCTCGACGCTGTTGACCATCGCCTGCACCGTCGCCCAGTAGACCGCGTTCGCGACCGTGACGGGCAGGACCCGGCCGGACGCCCCCTCGACCGTGACGGAGAACGGTTCACCGAGCATCGACGCGGCCGCACGCAGCCGTTCGATGAGTTCGGCGAGACCGGTGACCTCGTCCTCGTTCGTCATCGGCGCTCCGACACCCTCCAGCTGTTCGATCGCGACCCGCGCCATCATGACGGCGAGCGCCTCCGACTTCGGGGTCAGCGCCCGATCCGCGGCGAGCAGGGAGGCGAGGACGCTGTCGTGGACGATCGAATCGACCTCGACGCGCTCCACTTCCGTGGCGTGCTGCTTGACGGCCGCGTCGTAGGTGGCGAGGGCAGCCGCCCTTGCGATGTCGACCCGACCGGCCAGCACACGGAACAGCCCGACGAGGACGACGATGAGCCCTCCGATGATCGTCGCGTACGAAGCGTCGAGCGCACCGATCTCGAAGGACGCCGGCGCGAAGTCGGCGTCGATGACGCGGTTGACGCCGTACATGACCGAGGTCACGACGAGGTACACGATGGCCCCCCGCAACTGCAGCGGGATGCAGGCGAACGCGACGGCGATCGTGCAGAGGTACCAGATCCACGGTTCCTGGTTGATGTCCGCCGACGCCTGCGCGTTCACCGCCGGCCAGATGAGGAGGGCCACGAAGAACACGGCGGCGAAGACGCCGGAGGCGATGCGGTGGTGCCACAGGAAGAGGCAGCAGATGATGGCGCCGAACATCGTCCCGAAGACGAGCGAGACGTAGACCACGCCGAACCAGCCGGTGATCTGGACGCCCTGTCCGAGCGTGGTGAACGCGGTCTGCAGTCCGAAGACGAGTCCGATGATCGCGACCGACCGGCCGAGGAGGCGTTCGAAGTTCGCGGTGTTCAGCATCCGGCGCTGAACCTGGACATCTCTCGTGGTCGCGGGGATCGCGGGATGCCTGGTCGGTGCCCGGAAGCTAGGAGACATCCGTCCCGCCTTGATCGAGGCCGGGGAGGATCCCGTCCTCGACCGCTCGGCGCAGCAGGTCGACCTTCGTCGGTGCCGGACGCCCCACCTCGACGTACTTCACCCGGATGCGGTCGATGTGCTCTCGGGCCGTGGAGTAGGCGATGCCGAGCTGCATGGCGACGGTCTTCAGCGGCAGGCCGGACGCGTAGAGGTGCAGGACGTCGCGCTCGCGACGACCAAGCTGCGCTCGCGCGAAATCGCTGTCGGCGTCGATCGCACTCGCCCACTCGATGTTGTTCAGGGCCTCGCCACGGGCCACCGTGCCGATGGCGGCGATGACCGTGTCCGTCGGCGACGACTTGGGGATCACCCCGGACGCTCCGGCGGCCAGCGCCTCGCGCACCAGTGCGACCCGATCGGCGATCGAGTGGATGAGGACGTGTGCCCCCACAGCCTGCACCGCGTGGATGTTCGAGGTCGGCGTACTGCCGTCGGAGAGCGAGAGGTCGAGGACGACCACGTCGGGCACCACACCGTTCAACGCGGCGATGCACTCGACGGCGGTCGGGGCACTCGCCACGACCTGATACCCGGCGTGCGCACACACCGCTTCGATCCCGAGCCGCACGGACTCGTGATCATCAATGATTGCGACGGTCACCACGGCACCATCGTAGCGAGTGACGGACCCGCCGGGCGCGACGGCCGGATCGCGAGTCGCCTCCGTCGGCTCGGGCCCGCTCAAGCCGTCCGTGAGAAGCCCGCGACGGCCTCGAGGTGGTGCGTGTTGGGGAAGAGGTCGTAGGCCGCGAGGTGGTCGAGCTCGTAGCCCTGCTCCGCCAGGAGGGCGACGTCGCGGGACAGCGCGATGGGGTCGCAGGCGACGTAGACGATCGACGCGGGCCGCAGCTCGCCGAGCATGGCGACGATCTCCGCGCCGGCGCCCGAGCGGGGCGGGTCGAGCACGACGGTCGCGGTGGCGTACCGGGACCGCTCGATCCGACTGCCCGTCGCGATCTCCGACCGCAGGAAGGCGTCGACCTTCGCGGTGACGGCCTGTGCGCCCACCCACTCGGACAGGTTCTCGCCCGCGTACTCGGTGGCGCGTTCGTCACTCTCCACGGTCGTGATGCGGGTGGTCGCGCCGAAGCGGTCCCCCACGCCCGCGGCCAGGAGGCCGACGCCGCCGTAGAGGTCGAGGTTCGCGGCGCGCGGGTCGAAGCGTGCGTCGTCGATGGCCGCGGACACGGCCTGCTGGAGGGTCGTCGCAGCCTGACGGTGTACCTGCCAGAATCCGTTCGCGTCGACGATGAACTCGCGCTCGCCGACGAGCTCGCGGATCGGGTCTGCTGCGGGACGGACCGGCTTCGGTCCCCCGCGTCGACCGCGCCCGCCACCGCGTCGGCGGTCGCCGCCTCCGACCTCGTCCGTACGAGTCAGGACGCGGACCGCCCCGGTCGAGGAGGCGACGATGTCGATAGACGTGGTGCCGTCCGGCAACTCCTCGAGCTTGGCCGCTCCAGCGACCGCTTCGATCGCGAGCGGCAGGTCGTCGACGGGGACGACGTGGTGGGACCGCGAGGCGTAGGGACCGATGTTGCCGTGCTGGTCGACGTGCAGGGAGACCCGCGTCCGCCACCGGGTGCCGTCGGGCGTCTCGCCCTCGACCGCGGCGACCGTGAACTCGGGAGCGACTCCGGCGAACCGCTCGAGCCCCTCAGCGAGGACCTGGTGCTTCAACGCACGCTGGTGGGCGAGGTCGATGTGTCCGAACTCCGCTCCTCCCGCCCGCTCGCTCGGCTCGCGGTCGACGGAGGCCTCGGCCCAGACGTGCGGACGGCGGTGCTCGGACGGCGTGAGGACCTCCAGCGTCTCCGCCCGCCAGAAGCGCTTCTCGTTCTCGTCGACGATGCGTGCCCGCACGCGCTCGCCGGGGAGCGTGTCGGGGACGAAGACCACCCGGCCCTCGTGCCGGGCGACGAAGACACCCCCGTGGGCTACGTTGGTGATGTCCAGTTCCACGGTGCGTGCAGTCGTCGTGCTCATGCGTCGAGCATGTCACACGGGCGGCTGTGGGGAGTCCACCGTCCACTGCAGAAGGAACCGTCATGCGCCTCACGCTCGCCTCCACGTCACCGGCCAGACTCGCCCTGCTGCGGTCGAGTGGCATCGAGCCGATCGTCGTCCCGTCGTCGGTCGACGAGGAACGGGCCGTCGACGACGCGACCCTCGCCGCGGGTGCACCGCTCGCCCCCGACGAGGTGGTGGCACTCCTCGCCCGTGCGAAGGCGGAAGCCGCTCTGGCCGTCGTGCGCGAACGCGGCGAAGCGGCCGACCTCATCCTCGGCGGCGACTCGGTCTTCGTCCTCGACGGCGTCGTCCACGGCAAGCCCCACACACCCGAGCGCGCCCGCGAACGCTGGCACGCCCAGCGCGGGAGGACGGGGACCCTGTACTCCGGTCACTGGCTCATCGACTGCACCGGCGCCTCGCCGGTCGGGATCGGCGCGGTCGCAAGCGCCGAGGTGTCCTTCGCCGACGACCTCGACGACGCCGAGATCGACGCCTACGTCGCATCGGGGGAACCCCTCGCGGTCGCGGGTGCCTTCACGATCGACAGTCTGGGCGCCGCCTTCATCACCCGCATCGAGGGTGATCCGTCGACCGTCGTCGGCCTCTCGCTCCCGACCCTGCGGCGTCTCGTCCGCACGCTGGGACACGACTGGCACGAGCTGCGCAACCGGCGCGGCGCCCTCTGACGACCGGTCCTTGTAGAGGCGACACGTCGTTCCTGCGGCTTTTTTGTGCGTGTGAGCCAAAGGCTCACCCGGGCCTCCCGGTAGGCTCGTGGACTGTGCCACGTATAACCAAGGTCCTCATCGCCAACCGTGGCGAGATCGCCGTCCGCGTCATCCGAGCCGCGAAGGACAGCGGGATCGCCTCCGTCGCCGTCTACGCCGACCAGGATCGCGACGCCATGCACGCCCGTCTCGCCGACGAGGCCTACGCCCTCGACGGGACGACGAGCGCGGAGACGTACCTCGTCATCGACAAGCTCCTGTCCATCGCCCGACGGTCCGGCGCCGACGCCGTCCACCCGGGCTACGGCTTCCTCGCCGAGAACGCGGACTTCGCGCGTGCCGTCATGGCCGCAGGGCTCATCTGGATCGGCCCGTCGCCCGAGGCCATCGAACGGCTCGGCGACAAGGTCTCCGCCCGCCACGTGGCCGAGAAGGTGGGCGCTCCGCTGGCCCCCGGCACGCTCAACCCCGTATCGGGTGCCGAGGAGGTGCTCGACTTCGTCGACGTCCACGGCCTGCCCGTCGCCATCAAGGCGGCGTTCGGCGGCGGCGGTCGCGGCCTGAAGGTCGCCCGTGAGCGCGAGGAGGTCGCCGAGCTCTTCGAGTCGGCCACCCGCGAGGCCATCGCAGCGTTCGGCAGGGGCGAGTGCTTCGTCGAGAAGTACCTCGACCAGCCACGCCATGTCGAGACGCAGTGCCTCGCCGATGCGCACGGCAACGTGGTCGTCGTCTCCACCCGAGACTGCTCACTGCAGCGTCGCCACCAGAAACTCGTCGAAGAGGCACCGGCGCCCTTCCTCTCGGACGACCAGGTGGCGGAGCTCTACCGCGCGTCGAAGGCGATCCTCAAGGAGGTCGGCTACCTCGGTGCCGGCACCTGCGAGTTCCTCATCGGCAAGGACGGCACCGTCTCCTTCCTCGAGGTCAACACCCGCCTGCAGGTCGAGCACCCGGTCTCCGAGGAGGTCACCGGCATCGACCTCGTCCGCGAGCAGTTCCGTCTCGCCGAAGGCGGTGTCCTCGACTACGACGACCCGCAGCCGAGCGGCCACTCCTTCGAGTTCCGCATCAACGGCGAGGACCCGGGACGCGGCTTCCTCCCGCAGCCGGGCCCGATCCACGTGTTCAAGACCTTCGGCGGCCCCGGTGTCCGGCTCGACTCCGGTGTCACGGCCGGCGACACGATCTCAGGCGCGTTCGACTCGCTCCTCGGCAAGATCATCGTCACGGGACGTACCCGCGAGGAGGCGCTCGAACGGAGCCGTCGCGCACTCGACGAGTTCGAGGTAGCAGGCCTCCCCACCGTCATCCCCTTCCACCGCAAGATCGTCCGCGACCCCGCGTTCACCGCGGAGGACGGCACCTTCGGCGTCTACACCCGATGGATCGAGACGGAGTTCGTCAACGACATCGAGGCCTGGGACGGATCCATCGATGCGCAGCAGGCACCCGCTGCCCGCTCGACGGTGGTCGTCGAGGTCGGCGGCAAGCGTCTCGAGGTCAGCCTTCCGGGCGGACAGCTGGGACTGAACGTCGGTGCGCCGGTCGCCGCTCCCGCTCCGCACCGCCGCGGTGGTGCAGCGGTGGTCTCGGGTGCGACGGGCGACTCCGTCTCGGCGCCCATGCAGGCGACCATCGTGAAGCTCGCGGTCGCCGAGGGCGATGTCGTCGTGAAGGGCGACCTCGTCGTCGTCCTCGAGGCGATGAAGATGGAACAGCCCATCACGGCGCACAAGGACGGCACGGTCGGCGCGATCGACGCGACGGTCGGTGCCACGGTCTCGTCAGGTCACCAGCTCCTCACCATCAGCTGACCCGACCGGCGCCTTCGGGCGTCGCATCGGACCCGGCGACGATACGCTGAGCAGGTGTCAGCAGCCGACCTCCTCGAAGATGCGTTGGATCGTGTGGCGGACTTCGACGCCGCCGGTGCGATCGCACTGCTCGAGGCGGAGCCCGGCGCTGCGTCCGATCCCCGCGTCCTCGCCCTCCTGTCCTACGCCCGGTTCACCACCGCCGACTTCGCGGGTTGTCGCCGGGACGCGGTGGACGCGCTCGCCGCCTCGACGGACTCCGACCGGACGACCCGCCTGCTCGTGCTCGGAGCCGCCGGGCTGGCCCTCGGGTCGGACCGCTCGTCCGGCTCGGAGCTGGAGGGGTGCTTCGCGGAGGCGGACGCCCTCGTCGACGACGGCGGGGACCTCGAACCGACCCTCGCCTGGCTCGTCGGGTACCTGCTCGTCGAGGGTGCCGTCGTCAACGTCCTGATCCACGCCGCCCGGCGCTTCGCCGACGCGTTCGCCGACGACATCGCCGCCACCCCGGGGCGCTTGTACCGGACACTCGTCGACGGGGTCCTCGCCCGCCTCCTGCTCAACGAGGGACGCGTCGCCGAGGCCGAGGCCGCCGCGCTCGCGATGTTCGAGCGGGCCGGGAGCGGACCGACCGCGCTGTACGCGGAGGCCGTGCAGTGCCTCGTCGCCGGGAACCGTGCCGAGCAGGGGGCGACCAGGACGCTCGCGCGCCGCGTCCGTCAGGCCATCCCCGAACCCACGGGCGCCTTCCAGACGACGTGCTACCTCCTCGTCGGCTACGGTCTCGCAGCCCTCGCGGACGACCACGGCGCCGCGGCCCTCGCCCGCAGCGCTTCGGGGAACGACTTCAGCGGCCTGTCCGTCCAGGACCGGGCCCTCGCGATCGAACTGCTGGTCTCGAGCGCGTTCCTCGACCGCGACATCGTCGAATCGGAACGCCTCATCGACTTCATCGCCGCCGACGTCGACCGCAGGGTCCCCGGGCCGGCCATCCTCCGGATGCAGTGCAAGCTCGAACTCCTCCGTGGGCGCCCCGCCGAGGCGCTGGCGCTCGCGCGCACGGCGACCACCCGCGCGTTGGCCGACGGCCGCATGCTGGAAGCCGGGATCGGCGAGATCCTCGCGACGCGCGCCCTGATCGCCATGTCCGACCGGACGCAGGCCGTCCGCGAGTTGGCCGCACTCGCCGAGCAGGCGGTCCGCGGCGGACACACCGCCGCGACCCGCTCCGCCGCCCGGGAGCTGAAGGCGATCGGTCGACGTCTCGCGCCGGTCGCGGGATCCGGTTGGGACGGACTGTCGCCGCGCGAACGCGAGGTCGCCCTGCTCTCCGCGGAGGGCAACTCGACGGCGGAGATCGCGTCCGTCCTCCAGCTCTCCTCGCGTACGGTCGACGCGCACGTCACCCGGGTGCTCGCCGCGTTCGGGATCGTGTCCCGCCGCCAGCTCCCCTCACGGCTCCCGGCCACACTGCCGTTGACCGCCGTCCCCGTCCCGACCGCACCGCTCACGCCCCGACAGCGGGACCTCACCGAACTCGTCGCGGACGGACTGTCCAACGACGAGATCGCGACGGCCCTCGGCATCTCCCGCAAGACCGTCGAGAAGCATCTCAGCGCCGTCTTCCACGCCTGGGGCGTGCGCTCGCGGGTCGCCGTCGCGCGCATCGTGCTCGCGAACCGCGATCGGTGACGTCCAGCTCCTCGGCGATGGTTCGACGAGGACGACGTCTATTCGACGATGTGCATGGCGCGCGCCGCGTCGGTGATCGACCCGGTGAGTGACGGGTAGACCGTGAAGGCACGCGCGACCTGGTCGACGTTCAGCCGCTGCTCGACCGCGAGGGCGAGCGGGAAGATGAGCTCGCTGGCCTTCGGGGCGACGATGACCCCGCCGATGACCGTCCCGCTGCCGGTCCGCGCGAACAGCTTGACGAAGCCGTCCTTGATGCCCATCATCTTCGCGCGCGGGTTCTGGGCGAGCGGCAGCTTGTAGATCTCACCCTGGGCGATGCCGTCCTCGATCTGCTTCTGGGTCCAGCCCACGGTCGCGATCTCGGGCTGCGTGAAGATGTTCGCGGCGACGTTGCGGATCTCGGTCGGGTTCACCGCGTCGCCCATCGCGTGCAGCATCGAGGTGCGACCCTGCATCGACGCGACGGACGCGAGCGGCAGGAAGGTCGTGCAGTCACCGGCTGCGTAGATGTTGGGGACGCTCGTGCGCGCCACCCGGTTGACGCGGATGTGTCCGGAATCGGTCAGCTGCACGCCGGCCTCCTCGAGGCCGATCCCGGCGGTGTTGGGCACCGAACCGACCGCCATGAGACAGTGCGACCCCTCGACCGTGCGGCCGTCGGAGAGCGTGGCGACGACGCCGGTCTCGGTCCGGGTGACGGAGTCGGCCCGCGACTTCGACAGGACCGTCATGCCGTTGCGCTTGAAGACGTTCTCGATGACCGCCGCCGCATCGGCGTCCTCACCGGGCAGCACCTGGTCGCGGCTCGAGATGAGCGTGACCTTGGAGCCGAGCGCAGTGTAGGCGGAGGCGAACTCGGCGCCGGTGACGCCCGAGCCGACGACGATGAGGTGCTCGGGGACGGAGGTGAGGTTGTAGAGCTGCGTCCAGGTGAGGATGCGCTCGCCGTCCGGCAAGGCGGAGGGCAACTGGCGTGGGCTCGCGCCGACGGAGACGACGACGGTGTCGGCTTCGATGCGGTCGAAGTCGGTGCCGGCGGACAGGTCGGTCGAGACGATGACCTCATTCGGTCCGTCGAGCCGCCCCTGACCGTTGACGATGCGGACACCGGCACGGATGAGACTCGCCCGCATGTCCTCGGACTGCTGGCGGGCCAGTCCGAGCAGTCGCTTGTTGACGGCAGCGAGGTTCACCGCGACCTCGGGACGGCTGGGCTTGCCGGTGGTCTCCGAGCGGACGAAGAACTGCACACCGAGGTCGGCGGCCTCGCCGATGGCCCCGACGGCGTCGGCCGTGGCGATGAGGCTCTTGGACGGGACGACGTCGGTGATGACGGCCGCTCCGCCGACGCCCGAACGCTCCACGAGCGTGACGTCGGCCCCGAGCTGCGCCCCGGCGAGGGCAGCCTCGTACCCGCCGGGTCCGCCTCCGATGATCGCCACTCGCTGCTTGCGTTCGAACTCGTAGGCCATGCCTCCATTCTCGCGCGCCACCAGGGGCGGGACCAAACCCGTTCGGGCCTGCGGCGGCCGGGATCGTGCGCGGATGAGCGGGGTCGGCACGGTTGGGCGGCGGCCCCACCCCTGTCTAGAGTGAGAGGATGTCCGAAACCTCTGCGAATCCACTCGATCTGTCCGACGTCGATCCCTTCGAGATCGCCCGCGAAGCCGCCGGCCAGATCGCCGAGAAGACCGGCGTGGAACACCACGACATCGCGCTCACACTCGGCAGTGGCTGGGGCAAGGCGGCCGACCTGATCGGTGAGACGACGGCGACGATCCCGGCCTCGGAGATCGTCGGGTTCTCGAAGCCGGCGCTCGAGGGCCACGTGGGCACCCTGCGCTCGATCCTGCTCCCGAGCGGCAAGCGTGCGCTCGTCATCGGCGCCCGGACGCACTACTACGAGAACCACGGTGTCCGCCGCGTCGTGCACAGCGTCCGGACGGCTGCGGCTGCCGGTGCCCGCATCATGGTGCTGACGAACGGCGCCGGCGGCATCAAGGACCACTGGACGCCGGGGACGCCCGTGCTGATCAGCGACCACATCAACCTCACTGCCGACTCGCCGCTCGAAGGTGCGACCTTCATCGACCTCACCGACCTCTACGCCAAGCGGCTGCGGGACATCGCGCACAGCGTCGCTCCGGAGCTCGACGAAGGCGTCTACACGCAGTTCCGCGGTCCGCACTACGAGACCCCGGCCGAGGTCCAGATGGCGAAGGCGATCGGTGGTCACATCGTCGGCATGTCGACCGCGCTCGAGGCGATCGCCGCACGTCAGGCCGGCATGGAGGTCCTCGGGATGTCGCTCATCACGAACCTCGCCGCCGGCATCCAGCAGACACCGCTCAGCCATGCCGAGGTCATCGAGGCCGGCCAGGCGGCCGAGCCGGTGATCAGCAAGCTCCTCGCGCAGATCGTCGCGGCCCTGTGAGCGAGGCGACGAGCCTGCTCGCGACCGCCGAGGCCTGGCTCGCCCAGGATCCCGACGACGAGACCCGGGCCGAACTGGCAGGCCTCGTCGAACGCGCCCGCGTGTGCGACGACGTGGCTGTCGCAGAACTGCACGACCGCTTCGACACCCGTCTGCAGTTCGGCACGGCCGGGCTCCGCGGACGCATCGAGGCCGGTTCCAACCGGATGAACCGGGTCCTCGTGTCGCAGGCCGCGGCCGGACTCGCCGCCTACCTGCTCGAGCAGGCACCGGAAGGCGTGACGCCGAGCGTCGTCATCGGCTACGACGGCCGGAAGAACTCCGCCGTGTTCGCCGGCGACACCGCCGAGCTGATGGCCGGTGCCGGTGTCCGTGCCATCCTGCTGCCACGGCTCCTGCCGACGCCCGTCCTCGCGTTCGCCGTGCGGTTCTTCGACGCCTCGGCCGGCGTCATGGTGACCGCGAGTCACAATCCGCCCGCCGACAACGGCTACAAGGTGTACCTGGGCGGCGAGCACCACGGGTCCCAGATCGTCTCCCCCGCCGACGCGGCCATCGCCGCCCACATCGGGCGCATCGCCGAGACGGCGCTCGTCCAGGACCTCCCGCGCAGCGACGGGTTCGAGATCGCGGGCGAGGACGTCGTCGACGCCTATGTCGCCGAGACCGCAGCCGTCGCTCCCGCCCCGGCGGGCGGCCAGCTGCGCGTCGTCTATACGGCCATGCACGGCGTGGGTTGGGAGACGACCCGACGCGTCCTCGAGACCGCCGGGTATCCGGCACCGGAACTCGTCGCCGAGCAGATCGATCCCGATCCCACCTTCCGGACCGTCAGCTTCCCGAACCCGGAGGAGCCGGGCGCACTCGACCTGTCCTTCGCGACGGCGCGAGCAGTCGGCGCAGACCTCATCATCGCCAACGACCCCGATGCCGACCGCCTGGCGATCGCGATCCCCGACGACGCGGCGGGGTTCCGTCGACTCACCGGCAACGAGGTCGGTCTCCTCCTCGGCTGGCGGGCCGCCCAGGCCGCCAGTGCCGCACTCGACGGCGATGCGGCTCCCGAGGGCACGCTCGCGTGCTCGATCGTCTCCTCCCCCGCCCTGCGCCTCGTCGCCGAGGCGCACGGCCTCGAGTTCCGCGAGACGCTCACCGGGTTCAAGTGGATCTCCCGGACGCCGGGCATGCTCTTCGGTTTCGAGGAGGCCCTCGGCTACCTCGTGAACCCCGGGACCGTGCGCGACAAGGACGGCATCTCGGCCGCCGTCGCGTTCCTCGGTCTCGCGACGGCGTCGGCGCAGGCGGGCGAGAGCGTCGCGGGGCTCCTCGACCGGTTCGCGGACACCTTCGGCTCCTTCGGCAGCGACCAGATCTCCATCCGCTACACCGAACTCAGCCGCATCGGCGAGGTCATGGCCGGGCTGCGGGCGCTCCCGCCGACGGAGCTCGCGGGAGCTCGGGTGACCCGGATCGACGACCTCGCCGACGGGTTCGAGGCGCTCCCGCCGAGCGACGTCCTGCGCGTCTGGCTCGACGACGGCACCAGGGTCATGATCCGGCCGAGCGGCACGGAGCCGAAGCTCAAGGTGTACGTCGACGTCCAGTCCGCCGACGGCGACGCCGCCGAGCGGGCGGCCACGGTCACCGCACGGCTCGCCGCTCTGCGGACGGACCTCACGGCGCTCGTCTCCTAGCCCCTCGACGGGCTCGGCGCCCGGTGGTATGCGGCCCGGAGACCGGGGCGCACACCACTCAGCCGATGGCGCGTTCGAGCTTCTCGGTGAGTTCGGCGAGGTCGAAGTAGTTGTCGATGACGACGACGTCGGCGAAGGTCTTGCCGATGCGCTCGACGAGCTCCGGCGAGGTCAGGATCACCTGGGCGTCGGCCGCGGTGGTGCCGAGGCTCTCGATGTCGCCGGCGACGACGTCGGCCTCGAGGTCGACGCGTTCGAGCGCGCGTTCGGCGTTGAGCTTGAGGATGGCCGAGGAGCCGACTCCCGAACCGCAGACGGCGACGATCTTCATGCCTGGCCTCCGCCGGACAGCGGCGACGCACCGAACACGGCTCGCACCTCGTCGAGCGTCGTGGCCGCAGCGAGCCGCGGGATGGCGGTCTCGTCGTTGAAGACGTTGGCGATCTCCGCCACCCAACCCACGTGTGACTCAGCGGTGGTGACCGCGAGGCCGAGGACCACCGAGACGGGGTCGTTGTGGGGGTGGCCGAACCGCACCGGAGCAGCGAGGGTCGCGACGACGAGGGCGTCCTCGTGGACGTCGGCACCCGGTCGGGCGTGCGCGAGCGCCAGGCCCGGCGCGATCACGACGTACGCGCCGAACTCCTCGACGACGTCGATCATCCGTTGCGTGTACGCGACGTCGGTCGCGCGGGTGTCGGACAGCAGCGCTCCGGCTACGCGGATCGCCTCGCGCCAGTCGTCGGCATCGACGTGGAGCGCGACGCTGGCTTCGGACAGTTCTGGGAGTGGCATCGCTTCAATCAGAGGATCGGTCGACCCGAGTGGATCGGAACCATCGTAACGCTCCGAGGCTGGAAGCCTGCCGCGCAGGTGCCGCCCAGGCGGTCGCCGGAACAGCACCTGCCGACATCGTCAGTCCTCGTCGTCGTCGAGGAACTCGTCGAACGCCTCCGAGATGCGGTCCGCCAAGGCCTCGCGGATCTCCAACGGCTGGAACGTCGCGGCGGCGGCGTTCAGCTGGAAGGTCTCCAGGTCGGTCAGGTCGTAGTCGAACGCCTCGGAGAGGAGCGCGAGCTCCTTCGTCAGGCTCGTGTCGCTCATGGTGCGGTTGTCGACGTTGACCGTGACGGCGAAGTCGAGCTGGTAGAGCAGGTCGAACGGGTGGTCCTCGAGCTCCTCGCCCCAGGCCGCGATGGCTCCGGTCTGCAGGTTCGACTGCGGGCTGAGCTCCAAGGGGATCTTGCGGTCGCGGACCCACTCCGCGACGGGACCGAGCGTGGCGTAGAGGGACTCGGCGTCGTCGCGCTCGATGAAGATGTCCTCGGCGATGCGGACACCGTGGCCGAGTCGCAACGCACGGCCGTCGAGCAGGGCGCTCCGGATCGACTCGATGCCGTCGGCCTCCCCCGCGTGGACGGTCACGGGGAACAGCTCGGCCGCCAGGTAGTCGAACGCCAGGCGGTGCTTGCTGGCGGGGAAACCCGCCTCGGCGCCGGCGATGTCGAACCCGACCACGCCGCGCTCGCGATGGCGCACGGCGAGCTCCGCGATCTCGAGCGCGCGGTCGGCGTGCCGCATGGCCGTGACGAGCTGGCCGATCTGGATGTCGGAGCCGGAGTGGGCCGCGTCCTTGACACCGAGCTCGATACCCTCCTGGACGGCCTCGACGACCGCGTCGAGGCTGAGGCCGCGGGTGAGGTGCTGCTCGGGAGCCCAGCGCACCTCGCCGTAGATGACGCCGTCCGCAGCGAGGTCCTGGACGAACTCGCGCGCGATGCGGACGAGCCCCTCCTCCGTCTGCATGACCGCGGTGCTGAGGTCGAAGGTCTTGAGGTACTCGACGAGCGAGCCGGCGTTGCACTGCGTGTAGAACCAGTCGGCCAGGCCGTCGGGGTCCGACACGGGGACGTCGACACCGATTGCCTCGGCCAGCTCGATGATCGTGGCCGGCCGCACACCACCGTCGAGGTGGTCGTGGAGCGAGATCTTCGGGAGCGCGCGGAGGTCGACGCCGGAGAGGGGGGATTCGTCTGCAGAGGTCACGGGGTTCACTGTACCGCTCACGCGCATCCTGCGACATGGCTCAGTCCGTCGCCTCGAGGACCGGGCGACGGACTGAGCGTCTGCGGCTGTCAGGCCTCGATGCGGGCCCGGACGATGGGGCCGCGCGGTGGCGCGGTGTCCTCGATCGTGTAGGCACCCTCGAGAGCCTCGAGCGCCCGCGGGAAGCGGGCGGCGTCGTCGGCGCTCAGCGTGAAGAGCGGCTGTCCGGCCCGGACCTCGTCACCCGGCTTCGCGTGCAGGTCGATGCCCGCCGCGTGGATGACCGGGTCCTGCTGCCTGGCCCGACCGGCACCGAGGCGCCAGGCCGCGATGCCGAACGGCAGTGCCTCCTGCGTCGCCAGCACGCCGTCGCGCGACGCCGTGACGACGTGCGTCTCCTTGGCGACCGGCAGCGGTGCGTCCGGGTCGCCGTCCTGTGCGCGGATCATGCGCTTCCAGACGTCCATGGCCCGACCGTCCGCGAGGGCGCCCTCGACGTCCGCGTCCGGCTGCCCGGCGAGGGTCAGCATCTCCCGCGCGAGGGCGAGCGTCAGCTCGACGACGTCCGCCGGACCACCACCCGCCAGGACCTCGACGGACTCGCGCACCTCGTTCGCGTTGCCGATCGCGAGGCCGAGCGGGACGTTCATGTCCGTCAACAGCGCGGTCGTCGCCACACCGGCGTCCGTCCCGAGCGCGACCATCGTGCGCGCCAGTTCCTCGGCGCGCTCGTAGTCCTGCATGAAGGCGCCGGAGCCGAACTTGACGTCGAGGACGAGCGCCCCGGTGCCTTCGGCGATCTTCTTCGACATGATGCTCGACGCGATGAGCGGGATCGCCTCGACCGTGCCCGTCGTGTCGCGCAGGGCGTACAGGCGCTTGTCCGCCGGGGCGAGACCGGAACCGGCGGCGCAGATGACCGCGCCGACGTCCGCCAGCTGCGCCATCATCTCGTCGTTCGTCAGCGCCGCGCGCCATCCCGGGATGCTCTCGAGCTTGTCGAGCGTCCCACCCGTGTGCCCGAGCCCGCGGCCCGACAGCTGCGGCACCGCGACGCCGAACACGGCGACGAGCGGGGCGAGCGGCAGGGTGATCTTGTCGCCCACGCCGCCGGTCGAGTGCTTGTCCGAGGTCGGCTTGTCGAGCGACGCGAAGCTCATCCGCTCACCGCTCGCGATCATCGCCATCGTGAGGTCGCGGATCTCGCGCCGCTCCATGCCGTTCAGCAGGATCGCCATCGCCAGCGCCGACATCTGCTCGTCGGCGACGTAGCCCCGGGTGAAGGCGTCGATCAGCCAGTCGACCTCCGGCGTCGACAGCTCACCGCGGTCGCGCTTCGTGCGGATGAGGTCGACGACGTCGAATGCTTCTACGGAACTCATGCGTGGTACTCCTCGAGTTGACGTGGTCCGAAAGCGTCCGGCAGGACCTCGTCGATGGTGCGGATGCCGGAGACGGTGTCGAGCAGCATGCCCGCCGTCGAGTGTTCGTACAGCAGCTGTCGGCAACGGCCGCACGGCATGAGGCGTTCGCCCTTGCCGTCGACGCAGGCGAACGCCACGAGGCGTCCTCCGCCCGACATGTGGAGCGCGGAGACGAGCGCGCACTCGGCGCACAGCGTCAGACCGTAGCTGGCGTTCTCGACGTTGCAGCCGGAGATGATCCGGCCGTCGTCCACGAGGGCAGCCGCGCCGACCGGGAAACGGCTGTAGGGCACGTAGGCGTGACCCATCGCCTCCCGGGCCGCGGTGTGCAGCGCCTCCCAGTCGACGGGTGGCGTGGTCGTCGTGTCGCTCACGGTCAGCCCTTCACGTAGGGCTTGCCGGCGGCCGCCGGTCCGCGGGAGATGCCGACGAGTCCGGCGACCGCGAAGATCGTCACGACGTACGGCAGCATGAGCATGAACGCGCTCGGCACCGGGGAGCCGATGGCGCTCAGCGCGAACTGGAGGTTCTGCGTGAAGCCGAACAGCAGCGCGGCGAGGGTCGCCTTGAGCGGGTCCCAGCGTCCGAAGATGACCGCCGCGAGTGCGATGTAGCCGGCACCCGCCGTCATCTCCTTGTTGAACGCACCGACCGAGCCCAGGGTGAAGTAGGCCCCACCGAGGCCGACGATCGCGCCCGCGAGCGCGACGTTCCAGAAGCGCGTCCGGTTCACGTTGATGCCCACGGTGTCGGCCGCCTGCGGGTGCTCCCCCACGGCGCGCAGGCGGAGGCCCCAGCGCGTGTAGAACAGGCAGAAGAACACCACGGCCACGGCGATGTACATCAGGTAGATGATGATCGTCTGGCGGAACAGCACGGGTCCGATGAGCGGGATCTCGCTGAGGATCGGGATGTTGATCCGGGGGAACTTCGGCGGGCTGTTGAAGAGCGCCTCGTTCTTCGTGAGCACCTGCGAGTACAGGAAGCTCGTCAAGCCGACGACGAGGACGTTGAGCACGACACCGACGATGACCTGGTCGACGAGGTACTTGATCGAGAACGCCGCGAGCAGGAAGCTCACGAGCGTCCCGGCGATCATCGCCGCGACGAGCCCGAGGAAGGCGTTCCCCGTCACCGAGGCGACGAAGGCGGACGAGAACGCGCCGGCGAGCAGCTGTCCCTCGATCGCGATGTTCACGACGCCGACCCGCTCGGAGATGACGCCGCCGAGCGCGCCGAAGATGAGCGGGACGCTCAGCGCGACCGTGCCGAGCAGGAGCCCGGTGATCGGGATCGCCTTGCCCGCGGCGGCCCACGACAGGAACCCGACCATGAACAGCACCCCGAACACGGTGATGAGCCAGAGCGGGATCTTCTTGCCCGTGGTGACGAGGTACGCGCTCAGCGCCGCGGTGGCGGCCAGGAGGATCGTGACGACGATGCCGGTGGCCGTGGACGGGAGCACGACCGTCGGCAGTTGGATGACGTCGCCGTCACTGGAGAGCCGGAACGTGCTGTTGCCGTCGCGGTGCCAGATGACGAACAACAGGAACGCGATGACGGTGAAGATCCCGAACGCGATCGGAGCCTTCCAGCTGCGGACGACGACCGTCTCGAGGACGATCGGGGCGTCGGGAGCCGGCTGCGGCGTCTGCTTGTCGAGCGTGAATCCACTCATGCGGACACCTCCTTCTTGGCGGAGCGACGCGTTCGGCGCGTCGAACCGTCGGGCTTCGGCAGGAAGAAGATCGCCCGCACGAGCGGCGGAGCCGCGATGAACAGCACGATGAGCGCCTGGAGGACGAGCACGATGTCGATCGGCACGTTCACGCCCTGGGTGGCCTGCATGGAGTACCCGCCGGCCTTGAGCGCACCGAACAGGATGCCGGCGATGAGGATGCCGCCCGGCCGGCTGCGTCCGAGCAGCGCGACGGTGATGGCGTCGAAGCCGATGCCGGCGTCGATGCCGTTGTCGAACCCGGAGGTCACCGTTCCGAGCACCTGCGAGACGCCGGCGAGACCGATCAGTCCGCCGGAGAGCAGCATGGCGTACACGTAGGTGTTCTTCACGTCGATACCCGCGACGCGCGCGGCGTTCGGGTTCTCTCCGACCGCTCGGAAGCGGAACCCGATCGACGACCGGCTGAACAACCACCACACGAACACGACCGCGAGGATCGCGATGAGGAAGCCGGCGTGCAGGTTGTAGCGGTCACCGAGGAGCTTCGGCAACACCGCGTTCGGTGCCATCGCAGCACTCTTCGGCACATTCGAGCCGGGAGCCTGCAACAGCCCCTGCGTGGAGAGCATGAAGGTGATGAGGTAGAACGCGACGTAGTTGAGCATGATCGTGATGATCACCTCGTGCGCACCGGTGCGGGCCTTCAGGACACCGACGATGCCGCCCCAGAACGCGCCACCGATGATGCCGGCGGCGATCGCGACGAGCAGGTGCACCACGGGCGGGAGGTCGAGCGTGAAGCCGACCCATCCGGCGCAGGCGGCGGCGATGAGCATCTGACCACGCCCACCGATGTTGAACATGCCGACCCGGAACGCCAGGCCGACACCGAGTCCGGCGAGGATCAGCGGGGTCGCGAAGGTCAGCGTCTCCGTCAGCGGGCGGATGCCGTTC
Source organism: Plantibacter sp. MCCC 1A11337 (assembly GCF_013349365.1). Lineage (NCBI taxonomy): Bacteria > Bacillati > Actinomycetota > Actinomycetes > Micrococcales > Microbacteriaceae > Plantibacter > Plantibacter sp. MCCC 1A11337. The sequence continues at coordinate 71,497 of NZ_JABJWX010000006.1, read as the reverse complement.
AGGAAGTCCGGGCGCTTGAAGTTGTAGATCGACCCCTGGAAGAGCGCGCCGTACGCACCGGTCGCCGACTGCCAGACCGCCGCGATGGTGTCACCCGGGCGCGCGAAGAAGTACCCGGCGGCGGTGTGGACCTTCGGATCGGTCAGCGCGATGAGGATCGCACCGACGACCATCGCCAGGACGACGGCGAGGATCGAGATGACGATGCTCGAGTTGAGGATCTCGGCGAGCACCTTGTTCGAGCGCGGCTGGGTCGTGTCGGGCTTCGCCTCACCCGGTGCCACCGGCTGGACCGTTCCGGGCGGGGTGTGGGACGTCTCGCTCATGCTGCTGCTCCTGCCGGGAGTTCGCCGGCCATCATGAGGCCGAGGACCTCTCTGGGGGTCGATGCCGGGACGATCCCAACGATGCCGCCGCGGTACATGACGGCGATGCGGTCGGCGAGCGCGACGACCTCGTCGAGCTCGGTCGACACGACGATGACGGGGATGCCTGCGTCGCGCGTGGCGACGATGCGCTTGTGCACGAACTCGATCGAGCCGACGTCGATGCCGCGGGTCGGCTGTGCGGCGACGAACAGTCGCAGCTCACGGCTGAGCTCACGGGCGAGGACGACCTTCTGCTGGTTGCCACCGGACAGGGAGCCTGCCGGCGATTCGATGCCCTGCGACCGGACGTCGAACTCCTGCGACTTCTCGCGGGCGAACTCGTCGCGGAACCCCCGCTGGACGTTGCCGCCCTTCACGAAGGGCGCACCGGTCGATCGGTCCAGCATGAGGTTCTCGGCGATGGTGAACTGTTTGACGAGCCCGTCCTCGGACCGGTCCTCGGGCACGAACCCGACGCCGGCGTCGAGCACCTTCCGTGGGGTGGACCCGACGAGTTCGACGCCGTCGAGCTTGATGCTGCCCTTGGTGTGCGGCTGCAGCCCGAGGATCGCCTCGGTGAGCTCGGTCTGTCCGTTGCCCTGCACGCCGGCGATGGCGAGCACCTCGCCCTCGCGCACCTCGAAGCTGACGCCGTTGACGACGAGCTGGCCGAGGTGGTCGACGACGGACAGGTCCTGCACGGTGAAGGTGGTGTCGCCGAGGTTCGGCGCCTCCTTGTGGACCGTGAGTTCGACGGGACGCCCGACCATGAGGGACGCCAGCTCGGCGTTCGTCGCGGTGGGCGAGGCCTCGCCGACGACCTTGCCGAGGCGGATGACGGTGATGCGGTCGGCGACTTCGCGGACCTCGCGCAGCTTGTGGGTGATGAAGACGATGGACGTCCCCTCCTCCTTGAGCTGCTTCATGATCGCCATGAGCTCGTCCGTCTCCTGCGGCGTGAGCACGGCGGTGGGCTCGTCGAAGACGAGGACGTTGGCGTTGCGGGACAGCGCCTTGACGATCTCGACGCGCTGCTGCACCCCGACCGGGAGGTCGCCGACGATGGCGTCCGGATCGAGGCTGAAGCCGAACCGCTCGGAGATGTCGATGACGAGCTTGCGGGCCGCGGCAACGTCGAGGCGGCCACCGCCCTTGGTCTGCTCGTGGCCGAGCATGACGTTCTCGGCGACGGTGAAGACGGGGATGAGCATGAAGTGCTGGTGCACCATGCCGATGCCTGCGCCCATGGCGTCGCCAGGGCCCTGGAAGTGCTGGACGACGTCGTCCAGGAGGATCTCGCCCTCGTCGGCCTGATACAGGCCGTACAGGACGTTCATGAGGGTGGACTTGCCGGCACCGTTCTCGCCGAGGAGACAGTGGATCTCCCCCGGTTCGACGGTGAGGTCGATGTGGTCGTTGGCGGTGAGTGCGCCGAACCGTTTGGTGATGCCGCGGAGCTCGAGCTTCATGGGTCCCAATCTAGTCACGTGTCGGATGTCGGCACAGGCGGTCGGGATCGCCGTCCGACCGTGCCGCGGACAAAGCGAGGGGAGGTCGCGGATCGCGACCTCCCCCCGGAGTCCCGGGCGATGGCCCGGGTGAAGAGGGACTACTTGACGGGCGAGGAGACCGAGGTCGCCTTGATGGAACCGTCGATGATCCCCTGCTTGATCGTGTCGAGTTCGTCGGCCAGGGTCGGCGAGACCTTGGACTCGAAGTCGTGGAACGGCGCGATGCCGACGCCCTCGTTCTCGAGGGTGCCGATGTACGCGGCGGCGTCGAACTTGCCGCCACCCGCCTCGGTCACGACGTCGCCGACGCCGGCCTTCATGTCCTTCAGGACGGAGGTGAGGAAGAGGTTGCCGGTGTCCGCGTTCGTGACGAACAGGTCGGCGTCGACACCGACCATCGCGATGTCCTTGCCGGTCTCCTGGATCTCGGCGATCGCGCTCAGGAAGATCGGGCCACCGACGGGCATGAGCACATCGGCGTTCTGGTCGATGAGCGTGCGGGCGAGCTGCTTCGCGGTGTCGTTGGCCTCGAAGCCACCGGTGAACGAACCGGTCTGAGCGGCGACGTCCCAACCGACGACCTGGACGCTCTTGCCCTTCTGCTCGTTGTAGTACGCGACGCCCTCGGCGAAGCCGTCCATGAAGATCTGGACGGACGGGAAGGGCTGGCCGCCGAAGGTGCCGACGACGCCGGTCTTCGAGTAGTCGGCCGCTGCGTAGCCGGCGAGGAAGGCGGCCTGGACGGTGTCGAACAGGATCGGCTTGATGTTCGGGGCGTCGACCTTGCCGTCGAAGTCGTTGTCGGCGGCGTCGTCGATGATCGCGTAGTCGATGTCGGGGTTCGCGAGTGCGGCCGTGACGGTGTCGGCGGAGAGGGCGAAGCCGACGCTGACGATGAGCGAGCAGCCCTGATCGGCCAGGCTCTGCAGGTTCGGCTTGTAGTCGTCGGCCTTGTCGGACTGGACGGTGATGGGCTCGACGCCGAGCTCCTTCGCCGCCTCGGTCAGACCCTCGTAGCCGAGCTGGTTGAACGACTTGTCGGTGAAGCCACCGGCGTCGGAGACCATGCACGGGAGGAAGTCGGATGCGGCACCGGTCGAGTCGCCGTCGCCGGTGCTGGGAGCCGATGCGCAGCCGGCGAGCAGTGCCATGAGACCGACGCCGGCGATTGCGCCCGCAGCGGCCTTCCGAGTTGAGATTGCCAAGGTAGCCTCCAAGATGCAGCCCCGCGGGTCACGGGGCGTATGGGGTTACGTTACCCAATGCGACGACTGCCGGACGGACGATCCCGGCTTCGCGACCGAAGCGTTACAGAACGGTGGCACCGGCGTCATCCGCCGGAAACACGGCGATGCGCAGACGCGCATCACCGGACCGCGCTCCTGCGCACGTGAGCAGGACGGACCCGGGCGTCGGATGCGTCTTGCGCATCGGGTGTTCGCGTGCCGCGGCCGGATCAGCGCTGCACGACGCAGAACAGGTTGCCGTCGGGATCCGAGAGGACCACGTAGTCGGCGTCCTCCTCGTACTCCCAATCCACGGGACCGGCGCCCAAGCCGAGCAACCGCTCGACCTCGGCCTCGCGGTCGTCGGCGAAGAGGTCGAGGTGGTGCCGCCGACGGTCCTCCGCGCGCGAGGAGACGAGCATGAGGGACAGCTGCACGCCGTCGCCGTCGCGGGGGACGAGCGAGGCCCAGTCGTCCTGCGGTTCGTCTCGAGGGACGTAGTCGAGCGCCCGGGTCCAGAAGGCGACACCGCGCGCGATGTCCTGCACGCCCCACACCGGGGCTCCGATCGAAAGACTCATGCCCGTATCCTCCCGGCGTCGGGGCGTGCGCGCACGGGCTTGACGGCGACGGGCGGAGGAGTCGAGGTCGGACGGCCCACCGCTCCCCCACCCGGCGTCATCACCCGAGTCGGAGCCGGTCGCCGGTCCAGCGCCGACGGAGCCACCGGTCGTGGCTCGCGATGACGACCGCACCCGGGTAATCGCCCAGCGCGTCCTCGAGCTCCGTCGCGAGCGCGAGCGACAGGTGGTTCGTCGGCTCGTCCAGGAGGAACAGATGCGGAGGCCTCGCGATGATGAGCGCCAAGGCCAGACGGCGCTGCTGCCCGACGGAGAGCCGACCGATCGGACGGTCGAGATCGCGAAGCGCCAGGAGCCCGAGACCTGCGAGCGGGGTGCGCGCTGCACGCGCCTCGCCGAGCGTCCGGTCGTAGACCTCCCGAGGTGATCGATCCGCATCCGGGAACGCGACGTCCTGCTCGAGGAGCCCCACCCGGAGCCCCTTCCGCCGGAGGAGGGTCCCCGTATCGAGACGCAGCGAACCGGCGAGCACCGACAGGAGCGTCGACTTCCCCGAACCGTTCGCCCCGGTGACCAGCACGCGCGACCGGGGCGCCAGCTGCAGGCGTTCGAGGTGCAGCCGGCCGTCGACGCGGGCGTCGGCGAGGTCGAGCAGCTGCTCCCCCTCGTCGAGGACCGTCGAGCCGCTCGGGATCCCTGCGAACGAGAGTCGGCGAGGCGGGCGCCGCACCTGCTCGCGCTCGAGGACCTCGAGTCGGAGCTGCGCGTTCCGCACCCGCCGACTGATCTGCTGCTCGACGCGGTCGCCTCGCATGCCGAACGCCATCCGGTTGTTGTCGCGGATGCCCCGATCGTGGTTGATCCGCGGGGCCACGTCGTGCACCGCGGACGCGAGCCGTCGTAGCTCGGCCTGCTCCTCCTCGTAACGCGTCGACCACCGGTCGAGTTCTGCGGCCTTCCAGCCGAGGTACTCACTGAACGGCCCGCCGAACTCCACGACGGGTGATGCCTCGCCGACGGGGACCGGGCGGGACGGATCGATGTCGACGAGCCCCGTCGCCACCTCGTCCAGGAAGGCGCGGTCGTGGCTCGCGAAGAGCACCGGGCCCGGCCACTCCGACAGGTGGCCGCGGAGGAAGGCGACCGCGTCGTCGTCCAGATGGTTGGTCGGCTCGTCGAGCAGCAGTGCGGTCGGTCTGGCGACGAGGAGCGCGGCGAGGGCGAAGCGGGATCGCTGTCCCCCGCTCACCTCACCCAGTCGTCGCGACCGTTCGATCCCGGCGATACCGAGGCCGTCGACGACCGCGTCCAACCGGGCGTCCGCCGTCCAGACGTCGGCGCGTTCCGCCGCGTCGAGCGCGGCGGCGTACCGCTGCTCGGCGGAACCGTCACCGGCGGTACCCAGCTCACCGAGTGCCGCCGCCGACGTCGCGAACTCCTGCTCGACGGCCCGGACCTCGCCGAGCGCCTGCTCCAGCAGCTCGCCGACCGTCGTGTCGTCCGGGAGTTCGAGTTCCTGCATGAGGATGCCGGTGCGCACCGGGCGGACGGCCTCGCCGTCGTCCGGCTCGTCGATCCCGGCGAGGATGCGCAGCAGCGTGGACTTCCCCGCGCCGTTCTCGCCGATCAGGCCGAGACGGTCTCCGGCCGACACGACGAGGTCGACGTCGCGCAACACGACGCGGTCGCCGTAGGAGCGGGTGACGCCGTCGGCGCGGAGCTGCTGGATGTCGATGGATCGCCCGAACCTCGAAGCGGTGCGGCGGTGGACTGGTGTCGCGTGGGTCATGGGTGCTCGCATGGAGGCCCCTTTCGAGATGGGGCACGCCGCGTACGGTCGTCGTCCGACACGTCAGGAGCGAGCGCTGGGCTCGAACTCCTGGGCGGACCTGGAAGCGTCTGGCGTACCTCGATGGATTCCCGCCGGGCACATCACGTTCGTGATGGTCTGCCGCAGGCGCGGGACGTCGATTCGCTCAGTTCTTCACAGTGCCTTCAGGCTATCCGTCGGTTGTCGGCCGCCGCAAGCCCTGCACGTCACCGGTCCCGATTAGGCTGGTCGTCATGCGTGCTCCGTCGGTCCCCTCGCCCGCGCGGCGTCGCCGTGCGCACCGATCGGCCGCGGCCTCGCTGCTCGCCGCGCTCGGTATCGGTGCGCTCGTCGCACTCGGCGCACTGCCGACCACGCCGGCGACCGCGGCCGCTGCGAGCTTGCAGCTGAGCCGGACGCAGACGCCCACCCCGAGTCCCTCGCCGACCACGCCCTCGACGGCGACCCCGAAGCCGACGAAGCCGGCCACGCCGGCTCCCGGCAAGCCCACCCAGCCGGCGCCGCCCACGGTCCGCGGCACGGACTTCGACCCGGGCGAGATCATCAGCGACGCGAACTTCTACGACGCGAACGCCATGAGCGAGGCTGACGTCCAGGCGTTCTTCGCCTCCCAGCCCTGTACCCCGAAAGACGGCGTGCCGTGCCTGGCGGACTTCCGTGCCAGCACCGAGTCCGTCCCGGCGGCCGAGCCCGGACACTGCGAGGCCTACCGCGGCGCCGTGAACGAGTCGGCGGCGAGGATCGTCGCGAAGGTCGCCCACGCGTGTGGGATCAATCCCAAGGTGCTGCTCGTCCTCATGCAGAAGGAGCAGTCGCTCATCACCGGGCCGAGCGAATACGGCTACGCGCGCGCCATGGGCTGGGGCTGTCCCGACACCGGCCCGAACTTCAGCGCGAGCTGCGACGCGGACTACTTCGGGTTCCAGAACCAGGTCTACCGTTCCGCATGGCAGTTCCGGCAGTACACGCTGTACCCGCTCAACGTGCCGGGTGAGTCCTACCAGCGGGCGTATCACCTGGGATCGGTCTACATCCAGTACAGCCCCGACGCTGCCTGCGGCGGCACCCAGGTCGACATCCGCAACCAGGCGACGGCCAACCTCTACCTCTACACGCCGTACCAACCGAACCCCGCAGCCCTCGCGAACGTCTCGGGCACGGGCGACGCCTGCAGCGCCTACGGCAACCGCAACTTCTGGCGGCTCTACACGGAGTGGTTCGGCCCCGCGGTCTGATCGCCCCGTCGGTCCGCCCGTTCTCGGGCGAACGGACGGGTCACTCGCCGATGAGGAGTGAGACGCGGTCGTCGAGGTAGGCGTCGAGCGGGGTGAGCCCGAGGTCGTGCCCGGCCCAGCGGAGCATGACCGTGTCGTCGACGAGGCGCAACGGACCCGAACCCTCCCGGAGTGACGCCTCGTCCAGCGCGAGCTCGACGACCTCGAAGTTGACGACGTCGCCTTCGGCGAACGGGCCGCGGTGCGCCGCCTGCTGCGCGATCCGACGGTGCTCAACCTCAGAGGAGCGGTGGTTGAACCACTTCGGCTCCACAGCCCGAGTGGACTCGGCCGCGGTGAAGAGGCGACCGTCGGCCGAGAGCAGGACGACCCCGAGGCGCCACGCCCGGCCGATCGGCCGCAGCGCGGGTGCCCGCTTCACGAGCGGGAGTCCGCGGGGTGTGTAGACCTCCGCCAGAGCCTCGTCACGGACGCCTGCGGCCTGGAGACGCGCGCCCGCCTGCAGGAGCAGCTCGCGCAGCGCGGTCACCGACGGTCGCCGATCAGAGGACGTCGTCGCGACCGGACAGCTTGAGGGCGTCGACGACGCTCTTGACCCGCTGCGCGTTGGCACTCGTGGTGACGAGCAGGGCGTCCGGGGTGTCGACGACGACGATGTCCTGCACGCCGATGAGGCTGATGACCCGACCGGTCTGGCTGACGACGATGCCGCTGGAAGCGTCCGAGAGCACGCGCGCGTTCTCGCCGAGGATGGCGAGGTCGGACTTGCGCCCACCGGAGTTGAGCTTGGCGAGCGAGGCGAAGTCCCCCACGTCGTCCCAGTCGAAGTGCGCCGGCACGACGGCCATGCGACCGGCGGCCGCGGCGGGCTCCGCCACGGAGTAGTCGATCGCGATCTTCTCGAGCGCCGGCCAGACTCGGTCGACGACCGGTCCGCGGGCCGCCGCGTCGTCCCAGACCTCGGCGAGTTCGAGGAGGCCGGCAAGGAGTTCGGGCTTCTGTCGGCCGATCTCCTCGAGCAGGACATCGGCCCGCGAGATGAACATCCCGGCGTTCCAGAGGTGCTCGCCGCTCGAGACGTACCGCTTGGCCGTGGCGAGGTCGGGCTTCTCGACGAAGGAGTCGACCAGCATGACCCCTTCGGCCCCGCGGATGCCGAGGTCGCGGGCGCTCTTGATGTAGCCGAACCCGATGGCGGGCTCCGTGGGCTGGATGCCGATCGTGACGATGTAGCGCTCCTCGGCGGCCGTGACGGCCTGGGCGACCGCGGCGCGGAACAGCCGGTCGCCGCGGATCACGTGGTCGGCGGCGAACGAGCCGACGATGACGTCGGGTTCGCGGCGGACGAGGATCGCTGCGGCGAGCCCGATCGCGGCGGTCGAGTCGCGCGGCTCGCTCTCGAGGACCACGTTGGCGTCGGCGAGGTCGGGCAGCTGCTGTTCGACGGCCGCGCGGTGCGCACGCCCGGTGACGACCATGATGCGCTGGTCACCGGCGATCGGCGCGAGGCGGTCCCAGGTCGCGCGCAACAGCGTGCTGCCGGAGCCGGTGAGGTCGTGCAGGAACTTGGGTGCGTCGGCTCGCGAGAGCGGCCAGAGACGACTGCCGATGCCGCCGGCCGGGATCACTGCGTAGAAGCGTTCGAGGGGCGTGGTCATCCCCCGAGCGTACCGCCAGGCTCCACCCTGAGGACGACGGCACGGAAGCGTCATCTGACGGGTTTACGATGAGCGCCAGATCGAGCATGAGAAAGAACGGTACGAGCATGGCTGGACGCAACGTCCTCGGGATCCCGATCCCGTCCTTCGGCAGCAAGCAGGCTCCCCCGGTCCCCGTCGGTCCGCCGGACGCAGCGGACCTCGACGGCCGCAACAGCATCGTCAACGCCTGCATCTACCGCCACGGATCCCGCAGCTCGACGCTCACCTCGCTCGAGGACACCTTCCGCGCACTCCATGAGACCCCGGACGGCGTCGCGTGGATCGGGCTCTACCGGCCCGACGCGGGCGAGCTCGGCGTCCTGGCGGCGGAGTTCGGTCTCCACCCCCTCGCCGTCGAGGACGCCATCACCGCGCACCAGCGGCCGAAGATCGAGCGGTACGACGACGTCCTGTTCGTCGTCCTCCGGGCCGCCAACTACGTCGACGAGACCGAGACCGTCGAGTTCGGCGAACTGCACGTCTTCGTCGGCCCGAACTTCGTCATCACGCTGCGGCACGCCGAGTCCCCCGACCTCTCGCACGTGCGGGCGCGGATGGAGCAGGAGCACGAACTCCTCGCCTACGGTCCGCAGGCCATCCTGTACGCCATCATCGACGCCGTCGTCGACGGCTACGGCCCGGTGGTCGCCGGGCTCTCGAACGACATCGACGAGATCGAGGAGCAGGTCTTCGTCGGCGAGTCCCAGGTCTCCCGCCGGATCTACCAGCTCTCCCGCGAGGTCATCGCCTTCGAGCGGGCGACGCACCCGCTCAGCGATGTGATGCTGTCGCTCGAACAGGGCAGCGCGAAGTACGGCGTCGCCGACGAACTGCAACGCGGCCTCCGCGACGTCGCCGACCACCTCACGAGCGTCAACCAGCGGATCGACGCCTACCGGGAGCTGTTGCGCGACATCCTGACCGTGAACAGCACCCTCGTCGGTCAACGCCAGAACGAGGAGATGGCGAAGATGACCGAGGCGAGCCTCAAGCAGGGCGACGAGGTGAAGAAGATCTCCTCCTGGGCCGCCATCCTGTTCGGCCCGAGTCTCATCGCGGGGATCTACGGCATGAACTTCACCCACATGCCGGAGTTGTCGTGGTGGTTCGGCTACCCGATGGCGCTCGCGCTCATGGCCACCACGAGCGTCATCCTCTACAAGGTGTTCAAACGTCGGAACTGGTTGTGAACACCCGGTGTCGCCCGGTCGTCGCGCAGATGTCCGGCCTCTCTCGACGTCGAGACAGTTAGGCCAGCCTTAGCGGCGGGACGGCGCATCCCCCGCCTACACTTGGTCCAGCGCGCCGATTCGACGCACGGCAGGCAACAACCCCCGCACGGCAGAACGATCTGCCGCAGATAGCGACTATCAGGGAGGACCTCGTGACCGCGAGTCTCACGCGAACGTCACCGTTGGAATCCACGACATCCAAACGCCCGGCCGGCACCCTGTACCGGGGCCGTGAGGGCATGTGGTCGTGGGTGCTCCACCGGATCACCGGCGTCGCCATCTTCTTCTTCCTCCTCGTGCACGTCCTCGACACCGCGCTGGTGCGGGTCTCCCCCGAGGCGTACAACGCGGTCATCGGCACGTACAAGAACCCCATCATGGGGCTCGGTGAGGTCGCGCTCGTCGCCGCCATCGCCTACCACGCGTACAACGGCATCCGCATCATCCTCATCGACTTCTGGTCGAAGGGCACCAAGTACCAGCGGCCCATGTTCTGGATCGTCATCGGTCTCTGGGTCGTGACGATGCTGGGCTTCACGCCGCGCCACCTGATCAACGTGTTCAGCGAGATGGGCCACTGATGACGACGATCGCCGCTCCCCGCACCCCCGCTCGTCCCGCGCGCCGCAAGGGCGTCAACTGGGAGAAGTGGGGCTGGATCTACATGCGCGTCTCCGGCGTGATCCTGCTGGTCCTCATCTTCGGCCACCTGTTCGTCAACCTCATGGTGGGTGACGGCATCAAGGCCATCGACTTCGCCTTCGTCGGCGGCAAGCTCTCGAACCCCTTCTGGCAGTGGTGGGACGTCGCCATGTTGTGGCTCGCGCTGATCCACGGTGGCAACGGCATGCGCACCATCGTCAACGACTACGCCACGGGTCGCACGATCCGCGGCGTCCTCAAGGTCGCGATCCTCGCCGCCGTCACCATCCTCATCATCCTCGGGACCCTGGTCGTCTTCACCTTCGACCCGTGCCCCGCCGGCGCACCTGCAGACCTGCTCGCGTCGTTCTGCCCCGCCAACTGAGCAACCGAGACCGAGCAACGGAAACCGTGACTACAGAAACCACCGAGTCCACCGTCATCGACGGCATCCACTACCACCAGTTCGACATCGTGATCGTCGGTGCCGGCGGTGCCGGCATGCGCGCCGCGATCGAGGCCGGCCCCGGAGCGAAGACGGCCGTCATCTCCAAGCTCTACCCGACGCGGTCCCACACGGGAGCGGCGCAGGGCGGTATGGCCGCTGCGCTCGCGAACGTCGAGGAGGACAGCTGGGAGTGGCACACCTTCGACACCATCAAGGGCGGCGACTACCTCGTCGACCAGGATGCTGCGGAGATCCTCGCGAAGGAGGCCATCGACGCGGTCATCGACCTCGAGAACATGGGTCTGCCGTTCAACCGCACCCCAGAGGGCAAGATCGACCAGCGTCGCTTCGGCGGCCACACCCGCGACCACGGCAAGGCTCCGGTCCGCCGCGCCTGCTACGCGGCCGACCGCACCGGCCACATGATCCTGCAGACGCTGTTCCAGAACTGCGTCCGCCTCGGCATCAACTTCTTCAACGAGTACTACGCACTCGACCTGATCATGACGAACGTCGACGGCGTCGACAAGCCGTCCGGTGTGGTCGCGTACGAGCTCTCCACCGGCGAGATCCACGTCTTCCAGGCGAAGGCGGTCATCTTCGCCACCGGTGGCTTCGGCAAGATCTACAAGACGACCTCGAACGCGCACACCCTCACGGGCGACGGCGTCGGGATCATCTGGCGCAAGGGACTCCCGCTCGAGGACATGGAGTTCTTCCAGTTCCACCCCACCGGCCTCGCCGGTCTCGGCATCCTCCTCACCGAGGGAGCCCGAGGCGAGGGTGCGATCCTCCGGAACGCGAGCGGTGAACGCTTCATGGAGCGGTACGCGCCGACCATCAAGGACCTCGCACCGCGAGACATCGTCGCGCGCTGCATGGTCCAGGAGGTCGCGGAAGGCCGCGGTGCCGGTCCGAACAAGGACTACGTCTACCTCGACTGCACCCACCTCGGTGCCGAGGTCCTCGAGACCAAGCTGCCCGACATCACCGAGTTCGCGCGCACCTACCTCGGCGTCGACCCGGTGACGGAGCCCGTCCCGGTCATGCCGACGGCGCACTACGCCATGGGCGGCATCCCGACGAACGTCAAGGCCGAGGTCCTGAGCGACAACAACACCGTCGTCCCCGGCCTGTACGCCGCCGGTGAGTGCGCGTGTGTGTCCGTCCACGGCTCGAACCGACTCGGCACGAACTCCCTCCTCGACATCAACGTGTTCGGCAAGCGCGCCGGCAACAACGCCGTCGAGTACGTCCAGAGCGTCGACTTCACGCCCCTGCCCGAGAACCCCGCCGGCTTCGTCTCCGGCCTCGTCGAGCAGATGCGGAACTCCAACGGCACCGAGCGGATCTCCACGATCCGCAAGGAGCTCCAGGAGGAGATGGACCGCAACGCCCAGGTGTTCCGGACGGACGAGTCCCTCGCCGGCGTCACCGCCACCATCCACAACCTGCGCGAGCGGTACCAGAACATCGCCGTCCAGGACAAGGGCAAGCGTTTCAACACCGACCTCCTCGAGGCGATCGAGCTGGGCTTCCTGCTCGACCTCGCCGAGGTCGTCGTCTACTCCGCTCGCAACCGTCAGGAGAGCCGTGGCGGTCACATGCGCGACGACTACCCGAAGCGCGACGACGAGAACTACATGAAGCACACGATGGCGTACCTGTCCGGCGACCCGCACTCGTCCGACGCGGCCGACCACATCCGGCTCGACTGGAAGCCCGTGGTCATCACGCGGTACCAGCCGATGGAGAGGAAGTACTAGCGATGAGCACTGCAACGCTCGAGAACCCGCCGGCCGCAGCACCGGAGGAGATCCAGTCCTTCACGGTCACCCTGATCATCCGTCGGTTCGACCCGGACGTGGACGCCGAGCCGCGCTGGGAGGACTTCGACGTCGAGATGTTCCCGACGGACCGCATCCTGGACGCGCTCCACAAGATCAAGTGGGAACAGGACGGGACCCTCACCTTCCGTCGCTCCTGCGCACACGGCATCTGCGGCTCCGACGCCATGCGGATCAACGGCCGGAACCGCCTCGCCTGCAAGACGCTGATCAAGGACCTCGACATCTCGAAGCCGATCTACGTCGAGGCGATCAAGGGTCTGCCGCTCGAAAAGGACCTCGTCGTCGACATGGACCCCTTCTTCGCGTCGTTCCGCGAGGTGCAGCCGTTCCTCATGCCCGGCAAGCCCGCGGAGAAGAACAAGGAGCGCGTGCAGTCGGTCGCCGAGCGTGCCCGCTTCGACGACACCACGAAGTGCATCCTGTGCGCCGCGTGCACCTCGTCGTGCCCGGTCTTCTGGACCGACGGCCAGTACTTCGGCCCGGCGGCGATCGTGAACGCGCACCGCTTCATCTTCGACTCCCGCGACGACGCCTCGCAGGTCCGCCTGGACATCCTGAACGACCAGGAGGGCGTGTGGCGCTGCCGCACCACCTTCAACTGCACCGAGGCGTGCCCCCGCGGCATCCAGGTCACGCAGGCGATCGCCGAGGTCAAGCAGGCCATGATCTCCGGCAAGGTCTCCTAGCCAGCACCCGGTTCATCCGTCCGGCCCAGCGCACCGCGCTGGGCCGGACGTGTTCGTGCGGGAAGATCCGAGCATCGAGCGAGGTCAGGCCAGCGCGGCAGCTCTCGCTTCAGCCGGCGACGCGGCGCTCAGGGCGTCCATCGCCATGGCGCGAGCCGCCTCGAGCGTGTAGCGGCGCAGCTCGCTCCGGACGTCGCCGAGCGCGGCCGGGGTGACCGAGAGACTCGTCGCCCCGAGGCCGACGAGCACGACCGCGAGGGCCGGATCCGCTGCTGCCTCCCCACACACGCCGATCGAGCGCCCGGAGGCGAGACCGGCGTCACCGACGAGCTTGACGAGCCGCAGCACGGCCGGGTGCCACGGATCCTGGTACGGGCCGAGGGGCCCGAGGAGACGGTCCGCCGCGAGCGTGTACTGCGTCAGGTCGTTGGTCCCGATGCTCACGAAGTCCGCGACCCCGAGGATCTGCGCGGCGAGCAGTGCACTCGACGGCACCTCGATCATCGCCCCGACCGTGCGCAGCCCGAGCCGCTTGGCGAGCGTCACGAACGCCGCGGCTTCGGGAAGGTCGGCGATCATCGGGGCCATCACCCAGAGGTCCGCCTCGTGGGCGTCCTGTGCGAGCGCGAGCGCCGTGAGCTGGTCTCGGAGCACCTCGTCATGAGCGCGGAGCGCCCGGATGCCCCGCACCCCGAGCGCCGGATTGGGCTCGGCGTCGTCCGGTCGGAGGAAGGCGAGCGGCTTGTCGGCTCCGGCGTCGAACACCCGGACGACGACGCGCTTGCCCGGGAACGCCGCGAGCAACTCGCCGTAGCGGTCAGCCTGTTCGGCGACGCCAGGCGCCTCCGCGCGATCGAGGAAGAGGAGCTCGGTGCGGAACAGCCCGACCCCTTCGGCGCCGAGCGCCAGGGCACCGGCCGCGCCGGCGACGGACCCGAGGTTCGCGAGCAGGGGCACCGGGGTGCCGTCGGCGAGTTCGCCCGGCGAGCGCGGTGAGACCCGCACGCGCTCGGCCGCGGTGGACCGGGCCGACCGCACCTCGCGCTTCGTCGGCGACCCCGTGACGACCCCGGCTCCGGCGTCGACGAGGACGATCTCACCGTCCTCGAACTGCTCGGCTCCGGCGACGCCCACGACGGCGATGAGCGACTGCTCGCGCGCGAGGATGGCCGTGTGCGAGGTCGCCGAGCCGCCACTCGTCACGAGGGCCAGCACCCGATCGAGATCGAGGAGTGCGGCGTCCGCCGGAGCGAGGTCCGCGGCGACGAGGACGAACGGCTCGTCCGACTCGGGCGGACCGGGGACAGGCCGACCGAGCAACCGTGCGATGACCCGTTGCGAGACGTCGCCGACGTCGGTCGCGCGCGCCGCCATGGGCTCCCCCAGGTTGAAGAGGACCTGCTGGACCGTCGCCAGGGCCTCGAACACGGCGCGCTCCGCAGAGCGCCCCGCTGCGATGCGCGTCGCGACGTCCTCCGCGAGCGCCGGATCGTCGGCCATGACCGCCTGCGCTTCGAGCACGTCCTGCGCATGGCCGCCGGCTCGTCGAGCCCGCTCCTCCAGGTCGACCCGCGTCGCGCTGAGCGCCGCGACGGCCCTGGCCTGTTCGAGCGTGACGTCCCCGCCGAACGGGTCGGCACTCGGTTCGGGCAACGGCTCCGGCATGCGGAGCACGGGACCGGCCACGACGCCGCGTCCGATGCCGGTGCCGGTGAACGTGCGTTGCCCCTCCGCCTCGCGCATGGTTCGACCCTAGTGCACCGCCTCTCCCCCGGTCCGGCCCGCTTGTAGGCTGGTCCGGTGACCAATCCGCGTGCGCCGAGGAAGGACTCCGCCGACGCGCCGGACGTCAGCACCACCCCCAGAGTGCGGCTCCAGCAGACGCCACCTCCGCTGGTGTTCCAATGGATCCAGAACAGCGAGAACCCGTTCATCCGACGACTCGCGCCCCGCGCGGCGAGAGCGGAGCGCGCCACGACGTGGGTCATGCGCTTGAAGCCCTATCGCGTCATCCATCGGTATCTCGCCATGGACGGCAACCTCCTGGCCGCCGGGATCAGCTTCCAGGCCGTCTTCGCCGTGTTCGCAGCGGTCTACGTCGGATTCGCCATCACCGGCATCTGGCTCGGTAACAACGCCGAGGTCTTCCAAGCACTGGTGGAGATCATCAACCGCGCCGTCCCCGGCCTCATCGGCACCGACGGCGAAGGCATCATCGCCGAGGAGCAGTTGTCGAGCGCCTCCCTGCTCGGGTGGACCGGGGTCATCGCCGCCGTCGGACTCATCTGGACGGCGATCGGTTGGTTGTACTACACCCGGCAGGCGGTCCGGTCCATCTTCGCGCTCCCGAAGGTCGCCGCGAGCTTCTTCCTGCTGAAGGTCGTCGACCTCGTCCTGGCGCTCGCCTTCGGCGTCCTCCTCCTCGTCTCCGCGACGCTGTCGGTCGCCAGCACCCAGGCGCTCAGCTGGCTGCTGTCGCTCGTCGGACTGGAGGGCACGTTCTGGGTGACCGTCGGCAGCCGGGTCGTCGGACTGATCGTCGCGGTCGTCGTGAACCTCGTCACCCTCGGCGCCATGTACCGCGTGCTCAGCCGGATCCGGATCCCGTGGCGCAACCTCTTCGGCGGCGCGCTGCTCGGCAGTCTGGTGCTCTCGCTCCTGAGCGTCGCGAGCAGCGCGGTGATCGCCGGGGCCTCCCGGAACCCGTTGCTCGCGACCTTCGCGGTGTTCATCGGCCTCATGCTGTGGTTCAACCTCGTGAGCCGCGTCATCCTCGCCTCCGCCGCGTGGATCGCCGTGGGTCTCGACGACCAGGGCATCAGTGTGCGCACGACGACACCGGAGGAGCAGGCGGCCGAAGAGCTGGCGGCCAGGAGACTGATCGCCGAGGCGGAACTGCGGGAGGCTCGCGAATCCCTCCGGCGCGCCAAGGGCCCGGCGGTCTGGTTCGCCCGCCGACGCGTGCGGCACGCCGAGGAGGCCTCGGCCGAGCTCATCCGACAGCACGGCGAAGCCCCCGAGTCGCTCGCGGCGGACGCGTCGGACCCGCCCCATCGCCGACGCCCGGGCGGACGCCGGGGCCAGGGCGTTGTCGGCCCCCGCGACTAAGCTGGAGGCATGTCTGCACCCCTCCGCATCGCCAGTGTCAACGTCAACGGAGTCCGCGCGGCCTTCCGCAAAGGGATGGGCGACTGGCTCGAAGACCGCGGGGTCGACATCCTCGCCCTGCAGGAGGTCCGCGCCGCGACGAGCGACCTCGAGACGCTGTTCGGACCGGAATGGAACATCCTGCACGACGCCGCGACCGCCAAGGGGCGCGCAGGTGTCGCGATCGTCAGCCGTCGATCGGCGGGCATCCACCGCGTCGCCCTCGGAGCCGACGACTTCGACAGCGCGGGTCGTTGGATCGAGGCCGACTTCGACATCGACGGCACCCTCGTCACGGTCGTGAGCACCTACGTGCACTCCGGCGAAGTCGACACCCCCAAGCAGGTCGAGAAGTTCCGCTTCCTCGAGGCGATGCTCGAGCGGCTGCCCGCACTGCGCGAGCACAACCCACTGTCCCTCGTCGTCGGCGACCTCAACGTGGGCCACACCGAGCTCGACATCAAGAACTGGAAGGGCAACGTCAAGCGTGCCGGCTTCCTGCCCGCCGAGCGGTCCTACTTCGACCGCTACCTCGGCCCGGCGGGCGAGCCGGTGACGGGCGTCGACGGCGTGACCGGCACCGGCCTCGGCTGGGTCGACATCGGGCGCCAGTCCGCCGGCCAGGTCCCCGGTCCCTACACCTGGTGGTCCCAGCGCGGCCAGGCCTTCGACACCGACACCGGCTGGCGCATCGACTATCAGCTCGCCACTCCCGAGCTCGCAGCCCTCGCGTCCGGTTACACGATCGACCGGGCCGCGGCGTACGACCAGCGATGGTCCGATCACGCCCCCGTCGTCGTCGACTACGCCGTCTGACCACCGGCACCACACCACCCAGACCACCCGTGCCCCGGCTCCGGCCGCTCATCACTCTGCGAGAACCCACATGACCAAGCCACGCCTGTACTCCGGCATGCAGCCCTCCGCCGACTCGCTCCACCTCGGCAACTACATCGGCGCCCTCCTGCAGTGGAAGCAGATGCAGCAGGAGCACGACGCCTTCTTCAGCATCGTCGACCTGCACGCGATCACGGTGCCGCAGGACCCCGCCGAGCTCCGGGAGAAGACCCGTCGCACGGCCGCCCAGTACATCGCCGCAGGCATCGACCCCTCGGCCTCGACCCTGTACGTCCAGTCGCACGTCCCGGCGCACGCACAGCTCGCCTGGGTGCTGAACACGATCACCGGCATGGGTGAGGCCGCGCGCATGACGCAGTTCAAGGACAAGTCGGCCAAGCACGGACGCGACGCCTCGTCGGTCGGACTCTTCGCCTACCCGATCCTCATGGCGGCCGACATCCTGCTCTACCAGACCGACATCGTGCCGGTCGGCGACGACCAGCGGCAGCACATCGAGCTCACGCGCGACCTCGCCGAGCGGTTCAACGCCCGCTTCGGCGACACCTTCGTCGTCCCGAAGGCGCAGATCCAGAAGGACTCCGCACGCATCTACGACCTCCAGAACCCGACGTCGAAGATGTCGAAGTCCGCCGAGACCCCGGCAGGCATCATCTGGTTGCTCGACGAGCCGAAGGTCACGCAGAAGAAGATCATGCGTGCCGTCACCGACAACGACGGCGTCATCGCCTTCGACGCGCAGGAGAAGCCCGGCGTCTCGAACCTGCTGAGCATCTACTCCGCGATCACCGGCTCCCCCATCGAGGCGGTCGTCGGCGAGTTCGAGGGTCGTGGCTACGGCGACCTCAAGAAGGGTCTCGCCGAGGTCGTCGTCGGCGAACTCGAGCCGGTCCGTGCGCGCGCGCTCGAGCTCCTCGACGACCCCGCCGAGCTCGACCGCCTGCTCGCGGTCAACGCCGCGCGCGCGACCGAGGTCGCCGAGCAGACCCTCGCCGAGGTCTACGACCGCGTCGGACTCCTCCGCCGCGCCTGATCCCGCCGTCCGTTCGCAACTCCTGCTCGTCGCTGTCCGCAAGCCCGCGCCCGCCGCATTCAGCGCGCAGCCCGCGAAGTGCCCGCGCGGTGGGCAGGAGTTGTGCGCACCTCCCCGATCAGACCGGTGATGGCCGCCGCAACGAGGCCGGGCTCGTACACCACATGCTGGTAGAGCGGCCGCAACGTCGTCAGCCCGCGCGAGGCGGCTCTGAGGTCACGGGTGCGGTCTGAGACGGCGTGCGACCACCCCTCATGATGGGCTCGACTGTCGACCTCGATCAACAACGACTCAGCCACCAGGAGATCACCGCGTCCACCCTCCGCCAGGCGGGGCTGCACCTCGTACGACAGACCGAGGCTGCGGACGATCAAGCGCAGGAGTGTCTCCGGACCTGACTCGGCGCGTCCATCGATCAACGCCATGAGCGCACGAAAGCGTTCGGGCACCAGGGCGAAGACTCGACGGAGGTCAGGTTCATCGACCAAGCCGAGATGGACCGCGCTGTCGAGCGTCGCAAGTGCCATACGCGGCGCCTGGCACCGGATGGACTGTGCCAGTGCGTCGATGATCGACACGTCGCAGTCGAACGTGCCGCACGGCTGGTCAAGCGGTCTCCAGTGGAGGCTGAACTCCCGTCGATCGCTGGTAGCCAGCCGTCGGTCCTCCGCCCGCGGTCCGCGAAGTCGTGAGGCGCTGCGGTCCACATGCACATGGACCCGGGTGGCGTCGAACACGAACACACCACGGGCGGCCAGGGTGGACAGGCACGCTCGCCTCCCCCCGATGCGGACTGCGGCACGGATGTCATCGTGCACTCCGGGGAGCGCGTATCGATCGCGCCGCACGCGAACGATCGTTCCGTCGCGCACCGCCTGGGTGATCTCACGCGGTCGCATCCCTTCCTCGAGAAGCGTCGAGCGGGCGAAGATCGTGTGACCAGAAGATGCGCTGTCCATCCATCGATGGTTGGGGCACCGATCGAGCGGGCGGTCACAAGCGATGGCTTCATCGTCGGTCGAGGACTGCCGGAACCCTGTGGAGGAGGGTCACGGCCGGGACTTCACCGTCGCGCATGGTTCACAACTCCTGCTGGCCACTGGTCAACGCTCAGGATCAGCCCCAGAGAGGCAACGCAGCAGCGACGAGCAGGAGGTGTGCGCAGATGGGACCCCCCATCTCGACGAGATGGGGGTCGGAGCGAGTCGTGCGGGAGTAGTTCGTCTGCGCAGAACTCCTGCGCCTGACAGGACCGATCGGCGCGGGCAGGCGGAATGGCGCGGTTGTTCCCGTGCCGGTCCTCAAGCTGCAGGAGTTCTGCGCAGATGCACCCTTCGGGAGCCGAGCGAGGACGGACGACAGAACGGCCCGCCCTCCGCGAGGAGGACGGGCCGTTCCGGTCGGTCGTGACTACTGCACGTCGTCGTCGACCCAGTCGAAGGTCTTCGTGACGGCCTTCTTCCAGTTGCGGTAGAGGCGGTCGCGCTCTGCGGAGTCCATGTTGGGCTCCCAGCGCTTGTCCTCCTGCCAGTTCTTCGCGAGGTCGTCGAGGTCGGACCAAAAGCCGACGGCGAGACCGGCCGCGTAGGCCGCGCCGAGCGCCGTGGTCTCCGCGACGACCGGTCGGATGACCGGGACACCGAGGATGTCGGCCTGGAACTGCATGAGCGTGTCGTTGGCGGTCATGCCGCCGTCGACCTTGAGCTCCGTCAGCGGGACACCGGAGTCGGCGTTGACGGCGTCGATGACCTCTGCCGTCTGGAACGCCGTCGACTCGAGGGCGGCCCGGGCGATGTGGCCCTTGTTGACGTACCGGGTGAGCCCGACGAGCGCGCCGCGGGCGTCCGGACGCCAGTACGGCGCGAACAGCCCGGAGAACGCCGGCACGAAGTACGCGCCACCGTTGTCCTCGACGGTCTTGGCGAGCGCCTCGACCTCGGGAGCGGAGGAGAACATGCCGAGGTTGTCGCGCAGCCACTGGACGAGCGAACCGGTCACGGCGATCGAACCCTCGAGCGCGTAGTGCGGCTTCGCGTCACCGAGCTTGTAGCCGAGTGTCGTGAGCAGACCGTTCTCGGAGTGGACGATCTCCTCACCGGTGTTGAAGATGATGAAGTTACCGGTGCCGTAGGTGTTCTTGGCCTCGCCCTGCTGGAACGCGGCCTGACCGAAGGTCGCCGCCTGCTGGTCGCCGAGGATGCCGGCGATCGGCGTCTCGCGAAGGAGGCTGTCGTCGGACGCGTGGCCGTAGACCTCGGAGGAGCTCTTGATCTCCGGGAGCATCGACTTCGGGACACCGAACGCCTTGAGGATCTCGTCGTCCCACTGCAGGGTCTCGAGGTCCATGAAGAGCGTGCGCGAGGCGTTGGTGACGTCCGTGACGTGCACGCCGCCGTTGACACCACCGGTGAGGTTCCAGATGACCCAGCTGTCGGTCGTGCCGAACAGGAGGTCGCCCGCCTCTGCCTTCTCGCGAGCACCCTCGACGTTCTCGAGGATCCAGACGATCTTGGTGCCGGAGAAGTAGGTCGCCAGCGGCAGGCCGACGGTCTTCTTGAAGCGCTCGACGCCACCGTCCGCAGCGAGGCGGTTCACGATGTCCTGCGTGCGCGTGTCCTGCCAGACGATCGCGTTGTAGACGGGCTGACCGGTGGTCTTGTCCCAGACGACGGCGGTCTCGCGCTGGTTCGTGATGCCGATGGCCGCGATGGCGTGCCGGGTGATGTTGGCCTTGCTGAGCGCCTGGCCGATGACCTCGCGGGTGTTGTTCCAGATCTGGTTCGGGTTGTGCTCGACCCAGCCGGCCTTCGGGAAGATCTGCTCGTGCTCGAGCTGGCCCGTCGAGACGATCGATCCGCTCTTGTCGAAGACGATGGCCCGGGAACTCGTCGTCCCCTGGTCGATTGCGATGACGTAGTCCGCCATTGGATACTCCTTCGTTGCGTGCGTTGCGAGGTGAGGCACCGGAACCGGTGCCCCGGGGTGCCGCGGCGGTGATCGTGTCCGGTCACCGCCGCAGCGTCAGGTCAGACGGCCGGGAGCAGCACCATCGAGGCGAGGGCCGCGAGGACACCACCGAGCAGAGGACCGACGACCGGCACCCAGGCGTAGGACCAGTCGCTCTTGCCCTTGCCCTTGATGGGGAGGAGGGCGTGGGCGACGCGCGGACCGAGGTCACGTGCCGGGTTGATCGCGTAGCCGGTCGGGCCACCGAGGGAGGCTCCGATACCGACGACGAGCAGGGCGACGGGGAGGGCGCCCAGGGCTGCGAGTCCTCCGGGCACGCCCTCGATGACCACCGCGTCGGGGCCGGTCTTGCCGAAGGACATCACGACGAAGACGAGGACGAAGGTCGCGATGACCTCGGTGACGAGGTTCCAGCCGTAGCTGCGGATCTCCGGACCGGTCGAGAAGACGCCGAGCTTCTTGCCCGGGTCCTCCTCCTGGTCGAAGTGCTGCTTGAAGGCGAAGTACGTCAGCACGGCACCGATGAAGGCACCGACCATCTGCGCCGCCCAGTAGACGAGCGCCGTACCGAAGTCGATCGAGCCCGTGGTGAGGAAGCCGATCGTGACAGCCGGGTTCAGGTGACCGCCGGAGGCGTAGGACACCGTGACACCGGCGAAGACCGCGAGGCCCCAACCGAAGTTGATGAGCAGCCAGCCGCCACCGAGGCCCTTGGATTTCGTGAGGATCGCCGTGGCGACCACACCGGTACCGAGCAGGACGAGCATCGCCGTCCCCACGGTCTCGGAGAGGAAGATGGTTCCGAGGTTCATGTCTTCATTGACCTTTCATAGGTGTGGCCGTGTGGGGGCCGACGCCGAGGCGCGAGCCCCCGCTGGGCGAGGTTGCACTGACCAGTTGCTTGTAAGGTAGCCAGCTCCTGTTGCACAGGACAAGGGCCTTGCCTGCACATTCGTGCATTATGAGAACGCCGGGGCCTCCTTGGCGGCGTCGACCCGGAGGTCGACCTGGTGGGCGTCGCGCAGGCGGTCGAGCGCTGCGGAGATCTGCGCGGTCCGTTCGGCGTCGTCCCACCCGAGGACACCGCCGACGACGCGGGCGATCTCGTCGACGAGGCCGGCGGTCAGCGATCCGGTGAACGCGAGGCTCGTGCGGCGGTGCAGCACGTCGGAGAGGTGCACGACCTGCTCCTGCTCGACGAGGTACTCCAGCTCCTGCACGCTGTAGTCGGCAGCGCCCTGCAAGCGGTCATCGCCGTGCTCGGACAGGTGCTCGAGGAGTGCGGCGGCCTTCGTGCCGTACCGGCCCAGCAGCTGCTCGGCGCGCTTGGCGCCGGTGCCGTCCTCGTGCGCGGCGACCCAGGTGCGCGTCGCGGCGTCGGTGCGCGGGAAGCCGGCGCCGCCACCGATCGCGAGTCCGAGGGTCTCCACGGGGCGCGGGGCTCCGATGGTGTTGAGCACGTCCGTGCTGAGGTGCTCGGCGAGGGCCCGGAAGGTGGTCCACTTGCCACCGACGAGGCTGAACACGGTGGTGGACGGACGTGCAGCGGCGGCCCGGCGCTCGATCCGGTAGTCGCGCGACACGAAGCCGGGGGCCTCGTCGTCGTGCTTCGGCAGCGGACGGATGCCGGAGAACCGGTAGACGATCTGCTCACGTGAGGTCGCGATGGTCGGGAAGACGTGCTTGACGAGGTCGAAGAAGTAGTCGACCTCCTCCTCGGTGCAGACGCTCGGGGTGCTCGGGTCGGCGTCGATGTCGGTCGTGCCGACCATGACCTTGCCCTTGAGCGGGTAGATGAGGACGATGCGGCCGTCCTCGTGCTCGAAGAAGATCTCGCGCCCCTTGGTGGCCGCGTAGAGCTCCGGGTTGTCGAGGACGATGTGCGAGCCCTTCGTGCCACCCATGTAGGTCGTCGGCTCGCCGAGGCCGGCGTTCGTGAGGTCGGTCCAGGGGCCGGAGGTGTTGACGACGACGTCGCTCGTCACGGTGAAGGTCTGGCCGGTGACCGTGTCGCGGAGCTCGACGCCGTCGGCACCCATGCCGACCGCCTCGACGTAGTTGACGGCACGGGCGTGGGGGCCGGCGGCGAGGCCGTCCATGAGGACGTCGAGCGCGAGGCGCTCCGGGTCGTGCATGGAGGCGTCGTAGTAGGTCGCCGTGTACTTGAGGCCCGGGTTCATCTTCGGCAGGTCGGCGAGGGACTTCTTGCGGCCGTGGAAGCGGTGACGCGGCACGCTGCCACCGTCACGGGAGAAGGAGTCGTACGCGGTGAGGCCGACCTTGATGAGCAGCGCGCCACGCTCCTGCGGCTTGCCCTGCTTGTGGGTGAGGAAGCGCAGCGGTGCGGAGAGGATGCCGGAGAAGGTCGAGAAGATCGGGACCGTGGTCTCGAGCGGCTTCACGTAGTGCGGGGCGATCTTGATGAGCCCGTTGCGCTCCTGCACCGACTCCTGGACGAGACGGAACTCGCCGTTCTCGAGGTACCGGATGCCGCCGTGGATCATGTGGCTCGACGCGGCGGAGGCGCCGGAGGCCCAGTCGTTACGTTCCACGAGCGTGACGTCGACGCCCTGGAGCGCCAGGTCGCGGAAGGTCGCGATGCCGTTGATACCGCCGCCGATGATGAGCACCGACGCCTGCGGGCGGTCGATGACGGACTGGACGGTGGAACGGGGAGCTGACGACTTGAGGGACATGAGATGCCTCGCTTCTTCGCGGTTGGAACGCGACGCTGCCGGGATTGCGCGCCGCTGAATGATGTGACTGAATACATCGTGACACCCGCTGCAACTCTGAACAGCCCTAGTGAACAAACGTGCAAGGAGACCCGATGTCGCTCGCAGACGCGCTCAGCCAGCCGGACCGGACGGCCGAGGCGCTCCGTGCCGCACAGCTGTATTACGTGCAGGACCTCACCATGGAGGCCATCGCCCAGGAGCTCCACACCTCCCGGTCGTCGGTGTCCCGCCTGCTCGGATATGCGCGGGAAAGCGGGCTCGTCGACATCCAGGTGCGCTCCCCGCACGACATGCCATCGCGGCTCGAAGCGGAGTTCCGCGACCGGTTCGGCGTGACCGCCCACATCGTCCCGGTCCCCGACCACACGAGCGACATCGACCGCCTGGAGCGGGTCGCCCTCTCGGCTGCACGTTTTCTCGGCTCCGTGTTCGACTCGAACATGACGCTCGGCCTGGCCTGGGGCTCGACCGTGAGTGCGGTGGCGAGGCACCTCACCCCCAAGCGGACCCACAACTCGCAGATCGTCCAGCTGAACGGTGCGGCCAACACGCGCACCTCGGGCATCCTCTACGCGAGTGAGATCCTGCATCGGTACGCGGACGCCTACGGGGCCTACGCGCAGCAGTTCGCGGTGCCGGCCTTCTTCGACGACCCGTCGACCAAGCTCGCCCTGTGGCGGGAGCGCAGCATCCGACGCGTGCTCGAGATCCAACGGCGCATGGACGTCGCCCTGTTCGGTCTCGGTTCGCAGCTCTCGGGCGTACCCAGCCACGTGTACGTCGGCGGCTACCTCGACGACAGCGACTTCGAAGCGCTCGCGAGCGCCGGGGCGGTCGGGGACGTCGCGACCGTTTTCTTCCGCGCCGACGGTTCGTGGCGGGACATCCCCTTCAACAACCGCGCATCCGGACCCGACCTCGACGTGCTGCGCGGGGTCTCCCGTCGGATCTGCGTGGTCGCCGGTGCCGCCAAGGTTCCGCCGCTCCTCGGGGCGTTGGCGGGAGGGCTCATCTCCGACCTCGTGGTCGACGAGGGAACCGCCCGCGCGGCGATCGATCAGCATGACGCCCAGCGCTGACCCCGGCCGCTTCAGGCGCTGCAACCGGGCGTCATCCGAACCGGGAATAGGGCACCCACTCAGCCCGTTGACCTAGAATCGACAACACGTAACGTGCTCCGGGGTCGGTGAGAGTCCGAACCGGCGGTGATAGTCCGCGACCCGTGTCTCGCGCAAGCGAGGCCCGGTTGATCTGGTGGAACTCCAGGACCGACGGTTATGAACGCGTCTGCTCGCAGACGGCGTTCGAGTCCGGATGGAAGGAAGCACGGGCGTCGGCCGATGGTCGACGCCGGCGAGCACCTGCCCGCGACCCCGGAACTCGTGTCAGTACCGACCGAGATGACGGACAGATGAGCGCAGGAACCGAAGCACCGCGGGCGAGTGTCCGCGAGGAGCAGGCCATGCTGCGCGCGCTCGAACTCGCCGCCAACGGCCCCGCCCGCGGCGTCAACCCCCGCGTCGGCTGCGTCATCCTCGACGCCGACGGCACCGTGCTCGCCGAGGGCTGGCACCGCGGAGCCGGCACCCCGCACGCGGAGGTCGACGCCCTGTCCCACCTCGCGCCCGGGGCGGCCCGTGGCGCGACCGCCGTCGTCACCCTGGAACCGTGCAACCACACGGGCCGGACCGGTCCGTGTGCCGTCGCCCTCCTCGAGGCCGGCGTCGAGCGCGTCGTGTTCGCCGTGGACGACCCCGGCCACCACTCCGGGGGTGGAGCGGAACGGCTCCGCGGCGGCGGCGTGACCGTCATCGGCGGCGTGCTCGCCGGACCGGCGGAGGACCTCCTCGGTGACTGGCTCACCACCGCCCGCCTCGGGCGTCCGCTCGTCACCGTGAAGTGGGCCTCCAGTCTCGACGGGCGGATCGCCGCGAGCGACGGCACGAGCCGCTGGATCACCGGCGATGTCGCGCGCGACGACGTCCACCGTCGGCGGGCCGCCCACGACGCGATCCTCGTCGGCACGGGGACGGTCCTCGCCGACGACCCGAGCCTCACCGCTCGCGACGACCACGGCGATCTCCTGCCCGAGCAGCCCCTGCCCGTCGTCATGGGGGATCGCCCGATCCCCCGGGACGCCGCCGTCCACCGCCACCCCCGGCCGGTCGTCCTCCACCACGGGCATGATCCGGCCGCGCTGCTCGCCGAGCTCCGCGCCGCGGGCGTCCGGAGCGTGTTCATCGAGGGCGGCCCGACCATCGCCACGGCGTTCCTCCGCGCAGGACTCGCCGACACGGTCCTCACCTACCTCGCCCCCATGCTCCTCGGCGGCCCTCGCCTCGCGATCGGCGACCTCGGTGTCGACAGCATCGGCGAAGCGATCCGACTCACCACCGTCGGCGTCGAACCACTCGGCGACGACCTCCTGGTCATCACGACACCCGACCGCAGCGCCTCCGCCTCGGCCGCCCACCACCTCACCGCCTGAACCCCAGAGAACGGACCACCCATGTTCACGGGCATCATCGAAGAACTCGGCACCATCGTCGCCATCGACCACGGCGACGACTCGGCACGTTTCACCGTCCGTGGCCCGCTCGCCCTCGAGGGCACCCGGCACGGGGACTCCATCGCCGTGAGCGGTGTCTGCCTCACCGTCGTCGAGCAGACCGGTGAGACGTTCACGGCCGACGTCATGGCCCAGACCCTCGCGATGAGCTCGCTCGACGGCGTCACGGTCGGATCTCCGGTCAACCTCGAACGTGCGGCCCGCGTCGGTGACCGCCTCGGTGGACACATCGTCCAAGGGCACGTCGACGGCACCGGCACCATCCTGGCCACGGTGCCCGGCGAGGCTTGGCGCATCGTGCGCGTCTCGCTCCCCGCGGCACTCGCGCCGCTCGTCGTCGACAAGGGGTCGATCACCGTCGACGGCGTCTCGCTCACCGTCAGCGCCATCAGCGCACCGGACGCACCGGAGGCCTGGTTCGAGGTGTCCCTCATCCCCGAGACGCTGGCCGCGACGACGCTCGGCGATCGGGTCCCCGGCGACCGTGTGAACCTCGAGACCGACATCCTCGCCCGGCACGTCGAGCGCATGCTCGCCTTCAGCCGTCTCGAGTCGGCACTCCCCAGCAACATCGGCCAGGATCCGCAGTCCGCGGACCCGGTCGGCACCACCGCCACCGGAAGGGGCAACGTATGAGCATCGCCAGCATCCCGGAGGCCCTCGAGGCACTCCGCCAGGGCCGTCCGGTCATCGTGGCCGACGACGAAGGCCGAGAGAACGAGGGCGACGTGATCCTCGCTGCGGAGTCCGCCACCCAGGAGTGGATCGCATGGACGGTCCGGCACTCCTCCGGATTCATCTGCGCACCGATGACGAACGAGATCGCCGACCGCTTGGCCCTCCCGCCGATGGTCGCGCTCAACGAGGACCCCAGAGGCACCGCGTACACCGTCACGGTCGACGCGGCCGACCGACTCAGCACCGGCATCAGCGCCGCCGACCGGGCCCACACCCTGCGCGTGCTCGCCGACCCGGCGTCCGTGCCTGCCAGTCTCTCGCGCCCCGGACACATCGTCCCGTTGCGCGCCGTCGACGGCGGGGTGCGCGAGCGCGACGGGCACACGGAGGCGGCCGTCGACCTCATGAAGCTCGCGGGGCTCGTCCCGGTCGGGGCGATCTCCGAGATCGTCGCCGACGACGGCGAGATGATGCGTCTGCCCGGCCTCATCGCGCTCGGCGAGCGGGAGGGCGTGCTCGTCACGACGATCGCCGCGCTCGTCGCGTTCCTCGAGGAGAACCCCGACGCGGCCGCGGTCTGCGCCGAGGAACGCGCCGCCCAGGCGGCCATCCCCGAGTCGTCGAACGTGTCCTTCGAGGTAGAGACGACCGTCCCGACGACGCACGGCTCGTTCCGGTTGCGCGCCTACCGCGACCGCAGGACCGGTGCCGACCACGTCGCCATCATCGCCGGCGACCCGCAGGCCACCGGTGCGCTCGTGCGCGTCCACTCGGAGTGCCTGACCGGCGAGGCGTTCGGCTCGCTCAAGTGCGAGTGCGGTCCGCAGCTCGACAGCGCCCTCGACACCATCCAGCGCCACGGCGGTGTCGTCGTCTACCTGCGTGGGCACGAGGGGCGCGGCATCGGTCTCGTCAACAAGCTGCGTGCGTACCGGTTGCAGGAGGACGGTCTCGACACCCTCGACGCCAACCTCGCGCTCGGGCTGCCGGCCGACGCCCGCGACTACACGGCGGCGAGCGCGATCCTGACGGACCTCGGCATCACCTCCGTGCGCCTGCTCTCGAACAACCCGGAGAAGGAGCGACAGCTCACGAACCACGGCATCGCCGTGAGCGAGCGCGTCCCGCTGGTGGTCGGCGTCGGCCTGTTCAACGAGGGCTACCTCGAGACGAAGCGCGACCGCATGGGCCACAGCATCGGCTTCGAGCTCGCACCGGAACCGCACCCGCACCAGTAGTCCACCATCGCGCCTCGATTCCTCCGAGGAGCGGGAACACCACCAACCCCCGATGCGCTCGGGGACGAAGACAGGAGACCGCATGAGCGGCGAAGGATCCCCCACCATCAGCGTCGACGGCACCGGCCTCGACATCGTCGTCATCGCCGGCACCTGGCACGAGACCATCACCGACGGTCTCATCGCCGGAGCCGTCAAGGCCCTCGATGCGAGCGGTGCCAACCATCGCCTCGTGCGGGTCCCCGGGAGCTTCGAACTCCCGGTCGTCGCCAAAGCCGCCCTCGAGGCCGGGGCCGACGCGGTCGTCGCGCTCGGCGTCATCATCCGCGGCGGCACGCCGCACTTCGAGTACGTCTCCGACGCCGCGACGAGCGGCCTCACCCAGGTCAGCATCCAGACGGGCAAGCCCGTCGGCTTCGGCGTCCTCACCCTCGACGACGAGAAGCAGGGGCTCGACCGCGCGGGGCTTCCCGGGTCGAAGGAGGACAAGGGGGCGGAGGCCGCCGACGCCGCCGTGGCCACCGCGGTCGTCCTCCGCGAACTGCGCGGCTGACCGGAGCGCGTCGCATCACGCGGCATTCCGGTATCGGCATCCGCCCCGCTGGGCAACCGAATACCGGAATGCCGCACTTCGGCGTACAGTGTCATGGTCCTGCCACAAGCGGGCGAACCTCTGATCCTGCCGTCGTCGGCGGGCGTGCGCGACCGGTGCTGATGCTTCGACGGCGTCCATTCCCGAACCGAAACGCGCACGCATGTCTCTCGAAGCAACCCCAGTCACCAAGGCCCCGGTCAATCCGCGCTCTCGTGTCGTCCTCGCCAGCCTCATCGGCACGACGATCGAGTTCTACGACTTCTACGTCTACGCGACGGCCGCCGTCCTCGTCTTCCCGCACCTCTTCTTCCCGAGTGAGGACCCGACCGCGGGTCTCCTCGCCTCGTTCGCCGTGTTCGGCGCCGCGATGGTGGCCCGCCCCGTCGGCGCCGTCATCTTCGGGCACCTCGGCGACAAGCGCGGTCGGAAGGCGACGCTCGTCGGCGCCCTCCTCACCATGGGGATCGCGACCTTCCTCATCGGCCTCCTGCCGACCTACCAGCTCGTCGGCTGGGTCGCCCCGCTGCTGCTCGTGATCCTCCGCATCGGTCAGGGCTTCGCGCTCGGCGGCGAATGGTCGGGTGCCGCCCTCGTGGCGACCGAGAACGCGCCGACCGGCAAGCGAGCCCTGTTCGGCACGTTCCCGCAGCTCGGTGCGCCGATCGGCTTCATCATCGCCAACGGACTCTTCCTGATCATCGCGGCTATCCTGCCGAGCGACGACCCGTCCATGCCGTCCGAGGCGTTCCTCGAGTGGGGTTGGCGCATCCCGTTCCTGTTCTCCGTCGTCATGGTGATCGTCGGCCTCTGGGTCCGACTCCGCCTCGTCGAGAGCAACGCGTTCACGAACGCGAAGGAGCAGGG
Organism: Plantibacter sp. MCCC 1A11337; assembly: GCF_013349365.1. NCBI lineage: Bacteria > Bacillati > Actinomycetota > Actinomycetes > Micrococcales > Microbacteriaceae > Plantibacter > Plantibacter sp. MCCC 1A11337. The sequence goes on along the minus strand of NZ_JABJWX010000006.1, from coordinate 41,500 downwards.
CAAGGTGCAGCGGTCGCCGCTCGCGAGCGTCGTCAAGTTGCACTGGCGCAAGCTGCTCCTCGGCACCTTCTTCATGCTCGCCACGTACGTCCTCTTCTACCTGATGACGACGTTCTCGCTGAGCTACGGCCGTGCGCCGCTCGACGCACCGGTCGCCGGCCTCGGCTACAGCTACACGACCTTCGTCCTCATGCTCATCGCCGGCGTGGTCTTCTTCGGGATCTTCACGCTCGTGTCCGGCCCCTTCGCCGACAAGTACGGACGCCGGAGGACGCTCATCGTCGTGACGAGCGCGATCCTCGTGTTCGGGCTCGTCTGGGTCCCGCTGCTCGGCGCCGGGTTCACCGGGGTCATGATCTGGCTCATCATCGGGTTCAGCCTCATGGGGTTCACCTTCGGACCGATGGGCGCCCTGCTGCCCGAGCTGTTCCCGACGAACGTGCGGTACACCGGGTCGGGGATCTCGTACAACGTGTCGTCGATCCTCGGCGCAGCGGTCGCACCGTTCATCGCCGTCGCACTGTGGAGTGCCGGCGGCGGCAGCCCGTTCTGGGTCGGCGTCTACCTCTCGGTGATGGCCCTGATCACGCTCGTCGCCCTCATCGTCTCCAAGGAGACCAAGGACGTCGACATCGACGCCTGATCGAGGCGATCACCGAGGGCCGGTGCGTGGAGGACACCTCCGCGCACCGGCCCTTGCTGCGTCGGCGCTCGGCGCGTCGGCTTCGGGCTCGGCGCGTGCGACCGTCGCCTAGAGTTGAACCACGGTGCGCCGTCGCCATGGACGTCTCGGAGCCGCGCACCGCACCTCGGAGGAAGAGCACCATGAGCACCCCAGCGCGCCCGGCACGCAGCCGCAACCCGTTCAGCCGACCGAAGGACGACGGTCCCCGCGCGAGCCTCAAGCAGCTCATGCCGTACATCTTTGAGCACCGCTCGATCCTCATCGTCGTCATCATCCTGAGCGTCATCGGAGCGGCCGCGTCACTCGCCCAGCCGCTCATCGTCAGCCAGGTGATCGGGGTCGTCGAGGCGGGCCGGTCGCTCGGCAACCTGGCGTGGCTCCTCGTCGGGCTCGTCGTGATCTCCGGCGTCATCAGCGGGTATCAGCACTACCTGCTGCAGCGCGCAGGCACCGGGGTCGTCTACTCCTCACGGCGCCAGCTCATCGCGCGCATCTTCCGGCTGCCGATCAGCCAGTTCGACACGCGCCGCACCGGCGACCTCGTCTCGCGGGTCGGCAGCGACACGACCATGCTCTACGCCGTCCTGACGCAGGGCTTCGTGGACGCCGTCGGCGGTGCCATCACCTTCCTCGGCGCACTCATCGCCATGGCGATCATCGACCCCGTCCTGCTGGGTCTCACCCTCCTCGTCGTCATCGTCTCGGTCGTCGTCGTCGTCGCGCTGAGCGGACGCATCCGCGTCGCCAGCCGCGAGCAGCAGACCAAGGTGGGTGAGCTCGCCGCCGCGGTCGAGCGGGCCATCAGCTCCATCCGCACCATCCGCGCGTCCAACGCGACCGACCGCGAGATCGACGCGGTGGACGGCGTGGCCAAGGAGGTCTACGGCGTGGGCGTGCGGATCGCGAAGATCTCCTCGCTGGTCGTCCCGGTCGCCGGCATCGCCATGCAGACCTCGTTCCTGGTCGTCCTCGGCGTCGGTGGGTTCCGCGTCGCGTCCGGGGCCATCACCATCGCGAGTCTCGTCGCGTTCATCCTCTTCCTGTTCATGATGATCATGCCGCTCGGCCAGGCCTTCGGCGCGATCACGAGCGTCAACCAGGCGCTCGGAGCGCTCGGCCGGATCCAGGAGATCCTCGACCTGCCCGACGAGGGCGACGACGACGCGGCCATCGCCGCGCGGGTCGGACGTCCCGGGGCCGCCTCAGCGTCCGCTCCGGCGATCGAGTTCGACGGGGTCGAGTTCGCCTACCCGGACGCGGCGGTCATCGAGCGCGAACGGGCCGCAGCGGAGGCACTCGCGACCGAGGCGCTGAGCGAGGGCACCAGCGCACCGGAGGTCGTCGCCGCCGACGCCGCCCGGCTCACCGAGGCGCAGTCGGCGCTCGGTCGTCAGGTGCTCCGTGGGGTGTCCTTCGCCGCGATGCAGGGCAGACGCACGGCGCTCGTCGGACCGTCCGGCGCCGGCAAGAGCACCATCCTCGGGCTCATCGAACGCTTCTACGACCCGACAGCCGGTGCCATCCGGCTGGGCGGCGTCGACATCCGCACGATCCCCCGCGCCGACCTCCGGGACCAGATCGGGTACGTGGAACAGGACGCCCCGGTCCTCGCCGGCACGCTGCGTGACAACCTGCTGTTGTCGTCACCTGATGCGAGCGACGCCGACTGCGAGCGTGTGCTGCATGCGGTCAACCTCGGCGGGGTCCTCGACCGCAACCCGCTCGGTCTCGCCGCTCCGGTCGGCGAGGACGGCATCATGCTGTCGGGTGGCGAGCGGCAACGCCTCGCCATCGCTCGCGCCATCCTCGCGGCTCCCCCGATCCTGTTGCTGGACGAGTCGACCTCGAGCCTCGACGGTGTCAACGAGCAGATGATGCGGGAAGCCATCGACGCGGTCGCGACGGGACGCACGCTCATCGTCATCGCGCACCGGCTCTCGACCGTCGTCGACAGCGATCAGATCGTCGTCCTCGAGGAGGGTCGGGTGGTCGGCGTCGGCACCCACAGCGACCTCGTGACCGAGGTCCCGCTCTACCGCGAACTCGCCAAGCACCAGCTCCTCGTGTGACGCCCGGTTCATTCGCCCATTTTTGGGCGAATGGGTGCTCCGTCGCCCGAAAATGGGCGAATGAACGGTGTCACGGGCGCCATCCTGCCGCGATGAGGCGCTCGCGTGCTCGGTCGATCGCGACCGCGGCACCCGCTTGCAGGTGGTGTGCGAGGAAGCGGTCGTGGGACCAGCCGAGTCTGGTGACGGCATGGATCCGGTCGACGTCCTTCGCGAACTGCCCCGGGTCGGTGGCGTGCTGGCGCCCGTCGTACTCGAACGCTGCGCGATACGCCGGGTAGGCGAGGTCGAGACGTGCGATGAATCGCCCCCAGCGATCGCGGAGTTCGTGGTTGAGCACCGGCTCCGGGAGGCCGGCACGAACGAAGGCGAGTCGGAGTTCCGTTTCCTTCGGCGATTCGGAACCAGCGCGGATCTGCGGGAGCGCGGCACGGAGTGCCCCCGCGCCGAGATGCCGGGATCCGCTGAGCGCCGCTCCGAGGTCGTCGAGCGAGCAGAGCGCTGGAAGGCGCTGGTTGAGCCACCTGCCGGAGGCACCACGCTCACGGACGAGATGATCGCCGACCGCGATCAGCTCATCGATGTCGAGACTCGGTCCGAGCTGACACCACATGTCGGCGGGACTCACGACCGCGAGCCTCTCGACGAGGATCGGATCGCCGGAGAGGCCCGCCAAGCGATGGCCGACGACCCCGGCAACCCGGGGCGCTCGGTCCGGCGGCCGGACGCCGACGTGCACCTCGTCCCAGCGCAGCCGCGCCGGGAGCGGAGCCTCCAGGAGATGCGCGGCCGACAGGTGCGAGAAGAACTGCGCCGGTGCCATTCGCAAGGCGTACGCCCGACACAGCTCCAGGTGCGCGAGATGACGCTGTTCGGGAGGCAGGTCCGCGCCCCTGCGCGGTGCAGCGAAGCTCCGAACCCCCGGGAACGGTGCCGGGACACGCGTCGTGCGGAGGCGCTCCGGCGAGACGCCCTGCTCCAGCGCCGAGCGGACGGAGAAGGCGTGGTGATCGGGTAGATCGGTCGGCGTCATGCTTCGATCGTCGCGCGATCGGTCGGTCCGCGACCGGCGTACCCTCCTCGTATCGACGAGCCGCCGCGGTCTCCAGCCTGTGGAGCACCCTCGTCACCGGTTCATTCGCCCATCTTTGGGCGCCTGAACCTCCATTCGCCCGAAATTGGGCGAATGGAGGACGAGGATCAGGATCGGAGGCGGTAGCGCAGGGCGGCGAGTTCCGCACGGAGGGCGGCCGGGACGCGGCTGCCGAAGGTGTCGAAGAAGGACTCGGTGAGGTCGCACTCGACGAGCCAGGACTCGCGGTCGACGGCGAACAGGGCATCGAGGTCGGCCTCGGGCACGTCGATGCCGTCGAGGTTCAGCTCGTCGAGGAGCGGCAACCGGCCGATCGCCGACTCCCGTGCGTCGACCTCGTGCTCGAGCCGCCGCACGATCCACTCGACGACCCGGGAATTCTCGCCGAAACCAGGCCACAGGAAGGAGCCGTCGGCGTCCTTCCGGAACCAGTTGACCTGGAAGATCCGCGGCGCCTTGCCGTGCTCGAGTGCACCGCCCACTCGGAGCCAGTGACTCCAGTAGTCCGCCATGTTGTAGCCGCAGAACGGGAGCATCGCGAAGGGGTCGCGACGGAGCTCCCCGACCGTGCCCTCGGCGGCGGCGGTCTGCTCGGAGGAGATCGTCGCCCCCATGAACACGCCGTGCTCCCAGCTGCTGGCCTCGACCACGAGCGGGACGTTCGTGGCACGACGCCCGCCGAAGAGGATCGCGTCGAGCGGGACGCCGTCGGCCGCGTCCCAGTCGTCGGCGATCGACGGGCACTGCGCCGCCGCGACGGTGAACCGCGAGTTCGGATGGGCCGCCGGGCGCCCCGACTCGGGCGTCCAGTCCTGCCCCTGCCAGTCGACGAGGTGGGCGGGCGGCTCGGGGGTCAGTCCCTCCCACCAGACGTCTCCGTCGTCGCGGAGCGCGACGTTCGTGAAGATCGTGTTGCCCCACAGGGTGTCGACGGCTGTCGCGTTCGTGCCGGCGCCCGTGCCGGGCGCGACCCCGAAGAAGCCGGCCTCCGGGTTGATGGCGTACAGACGGCCGTCGTCGCCGGGTCGGATCCACGCGATGTCGTCGCCGAGGGTCTCGACCGTCCACCCGGGGATCGTCGGCCGCATCATCGCGAGGTTGGTCTTGCCGCAGGCCGACGGGAACGCGGCGGCGATGTGGAACGCCCGGCCCTCCGGCGAGACGACCCGGACCAGCAGCATGTGCTCGGCCAACCAACCCTCGTCGCGTCCGATGACCGAGGCGATCCGGAGTGCGAAGCACTTCTTCGCGAGGAGTGCGTTACCGCCGTAGCCGGAGCCGAAGGACCACACTTCGCGCGTCTCCGGGAACTGGACGATGTACTTGGTGTCGTTGCACGGCCAGGCCACGTCGGCCTGCCCCGCGTCGAGCGGGGCGCCGACCGAGTGGACGGTCCTGACCCACGGTTGTCCGTCGGCGATGAGCTCCAGCACGCGGTCACCCATCCGCGTCATGATCCCCATGCTGAGCACCGCGTACGCCGAATCGGTGATCTGCACACCGAGCTGCAAGAGCGGCCCGCCGACCGCGCCCATCGAGAACGGCACGACGTACATGGTGCGACCGCGCATGCTGCCGGCGAAGACCCCGTGCAGTTCGTCACGCATCACCGCGGGATCCCGCCAGTTGTTGGTCGGGCCGGCGTCCTCCTCCTGCTCGGAGCAGATGAAGGTGCGGTCCTCGACGCGCGCGACGTCGCGCGGATCGCTGCGGGCGAGGAAACTGTTCGGCCGCCACTCGGGGTTGAGCTTGATCAGCTTCCCCTCCTCGACGAGCTGGTGGGTGAGCCGGTGCGACTCGCTCGCGGAGCCGTCGACCCAGTGGATCGCGGACGGCTCCAGGAGGGCGGCGAGGTCGTCGACCCAGGCGTGCAGCTCGGCGAGGCCGGTCCGCTTCGGGCGCGGCACCGCTCGGAGCTCCGCGCGGGCGGCGAGGGTGGGTGCGGTATCGGGAATCAGTTCGGCGATGGACATGCGTTCCTCCGGCGTTGGTGGGACGGTCAAGAAGTGGTCGTAGAGCCACCATGCGCCTGATTCTGACGATCTTCGCGGGTGTTCACCCTTCAAGAATCGCGGTTCTTTCGATACGGTGAAGGAATGACGCCGACTCCCGCATCGACCGCCGCTGCCGAACTCCTCACGCTCGGCCATCGGATCCGGCACTTCCGGACCCGGCGAGGCCTGACCCTCGACGACCTCGGCGAACGGGTCGGGCTGGCGGCGAGCCAGCTCTCCCTCATCGAGAACGGGAAACGCGAGCCGAAGCTGTCGGTCCTGCAGGAGCTGACGACCGCGCTCGGGGTCGACCTGACCGACCTGCTGTCGAAGGAGGCACCGAACCCCCGCGCGGCACTGGAGATCGAGCTGGACCGCCTCCAGCGCAGTGCCCTCTACGGCGAGTTGACCCTGCCGATCGTCAAGCCGTCGAAAGGCATCCCCGACGAAGCCCTCCGCGCACTCGTGGGCCTGCACCGCGAACTGCAGCGGCACGCGAGCGAGGCGATCGCGACCCCGGAGGAGGCACGGCGTGCCAACACCGAGTTGCGGGAGTGGATGCGGGAGCGCGACAACCACCTGCCCGAGATCGAGGAACTCGCGGAGTCGCGCGTGCTGCGCGCCGGGCACAGCACCGGCGCACTCACCCACCGCACGGTGAGCATCATGGCGGAACAGCTCGGCTTCGACCTCATCTACGTCAACGACCTGCCGCACTCCGCCCGCAGCGTCACCGATCTCGAGAACGGGCGCATCTACCTGCCACCGGCTTCGATCCCCGGCGGACACGGCCTGCGGTCCATGGCCCTGCAGGCGATGGCGCACCGCCTGCTCGGGCACCAACGTCCGACGAGTTACGCCGAGTTCCTCCGGCAACGGCTCGAGATCAACTACTTCGCTGCGGCGGCGCTCATGCCGCAGACGGCCGCGGTGTCGTTCCTGCAACAGGCCAAGCGCGACCGCAACCTGGCCGTCGAGGACTTCCGCGACGCCTTCGGGGTCACCCATGAGGCCGCGGCGCTGCGCCTGACGAACCTGGCGACCGCCCGGCTCGACATGCGCCTGCACTTCCTGCGGGTCTCCGAGGATGGAGCGATCTCGAAGGCCTATGAGAATGACGCGCTGCCGCTGCCCGTCGATGTGACGGGCGCGGTGGAGGGCCAGATCGTGTGCCGGAAGTGGAGCGCACGGAACGCCTTCGCGCGGACGAACCGCACCACGGAGCTCTACCAGTACACCGACACCCCGGCCGGTACCTTCTGGTGCGCGACGCAGACCGGTACGACCGAGGCCGGGGAGTTCTCGATCTCGGTCGGCGTGCCCTGGGGCGAGGCGAAGTGGTTCCGCGGACGGGAGACCACGACGCGTGCGGTCTCCACCTGCCCGGACCCGACCTGCTGCCGTCGACCGCCGTCGGACCTCGCCGACAAGTGGCGGGAGCAGGCCTGGCCGAGCGCCCGGTTGCACACCCACATCCTCTCCCCGCTGCCGAGCGGCACCTTCCCGGGCGTCGACGACTCCGAGGTCTACGACTTCCTGGAGCGTCACGCGGCGGGCTGATCGCTGGGGGCGGCCACGCCGTCGCGTGTTCCCGGGGTACTGCAGAACGCCCAGGCCGGGAGGTGCCCCTGGCGGATCAGCGACCCGACGGTCGCCGCCAGCGGGTGGTCCAGCTCCTCGTCGACCAGCTCGGCGAGGAAGGTGGTCGCGCGCGTGCTCTGGCCGAGCGCCCACGACAGCCAGGCGAGCATGGCGAGCGGTGCGACGCGTGCGGACTCCGACGCTCGCGCCGCGACGCCGAGGAGCAGGCTGCTCGCTGCACGGATGCGTTGGACGTCGGGATGCGGTCCGTCGCCGACCAGCAGGTGGGCGACCCGATGGAACACCTCCGGGTCGTCCGTCCCGACCGGCAGATGCCCGTACGCGCGTTCGGCGTCGTCGAGTTCCTCGCCCAGCTCGCGCCCGAACGCCCACTGCATGAGTGCGAGATCGCTCGCCCACGGACGTGAGAGGCTCAGCAACAGGAAGGCCACTTCCCGGGCGGTCATCCCCTCGACGCCGCGGGCGAGCGCGTCCTCGAAGACCGCAGGAAGGCCGTCGAGTCGTTCCACGGCGTCTCCGACGTCGATCCGCCAGGTCATGCGGGCACGATCGGCGGCCTTCTCGAGCATGGAGGCCAGTCGCGCGCAGAGCACCCGGTACTCGAGGTCGACGGCTGCGAACGTCGCCACGTCCACCGACGGGACCTCGGTCGTGACGAGCTCCCAGGGGAGCGGTGGGACCGGCGGGACCGCCGCCGAGGCCACGATCGCCGGCGGACGCCCTCCGGCGGGGAGTCCGGGGTCGAGGTAGGAGCCCCAGCCGTCAGCGGCCGAGCAGAGGGCGTCCTTGACCGTGAAGCCCTGCGCGCTCGCCAGCTCGAGGACGGCGTCGGCGATCGTCCTGCCCGGTGGCTCCGCCCCGGCTCCGAACGCGTCGTCCGTGTAGACCACAGGCACGATGGCGTCGACACCCGGTGCCCGGCAGGCGAACCCGAGGGCGCGCTCCGCGGCGGCGTCCGCCACCTGGCGTTCGACGTCCGTTCCGGCCGGCAGGTGCACCTGGAGTGCGCCGCGGCTGTGACGGCCCGCGAACAGGACGACGACGAGACTCGATCTCGGAGTGCTTCCGACGAGTCCGGGGATGAGGGCGAGGAGGTCTTCGGCCGCGTTGGCCTGCACGATGTGGTTCATGGAGCCAGCCTCCGTCGAACCCGGGTCCGACTGTCCGGCAGGCGTCACGGATGTGGAGCGGATGCTGTCGCGGCCGCACTGTGCAGCGCGGTCGCCGCGGAGTAGAGTGTGCTCGTCAGACTCCGCAGCACGGGGGTCGTTGCTCGAAAAAAGGGCGATAGCGCGGCCAGCACCGGCGAGACACACACGGAATCCCATCCGTCCACGTTCTCGAAGGTCTCCCATGTCCGAACACGCTTCGTCGACCGTTCCCACGTCGACCCGCTCCTCCACCGTCTCCGCCCGGGTGGCACAGGCACTCAGCCGCCATATCTCCGAGGTGTTCGGCGTCATGGGCAACGGCAACGCGCACCTCCTCGACGCACTCGCCGCGACCACGACCCGCTTCACCGCCATGCGTCACGAGGCCGGGGGCGTCGCCGCAGCCGACGCCTACGCCCGCGCCGGCGGCGGTCTCGCTGCCGCGACCGCGACCTACGGAGCCGGATTCACCAACACCCTAACGCCCCTCGCGGAGGCGGTGATGGCCCAGATCCCGCTGGTCCTCGTCGTCGGTGACGCCCCGACCACCGGGGCCCGCCCCTGGGACGTCGACCAGTTCCAGATCGCCGCCGGGCTCGGTGCACCGACCTTCACCGTCGGCCGTGACGACGCAACCGCGACCACGCTCCGTGCCATCGAGCACGCCGTCCACCGCCGGACCGCGGTCGTGCTCGCGATCCCCTACGACCTCGCCGCCGTGGCGTCCGACGAGCCGCTGCGGGCGGACGGCACACCGCACCACCCGGCACTCGTCCGGCCGTCCCGCGTGGAGCCCGTCGCGCGGCGCCTGGACACCGCCGCCGCCGCTCTGCGCGGCGCACACCGTCCGCTCATCCTGGCCGGGCGTGGAGCCTGGCTGGCCGACGCCGGCCCGGTCCTCGGTGAGCTCGCGGAGCTGCTCGACGCCCACACCGCGACCACGGCGCTCGGACGCGGGCTCTTCGGTTCCAGCCCCCGTGATCTCGGGGTGGCCGGCGGCTTCGCGACGGAGCACGCCGCGAGGCGTATCGCCGAAGCGGACGTCGTGCTCGTCGTCGGCGCCGGCCTCAACCAGTTCACGATGCGGTTCGGCGAGGCCTTCTCCCCCGATGCGCACGTCATCCAGGTCGACCTCGCCGACGCCCCGACGAACGCCAGGGTCGACGAGCTCATCCACGGTGACGCGGCCCTCGCAGCCGCAGGTCTCCTGGAACGGCTCTCCGACGGTGCGGGGTCCGGATGGGTCACGTCGGCCGGTCACGCCCGCCCAGCACCGCACCTCGACCGCGACCCGGGTGACGGCTCGCCCGGCGACGGACTGTGCGCCGACGGGCGCCTCGACCCGCGCAGCCTCGCGCATCGACTGGACGAGCTGCTCCCGGCCGACCGCACGGTCGTGCAGGACGGCGGCCACTTCATCGGCTGGGCGCCGATGTACTTCGACATCCCCTCCCCCGACCGCCTCGTCATGGTCGGGACGGCCTACCAGTCGATCGGGCTCGGGTTCCCGAGCGCAGTCGGTGCCGCGGCGGCCGGGCACACGGGCACCACCGTCCTCTGCACCGGCGACGGCGGCGGCCTCATGGCGCTCCCCGACCTCGACACCGTCATCCGCACGGTGCCGAGCGGCGTGATCGTGGTCTTCAACGACGCCGCCTATGGAGCCGAGATCCACCAGTACGGCTCGCGAGGACTCGACCGGGCCCCGATGCTCATCGACGAGGTCGACTTCGCCGCCCTCGCGCGGGCGTTGGGTGGCCAGGGCGTGACGATCGACACGCTCGCGGACCTCGACGGACTCACCGACTGGGTCCACGCCGGGGCGCAGGGGATCCTGCTGCTCGACTGCCGCATCTCCACGAGCGTCGTCGCCCCGTACCTCTCCGAGATGATGCACCAGGGACCACGACCGGTGGCCGTCGACTGAGCCTGCGCCGCGCCACCGCGGGTATCGTTGACGGGTGCTTCCTCAGCCTGCCCCGACCGCACCCACCTACGTCATGTCGACGGACGGCATCCGGATCGCGACGTACCTCCACGAACCGGCTCCCGGCACAGGCGACCTCGGTACGATCGTCGCGGTGCACGGCTTCGCCTCGAGCGCCGGCCTCAACTGGGACCTCGCCGGGTGGACGCGCACACTGACGCGTGCCGGGTACCGCCTGCTGAGCCTCGACCAACGCGGTCACGGAGCCTCCGACAAACCGACGGATCCCGCCGCATACCGACTCGACATCCTCGTCGACGACGTCCTGTCCGTCCTCGACGGCTACGGCGTCGACGAGCCGCACTACCTCGGGTATTCGCTGGGCTCCCGGGTGGGTTGGCGGTTGGGCGTCCGACACCCGGACCGTGTGCGTTCCCTCAGCCTCGGCGGTCTCCCCGAGGGCGACTCGCTCCGCGACTTCGACCTGGAGTCGGCCCGTCGCCATGTCAGGACCGGGACGACGATCGCGCACGCCCTGACCGACACCTACGTGACGATGGCAGAGGGCGTCCCGGGCAACGACGTGGAGGCCCTCATCGCCCTGGTGGAAGGCCTCCGCGGAGGACCCCAGCCGAGCACGGCCGAGGTGCCGCCGCTGCCGATGCTGCTCGTGACCGGAGACGACGACGCGGTCGCCGCCGGCAGTCGGCGGCTCGCCGAAGCCGCCGGTGCCCGCTACGTGGGGCTGCCCGGCCGGGAGCACTTCAACGCGGTCTCGTCGCGAGCGTTCAAGGACGCCGTGCTGGCGTTCCTCGCCGAGCAGGGGTAACCGGTCGCGTCCGCCTCGGTCAGGCCGCGTGCCGGTGCTCGACACGACCCTTCGCGAGCTTCGACGGCCACCAGATGGCGCTCCCGATGTCGTGGCTGAGGGCTGGGACGAGCAGCGTCCGGACGATGATCGTGTCGAGGAGGACCCCGAACGCCACGATGAACGCGATCTGCGCGAGGAAGAGGATCGGGATGACGCCCAGCGCCGCGAACGTGGCCGCGAGCACGAGGCCGGCCGAGGTGATCACGCCGCCCGTGATCGCCAGCCCCCGCAGCACGCCGGCCCTCGTCCCGACCCGCAGCGACTCCTCGCGGACCCTCGTCATGAGGAAGATGTTGTAGTCGATCCCGAGCGCCACGAGGAAGACGAAGCCGTAGAGCGGCACACTCGGGTCCGCGCCCGGGAACCCGAGCACGTGGTCGAACACGAGCGCGGAGACCCCGAGGGCCGCAGCGAAGGACACCACCACGCTGAGGATCAGCAGGACCGGGGCGAGCACCGAGCGGAGCAGCAGCATGAGGATGAGGAGGATGACGGCGAGCACCACCGGGATGATGAGGTTCCGGTCGTGGATGGACGCGTCGTTCGAGTCGACGGCGGTCGCCGTGACGCCGCCGACCGGCGTGTGGGTGCCGACCTCGGCGTCGAGGGTCGAGCGCAGCTGTCGCACGCTCTCCTCCGCCGTCGCGGAGTCCGGTGCCGCGTCGAGCGTCGCCTGGAGAACAACGCGGCCGTCGTCGACCGTCGGTTCGGCGGACGCCACCGGGGTCCCCGGCGGCCCCGCGGCGGGAGCCGTGAACACCGCCTCCCCGTCGCTCACCGTCGCATCCGCGGTGCCCGTCGCGGCGTCGCTCGACAGCACCTGGACGCTGTCGAGACCGTCAGCCTCCTCGAGGATCCCGATGACCTGCGCGGCATCGCCCTCTTGCGTGAGGACGTACACGGGGCTCGCCGAGCCGGCCGGGAAGTGCTCACCGAGGGCGGCCTGACCGTCACGGGCCTCGGACGTGCCGAGGATGAGGTCGCTCTGGGCGACGCCGTCCGCCTTGAGCTGGAAGACCCCGAGGCTCGCGACCAGGAGGAGCAGGGTGCTCCCGATCCAGACGACGCGCGCGTGTCGGGAGATGAGACGGGCGATCCCACCCCACAGACCGGTGGTCGGCACGGCGGTGCCGTCGGTCGATGAGGCGCGCACCCGGTGCTCGCTCCCGTATTTCGGGCGCAGCGGCCAGAACGAGGTGCGACCGCAGGCCAGCAGGAGCGCGGGGAGGAAGGTGAGCGCCGCGAGGACCGAGAAGACGATCCCGATCGAGGCGACCGGCCCGAGCGCCTTGTTCGAGTTCAGGTCGCTGAGCAGCAGGCAGAGCAGTCCGGCGATGACGGTGCCGCCCGACGCGACGATCGGCTCGAACGATCCACGGAGCGCAGCCCACGTCGCATCCCACCGCCGCTCATGGTCGCGGAGGGCCTCCCGGTACCGCGAGACGTACAGCAGCGAGTAGTCGGTCGCCGCACCGATCACGAGGATGAAGAGGATGCCCTGCACCTGGCCGTTCAGCAGGACGACGCCGGCCTTCGCGAGCCACCACACGGTGAGGAGAGCGGTGCAGAGGGCGAACAACGAGGTGCCGAGCACGAGGAACGGGAGGACCGGCGAGCGGTACACGACGATGAGGATGAGGAAGACGGCGCCGAGCGCGGTCAGGAGGAGGATGCCGTCGATGCCGGCGAAGGCGTCGGTGAGGTCGGCGGTGAACCCCGCCGGTCCGGTGACGAAGACGTCGAGGCCGGCCGGGGCCGCTTCGGCGAGCTGTGCACGGATGGCCTCGACGACGTCGCCGACCTCCGCGTCGCCGCTGATCGGGACGAAGACCTCGACCGCGGCGCCGTCCTCGGAGGGGATGGCCGGAGAGACGCCGTCGGCGACGCCCTCGGTGGAGGAGAGGGCTGAGACCTCGTCGTCGATCGCCGCCCGGTCCTCGTCGGTGATCCCGCCGTCGCGGACGAACAGCACGAGGGCCGGGATGTCGTCGCCCTCTCGGAACCCGTCGAGTGCTGTCTGCACCTCCGTCGCGTCCGCGCTCGCGGGGAGGAAGCTCGTCTGGTCGTTGGTCGCGACCTCGCTCACCTTCCCGAAGTACGGACCGCCGACGCCGGCGGCCGTGAGCCAGAGGAGGATGAGGACCGCGGGGAGCACGACCCGCAGCCACCGCGGCGCACCCGCGCGGTTCCGCCGCTGCGTCCGGGTGTCCGCGTCCGTCCGCGTTCCGCCGTGTCGTCCGTGCGTCATGCGCGCGCCCCGTTCTCGCCCTGCTCGAAATAATATGCAGCTAGCTTACTATCTGCGTCGGGTACCCGGCGACGGAGTTCAGGCGGGGACGACGACTCCCCCGGCCTCGGCGATCTCGGCGAGCGCCGCATCCCCGGCGGCCTGGTCGACGGGCGCGACGAGACCGGCGAGGACGCGGACCTGCAGGCCATGCTCGATGGCGTCGAGGGCGCTGACCCGGACGCAGTAGTCCGTCGCGAGGCCGACGACGTCGACGTCGGTGATGCCCTCCTCGGCGAGGACCTCCCCGAGGGCCCGTCCCTCCGGCGTCACGCCCTCGAAGATCGAGTACCCGTGGGCACCCTGGCCCTTGCGGATGTGGGTGTCGACGCTCTTGGTGTCGAGCGCGTGGTGGTACTCGGCGCCGGCACTCCCCGCGACGCAGTGCACCGGCCAGTTCGTCTCGTAGTCGGGCTCACCCGTCGCGAAGTGACCGCCGTTGTCGCCCTCGGCGTCGTGCCAGTCACGTGAGGCGAACACGTGCACGTACTCGTCGCCGTGCTCGGCCAGCAGCCGCGTGATCCCCGCGGCGACGGCCTCGCCGCCGTCCACACCGAGCGCACCGCCCTCGGTGAAGTCGTTCTGTACGTCGATGATGAAGAGCGCGCGCGCCATGATGCCTCCGGGTTGTCGTCGTCCCGCCTCGGTGGAAGTGGGTTCCATCGAGGGTAACGCCGGGGAACCGACCGGGTGAGGTGGTTGCGCCGCGGTGACTCAGAGGCGACGTGCGCGTTCCTTGCGGCGATCGAAGAACTGCAGACCGATGTTGACACCCATCAGGACCGTGCCGAGCAGCATGGACACGAGCCCGGCGATGCGGAACCCGACGGGCAGCTCCAGGAGCAGCGCGAAGACGATCCCGAGCACGATGAGCGCGGCACCCGCGGAGAACAACACCAGATACTTCATGCCCCAACGGTACCGGCTGAGCGACGACCCCCGGACGGGACCGCGACCTAGGGTGGAGACATGAACCGTCTCCCTCGTCGCGCGCAGCTGCTCATCGCGGCGGGCGCCGCCGTCCTGCTCACGGTCACCGCCGCCGGCTGCTCCACCTTCCCGAGTGGTGCGAGCTCCGACACCGGACCGACCCATTCAGCGGGCGGGTTCCCCACGGACGTCGTCTTCGACTACCAGCTCGGCGGCGGCTACGAACCGGCGGCAGGGGTGGGCGGCGTCGCGCGCGACAGCACCGACTCCCCCGACCCCGACCGGTACTCCATCTGCTACGTCAACGGGTTCCAGAGCCAGCCGGCCGATCGCGAGGCATGGCTGGCCGAGCCCGACCTGGTCCTCACCGACGACACCGGTGAACCGATGGTCGACGAGAACTGGCCCGACGAACTCATCTTCGACCTCTCCACCGACGACCGTCGTGCGCGCATCGCCGAGCGGGTCGGTGCGAGCATCACCCGCTGCGCTGAGGCGGGCTTCGACGCCGTCGAGATCGACAACCTCGACTCGTACACCCGGTCCGACGGTCGACTCACCGTGGAGGACGCGATCGCCCTCGCCACCCGGTACGCCGACCTCGCCCACGATGCCGGCCTCCTCATCGGGCAGAAGAACGCCGCCGAGCTCGGCACACGTGGTCGGGACGACGTCGGGTTCGACTTCGCCGTCACGGAGGAGTGCCACCGCTTCGACGAGTGCGCAACCTACACCGAGGTGTACGGAGGCGCCGTGCTGGACATCGAGTACACCGACGACCTGCGCGGCACCTTCGACGAGGTGTGCGCCGATCCGCAGGTCCCGTTCTCCACGATCCTGCGGGACCGCGACCTCACGCCGTCGGACGACCCCGACCACGTGTTCGAGGCCTGCGCTCCGTAGGCACCTCCCGTGCATCCGCTCCGGGGCAGGAGCCCCCGCAGCGGGGCATCCTGCTGTGGGGATCCCCGGCGCTCAGGCATATCCAGCAGGTGTCGGTACCGTGGAGGCATGATCCGGATCCACGACGCATGAACCTGGAGCAGCTGGAGGCGGTCGTCGCCGTCGTCGACTACGGCTCCTACGCCGCAGCGGCCGACGTCCTCCGGATCTCGCAGCCCTCGCTCACGAGACGCATCCAACGCTGCGAGACAGACCTCGGGCTCGCGCTCTTCACCCGGGTGGGTCGGCGCATGCAGGTCACCGATGCCGGCCGGTCCGTGCTCGGTCCGGCGAGACGGATGCTCCAGGAGGCGAAGGGGCTCCGCGCGCTCGCCGACGCGCAGCAGGCGCTCACCGCCGGCACGCTCCGGATCGGTGCGCTCCCCTCGCTCGTCGCGACCCACGTCCCGGAACTCGTCGCCCGGTTCCACGCCGCGCACCCAGACGTCCGCATCGAGGTCACGGGTTCCGTCGACTCCGCCGAACTCCTCGAAGCCGTCGACCTCGGGCGCATCGACCTCGGTGTCGCCGATGTGGCCACCGCCGGCCCCGGTGTCGAGGTGCGGCTCCTGGAGGAACAGCGGTTCGCGATCGTCCTCCCCGGCCTGATGACCGTCGCCGAGCGCGAGGCCGGCCACACGCCGCCGACCATCACCGGCGACGAGCTGGCTGCGCACACCCTGGTGACCCTCCCGCGCGGGACGTCGATGCGCGCCGTGACCGACGAGGCCTACGCCCGCTTCGGCGTGCAGCCGCCGCGGGTGATCGTGACCACCCAGCGCGACGCGCTCACGCGGTTCGCGACCGCCGGTGTCGGGCTGACCGTGGTCCCCGAGCGGCTCGCCGACTGGGCGGCGGCGAACGGCGGCCGGGTCCGCCGGTTCCCGACACCGGTCACGAGGGACATCGGCCTGCTCGTCCGCCACGACAGCCTCGGGACGCCGGCCGTGAGTGCCTTCCTCCGCTTGGCGGAGCGGGTCCCACCCGGGGTCTGACGACGCCCCGCGTCAGCCGCAGAGGTCCGCGGCGGCGTTGCGGGACTCGACCTCGACGGGCGCCGGCGCGGCAGGCGGGGTCAGCGAGCCGAAGTCGTCACCGATGACGAGCACGACGTCCTCCTCGTCCGGCCCCGGTTCGCCGCTCACGACGACCGTGATCCCCAGCTCCTGGGCGAGGGAGGCGGCCGTCGCCCGAGCCGCGTCCGAGTCGCGCGCGAGCAGGACCGTCACCGGGGTGTCCGTCTCCGCGTCACCGATCGACGCGACGGTGTAGCCGAGGGCGGTCAGTCGGTCGGCCGTCGCCGTCGCGACCCCGTTCGTCTGCGAGCCGTTGAGGACGCTGACCGCCTCGACCCGCACCGGTTCGACCGGGGCGACCGGCTCCGCCGGGGACGCGTCAGCGACTCCCGCGATCGGCACCGGGACATCGGCGGCGAGGCTCGAGAAGACGATCGCCGCGTCATCGCTCGGGACGACCCGGTTGGCGTCCGACGGTGCCTCGGTCCACGGCATCGTCAGGAAGGTGATGGCCGACGCCGGCACCTGTGAGACCCGGTGCGCGAGCGAGGTCAGGCTCGCGAGGTCGCCGAGCGCGGTGTCGACGGTGAGCGAGGAGGTGACCGCGTCCAGGAAGCGGATGAGGCGGTCCGGCCGGGTGAGCACCTCGGCACTCAGCGCCCGCTGCACGATCGCGGACATCACCATCTGCTGGTTGCCGAGGCGCGAGATGTCGCTGCCATCACCCACCGCGTGCCGGGTGCGGGCGAGCGCGAGCGCCTGCGTCCCGTCGATGACCTGTGCTCCGGCGGGCAGCGCGAGGTTCGAATAGGGGTCCTCCATGTCCGCCGGTAGACACACAGCCAGCCCGTCCATGCCGTTGACGATCGCCTGGAAGCCGCTGAAGTCGAGCTCGACGAAGTGGTCGATCGGCACACCGGTCATCGCCTGCACCGCGGCGACTGAACAGGCGGCCCCCGAGTTCAACGCCGCGTTCACCATCCCGTAGTCGTCGGGCGTCCCCCGCCCGGTGTCCGTGCACATCGACAGGTCGGTCAGCGTGTCACGCGGGATCTGCATCGCGTCGATCCGCGTGTTGCCCTCGGACACATGCACGAGCACCATCGCGTCGCTGCGCTTGGTACCGGTGTCCTCGCCGTAGTCGCCGACCGCGAGGTCACGACTGTCGGAGCCGAGGAGGAGGACGTTGATAGCCGGGTCCGGTGCGCCTGGCTCCGCAGGCTCGGTCGAACGTCCGGTCGGGGCGGCGATGGCCTCGGAGCTGAGGTTGCCCTGCAGCCGCAGCGCGAGCGCACCGACACCTCCGAGGAGCGCGAGCACGAGGCCGCCTGCGATGCCGACGATGAGGCGCCGACGGCGGACCCGTGCGCTCACCCCACCGCCGTGACGGCGAGCGTGGGCGGCACGTGGGCGGACGGGTGCCTCGGGGAGATCGGGTCTGCGCATCGTCCCAGTGCACCAAGCGTCGAAGCGGCGGACAAGCAGCCTGCCCGGTGCGACTCATACGCGGCGCGCATGCGTCGGAGGATCAGCTCACGGGCGAGGCGACCTCCGAGCCACGCAGTCCGGGCACCGCACGCTTGCCGAACTGGCCGGTGACGACCAGGATGAGCGCCGTCGCTGCGAGGAGGATCCAGCCCGGCCAGCCGAGCAGGGTGCCGAACACACTGCCGGTGTCCTGCATCGACTTCGGGCTGGCGAACAGCAGCAGTGCCCCGACGGCGGCGTTCACCGCGCCGTGGGCGATCACCGCCGGCCACACCGAGGCGGAGCGGAGCCGCAACCAGCCGATGAGGACGCCGAGCAGCATGCACCAGCCCACCATCAGGAGCAGGCCGACCAGGTCGGTCCGCTGGTAGTTGTAGCCGAGGAGGATGAGTGGTGCGTGCCACACGCCCCAGACCGCCCCGGACAGCAGGAGAGCGGGCCAGGTGCCGAGCGGCAGGAGGTTCGGCAGCAACCAGCCGCGCCAGCCGAGTTCCTCCCCGAACGCGGACAGCGATGCCACCAGGACGCCGAGGGGCAGGGTGAGGAGCTGGACCAGGGCGACCGTGGTGAGGTCGTCCCGCCCGAGCTCGCCGGCGCCCGAGGCGGTCATGATGGCGGCCAGACCGGACAGGCCGACGAGGTCGAGCTCGATGAGCCCCATGGCCTGCCCGAGCAGCATGGAGCAGAACGCGAGGACGGGGAACCCGACGAGCGCCGCCGCGCAGAGCCCGAGGGTCCGGCCGAGGGGGCGCAGCGGCGCGAGTCCGAGCAGCCGCGGGATGCTCCTCGGCCGGGCGACGAACAGCACCACGACGAGCGCGGCGATGGTCGGGGTGTACATCATGCCGAGGGCGATGAGCTGGAACCAGGGGTTCGCGAGTCCCTCACCCGACAGCCACAGCGGCGCGGCGACGAGCCAGGCGAGGCCCACGGCGAGCACGGCGAAGACCGTGACGGCGACCCACGGGACCCTGGTGGGCAGGATCGGGGCCAGCTCGCGGTTGCGCCGGCGCTGGCGGTCCGCCGCCGACTCCGGCTGCTGCGCGAGCACGGCGCGCCCGGCGGCACCGATCACCGGAGCCGCGGCCGGTGCTGGTGCCGGCGATCCGTCGGCGAGCGTCGTCCGGATCGGTCCAGGCGCGGGCTGTCCGATCGGCGCCCAGCCGCCCTCGGTCGGTGTGTCGTCCGGTCGCTGCATGTGATCCCCCGTGGTCGCGAACAGCTTCCCACGCTACGGAGCGACGGCGCGGGGCGCATCCGCCGCCCGGGGGATCACGCGGTGAGGTGACAGCCGCAGGACTCCCGCAGGAGGAGCCCGACGGGGACGACGGTGCTGCGCTCGTGCTCGCCGTCCGCGTCACCGAAGCGGGCGAGCGCCCGGGTGGCGGCCAGGCGGCCCAGGCGTGCCGGGTCCTGTTCGATGACGCTGACCGCCGGATCGAGCTGGTCGGCCATCGGGAAGTCACCGAAGCCGAGCGAGGCGATCCCCCGTGAGCGCAGCGCGGGGACGAGCGCCATCGTCACGCGCGCGTTCGCCGAGAACAGGGCCGTCGGTGGGGAGGCGAGGGCGAGGAGAGCGTCGACCACGGCGGCGGCCGGTCCGCGGTCCGTCGCGTCGAGGCTGACGATGGCGTCGTCGAGGTCGATCCCGCTCTCGGCGAGCGCCGAACGGTAGCCCTCGAGCCGGCGACGGGTGCTCGGCGGGTGTGCCGAGTCGGCGATGAAGGCGACCCGGGTGTGCCCGTGCTCGAGCAGGTGCCTCGTCGCGAGGTAGGCACCGCGGTGGTCGTCCTCGACGAAGCTGTCGGCGTCGAGTCCACCGGGGGCGCGGTCGACGAACACGATGGGCGTGTGCTCGGCCCACGGCGCGAGCCACGACTGGTCCTCCGCGACGGGCGCGAGGACGAGCCCCATGAGCTGTGACCGGAGCAGCGAGTCGAGCACGGCACGCTCGCGCGCCGGGTCGTCGCCGATGCTCGTGACGAGGGTGGTGATGCCCGAGACGGAACAGACCTCCTCGACGGCGCGGACGACCGCGGCGAAGAAGGGGTCGACGACGTCCGGGACCGCGACGCCGACGGAGGAGGACCGCCCGGCGCGGAAGGTGCGCGCCAGGACGTTCGGGACGTAGTTCAGCTCCCGCATGGCCGATTCGACCCGCGACCGCGTCTCGGGGAGCACGTGCGGGTCGTCGTTGAACACGCGGGAGACCGTCTTCGAGCTCACTCCGGCGAGGGACGCCACGTCCTGCATCGTGGCCATGGCTGCTCCTCGGGTGGTTCCACCTGCGTGGCGTGGTCGGATCGGGCTGGTTCGCGGGCGGCGACCGAGGACGCCGCCCGCGATCCGTCAGCGACCGGCGAGCGCGGTCTCGATGACCTGCTCGAGCTCACGGAGGCGAGGCAGCGCACGGTTCGTGAGCAGTTCCTCACGCTTCGCCGACGAGATCGAAAGGCTATCCTTCCACAGCGAACGACCGGCCATCGCGCCGCCGGCACCGTTCTCGACCGCGGTGCGGACCTGGCCGACGAAGGTCTCGTGGTCGACGCCGGCGGACAGCACGGCCCACGGCACACCGGCGGCGGCCTCGGTCACGGCTGCTGCGGCCTCGGCGGAGCCCGGGTACTGGAGCTTCAGGACTTTGGAACCGGCGGCGACGGAGATCTCCGCGGCGCCGCGCACGAGCTCGGGGAAGATCTCGGCGTAGGCCTCGTCGCTCTCGCCGTCGAGCTGGTAGACGAGGATCTCGACGATGAGCAGCACGCCCTCGGCGGTGCACTCCTCCACGAGGCGGGCGATCTCGTCGATGACGACCTGCTCGGCCTCCCGCTGGTCGGAGCGCAGGTAGAAGAGCATCTTGGCGGCGTCGCCACCGAGTTCGCGGACCCGGCGGGCGTCCATGCCGGGGACGTACTTCGTCCGGCGCAGACCGTTCTCGGTGTCGAATCCCGAGGAGTCCATGCCGACGACGAGACCGGTCGTGCGGGAGAGGGTGCGCTCGTCGACGACGAGCGGGAGGGCGACCTCCGGGTCGAGGAGGATGGCGGGTGCGTGGTTGCCGAGGAACCGGACGAGGTCGCTCTTGGCCTCGGCGAGTTCGTCACGGCTGATGCCGGCCGCGCCGTTCGGGGCGTCGGTCATGACGGCCTTCATGCCGTTGCGCTGGTCGCCGGCGACGATGAGCATGCCACCGCCCGGGGTGCTGATCGTGTCCATGGCGCGGCGTTCGAGCGTCGTCAGCTCGTTGGTCCTGGTGGCTACTGCGTTCATGAGGTGCTCCTTGTGCTTCGGATGGGGTCTGGTCCCGGCAGCGGTCGCGCCGGCGAGGATCGGTCTGAGTGGTCGGGTGGTCGGTCAGGGATGTGATCGGGAGGTGGCGGGTTCGAGGAGGGCCCCGGCGAAGACGGCTGCGCCGTATGCCGTGTCCTGAGACCGGTGCGACACCTGCACGCCGGGCAGGACGGCCGCTCGGGCGCGTTGCACGGACCGCATGCCGGCCCAGCCGCCGGTGAGCAGCGCCGAGGTGGCCGGGGCGACCTCGCGGTCCATCGCCGCGATGAGCACGGCGAGTTCGTCGTTGCCGTGCCGGAGCACCGCTTCGAAGATCTCGGCCGGTCCCGCGCCGTCGGCACGGACCGTGAGCTTGAGGACGCCGTCGTCGTTCCGGGCGCCCGCGACCGAGACGTCGCCGTCGCCGAGCAGCCCGCCCGCCGGGAGCGCCATGACCTCGTCGTCCAGGCGGTCGCGCCCTGCGCGGTCGGTCACCCCGACGAGCTGGAGGGTGCGACGCATGAGCAGACCGGTCTTGACGCCGGCGACGAGCACCCAGGTGCCCGGCACGACGTGACGGACGCAGTTGATGAACACCTCGGCGAGCCGCTCGCGGGCGGCGAACGGGAGTGGTTCGTCGAGGCGTCGCAGCAGGACCTCGGCCGTGCCCATCGACACGTGGTAGCGCTCGGCGGGGAACGAGCCGGTGGAGACGGCCGACACGAGGTGGTCGTGGCCGGCGACGGTCAAGGCCGCACCGGAGAAGACCGCCGGCACCCACTGGCTGCTCGCGGCGCCGAGCGGGGCACCGGCGTCGGTGAACGGCGGGAGGAACGACGCGTCGACGCCGAGGTGGTCGAGCAGTTCGGGCCACGGTTCACCGGTGTCCTGATCGAGCAGGCCGGTGCGCGACGAGAGCGAGTACTCGGCTGCCTCCTCGCCGCCGAGGGCCGCGACGAGGTACTCCGGCAGGTTGAGCCAGCGCGTTCCGGCGAGGTCGAGTCCGGCGTCACGGAGGTGGAGGAGCTTGATGACCGAGACCTGCACGCCGAGCGGCAGGCCCGTCCGACCGGCGAACTGCTCCGCGATCTCGGCGGGGAGGGCCGCGAGCTGTTCGGCGCCGCGCGGATCGAACCAGGCGATGGCGGGCGCGACGGGCCGGCCGACGGCGTCGAGGACGATCCCGGACTCCCCCATGCCGGAGACGGCGAGCGCGCGGACCCGCGCGGCCGGCCCGAACCGGTCGACGAGTTCCGCACCGACGTGGTCGAGGAGCTCCCGGACGGTGGCGATGAGGGACGCCGCCTCCATCACGGTCGTGCCGCCTGGACCGGCGAGCCACGGGGTGGGCAGCTGGTGGATGAGGACCTCGGCACCGTCGGCGTCGGTCACGAGGATCTTGACGCCGGTGCTGCCGAGGTCGAGGCCGGCGACGAGTCGATCCGAGGCCACGGAGGTGACGGCGGTCGAGTCGAGGTTCGCAGCAGGGTGCACGGCGGTGTCCGTTCAGGTTCCGACGTCCGTGTCGGCTTCCGACGATGACTCCATGTCATCGATGTCATGGCGAGCATACCTCGTTCATGTCATCGATGACATACCCCAGCGCGAATTCTTCGGAAACCGGGAATGTGATGGTGACGGAGGCCGGTGGGCTCAGTCGCCGAAGTCGTCGGCCGCGGGCTCGAAGACGATCTCGAGGTCGACTTCGAACGACTCCCCGGGCTCCACGATCCGGCCCGCCTTCCCGCGATCCGGACCGGCCGCGTGACTCGGCCAGCAGGTGCCGGGTTCGATGCCGAGGGCGTACGACCCCGCGGCCGTGCTCCGCCACACCGTGAGGAACGGCAACTGCTCCGGTCGGAACCGGACCGTGACCGTGCCGGCCTCGCCCGAGAGGGTCGCGATGGACCAGCCGTCGGGCCCGGCGACCGCGTCGAGGGCGTCGACCTGCTCGTCGGCGGCCGGCTCGGGCTCGCCGATCACCCGCCGCCAGCCGCCACCGTCCTGGCGTTCGGATACCGCCCCGCCGGGGACGTCGGCCTCGGCCGCCACGACGGCACCGCCGTGCAGCACCGGCCAGCCGAGGTTCACGTGGTAGAGCAGGCGCACCGGCTCTGCGACGAACCCCTCGTTCCGGACGACGTCGTGCAGGCGGATCCGCGCGACGCCGACCTCGGCTCGGATGCTGCGGGTCACCGTGAGGTTCTGCTGGAACACGGCGCCCTCGCGGAGCAGGCCGTCGACGAGGAGCTCGTACCGACCCGCCGCGGTCCATCGCCCCTCGCGGCGGGTGAGGGTCGCCGGGATGCGATGCGCCCGACCGTGCATCCCACCGTCCGCCTCCGCGGCCAGGCCGACCGCGGTGAGCCCGCAGGTCGTCAGCAGGCCGCCCTGCCAGCGGCGGGCCCAGCTCTCGGCCTCCGGAGCGGTCGTCGGTGCGACGAACGACACGACCTCGCCGTTCCAGGAGGCCTCGCCGAGGTCGAGGAACTGGTCGACCTCGACCGTGACCTCGAGTCCGCCGAGGTGGCGCAGCTCGACCTGGCGCCGGCCCGTCGACGGCCCGTCGTCGACGCGGACTGCACGCGGAGCCCACGCACGCTCGACCGCACCGGATCGGGCCTCGACGAAGCGTCGACGCCGTGCGCCCCACACGGCGTCGCGGTCGGCCTGGTCGTCAGGCGTCTGTTCGGGCGGCGTCGTCGTCATTGGGGGTCCTCGGGTCGGTGCGGTCGGGTCGGTGTGGTCGGGTCGGTGTGGTCGGGTCGAACGGTTCGGCGGGTGGGGCCTGCTCAGAGCGCGGTGTAGCCGCCGTCGATGACGAGGCTCTGGCCCGTGAGGTACGAGGAGGCGTCGGACGTGAGCAGCAGGACGAGCCCGTGGAGGTCCTCCGGCTGCCCCATCCGGCCCGCCGGGATGTCCGCGGTCCACTCGGCGGCGAGGTCGGGGTTCGCCTCGGTGAACTCGCGGGTCATGTCCGAGAGGAAGTACCCGGGGGCGATCGCGTTGACCCGGACGCCGGAGGGTGCCCACTCGACCGCGAGCGACGACGCGAGGTGACTGACCGCCGCCTTCGACGCGTTGTAGGAGGCCTGGAACTGCGGCTGGTTCACGATGAACGCCGACATCGACGAGATGAAGACCGCCGAGGCGGGCCGGCCCGCGGCGATGGCTCGACGGGCGAAGGACTGCGCGGCGAAGAAGGTGCCGTCGAGGTTCACGGCGAGCACCTTCCGCCAGGTGTCCGCCGGCACGTCGACGCTGTCGCCCCAGATGGTGATGCCCGCCGCGGTCACGAGCAGCGACGGCACGCCGAGCTCGGCCTCGGCAGCGGCGAAGGCGGCCTCGACGGCGATCGCGTCGGTGACGTCGACCGCATGCGCCGAGGTGCGGACGCCGTACTCGGACGCCAACCGCTCGGCCGACTCGTGGACGGTCGGCAAGAGATCGAGCAACGCCACCTGGACGCCCTGCGCGGCGAGCGCCGTGGCGATCGAGTAGCCGAGCCCGCGGGCCCCGCCGGTGATGACGGCCGTACGGCCGTGGAGGTCAGCGAACATGTGTGGTCCTTCGATCGGGCGGGCTGGTGGAGGTGTCGGCGGGCGACGCGAGTCGCTCAGATCTCCTGGTCGGTGGGCAGGACGACGAGGTCGCGGATGGTGACGTGTCGGGGTCTCGTGAGCATGAAGAGCACGGCGTCGGCGACGTCCTCGGAGCGGATGCCGGTGCGTGCGGCGATCTGCTCCTCCACGCCTGAGGCCCCCTCGGCGATCCCCCACAGCTCGTTGAGCACGACGCCGGGCGCGACCGCGCCCATCCGCACCCCGGATCCGACGAGGTTCCGCCGGGTGGTGTGGACGAACGACTGCATGGCGTGTTTCGTCGCGGAGTAGACGGGCTCCCAGTGGATGTCCTGGTGACCGGACACCGAGCTCGTCACCAGGACGTCGCCCGCACCCTGCTCGACGAGGTGCGGCAGCGCTGCGCGAACCGTCGCCATCGCTCCGAGGACGTTGACGCCGACGAGCTCCTCGATCGCGGTCATCGGGGTGTCGACGACGTCACCACCGACGTAGAGGCCCGCGTTGGCGAGGACGATGTCGAGGCGTCCGAAGGCGGCGAGCGCCAGCGCGACGGCCTGCTCGGACACGGCGGGGTCGGCGAGGTCGCCCGCCAGGAAGACGCTCGGTGTCGGCAGGGCGTCGGCGACGGCCGAGAGTCGCTCGGTGGAGCGTCCCACGAGGACCGTGCGCACCCCGGCGGCGGCGAGCGCCTGGGCGTACGAGCGGCCGATGCCCGAGGACGCTCCGGTGATGATCGCGACCTGCCCGGTGAGGTCGGTGGCGCTGGTCGGCTGGCTCATGTCGTGGTCCTTCCGTGCGCCGTCCCGGCGCGGTCGGTCGTGGATTCCTGTGCGGCGAGCGCGGCTCGACGCAGCACTTCGTCGGGTCTCGTGTCGATGCGTGCGACGGCCTCGTCGCTCAGGTACACCGGCCCGCCGGCGGCGAGTGCTCCGAGGAGCACCTGGGCGACCTTCACGGCCATCTCGGTGATCCGGAGGACCTCGGCCGCACTCGAACCGAGGGCGAACATCCCGTGGTTCTGCAGGTACACGACCTTCGGCACCCGGCCGGTCGCGGCGAGCTGCCCACGGAGCATGCGGCGGACCGCGCGGGCGAGCTCGAGTCCGGGGTCGACGTAGGGCACGAGCAGCGGATCGGTACCGAGGACCACGATCTGGTCGGGGAAGAGCGAACCGCGGGTCAGGGCGTCGGCCGACGGCGAGCAGAGCAGGGCGTTGACCGGCACGGGGTGGGTGTGGCCGACCGCGACGACGCCGGGCAGGTCGAGGCAGACCGCATGGAGGATCGCCTCCACCGAGGGGCGCCGACCGTTCCCCGCGAGCGCCGCGGCATCGAACAGCGCGGCCACCTCGGCGTCCCCGCCCGCGTGCGAGTCGACGAGGTCGAGCACCGGTCCGATCGCGAGACGGACCGCGTCGTCGGCGGTCGCCACGGCCATGGACGCGCCGCTCGCCTTCACGAGCATCGCCCGAGCGCCGTCCTCCGGCAGGAGCAGGGAGGTGTTGCCCTCCGCCAGGAGCGCCCACGCCCGATCAGGACGCCCGAGATCGCGCGAAAAGGCGACGAAGCGGTCGAGGAGGTCCGTCTCGGTCTCCGGCTGGTCGGTGCGGTCGGTCATGTCGGTGTCCGCTCATGGTCATTGTCATGGTCGTGATCGTCCTGGCCGTGCCGGTAGACCGCGTCGAGCGACGGCGCGTGACCGGCCGCGACGACTTGCACGGCCAGGTTGCCGAGCGCCGAAGCCTCCGCCGGGCCGGCGGTGACCGGAAGACCGGTCCGTGCCGCCGTGCGGGCACACAGGAGCCGGTTGCGCGACCCGCCGCCGACGATGCGGACCGAACGGATCGTCACCCCGGTGATCGCCTCGCAGGCCCGGACCGTCTCGGCGTAGGCGACCGCGAGGCTCTCGACCACGCTGCGCACGGTGTCGCTCCGTCCGCCCGGTGGACGCTGTCCGGTCTCCCGGCAAAGCGTCGCGATGCGTCCCGGCATGTCCCCCGGCACGAGCAGCCGTGGGTCGGCGACGTCGAACACGGCGGGCGTGAGGTCCGTGGCCGCGTCTGTTTCTGCCTCCGACACGTCCGCCACGAGTTCGACGAGGTCGACCGCGCTCCCGTCCTCTGCGGACCAGGCGCGGGCGCACTCCGTGAGCAGCCACATCCCCGCCAGGTTACGGAGGAGCAGGGAGGATCCGGCGGCACCGGCCTCGTTCGTGAAGCCGGCGTCCCGCGCGTGCTCCGTGAGCACCGGCGCCGGCAGGCACACCCCGACGAGGGACCAGCTGCCGCTCGAGACGAGGAGCTCCGCGCCGTCCGGGCGGGCGAAGGCGAGTGCGGACGCGGTGTCGTGCTCCGCGACGCGGTGGACGGGGATCGGCAGGCTCGACCCGAGACGCGCGGTGACCTCCGGCGTCGTCGGGCCGGCGACCGTCCCCGATGCGACCACCGGCGGGAAGTCGAAGCCGTCGAGACCCCAGCGACGGATGAGCTCCGCCGCCCAGTCGCCGGTGCCCTGATCGAGCAGCTGCGTCGTCGAGGCGATCGTGCGCTCCGCTCCGACGACGCCTGTGAGCAGCCACACCCAGAGGTCCGGGACGAGCAACACGGTCGGGCGATCGCCGTCGGCTCGGCGGACGTCGAGCTCCTCGGCGCGGGACCGCAGCTGGTAGGAGGTGTTGATGGTCTGCTCCAGCACGCCGGTCACCGCGTAGGCCGTCGCGGCGTCGACGAGCACGGCGGCACGGGCCGGACCGTCGGCGTCGGCGCCGCGGTGATGCGGCACGGTCGGGAACGCGGTACCGCTGCCGACGCCCACGAGCGCGATGTCGACGCCCCAGCTGTCGACCCCGATCCCGTCGAGCACACCGCCCGCGGCCGCTGCGATCCGGACGGCCTCCGCGAGCCCGACGAGGGTCTCCTCGAACAGGCGCTCCGCATCCCACCGGAGTCGACCGTCCTGCGTGATCGGGCCGTTGGGGAACCGGTGCACCTCGGTGAGCGCCAAGCGGCCGTCGGCCCAGCGGCCGAGCATGACGCGACCGCTCGACGCACCGAGGTCCACGGCGGCGTGGAAGCGTGGAACGGCCTGATCGATCATGGCGTCGTCGTCTCGTCGCGTGGCGGCGTGGCCGGTTCGCTCAGCGGTGTCGTCGGGTCGGGGTCCTGGACGGCGACCGGTGTGGTCAGCGCCTCGAGGGAGGTGAGGATGGTCGTCGCGCTCGACACGGCGAGCGCACCCCAGGCGGCGGCCGACGCTACCGCGGCCGCCGGGTCGTCCCGGCCGTCCTCGCCGTGGAGTCCGACGAGGAATCCGGCCAACGAGGCGTCGCCGGCACCGGCGGTGTTCACGACCGTGGCTGCGACGTGCGCGTGCCACAGCCCTGCCGTGGTGCGGAGGAGCGCCCCGTCTGCCCCCATGCTCACGTAGACGAGGTCGCAGCCGGCACGGTGCAGTTCGTCGGCGGCGGAGGCGACATCGCCGATCGTCAGCAGCTCACGGCCGGTGAGCTCGGCGAGCTCGTGCGCGTTCGGCTTGAGCAGGTGGACGAGGTCGAGGTTCGCGACGGCGGTCTCGAGCGCCGCACCCGCGGTGTCGACGGCCACGCGCGCTCCCCGGTCACCAGCCTGACGGAGCAACTGGAGGATGTCGACGGGGCCGGTGCCGCCCTGGACCGTCGGGATCGTGCCGGAGACGACGAGCCAGTCCGCGCCGATCCGGTCGATCTCCGCGCCGGAGGTGGCGACGACGGCGGCCCAGTCCTCGGCACGCAGCGGGATCGCCGGTTCGTTGACCTTGGTCGTTCCGGTCGCGGCGTCGAGGATGGTCGTGTTCACCCGCGTCCGACCGTCGGTCGGGACGACGGCGAGCAACGTCCGGAGCGCCGGGTCGTCGGCGAGGATCCGTCCGTCCGCACCCATCGGCACCACCGCACGGACCGGGAGCGGCGAGAGGGTGACCGCCCGCGCGACGTTGACGCCCTTCCCGCTCAGCTCGGTGGACACGCCCACCGCCCGGTTGACGTCGCCGAGTCGGAGCCCGTCGACGCGATAGGTCTGGTCGATCGCGGCTGCCGGCGTGACCGTCACGATGCCGCTCATGCGTCCGCCCCGACCGTCTCGACGCTGACGCCGGTCGAGCGGAGGCTGTCGAGGGTCGGTTCGTCGACGCCCTGATGCACCACCGCCACGTCGAGACGGGTGGCCGGGACGGAGGCCGCGAGGCCGTCGGCGCCGAACGTCGCCGGGTCGGCCAGGAGGATCGCCGTGGAGGCGAGTTCGACCGCGGCCGCGACGACCGCCGCCTCCTCCGGCGAGGCGTGGAGCAGTCGGCCGTCCGCGGAGACGCCGAGCGCCTCGACGACCGCGACGTCGAGGCGGAGGCCGGCGAGCTGCTCGCGCGCCCAGGCACCGGTGAGGACGCCGCGCCCGTCCGCCGTTCCGCCGACGAGGTGGACGACGGCCGCTTCCTCGGCAGCGGCCGCGGCCAGGGCGACCGGCACCGAAGCGGTCACGATGACGGTCCCGGCGGTCGTCGCGAGGCCCCCGGCGAGCGCTTCGCAGGCTGAGCCCGCGCCGAGGAAGACCGCTGAGCCCGGGTCGACCAGGGTCAGCGCCCGCGCGGCGAGCGTACCGGACACCCCGGAGTCCTGGCCCGGGTCGAGGTCGGTGCGCACCGCCCCGCCGTGCGCGCGGCGGAGGCGTCCGTCGAGTTCGAGGACGCGGAGGTCGCGTCGGATCGTCTCCTCGGTCACGCCGAGGCCCACTGCGAGCAGGCCGACTTCGACCCGCCCGTCCTGCTCGAGTCGGGTGAGGATCTCCCGACGCCGGTCGTCCACCGGACTGGACGCGGCCGTCCCGCGGCCGCCGACGGACGCGCTCATCGTTCCACCCCGGCACGGTCGTCGCGTTCCGACGCCGGATCGTTGGGGCTCGACTCCCCATCCCGCCGTCGCCACCAGGGGCTGAGAGCCTCGACGAGCTCGTCGAACGCGGTTCCGACCCCGGCCCAGTACGCCGCCGAGGCGTCCGTCGGCAGGACGGCGGGTGCGTGTCGGACGACGTCGCGCTGGGCCTGTTCCACCGACGGCAGGAGTCCGGTGGCGACCCCGGCGACGATCGCGGCGCCGAGGGCTCCGGCCTCCTCCGAGTCGACGACCGTCACGGGCGCCCGGAGGGCGTTGGCCACGAGTTGCACGTACAGCGGCGACCGCGCGAGGCCGCCGCCGAGGACGATCGGCTCGTCCCACCGGAACCGTTCGCCGAGCGCCCGGGTGTGCCAACGGTGCATGAGCACGACGCCCTCGAGGGCTCCGCGCAGCACGTGTGCCCTCGTGTGCCAGTCGCGGACGCCGGCGAGCGTGGCAGAAGCCTCGGCGCCGAGTGGGGAGTCCGATTGGAAGGGCAGGACGAGCGGCACCTGCTCCTCCGGAGGGAGTGCTGCGGCCTCGGCGATCAGCGCGTCGCGGCCGGTGGCGTCGGTCACGCCCAGGAGCCGGAGCGTCCAGTCGAAGGAGGGTGATGCCGTCGCCGAGGTGGACATCGCGATCCGCAGGTCCGGGGTGATCGAGAGGCGGGACTGCCACCGCGGGTCCACGTCGGGCTGGGTCGTCGTCACGCCGTTGGTGCTGAACGAGCCGGCCACGAGGGCTAGCCGCCCGGGGAAGAGTGCTCCCATGCCGATCGACGATGCCTGCACGTCGTGGAGTCCCGACACGACCGGCGTCCCGGCGACGAGGCCCGTGACCGCGGCGGCCGCCGGCAGCACCGACCCGACGATCGTGCCGCTCGGGTTGATCGGCGGCAGCAGACGGAGCAGTTCGGCGGGCAGGCCGTAGGCGTCGAGGACCTCGGCGCTCCAGGTGGCGGTCCCGACGTCCAGGAAGGAGGCGCAGGCGTCGGAGTAGTCGGTGGAGATCTCGCCGGTGAGCCGCAGGCGGACCACGTCCTTGCAGAAGAGCATCGCGTCTGCCTGCTGGACACGCTCCGGGTCGTGGCGGAGCAGCCAGCGGAGGAGGTTGCCGGCGGCACCCGGCGTCGGCAGCTGTCCGGAGCGTTCGAGCACCACGCGCAGCCGGTCGGGATCGGAGGCGAGTTCGGCGGCCTCGACGTGCGCCCGGGAGTCCATCGCCGTGATGGCCGGGCCGACCGGCGCTCCGGCGGCGGTCACGAGGTGCAGGCCGTCGCCGTGGCCGGTGATCCCGACGGCGGCGACCAGCCTCGGGTCGACACCCGACGTCGCCATCACCTCCGACACCGCGTCGGCGACCGCGGCCCACAGGTCGTCCTGCGACCGCTCGGCGTGCCGGGCGACCGGGCGGTCGACGGGGCTCGCGCGCCGAGCGACGGCGACCGGGTGCAACCGCTCGTCGTGCAGGACGGCCTTGACGGCGGTCTGCCCGACGTCGATCCCGAGCAGGAACCGCGACCCCGACTCGTGGGGTGCGCTGCGCGGCCCGTGCTCAGCCATCGGCGGCCTTCCGTTCGTCGTCATCGTCGTCATCGGGTGCGCCCGATCATGTTGATCTTTGCACCGATCCCACCGAATCGGAAGAGATATCGGACAGATTCGGATACGCTGGCCAGACCGGACGGAGCAGTCATGTACCCAGCAGAGCGTCACGCCGCGATCCTCGCGGGTGCCCGCGACGGCGACGGCGCCCTGTCGGTCGCCGAGCTGAGCAGCCGACTCGGCGTCACGCCCGAAACCATCCGTCGCGACCTCGCGGTACTCGAGCGACAGGGGCTCATCCGCCGCCACCATGGTGGCGCGGTCCTCGCCCGGCGACCCGCGTTCGAGCCCAGCCTCCAACGACGCCGCGAAGGCGAGCGCATCGAGCGCGCCGCCGTCGCGCGGCTCGTCGTCGAGCAGCTCCCCGAGGAGGGAGTCGTCCTCCTCGACTCCGGTGCGATGACCCTCGAGGTCGCCGCCCTCCTCCCCCACGCCAGCCGACTCCTCGTGGTGACGAACAGCCTGCCGATCGTCGCCCTGCTCGGTGGCCGGCCGCGACTCACCGTGCTCGCCCTGCCCGGGAGGGTCCGCGCCGTCACGCAGGCGACCGTCGGCGCGTGGACCGTCGAACGGCTGTCGGGGCTCCACGCCGACGTCGCCGTCCTGGGCGCCAACGGGGTGGGGCTCACCTCGGGCGCCACGACGACCCTGCCCGAGGAGGCCGAGGTGAAGCGGGCGATGCTCGACGTCTCCAGACGACGCATCCTCGCCGTCACCGCCGCCAAGTTCGGCACCACCTCGTTCCACCGGGCCGCGGGACTCGACGAGTTCGACCAGATCGTGACCGACGACGGGCTCGACCCGGACACGGTCGACGCACTCGCCGCAAGCGGTCCCGAGCTGCTGCTGGCCACCACCTGACCATCCCCACCGGCACCGGGTCGATCGTCCCGCGTGCACCCCGAGAGGAACCACCATGACGCTCGTCTCCACCGCCGCGCTCCTCGACGCGCAGCGCGCCGTCCTCGCCTTCAACGTCATCCAGCTCGAACACGGCGAGGCCATCCTCCGCGGCGCCGAGCTCGCGGGCCGGGGTGTGATCCTGCAGGTGTCCGAGAACGCGGCGAGGTACCACGGCGGCCTCGCGCCGATCGGGCTCGCGAGTCTGGAGCTCGCCCGCGAGGCCGGCACCGCGACCGCCGTGCATCTCGACCACGCCGAGGACGAGACGCTCGTCGACGAGGCGGTACGACTCGGTTTCACCTCGGTCATGTTCGACGCGGCAACCCTCCCCGACGAGGAGAACCGCGAGCGCACCGCAGTGGTCGCCCGCGCGGCTCAGGCGCAGGGCGTGTGGGTCGAGGCGGAACTCGGGGCGATCGGCGGCAAGGGTGGCGCACACACACCCGGCGTCCGGACCGACCCCGGTGAGGCTGCGGCGTTCGTCGCGGGCACCGGCGTCGACGGCCTCGCGGTCGCGGTCGGCAGCTCGCACGCGATGACGTCGCGGAGCGCGACCCTGGACTTCGGCCTCATCCGCGAACTCGCGTCGGCCGTCCCCGTCCCGCTCGTCCTGCACGGTTCGAGCGGCGTGAGCGACGAGGACCTCGTGCGGGCGGTGGACGCGGGCATGCGCAAGATCAACATCTCGACCCACATCAACGGCGTCTACACCCGAGCCGTCCGTGAGCGCCTCGACGCGGACCCGTCGCTCGTCGACCCGCGGAAGTACCTCGGCCCGGCACGCAACGCCGTCGCCGCCGAGGTCGCGCGGCTCCTCACCCTCGTCGCCTAGGACTCGTCACCGACCCGACCGTCAGTCGATCGAGTCGTTCACAACCAGTGGACGATGTCCGGGTCCAGGCAGATTCCGCCGAGGCCATCGGTGGTGGTGACGCCGTCCGCGAACCGGATCACCACGGCCGGTCCCTCCATCCGCACGTACTCGGCCCGGAGCCCGATTCGGAACAGGACGTCGGTCGACGCGGTGACCGCACGGCTCGCGCGTTCGGGGACCGTGATGACCAGGCGGTGGGCTCGCCCCGCCGCATCGACGACCTCGGCCTCGATCCGTCCCGGAGCATCGTCGGACAGCCGGCGCACCGCGGTCGCCGCGACGATCACCTGGGTCATGTCGCGATTCTCGCACCCCGTGGAGGGTGGCGTCGAGGCAGAGCGCCGGACGCAGCGCGACGGCGCCGGAGCTCGAAGCTCCGACGCCGTCGCGGTCTGGTGATGCGGAGTGGCTGGAAGGCCTAGCCGCACTTGGACTGGTAGACGGCATCCTTCGCGTCGCCGTCGACGTTGTCCTTGGTGATGATGGTGAAGCCGGTCTGGATCTTGGCCTCGACCTTGTCGCCGTTCAGCGCAGCGATCGCCTGGGCGACACCATCGGAACCGATGGTGGCCGGCTCCTGAGCGACGAGCGCCTGGACGGTGCCCTCCTTCAGCTGCTTGACCTGGGCGGGACCCGCGTCGAACCCGACGATGGTGACCGAGTCCTCCTTGCCGGCCTGCTTGACACCGGTCGCGGAACCTTCGGCCGCGAACAGGTTCGCTGCGAAGATGCCCACGATGTCGGGGTCCTTCTGGAGCGCCGCGGTCACGATCTCGGCAGCCGTGGACGGCTCGTTGTGGCTGTACTGCACGCCGAGGTCGGTGAACTTGTCATCGCCCTTGACCGCTTCCTGGAAGCCCTCGGCACGGGCGTCCGTGGTCGAGATGCCGGGGTCGACCGAGACCACGAGGACCTTGCCGCCCTCAGGGTGCGCTTCCTTGATCGCGTCGAACGCCGCGGCGCCGCCGCCCTTGTTGTCGCTCGAGATCTGCGAGACCGCGAACGACGGGTCGTCGACGGTGGTGTCGACGAGGACGACCTTGATGCCCGCGTCGGCCGCAGCCTTCAGCGGGGCCTCCATGGCCTTCACGTCGGTCGGGGCGACCAGGATCGCGTCCGGCTTCGAGGCGACGACCGAGTCGACGAGCGGCTTCTGCAGCGTCGGGTCGAACTTCTCCGGACCCTGGGTCGTGACCGTCGCGCCGGCATCCTTCGCCGCCGATTCGATACCGCACTGCATCGAGATGTAGAACTCGTCGCCTGCGACGCCCTGGATGAACGCGATCTTGTAGCCGTCGGAACCTGCGCCTGCGCTGCTGCCGCCCGAGCTCGCGCCACCGGAACACCCGGTGAGCATGAGGCCTGCCGACGCGCCGAGCGCGAGGACTCCGAGAACTGACTTCTTCCACTTCATTGTGATTTCCCGTTTCTCTTGAACTGCTGGACTACTGGGATGGTGCGGGGGGGGTGTTGATCTGTGTGGGGGTTATTTCTTCTTCCTGCTGACGAGGGCTCGCCAGAAGCTCGTGGATCCACCGCGGGCTGCGGAGGAACGGCGGACCTGGTCGACGTAGACGGCCAGGATGAGGACGGCGCCGACCGCGACCTGCTGCCAGAAGGGCTGCACGCCGGTGATGACGAAGCCGTTCTGGAGGACGGCGGGGATGAACAGACCGACGACGGTGCCGAAGATCGTCCCGTAGCCGCCGAAGAGCGAGGTGCCACCGATGACGACCGCGGCGATGACGTTCAGGTTGGTCTGCGACTGACCGGCGATCGCGGTGGTGCCGAACTGCGACAGCGACAGGATGCCGGCGAGACCCGCGAGGCCACCCGAGATCGCGTAGATGCGGATGAGGTGACGGTCGACCTTCACGCCGACGCGTCGTGCCGCCTCCTCGCTCGAGCCCACCGCGTAGGTGTACAGGCCGAACTTCGTCTTGTGGAGGACGAGCGCACCGATGATGACGACGACGAGGGCGATGACCGAGATGATCGGGACTGCGCCGAAGATGTTGCCGTACCCGATCGAGTCGGTGAGGACCGACGGCACCTCGCGGATGTCGACGCCGCCGGTGAGGATCTGGGCGAGGCCGAGCGCCATGCCGAGGCTACCGAGGGTGACGATCAGCGGCGGCACCTTCGCTTTGGAGATGAGGATGCCGTTGAACGTACCCCAGAGGATGCCGACGCCGATCGACACGAGGATGCCGACGATCGCGGTCCCCCAGTCGTCGCCGCCCATGGCCCGCATCGTCGTCGCGGACACGACGCCCGAGAAGACGAGGACGGAGCCGATCGAGAGGTCGATGCCGGAGGTGATGATGACGTAGGTCATGCCGACGCCGAGCACCGCGAGGATGGAGGCGTTCTGCACGACGAGCCGCAGGTTGGACAGCTGCGCGAAGGTGTCGGGTGCGATCGCGGAGAAGATCGCGATGACGACGAGGAGGACGATGAAGATCTGGAAGGCCTGAGCCTTGAAGAGCTTCTTGATCGGGGTCTCCCGGTCCTTGGCCGTCTCGATGGCGGTCGTCTCCGGCCCCATCTCGGCCTGCTTCACCGCGCTCATGCGACGTTCCTCGTGCTGGCACCGGTCATGAGACCGACGAGTTCTTCCATGTTCGTGTCCTTCGTGTCGACCGTCGCCGCGCGGTGGCCGAGCCGCAGCACCTGCACGCGGTCGGACACCTCCATGACGTGCGGCATCGAGTGGCTGATGAAGACGACCGCGATGCCCTTGTCGCGAACGCGGCGGATCGTCTCGAGCACGTTCTTCGTCTGACGGACGCCGAGGGCGGCCGTCGGTTCGTCGAGGAAGACGACCTTGTTGGCCCAGTGCACCGCACGGGCGATGGCGATCGCCTGGCGCTGCCCGCCGGACATCGCGCCCACCGGGTCGGTGAGCGAACGGACGGTCGCGCCGAGTTCGTCGAAGGCGTGACGCGACTGCTTGCTCATCTCCTTGACGTTCATGAGGCCGAGCAGGCCGCCGAGGCCGGGCCGCATGATCTCGCGGCCGAGGTAGACGTTCTGCACGGGGTCGAGGTGGGGCGCGAGTGCGAGGTCCTGGTAGACCGTCTCGATGCCGAGCGCACTCGACTGCATGGGCGAGGTGAGCGTGATCGGTTCGCCTTCGAACCTGATCACGCCGCTGTCGACCGCGAGGTTGCCGGAGAGTGCCTTGACCAGGGTGGACTTGCCCGCCCCGTTGTCGCCGATGAGGGCGGTGACCTCGCCGGGGTAGACCTCGAAGTCCGCTTCGTCGAGGGCGCGGACGTGCCCGAACTGCCGGGTGAGGCCTCTGGCCTCCAAGACGGGAGTCGTCATGTCGTTCTCGTTCCTTTCCAGCCGGCCCCGGTGGACGGGTCCGGCGTGTGGTGGCTGTCGTACCGCCGCTCGGGGCGGTGGTGTGTGGTGCGCTGCTGCGTGATCGTGGGTCCTGCGTCGAGGGGTGGCGTCATCGGATGCCTCCCGATGCGAGGGTCGCCGGCCAGCCCGCACCGGGGCCGGCGGCGAGCACGGTGGCCGAGCCGCTGACGGTCCACGGCCCGAACCCGGCCGGGACGGCGAAGACCTCTCCGGCGGAGAACTCGACGGCCTCGGCGCCGGTCTCAGAGACCAGTGCGCCTGCGCCGGTGAGCGCGAGGGCCACCGAGAAGCCGGCGTCCACGGGCGCGCTGCCGTCGGTGCCGGGCGCCACGGCGAAGAGCTGGAAGTAGGGGTCGGCGGCCGCGGGCAACAACGAGACCGGCGCATCCGTCCGGGCGTCGAGGTCGTGCAGCACGACGAGGTGTTCGATCTCGGACTGCGGGAGCGCCTTCGTCGACACCGCGCCCATCACGGTCTCGAACCCGAGGCCGAGGTGGGACTCGTCGCGCGTCGAGGTCGTGACCGACCACTCCAGGAGGATGGAGAGGTCGGTCGGTTCCTGCACCTCCGCGAGGAAGATGCCGCCGTCGATCGCGTGGGCCGTGCCGGCCGGCACGAGGATGCCCATGCCGCGCTCGACGACGATCCGGTTCATGTGCGACAGCATCCACTCGCTGTCCTGGGCGTCGCGACGGCGGTCGAGTTCGTCGGGATCGACGTCCTCGCTCCATCCGAGGTGGACCGCCGAGCCGGGCTCGGCGTCGAGGATGAACCAGGCCTCCGTCTTGCCGTAGGCGCAGTCGAGGTGGGAGGCGGCGAACGCCCGGTCCGGGTGGACGTGGACGGGGAGCCGCTGACGGGCGTCGAGCAGCTTGACGAGGATGCCGGTGTCGGCGGCGTCGGTGCCGTGGTCCTGTCCTGCCCCGGTCCACTGCTCGGGGTCGGCCGCGACGAGGTCTCGGAGGAGGACGCCGTCGACGGTGCGGGCGAGGCCGATGGCGCCGCCGGGCTCCTGGTCGGCGCGGCTCACGGTCGCTCCGAGCCACTCCTCCGGCTGGAACTCGCTCTGCTGCTCGATACCGCGCAGGCCGGCGATGCGGTCGCCGCCGCGGTAGAAGTGCTCGATGAGGTTCGGCGCGAGTCGCGTCGGCTGGGCGAGCCTCGTGGGCTGGGTCGTGCTCATGCTGCTGGTCCTCCGACCATGCTCGTGGTGGACGCGGTGCGTGCGTCCACGGTGTGACGCGGTGCCGGGCCTGGGATCTCTCCGGAACCACGCGACACCAGGGAGGTCGGGACGACCCACTCGCGCGGTTCGTCGGCCGGTGATTCGCGCAGTTCGAGGAGTCGCTCGATCGCGGCGGTGCCGATGACGAACGGATCCTGGTTGATGCAGCTGACGGCCGGCCGCAGGACGTCGGCGAGGGTGAAGTCGCCGAACGCGATGTGCGCCGTATCCTCGCGCCCGATGCGGTGCAGGGAGCTCGTCAGACCGATCGCCGCCTTCGCGTTCGACGCGAAGAACGCGGTGGGCGGGTCCTCGAGCCCGAGCAGGCGCTCCGTCTCGGCGGCGTAGTCGAGCGAGCCGTCGATGGTCCAGGAGACGAGTGACGGGTCGAGGTCGATCCCCGCCTCGGCCAGGACGTCGGTGTAGCCCTGGTAGCGCCGACGGATGGTGAGGAAGCGTTCGTCCCGGTCGTAGAAGGCGATGCGGGTGTGGCCGAGCTCGACGAACTGGCGGATCGCGAGCTGGGTGGCGGCGTAGTCGTCGACCACGACGCTGTCGAAGGCGGCGAGCGGACGGTCGACGGCCACGACGGGTGTCACGTTCCGGAACGCCTCGAGGTAGGGCAGCTCCGCGGCGACCGGGGCGATGATGACGCCGGCGACCTGGTGGCCGGCGATGAACCCGGTCAGCTGGTCGCGCTCGCGCCCCTCGTCGAGCCCGGTGCTCGCCACGAGGACGCTCAGGCCCTCCTTGAGCGCGCGGGCCTCGATGGCGCTCACGAGCGAGGCGAAGAACGGGTCGGCGAGCGAGTCGATGAGGACGCCGATCGCGCCGCCGGTGCCGGACTTCAGCGAGCGGGCGGCCGTGTTGGGCACGTACCCGAGGCGATCGATCGCCTCGAGCACGCGGCTTCGGGTCTCGGGGTGCACGGACGGTTCGCCGTTCACCACCCGCGAGACGGTCTTGATGCTGACGCCGGACTGCGCAGCCACATCCTTGATCCCGGGCGGCCGCATCAGCGGGTCCCCCTGACGGGAAGCGGAACGGGTCGGACGTCGCAGCCGGTCCGGAGCGATGGGACGTGCACACGTGTCCGGATCGGACTGGTCGCGGTGATCGCGGGGTTGCAGGTGTCCATGGGCTCCACCTCCTGACAGCGTTGTCATCGGTCGGGGTGGTGCAGCTGCAGAACCCCGTCGTTCCTTCGTGCGCCTATACTGACCGCAGACCGACAACGTTGTCAAGCAACGTTGTCTGAAAGAGATCAAATTCATTTGGAACTTGCATCGAAGAGGCGTGCAGCCCCCTCGGATGCGGGTCGCCATCCCGGAGTCATCGAGGAGTCAGCGTGATCGTCGTCGTCGCAGGAGCAGCCGGAAGCGGCAAGACCACCCTCGGACGTGAGCTCGCCCGGGCCCTCCGACTCCCGCTCCTCGACCTCGACACCATCACCAATCCGTTGCTCGACGGTCTCGGTCCGGTGACCGATCCCGACGGTGCCGAGCCGCTCCACTGGAACGACGCGAAGTTGCGCCCGACCATGCGTCCGGCACGGTACGCGGCCCTCCGAGCGGTCCTCGCCGACCAGCGCGGCAGCGGTGTCGGCGCGGTGCTCGTCGCACCCTTCACCGCGGAGCTCCGCGGCGGCGCCGAATGGGACGCGCTCGTCGAGGCGGCAGGGGTCGCCCCGAAGGTCGTCTGGCTGCACGCCGATGCCGCCACGCTCGCAGCCCGCCGGGCCGAACGCGGTGCCGAGCGGGACACGCACATCGTGGACCCGTCGACCGACACCCCACCCGCCATCGAGCACCTGTCGATCGAAGCGGCGTTGTCCACCTCGCAGCAGCTCGCCGCCGTCCAACGCGCGCTCGGCCTCGGACGGACGATCGAGGCCTCCGCACCGATCTTCGACCAGGTCTTCGCTGCCGGACTCTTCGACCTCGACGGGACCCTCATCGACTCGACGCCGGCCGTGAACCGGTCATGGGCGCAGCTCGCCCGCGAATACGGTCTCGAGGGCGACCTGCTCGCCGCGGGACACGGCCAGCCCGCCGCCCAGGTGCTCGCCGCGATCTTCCCGCCCGAGCAGGTCGCCGAAGCACTCGCACGGATCATCGAGATCGAGGCCGACGAGGTCGCCGACGTCATCGCGCTCCCGGGGGCGGCGGAGGCACTGGCGGCGCTCGGCGACGACGCGAAGGCGATCGTCACGAGCGGCACGAGGCTCATCGCCGGCAACCGGATCACGGCCGCCGGGCTCGTGCGGCCGGAGGTCGTCGTGACCTTCGACGACGTCACGAAGGGCAAGCCGGACCCCGAACCGTTCCTGCTCGGCCGCACGCGGCTGGGCATGGAGTCGCAGCCGTGCGTCGTGTTCGAGGACGCGCCCGCCGGGCTCGCCGCAGCGCGCGCCGCCGGCTGCTGGACGGTCGGCATCGCCGGGACGCACGAGGCGCACGAACTCGATGCGGACCTCGTGATCGACGGCCTCTTCCAGCTGCGGCTCGAGCCGGTCGCCGAGGGCGGGTTCCGGCTCGTCCCGGCGTCGCTCGACTGAGCAGCGGCCCGCTCCCTGAGCGCGTCGGAACAGCCTGAGGCTGTCGATGCTCTTCGGCAACCGCGGAGTCTCGTTTCCTGAGCCTGTCGAAGGGCCCACGAGCAACCTTCCCCACCGCACCTCGAGCACCGAGGACACACGTTCCCTGAGCCTGTCGAGGGGCCTCCCCGCACCTCGACAGACTCCGCGACCACCTACGGTCCCTGAGCCTGTCGAAGGGCACCCCGAGCAAGCATCAACTGTGGGATAAATACGCTGATCAGCGGCTTATTCCGCATCCGTTCCAATGTCAGTGGTCCGTGTTTGGATGGACCCATGACCAGCACCGCACGGAACCCGCTCACCGCCGCCGCGGCCGGGTTCGATGCGGTCTGGCAGGGCGCGCTCGACGCGATCCGTCCAGGCTCCGGTGTCGCGGAGCAGCTCGAGAACATGAACGATGAGGCGATCCTCCGGGTCCTCGACGAGCTCGGTGCCGTGCAGCACGCGGTCGAGGTCCTCGCCGCACGCGTCACCGGCGCGATCGCATTGCGCCCGTCGCCTTCCCGCCGTGACGGCACCCTGGTGCGCGCCGCCGGTTACGCCAACCCGGGTGTCATGGTGTCCGAGCGGTGGCGGGTGGCGCGCGCCCGCGGCGCGGCGATCGCGGAGGTCGGTGCCGCCATCACGCGGCCGCGCGGGTTGCTCGGCGAGCTGGAGGAATGTCCGTTCCCAGCAGTCGCGGCATCGCTCGAACCGGTTGCCGCCGATGACCCATCCGATTCCGACACAGGCCCGGACGACACCCACCCATCAAGCACTGCCGGCACACCCAGAGCACCCCTCAGCGTCGACGGGGCAGCGGTCATCGTCCGGGAGCTCCGCAACGCCGGCCGCATCTGCACCAGAAGCGAACTCGAGACGGCCTCCGCCATCGCGGTCGAGCACGCCGCCCACGCGCCCCTGCAAGACGTCACCCGCATCGCCAAACTCGTCCGCACCCGCCTCGACCAAGACGGCCGCGAACCCCGCGACGAACTCCTCAGACGCGCAGAACGCTGCACCATCCACGAACTCCCCACCGGCATGACCCTCCTCCGCGCCGAACTCGCCCCCGAAAGCGCCGCCTTCATCCGCGCCGGCCTCGACGCCCTCATCGGCGCCACCACCCGCA
>NZ_JABJWX010000005.1:0-337759 GCF_013349365.1 Plantibacter sp. MCCC 1A11337 | reverse complement strand
TGCGGGTGGTGGCGCCGATGAGGGCGTCGAGGCCGGCGCGGATGAAGGCGGCGCTTTCGGGGGCGAGTTCGGCGCGGAGGAGGGTCATGCCGGTGGGGAGTTCGTGGATGGTGCAGCGTTCGGCTCGGCGGAGGAGTTCGTCGCGGGGTTCGCGGCCGTCTTGGTCGAGGCGGGTGCGGACGAGTTTGGCGATGCGGGTGACGTCCTGCAGGGGCGCGTGGGCGGCGTGCTCGATGGCGATGACCGACGCCGTCTCGAGTTCGCCTCTGGTGCAGATGCGGCCGGCGTTGCGGAGCTCGCGGACGATGACCGCGGCACCGTCGACGCTGAGGGGTGAGCGTGGGCTGCCGAGGGCGCCGTGGTCGTGCGGGTCATCTTCCGCCATGGCGGAGTGTGGGTCGGCGGTTGCTTCGGTTGTGGCGTCGAGATCGTGGGTCGGTTCGAGTGCTGCCGCGACTGCGGGGAACGGGCATTCCTCCAGCTCGCCGAGCAGCCCGCGGGGCTGCGTGATGGCGGCACCGACCTCCGCGATCGCCGCGCCGCGGGCGCGCGCCACCCGCCACCGCTCGGACACCATGACACCCGGGTTGGCGTAACCGGCGGCGCGCACCAGGGTGCCGTCGCGGCGGGAAGGTGACGGGCGCAACGCGATCGCGCCGGTGACGTGGGCGGCGAGGACCTCGACCGCATGCTGCACGGCGCCGAGTTCGTCGAGGACGCGGAGGATCGCCTCGTCGTTCATGTTCTCGAGCTGCTCCGCGACACCGGAGCCTGGACGGATCGCGTCGAGCGCGCTCTGCCAGACCGCATCGAACCCGACCGCGGCGGCGGCGAGGGGGTTCGGTGCGGTGCTGGTCATGGGTCCATCCAAACACGGACCACTGACATTGGAACGGATGCGGAATCAGCCGCTAATCAGCGTATTTATCCCACAGTTGATGCTTGCTCGGGGTGCCCTTCGACAGGCTCAGGGAGCAGCGGTGATGCGGTCGCCGAACCGGTCGCGGTCTGGTGGGGAAGGTTGCTCGCGGGAGGCCCCTCGACAGACTCAGGGAACGGGTTCCCGTGTTGTTGAGGCGCGGTTCGGGAAGACCCATCGGGGTGCCCTTCGACACACTCAGGGAACGGGCGCCCTCGGCGGTCGAGGTGCGGCGGGGGAGGTTGCTCGTTGGCCCTTCGACAAGCTCAGGGACCGAGTCTCCTCGGCGATCGAAGAGCGTCGCGGGAGGTTCAAGCGGGCCCCGCGACCGGCGCAGGGGTCGAAACGCCGGCAGCCGGTCCCTGAAAGGGTCGAAGGGCCCACGCGGACATCTTCCCCAACCGCAGCGCCATGCCCGCGCGTAGGATCACCGCATGCGTTCATCGGCGATCGACACGGTTCTGGCGTTCATGCGGGCGTTCCGCGAGCAGGATCGGGATGCTGCCGAGGCGCTCATGCATGCGGACTTCGTCTTCACCAGCCCGCAGGACGACCACCTCGACCGAGCGACCTGGCTCGAGCGTTGCTTCCCGACCGCCGACCATTTCGACACCCCGGGCGTGACGCTCCAGATCGTCGAGACCGACGACATCGTCCTCCACCGCTACGAGTACGTCGTGCAAGGGAAGAGGTACCGCAACCTGGAAGCGACTCGTGTCGTGGACGGAACCGTCCAGGAGGTCGAGGTCTATTTCGGTGGCGCTGTCTGAGGGGCTGGATCGAACGCGTGCATCGCGGTCGCACGGGACTGCAACGCCACATGGCCGTTCCGAGCGCCCGCGTCGCCCGCGCCCGACCATCCGGCGACGGATCGCACCTGGGCGTGTCTGACAGGATTGAGTCATGCGCATCAGTTCTCGTCGAACGACCCTGGCCGCAGCATTCGCGGTCGCCGCCCTCGCC
The DNA here is from genome assembly GCF_013349365.1 of Plantibacter sp. MCCC 1A11337. Taxonomy (NCBI): domain Bacteria; kingdom Bacillati; phylum Actinomycetota; class Actinomycetes; order Micrococcales; family Microbacteriaceae; genus Plantibacter; species Plantibacter sp. MCCC 1A11337. The sequence goes on along the minus strand of NZ_JABJWX010000005.1, from coordinate 335,877 downwards.
CTCGCCGGTTGCTCCACCGGCTCCTTGTCGGATGCGGACCGATCCTCCGCCTCGCCGACGCCGTCCGTGTCGCAGCCACCGAGCACTCCGCTGCAGGAGCACACCCTCACCGACGATGTCGACGGCACCACGGTGACCGCCCTCGCGATCGTCGACGACTTCCCGGCGCCTGCAGGCACCACCGACGGCCTGCGTCCGATGCTCGTCCAGGTCCGGCTCGAAGCCGGCGACGAGTACGGCGGCAGCGTCTTCCCGTACCGGGTCTCCGTCACCACCCGTGCCGTCAACCTCGACTACGTCACGCTCGGCCTCGGAACGCCCGAAGAGCTGAAGGCTCCCATGGCGTCGGCCGGGTACTCACTCCTGCAGGCGACACCGGCCGGTGAGACGGCGACCGGCTGGATCGGCGCCTGGGTGCGCACTGATGAGACCGAGTTCGACCTCGTCTACGACCGCCCGGAGGGCAAGGTCATCGGCGGCAGCAAGAGCGGCGAGGTCGTTCCGCCGAGCCGCGACATCATCCCGCTCATCCCGAAGGCCTGATCGGGATTCGAGCTTGGGCGGCCGTTCGGCGATCAAGCCGACGAGCGGAGTCGCTCCGGGAACACAGCGGAGGGCGGGTTGTCGACAACCCGCCCTCCGCTGCACCAGCTGATGCGTCTACGCGTTCCGCTCAGCGACTGCTGCGGCTCGCGACCGCCGGCGCGTCTCCGCGAGCACCGCGGCGCCGACACCGAACAGGAGCAGTGCACCGAGGGTGAGTCCGGTGAGCGCGCCGCTTTCGAAGCCGGTCTTCGCGAGGTCACCGGTGGTCGCACCGGGTGCCGGGGCGACCGTTCCCGGAGCGGGCGACTGGGAGGGCTCCGGGGTCGGTGTGGGATCCGGGGTCGGGTCCGGGTCCGGCGTGACGATCGTGCTGCTCAGCTCGGCGGACACGGAGGCGCTGCTGTCGACGTCGACGCCGTCAGGACCGGTCCCGCGCGCGGTCGCCACGTTCGTGACCGACCCGAGCTCGATGTCCGCCGCCGTGATGGCGTACCCGGTCGTGACGCGGACCTGCTCACCCGGAGCGAGGACGCCCGCTGCGCCCGGCCACTCGACGACGAACTCGGAGAGTTCCGGGAGCGACGCGGTGATCGCGGTGCCGGTGAGGGTCCGCGTGCCGGTGTTCGCCGCGATGATGGCGTAGCCGATGGGGTCTCCGACCGCCGCCGGTTCGCCGACGGACGTGGTGTCCGCCGTGATGGCCACACTGATCTCGTTCAGTCCGTCGATCGGGAGGGTGGCTGCCGCTTCGTTCGAGACCACCGGCGAGGTCGCCGCGGCTCCAGTGGCGGTGGCGGAGCTGTCGAGGCGCATGGCATCGATGTCGGTCTGCGTCAGCGTGCTCGTCGCCGTCGCCGTCGCGACCTGTCCCGGCGCGAGGACGCGCTCGGCCGCGGGCCAGTCGAAGCTGAATCCGGAGAGGCCGGGAGTGGTGTCGGTGATCGAGACGTCGGAGACCGTCGCCGTGCCGGTGTTCCGGAGGGTGTACGTGTGCGTCACCGTGTCGCCGGGCGCGGGGTGGGTGCCGGTCTCCTCGAGCGCCATGGACTGCTCGAGTTCGAGCGACCCGACCGTCGCGACCGAGCGCTGGGTGATCCGCCCCGAGAATGCGGAGTACGAGCCGATGCCGAGGTCGCGGACCGTCCATGCGAGGGAGTTGTTGCCGACCGCTGCGAACGTCCAGGTGTTGCTCGCGGAGTCGTACTGCGCGGTGGCCGAGGTGACGGGCGCCGGGGTTCCGTCGAGTGACCGGATCGGGTTCTCCTGTGGTGCGCCGACGGCGATCTCGGGGAGCGTGATCACCTGGCGGTCCAGGCGGACGTAGTTCGTCGCGACCAGGCCGGCGAGCGGTGCGATGGAGGAGATGCGGTTCCCGGACAACTCGAGGGTCTCGATGTGGACCAGTTCGCGGAGCGGCGTGACGTCCTCGATCAGGTTGTCGTTGATCGTGAGCACCTGGAGCGCGGTGAGCGGGATGAAGGGCGAGAGGTCGGTGATCCGGTTGTCGTCGAGCGCCAGGGAGGTCAACCTCGTCAGGGTGCTCAACGGGCCGGCGTCGGACACGCGGTTGAGTTGCAGGTTCAGGGTGCGGAGGTTCGTGAGGCCTTGGATCGGCGTGACGTCCTCGATCTGGTTGGAGAGCAGGTTCAGGTGCTGCAGTCTCGTCAAGCTCGCCACCGGCGAGACGTCGGAGATCTGGTTGGACGCCGCCTCGAGTGAGTGCAGTGCGGTGAGTGTCGACAGCGGTGCCAGCGTGGTCAGCCGGTTCCCCTTGACGGAGAGGGCCTCCAAGCCGGAAAGACCGCTGAGGGGGCTCAGATCGCTGGCTCCGACGTCGTTGAGTCCGAGGCTCGTGAGGTTCACCATCGAGGCGAGCGGCGACAGCTCGGTCAGTGGCGAGGACTGGATGTTGAGCGATGTGAGCTGCGTCATCCCGGCGATGACCGAGAGGTCGAGACTCGATGCTCCGGTGAGCGACAGGCTCGTGAGCGATGCGAGGGACGCGAGCGGCTCGACGCCGGCGGAGAGCGGTGCGCGGGTGAGTGAGAGTGACGTGAGGTTGGTGAGTGACTCGATGCCGACAAGCGACTGGACGGTCGTGCCGCAGCGGAGTGTGGTCACCGTGGCAGCCTGCTCCTCGGATATGGGCGTCCCGGATGGGAGCCCGAGCGCCTGTTGGACGCAGTAGTTGAGGTTGGCATCGGCGAACGTGACGTCTGCGGCATGCGCTGGCGTGGCATTGGCGATCGCCGCGACGGCGCCGATCGCCAGCGCGGCGATGGAGCGGAGCACGGGCGCCCGTCTCCGCGGCGGAGCGGCACCGACGCCTGGGTCGGGTTGGACGACTGAGGGAGGGGTCATGAGATTCCTTCGATGGGGGAGCTGGTCGAAGACCATGGCTCTCGCCACGGCGCGGACGGACTTCCGGCGAACGGAGCTCAGCTCACGATAAAGGATCAGTATATCAGTCTGATATGAGAGATATGTTCAGTGTGCATGTCTTGTGCGACGATGGTCGCCACCCTCCCCCGTCCCACCTGCTCACGGGAGGACGATCACCCCGCCCGTCGTGTCGGCGATCAGTGCCGCGAGGCCCGCCTGGATGGCGTCGCCCGCATGCGCGGCGACCCCCGGCAAGCCGTTCGGCACCGCGCGTGGCTCGTCGGCACGTCGCGCGGTCGCACCCGGCCAGACCACCGCGGTGACGTTCGCCGTCGGCTCCGGCAATTGTGCGCCGATGATGAGGAACTGCTGCCCGAGATTGGACGCCGAGGAGCGGTCGGCGACGTCGAGCAGCTCCAGGCCGAGCACGACCACGAGGTCGGGGGAGCCGGCGAGCACGTCCGTGAGGGGATCTCCCGTGTCGGCGCCACCGGGAGGCACCATCGTCCTGCTGACGGCCGCGCCGGTTCGCGCGCCGATGGCGTCCACCGCGGCGTCGATCTCGGGGTCGGTGCCCTGGGGTACTGCGGTCACGACGGCGACCGTGAACCCCTCCGGTGCGACGGCGTCGGCCCATGAGGCGGGCTCGGGCGTGCTCGTCGCGCCCGGCACCGACGGCGCAGCGTCGGTCCGACCGGTCGGCGCCGTCAGGACCCCGTCGGTTCCACCGGTTCCGGAGCACCCGGTCAGTGCGAGTGCGAGCGCGAAGACGGCTGCGGAGTGGAAGCGGGCGACGCGCGATGGGCGCGTGCGGGTGGACGACATGTGGGATCCGATCGTGCAGGCGATGACGAGATGACCGACCGGGGCCGGACGCGGAAGCAGAGGTGCCCCGCCGTCGGGTCGCGGACGACCATGGACGACGGGGCACCCGCCCGAGGTCAGCCCTCGCGACGCGCGCGGGCCCGACGCTGCAGCAGCGTCAGCGCGCCGCCCAACAGGAGCATGAACGCGATCGCGACGATCCCGCCGATCTCCGCGCCCGTGTTCGCGAGCGGGTCGGAGCCGGACGCGACCGGCGTCGGGGATCCTGGACCCGTCCCGCTGCCGGCGCCCGGTGTGCCGGGAACGGCGGGGGCAGCGGTGACCGTGACCGAGCGGCTCGCCGTCGCCGTGTTGCCGGCGGCGTCGGACACCGCGTAGCTCAGGGCGTAGGCGCCCGGCGTCATCGTGTCGACCGATCCTGAGACGGTGATCGCCGCGGTCAGGTCGCCGTCGCGCGCATCCGTCGCCGTGACGCCGGCGAGCGCGTCGAACGCAGCGCCCTGCTCCACCGTGGTCTCGGTCTCAGGCAGCACGAGCTGCGGCGCGACGGTGTCCTCGCGCTGCAGGGTCACCTCGTCCACGACGCTGTTCACCGCCGCCCGGGCCGCACTGTTGGCCTCGCTCCGGAGCGTCGTGATCGTGATGGAGTCGTCGGTCACCCGGATGTTCGAGTAGTTGCGCGTGTACTCCTGGTTGATGACCGAGGCGAACCAGGCGTCGGGCGCCTTGACGTCGTAGTACTTCGACCCGCTCGCGGAGTTGGCGGTGACGTAGAGGACCTCGCCTGGGCCCGCGGTGACGGTGCCCTGTGCGGCGGTCTCGTCCGGGTTCGCGAGCTCGCCGTCCTTGATGAGGTAGCTGCGCGTGTAGCTGTGGTCGTGTCCCTGGAGGACGAGGTCGACGCCGAGGTCGGAGATGATCGACGGCAGCTTCGCCCGCATGTCCACGATCTGCGTGTCGTTCGTGTGCGCCGCCACCGAGTAGATCGAGTGGTGGAACGCGAGCACCTTCCACTTCGCGGACGCACCCTGCTCGGCGACGACCTGCTCGAGGAACGCGGCGTGCGAGTCGTAGTCGCTGCTGTTCGAATTGATCACCATGAACAGGACGTCCTTGTAGGAGAACCAGTAGTCGCCGCCCGAGGAGGTACCGGAGGTCGCCGCGCCGGCGGTGGGGTCCAGGTTCGGCACGTTGTAGTGCTGCTCGTAGGCCTTCGAGCCGACGTCGTGGTTGCCGTTGACGGGCACGAGCGGCATGGTGCGGAGCTGCTCGGGGGCGAGGAAGGCGTTGTAGTGGTCCTCGTTGCCGGCGCGCTCGACCTGGTCACCCGCTGAGAACAGCAGTTCCGCATCGGGGTAGGCGGCCTGTGCGACGTCCAGGGTGTCGGCCCAGCCGGCCTGGTCGCTCGCCACGTTCCCGGAGGCTCCGATCTGCGGGTCTCCGACGAAGAGGAAGTCGTAGTCGCCGGAGAAGGACTTGGTCGTGAACGCCGAGACCTCCGACCAGCCGTTGTCGTCACTGCCGACCCGGTAGACGTAACCGGTGCTCTCGGCGAGTCCCGTGATCGTCGCGAAGCGGTTGAACTCACCACTCGTCGTGACGCCGCCGACACCCGGCACGTTCACCGCCGACGCCTCGGGGAAGGCGTCACCGGTCATCGCGGACGCCGGCGCGACCTGAGCGACCTGGGCGACATCGCGATCGCTGTACCAGGTGATGCCGCGTTCGCTCTCATCGGCGCCGATCGTGAGGACGACGTCGGAGATCGACACGGGTTCGTCGGCTGCGACCGGGGCGAGTGAGGTCAGGTCGAAGTAGATGTCCGAGCTCGTGGCCCGATCCTGGTAGAGCGCGACCGCGACGGTGTTCTCGCCGGCGACGAGTGCGCTCGCCGGGACGGTGAACGTGGAGGTGAGCGGATCGCCGTTGCTGGCGCCGGCGTACATCTGGTTTCGTGACGCCTCCGGCGCCGCCTCGACCTGCTCGTCGACGAAGCCGGCGACCTTGGTGCCGTTCACGAAGACCTGCACGGCGTCGTCGTACACGATGCTGCCTTGGAGGCTGTCGAGTCCGTCGAGCTGCTCACCGGTCAACTCGAAGTCCGAACGGAAATGATACGTCGGCACATCGGGTGCCGCGCTGCCGTCGATGTACTGGTTGAGCAGGGTCTTCGCGGTGTACGGGCCGATGCCGGTCGCGCGACCGTTCTTCGCGCCGAAGCTGCCGTTCGCGGTCTTCCATGCGCTGTCGTCGAAGCCGCCCTGCGTCCAGACCAGGCGATCGGCGGAACCGGCGGCCGGGTCGCTCGCGTCGTCGGAGTAGCTCCAGACGGTCGACGCGGTGTCGAGGAAGGTGTCGGGGTACGAGGCCGCCTGCGCCGGGGCGGCGGCGGTGGTGCCGACGCCCACGAGGAGCACGAGCGCTCCGAGGGTGCCGCCGGCGAGTCGCGTCGCGCGGTGTCGCGAGCGGTGGCGCGTGTCAGTCGCGCCGATGATGTCGTTCACGCAGATCTCCAGTGTTCTTCCGAGGTGCAGGCATCGCCCGCACCGCCGAGCGAATCGCAACGCTCGGCAGCCGATCACGGTACGGAGACCGGATGAATGCGCGGTTGCGGGCGGGCGACCCTGCGGTGACCGCGCGGTGACCCCGACCGTCAGACGTCGTCGACTCTGCCGTCAACCCCGGGTGGATCCGCTGATATTCGGTACGCTGATGGCATAGCATTCGCCGACGAAGGAGATCCCGCATGCCCGTGCCCTCAGCCAACCCGCCCGTCGAGCGTCGGTCACTTCGCGAGGTCGCGGTCGAACGCATCCGCACGGCCATCTTCGACGGCACCCTCGAGCCAGGTGAGCACCTCAACGACGGCGAACTCCAGTCGTGGCTCGGGATCTCCCGCACGCCGATCCGCGAGGCCCTCAACGACCTCGCCCGCGTCGGCCTCATCGAGATGGCCGCACAGCGGTACACCCGCGTCGCCCTGCCCGACCCGGCACAGCGCACCGAGGTCATGCAGACGCTGGGCGCGATGCTCGGCGGTGTCGTCCGCGTCACCGTGCCCGGTCTCGGCGCGACGCAGAAGAAGGCGCTCGTCCGCGCGATCAACCAGGTGATCGTGGTCGTCGAGCAGCGAGACATGGCCGAGCACGGGCGACTCAGTTGGGAGCTCTTCGATGCGTTCATCGCCGCATGCCCGAACGCCACGCTCGTCGCGGCGACGAAGGACATCATCGACGGCCTCACCTACCGGTCCTCCGCGACCCGCACCGAGGAGAACACGGACTGGGCGGCCAAGGAGCAGGGCTATCCGGAGCTCCGTGAGGCGGTCGAGGCCGGTGACGCGATCGCCGCCGAACTGGCGGTCGAGAACATCTTCCGCCTCTCCACGCAGCTGTAGCCCCCTTTCGTCGGCCACCCTCCGACAGGCGGATCCTGAGCTTGTCGAAGGGCAGGGACCAGCGTCCGGTCACTGAGCCGACCTCCGGTCACTGAGCCGAACTTCGGTCACTGAGCCGAATTCCGGTCACTGAGCCTGTCGAAGTGCCACCGCCCGCCCGGCGAACCCGACGAGGACGACGCCGCCGCCCACGAGCACCGACGTCGGCGGCAGCGTGAACATGAGGACGACGCAACCGACGGCGCCGAACACACTGACCGCGCGAGGGTACCGTCGGTGCTCGCGCGTCTGGCGGAACGCCGCGACGTTGGCGACCACGTAGTAGAGCAACACGCCGAACGAGGAGAACCCGATCGCGCTCCGGAGGTCGATGAGCAGGACGAGGACGATGACGACCGCGCCGACGAGCAGCTCCGCCCGGTAGGGGGTCGCGAAGCGCGGGTGCACCGCGTCGAGCACCCGGGGCAGGTCGCCGGTCCTCGCCATCGCGAAGGCGGTCCGTCCGATGCCTGCGAACACGGCGAGGAGCGCCCCCAGACAGGCCGCCGCCGCACCGAGTCGCACCAGCGTCGCAGCCCAGGGCCACCCGTTCGTCTCCACCACCGCGGCCAAGGGGCGCGCACTGGACGCGAGACCGTCTGCGCCGAGCGTGAGCAGCGACACGACCGCGACGGCCGCGTAGACGATCACCGCGACGGCGAACGCGATCCCGATGGCGCGCGGGATCGTCTTGGCCGGGTCGCGGACCTCCTCGCCGAGGGTCGCGATCCGCGCATACCCGGCGAAAGCGAAGAACAGCAACCCCGCGGACTGCAGCACGGCGAGCGGGCCGGCGTCGAACCCGAGCGACGCGAGCCCCGTCGAACCGGCGTCCGGTCCGACGAGGCCTGAGCCGACGACCACGGCGAGGACCAGGAGGACGGCCACCACGATCACCCGGGTCGCGGTCGCGGTGCGGGTGACCCCGAGGCAGTTGGTCACGACCACGAGGGCGACCGCGAGCGCGGCGACCGGACGACTCCACTCGGCCGGTGCAGCGTACGCGGCGAAGGCGACCGCCATGGCTGCGGCGCTCGCCGTCTTGCCCACCACGAAGCTCCATCCGGCGGCGAAGCCCCACCACGGCCCGATGAGTTCGCGGCCGTACAGGTAGGTGCCGCCGGCCGAGGGGAGTTGTGCGGCGAGTTGCGCGGAGGACATCGCGTTGCAGCAGGCGACGACCGCGGCGATCATGAGCCCGATGAGGAGTCCTGCGCCGGCGACCTCCGCCGCCGGCTGGAACACCGCGAAGACGCCGGCGCCCATCATCGACCCCAGGCCGATGAACACCGCGGCGCTCGTGCCCAGGCGTCGCTGCAGTCGGGGATCGCTCACCCGATCACGGTAGTGCCGTCAGGTGAACAGCGGGGTCCGGTCACCGACCTCGGCGGACGACGGTCTGCCGCAGCACGCGCAACAGGCCCAGGAAGCCGAGGAACCCGATGAACGCCGCGATCAGGTCGAACACCCGGAGGCCGCCGGGGAGGACCGGGCCGGCACCGGTGACGACGAGGACGACGGCGATCACGAGGGCGGCGATCGAGATCAGGGTTCCCACGATCTCCGCGGTCACACCCTCCACGAGCCCCTTCGCCGGTTCATCGGCGAAGCCCTTCAGCGTCACGCCGACCGTCCCGTCCTCGAGGCCGGACAGCAGCGAGTCGAGTCGGCGCGGGAGGTTGCGGGCCAAGGCGGCGGTGACGGCGGCCTGCGCCTGCAGGGTGACCGCCGTCTGCCGGATGGACTGCGAGCGGCGGAGCAGACGCGGGACCATCGGGAGGGCCTGTTCGAACATGTCGAAGTCGGGGTCGAGCGCTTTGAGGCACCCTTCGAGGGTCGCGAAACTGCGGAACGCGGCGGCGAGGTCGCCGGGGAGCGCGATGTGGTGCTGCCGGATGACGTCGAGGAGTCGGCTGAAGATCGAGCCGTCGCCACCCGGGCGGTGACGTTCGGTCGTGATGACGATGCCCACGTCGTGGCGCAGGGCGTCGAGGTCGGCGTCCTCGGGCAGGTCCACGATGAGCAGGAGGGCGTCGGTCGCCGCGATGTCGTCCTCGCTGACGGTCGCAAGCATCACCGCGGTGAGTCGTTGCCGCTGGCTGCGCTCGATGACGCCGACGGCCCCGAAGTCGATCAGCCCGAGCGATCCGTCCTCGCGGAGGATGACGTTGCCCGGGTGGAGGTCGGCGTGGAAGACCCCGTGCACGAGGATCTGTTCGAGCACGACCTCCATGAGGCCGGTCGCGAGGGTCTCGCGTTCCTCCTTGGGGATGGTCGCGATGCGGTCCCGCGCTCGACTGAGCGGTAGCCCGTCGACGAGGTCCATGGTGAGCAGGCGGGCGCCGGAGGCCGCCGGATAGACGCGTGGGACCGTGATCCGGACACCTTCGTCGCGCTCATCGCGACGCTTCAAGGTGCTGCGGATCATCTCCACGTTGCGGGCTTCGATCCGGTAGTCGAGTTCTTCAAGCAGCGTCGAGGTGAAGGCCCGCGCCACGGAGGCGAGGCGGAGGTCCTGCCCGAACTTGGTGTGCGTCTCGGCGCGCTCGGCGAGGCGGACGACGATGTCGGCGTCTGCCTCGACCTGCACGCGGGCGGCCGGTCGCTGGACCTTCACGACCACGGGGGTGCCGTCGAGCAGCTCGGCGGTGTGCACCTGGGCGACGGACGCGGCCGCGAGCGGCTCGGAGTCGATCGACGCGAACACGGTGTCGATCGGTGCGCCGAGTTCGGTCTCGATGACGACCTGGACCTCGTGCCATGGGAGGGTGGTCGCCTCGGACTGCAGGGACGCGAGGGCGCTGAGGTACGGCTCGGGCACGAGGTCCCGTCTCGTGGAGAGCACTTGTCCGAGCTTCACGAAGGTGACGCCGGAGTCGTTGATCGTGGCGATGATCGCGTTGGCACGCTGCTCGCTCGTGGTGAGTTCGAGCTGGACGCGGGATCGGCCGTGCACGAGCCAGCCCGCGCCGTGTCGGGATGCGATGGCGAGGATCTGCAGGTATCGCCTCGTCCGTCGCCGTCGTCTGATCGCGGAGCGGACGACGTCGATCGGGTTCATCAGCGGCCGGGTCGGGATGATGACCTCGATGGCGACGAGGACACCGAGCCCGAGGGCGAAGATCCAGCCGATCGCGAGGAGGGCGACGGCGATCGCCGCGAAGGCCGCCCGAGCGTCCCCGGCCTCACCGGGCTGGACCAGGCCGGTCTGTTGCAGCAGCCAGTTCACGAACGGTGGGCCGGTGAAGAACACGACGAGCCCGACCAGGATGCTGCGTGGCCAACCCACCGGGGCATCGAGCACGCGTCGGGCGGCGAACCCGAGGAGCAGCGCCGACACGACCGCCAGCACGATGGTGAGTGCGTCAGTCAGCATCCGGCATCCCCTCGTAGGTCGAGCGGTCGTCTCGCCCCGCTCGCCAGCGTATCCGGCCCGGCTGAGCGAGCGCGAGCGCTGATGCGCTCACCGAGAGCGCACAAGACGCTCTCAAACGCGGTCGCAGTGAGCATCTTCTGCGCTCTCGGAGGGCGGGCCGTCACCCGACGGCGTCGCGACGGCGGATGAGTTCCTGCAGTTGCTCGTCACGTCGGTCGGCGTCCGCCCTGACCATCGCGCGCAGTGAGGAGTCGTACACGGACGTCGCTTGCTCCGGCTCACAGTCCAGGACGGCTGCGATGCGCTCCAACGCCTCGTCGTCCGACACTGCGCTCCCGACCACCTCGGCGATCTCGGGCCAGGACCGGCGGGCGCCGACTCGCAGCTGCTCTGCTTCGATCTGTCGTTCGAAGGCTCGGCGCTCGCTCGCGGGGTCGGCCCGGTGGCGGTTCTGCTTGGCTACCTGACGCGCGATCATCTCCGCGGTCAGCTCGACCCGGAGCGGCTCGGCGAGGCGGAGCCCGAGTTCGACGACCACGACGTGCAGATCGTAGGGGCCGGGCCGCAATGACGACGGGTCGGACTGCAGTTGCAGCTGCACCGGGACGCGGTTGTACTCCCCGGGGTCGAGCGGGACGGCGCGGCCCGCCGCGGAACCCATCCATCCGAAGGAGAACCCGGTCTCGCCTGGAGTGGTGAGTGCGCCGATGGCAAAGAACCCCTCGTCGGTGGGCGTCCATCTGGTGGTGCCCGCGTTGACGATGTCGATGACGAGCTCGCTCGGGTCGGCCAGCTCCGCGATGAACCGCGGCCATCGCAGCACCAATCCCTGTCGGCGCTCCGCTCGGCTCGGTCGCACGTCCAAGGTGTCCGGGTGCACGCGCACCACCGGAGGCCGCTCTCCCTCATGCACCTGTGCCAGGCGCCAGGTCCGATGGTCCGCATCGACCGGCGAACCGAGATACACCGCACCGCTCTCCAACCGGCGGAGCACCCGCCAACCATCCGAGGGCGCATCGGTGGTCGTGGTCTCTTCGATGCCGAAGGCCAGTTCCTCCGCCAGCTCCGAGAGTGCCGTGCCGTCGCCGGCGAGTGCGTCGCCGTCGACCTCGAGGTCCCCGATCCGCGGTGCAGTGTCCATGGAAGCCATGCCCGATGGTCTCATGACGACTGTCTCACGAGAGCGCAGCAGACGCGCTCCAGGGGCGGATGTGAGCGCATCTACTGCGCTCTCGCAGAGCGCGTTCAAGTGTCGATGCGGTGGTCCTGGATGGACTCGTAGGTGACGCGGAGGGACTCGGCAGCGGCGTCGTAGCGACGTTGGGCGACCCGGATGAAGAGCAGGTCGACGAGCGCGAGCTGGGCGATGCGCGACGACATCGCACCCGAACGGTAACGGCTCTCCCTCGCCTGCGTCGCGAGGACGAGGTCGCACCGGCTGGCGATGGGGGAGTCGGGGAAGTTCGTGATGCACACGGTCGTCGCGCCGGCGGCCCGCGCGAGCTGCATCGCCTGCTCGGTCTCGACCGTGAGCCCGGAGTGCGAGATACCGATGGCCACCCCGCCGGGCCCGAGGAGGGCGGCCGAGGGCAGTGCGAGGTGGGCGTCGACGAAGGTGTTGGCCGGCATGCCGATCCGGTAGAGCTTCTGGTGGAGGTCCTGCGCCGTGAGGTTCGAGGACCCGAAGCCGATGACGTCGATCCGTGGGGCGACGAGGAGGGCGTCGACGACCGCGTCCAGGGCGTCGCGGTCGAGTGAGCGGGCGGTGAGCTCGATCGCCTGCACCTCCTGGTAGGCGACCTTCGCGACGACCGTCTCGACCGAGTCGTCCGGGTCGATGTCGGCGTCGTCGACCTCGAACCGGTCACGCTCCGCCTGCTCGCGACTCGTGGAGGTCGCGACGGCGACCCGGAACTCCCGGTAGCCGGTGTACCCGATGGTCTGGCAGAACCGCGCGACGGTCGCCTGGGAGGTGCCGCACGCCTTCGCGAGTTCGGTGATGGTCAGCTCGACGACGAGCGAGGGGGTGCCGATGATGGTCTCGGCGACGCGCGTCTCGGCGGCGCTCAGACGAGGGATCGCCTGGCGGAGCACGAGCAGCGCGTCAGTGGACATCCGGTGCGGCCCCCGTCGGGTCTTCGACGGCGTGCGCTGCGATGGCCGCGCTGAGGGAGCCGTCGCCGCCACGGAGGCGGGCGACGGCTTCGTCTGCGGCGATGCCGGTCACGAGGACGAGGATAGCGGCCTTCACCCAGCCGTCCACGGATGCGAGCGTCTTCGCGGCCGTGGCGGCGTCGACGTCGGTCGCCAGCATGACCGTGCGTTCCGCCCGCGCCCGCAGCTTCTCGTTCGTGGTGAGGAGGTCGACCATGAGGTTCCGGTACGTCTTCCCGAGCCGCACCATCGTGATCGTCGACAGCATGTTCAGCACGAGCTTCTGCGCCGTCCCCGCCTTCAGCCGGGTCGATCCCGTGAGGAGCTCCGGACCGACGACCGCCTCGATGCCGATGTCCGCGTCCCGGGCGAGCGGGGAGCCGGCGTTGCACGACAGGCCGATCGTGATCGCACCGATCGAGCGCGCGTACTCGAGGGCGCCCAGGACGTAGGGCGTGCGGCCGGACGCGGAGACCCCCACGACGGCGTCGTCCGCGGTGATCGACAGCGACTCCAGATCCGCTCGACCGAGGTCGTCGCGGTCCTCGGCGTTCTCCACCGCCTGCTGGATGGCGCCCGGACCACCCGCGATGAGCCCGACGATGAGGCCGGGGTCGGTCCCGAACGTGGGTGGCGCCTCACTCGCATCGAGGATGCCCATCCGTCCGGCGGTCCCGGCGCCCAGGTAGACGAGTCGTCCGCCCCGGCGAAGGCGCTCGACGATCGCTTCGACGGCCTCGGCGATCTCGGGTTCCACGGCCGCGATGGCGTCGGGGACGGAACGGTTGTCCTCGTTCATCGCGGTGACGAGTTCCCGGGTGGAGAGGGCGTCGAGGTCGGGGTGTCGTTCGTTCACCTGCTCCGTCGAGAGCGTGGCGAGCTCGGCGCGGATGGTGTCGCGTTCACCGGTCCCTGAGCCTGTCGAACGGTGGGCGGCCGAAGCGTCCTCAGGCTGCGTGGACATCGTCGCGCACGACCCTTCCGTCGTAGGAGATCGCGGTGTCGAGTGCGACGAGTCTGGCTCCGTCGAGTGCGTCACCGCGGGGTGCGACGAGGTCGACGCCGACCTCGTGCAGGGCCGTCGCGAGATGTGCGGCGACGTAGGGGTGGGAGGCGATCCCGCCGACGACGCACACGGCACCCGTGCGGGCAGCGGCGGCGCTGACAGCCAGATGGGCGCAGGCGGCGTCGACGATGTCCGCGGCGACCGCGTCGCCCTCCTCGGCTCGGGTGATGACCGTGGGCGCGAAGGTGCCGAGTTGGCGGGCCGGTGCTCCGGTGCTCGAGACCCAGCGGGGGAGCGCGGGGATCGAGCCGATGAGCGCCTCGGCGTCGGCGAGCAAGGTGGTGGCGGGGCCGCGGCCGTCGAAGGCACGCATGCACGCTTCGAGGCCCTGCTGCCCGATCCACCGACCGCTGCCCTCGTCTCCGAGCCAGGGACCCCAACCGTCGATCTGCTTCACGGAGCCGCCGGCGTCGACGTCGAACACGACGGAGCCGGTGCCGGCGATGAGCACCGTGCCGGGACCACCGGCGAACGCACCGGCGTGGGCCGCGAGGGCGTCGTTCACGACGGCGATCGTCGCACCGAGCGCCAGGCGCAGTTCGGCGGTGAACACGGCGACCTCGTGCGGTGCCGCCTCCACTCCGGCGGCGCCGATCCCGACGTGCTCCACCTCGGCGAGAAGGTCTGCGGGGAGGTGCGCGACCGTTTCGAGGACTGCGCGGGCCGACAGCTCCGCGCCCTCGTGGTCGGCGAGGCCCGGTGCCCCGTGGCCGCGCGCCTCCGCGAGGACGGTCAGGCCGTCGCCGGATCCGCTCGTGATGCGGGCGCGGCAGGAGGTCTTCCCGAGATCGATGGCGAGGACGGGTGCTGCGAGGTGGTTCATGATCCGTTCCGGTGGTGCTGGTCGTGCGGGTGGTGCGTCGGCGCCGCGGCGGAGGCCGCGGACAGGAGTTCGGTGACCCGGTCGGCGGACGCCCGGGAGGCTGCGAGCGTGTCGATCACCGGCAGGGGGAGGACGGCGTCCTCGGAGAGCGGCAGTCCGACGCTCACGACGACGGCGTCCGGCCGGACCAGCGCGACACGGTCCACCGCGAGCCGCTGCTGGGTGTCGCCGCCGAGGCGGTCCGCGAGGAGGACGACGCCGTCGTCGGCGGGGACCGTCTCGAGCAGCAGGGCCAGCTCGTCGGAGGCGGGCGCCTCGGCGAGCGGATCCGGTGTCCGGAGGCTCGGGCCGGCAGCGAGCCGGGCGACGGCGAACCGTTCGGCGAGCGATTCGGCGAACGGATCGTGGGCCGAGGCGACGGCGAAGGTCGGTCGGTCGCGGAGGTCGACGAGGGTGATCGCCGACACGTCGATCGCGACCTCGCCCCGGACGCGCACGACTCGGCGGATGGCGTCGGAGAAGGGCCCTTCGACAAGCTCAGGGACCGGTGACCGCTCGGGGACCGGTGACCGCTCGGGGACCGGTGACTGCTCGGGGACCGGCGACTGCCCGGGGACCGATTCTCCGGTCCCTGAGCCTGTCGAAGGGCTGACGGACCGTGCGAGCCACGCCACCCGGGCGGCCGCGCGCTCGACGATCGCTCGATCGAGCTCACCGTCGGCCACCGCGGCGCAGACCGCCTCGAACACCTCGAGGTAGTCGTCCTCGTCGGTCGTCGCGCCCTGCTTCGGCCCGAGGTTGGACGGGTTGCCGATGCAGAGCAGATCGACCCCGGCCTGGAGGGCGAGGACCGCCCCGCGTCCGGAGCCGGTGGTGGAACGGATGGCGGCCATGTCGAGTGCATCGGAGATGATGACACCGTCGAAGCCGCTCTCGCGCAGCCGGCGGAGGGGGATCGGGTTGAGTGTCGCCGGGGCGTCACCGAACGCCGGGACGACGATGTGGGCGGTCATGACACTCGCGACGCCGGCGGCGATCGCCGCGTCGAACGGTGGCAGATGCTCGGCTTCGAGCTCCGCCAGGTCCAGGTCGATGCGGGGCAGATCCAGGTGCGAGTCGCTCGCCGTGTCGCCGTGTCCGGGGTAGTGCTTGACGCACGCGGCGACCCCGCCGGTCTGCAATCCGTCGACCATCGCGGCGACGTGGCGGGAGACGAGGTCGGCGGTGGGTCCGAACGAGCGCACCCCGATGACCGGGTTCGCGGGGTTGGTGTTCACGTCGGCGACGGGCGCGAGTGCGACGTTCGCCCCGGCCGCGTGGAGCCGCTCGGCGAGTGCCGCACCCACCGCGCGCGTCGTCTCGACGTCGTCGAGTGCACCGAGCTGCGCATGCCCGGGCAGGGTGGAACCCGTCTGCGCCTCCAGGCGGGAGACGTTGCCGCCCTCCTCGTCGACGCCGATGAGGACCTCGGGCCGGTGGACGCGGAGTTCGGCCGACAGCGCCGCGACCTCCGCCGGGTCCGAGGAGAGGTTCTGCCCGAAGTACACGACGCCCGCGAGGCCGCCGTCCAGTTCGCGCAGCAGCCAATCCGGGGCGGTCCGGCCGAGGAACCCCGGCCAGAGGACGCCCCGGACGAGCCGCGCGACGTCTGGGTCGGTCATCCCTTCACCGCTCCGGACACCAGTCCGCCGGAGAGGCGGCGCTGCACGAGGATGAAGAAGATCATGACCGGGATCGTGATGATGGTCGACGCCGCCATGACCGAACCCCAGTCGTTGGAGTTCAGGCCGAAGAACTGTTTGAGGCCGATGGCGACCGTGTAGTTCTCCGTCGAGCCGCCGAGCAGGGTCATCGCGAAGATGAACTCGTTCCAGGCCGTGATGAAGCTGAACACGCTCGTCGCGACGAGGCCCGGGGCCACGAGCGGGAGCATGATCGAGCGGAACATGCGCCACCAGCTGGCACCGTCGAGGAAGGCCGCCTCTTCGAGCTCCACCGGCACCGCCGCGACGAAGCCGCGGAGCATCCAGATGCCGAACGGCAGCGCGAGCGCGACGTACACGATGATGAGCCCGAGCAGGGTGTTGAGCAGCTGCAGGTCGCGGATCTGCACGAACAGCGGGATCACGAGCGCCTCGAGCGGCACCATCTGCACGACGAGGATCATGAGCAGCACCGCGGTGCGGAACTTGAACCGGAAGCGGGCGACCGCGACCGAGGCGAGGAGCGCGACGGCCGCCGAGATGAGCACGGTGGCGGCTGCCACGATCGCGGAGTTGCGGAGGAAGACGCCGAAGCCGCCGTCGGTCAGGACCGACTGGAAGTTCGTGAGCGACAGTTCCTTCGGGAAGAACGACTGTCCGCCGCTCGACGCCTGTGCGTCGAACGCGCTCGACAGCATCCAGTACGCCGGGAACAGCGTGAAGACGAGCAGCAGGGTGACGAGGATCGCCTTGACGGTGTTCGAGCGGATCTTCCGACCGCTCGCCTTCCGGTGCATCGGGACCTGCGGCGTGGCGGACCGGTCGATGCCCGGCTTCTGAGCCGGTCGACGGTCTGCGGTGGGGGCCGGAGCCTGGGTGGTCACAGTTCGTCCTCCTTCATGAGGGCGCGGATGTAGACGATCGTGATGCCGAGCAGGACGAGCGTCAACAGCACCGCGATCGCGGAGCCGAAGCCGTAGCGGTTCTGTCCGAAGGACTCCACGTACGACCACACGCCGAGGTTCAACACCTCGCGGTTCGAGCCGGAACCACCCGGCATGAGGTAGATCTGCGCGAACACCTTGAAGTCCCAGATGGTCGACAGGATGATCACGACCGAGAACACCTGACGCAGCGACGGGAAGGTGATCTGGAAGAAGCGACGGAACGCGCCCGCCCCGTCCATCTCGGCGGCTTCCAGCATCTCCTTGGACACGCCGAGCAGGCCGGCGAGGACGGTGATGGCCACGAAGGGGAAGCCATGGTGGATCACGTTCAGCAGCGCGATGCCGTAGAACGTGAACTGGTTCGTGAACCAGTTGAAGGGCTCGTCCATGAGCCCGAGCCCCATGAGCGTCTGGTTGACGATGCCGCGGTCGGCGTCGAAGATCCAGACCCAGACGTAGGTGCCGGTGACGGCGGGCATCGCCCAGGCGACCATGATGGCGCTGCCGACGATGGTGCGCCAGAAGGAGCCGAGGTTCGCCATGAGGAGGGCGACGAGGGTGCCCAGGACGACGGTACCGATGACGGCCGCGGCGGCGAAGAGGACGGTGTTCGGGAGGACGACGGTCCAGAGGGTCGGGTCGGCGAAGACCTCGGCGTAGTTCGCGCCGCCGTTGAAGTTGGTGTCGCCGCTGACGATCTCGCGCAGGCCGTAGTCCTGCAGGGAGAACAGGACGACGCGGATGAGCGGCCAGAGGAGGAGCACGGCGAGGATGAGGAGCGCCGGCGTGAGCAGCAGCCAGGGGCGGGTGCGCATCAGGAGGCGCAGCCGCTTGGGGGAGGGGCCCCCGGCCACCCGCGAAGCGGGGGCTTCGCGGGCGACCGTGGGCGGGGTGAGGGTCGACACGATCGGCTACTTGCCGTTCATGATGTCGTCCATCTCCTTGGCGGCGTCGGTCGTCGCCTGGTCGACCGACTTGCTCCCGGAGAGGATGGCCTGGATCATCGCGTTGGTGGTCTTCTTCGCCTGCACCGCACCGAACTTCGGGGTCACGGGGAGGGAAGCGCCGCCGTCGACGAACTGCTCGGCGAAGGGCTTCACCAGCGGGTCGTCGCTCTCGGTCGAGTCGCTGAGGAGCGAGGTCTGGCCGGGGAAGTACCCGGTCTGCTCGGCCCACTCGGAGGCGAACTTGCCGGTGGTCATCATCTCGATGAACTGGAACGCGAGGTCCTTGTTCTTCGAGGTGTTGAACATGCTGAGGTGCGAACCGCCGAGCACGGAGGGCGACATGCCGCCGTCTTCACCCGGGATCGGGATGGCGGCGAACTTGCCCTCGAGCTCCGGGTTCTTCTGGACGATCGTCGCCGGGGTCCAGGAGCCCATGATCGCCATGGCGACCTTGTCCTGCACGAAGTTGTCGAGGACGTCGGTCTCCTTCCAGGTGGTGGCGCCCGAGGAGGAGAGGTCGTACTTGGTGGCCAGGTCGGTCCAGAACTGGATGCCCTTGCGCGAGTCGTCGCTCGCGAGACCCGACTTCCAGGTGTCGCCGTCGAGCTCGGAGACCTCGCCGCCGGCGCCCCAGACCCAGGGGTACGCCGTGAACTCGGCGTCACCGGGGACGGGGAACGGGATCATGTCGGGCTTGGCGGCCTTGATCGCGGTGCCGGCGTCGATGATCTCCTGCCAGGTGGTCGGCGCCTTGAGGCCGAGCTCCTCGAAGACGTCGGTGCGGTAGACGATCGAGCGGACGCCGGCGTACCACGGCATGCCGTAGAGCTCGCCGTCGTAGGTGCCGGAGTCGGCGAGGCCCTTGACGAGGTCGTCCTTCAGGCCGGCCTTGTCGACGTAGTCGCCGATGGGGGCGAGGGCGCCGGCATCGGCGAACTCGGCCGTCCAGGTGGTGCCCGTCTCGGCGACGTCGGGGGTGGTGTTCCCGGCGATCGACGTCACGAAGCGGTCGTGGGCGTCGGCCCACTGCACGTACTCGACCTTGAGGGTGGCGCCGGTCTCCTTCTTGAAGGCCGAGCCGACCTCCTTGAAGAAGGCCTCGGAGTCTGGGTTGGTGCCCTGCATGATCCAGACGGTGAGCGTCTGGCCGTCTGCCGAGACGTCGCCTGAGCCGGAACCGCCACCGGCACAGGCGGTGAGGCCGAGTGCCGCGGTGGCGAGGACGGCCAGCGGAAGGGTGCGCTTGCGCATGGTGCTGCTCCTCGATTCTGGGATCGGGAGTCCGGACCGTCGTTGGCCCGGGATCCGTGATGACCGGGAAACCGCGGTCGATCCCTGCTGTTTTCAGTGGGTGTGGAAACAGTATTCAATAAGTACAGGAAGCTTGCAAATATTTTCCAGCACTGCAACACGGTCGTTACCTGCGTGACGGACGTGTTTCACGAAGCTGCGAGAACCGTGTGTGTGGATGGCGGTCGGCCGCCACCGTCGTCAAGCCGTGCGGAGGATGATCACGCGCATCGTCGCGGCGGCCCGCTCGCCGTCCTGCGCCTCGATCGCCGACGCGAGGTCCGTGTGCAACGCCGCGTCGTGGTGGTCGATGCCGTCGCCGGGCAGTCGGTCCACGCGATCCCGGAGGGCCTCGTCGACGGCGTCGCCGACCCGGTCGAGGATCGGGTTCGCCGCCGCCCGTCGGATGAGGCGATGCAGCAGGAGGTCGGCCTCGAGGAACGCGATCGGATCCTGGCGAGCCGCCGCCGAGCGGAGTGCCTCGCTCGTCTCGCGGAGATCACGGGCGTCGTCGTCGCTGCGTCGCTCGGCCGCGAGCCGTGCCGACTCCGGCTCGGTCGCCGTACGGAGCTCGCGGATTGCGAGGAGGGTGGACTCCCGTTGCCCGCTCGCCAGCGCCCAGCGGAGGACTCGGGGCTGCAACCAGTCCCAGCTCGACGACGGCTGCACGGTGTGGCCGACGTGGGCCTTGCTGGCGAGGAGTCCCATGCCGGCGAGCACACGGGTCGCCTCCCGGACCACCGACCGTGAGTGCCCGGCGCGGTCGACCAGCTCGTCCACCGTGCACACCGTGCCGGCGGGCAGTCCGCCGTCGACGATGTCGGTGCCGATCCGGTCGAGCGTGCGTTCGAAGGCCGATGTCCCCGGTGCGCGACTCACGCCCGTGCTGACGGACGGGTGGGGGAGATCACGAGTTCGTCGATCCGCACGTGCGGCGGGCCGTCGAGGATGAACCGCACGGCGCGGCCGATGTCCCCGGGCGTCAGCATCGTCTCGCGTGCCGACGCGTCCGGCACCTGCGGCCGCATGGAGAGGAACGGGGTGTCGACGTCGCCCGGGCAGAGGTGGGTGGCGCCGACGCCGTGGAGTCCCTCCTCCTCGTTGAGGGTCGCGCAGAGCGAGGCGAGCGCGGTCTTGCTCGCACTGTAGGCGACGCCACCCTTGGTCGAGAAGCGCCAGCCTGCGAAGGAGGAGATGACGACGATCCGTCCCTGCGCGTCGCGGATGGTGGGCAGCGCGAGGTCGATCGTCCGGGCGACCGAGGTGAGGTTGGTGTCGACGATCGCGGCGAACTCCGTCATCGTCTGGTCGTCCCACCGGCGCCGGGGTGCGTTCAGGCCCGCCGCGGTGACGAGGTCGTCGACCGGGCCGAGCTCGGCGACGATGCGTTCATGGGCTCGGGCGAGCGAAGCGGGGTCCGTCGCGTCGGCCTCCGCGTCGACGGCCACACCGCCGGCGGAGGTGACGGCTTCCACCGTCTCGAGGAGCGCCTCGCGCCGCCGCCCCGTCACGGCGACGCGCCATCCCGCCTCTGCGGCCGACACCGCCACGGCCTGTCCCATACCGCTGCCGCCACCCGTCACCCAGAGCACTCGATCCGTCATGGCGCCAGTGTAGCGAGCCGGGCGACCATAAGTATGTTTTACTCGCCTGGTGCGTACGCGGCCGTCGGCACCGGGTCGACGCGTCGAGGGTTGCGCTCGGACGACGGGAGACACCGATGCTGCTGGACCTGACGGAGCGACGGGTGATCGTGACCGGGGGTGCTCGGGGGATCGGGCTCGCCCTCGTGGAGTCCTTCCTCGCCGAGGGGTCCCGCGTCGCGGTGCTCGACCTCGACGTCTCCTCCCTCGACGCGCTCGTGGCAACCCACCACGGTGACCTCGTCGCCATCACGTGTGACGTGCGATCCGAGGACTCCGTGTCGAGCGCGGTCGCGGCGGCCGCCGCCGAGCTCGGAGGGATCGACGTCCTCGTGAACAACGCCGGGATCAACGTGCAGTCGTTGCTCGAGGAGACGAGTGACGCCGCGTGGACCAGGTGCTTCGACGTCAACGTCGGCGGCGTGTTCCGGGTGTCGAAGGCGGTCATCCCGTATCTGAAGGGACAGCGTTCCGGGCGCATCATCAATGCCGCGAGCTTCGCCGCGGTCATCCCGAGCGTCGGCAGCGCGGCCTACGCGGCGTCGAAGTCCGCGGTGGTGCAGCTCACCAGGGTCCTCGCGAGCGAGCTGGGACCGTGGGACATCACGGTGAACGCCTACGCCCCCGGCATGGTGCCGACGGCGATGAACGGTTTCGCCGAGCTCCCGACGGCGCAGCAGGACGAACTCCTCGACACACTCTCGGTGCGTCGTTGGGAGGAACCGGAGGACGTCGCGAACGTCGTCCGGTTCCTCGCGAGCGACCAGGCGGGCTACGTCACCGGGGCGCTGATCGACGTCAGTGGCGGCAAGTTCGCGACCCAGTTCCCAGCCCGCGCTCGCGCCTGATCAGGCTCTGGATCTGACAGGATCCGGGCGGTGGACAGGCCGGATTCGCGGGTGGTGGAAGCGACGGATGTCGGACCGACGCGCCCGGGAACGACGTTCCCAGGCCCGGATTCGCAGCCAGCGCGAAGGCCGCTTACGATACCGTGGACGGCACATCCGGAGGCCCGCTGCGCGGGTCGGCGGAGGGCCGTCGAGTGGGCTGACCGGGGCAGGTCCACAGCCGCAGGATCGTCGGGATCACCATCTGGAGCAGAGGAGTTCGGTCAGCCGTGGCTTCACGAGTGCACGAGTCGGAACGTCGCCGTTCGCGCGATGCGCGTCGAGGGCGCCACCGTGCCTCAGCCCAGATCGAACCCTTCACCCGCGGGTTCAGCGCCCTCGGTGAGCTGGCCGCGTCGGGCGCGCAGGTCAGCCTCCGGATCAACGACATCACCACCGGCGAGATGCTCATGTCGGCCGACGACCACGTCGTCGTGCCCACCGCCTCGATCGGCAAGGTCCTCCTCCTCATCGAGGTCGCGGCCCGCCTCGGCGACGCCGACTTCAGCGGCCTCACCATCCTCGACCGCGAGCCGCTCGACGCGGTCGCCGACTCCGGGATCTGGCAGCACCTCCAAGCGCCGTCCCTCCCGGTCGCCGACCTCGCGGCCCTCGTCGGCGCGACGAGCGACAACCTCGCCACGAACGTCCTGCTCCGCCACATCGGTCTCGACGCCGTCCGCCACCGTGCCGAGGAGATCGGGCTGAAGCGCACGGCACTCCTCGACATCGTCCGCGACCACCGCGGCCCCGACAACGCACCGCAGCTCTCCGTCGGTTCCGCCCGCGAACTCGCCTGGCTGTTCCAGGCGCTCGCGACGGGCGAGATCGTCGACGCCACCACGAGCCGCCGGGTCCTGGCCTGGTTGTCGCTGAACACGGACCTCTCGCTCGTCGCCTCGGGCTTCGGGCTCGATCCGCTGGCTCACCGTGAGCCCGACCACGGCATCCAACTCTTCAACAAGACCGGATCCGGGGTCGGTGTGCGAGCCGAGGCGGGCATCCTCCGAGGCCCGAACGGCGCCGTGAGCTACGCCGTGTGCACGAGCTACGACGACACGGAGCTCGGCACGCGCCTCGGGGTGGTCGACGCCGTCCGGATCCTCGGCCAGGACCTCCTCGAGTACGTCCACTGAGCCGGTCTCGCTCCTCCGGTCCCTGAGCGTGTCGGGGGGGGGGGCTCACCTCCTCCGGTCCCTGAGCGTGTCGAAGGGCTCACCTCATTGGTCCCTGAGCTTGTCGAAGGGCAGTCCGGTGCTGAGGCTTTCACCCTTCGACAGGCTCAGGGACCGGACCCCGCCCTCCACTCAGTCGATGAGCCCCGCGGCCGCCAGGCGTTCGAGCACCTCACGCCCCGCGGGCGGGCAGCGGTCGAGTGACTCCGTGCCCACCCAGTGGACCGCACTCACCTCGGCGGAGGGCGTCGGTGTCTCATCCGTCTCTGCCGCGAAGACGTGCATCCGCACGAGCCGGCCGTCGGGCTCACCGTGCGCCTGCGTGACCACCGTGAACAACGGCGAGACCCGCGCCGGATCGATCTCGACCGCGACCTCCTCGCGTGCCTCCCGGACGGCGGCCTCGGCCGGCGTCTCGCCCGCGTCGATCTTCCCGCCGGGCATGTAGAGGACGTCACGACCGCGAGCGGTCACCATGAGGACCCGCCGTCCGCGGACGATCGCGACCGCGGACACGAGGATGTCGGGGAGCGGGCTGCCCGAGCCCGCGGGTGCACGGCTCACCGGTCGGCCGGGCTCTCGGGGTCGAGCGCGGGCCGCACCCGGTCGGCGAACCCGTCGACGGCGAGTTCCACGGCGTCCTTGAGTTCGTCCGTGCTGAGGATCACGAAGTGACCGGGCACCGGGAGGAGCACGTTCGTCGCTCCGGGCAGCACGCTGCTGGACGGCACATGCGGGTCGAAGGTGCTGTAGATCGAGACGATGTCGGCGTTGGCGTCGTGCGGGGCGCCGAGCGCGACGATGGTCTCGTCCGTCGGGAGGAACGCACGGAGGCTCGGGTCGACCACGTACTTCGCGAGCACCGATCCGGAGAACGGCGAGCAGATCGCGACGACCCCGAGCAGGCCCAGCCGCTCGCGTTCGGTGAGGAGCAGCTCCTTCCCGACGAGCCCTCCCTTGCTGTGCGCGACGATGACGCACCCCGCGGCGGGCTTCGTCAACCGCCCGAGCGCGCGGGCGAAGCGGGCCGCCGTGTCGCGGATGGGTTTGCGGTTGTAGCCGAGGCCGCGCGCGATGCGGATCCGGTAGCCGTCGGCGTTCAGGCGGTCGGCCACCGGCTTCAGGAACGCCCAGGTCTCGTACACGCCGGGGATGAGGACGACGACCGGTCGACCCGCGTCGCCACGGGCGTACTCCGTCGGGATGCGGCCGCTGAAGAAGGCCCGCGTGTGCCAGACGACCGAGTGGACCCAGTCGGCGGCGACGATCCCGGCGATGGCCAGCGCGCCAGGTCGCTCGGCGACCGGCGGGGCGTCGGCGAGCGAGACGTCCTCGGCTTCCGCCACCGATTCCTCGTCCATCCGCACCCCCTCGTCCATCTTGCCACCGCCTCCGGTGCGCGCCGCGCGAGCCCAGTGAACATCAGGGATCGCGGGTTACCCTGTGTTGACAAGGCGACGGCACGCTGCAAGCATGAGTCCGTTCGTCGAACCCCTATGCGCGAGGTGCACCTTCATGACTGATCCGAACTCCGGCCAGCCGAACGACCCATACGGTCAGAGCCAGAACCCCCAGCAGCCGGCCTACGGCGAATCGCAGGTTCCGCCGGCTCCGCAGTACGGGGAACAGGCGCCGCAGTACGGTCAGCCCTCGCCCTACGGCGAGCAGTCGGGCCAGCAGGCTCCGCAGTACGGCGAGCAGCCCAAGTACGGCCAGCCGCAGGCTCCGTACGGGGAGCAGCAGAACCCCTACGGTCAGCCCGCCGCTCCCTACGGTCAGCAGCAGAACCCCTACGGTCAGCCCGCCGCTCCCTACGGTCAGCCCCAGGCTCCGTACGGCTACGCGCAGCCGACCGGCCCGAAGACGAACGTCATGGCGATCATCTCGCTCATCGCCCCGTTCGTCGGGTTCGGCGTCGTCGGCCTCGTGCTCGGCATCATCGCGCTCGGTCAGATCAAGCGCACCGGTGAGCAGGGCCGCGGCCTGGCCCTCGCCGGCACGATCGTGAGCGGCGTCTCGGTCCTCGTCGGTGTCATCTTCATCATCTTCTACGTCCTGCTCATCGCCGGCGCGATCGGTACCGCGAGCAGCTACAACTACGACTACTGATCCACGGCCTGCTCGGCAGGCGGATCATGACGGGCATCGGCATCGCGCCGGTGCCCGTTCGTCGTTCGAGCGCCCCGCCCTTCGACAGGCTCAGGGACCAGACGGCTCAGTGGGGTCGGAAGCCTAGGAGGCGGAAGCTGCCGAATCGGTGTCGGCGACCGGAGCGACGACCGCCGGTGCCTGCGGGACGTCGATGCCGAAGAGCGTCTGCAGCGCCGTCGTGTACGCGGCCTGCTCGCCGTTGCGGGCGAGGTTCCGTGCGCGCACCGTCGGTTCGTGCAGCAGCACTCCGGCGAGGTGCCGCAGTGCACGGGCGGTCGAGCCGTCGTCGTCGCCACGCGCGGTCGCACGGGCGACCTCGGCCTCGACGAGCGCGTGCACGTGGCTGCGGAGCGCGACGACCGCGGGCTCGAGGCTGCGCTCCTCGCCGACCGCGGCGAACTTCTGCGCGGCGCGGCTGACGATGGAGCGCGCGACCTCGGTGGCCTGCAGCTCCTCGAGCGGCGCGTGGATGCGGATGGTCTCGAGGTCGAGCAGGACGACACCGGAAACGGTGGAGACGTCGGGGTCGACGTTGCGCGGCAGGCCGAGGTCGATGACGAGCTGGGCCGAGGCGTGCGGCACCGGGCACTCGGCGGCGGCTTCGGTGATGACGTCGTGGACGAGGGCGGAGACCCCGGTGGGCTCGGGAGCGGCCGGGGTGACCAGTGAGAGCGTCGGTGCGTCCGTGGCGGCCGCGGCTCGTGCGCGGTGGTCGGCGGCGACGGCCGTGCGACCCGCGCGGAGCAGTTCGGCGTCGACGACGTGGCCCTCGGCGGTGGTGCAGGTCACGATGATGTCGACCTCACCGGTGGTGCGGGCGAGGTCGTCGTGTCCGATCCAGCCGATCTCGTGGGAGCGCGCGAACTTCTCGGCGCGGCCGGACGGCGAGTACACGAGGACGTCGGTGACGCCGCGGTCGCGGAGGGCGGCGAGGCTCGCGCCGGCGTACGCACCGGTGCCGACGAGCAACACGCGCTGCGTGGCCCAGTCGTCGATACGGCTCTCCGCGAGGTCGAGGGCGAGACGCACGATGGAGCGCCCGGCGCGCCCGAGCGGCGTGCGGTTCTTGATGCCGCGGGAGGTCTGGGACGCGCGCTGGAACAGGCGCTCGAGTTCGGAACTGGTGGTGCCACCGGCGCGAGCTGCCTCGAGGGAGCGACGCACCTGGCCGGCGATCTCGCCCTCGCCGACGACGACGGACTCGAGTCCGGCCGACACGGCGAAGAGGTGCTCGGCGGCTGCGGTGCCGACGCTGAGGTCGAACACCTCCCGCAGCTGCTCGGCGGGGATGCCTGTGGTCTCGCTGACGGCCTCCGCAGCGGCCTCGAAGGCGACGGATGCGGCGGCGGTGACGGGCTCGTCGAGGTCGATGTACGCCTCGAACCGGTTGCAGGTGGCCACGACGACGGCACCCGAGACGCACTCGTGGTGCTCGACCAGGCGCGCGGCGACGCCCTCGGCACCGACTGAGAGTCGTTCGAGGAGGTCGAAGGTGGCGTTCTTATGGCTCGCCGTCACACACATGAGCACCCGACGAGTCTACCCGAGCGGGCACGTCGGCCTCTCCGGGAAGCCACCCAGGTGACCCTCACCCGATCGCACGCACGCCCCTCCCTCTCAGGGCGGAGATGGGAGGATGGAGGGGTGAGTCTCCCACCCGAACACCCCCTCGTCACCGGCGTGACCCGGTCGTCGCCGCTCATCACCGCGTACCGCGGCACCCGTCCCGAGCGGACGCCCGTCTGGTTCATGCGGCAGGCCGGCCGGTCGCTGCCCGAGTACCGCGAGTTGCGGATCGGGACGGCCATGCTCGACGCCTGCCTCGACCCGGCGATGGCGAGCGAGATCACCCTCCAGCCCATCCGACGGCACGGGACGGACGCGGCCATCTTCTTCAGCGACATCGTCGTGCCGTTGAAGCAGGCCGGCGTCGCGGTCGAGATCGTGCCGGGCCGTGGTCCCGTCATGGGGTCGGCGGTGCGGACGGCCGCCGAGGTCGACGCGCTCGTCGCGCTCGATCCGGCCGTACTCGACGACACACTGGCGCCCATCCGCGAGGGCGTCGCGCTCACCGTCGCCGGGCTCGCGGGGATCGGCGACGGCCGCACCCCGCTCATCGGCTTCGCGGGCGCGCCGTTCACGCTCGCCGCCTACCTCGTCGAGGGCGGGCCGTCGAAGGACCACCTCGCCGCCCGCACCCTCATGCACGCCGATCCGGACTCGTGGGCCAAGCTCATGGCCTGGTGCGCGGACGTCACCGGTCGCTTCCTCCGCGCCCAGGTGCTCGCCGGCGCGTCGGCCGCGCAGCTCTTCGACTCCTGGGCGGGGGCGCTCTCCCTCGAGGACTACGAGCGTCACGTCGCCCCGGCCTCCCGGGCCGCGCTCGCGCACGTCGCCGACCTCCCCGTCCCGAAGGTGCACTTCGGCGTCGGGACCGGTGAGTTGCTCGGCGCGATGCACCGGGTCGGCGCCGACGTGGTCGGGATCGACTACCGGCTGGCCCTCGACGAGGGCATCCGACGCCTCGGTGGCGGCGTGCCCGTGCAGGGCAACATCGACCCGGCACTGCTCGCCGCCCCATGGCCGGTCCTCGAGGCGCACGTCCTCGACATCCTCCAGCGCGGGACGGCGGCGCCGTCGCACGTCCTCAACCTCGGCCACGGGGTCCCGCCCGAGACCGACCCGGACGTCCTGACCCGCATCGTCGCCCTCGCCCACGATTGGCAGCCCGCATGAGTCTCGAGCCGAAGCGTCTCGTCGTCATCGGCGGTGGTGTGGCCGGACTCGTCGGCGCGGTCGACTGCGCCAAGGTCGGCATCTCGGTCACGGTGGTCGATGCGCAGGAGTCGTTCGGTGGCGCGCTCGCGGCCGCCGAGGTCGCGGGTCTCCGCGTCGACGTCGGTGCCGAGAGCTTCGCGACGCGCGGTGGCTCGGTCGCCGAGCTCATCGAGCAGCTGGGACTGACCGACCGCGTCGTGCGTCCCAATCGGGCCGGGGCCTGGTTGCACGTCGCCAAGCCCGGGCAGCCGCAGCGGAGTGTCCCGCTCCCCAAGGCGGGGCTGCTGGGCATCCCGACGAACCCCCTCGCCGACGACGTCCGTCGGGTCATCGGTTGGAAAGGTGCCCTGCGCGCCTATCTCGACCGCATCCGCCCGCCGCTCACGATCGGCACCGAGCACAACCTCGGTGCGCTCGTCCGGAAGCGCATGGGCGCGGCCGTCCACGACCTCCTCGTCGCACCGGTCACCTCGGGCGTCTACTCGGCCGCTCCGGACGACCTCGACGTCGACCGCGCGGCTCCTGGACTGAACGCCGCGCTGACCCGCACCGGGGCGCTGTCCCTCGCCGTCGCGGCCCTCCGGGAGAACGCGCCCGCCGGTGCCGCGGTCGGTGGCCTCGATGGTGGGATGACCGTCCTCGTCGACGGTTTGACCGCGGAGCTCGAGCGGTGGGGGTCGGCGCTCATCACCGGCGTCGCCGTCACGGCGATCTCCCGGAACCCGTTCGACATCGACGTGGACGGACCGGGTGTCGGCCTCGGCGACGCCGGCCTCCCGCGGATGAGCGAGCGTCCCGCCGCCGCGGGCGCGTCGAAGGCCCCCTGGTACGTCGCCCTGACCGACGGTCGGGTGCTCGAGGCCGATCTCGTCCTCATCGCGACGCCCGAGCAGCCGGCCCGCAACCTGCTGGCCGACGTCGGGCCGGCGCTCCGCGACCTCCCCGCCGCCGGCGACGATGCGGGCGACCCGGTCCTGCCCGCGCCGATCGAACTCGTGACGATCGTGCTCGACGAACCGGCACTCGACGCCGCACCGCGTGGTTCCGGGCTGCTCGTCGCACCCGGCTCGACGCTCCACGCCAAGGCGCTCACCCACGCGACGGCGAAGTGGGCCTGGCTCGCCGACCGCGCGAAGGAGCATGGCGAGCACCGCCACGTCGTCCGCCTGTCCTTCGGCCGTCAGGGCGAGGCCGACGCGACGAGCGCGTTGACCGACGAGGAGCTGCTCTCGACGGCATTGCACGACGCGTCCGCGATGCTCGGCGTCCAGCTCGACCCGGGCAGCGTCCGCGGCTTCCACCGCATCTCCTGGACGGGGACGCAACCGACCGCCGCGCGCGGCCAGCGTGAACGCTCGACGGCCATCCGGGAAGCGGTGGCCGAGGTGCCCGACCTCGCGGTCACGGGTGCCTGGTTGTCGGGCACGGGGCTCGCCTCGGTGGTCCCCGACGCCCACGAGGCGGCGGCACGACTCCGCCATCAGGCGCTGCAGCGGTAGACGCGCCCATATGCCCGACCCGGCATCTTTTCCTGTCAACCCCCGACCGGATGGTGGCGTGGGAGTGACACCCGACTACGCTGGTCCCGTTGGATGCAGCATCACAGCACCACTCGAACAGACGGAGGCGCCATGAAGGGCAAGGTCATGTTCGTCGTCGGTGGGCTCACGGGCTACGTGCTCGGTACCCGCGCCGGACGCGAACGCTACGAGCAGATCAAGACGCAGTGGGTCAAGCTGTGGAACGCGAAGCCGGTGCGCGCGCAGCGCGGCAAGGTCGAGGACTTCGCCAAGGCGCGCATCAGTGAGGTCCCCGCGGCTCTGTGGAGCGGCGTCAGCGCCGTCGCGAAGGTCGTCAGCCAGCAGGGTTCGACGCCCGGCCAGAAGCTCGATAAAGCCATCTCGAAGACCGAGGACACCGTCCAGGACGTGTCCGAGACGGTCAAGGACGCACGCACGGCCTCCGGCACCTCGACGTCGTCGGCCTCGAAGCCCGCAGTGCGCAAGCCTGCCGCGCCCAAGACGACGGCTCCGAAGCCCAAGAGCGGCGAGTAGCACCGACGATGCCGTTCATGAGTGACCGCAACCGGTCGGAGCCGCGTTACGACAAGCGCGACGAGTCCCTCCTGACCCTCGTCGGCCAGCTGCCGGGGGTCGTCTCGAACCTGGTCAAGGCAGAGATCGCCAACCTCAAGACGCAGCTCGCCCACAAGGGCAAGTACGCGGGTATCGGCGCGGCCTTCGTCGCCGGTGCCGCGGTGTTCCTCTTCTTCGCGGTCGGCGTGCTCGTCGCAGTGCTGATCCTCGCGCTCGCGCTCGTCATGCCCTCGTGGCTGGCGGCGCTCTGCGTCTTCGTGCTCTTCGTCCTCGTCGCTGCGGTCCTCGTACTGATCGCGCTGCGCTACTTCAAGAAGATCAACGAGGACCCGAGCCCGATGGACAACGTGAAGGAAGACATCAAGGCAGTGAAGGGACTCGGCGAGTATGACCGTTGACCAGTTCCCGGGGGCGACGCCCTCGCCCGAGCAGGCTCGTGCCGAGCTCGTCGCCACACTGAACGCGATCGAGGACAAGCTCAACGTCCCGAAGCAGGTGCACCGCGCCAAGCGTCGTGCCATCGTGCAGATCGCGACCGTCAAGGTCGAACGCCCGGCGGTCTTCTACGCCGGTGTCGCGGGCCTCGCCGGTGCGGCGGGGCTGGCCGTATGGGGCATCGTCCGCGCCATCGTGCGCTGACGCGTCCCGCCGCCGGTCAGTCGCTCGGCGTGGCGACGCGCGTCATCGGGACGTGCACGATGTCGTCCTCCACATAGTCGGGGCCGCTGATCTCGAACCCGAACCGGCCGTACCAGTCGGCGAGGCGTTTCTGGGCGCCCATGCGGAGTTCCCGATGCCCGTGGTCGGCGACCGCGCGGCGGATCAGTTCCGCGGCGAGACCTCGCCCGCGGGCGGTGAACGCCGTGGCCACCCGTCCGATCTCCGAGTGCTCGGCCTCGGCCAGGATCCGGATCGTCGCGAGCACCTCGTCGCCCTCCTGCGCCCAGGCGATGAGGGTCCCGTCCTCGATGTCGCGTCCGTCGAGATCGGCGAAGAGCGCCGTCTGCTCGACGACGAAGACGTCGACGCGGATCTTCAGCACACGGTAGAGCGTCACCGGATCCATCTCGGCCGCTCTGGCGACGTGGTACTGGACGGGAGGCTGCTCGCTGGTCATCACCCGACTGTATCGCCGGTGAGGCTGGGCTCGGTGTCAATCGTGACCTGCCCCTTTTGCCCAATCGACCGAACTGGGTGAGGATAGGACTATGACTCACCCGGCCTCTGCCGAGGCATCGCACCACCCGACCGACTCAGCCACCCCGACTGGCCCCTCAGGATTCACCCTCTGGGCTGTCCTGCGCCGCGAGCCGGCGAGTGCGCTGCCGCTCGGCGAAGAGCATGTCTCCGAACTCGAAGCATCCATCGCACTCGTCGAAGCCCAGGGCGTGACCCTGCGCGGCATCTACGACGTCTCCGGCCTCCGCGCCGACGCCGACCTCATGCTGTGGCTCCACGGCGACACCGCCGAGGGCCTGCAGGCCGGTCTCCGCGAGCTGCGCCGCACCGCCATCCTCGGTTCGCTGGCACCCACCTGGAACGCCATGGGCGTCCACCGCGACGCCGAGTTCAACCGGCAGCACGTCCCCGGGTTCCTCCGCGGCATCGAGCCGAAGGGCTGGCTCTGCCTGTACCCCTTCGTGCGCAGCTACGAGTGGTACCTCCTGCCGGAGGAGGAGCGTCGCAAGATGCTCGCCGAGCACGGCCGTCAGGGTGCGGCGTTCACGGGTGTGCTCGCCAACACCGTCGCCTCCTTCGCCCTCGGCGACTACGAGTGGCTCCTGCCGCTCGAGGCCGACGACGTCGTCGAACTCGTCGACCTCATGCGCGACCTGCGCAACACCGAAGCTCGCCGCCACGTGCGCGAAGAGGTGCCGTTCTTCACGGGCCGCCGTATCACGCCCGCCGAGGCATTGGAAGTGGTGCGCTGATGGCAGCCATGAACCTGGGGAGCACCGGAGCCGAGGCCCCCGAGCGCATCGTCCGCGGCGCGACCGACGCCGCAGCGGCCGGTCCTGAGCACGTCTCCGAGCCGACGGACTACGACGCCATCCTCCTCGCCGGCTTCGGCGGGCCCGAGGGCCAGGACGACGTCATCCCGTTCCTCCGCAACGTCACGCGCGGGCGCGGGATCCCCGAGGAGCGTCTCGAAGAGGTCGCCCACCACTACCGCCATTTCGGCGGCGTCAGCCCCATCAACGACCAGAACCGTGCGCTCAAGGCGGCCCTGGAGCTCGAACTCGCGTCCCGTGGCATCGACCTCCCGGTCCTCTGGGGCAACCGCAACTGGGATCCGTACCTGCGCGACGCGCTGACCGAGGCGCACGAGCGCGGCTTCACGAAGCTCATCGCGATCGCCACGAGCGCCTACTCCTCGTACTCGAGCTGTCGGCAGTACCGCGAGGACTTCGCGATCGCCGTCGACGAGACGAACCTCCAGGGCGAGATCCAGATCGACAAGGTGCGTCAGTTCTTCGACCACCCCGGCTTCGTGACCCCGTTCATCGACGGTGTCCGTGAGGCGATCGCCGAGTACCTGCGCGAACAGCCCGAGCTCTCCGCCGAGACGGAGATCGAGGTGCTCTTCGCGACGCACTCGATCCCCACCGGCGACGCCGCGCGCTCCGGCCCCGACTTCCGCGGCTTCGGCGACCACGGGGCGTACGAGGCCCAGCACCTCGCGGTGGCCGAGGTCGTCATGGCGAACGCCATCGACCAGCTCCGTGAGGCCGGTGTCCTCGGTGGCGCGGTCGGCAGCGGCGTCTCGGTGCCGTGGCAGCTCGTCTACCAGTCCCGGTCGGGCCCGCCCAGCATGCCGTGGCTCGAGCCCGACATCAACGACGCGATCGCCGAGCTGCCCGCCGCCGGCCGCAAGGCGATCGTCATCGTGCCGCTCGGCTTCGTGAGCGACCACATGGAGGTCATGTGGGACCTCGACAACGAGGCCATCGAGACGGCCGGCGAACACGGCCTGGCCGCCGTCCGCGTCCCGACGCCGGGCACCGCCGCCGCCTACGTCAAGGGACTCGTCGACCTCGTCCTCGAGCGCCGCGACGGCACGCCCGTCGAGGAACGACCGCACATGACCGACCTCGGCCCCTGGTACGACGTCTGCCGCCCCGGGTGCTGCGAGAACGCCCGGCTGGGCTTCAAACCGGCGTTCTCGGGGATCGCCCCATGACCCTTCGTATCGGAACCCGCGGCAGCGCCCTGGCGCTGGCGCAGACCGGTCATGTGGCCGACGCCCTCACGGCGGCCACCGGTGAGGATGTCGAGATCGTCACCGTCACGACGCAGGGCGACACGAGTCGTGAGTCGCTCTCGACCATCGGCGGGACGGGCGTGTTCGTCAACGCGCTCCGCGACGCCCTGCTCGACGGCGCGTGCGATCTCGTCGTGCACTCCTTGAAGGACCTCCCGACGGCTCCGGCCGAGGGCTTCACGATCGCCGCCATGCCGATGCGCGAGGATCCACGCGACGCCCTGTGCGCCTCGGACGACCGCTCGCTCGACGAGCTGCCGCAGGGGGCCAGGATCGGCACCGGCTCACCGCGTCGGATCGCTCAGCTGAAGCGCATCCGGCCCGACCTCGAGGTCGTCGACATCCGCGGCAACATCGACACCCGCCTGCGCCGCATCGACGATGACCTCGACGCCGTCGTCCTCGCGGCCGCCGGTCTCACCCGCCTCGGACGGCTCGACGCCGTCACCGGGCTCTTCGACCTCGACACCTGGCCGACCGCGCCGGGGCAGGGGGCGCTCGCGATCGAGTGCCTCGACGACGACGAGTCGTCCATCGCCGGTTCCATCGCGCTGCTCGACCACGCGCCGAGCCGATGGCAGGCCACGGCGGAACGGGCCGTGCTCCGTCGACTCGAGGCCGGTTGCTCGGCTCCCGTCGGCGCCGCAGCGTGGCTCGACGACGAGGACCTTGTGCTGCAGGCCGCCGTCTACTCGCTCGACGGCACCGAGATGATCCACCGGGAGAGCCGCGCGGAGGGGTTCTCCGGCGACGGACACGGGCGGGAGCTGCTGCAAGCGGCCGACGCGCTGGGAGTCTCGCTCGCTGACGAGCTCATCGAGGCCGGCGCAGCCGACCTCGCCCCGCTGGGAGGCGCTGCGTGAAGGACTGGACGAAGTCGAACACCGTTCCCACCGCCACCAAGCCGCTCGGCGGGTGGCGCGTCCTCGTGCCGCGCGGCGGTCCGTGGGGCGACTCGGTGGCCGGGACGGTCCGTGGCAAGGGTGGGTCGCCCGTCGTCGCCCCGATGATCAACTTCGCCAGCACGGACGACCCGGAGACCCTCGGGACCGCGCTCGCGGCGCTTGAGGCGGGCGAGTTCGACTGGCTCACCGTGACGAGCGCGACCACGGTCGACGTGCTGTCCTCGCAGCGGATCCGGATCCCCGAGACGACGAGGGTCGCCGCCGTCGGCGAGACCACCGCTGCCGCACTCACCGCCGTCGGCTACAGCGTCGACCTCGTGCCGGCGAAGGACAACTCCGCCAAGGGCATGGTGCAGGAGCTCACGGCGCTCGAACCGCACCCGAAGCGCATCCTCACGCTCCGCTCGGCCATCGCCAAGCCGCTCCTCACGGAGGGCCTGATCGCGGCCGGGCACGACGTCCAGTCCGTCGTCGCCTACCGCACGGTCGGTGTCCCGGTCGCCGAGAAGATCGTCGCCGACGTCGCCAGCGGCCGGGTGCGTGCCATCCTCGTCACCTCGGGCAGCGTGGCGGAGCAGGTCCGTTCGCAGTTCCCCGAGATCCCCGAGAGCACCGTCATCGCCGCGATCGGACCCCGCACGGCTCGTGACGCCCGAGGCTACGGGCTCCGGGTCGACGTCGTGGCGGAGCAGCAGACGGTCGACTCGCTGATCGAGGCGATCGTGTCCGTGGCGCTCAGCCAGAAGCGCGACGAGGACGCCGGCGACGAGAACCGCTGACCGGCTTCACGCCCTGCGCGAACCGGGAGGGCGGGTCGGTAGCGGCGCGTAGGCTGGACGGGTGAGCATTCCCGAGACCCGTCCCCGTCGTCTCCGGCAGCAGCCGGCCATCCGTCGCCTCGTCAGCGAGACGCGACTCGACCCGGCGGAGCTGGTGCTCCCCATGTTCGTTCGGGAGGGCGTCTCCGAGCCGGTCGAGATCTCCTCGATGCCGGGCGTCCGGCAGCACACCGTCGACAGCGCGAAGCGCGCCGCGGCCGAGGCGGCCGCGGCCGGCATCGGTGGGGTCATGCTCTTCGGTGTCCCGGCCGAGCGCGACGCCGTGGGTTCCGGCGCGACGGACCCCGACGGCATCCTCAACGTGGCCACCCGTGCGCTCGTCGCCGAGGTGGGCGACGCCCTGGTCGTGCAGACCGACCTCTGCCTCGACGAGTTCACCGATCACGGACACTGCGGCGTCCTCGACGATCGCGGGCGCGTCGACAACGACCGCACGCTCGACCGTTACCGCGACATGGCGCTGGCCCAGGCCGAGTCGGGTTCGGCCCTCCTCGGGCTCTCGGGCATGATGGACGGCCAGGTCGCCGCCGTCCGCGAGACGCTCGACGCCGCCGGGTTCGACGACACGATCATCCTCGCCTACTCGGCGAAGTTCGCATCCGCGCTCTACGGGCCGTTCCGCGAGGCCGTCGACTCGCAACTGCAGGGCGACCGCCGCACGTACCAGCTCGACCCCGCCAACCGTCGTGAGGGTCTGCGCGAGGCCCTCATCGACGAGGCCGAGGGCGCCGACATCGTCATGGTGAAGCCCGCGGGGAGCTTCCTCGACGTCCTGGCCGACGTGGCGGACACGGTGTCGATCCCGGTCTGGGCGTACCAGGTGTCCGGTGAGTACGCCATGATCGAGGCCGCCGCCCGGCAGGGCTGGATCGACCGTCGACGCGCGATCGAGGAGTCGGTGCTGTCCATCAAGCGCGCCGGAGCCGAGGTCGTCCTGAGCTACTGGGCCGTCGAACTCGCCGGTTGGTTGGATGAGGCGCGCGGCCTGCGTGCAGGAGGAACCCGATGAACGACGCAGCATTCGTCAGAGCCCAGCGATCGATCCCCGGCGGGGTGAACTCGCCCGTCCGCGCCTTCCGCTCCGTCGGCGGTACGCCGCGGTTCATGGTGTCCGCGACCGGCCCCTACATCACCGACTCCGAGGGCGTGCAGTACGTCGACCTCGTGAGCGCGTGGGGCCCCGCACTCCTGGGACACGCGCACCCGCAGGTCGTCGAGGCCGTGCAGGCCGCTGCGGCCCGCGGTCTCTCCTTCGGCGCGTCCACCCCGGCCGAGACCGAACTCGCGGAGCTCGTCAAGGAGCGCGTCCAGGCGTCCGGTGTCGCGCCGATCGAGAAGCTGCGCATGGTCTCCACCGGCACCGAGGCGACCATGACGGCCATCCGCCTCGCGCGCGGTGCCACGGGTCGCAGTCTCATCATGAAGTTCGCCGGTCACTACCACGGCCACTCCGACGGCCTGCTCGCCGAAGCGGGATCGGGCGTCGCGACCCTCGCCCTGCCGGGGTCCGCCGGGGTCACCGCCGAGACGGCCGCCCAGACGATCGTCGTACCGTACAACGACCGGTCGGCACTCCGCGAGGTCTTCGCCGAGCGCGGTCAGGACATCGCCGCGATCATCATGGAGGCGGCCTCCGCCAACATGGGCGTCGTGCCGCCGGCTCCGGGGTTCAACGCGAGCGTCGTGAAGCTCGCGCACGAGTACGGCGCGCTGGTCATCATCGACGAGGTGCTCACCGGGTTCCGCGTCTCCTCCGCCGGTTGGTGGGGACTCGACAACCGCGGACTCGCCGCCGTCGCGCCGGGCACGGAGCCCGTCCCGGGCGCCGAGGCCTGGGAGGCCGGCAACCACGCCGTCGCGAACTCGACCGGCGCCATCAGCATCCCCGTCGGTGTGTACCAGCCCGACCTCTTCACCTTCGGCAAGGTCATCGGCGGCGGCATGCCCCTCGCCGCGCTGGGTGGACGCGCCGAGCTCATGGATCTGCTGGCGCCGACCGGGCCGGTCTACCAGGCCGGGACGCTCTCGGGGAACCCGGTGGCCCTCGCCGCCGGCATCGAGACGTTGCGCCTCGCCGACCAGGACGTCTACCGTCGGGTCGACGCGGCGGCGGCGATCGTGTCCGAGGCGACCTCGAACGCACTCACGGAGGCCGGGGTCGCGCACACCGTGCAACGCGCCGGGAACCTGTTCTCCTTCGCCTTCAGCGAGACGGCACCGACCGATTACGCCGCGGTCCTGCGGCAGGACGCCTTCCGGTACCCGGCCTTCTTCCACCGCATGCTCGACGCCGGGGTGTCGCTCCCGCCGAGCGTGTACGAGGCCTGGTTCGTCTCCGCGGCGCACGACGACGAGGCGATCGGGCGCATCGTCGACGCCCTGCCCGCGGCGGCCCGCGCGGCTGCGGCGGCCATCCGCTGAGTCGGACGGTCGCCCCGCCGCCGACGTCGGACGTCGCACAGGGCATGCGTTACCGCTTTGTGAACTTCCGGCAACGCGAACGTCGGTGGGGGTTGGCAGACTAGAGGCATGGCCTCCTTGCGTCTGCACCCCGACCGACTGGAGATCGAGCTGTCCGCGTACGACAAAGCGCTCTCGCTGCGTCGGAGCAATGTCGTCGTGCCACGGTCGAGCATCCGTTCCGCCACCATCACCGACGACCCGTGGATCTGGGTCCGGGGCATCCGAGCGCCCGGCACCGCGATCCCGTTGACGCTCGCCATCGGCCAGTGGAAGTTCCACGGTGGCATGGACTTCCTGGTCATCAAGGGCACCAAACCGTCGGTCGTCATCGATCTCGAAGACGCGGAGTACTCGCGGCTCATCATCACGACCCGTCGCAGCGCCGAGCTCATCGCGGCCCTCGACCTGCACTAGGACGAGCTGCCGGACCCACGGCGGTCTCGGCCGGATCCGGATCCGGATCCGGATCCGTGTCCGGATCCGGATCGTGGGCGCGGTGCCAGCGCATCCTGGCGCTGATCAGGGCCGTTCGCAACCATTTCCCTCGAACAGGGCACAAAACGACGTCTGACCGGTATTCTGGGCGCGCTCGAACCTCCGCAGATCCGCCTGTTCGAAAGGACCACAGCCATGTCGACTCCTCCTCCCGGTGAGTATCCCGGCCAGCCGCCGCAGGCTCCCCAGGCGCCGCAGCCCCCGAAGGATCAGTACGGCTCCGCTCCCGCGTACTCCGGCGGCGCAGCTCCCTCCGGCGACGCGACCGCCGGCAAGACGCTCGGCATCGTCGGGCTCGTGCTCGCCTTCGTCGCGACGCCGGTCGGTCTCGTCCTGAGCATCGTCGCGCTCGTGCAGTCCAAGAACGCCGGCGTCAAGAACACGCCCGCGAAGGTCGGCCTCATCCTCTCCATCGTCTTCATCGTGCTCGGCGTCATCGCTATCATCGCCGGCATCGCCATCGGAGCTGCGGCGTTCAACGAGGCGTGTGCGTCCCTCGGGAGCGGTGTCCACACCGACGGCACGACCACCATCACCTGCCCGTAATCCGATGACATCCGGGCGATTGGGGAGTTGTCCCCATCGCCTGTCGGGTACCTAACCCACTACTGTTGGCTCGCGCCCGTGGCGCATCTACCATCCTCGAGAGGAACCATCATGACCAACGCACCCCAGTACAACGCCCCGCAGCAGCCGGGCGGCGCCCTGCCCGCCGACTACCCGGGCAAGACGCTCGGCCTCGTCGGCCTCATCCTCGCGATCGTCGTGCCGCTCGTCGGCCTGATCATCAGCCTCGTCGCGCAGAAGCAGTCGAAGGACGCCGGCTACCCGAACCAGCTCGCCAAGATCGGTGTCATCATCGGCATCATCCTCGTCGTGCTCGGCATCATCGGCGGTATCTTCTACGCCGTCGCGCTCGGCTCGGTCATGTCGACCGCCGGCTACTGAGTCTCAGCAGTCCCGTCGGCAGCGGCCGGTCGCCTTCGGGCACCGGCCGCTGTCGCGTTCCTGGAGCGCTGCGCGGTGTCCCTTTCTCAGGAGTCGGCCGGTGTGTCGCCGGGGTGGGCGTGCGCCGCGCCGCAACTCTCCTGAGTTCGGTAATGCCGGTTCGGTAGTGTCCCTTTCTCAGGAGTCGGCCGGTCTGTCGCCCGGGTGGGCGTGCGCCGCGCCGCAACTCTCCTGGGTTGGGGACGGCCGGGCCTGTTCCTTGGGCCCGATCAGGCGCGGACGTCGACGACGATCCGGCCGTGGACCGAGCCTGCGAGGACCCGCTCCGCCGCATCCGTCGCGTCGGCGAGGGGGACCGTCTCGGTCAGGGTGTCGAGGACATCGAGGTCGAGCGCGGTGGTAGCGCGCTCCCAGGCGGCCTGCCGCAGGGGGAGCGGTGCCTCGACGGAGTTCACGCCCGCGAGCGTGACTCCGCGGAGGATGAACGGCATGACCGACGTCGGGAGATCGGACCCACCGGCGAGACCACAGGCGGCGACCGTCCCGCCGTACTCGACCTGCGACAGGACCGTCGCGAGCGTCTGACCGCCGACGGAGTCGACGGCTCCCGCCCAGCGCTGGCTGCCGAGCGGGCGACCGGCCTCGGCGAACTCGGCGCGGTCGACGATCGACGTCGCACCGAGCCGTCGCAGGGCGTCACCCAGCTCGTCGACCCGCCCCGTCGAGGCGGTGACCTCGAAGCCGGCGGCGGCCAGCAGTGCGATCGCGATGCCTCCGACGCCGCCACCCGCGCCCGTGACGAGCACGGGGAGCCCGCCGACGCGGACGGCCCCGGAGGTCGCGCTGCCGTGCTCGAGCGCGAGCACGGCGAGGGCCGCGGTGTACCCGGCTGTGCCGATCGCGGCGGCCTGTGCGCTCGAGACGTGGTCGGGGACGCGGACGAGCGCATCGGACCGCACCTTCGCGCGCTCGGAGAGCCCGCCGTACCGGGTCTCGCTCAGGCAGTCGCCGAACAGGGCCACGCGGTCGCCGACGCTCCAAGCGGGATCACTCGACGCCGCGACGACACCGACGAGGTCGATGCCCGCGACCATCGGGAACGACCGCACGACGCCCGGCTTCCCGGTGAGGACGAGGGCGTCCTTGTAGTTGATGCTCGAGTACTCGACGTCGACGGTGACGGCGGCGTCGGGTAGTGAAGCGTCGGGGAGGTCGCGGAGGTCGACCGTCCGGGTGGGTTTGCCACCCTCGTGCTCGACCTGCTCGACGAGGTATGCGCGGCCCATGGTGCTCCTGTCTCCGGTGCGGTGACCGGTCGGTGGCTGTCCGTCGAGCCTACGCCTCCCCGCCGAGGGGCCGCCTGGTGCGAGTCATCGCGCGCCGTGCCTAGGTGACGTCGCGGCGCCAGGTCGTGGCGTAGCCGATGAGCGCGACGACGACCCCGATACCGAGGAGGACGAGTCCGCCCTGCCACCAGGTCAGCGCGTCCTGCTGCGCCGACATCATCGTGTAGAAGCTCGGCCCGACGAGGGCGTCCGTCGC
Organism: Plantibacter sp. MCCC 1A11337; assembly: GCF_013349365.1. Taxonomy (NCBI): domain Bacteria; kingdom Bacillati; phylum Actinomycetota; class Actinomycetes; order Micrococcales; family Microbacteriaceae; genus Plantibacter; species Plantibacter sp. MCCC 1A11337. Next base: position 295,198 of record NZ_JABJWX010000005.1, on the reverse strand, counting down.
AGCACCCGGCAGGAACCGGCCGATGGACGCGGTGACCTCCGAGAACGAGGAGGCGAGGCGCAGCAGCGGCTCGACGAACTGCGTGAAGGCCAGCACGACGATGATCGCGCCCACCTGGCTCGGCAGCACCGCCCCGAGACCGACACCGATCGCACCCCACAGGGCCATCGCGAGCACCGCACGGCCGATGAGCGCCCAGGTGTCGGAGTCGGCCAGCATCGGATCAATGCCGCTGATCGCCAGGGCGCCGCCGCCGAGACCGACGGACGCAACAAGCGCGATCACGCCGTACAGTGCGCCGACCCCGGTCAGCGCCAGGACCTTGCCGACGAGGACGTGACCGCGGTTCGGGTTGGCGAGGAACGTCGGCGTCAGGCTCTGATGCCGGAACTCGCCGGTCGTGGCGAGCGCACCGAGCAGGACGGGGAAGACGTAGCCGATGCTCGTCGCGAAGCCGTAGATGAGACCGGGTTGGGTGAGCATCTCGCTCGTCGCCTGCGCTCCGGCCCCGCTGGACTCGGCCGCGCCCGGGATGTTGGCGAAGAGGAGTGCGGCCCCGGCCGCGGCGAAACCGACGTACACGAACAGGATGAGCGCGAGGCCCCACCACACGCGGGTGGTGAACACCTTGAGGAACTCGGAGCGGATGGCTGCCAGAAGTGAGGTCATGCGTGGTCCTCCCCACCGCTGACGAGCGCGAGGAACGAATCCTCGAGCCCTGATCGATGCCGCGACAACGCACTGAGTGGAATGCCGGCGGCGAGCGCGACCCGGCCGATGTCGATCGCCTCCACGTCGTGCACGACGAGCCCTGCGCGAGCCTGGTCGAAGGTGTACCCCGCGGCGGTCAGCGCCGTGGCGAGCCGCTCGTGCTCCGGCGAGTTCACGACGACGCGGAGGGTGTCGGCGGCGTCGAGGCTCGCGAGGGTGCCCACGTGCGCGAGCCGCCCCTTCGCGATGATCACGACCTCGTCGACGGACTGCTGCACCTCGCTGAGCAGGTGCGAGCTGATGAGGACGGTCCGACCCTCGGCCGCGAGCGCGGTGAGGAAGCCGCGGATCCACTTGATCCCCTCGGGGTCGAGCCCGTTGATCGGCTCGTCGAGGACGAGCACACCGGGGTCGCCGAGGAGCGCGGTCGCGAGGCCGAGCCGTTGGCGCATGCCGAGTGAGTACCCGGCGACGCGTCGGTCCGCGACGTCGAGCAGCCCGACCTGCGCGAGCACGACGTCCACTCGGTTCGCCGGCAGACGCGCTGCCGAGGCGTGCACGCGCAGGTGGTTGCGGGCGGTGCGGCCGGGGACGAAGCTCGCCGCCTCGAGAGCCGCGCCGACGGTCGCGGCAGGCACCGGCAGCTTGGCGTAGGGGACGCCGCCGAACGTCGCGCTCCCGGACGTCGGTTGCACGAGGCCGAGCAGCATACGCAAGGTCGTGGTCTTCCCGGCGCCGTTCGGGCCGAGGAAACCGGTGACCTTGCCCGGTTCCACGTGGAACGTCAGGTCGTCGACCGCCTGCACCGCCCCGAAGGATTTCGAGAGTCCGTCGAACTCGATCGTCACGCCAGCGGTCATCCGGTACCTCCCCAGGGGCGCGGCCGGATCCGCGCCTCGTCCCGCAACGCTATCGGGGCCGAGACCGGTTGCGCATCGGCCGCTCGGGGGAGATCCCGGTGCAGGCGCTTGTGGCCCCGTCTCAGGAGATGCCCGGCGTGGCGGGCTCGCATCGGGGCGACGCGCCGCACCTTTCCTGAGACAGGGACGGCGGAGCCGAGGACGAGGTCGGCTGCTACAGCCCGAGCGAGTCGAGCGACGCGCGGACGGCGGCGGCCGAGTCGGCGAACTGCTGTTCCTCGCGCGGCGACATCGCGACCTCGACCACCGACCGCACGCCCGAGCGGTCGACGATGCTCGGCACCGACAGGGCGACCCCGCTGACACCGTGGTACCCGTCGAGCACGGTGCTCACCGGCAGGATGGCGTGCTCGTCGCCGAGGATGGCCTCGACGATGCGTGCACCGGAGAGCCCGATCGCGTAGTTCGTCGCGCCCTTGCCCTCGATGACGCGATAGGCGGCCGTCCGGACGTCGACCGCGATCTCGTCGAGCTGCTGCTCCGTGAAGCGCGATCCGTCGGGCAGCTCCCAGTCGAGGATCGGGACGGGGCCGATGGTCGCCTGCGACCACAGCGGCAGTTCGCTGTCGCCGTGCTCGCCGACGATGAGTGCGTGGACCGCCGAGGTCGCGACACCCGCGTGCTCAGCGAGCAACCAGCGCAGCCGGGAGGTGTCGAGGACGGTGCCGGAGGAGAAGACGCGTTCGCGCGGCAGCCCCGTTATCTGCTGGGCGGCGACGGTGAGGACGTCGCACGGGTTCGTGACGAGCATGTAGACGGCGTCCGGCGCCTGCTCGACGAGTTTCGGGAGCAGCTGCTCGAGGATTCGGATGTTCGTTCCAGCGAGGTCGAGTCGGGTCTGGCCGGGCTCCTGCTTCGCGCCGGCCGTGATCACGACGACGTCCGCGTCGGCCACGACCGAGATGTCGTCACCGCCCGTGATGCTGCTCGACCCGGTGAACTGCGTCCCGTGGGCGAGGTCGAGGACCTCGGCCGAGGCGCGCTTGCCGTCGATGTCGTAGAGCGCCACCCGCCGGGCGCTGCCGCGGATGAGCGAGGCGTAGGCGAGGGACGAACCGACGCTCCCCGCCCCGATGATGGCCAGTTTCGACTTCGTGCGAGCACCCATGGCTCCATCTTGGCAGGGGTGGATGTGCGCGGTCAGGGCGCGGCACGACGGGTGTCGGGTTGTCTCGATGTCGAGGTATCCGCCCTTCGACAGGCTCAGGGACCGGACCGCCACACCCTCCGGTCACTGAGCCACCCTCTGCGGTCACTGAGCCGCACCTTTCGGTCACTGAGCCTGTCGAAGTGCCTCCGCCAACCACCGGTTCCGCGACTCGATGAGCCGTCGCAGGTGCCGGGTGAGCGCGACGTGTTCGGCCACGAGGCCGAGCGGACCGAACGGCGCCGAGAACGTGACGTCGTCGAGCATGATGGTCCGCGCCGTCCCCATCGGTCGCTCGAGCGGTTCGAAGAGGTGGACGTGGCGGAACGTCCGGAAGGGACCGGACACCTGTTCGTCGGTGAACCGGTGGGGTTCCTCGAACGCGGTGATCCGACTCGTCATCGTCCACGACACACCGAAGTGCCTCGCCCGCCAGGTGACGGTCTCGCCGAGACCGATCAGCCCGGAGGTCACGCCGCCGACCGCCCGTTCACCGGTGTCCGCCATCGAGCCGAGGTGGGCGTCGATCGACCGCGAGAGGTCGAAGGCCTGCTGCATCGTCCCGGCGAGCTCGGTGCGGAGGCGGAAGTGGGCGGTCATGACGGTGGCGGATCAGGCGGGCTGGTCGGTGCGAGCATCGGTGGAGGCGTCGGACCCTGCGTGCACGGCGCATCGCGGGCCGCCGTCGGGCCCGTCCGCGTGCGCCTCGCACACGACCAACTGCGTCTTGCAGGAGGGGTCCGCGCAGTTCTGCAGGTGCTTGGTCGACGCGTCGCAGACGACACAGTGCCCGATGACGGCCGCGTGATCGCTGAACTCGAGCGAGCCACGCTTGTCGAACACGTACAGGGATCCCTCCCACAGGCCGTCGTCGCCGAACTGCTCGCCGTACCGGACGATGCCGCCGTCGAGCTGGTACACCTCGCCGAACCCTCGCGATCGCATGAGTCCGGAGAGCACCTCGCAGCGGATGCCGCCCGTGCAGTAGGTGACGACCGGCTTGTCCTTGAGGTGGTCGTACTTGCCGCTGTCGAGCTCGGCGACGAAGTCCCGGGTGGTCGCGACGTCGGGGACGACCGCGCCGGCGAACCGACCGATCTCGGCCTCGAACGCGTTCCGGCCGTCGAAGAACACGACGTCGTCGCCGCGCTCCGCGACGAGCTCATGCAGTTCCGTCGGCTGCAGGTGCACCCCGCCGCCGGTGACGCCGTGCTCGTCCACCACGAGCTCGCCGGGGGCGCCGAAGGACACGATCTCCTCGCGCACCTTCACGCTGAGCTTCGGGAAGTCGCTACTCCGACGCCAGGGCGCGGGCCGGTGCCTGGCCGTGCGGACGGGGTCGTCCTCGTCGAAGCCGGAGCCGTCGCTCCACTTCACATCGAGGTCGCGGAACGCTGGATGCTCCTTCGTCTTCCGGACGTAGAGCTTGCAGGCGTCGAGTTCGCCGCCGACGGTGCCGTTGATGCCGTCCTTCGAGATGAGGATGCGACCACGGAGACCGAGTGACTCGCAGAGGTCGCGCTGCCACAGCCGGATCGCCTCCGGGTCCGCCAGGGGAGCGAACGCGTAGTAGAGGAGGATCTTCGGGTCGGCCACCGCTCAATCGTACGTGGCGCCGACCGCGGATCGTCGGGCCGGTCCAGCGGACACGGACGTTCCGGCCCCTCGCTTGTCGAAGGGCCACAACCGCTGCCTTCCGCGCAGGCGCCAGGCCTAGGGTGGACGCAGACCTCGAAGGAGATGGCCATGCGCACTGCAGTGATCGTCGACGCGATCCGGACGCCGTCCGGCCGGGGCAAACCGGGCGGTGCGTTGAACGCCGTGCACCCGACGGACCTCCTCGCCGGCACGATCCGCGCGCTCGTGGAGCGGACCGGCATCGATCCCGCGGTCGTCGAGGACGTCTACGCCGGCTGCGTCACCCAGTCCGGCGAGCAGGGGCAGAACATCGCGCGGAACGCGGCGCTCGCCGCAGGCCTCCCGCAGGAGACGCCCGGCACCACCATCGACCGGCAGTGCGGCTCCAGCCAGCAGGCCACCACCTTCGCCGCACAGAGCGTCATGTCGGCGGGCAACGACGTCGTCATCGCCTGCGGGGTCGAATCGATGAGTCGAGCGCCGATGGGCTCCAACGTGCAAGGTGCAGACCCCTTCGGCTCCGCCCTCCGAGCCCGCTTCCCCGATGGCCTCGTCGGCCAGGGCGTCTCCGCCGAACTCATCGCCGCCCGCTGGAACCTCAGCCGCGACGAGCTCGACGCCTTCGCCGCCCGCTCCCATGAGCGCGCCGCCGCGACCTGGGCGTCCGGCGGGTTCGACGGCGAGGTCGTCGCCGTCACCCTCCCCGACGGTTCCGTCGTCACGACCGACGAGACGGTCCGTGCCGGGACGACCCCCGAGGCGCTCGCCGGACTCCCCGCCGTCTTCCGCGACGAGCGGCTCGCGGCGCGCTTCCCCGAGATCGCCTGGCGGGTCACGCCGGGGAACGCCTCACCGCTCACCGACGGCGCCTCCGCCGCGCTCATCATGAGCGAGGTACGGGCGCTCGAGCTGGGGCTGACGCCGCGTGCGCGCTTCGTCTCCTTCGCCGCGGTCGGGAGCGACCCGATCGAGATGCTCACCGGCATCCTCCCCGCGACCCGCCGCATCCTGGAGCGCAGCGGGCTCGACATCGACGACATCGACGCGTTCGAGGTCAACGAGGCGTTCGCCTCCGTCCCGCTCGCGTGGCAACGAGCGTTCGGGGTGGACGACGACCGGCTCAACCCGCGTGGCGGGGCGATCGCCCTCGGGCACCCGCTCGGCGCCTCCGGGACGAAGCTCCTCGCCACCCTCCTCGGCCAGCTCGAGGCGACCGGCGGCCGCTACGGTCTGCAGACGATGTGCGAGGGCGGCGGTATGGCCAACGCGACGATCATCGAGCGCCTCTGACGGGCGCGCCCACCAGGTGAAGGGAACCACGACATGGATGTGACCGGCAGCTCGGCGATCGTCACCGGCGGCGCCTCGGGACTCGGATTCGCGACCGCGACGCGGTTGGCCGGCGCCGGCGCGCGCGTCGTGCTCGTCGACCTCCCCGGCTCACCCGGGGCAGAGCGGGCCGAGGAACTCGGCGGGTTCGCGACCTTCGTGCCCGCCGACGTCACCGACGGTGAGCAGGTGCAGGCGGCGGTCGAAGCGGCGGTGTCGCGTGGACCGCTGCGGGTCGTCGTGAACTGTGCCGGCATCGCGCCACCGGCGAAGGTGCTCGGCCGCGACGGCCCGGCGGACCTCGGGGCCTTCGAACGCGTCCTGCGCGTCAACGTCCTCGGCACCTTCAACGTCATCCGGCTCACCGCCGACGCGATGCAGCACAACGACCCGGACGGCGATCCCGTCGACGGCGCCGGAGACCGCGGCGTCATCATCAACACCGCGTCCGTCGCAGCCTTCGACGGACAGATCGGCCAGCCCGCCTACGCCGCGTCCAAGGGGGCGGTGCACTCGATGACGTTGCCGATCGCCCGCGAGCTGGCGCGCTTCGGGATCCGGGTCGTGACGATCGCACCCGGCATCATGGAGACGCCCATGCTCGCCGGACTGCCCGAGGCGGCGCAGGAGTCGCTCGGGCACCAGGTGCCGTACCCGGCCCGCCTCGGCCGTCCCGACGAGTACGCCGCCCTCGCGCTGCACATCGTCGAGAACGGCTACCTCAACGGTGAGACGATCCGCCTCGACGGCGCGATCCGGATGGCGCCGAAATGACCGGCTCTCCGATGCCGACGAACCCATCCACCGACCAGGGAGCCACTCCGTGACCAGCGACGACACCATCCTCTTCGAGGTGAGCGACGGCCTCGCGCACCTCACGCTCAACCGGCCCGCGAGCCTCAACGCGATCGACGACCGTGCGGCCAGACGGTGGCGCGACCTCGCCCTCGAGATCGCGGAGCGCGACGACGTCCGGGCGGTCCTGTTCGACGCCAACGGACCCGCGTTCTGCGCGGGCGGCGACGTCCTCGCGATGTCGCGGATGGGTGACGGCAGCGCAGGATCGACGGGCGCCTTCGTCACCGAGCTCGCCGACATCATCCACGAGGGCCATCGGACGCTGCAATCGGTCGCGAAGCCGATCGTCGCCGCCGTCCAGGGTGCCGTCGCCGGCGGCGGACTGGGGTTCATGCTCGTCGCCGACGTGATCGTCGCGTCCGACCGGGCGAAGTTCGTCAGTAAGTACGCCGACATCGGCCTCACGCCCGACTGCGGCGTGAGTACCCTGTTGCCCGAGGCGGTCGGCATGCGTCGGGCGCTCGAGCTCACCCTCGGGCCGCGGATGCTGAGCGCGGACGAAGCACTCGACTGGGGGCTCGTGACCGAGGTGGTCCCCGCCGAGCAACTCGACGCCCGTGCCCGCGAGGTGGCCGCGTTCTGGTTGACCGGGGCCACGGCCGCGTTCGGTCAGGCGAGGCGACTGCTGCGCGAGAGCGTCGGCCGCGGCTACCAGGACGCCCTCGACGACGAAGCCCGCACGATCGGTGCGGCGATCGAGACACCCGAGTCGGTCGCGCGCGTCGCGGCGTTCGCCGCCGCGTCGGCGAAGCGCGCCGCCACCACCACCCCGAAGGAGCCCACCGCATGACCACCCTCGCCGGCAAGACCATCCTCATGTCGGGCGGCAGCCGCGGCATCGGCCTCGCGATCGCCCTGCGTGCCGCCCGCGACGGTGCGAACGTCGCGATCCTCGCCAAGACCGACACCCCCGATCCCCGCCTCGAGGGGACGATCCACACCGCAGCGGACGCGATCCGCGAGGCCGGTGGGCAGGCGCTCCCAATCCTCGGCGACGTCCGGAACGACGACGACATCACGCGGGCCGTGTTCGAAACCGCCGGTGAGTTCGGCGGCATCGACATCGTCGTCAACAACGCGAGCGTCATCAGCCTCGCTCGGACCCTCGATCTCGACGCGAAGCGGTACGACCTCATGCAGGACGTGAACGTGCGTGGCACCTTCATGCTGTCGCGGGCGGCCATCCCCATGCTGAAGGACGCGGAGAACCCGCACATCCTGTCGCTGTCACCGCCGCTCAACCTCGACCCGAAGTGGCTCGGCGCGCACACCGGCTACACACTCGCGAAGTACGGCATGTCGATGGTGACGCTCGGTCTCGCGGCCGAGTTCGGACGCGACGGCATCGCCGCGAACACGCTCTGGCCGAAGACGACGATCAAGACGGCGGCGGTCGGCAACATCCTCGGCGGCGAGGCCCTCCTGGCGAAGAGTCGCACCCCGGAGATCTACGCCGACGCGGCCTACGAGGTCCTGACGGCGTCGGCGCGTGAGCTCACGGGTCGGTCGCTCATCGTGGAGGACGTCCTCGCGGAGGCCGGGGTCACCGACCTCGCGAAGTACTCACCGGGCGTCCACGAGTCGGAGCTCTACCCCGACATCTTCCTGTAGCGGTGCCCTCGGCATCGGTCCCTGAGTTTGTCGAAGGGCGGGCGTGTCGGTCCCTGAGCTTGTCGAATGGCAATGCTGTCCGCTGACGGCAGAACGCGTGCTCCCCGAGCCTGGCCGACCCGCGCCTACAGTGAGAGCACGCGGTCACGGAGCCCGCGCCCGCAGCCGGAAGGAGTCGCCATGTTGTACCGCGAAGCCCTCGGTGCGGCCCTGCGCACGCGTCGACTCGAACAGGGGCGCACCCTGCAGGACGTCGCGACCGCCGCAGCCGTCTCGACGCCCTACCTGTCGGAGATCGAACGCGGCCGGAAGGACGCCTCCTCCGAGGTGGTGGTGACCATCGCCGACGCGCTCCGCACCCGCCTCGACGCGCTCATGTTCGACATCGCCGACCGCTTCGAGACCGCGGCGGCTCCGATCGTCGTCGAGCTGCCCCTCGCCGAGGACGCGCTCGCCGACGCGACGATCACCCCGCTGCGCCCCGCGGCCGACCCGCAGCTGCTCGCCGCCTGACGCCGACCGTCGGCGATCGTCCGGACACGGTGCTTCATCCCGTCCGGTGACTGCCCGTCGCTCGCTCGGCCCACCGCTCCCTCCGTCAGCCGCGGGCGAGTGCCTCGAAGGTCTCGTTGAGGAGCGGCTCGGCCGTCTCCCACGTCGTGTCCGCATCCCAGGCACCGAGGTCGGTGACCTCGGTGTGGCGGCCGGCCTGGTGCTTCGGCTCGGGATCGCCCGGGAGCCGCAGCCGCTGGGTGAACCCTCCGGTCGTCCGGTCGAAGTCGAGCACGTGGAAGGCGACGTTCCGGTTCCAGTCCTCGGACGGCCACGAGATTAAGTTCACGCGCACCCGCTCAGCGCACAGCGGCCCCTCGGCGACGTAACTGCCGGGGTGGTCCTCGCCCGGCGACAGGATGCGGTACGCGCCGTTCGAGCAGTACAGCAGCAGGGCCGGCACGAACGGCTTCTCCGCGAACAGTTCGGTGTAGTGGAGCGCCTCGGCTCGGACTACGTCGCCGAACAGGTGCGGGGTCTGCGGTGCCCCAAGGGTGTGCATCGGCACGGTCGTCTCCTTCGGTTCGTCAGGGGGCGGTATGCGTGTCACTCTGGCCGCGGCCGCCGTATGCGCGGTGTACGCGGGCTGGGTGGATGCGGAGAACGACGCTGGTATTCCACGGTGCCAGGAGATCGGTGCGACAGCAGGACCGTTCCACGCGAAATGTCCTGTTCCCGGGCGGTTCTCCTGCTGCGGCGCGACGGACCCGCGGGCGTAGGCTGGAGGATGCGACGCCCCGCAGCACACTCGGACGGGCCGCACCCGAAAGGAACACCCGTGATCCAGCACCACCTGCGCGTCCATCGCAGCGACGAGAACCTCGCCCGTGAAGGACAGCTCGCCTGGCAGCTCGCCCGCGTCGCGACCGATCCGGTGGAGGTGACGCCCGAGGTCGTCGACATGATCATCAACCGGGTGATCGACAACGCCGCCGTCGCAGCCGCCTCGCTCACGCGCCGACCCGTCTCCTCGGCTCGCGCCCAGGCGCTCAGCCACCCCGTCAGCACGGGCGGCGACGGTGCCACGGTGTTCGGGCCCGACCTCGCCCGCCGCGTCTCCCCGGAATGGGCGGCCTGGGCCAACGGCGTCGCCGTGCGCGAGCTCGACTTCCACGACACCTTCCTCGCCGCCGAGTACTCGCACCCGGGCGACAACATCCCGCCCATCGTCGCGGTGGCCCAGCACGTCGGCTGCTCGGGCGCCGACCTCGTCCGCGGGATCGCGACCGGCTACGAGATCCAGATCGACCTCGCGAAGGCGATCAGCCTGCACCGGCACAAGATCGACCACGTCGCACACCTCGGCCCGAGCGCCGCCGCCGGCATCGGCACGATGCTCGGCCTCGACCAGGCCACCATCCACCAGGCGATCGGCCAGGCACTCCACACCACGACGGCCACCCGCCAGTCGCGCAAGGGCGAGATCTCCACCTGGAAGGCGCACGCTCCCGCGTTCGCCGGCAAGATGGCGGTCGAGGCCGTCGACCGGGCGATGCGCGGCGAGACCAGCCCGTCACCGATCTACGAGGGCGAGGACGGCGTGGTCGCCTGGCTGCTCGACGGCCCCGACGCCTCCTACGACGTCCCGTTGCCCGGCGCCGGTGAGCCGAAGCTCGCGATCCTCGACTCCTTCACGAAGGAGCACTCGGCGGAGTACCAGGCGCAGGCGTGGATCGACCTCGCCCGCAAGCTGCACCACGAGCACCCGGAGGTCCTCGTGCCCGGAGCCGTGGACCGCATCGTCCTCCACACCTCGCACCACACGCACTACGTCATCGGCTCCGGCGCGAACGACCCGCAGAAGTACGACCCGACGGCGTCGCGCGAGACGCTCGACCACTCCATCCCCTACATCGTCGCGGTGGCGCTGCAGGACGGCGCGTGGCACCACGTCGACTCCTACCGTCCCGAACGTGCCACCCGCGCCGACACCGTCGAGCTGTGGCACCGGATCTCGACGGCGGAGGACGCTGAGTGGACGCGCCGCTACCACTCGCTCGACCCGGCCGAACAGGCGTTCGGCGGGCGCATCGAGATCACGCTCACGGACGGGTCGACCATCGTCGACGAGATCGCCGTCGCCGACGCCCACCCGCTCGGAGCCCGGCCGTTCGCACGCGCCGACTACGTCCACAAGTTCCGCACGCTCGCCGCCGACGTCCTCGATGCGGAGGAGATCGAGCGTTTCCTCGCGCTCGCCGAACGCCTCCCGGAGCTCGACGCCGACGAGGTCAAGCAGCTGAGCATCCAGGCCGCCTCCGGGGTCCTCGCCTCGGCACCCCACCCGGCCGGCCTGTTCTGATGCCGGCCGACCTCCAGAAGGGACCGTGCTGATGCTGTACAGCGAGACCACGCCGGCAGAGAAGCGCCGGCTGTTCCGGGAGCGACTCGCCACCGGTGAGCTGCTGCGCTTCCCGGGCGCGTTCAACCCGCTCTCGGCGAGGCTCATCGAGCAGAAGGGCTTCGACGGCGTCTACATCTCCGGCGCGGTGCTCTCCGCCGACCTCGGGCTGCCCGACATCGGACTGACGACCCTCACCGAGGTCGCCGGTCGCGCCAAGCAGATCGCCCGGATGACCGAGCTGCCCGCGATCGTCGACGCCGACACCGGCTTCGGGGAGCCGATGAACGTCGCGCGCACCGTCCAGGAGATCGAGGACGCCGGGCTCGCCGGGCTCCACATCGAAGACCAGGTCAACCCGAAGCGCTGCGGCCACCTCGACGGCAAGCAGGTCGTCGACACCTCCACCGCACTCGGCCGGATCCGTGCCGCCGTCGACGCCCGGCGCGATGCGAACCTGCTCATCATGGCGCGCACCGACATCGCCGCCGTCGACGGGCTCGACGCCGCGATCGACCGGGCCAAGCAGCTCGTCGACGCCGGAGCCGACGCGATCTTCCCCGAGGCGATGCGGTCGCTCGAGGAGTTCGCCGCCGTCCGCGACGCGGTCGACGTGCCGATCCTCGCCAACATGACGGAGTTCGGCAAGAGCGAGCTGTTCACGAGTCAGCAGCTCGCCGATGTGGGCGTGAACCTCGTCATCTGGCCGGTGTCGCTCCTCCGCATCGCGATGGGCGCCGCGGGTCGCGCGCTCGACACGCTGAACGACGAGGGCTCGCTCACGAGCAAGCTCGGCGAGATGCAGCACCGTGCCGACCTCTACGAACTGATCGACTACGAGGGCTACAACCGCTTCGACACCTCGGTCTTCAACTTCACCATCGACCGGTAGGCGTCCCCTCACCGGTGAACACCACCTGGGTCTCCGCTCCCCGAGCTTGTCGAGGGGCGAGCCGGGTGCCAAGCTCGACCGACGCGCGCAGGACGCGCGCAGGCAGTACGCAAAGGAGCAACGCATGACCGAAGCGACCAGCGACATCAAGAAGGGTCTCGCCGGCGTCGTCGTCGACGTGACGAGCGTCTCGAAGGTGAACCCGGAGACGAACTCGCTGCTCTACCGCGGGTATCCGGTCCAGGAGCTCGCCGAGCACTGCAGCTTCGAGCAGGTCGCGTACCTGCTCTGGAACGGTGAACTGCCCACGGGGGCCGAACTCGCGGAGTTCACGTCGTCGGAGCGGGGCCAGCGCGCTCTCGACGACAACGTCAAGGCGGCCATCGACCTCCTCCCGACGACGAGCCACCCGATGGACGCCCTCCGGACGGCGGTCAGCGTGATCGGTGCGAACGATCCGACCGCCGAGACGAACACCCCCGAGGCCAACGCGGTGAAGGCCGCGAGCCTGTACGCGAAGCTGCCCGCGATCGTCGCCTACGACCAGCGCCGCCGCCACGGCCTCGAGCTCGTCCCGCCGCGCGACGACCTCGGCTACAGCGCCAACTTCCTCTTCATGACCTTCGGCGAAGAGGCCGATCCGGTCGTCGTCGAGGCGTTCGACGTCTCGATGATCCTCTACGCGGAGCACTCCTTCAACGCTTCGACGTTCACCGCCAGGGTCATCACCTCGACCCTCAGCGACCTGTACTCGGCGGTCACCGGAGCGATCGGCGCGCTCAAGGGCGCCCTGCACGGTGGGGCGAACGAGGCCGTCATGCACGTCTTCGACGAGATCGGGACGGCTGACCAGGCCAGCGCCTGGCTCGACGCGGCGCTCGCCGAGAAGCGCAAGATCATGGGCTTCGGACATCGGGTCTACAAGAACGGCGACTCGCGCGTGCCGACGATGCTCAAGGCGCTCGAGCGGCTCGCCGAGCACTACGGCAAGCCCGAGATCCTCGAGCTGTACACGACGCTCGAAGCGGACATGGTCGCGCGGAAGAACATCAAACCGAACCTCGACTACCCCTCGGGCCCGGCGTACAACCTGATCGGGTTCGACACGGCCACGTTCACGCCGCTGTTCGTCGCCGCTCGGATCGTCGGGTGGACGGCGCACATCGCCGAGCAGCTCGCGTCGAACGCGCTCATCCGTCCGCTGTCCGAGTACGTCGGGCCCGACGAGCGGCACGTGCCGACCGACTGAGGGACGAGTTCTCCACAGATTCGGCGGCAGCCCCCACGGCGATATTCCAGATGAGTAGCCTCGGTCCTCGTGACTGCTCTGATTCGTCCTCCGCGCTCCTTGCTCCTGCGATCCACGCTTTCGGCCCTAGCCGCTGCGACCATCCTGCTCACCGCGGTGGGAGCCCCGGTCCCGGCGTCCGCCGCTCCGCCTGTCGGTTCCATCGCCGACCCCCAGGAGCACGACGACGGACCCCGTGACGCGTTCGGCACCGGGGACGTCCCCGGTGCGCCGGACGCCGTGGCCCCTTCGGCAGGCACCTCGAGGGTGATCGGCAAGCTCGTCCTGCAGAACCGGTCCAGTGGATCCTCGGCGTACGTCGGGCTCTCCGCGCCGGAGTCGGGTCGGAACGTCCAGCGGCTGTACTCGTCCTCGGTGGGCGGAGCGGCGTCGCTCGCGGGAACGTATTCCCTCCCCGCCGTCGGTGCGGCCGGGCCGATCGCCGGCGTGGGAACCTCCTCGACGCTCTGCCTGACGCCCGCCGGCGACGGCTCCCGGGCGTTCGTCGCAGCCCGGACGTGCACCGGTTCCCCGTCGCAGGACTTCGAGTGGCGCTACGTCTCGAACACGTGGGTCGCCGGCTACGCGCTGTACCCGGTGTCGAGTCGGTACTCCCTGGGTGGGACCGACACCGACACCTTCGTCGAGCTCACGATGGACGCGCTCACCGACGTCGTCGTGGAGTCGCAGCTGGCCCCGATCGAGCCGTTCGAACTGCGTACGCCGGCGATCGGCGCCACGGTGGACACGCCGTCCCCCACGTTCAGCGGTATCGGGCAGCCCGGATCGTCCATCTCGATCCGCACCGACGCGCAGGCTCTGCTCGCGAGCACCAGTGTCCCCCTGGACTCGACGTCCTGGTCGGTTCCGTCGATCCAGCTCGAGCCCGGCCGCTACACGGGCACCGCGACCCAGAGTGGGACCGGTTCGGATGTCCAGGTGCGTTTCGACTTCACGGTCCCGTCGCCGCTCGCGCCCGGCGCCTCGATCCCCACACCGACGCTCACCCCCGGTCAGTCCGTGGAGGTGGAGGCGACGTTCAACGCCGATGCCGGTGGTCAGCGCATCGACGTCTACCAGCCGGCGAACACGCGGATCACCGCGGTCGACCATCCGGCCTTCACGCTCGACGCGTTGGGCATCGGAGGCACCCTGCCGGTCGGCACGAACACGCTGAGGTTCACCCTGCGGGCGAATGACGAGGCTCCGATCGGCGAGGCCACCGGTGGCAAGGTCACCTACGGTTCTTCCCGCATCACGATCGCCGACTTCGCAGCGAACATCGTCAGGGCACCGGACGAGCCGATCGCCCCACTGGTGGTCCAATCGCCGAAGCGCGGCGAGACGATCACTGAGACGACCCCCGTCTTCCGAGGGACCGGTGAGCCGGGGTCGCGGATCGAGATCCGTGGTGCGTGGGGGCGTGTCCTCGGCTCAGTGGAGCGCGTGGACGCGAGCGGTGCTTGGTCGATCACGTGGAACAAGAGTCTCCTCCCGAGCCGGTATGTCGGAGGAACCGTGAAGCAGTTCGTGAGCGGTGTCGCGACGCACACCTTCGTCTACGACTTCACCCTGGTGCAGCCGCAGCTCGTCGTGACGTCGCCGACGTTCGGCGACACGATCACGGGAACTCGTCCAGTCTTCACCGGTACGGCGAACCCCGGGGCGCGGGTGCGGATCACGGGCGCGTGGAGCACCGACCTCGGCTCCGCGATCGCCGACGAGCGCACCGGTGAGTGGACCATCACCTGGCCGCGCGACTATCAGCCGGCGCGCTACTTCGGCGGCACCGTGACCGAGACGGTGGGCGGGAAGGTCATCAGCTCGACCGGATACGACTTCACCCTCGCCCGCTGACCCACCTGGCCGCCGGCCCGGTGTCACTGCACCGGGCCGGTGGCTCCTCCCTCCCTCCACCGAGTCCCCGAAGGAAGATCCATCTTGAAGCACCTCACCCTCCTCGCCGCCGCGGGCCTCACCATCGTCGCCCTCGCCGGATGCACCGACGCGGACGCGTCGTCGATGTCGAGCGCATCACCGACGGCTGCCGCCGAACCCACCACCGATTCCGAGTACACGATCCCCGACGTCACCGGCGAGTGCGTCGACGGCATGGCGACCATCGTCGACGACAGCTCGAACGTGACCATCGACGGTGACTGCGAGAACGTCGTCGTCGAGGCCTCCAACAGCATCGTGACCGTGACGGGAGCCGTCGTGAACCTCTCGTTCGACAGCTCCATCACCCTCGTGAACGTCTCGACCGTCGACAACGTCGCGTTCGTCGAGGGAGCCAACGGCAACAAGGTCGCGACCTCGTCGGCGCCGGTCATCACCGACAGCGGGGAGGGCAACATCGTCGCCGCTGACTGACGGCCGGCGAGTCCCGGCCCAGGTGTGTCGGACGCCACACGTCGCCAGGCGTCGCAGGACCCTGGTGTTGTCGAGTCAGGACAACCGTGGTGCGAGACGTCGTGCCGGCGGGATACGGTCGCATCCGTGCACCTCATCTTCCGCACCATCGCCGTGCTGCTGCAGTCCCGCCGTCGAGCCCGTCGTGGTGAACGCCCGGGTGTCTGGGACGTCGGTCGGATCCGGCTCCGCGTGCTCCCGACCGACCTCGACGTGCTCGGGCACATGAACAACGGCGTGTACCTGTCGATCTTCGATCTCGGCCGACTCGACCTGCTGATCCGGAACGGACTGTGGGATCGCTTCAAGCACCTGGGCTGGTACCCCGTGGTGTCGAGTGAGAGCATCACCTTCCGGAAGTCGCTGCAGCCTTGGCAGCGCTTCAGCGTCGAGACCCGCGTGACGGGCTACGACGACAAGGGCGTCTTCATCGAACACCGCGTCGTCGTCGGCGGCGAGATCTACACGCAGGCCATCGTCCGAGGGCGCTTCCTGAAACGGTCGGGCGGCGTGGTCCCGCTCGCAGAGCTCCTCGAGCTCACCGGCCCCGCCCCGACCGACCTCCCGGCGTGGCAGGCGCAGTGGGCCCGCGACGTCGCGCTCCCGCCCACGAAGGCGCCGGCCCCCAGTGACTGGTGACTCCGAGTCGGTCGACATACTGGATTAAGCAACTGGAATACTTGTAGGCTGACCGGGTTCGTCTTCGAACCCTCACCGGTGCGTCCGGGTGGATCCTCATCCTCCCGTCCGCGCCCTTGCGAAAGGTCGCCTCGCTCCAATGAAGCTCCTCATCCCCGTCTCCCTCCTGAACCTGGTCGGCATCACGGCGACCCTGCTCGGCGGTCCAGCCGCGACCGACGCCGATCCGTCGGCAGACGCCCTGCCCAGCGCAGCTGTCGTCCAAGGCCGATTCATCGGTCAGACGTTCCCCACGGGCTCGGGCTCGTTCTTCGCGGTCGGCGCCTCGACCGATGTGCTGAATCCGGTCAGGGCGACGACGCACGCCACCCTGCAGGACGCGCTGGCCGCTTCGGAGCGCTGGACGTTCCCCTCGGCGGACGCGTCCGGACCGGTGACGACCGCGGCCGGAGGCGTCACCCGCTGCCTCCAGCCCGACCCGTCGCAGCCGTACAAGTACGTCTACCCCGCCGCCTGCAACGGATCCACCGCGCAGCAGTGGGCCTGGGAGTCCTTCGAGAACGGCCGGGTCGGCGGGTACGGTCTCGTCTCCAACGGCGGATCCGGTGGGTTCCTGCGCCAGTTCGACGGTCGTCTGGCCGTCGGAGGGTACGGGGTCGCCGCCGATGCCGACCGCGTGCTGCCCGAGGGCGTCGATCCGGTCCCGGCCGGAGAACCGGTCACACTCGAGTCGCCTGCGCCAGGTTCCGTCGTCAGGGAGCCTCGACCCGCGTTCAGCGGCCGGGGCACGCCCGAGTCCGACATCCAGGTCCTCGACTCGGCGGGGGCGCTGCTCGCCGCGGCGACCGTCGCCCCGGACGGCTCATGGACGGCCGTCCCGTCGCGCGACCTCGCACCCGGAGCCCAGTCCGGCACGCTTCATCAGCAGTCCGACCAGTCGACGGCGAACTGGTCGCTGACGTACCTCGTGGTGGCCCCCGTGGTCGTGCAGACACCCGCGCTCGACGCCACGGTCGACGTCCCCCGTCCGCAGTTCTCCGGCCTCGGCGAGCCCGGCGGTCAGGTGACCGTCGTCGACGATCGCACCGGCGTGACGCTGGTCGACGTCGAGGTGGACGACACCGGCGCGTGGAACCAGCAATCGTTGCGGACGCTCGAACAACGCGCCTACACCGCGACCGCGACACAGGTGTTCGACGGGCAGCGCACGACCGCGCCACTCCGCTTCACCTACACCGACCCGACCCCTGAGCCCGGCCCGGTCGAGGACGTGACCCTGCGCTCGCCCGCCCTCGGTGAGGTCGTCGAAACGCCGGTGCCCGTGTTCACCGGCCGTGGCGAGCCCGGAGCGACCATCCGGGTGATCGGTGCATGGAACACGGAGATCGGTTCCGCGAGAGTGGGCGACGACCACGTCTGGACGGCGACGTTGAACAAGACGCTGAGCCCGGGTCGCTACCGCGGCGGAACGGTGCGCCAGGAGATCGGCGGGACCGAACAGTCGCGGGTGCCGTACGACTTCACCGTGAGTGCCGGCGCCACCATCGCTCCGCTCGTCGTCGAGACGCCGAGCGTCGGTGGCTTGGTCTCGTCGTCCGTACCCGTGTTCAGCGGGAAGGCTCAGCCCGGTGCGCGACTCGAGATCTGGAGCGCGTGGGGCGATCTCGTCGGGAAGACCGAAGTCGTCGCGGCGAGCGGGAACTGGTCGATCATGTGGAACAAGTCGCTCCTTCCCGCTCGGTACCGGGGTGGCTGGGTCAGGCAGATCGTCGGCGACGTCGAGACGCATCGCTCGGTGTACGACTTCACGATCGCGTCGGAGCTGAAGGTGACGTCGCCGAAGATCGGCGACACGCTCACCGGCACTCGGCCGGTGTTCACCGGGACGGCGACACCGCTCGCCGAGATCGAGATCATCGGCCTGTGGGGCACACGACTCGGGACGACGAAGGCCGACTCCTCAGGTGCGTGGACCATCCAGTGGGGCCGGGATTACCTCCCCGGTCGCTATCAGGGAGGACGGGTCGAGCAGCGAGTGAACGGCACGTTCGTCGATCAGGTGGGATATGACTTCCGCCTGGTGCGATAGCGGATCGTCGGCGGCTGGTGAGGCATCCTCACGATCCTCAGCCGCCGTCGGCGTCGCCGGATGTCGGTGGTCACCACGTAGGGTGACCACCATGTCCGCCTCTGCATCGTTCGCCGCTCCACTACTGTCCTCCGTCGAGGCCGCGCTGCAGCCGACCGGATCGGTGTCGCGCGAGGCGGAGCCGATGCGGACGGTGTACCGCCCCAGCGGTCCTCTCGACGTCCATGGCACCCTGCGGCTGATCGCCCGGGGAGGCGACGGACCCTGCTACCGCCGTACGCCTGGCGGGGTCTGGCTGACAGCGCGGACACCGCACGGTGGCGCGACGCTGTACGTCTCGACGGTCCGCGACGGCAGGGTCGAGGCGACCGCCTGGGGTCCGGGAGCCGAGTGGATGATCGCCGGCGTGCCTGAGCTGCTGGGGCGCGACGACGACTGGTCGGAGCTCGACGTGAGCCGGAGCCCGCTCCTCACCGAGGTGTCCCGACGGAACCCGGGGTTGCGGTTGAGCCGCAACCGGCTCGTGTTCGAGATGCTCGTGCCGTCGATCCTCGAGCAGAAGGTGACCGCACTCGAAGCGTGGCGTGCGTGGCGCCTGCTCGTGCGGCGACACGGTGACCCGGCGCCGGGGCCGGCACCCGAGGGCATGGTCGTCGCGCCGTCCGCCGAGACCTGGCGGATGGTTCCGAGCTGGGAGTGGCACACAGCGGGTGTCGGGCCGCAACGGTCGGAGACGGTCGTGCGGTCGTCGCGACTCGCCGCCGCGATCGAGCGGACGATCGACGAGCACCCCGATGACGCGTCACGGCGCCTCCAGAGCCTGCCGGGCATCGGCGCATGGACGGCCGCCGAGGTGACGCTCCGAGCGCACGGCGACCCCGACGCCGTGAGTGTCGGCGACTACCACCTCGCAGCCTCGGTGGGTCAGGCGCTCACCGGCTCACCCGTGGACGACGACGGCATGCTCGAGCTGCTCGCACCCTGGGCTGGTCACCGGCAGCGGGTGCTGCGGCTCATCGGCCGGAGCGGCATCCACAAGCCGCGTCGCGGCCCGAAGATCACCATCCAGGACCACCGCCACCACTGAGCGCGGTAGCGCGCTCCACGGCGTGCGGGTCAGGCGTCCAGGACGGCCATCGCCGCGTTGTGCCCGCCGAGCCCGCTGACCGCGCCACCGCGTCGGGCCCCGGCGCCGCAGAGCAGGACGCGCGGGTGCGCCGTCGCGACGCCCCACCGCTCGGCCGCCGTCGACCGAGGGGCGTCGTCCTCCAGGAACGGCCACGACAACGGGCCGTGGAAGATGTTCCCGCCGGGCATCGCCAGGGAGCGCTCGAGGTCGAGCGTCGTCCGCGTCTCGACGCAGGGCCGCCCCTCGGCGTCGCGCAGCAGCAGGTCCTCGATGGGTTCCGCGATCACCGAGTCCAACGATCGCAGCACCGCGGCCTGCAGCGCGTCGCGGAAGGCGTCGTGGCCGCCGGGGGCCGCGTTCGCAGCGACCGCGAGCCGATGCGGCACATGGAGGCCGAACACGGTGAGCGTCTGCGCCCCGGACGCCTGCAGCTCCGGCGACAGGATGCTGGGGTCGCTCAGGGTGTGGCAGTAGATCTCGCACGGCAGCGGGTCGGGGATCCGGCCGGCCTCCGCCTCGAGGTACGCGTGCTCCAGCTGGGCCCAGCCCTCGTTGATGTGGAAGGTGCCGCCGAACGCCGCCGCCGGATCGACGGCCGGGTCGAGGAGCTTGGGGAGCCTGCGCAGCAACAGGTTCACCTTCACCTGAGCGCCCTCGGGATGCGGGACACCGTCCCCCGGCGCTGGCGCCGTGCCGAGGATCGCGTCGGCATCACGCCACTGCACCGGCGTCCCCCGCGCTGCCGACCACGCAGCGTACGAGGTCGCGGCCGCCCGCTGCTCCGCCGCCGGGTCGAGGAGGCGCTCCAGCACCGCCGGGGCAGCGCCCGACAGGATCCACTCGCCGCGGACGACGACCCCGGGGCGAGGCCGGAACCGATCCTGCGCCGCCGGTTCGGACGCCTCGAGCTCCGCTTCCGCAGCGCGGTCCACATACGCGACGAGCCCGTGCTCCGATTGGATGGACGTCACCTCGGCGAGCGTCCGGATCTCGGCACCGGCCTCTTCGGCGGCTCGGCGCAGTGCGTCCGTGACCGCACCCATGCCGCCGACCGGGACGTCCCAGTCGCCCGTCCCGCCGCCGATCAGGTGGTAGAGGAAGCAGATGTTCTGCTGCAAGGTCGGGTCGTCGGCGCGGGCGAAGGTGCCGATGAGCGCATCCGTGAAGACGACACCTCGGACGAGGTCGGAACGCGCGGCGTCCTCGATGGCACGGCCTATCGGCTCGTCGAACACCGCCGACCAGATCGACGCGACCTCAGCGGCCGGCACCCCGAGGTCCGCGGCGGCGGCGATCGCCGCGTCACGCGCATCGGAACGGCTGCGGAGCGGCTCGAGCACCGTCGGCCAGAGCACCGAGGCCAGGTGACCGATCCGACGGTGCAGTTCGGCGATGCCCGCGGCGTCCTCCGGATGCCCGATGGATGCGAACGACGCGACGGTGGCGTCGTCGTCACGGTTGTCGATCAGGAGACCCGTGCCGGGGTTCGCGGGGTCCGGCGTGTACGAGGAGAAGCGGCGCCGGACGAGCCGGACGTCGAGCCCGAGCTCGTCGATGATCTGCTGGGGAAGCAGGCTGACGAGGTACGAGTACCGGGACAGGCGTGCGTCCACACCGGGGAACGGACGTTCCGAGACGGCTGCTCCACCCGTATGGTCGAGGCGTTCGAGGAGCAGGACGCGCTTGCCCGCGCGTGCGAGGTAGGCGGCGGCGGTGAGGCCGTTGGGTCCGCCGCCGACGATGACGGCGTCGTACTGCTCGACGGAGTGCATGACCACACCCTATTCGCAGCCGCACTTCGACAGGCTCAGTGACCGGGGGGGGGTGGGGGTGCTCAGTGACCGGGGGTGGGGGTGCTCAACGACCGGGGGAGTGGGGGGGGCTCAGTGACCGGGGGAGGCGCACCGCGACGTCGCCCACCGGTCCCTGAGCCTGTCGAAGGGCGGTGACCGGCCGGGGTGCTCAGCCGCCAGGCGTGTACTCGCGAGCCTCAGCTGGGATCACCGGATCGGCGCATAGGCTGAGCAGCATGGCGAACGTTGCGAACGAGGGTCCCACCGAAGCGGTCGGACTCGCGGATCGTGCGATCGCCCTCGCGTCGAAATGGGTCGACGAAGGGGCGGAAGCTCCGACCGATCCCGCCGCCGAGCGGCTCGCCGGCGTGCTGCGCGATCCCAACGGTCTCGAGTTCACCGTCGGGTTCGTCGACGGCGTCATGCGCCCGGAGGACCCGCTCGTCGCCGGCAACGCCCTCGCCGCCCTCGCGGGTCGGACGCCGCGGTTCCTGCCCTGGTACGAGCAGGCCGCCGTCCGCACGGGTGGTCTGGTCGGTCCGGTCCTGCCCTGGGTCGTCGTCCCCGCCGCGCGACGCGTCCTCCGGGGAATGGTCGGCCACCTCATCGTCGACAGCCGTCCCCGTGAGCTCGGCAACGCGATCGCGAAGCTGCGCGCCGACGGTTCACGGCTCAACTTGAACCTCCTCGGGGAGGCCGTCCTCGGCGAGGGCGAGGCGGCGAGACGGCTCGCCGGCACCCGCGAGCTCCTGCAACGCCCCGACGTCGACTACGTGTCCATCAAGGTCTCGTCGATCGCCAGTCAGCTGTCCATGTGGTCGTTCGAGCAGGTCGTCGACCGCATCGTCCGTCGCCTCGTGCCGCTCTACGAGGAGGGGCTCGCGACCGGCACCTTCATCAACCTCGACATGGAGGAGTACCGCGACCTCGACCTCACCATCGCGGTCTTCACCCGACTCCTCGACCAGCCGCAGCTGCTGCACTACCAGGCCGGCATCGTCATCCAGTCCTACCTGCCCGACGCCCTCGAGGCGATGATGCAGCTCACCGCCTGGTCGAAGCAGCGCGTGGCCGCCGGTGGCGCGCCCATCAAGGTGCGGCTCGTGAAGGGCGCGAACCTCGCGATGGAGCGGGTCGACGCGGCGATCCACGGCTGGCCGGTCGCGACGACCGGATCGAAGCGCGAGACCGACACCAACTACAAGCGCGTGCTCGACTGGGCGCTCACGCCGGCGCACACGGACGCCGTGCGGGTCGGGGTCGCCGGACACAACCTCTTCGACATCGCCTACGCGTGGCTCCTCGCGGGCGACCGCGGTGTACGTGAGCGGGTGGACTTCGAGATGCTGCTGGGGATGGCGACCGGCCAGGTCGATGCCATCAAGCGGGACGTCGGGGCGGTGCTGCTGTACACGCCCGTCGTGAACCCGAAGGAGTTCGACGTCGCGATCTCCTACCTGGTCCGCCGTCTTGAGGAGAACGCCAGCGAGGAGAACTTCATGTCGGCGGTGTTCGAGCTCGCCGAGAAGCCGACCCTGTTCGCACGCGAGCGACGTCGGTTCCTCGCCTCGGTCGACGCCCTCGGAGAGACCGCCGGGCAGGTGCCGACCCCCAACCGGACGCAGGACCGCGCCGCGGAGGCCCCGGAGGCACCGCTGTCCGACAACGACGGGGACGACCGCTTCCGCGATCCTGCGCAGGCGCCCGACGCCGGACTCACGCAGCAGGTCCTCGGGCTGGAACGCGGATCGACCGGCGGCGAGGACCGCTTCCACGCCGACCCCTCCTCCGCGTACGTGGAGACGGCGGTCTTCTCCCGTTCGGAGCGTGGTGGTGTCGTCGACGGCGCCCCGGGCTTCGAGAACACCGCAGACACCGACCCGTCGCTCGCGGCGAACCGGGCGTGGGGAGCGTCGATCCTGGCGCGCGTCCCGCAGTCGACCCTCGGTGGCTCCGCGGTCGCGGCCGCAGCCATCGACGACCCACGTGTCCTCGAACGCACGATCACGATGGTCCGCACCGCCGGTGAGCGATGGGGAGCCCGCCCTGCCGCCGAACGGGCCGCCGTCCTGCACGCTGCAGCTCGGGTCCTCGCCTCCCGTCGGGCGGACCTCATCGAGGTCATGGCGAGCGAGACCGGCAAGACGATCGCCGAGGCCGATCCCGAGGTGAGCGAGGCCGTCGACTTCGCGCACTACTACGCGGCCAACGCGCCCCTGCTCGAGAGCGTGCACGGGGCGAGCTTCGTCCCCTCCGCGCTCACGGTCGTGACGCCGCCCTGGAACTTCCCCGTCGCCATTCCGGCCGGAGGCGTCCTCGCGGCCCTCGCCGCCGGCAGCGGTGTGATCATCAAGCCAGCTCCACAGGCGAAGCGATGCGCGGCCGTGGTCGTCGAGGCGCTCTGGGACGCCGGGGTGCCGCGCGACCTCCTCGTACTCGCCGACGTGGCGGAGGGTGACCTCGGTCGTCGGCTCGTCTCCCACCCGGCCGTCGACCGGGTGATCCTGACCGGCTCCTTCGAGACGGCGCAGCTGTTCCGTGGGTGGCGTGCCGACCTGCCGCTGCTGGCGGAGACGAGCGGGAAGAACGCGATCATCGTCACGCCCAGTGCCGACCTCGACCTCGCCGTCGCCGACATCGTGAAGAGCGCCTTCGGGCACGCCGGGCAGAAGTGCTCGGCCGCGTCGCTCGTGATCCTCGTCGGCTCAGTGGCACGATCCGACCGCTTCCTGCGGCAGCTCGAGGACGCCGTCCGCTCGCTCCGGGTCGGCTGGCCGTCCGATGCGCGGACGCAGATGGGGCCGATCGTCGAGCCGGCGGGGGAGAAGCTCCTCGCCGGGCTGACCGAGCTGCGCCTCGGCGAGAAGTGGCTGGTCGAGCCGAAGCTGCTCGACGACTCCTCGGTCAACTTCGGCCGGCCGAGCGAGCGCCTCTGGTCGCCGGGGGTCCGCACCGGTGTCCAGCCGGGCTCGCCGTTCCACCTGACCGAGTACTTCGGACCGGTCCTCGGTGTCATGCAGGCCGCGAACCTCACCGAGGCGATCGCCCTGCAGAACGCGACCCCCTACGGACTGACCGCGGGCCTGCACACCCTCGACCCGGTCGATCTCGGGGAATGGCTCGACACCGTCGAGGCGGGCAACCTGTACGTCAACCGGGGCATCACCGGTGCGATCGTGCAGCGCCAGCCCTTCGGCGGGTGGAAGCGTTCGTCGGTCGGGACCGGTACGAAGGCCGGCGGCCCCAACTACCTGTTCGGGCTCGGCGAGTGGCGCCCTGATCCGGGATCGGCGAGCCGCAGTCTGCACCTCCGCGGGCTCGACACCCGCATCGTGAAGCTCATCGAGTCCGCCCAGCCGTCGCTCACCTACGAAGCCTTCGACGTGCTGCGACGGTCGGCGCTCAGTGATGCGATCGCGTGGGGGAACGAGTTCGGCGAGGTGAAGGACGTCTCGCAGCTCGGCGTGGAACGGAACCTGCTGCGCTACCGGCCGGTTCCGGTCGCGGTGCGGGTCGCGTCGGGGGCCGACCTGGGCGACGCGCTGCGGGTCCTCATCGCCGCGGTGCGGTCGCGGTCGCGGTTCACCGTCAGCCTCGGTGGGCGGCTGCCGCGCGAGGTGCGCGACTGGCTGTCGGAGCTCAGCATCCCGGTTTCGCTCGAGACCGACGAGCAGTGGCTGACCCGGATGGCGGCACGCGGGTCGATCGACACGGGCGAGCTGGGCCAGGAGCCACCGGTCGCGACCCGGGTGCGGATCGTCGGTCCGCGTCCCGAGACGGTTGCGGAGGCGGAACCCGGAACGGAGGCCTCCGAGCCTGAGCCGCTCGCGAAGCGACTCGCTGAGGTGCTCGGCGGCGATCCCGAGATCGCGATCTGGGGTGGACCGGTCACCCAGGCCGGACGGGTGGAGCTCCTGCCGTTCCTGCGTGAACAGGCGATCTCGATCACCGCGCATCGGTTCGGCAACCCCGATCCGTGGTCCCAGAGCGTCATCTGACCCTGACCCTGACCCTGACCCTGACCCTGACCCTGACCCTGACCCTGAGTCCGTTCCCCGGTCCCTGAGTCCGTTCCCCGGTCCCTGAGCTTGTCGAAGGGCGAGCCGCCGTCAGGCGCGGAGCGCGGCCTCCACGAGCGCCACGGCGTCCTCCGGCGAGACGCCGAGGTCCCGGATGCGGTCCGCGTACGCAGCCGCCGCCAGCTGCGCTTGCCGGTCGATCGCGTCGCCGTGCGCTGACACGAAGGTCCCCGCGCGTCCCCGGGTCTCGATGACCCCGTCGGTCTCGAGCAGCCGGTACGCCTTCGCGACGGTGTTCGGTGCGATCCCCAGCTCGTCGGCCAGACCGCGCACCGTCGGGAGCTTCGCGCCGGTCGCCAACCGCCCGTCGCGGACGGCCTCGATCACCTGCGTCCGCAGCTGCTCAAACACACTGGTCCCCGCCTGAATCGTCCACTCCATTCGCCCATCCTGCCCGCGAACGGTCACGAATGGCGACTTCGGACGAGCCGCACTGTGCGTTGGTGACCGTTCGCGGGCCGGGGGAGGGGTCAGTCGATGTGGCGGTGGATGAGGCGGGTGAGGACGATCGCACTGCGGGTGTGGTCGACGTTGGGGGCGATCCGCACCTTCTCCAAGGCGTCCTCGAGGGCTGGGATGTTCCGGGCCCGCATGTGCACGATGGCGTCGGCGCTCCCGGTGACGGTGCCGGCGTCGACGACCTCCGGGACGCCCGACAGGATCCGCAGCAGCTCGTTGGGGGACACGGTGCCGCGGCAGAAGAGTTCGACGTAGGCTTCTGTCTGCATGCCGTCGACCGTGGGGTCGACCTGGATCGTGAACGACTGGATGACCCCGTCGGCGACGAGGCGGTCGACGCGTCGCTTCACCGCTGAGGCCGACAGGCCCACGACCGCGCCGATGTCGCCGTAGCCGGCGCGTGAGTTCTGTCGGAGCAGGTCGATGATGCCGCGGTCGAGGTTGTCCATGAAACTCAGTGTAAGCGCAATCATTGCGCGAAAAGCTGCCACTTCGCAGCATTCCTGCGCCAAACTCCGTGAGAACGCTGCGAATCGCGTGCCATGATGAACGTGGCGTGCCCCCGGGCCCCTGGACCTCGTCCGCCGACCCTCGCTCGTTTGGAGGCCGACGTGTCGTCGACGCTCAACCACCCCACCCCCACCACGCAGGACGCCACGACCGGTACCCGCGCCGCGAACCGTCGCCGGTACCTCATGTGCCGGCCGGACCGCTTCACGGTCAGCTACCGGATCAACCCCTGGATGAACCCGGACGACCCGACCGACACCTCGCTCGCGGTGTCGCAGTGGGAGCAGCTGCACCAGGCCTACCTCGATCTCGGCCACCGGATCGACCTCATCGACCCGCTCGACGGCCTGCCGGACATGGTGTTCGCGGCGAACGGCGGCTTCACGCTCGACGGCACCGCCTACGGGGCGAAGTTCACCTACCAGGAGCGCATCCCCGAGGGGCCGGCCTACATGGACTGGTTCGAGGCGAACGGCTTCCGCGTCGAGCGCCCCGAGTTCGTGAACGAGGGCGAGGGCGACATCATGCTCGTCGGCGACACGATCCTCGCCGGGACCGGCTTCCGCACCGATCCCCGCAGCCACGACGAGGTGCGGCGCATCTTCGACCGCGAGGTTGTGACCCTCAACCTCGTGAACCCGAGCTTCTACCACCTCGACACCGCGATCGCCGTGCTCGACCCGGTGGCTCCCGCCGACGGCTCGCCCGCGAACATCGCCTACCTGCCGACCGCGTTCGACGAGGCGAGCAACCGCATCCTCGAGCAGCGCTACCCCGACGCGATCCACGTGAGCACCGAGGATGCAGCCGTCCTGGGCCTCAACTCGATCTCGAACGGTCGTGAGGTCGTCATCGCCGCCCGGGCCGTCGGGTTCGAGCGTCAACTGCGCGAGCGCGGCTACACACCGATCGGCGTCGACCTGTCCGAGCTGCTCCTCGGCGGCGGCGGCGTGAAGTGCTGCACGCTGGAGCTGCGCGGCTAGCCCTTCGACAAGCTGAGGGACCGGACCGGGGCTGTGCGGTCTCAGGGGCCGGGGTCGATGTCGAGGGGTTGCGGGTGCCGGTGGCGCGGCGTATACCTGCACTGACCGCTTGAACCCGAGGAAGGGCACCCATGGACGCCGGAGAACGACGTGACCACGAACGCGCCGACGCAGGACGCTCCGGCACCCTGAGTGATGCGACAGGGTTCTGGGTCGTGATCGCCTTCGCCCTGTTCGCCGGCGGCATGTGGGCGTTCGGCGAGGCGTTCCGCACGGACGTCCTGCAGGCCGTCTGGTTCATGGGTGGCATCCTCATGATCGCGCTCGCGATCTTCATCCCGGCGCATTTCGCCAGCAATAACTGATCCCCGGCCGGACGTTCGCCGACCGTTTCCTGAGCGTCCGGCCGTCCGGTCGGAGGCCGCCGATACGGTCCTGTTCAGCGCGCTACGCTGGCTGAGCAGACACGAGGACGGCACATGGATTCCACGGTGGTCATCATCCCCACCTACAACGAACGCGAGAACCTGGAGAGGATCATCGCGCGCGTCCGTGCCGCTGCACCATCCGTCGAGGTGCTCGTGGTCGACGACAACTCACCCGACGGCACCGGAGCGATCGCCGACCGTCTCGCCGCCGAGGACGACGCGGTGCACGTGCTGCACCGCACCGGCAAGGAAGGGCTCGGCGCCGCCTACAAAGCCGGCTTCGCCTGGGCGCTCGGGCGCGGATTCGGCAACGTGGTCGAGATGGACGCCGACGGATCCCATGCCCCCGAGCAGTTGCCGGCGCTCCTCGCGGCCACCGCGGAGGCGGACGTCGTCCTCGGGTCGCGCTGGGTCCCGGGCGGCACCGTCGTCAACTGGCCCAAGCATCGCGAGGCCATCTCGCGGGTCGGCAGTGCCTACGCCCGGTTCGCGCTCCGGCTGCCCGCGCGGGACGTGACCGGCGGCTACCGTGTGTTCAGTGCTGACGCATTGCGGCGGCTGCAGCTCGACGAGGTCCACAGCCACGGCTACGGCTTCCAGGTCGACATGCTCTGGCACGCGAACCGCGCCGGTCTGCGGATCGTCGAAGTGCCGATCACCTTCACCGAGCGGACGCTCGGGGCGTCCAAGATGACGAGCGGCATCGTCGTCGAAGCCATGCTCCGCGTCACCTGGTGGGGCGTCTGCGAACTGACGGACCGCATCATCGGGCGTCGTCCCGCAGCGTCACGGGCGGCCGCCGGTTCCTGAGTCGCGATGGCGCCCGTCGGCGGGCGCGTCGTCAGCTGCGGCGCGGCCCTGACGAGATGACCGGGGTAGAACCGATGAGGTCCTCGTCGTCGACCGCATCCACGAGGTATGCGGCGACGTCGCAGCGAGGGATGCGGAGCGAGCTCGGCCAGCTCCCCGGTGGTGAGGACACGACCGGGCGTCGGGCGTCACTGGGGGAGAGCACGGTCGGGTGCACGATGGTCCAGTCGAGTTCCGAGCGGCGGAGGAACGCGTCCGCCTGCTCGTGATCGGCGTAGACGGTGCCGAGTCGGAGGAAGTGCGTCGCCCACCGCAAGCCTGCTGGGACGCTCCGGACCGACTCGCCGGCGCCGAGCGCGGAGAGGAGGACGACTCGCCGCAACCCACGCGAGCGCATCGCGTCCGTGACGACTCGCACGGCGTTCGAGATGAGGTCGGGAGGGCTGACCTGGCGCGCCCACGGCCAGTCGGACGAGCCGATGTTGCTGAGGGCGATGATGACGGCCTGCGCGCCACGCATGGCCTCCTCGACGTCCTCACTCCGCAGTGGAGACCCCTGGACGACCGTCAGGCGGTCGCCGGGGACGACGGCGGCGGGGTCGCGGACGAGCGCGGTGACCGAGTGGCCGCGGCGAAGTGCCTCGCCGATGATGAGCCGCCCGGTGCGGCCGCTCCCACCGATCACGAGGAGGTGTGCCACCGTCGCCTCCCGATCGTCGAACACCGGCCCGACGGCGCAGGTGCTGCGACCGTCCGGACGGATCCATCGTCCCCGACGGAGCGACGGAGGGCATCGGGGACAACCCGGGGAGGGCGGTGTGATGGTGTGAGCGCGCGAGTCCGGCCCGAGCGACCGGCGCTGGCCGATTTCCGCGACCGGTTGTCGGTGCGGTCCCGTGACCGCTATCCTCACCAACAACTGTCGCGAAGTCGCCGCAGAACTGATCCTCGCTCAGGCGATCGGTCGGTGCGGTCCGGACTCCTCGACGATCTCGGTGGGGGGAGTGGCTCGAGCGATGGGGTGGCGTATGCCCGTGATTCGGAAGGTCGTCGCCGCGGTGATCGCGGTTGCGGCGATGACCATGTCGGTCGGCCTGCCGCAAGCGGCGTCGGCGGCCGCGCCGGAGTATCAGGCGAGCCGCGTCCTGACACTCGACGCTCGACCGTACGGGGTCGCCGTCGATCCGAACCGTGGGCTCGTCTACGTGTCGGGCCGGACGTCGAACGTCGTCTGGGTCTACGACGCCGACACGCTGGAGCGGGTGACGACGGTCGCCGTCCCGAACCTGCCATCACAGATCGCGGTCGACCCGGCGAGTGGCTACGTCTACGTGTCGCAATACACCGGCAACCTGCTGCAGGGGTCCCTCGCGGTCATCGATCCCGTGTCCGCGTCGGTCGTGGCCAGCGTGCCCGTCGGAAACGCGCCGACGGGCGTCAGCCTGAACCTCTCGACGAAGCAGATCTACGTGGTGAACTCCGCCTCGGCCTACCTCTCGGTGCTCGACGCTTCGGATCCGGCGGCTCCGGTCCCGGTCACCACCTGGTCGGCTGTGACCGGGATGCAGGAGGTCACCGTCGACGCCGCAGGAACCACCGCGTACGCCGTCGCGCCGAACAACGACCAGGTGCTCGTGTTCGACACCGCGGACGGGACGCTGCGGACGAGCTGGTCGACGAACCGCGTGCCGCAGAGCCTCCTCCTCTCCTCGGACGAGACGAGCGCCTTCGTCACGGCGCAGCTCGGCCCGACGGCGACCGTCCACGACACCTCGACCGGGGCGGTGTCCGGGTCCATCGACGTCACGAACACCTACTTCACCTCCGCCGACCGTGCGCTCGAGTCGGCCTTCCTCACGTCCCCGCAGTCGCACGGCGGAGCGGTCGTGGTGGTCGATGCGGCCACCGGCGCCCGTGTCCAGGACGTGCCCGCGATCGGCGCGTTCCAGATCGCGACCGACCCGACCCGCCATCGGACCTTCGTGACGAGCATCCGGAGCAACAACCTGACGGTGATCGATCCCATCGCCACGGCACCGTCCATCGTCTCCGATCCGGTCGATCAGCGCGTGGCTGCCGGCGGTGATGCGACCTTCGAGGCCCAGGCCTCGAGCGTCGAGGCGACCACCGTGGTCTGGCAGGTCAGTACCGACGGGGGCGCGACCTGGAGTGATCTCGCCGGTGAGACCGCACCGTCGCTGACGATCGAGGCGGCGACGGTCGATCAGTCGGGCCAGCGATACCGTGCGGTCTTCACGAACTCGGTCGGGTCGACGCCGACTGCGGCAGCGACCCTGACGGTGGATCCACCGGCACCGACGATCGCACTGGATCCCTTGGCCGATCGGAGCGACCGGTCGGGGGATGCGGTCTCCGTCGCCGCGAACGCGACGACGTCGGACGGCTCGGCCGTCACCTACTCGGCGGTGGGATTGCCCGGCGGCATCGGTCTGGACCCGTCGACGGGCGTGCTGCAGGGGATCCCGACCACCGTCGGTGTCTTCGCCGTGACCGTCTCGGCGACCGCAGGCGAACTGGTCGCTTCCACGACGTTCACCTGGACGATCACCGCTGCGAGGGTGGTCGTTCCGCCTCCGACCCCGATCGATCGGTCGTCCGAGGAAGGGTCGCTGGTCCGGACGGGGGCCGACTCCGCGCCGTTCGCACTGGCGGCGATCCTGATCCTCGCCGGGCTCGGGTCCTCCGCGATTGCGATCGCGATCGCGTGCGCGCGGAGGAGGGTGGGGTAGGGGCGGAGCCCCAGGCACCGACGCGCACGCAGCGCATCCGACGGAACGCGCGGCCCTGAGGGGTCGCGCGTTCCGTCGTTGTGTCGGCTTGCGCTCTTGGGACCGCTTGTATATCACTCATTCGTCGGCTAGTATTTCACGTGTAGAATCAGACATTCGGAAACCGACCGGAGATCTCCCCCATGAAACCAGCCGTCCTCGCCGCCGTGACCCTTGCGCTCGCCGGCACCCTCGTCGCCTGTACGTCCGCACCGATCGCCAGCGTGGCCGAACCTGCCGTCACCCAGTGCACCGGCCGTGATGTCACCATCGGCTCGGACGGCGCGAACGTGCGCCTCATCGGCGACTGCGGTGCCGTGACGGTGCGAGCCGACGCCGTCACGCTGCATGCGGACTCGGCGACCTCGCTCACGGTCGACGGCGACGACAACACGATCAGCATCGACTTCGTCGAACGTGTCGACGTCGTCGGATCCGGCAACGACCTCACCTGGCTCGACGGCGCCGAGCTCACCGAGGACGCCTTCCCCGGAAACACCCTGGCGCCGGCTCAGTGACCACCCTCCCCGACATCCCGTCCCCGTGCGGCCGCCCGGCCGCAATCGTTCTCTCGAAGGAAACAGCATGAAACCCCCTCGCTGGCGTTCGCGCCTGCAACTCATGGCCGGCACCCTGGCCATCACGACCGCGCTCGGTGGTGTGCTCTCGGCGCCGGCTGCGGCGACCACCGACCTCCAAGCCGTCGGATCGTTCACCGAGTTCAAGCTCTCGATCACGGACGACGGCATCGTCGGCACGCTCGACCCGGCTGCCGACAACGGACTCATCGCGACCGGCTCCTCGGCGATGTTCGCCTGGTCGCTCGGAAGCGACGGACTCACCGACGGTGTCGCCTCGCAGACCCTGCCCGAGGGGTGGGTCTGGGACGAATCGTCCCTCATCAAGTTGAACAACGACTCTCCGACGTTCACCTCCCGCTACGTGCTCGAGGACGGTGGGCGCACGCTCCGTGCGACGATGTCGATCCCCTCGGGGTCGCTCGTGACGGTCGACGGTCTCACCGCGACGATGAACGGATTCACGACGGCCCCCGGCACGGTGTACGACGCGACGGTCGTCTACGAGGACGGCACGGGCGCTCGAGAGGCGTCCGGCGGGACGCTCACGACCGTGGGTGAGTACCGGTCGGACCTCACGCCGGTCGGTGGCCAGTCCAACGCGCTCGGCCAGTACGACTTCGGGAACGGTCTGGAGGACGCGATTCCGCTGTCCATCGGCGTACAGCTGACCTCGTTGCTCGAAGCCGGACAGCGGCGGCCCATGGAGATCGACCTCCCGATCGACGTCACCCTGACGTACGACGGTCCCA
Source organism: Plantibacter sp. MCCC 1A11337 (assembly GCF_013349365.1). Classification (NCBI taxonomy): domain Bacteria; kingdom Bacillati; phylum Actinomycetota; class Actinomycetes; order Micrococcales; family Microbacteriaceae; genus Plantibacter; species Plantibacter sp. MCCC 1A11337. Next base: position 262,461 of record NZ_JABJWX010000005.1, on the reverse strand, counting down.
CCGCCGGTGGCGTCGAACTCGAGAGCGACCTTGCGGAAATCGTCTCCGTCGACGGCAAGGAGATCACCCTACGGATCACCTCCCTCCCGATCAGCGACGTGGCTCCCACCCGCCTGGCCATCCGGCCGACCCTCTGGTACCCGAAGGACGACGTCCCTGAGAAGGCGGCCGATGCCATCGTGATCCCCTACACCCTGACGGGTCCCGATTGGACCACCAACGGTGGCTCGACCATCGTCGGTGCGATCGGTGGTCAGTCCTCAGCGCGTTTGACGCAGAACCTGAAGGACGACGAAGAGGGCGGCTGGGTCCTCGCTCCGCCGACGGCGGGCATCTCCGCAGCACGCTACATCTCCGGAACGCCGAGCTATCCGCCGCTCAACGCGTCCCGCTGGACGAGCGTGAGCAACAGTCTGGTGTCGCCGGACGCCGAGCTCTTCTCCGAGGGGACGGTCACCCCGCCGACCCGAGCGGAGTCCGGCCAGACCCGCAGCCAGGGGCTGACGAACCTGGTCACCCACCAGTTCTGGAATCCCGAGGAGGCTCAGTTCGTCCTCGACACCCCGGCCGTGGCCTTCGGTGTCGTCCGCGACAGCACCCTCCAGCAGCAGCCGGCCGACCGGTTCCTCGTCCAGTACACGAACGGAACCGATCAGCAGGACCCCGAGAGCAACGCCTGGTTCGACACGCCGCAGGAGGCCGGAGGCCCCACGGCGATCACCGGGGTGCGCGTGCAGTACCTCGGAGAGAGTTGGCAGAAGGACGTGATCGGGCGTGTTGCCGACTTCAAGCTGTCCGTCCGTGTCCCGTTGGAGGCGCGTGCGCCGGTCGGATCCTGCATCACGATCAACCACACCTGGACGGCGGACGAGACCGGTGCCCGCGGACAGCGGACGAGCACCTGCGTCGAGCTGTTCACCACGAACCACTCGCTGGCAGCGGGTTCGGCGTCGGTCGTCGGCGGCAACTCCGTCGACCAGATCGCGCAGACCGGTCTGGTTCGACCGGCCGGCGCACGCCTCGACGCTGCGCCCATCACCTTCGACGTGGTCCGCACCGAGGTGCGACTCGACTCCGCGGTGACGGCCTTCGACGTGTCGCGTCTCGACCCGGCGTGGCGAGTCGTCGACGTGCGCGAGGCCGACCTCGGCCCCGATGGCCTCCCCGGCACCCGCGACGACCGCGCTCCCGCCTACGTCACGCTCGAGAGCACGGCCCCGGTCGTGCTCGGTGCGTCGTCCACGTCGCTCAAGCCCGTTCGCATCGGTACGACGGTGTCGGTCCAGCGGCCGGTCAAGCCGAACGGTTGGACCAGCGGGACCAACGGCACCCTGTCCACCTTGAGCACCCTCTCCGGCATCGGCGACACGGCGCTCCAGGCGTCCTCGCGTGTCAACGTCGTGCAAGTGGACACCCTGTCGCTGAGCGGCGCCGCGGGGAAGCCGCAGATCGAGTCCGACGACACGTCGATCGACTTCACGACCTATTGGTACAACTTCACCCGGAGCAACTACGAGGGCAACGTCGTGTTCCTCGACGTCCTGCCGTACAACGGCGACGCCCGCGGCTCCAGCTTCTCGGGGACCGCCACGCTCAAGAGCCTTCGCCTGTTGGGCGTCGAGCCGGCGACCGTGCAGATCACGACCGCCGATCCTCGCCTCATCGGCGATGCACCCGGCGACGAGGTCGAGTGGGTCGATCTCGCCGAGGACGCCGATCTCTCCTCCGTCACCGCTGTGCGTGTCGTCTACGTCGGGTTCGACTCCACGGCCGCGGGTGGCCTCCGTCTCGACCTCTCGGTGGAGGGGCAGGAGGCGGGAGACGTCTACCAGAACAGCGCCGACGCCTTCTTCGGATCGAACTCGGTCCGTCTCCGGACGCCGAACCAGACGTCCGAGGTCGTCGGCTCCACGGTCGGCGGTGTCGTCTTCGACGACCGGAACGGCGACGGCGTGCAGCAGGCCGACGAGCCCGGCCTGGCCGACGTGAGGCTCGACCTCCGTCCGGCCGGCGGCGATGCGATCGAGCAGAGCTCGACCGCATCGGACGGGACGTTCTCGATCGACGGGCTCGTCTCCAGCCAGGAGTACGAGGTGGTCGTCGACGGCACGACGCTCCCGGCGTCACACCTGCAGACCGCCGGTTGGCAGGATCGCCGAGACGATGTCGCCGGTCCGTTCACGGTCCCGATGGGAGGTGGTCGCGACGACCTCGTGTTCGGGTACCAGACCGTCGACTCGAGCATCGTGCTCGACAAGCGCGCGACGTTGCCCGAGGGTGATCTCAAGGTCGGCTCGGTCATCGACTACACCTTCGTCGCCACGAACAGCGGGCAAGGGACCCTCAGCGACGTCCAGTTGGACGACGACCTCCGGGGCCTGAGCGACCTCACCTTCGACTGGCCCGCCGAATCCGGTGTGCTGGCTGCCGGGGCGACCGTGCAGGCGACGGCGAGCTACACCGTGACGCAGTCCGACATCGACCGTGGTCACCTGACCAACGATGCGACGGTCGCCGGGACCGACGCGCTGGGAAGCGCTGTCAGCGATGACGACAGCATCACCGTCGATCTCGTCACGGGGGCTGCGGTGAAGGTGTCGATCGTGGGCAGCGTGCGCGACGAGGTCGCGGCCGGTGCCGCGGTGGACTGGACCGTCACCGTCGAGAACGCCGGCTTGCCGACGCTGCGTGATGTCGAGGTTCGCGATGGCGAACAGTCGATCGGCAGCTGGGACACCCTCGCGCCCGCGGCGATCGAGATCACCACGTTCGAGACTTCCCTGACCCAGTCCGACATCGATGCCGGCCTGGTATCCCGATCGGTGGAGGTGGAAGGGTTCCACGCTGCGGACGGTTCGTCGGTGACCGATGAGGACACTGCGGAGGTGCCGCTCGACGTGGCCGGTGTGGTGTCGATCGAGGTGCTGTTGAACGGAGAGGATGTCGTTTCGGCTCCTGGTCCTGAGGTGACGGTCGGTGAGTCGATCGAGTGGACGTACGTGGTCACGAACACCGGTATCCGGACGCTTGCCGACCTGTCCGTTTCGGATTCGTTCGGGTCGGAGCTGGCAGTCATCGAGACGCTCGCCCCGGGCGAGAGCCGCGAGATCACGGTCGATTCCGACGCGGTGTTCGCTGAGCAGACGGTCACCGCGGAGGTCGTTGGTGTCGAGGCGGGCGATCGGCCGATGGGTCCGGTGCGTGCTGAGGACGTCAGCTGGTACGAGGGTGTGATCGACTCCTCGATCACGGTCGACGAGCGAGCGATCCTGCCTGACGGCGACCTGGTCGTCGGCTCGGTGATCGAGTTCGAGCTCACCGCGACGAACACGAGCGCCGGCACCGCATTGACGGAGGTCCAGGTCCGCGACCGCTTCGCGGGCATGGGTGAACCGGACGTGGTGTGGCCGGGCGAGCCCGCGACCTTGCAGCTCGGCGAGTCCGCAGTCGCGACGGTGGAGTACACGCTGACGCAGGCCGACATCGATCGAGGGTCCTTGACCACGGATGCGGTCGCGTCCGGCGTCGACCTCGCCGGTGAGACCGTCGAGGATCGCGACTCGGTGACGATCGATCTGGCCACGGGTGCTGCGGTGACGGTGTCGATCGTGGGCAGCGTCCGCGACGAGGTCGCGGTCGGTGCCACGGTGGACTGGACCGTCGCCGTCGAGAACGCCGGGCTGCCGACGCTGCGGAACGTCGAGGTCTACAACGACGAGCAGACGATCGGGACCTGGGAGTCCCTGGCCCCCGGCTCGATCGAGATGAGCACGTTCGAGACCACGATGACCCAGAACGACATCGACGCAGGTGTCGTCTCCCAGGTGGTGTCGGCTTCTGGTCAGCATGCCGCCGATGGCGCTCCGGTGACCGATGAGGACACTGCGGAGGTACCGCTCGACGTGGCCGGTGCGGTGTCGATCGAGGTGCTGTTGAACGGAGAGGATGTCGTTTCGGCTCCTGGTCCTGAGGTGACGGTCGGTGAGTCGATCGAGTGGACGTACGTGGTCACGAACACCGGTATCCGCACCCTTGCCGACCTGTCCGTCTCGGATTCGTTCGGGTCGGAGCTGGCGGTCATCGAGACGCTGGCCCCTGGCGAGAGCACGGACATCACGGTGTCATCCGATGCGGTGTTCGCTGAGCAGCTCGTTCGTGCCGTGGTCTCCGGTGTTGAGGCGGGCGATCGGCCGGTGGGTCCGGTGCGTGCTGAGGACGTCAGCTGGTATCAGGGTGTGATCGACTCCGTGATCACCTTGAACGAGCGAGCGATCCTGCCTGACGGCGACCTGGTCGTCGGCTCGGTGATCGAGTTCGAGCTCACCGCGATGAACACGAGCGCCGGCACGGCGCTGACGGAGGTCCAGGTCCGCGACCGCTTCGCGGGCATGGGTGAACCGGACGTGGTGTGGCCGGGCGAGCCTGGGACCTTGCAGCTCGGCGAGTCCGCGGTCGCGACGGTGGAGTACACGCTGACGCAGGCTGACATCGATCGAGGGTCCTTGACCACGGATGCGGTCGCGTCCGGCGTCGACCTCGCCGGTGAGACCGTCGAGGATCGCGACTCGGTGACGATCGATCTGGCCACGGGTGCTGCGGTGACGGTGTCGATCGTGGGCAGCGTCCGCGACGAGGTCGCGGTCGGTGCCACGGTGGACTGGACCGTCGCCGTCGAGAACGCCGGGCTGCCGACGCTGCGGAACGTCGAGGTCCACGACGACGAGCAGACGATCGGGACCTGGGAGTCCCTGGCCCCCGGCTCGATCGAAGTGACCACGTTCGAGACCACGATCACGCAGTCGGACATCGACGCGGGCATCGTCTCGCGCGAGGTGTCGGCGTCGGGAGCACATGCTGCCGATGGATCGCGGGTCTCCGACGACGACCTGGCCGAAGTGCAGCTGCCGACCGCCGGTGAGATCAGCGTCGAGGTGCTGCTGAACGGCGAAATCGTCGAGGAGGCTCCCGGGCCGGAGATCCTGGCTGCTGACGGCATCACGTGGACGTACATCGTGACGAACACCGGTCCGCGGACACTCACGGACGTCGTCCTCGACGACGGCATGGAGCCCCGGTTGGCCTTGTCCGTCGACGGTGCGCTGGCACCAGGTGCGTCGGTCAGCGTCGATCTCGAGGAGCGCGCCGAGCTCGGCGCACACCACCGGGTCGTCACGGCGACCGCGGAAGACGGGTCTGGATCGTTCGACGACGGCGTGCAGCCTCGCTCGCTGGTATCCTCCTCCACCGAGTCCTGGTACGTCGGAATCGTCGTACCGGAGACGCCCGAACCGAACACGCCGGCACCCGTCGTCTCGTCCGGATCGACGGACGGTCCGCTCGCGAAGACCGGAGCCGAGGGCGCCTTCCTCGGAGGCGCAGCGGCACTCGCGCTGCTCGGGATCGCCCTGGGCTTCGGCCTCATCGTGCGCCGCCGTCAGCGTGAGGAGGTCGGTTCGGATCTGACGGAATGACGACACGGTCCTGCCCGGGGTTCGGGCAGGACTGATCGGCCCAGGCCGGCGGCGGGGTCGTCTCATGCGGAAGCGTGAGGCGGCCCCGCGCTCGCGTCGTGCGGCGTGCCGTCTGGCGAGAGCGCGGGACGGAACTGTGCGCCTGCGAGGACGTCCAAGGCCCCGATCACCAAGCGTGTCGACAAGGATCCTTCGACGCGGGCGGTGACCGGGGCCGGTCGAGTGAGGAGGCGGTTACGCCTTCGCGGCTGCGGGCTTCCGCGCCGGAGCCTTGCGGGCGGGCGACGTCGCGGGCTTCGCTGTTGTGGAGCGTCCGGCACTCAGTGTCGACTGCTCGGGCAGCGGCTGCAGGGTCGTGAACCGCGACAGCTGCGTCACGTGGTGAGGCTGCAGCTCGTCGAGCGACGCGACACCCAGCAGCTTCATCGTGCGCACGATCTCACCCGAGAGGATCTGGATCGCACGATCGACGCCCTCGCGTCCACCGGCCATGAGCCCGTACAGGTAGGCGCGGCCGATGAAGGTGAAGCGCGCACCGAGCGCGACGGAGGCCACGATGTCGGCGCCGTTCATGATGCCGGTGTCGAGGTGCACCTCTGCGTCCTTGCCCACCTCGCGCACGACGCTCGGCAGGAGGTGGAACGGGATCGGCGCGCGGTCGAGCTGGCGGCCGCCGTGGTTGGAGAGCTGGACGGCGTCCGCACCGAGGTCGACGGCGAGCTTCGCATCGGCGACCGACTGGACGCCCTTGACGATGAGCTTGCCCTTCCACTGCTCGCGGATGTACTTGACCTCGTCCGGGCCGACGGTCGGGTCGAACATCGTGTCGATGAGCGCCGCGACGGTTCCCGACCAGCGGTCGAGGCTCGCGAAGGCCAGTGGCTCCGTGGTGAGGAAGTTGATCCACCATGCCGGGCGGGGGAGCGCGTCGACGATGGTCTTCGGGGTGAGCGACGGCGGGATCGTCATGCCGTTGCGGACGTCGCGCAGGCGGGCGCCGCCGACCGGGGTGTCGACCGTCACGACGAGGGTGTCGTAGCCCGCCGCGGCCGCGCGATCGACGAGCGCCATCGACCGTTCGCGCTCGCTCCACATGTACAGCTGGAACCAGTTGCGCCCACCGGGTGCCGCCGCCTTGACGTCCTCGATCGAGGTCGTGCCCATGGTCGACAGGGTGAAGGGGATGCCCGCGGCCGCGGCGGCGGAGGCTCCCGCCCGTTCGCCCTCGGTCTGCATCATGCGGGTGAAGCCGGTCGGCGCGATGCCGAAGGGGAACGCGACACGCTCGCCGAGGACGTCCCAGCCGGTGTCGACGTTCGCGACGTTCTTCAGGACGGCCGGGTGGAACTCGATGTCCTGGAACGCCTGCCGTGCCCGAGCCAGCGAGATCTCGCCCTCGGCGGCGCCGTCGGTGTAATCGAAGGGCGCCGTCGGTGTGACCTTCTTCGCGATCGCCCGGAGGTCGCTGATGGTGGTGGCGGCCGCCAGGCGTCGCCGGCGAGCGTTGAACTCCGGCTTCTTGAACTGCATGAGCGGCAGGAGGTCATGGGGCTTGGGGATGCGGCGTTGAACCATGGTCTGTCTCTTCTTTCCGCGAACTGTCGCTTGAGGTGGGTGTCGAGGGGTGCGGACTGTCGTCTTCTGACAGTTCGCGAGCCTGGTAGTAGTTGGTGATGTGGGAGCGGACGGACTGGCGGGCCAGCTCGGCGTCGGCGTGGCGGATCGCCTCCACGATGCCCCGGTGCTCGGCGCGCAGGCGGTCGGCGGTGGCTGACCACGACGCCAGTTGCGGGACACCGGCCAGGACGTAGCGCTCGATCGAGTCGCGGAGGCCGGACATCGTGGCGACGAGGACCTGGTTGCCCTCCGCCTCGGCGAGCGACAGATGGAACTGCGCGTCGAGGGCGAGGAACTCGGCCTCCGTGAGCGTCGACTGGTCCATCGCGTCGAGCAGAGCCTCGGGGTGTGTGAGATCGGGGACGGTCGTTCCGGCGCGCGACGCGAGACTGTGGACGACCGCGGTCTCGATCACGAGCCGGGTGTCGACCACGTCCTGGACGGCGAAGCCTTGCGCGGCCACCTGGAGCCGCATGAGGGTGGCCATGCCGCCGGACGGCGTGGCGACGATGATCGCGCCGGCGGTGGGGCCGGATCCCGTGTGGGTGCGGATGAGTCCCAGGACCTCGAGGACCCGGATCGCCTCGCGGACGCTGGACCGACCGACGCCGAGGTCGATCGCGAGCTGTCGTTCGCCGGGCAGGCGGTCACCGGGGGTGAGGACACCGCTGAGGAGGTCCGACTCGATGCGGGCGAGCACGACCTCCCAGGCCCGGGGCTCCGCCGCTGGGGTGGCGGGCTGCGTCGCCGGGGCCGCGGCCGGCGCGGCCGTCGCTGGTGCGTTCATCGATCCTCCTTCGACACTGCGGTGTGGTCAGACCACAAACCCTACCTCTTGAACCGATTCAACGCGAGCCCTTCGCGCAGATTTCTCTGCGAGGGGGTTTCGGCGGATATCGACGCCCGTCTCAGGTGCGGAGGACGATGTTCTCCGGCTCCTCGTCGGCCAACAGATGTTCGATCTGCCGACGCAGGAGACGCGCCATCCGCGGCAGCATGGCGCTCGTCGCACCCCCGATGTGTGGGGAGACGAGCGCGTTCGGCAGGGACCACAGCGGGTGGTCGGCGGCCAGTGGTTCGGGGTCGGTCACGTCGAGCGCCAGTCGGATGCGACCGCTCGTCGCGTGCTCCACCAGGGCGTCGGTGTCGGCGACGGGGCCGCGGGCGACGTTCACGACCAGGGCGTCGTCGGGCAGTGCCGCCAGGAAGTCGTCTCCGATCAAGCCGCGGGTGCTGTCGGTCAGCGGGACGACGACGATGACGATCTCCGCGTGCGGCAGGAGTTCGGGCAGTTCGTCGATGCCGTGGATCGGCCCCCGCTCGTCCTCCCGCGCGCTCGACGCCACCCGGGTGACCTCCACCTCGAACGGAAGCAGGCGCTCCTCGATGGCCGCGCCGACCCCGCCGTACCCGATGAGGAGCACGCGGCGGTCGGCGAGGCTCGGGCGCTGGCTCTGCAGCCATTCGCCCGTCCGCTCGGCTCGCACGAAGTCGGGGATGCCGCGCTGCGAGGCGAGGATGAGCCCGACCGTGAGCTCCGCCGTCGAGGCCTCGTGGACGGTCGCAGCGTTCGCGAGGGTGATGCCCTCCGGGAGGAGGTCCGCAAGGCCGTCGTAACCGATCGACTGCACCTGGACGAGCTTCGGCGTCACCGCGCCGACGTTCGCGAGCGGTTTGTTCGAGCCGAGGTACACGGGCACGACGAGGTCGATGTGCTCGACCGGCGGTTCGGTGCGCAGATCCCATTCGACGAACTCGACGCCCTCGGGGAGGGGTCCCTGCGACAGCACCTCCTCGCGCAGGTCGGAGGGCAGGCTGACGATGAGTGGAGAAGCGGTCATGCTGCGACGCTACCGGCTGACGGTCGTGGAGCCGGCAGGCTTGCGCGGCTCGTAGCGGGTCGGCTCGAAGGAACGGGCGACGAGGGCGCGCAGGGACTCGAGGTCGCCGTCGATGATCCCCACCGCCCTCGCCTGGACGAGGACGTTCCCCAGTGCCGTCGCCTCGACGGGGCCGGCGATGACGGGGATCCCCGCACGGTCGGCCGTCAGCTGGCAGAGGAGCGTGTTCTGGGATCCGCCGCCGACGACGTGGATCGCGCGCACCTGGACCCCGGACAGCTCGGAGGCCGTGTGGACGGCGTCCGCGAACGCCTGCGCCAGGCTCTCGATGATGCACCGGACGAACTCGGCACGGGACTGCGGGACCGCCCGCCCGTGCTCGGTGAGGAACCCGGCGATGCGCGCCGGCAGGTCACCGGGGGCGAGGAACCGGGGGTCGTTCGCATCGAACACCGAGACGGGTGCGTCGACCGCGGCGGCCTGGGCGATGAGCCCGGGGAGGTCGATCGTCTCGCCCCCGCGCTCCCAGGTGCGCACCGACTCGCTCAGGAGCCAGAGTCCCATCACGTTGTGCAGGAAGCGGGTGCGTCCGTCGACGCCGCCCTCGTTCGTGAAGTTCGCCGCTCGACTCGCCTCGGTGAGGACCGGGCGTTCGAGCTCGACCCCGACGAGTCCCCAGGTGCCGCAGGAGATGTAGGCGGCATCCGGGGTCGTCATCGGGACGGCGACGACCGCTGACGCCGTGTCGTGCGAGCCGATGGCGGTGACGGGGGTGGAGGAGGCCAGGCCGACCTCGGCGGCGACCGCTTCGAGGAGCGTCCCGATGCGATCGCCCGGCTGGACGATGGGCGGGAGGATCGTCGCCGGGATGTGGAGCCGGCCGAGGAGCTCGGTGTCCCAGGCGGTCGGTTCGCCGGCGCGGACGAGGCCGGTGGTGGACGCGTTGGTGGCCTCGGCGACACGGGCACCCGTCAGCCAGTGCGCGATGAGGTCGGGCACCAGAAGCGCGGTGTCGGCGACGTCGAGCATGCCGGCGTCGCGCTCGGTCGCGAGTTGGTAGACGGTGTTGAACGGCAGGAACTGCAGGCCGTTCACGCGGTAGAGGTCGGCGAACGGGACCGTTCCGTGGACCGCCTCGACACCTGCAGCCGTCCGTTCGTCGCGGTAGTGGAACGGTGCGCCGAGGAGGCGCCCATGCCGGAGGAGGCCGTAGTCGACCGCCCATGAGTCGATGCCGATGCTCGCCAGGTGCGGCTCCTGCTTCGCTGCGCCCGACAGCCCCGCGATGATCGAGCGGTACAGCTCGAGGATGTTCCAGTGCAGGCCGTCCGGCGTGCGGACGGGCGTGTTCGGGAACCGCGCGACCGGTACGAGGCGCAGCTCGCCGGGGCCGACGTGGCCGAGCATGACCCGCCCGCTCGTGGCCCCGAGGTCGACCGCCGCGACGGTGCCGCTCCGGTCTGCCGCGCTCATCGCAGGAAGGCCGCGGCCACGCCCGCGTCGACGGGGATGTGCAGTCCGGTCGTGTGGCTGAAGTCGCTCGTGCAGATCGCGAAGACCGCGTTCGCGACGTTCTCGGGGACGACCTCGCGCTTGAGGATGGTGCGCTGCGCGTAGAACTTGCCGAGGTCCTGCTCGTCGATGCCGTACGTCTTCGCGCGGTTCGCACCCCAGCCCGAGGCGAAGATGCCGGAGCCGCGGACGACGCCGTCGGGGTTGATGCCGTTCACCTTCACACCGTACTCGCCGAGCTCTGCGGCGAGGAGGCGGACCTGGTGAGCCTGGTCGGCCTTCGTCGCGGAGTAGGCGATGTTGTTCGGGCCGGCGAACACGGAGTTCTTCGACGAGATGTAGACAATGTCGCCGCCGAGCTTCTGGTCGATGAGCACGCGTGCGGCGGCCTTCGAGACGAGGAACGAGCCCTTCGCCATGACGTTGTGCTGGAGGTCCCAGTCCGCCTCGGTGGTTTCGAGGAGCGACTTCGACAGCGACAGACCGGCGTTGTTGACGACGAGGTCGAGCCCGCCGAAGGCCAGGACCGTCTCGTCGATCGCGGCCTGGACGGCGGCCTCGTTCGAGACGTCGGCGGCGATGCCGATCGCGACGTCCGTGGTGCCGAGCTCAGCTGCCGCGGCCTGCGCCTTCTCCAGTGAGAGGTCGGCGATCGCGACGACCGCACCCTCCGCGACGAGACGCGTCGCGATGGCCTTGCCGATGCCGGATGCGGCACCGGTGACGAGCGCGATGCGGGTCGCGAGCGGCTTCGGTTTCGGCATCCGCTGCAGCTTCGCCTCCTCGAGCGCCCAGTACTCGATCGCGAACTTCTCGGCCTCGTCGATCGGCGCGTAGGTCGAGAGTCCCTCGGCGCCGCGCATGACGTTGATGGCGTTGACGTAGAACTCGCCGGCGACGCGGGCGGTCTGCTTGTCCTTGCCGAAGCTGAACATGCCGACGCCCGGGACGAGGACGATGAGCGGGTCGGCACCGCGGATCGCCGGGCTGTCGGCCGTGGCGTGGCGGTCGTAGTAGGCCTGGTAGTCCTCGCGGTACGCCTCGTGCAGCGTGCCGAGACGCTCGATGACCTCCTCGACGGTCGCCGTGGCGGGCAGGTCGACCGTGAGTGGCTTCACCTTGGTGCGGAGGAAGTGGTCGGGGCAGCTCGTGCCCAGCGCGGTGAGGCGTGGGTGCTCAGCCGAGGCCAGGAAGTCGAGGACCTCGGGGCTGTCGGTGAAGTGGCCGACGACGGGGCGGTCGGCGGAGGCGAGCCCGCGGATGGTGGGTGCGAGGGCCGCCGCCTTCGCACGACGCTCGGCCTCGGGGAGGGCCGCGTAGCCGTCGAGCGCCGGGCCGAACGGCTCGGGGCGGGAGTTCGCCTCGATGTACGCTGCCGCGGTGTCGATGATCCACAGCGAGTTGGCTTCGGCCTCCTCGGAGGTGTCGCCCCAGGCGGTGATGCCGTGCCCGCCGAGGATGGTGCCGACCGCCTGCGGGTTGTCGGCCTTGATGGCGGCGATGTCGAGGCCGAGCTGGAAGCCGGGGCGACGCCATGGGACCCACACGACCTTGTCGCCGAAGATCTTCGCGGTGAGTTCGGGGCCATCGGCGGCGGTCGCGATGGCGATGCCGGAGTCGGGGTGCAGGTGGTCGACGTGGGCCGCGTCGACGAGGCCGTGCATGGCGGTGTCGATCGACGGGGCCGCGCCACCCTTGCCGTGCAGGGTGTAGTCGAAGGCGGCGACCATCTCGTCTTCGCGGTCGAGGCCGGGGTAGACGTCCTGCAGGGCGCGCATGCGGTCGAGGCGGAGGACCGCGAGACCCTCGGGCTTGAGCGTGCCGAGGTCGCCGCCCGATCCCTTGACCCAGAGGAGCTCGACCGGCTCGCCCGTGACGGGGTCGATCTCGGTGCCCTTGGCCGAGGTGTTGCCGCCGGCGTAGTTGGTGTTCTTCGGGTCGCTCCCGAGGCGGTTGCTGCGGGCGATGAGCTCGGCAGCGGTTGGGTTCACGGACATTCGCACTCCTTCGTCGGGGCACGTCCGTGCCCAGTGTTCGATCGTGTTAAGTGTCACACGAAGTGACAGATCTCGCAATGGCGGATGTCCCGATCTCAGGAGGGCTGTGGCGCGTCGCGATCGTCGCGGAGCGACGCGCGGGGTGACTCCTGAGAACGGGACGTGCGGGGCGGGTCCTCAGAGGAGTTCGACGGCGTCGCGGTAGGCGTCGAGTGCAGGGTCGGTGGGGTCGAGTTCCGTGACGAGGAGGTCGACGTCCGCCAGGGCGAAGCCGACCGCCATCGCGCGCTGTCCCAGCTTCGAGGACGCGGCGACGAGGATCGTCTCGTCCGAGGCACGGGCGAACGCCTGCTTGACCTGCGCCTCCTCGAGGGTGACCTCCGAACTGCCGACGGTCGAGTCGATCGCGGCGGCCGACAGGAAGAAGCGCCGGTAGAGCACCGACGACGCCGCCTGGCAGGCGATGGGGCCGATGAAGCTGTCGGTGCGCGGCTCGGCCTGGCCGCCGACGAGGATGGCCGTGATCTCGCGGTTCGCGCCGGCGAGGAGGAAGTTCGGGTAGGAGTTGGTCGCCACCGTGAGCGTCGACTCGCCGAGCAGTCGACTGATGCCGCCGGCCGTGCTGGAGGCGTCGATCGCGATCGCGCCGTCCGTCGGGATGAGTGACCGGAGCTTCTCGACGATGGCACCCTTCTCGCGGACGCCCGTCGCGGACCGCTCGGTGAAGGTCCTCGGGCGCAGGGTCGGTATCGCCCCGCCGCGGACGCGCCGCACCAGGCCGAGCTGCTCCAGGTCGGCGAGGTCGCGTCGCACGGTCATCGAGGACACGTCGAGCTCCGCAGCCGCGTCGTCGAGGCGGATGCTGCCGTCGCGTTCGAGGATCGCGGTGAGCCGGGTCCGCCGTTCCTCGGCGCCGAGCGTGCCGGTCGTGGCCATGCCGCCCCCTGTCCTTCGGTGTCGGACGTGTCCGTTCGTGTCCGTGTGAACAGGATGTCACAGCGGGGGAGGTCTCGGTCTGGTTCAGAACTCAGGAGGCCTTCGGCGCGTTGGTCGCGTGACGCGGCGTGGCGCCGCGCCGCGCCGCAAGCGTCCTGAGTTGCGGACCAGCGTGCGTCACGGACGCCGAGGTGCCTCAGGAGGCGGCGTCGATGAGCGTCTCGGCGGCGCGACGAGCGTGCAGCGCAGCCTCGGGGGAACCCGTGATGGCGGCGGTGGTCTGGGCGCCCTCGGCGAGGATCGCGAGCTGGGGTGCGAGTGATGCCGGCGCGCCGGCGTCGGCGACGAGGTCGGCGACGTAGTCCTGGAAGGACGCCTTGTGTTCGCGGGTGATGGTGGCGACCGCCGGCGAGACGCCCCCGAGCTCCCCGAAGGTGTTGATGAATCCGCAGCCGCGGAACGAGTCGTCACTGAACCAGCCGGCCAGATAGTCGTAGATCGCGAGGAGGCGGTCTCGGGGCGTTTCGGCGTCGTCCACGAGGGCGCTGACGCCGGTGGTCCAGATCGCGTGCCGGTGCTCCATGACCGCGAGGACGATGTCCTCCTTGCTCGGGAACTCCGAGTACAGGCGCTTCAGCGATACGCCTGCCGCCGAGCGCAGCTCGTCCATGCCGACGGACTGGATGCCCTTCGCGTAGTACAGGCGGTCGGCGGCGTCGACGATGATGTCGCGCACGGAGGCCGGTGCCGCGGGTGCGCCCGCCGGGCTCGGCGACGCGATGGTCATCGTCTGTTCGCTGGTCATTCCATCAGTGTACTTGCATTGAGAACGATCGTTCCCTATGCTGATGGACACCGAAGAGAACGCTCGTTCTCAATTCGGGGCGTGGAACCGGGCGACGAGCCCGGACGCTGAAGACGAAAGGAATCGAACCATGTCGTTCATCACCGTCGGAACCGAGAACAGCACCTCCGTGGAGCTGTACGTCGAGGATCACGGCAGCGGCCAGCCCGTCGTCCTCATCCACGGCTACCCCCTCGACGGCTCGTCGTGGGAGAAGCAGACCGCGGCGCTCCTCGACGCCGGCTACCGCGTCATCACCTACGACCGCCGCGGTTTCGGCAAGTCCTCCAAGCCCACCGAGGGCTACGACTACGACACCTTCGCCGCCGATCTCAAGGCCGTCGTCGATGGGCTCGACCTCCACGACGCGGTCCTGGTCGGCTTCTCGATGGGCACCGGCGAGGTCGGCCGCTACCTCGGCACCTACGGCTCGGAGCGCGTCGCGAAGGCCGTCTTCCTCGGATCGCTCGAGCCGTACCTGCTGCAGACCGATGACAACCCGACGGGCGTCCCGCAGGACGTGTTCGACGGGCTCCTCGCCGCCGTCACCGACGACCGCTACGCGTTCTTCACGAGCTTCTTCGAGAACTTCTTCAACACGGACGAGAACCTCGGCTCGCGCCTGAGCGAGGAGGCGCTGCGGGCCAACACGCAGCTCGCCTACAACGCGTCGCCGTACGCGTCGGTCGCGGCGCAGCCGACCTGGCTGACCGACTTCCGGGCCGACGTCGCGAAGATCGACGTTCCGTCGCTCATCGTCCACGGCACCGGCGACCGCGTCCTCCCGATCGACTCCACCGGTCGCGTGTTCGCGAAGGCGCTGCCCTCTGCCGAGTACGTCGAGATCGAGGGCGCCCCGCACGGCATGCTCTGGACCCACTACCGCGAGGTCAACGAGCAGCTGCTCGCCTTCCTCGCGAAGTAGTCGGCTCGGTCGGCTCGCAATTCAGGTCCGTTCCGGCGCGTCGGCGAACTCGGCCGGCGCGCCCGTGGTGACACGCCGCGCGCGTCCTGAGTTGTGAACGTCCGGATGTGGATGAAGCCCCGCGACCGGGTCGGTCGCGGGGCTTCATCGTGCTCGGGTGTGCCTAGGCGCCCCAGCTCGCCTGCGTCCCGCCGACGCGCTCCTCGGCGATGTGCTGCTGGTAGCCCGAGGCCAGGTAGGCGCCGAACGGGTCGGCGGGCAGGCCGCGGCTCTCGCGCCAGGCGGCGAGCGGCCCGCGGACGTCGGTGTAGAACGCGTCCATGAGGATGCCGTTCGCGCCGAGCACGTCGCCGGCCTCCTGTGCCGCGGTCAGTGCGTCGCGGTCGACGAGCAGTGCGCGCGCGGTCATCTCCTGCACGTTCAGCACCGAGCGGATCTGACCGGGGATCTTGTCCTCCACGTTGTGGCACTGGTCGAGCATGAACGCGACCGGCGAGTCGTCGTCGAGGCCGCCGCCGCGGACGACTTCGTAGAGGATCCGGAACAGCTGGAACGGGTCGGCTGCACCGACGATGAGGTCGTCGTCGGCGTAGAAGCGCGAGTTGAAGTCGAACGAGCCGAGCTTCCCGAGACGCAGGAGCTGGGCGACGATGAACTCGATGTTCGTGCCAGGCGCGTGGTGGCCGGTGTCGAGGCAGACGAGGGCCTGGTCGCCGAGCTGGGCCACCTGGGCGTAGGACGTTCCCCAGTCGGGGACGTCGGTGTGATAGAACGCCGGCTCGAAGAACTTGTACTCGAGCACGAGTCGCTGTTCCTCGCCGAGGCGGGCGTAGATCTGCTGGAGCGAGTCGGCCAGGCGGTCCTGCCGGCCGCGGATGTCCTGCTGGCCCGGGTAGTTGCTGCCGTCGGCGAGCCAGATCTTGAGGTCCTGCGAGCCGGTCGCGTGCATGACGTCGATGCAGGCGAAGTGGTGGTCGATCGCCTTCTGACGGATCACCGGGTTGCTGTGGGTCAGGCTGCCGAACTTGTAGTCCTCGTCCTGGAAGGTGTTCGAGTTGATCGTGCCGAGCGCGACGCCGTGGTCCTCGGCGTAGCGACGGAGCGCGCTGAAGTCGTCCACGAGGTCCCACGGGATGTGGAGTGCGACCTTCGGCGCGAGGGCGGTGAACTCGTGCACCTTGGCGGCGTCGGCGATCTTCTCCTCGGGCGTCCGCGGGGTGCCGGGCGTCGTGAACACCTTGAAGCGGGTGCCGGAGTTGCCGAACGCCCAGGAGGGGAGTTCGATGGCCTGCTTCTCGAGCAGGGGGGTGATGGTGTCGAAACTGGTCATGGTCACTTCTCTGTGCGTGTTCCGGTGGTCTTGGGCGCGTTCACGGCGCTGACTGCAGCATACGTGAATCGTTTCAATGGTGCTACTCGTGCAGGGCGGCGAGCTGGTCCTCGAGGTGGAACACCTCGGTGAGTCGAAGGAAGCCCTGGTCGGGTGGCAGGTCGAGGTCGACGAAGAACTCACCCATCTCGGCCTGCCAGCGCGCGTTGACCTCGGTCTCGGCCATGCCGGCCTGGGCCGCTTCAAGGGAGGCCGTCTCGAAGTACCCGATGAGGAGGCCGTCGTCGCGGACGAAGAGCGAGTAGTTGTGCCAGCCGGTGTCGGCGAGGGCCCGCAGCATGTCCGGCCAGACGGCGGCATGGCGTTCGCGGTACTCCGCGAGGCGCTCGGGTTTGACTTGGAGCTGGAAGCACACGCGGTGCAGGGGTCGGGCACTCGTCATCGAGTTGATCCTTCGGCTTCGGGGAATCTGAATCGATTCATCAATGCCATTCAGGGTAATCGTGACGGCGATGGTCGGTCAATCGCCTCCTCCCATCTGTCTCCGGCGCGCTGAGCGGTATGGACGCTGCTAGCGTGGCGAGGACGACTTCGGGGGAAGATATGAGATTCACGCTGTTGCCAGTGCCATTCATCGCGGCTGGCCTCCTGCTGGCCGGCTGCACCCAGGCACCGCCTTCGCCTTCGCTTTCGCCCTCTGCGTCTCCGCCGGTATCCACGTCGCCGTCGCCGTCCGAGGTTGCGAGTATCGAGCCCGTCGAGCCCGCGGTGTCGCCACCACCGGTCGACCAGTCGACGGCGCTGACGGCCCAGACCGCCTACGACATCTGCACGCGGACGGTCGCAGACACCTACGCCACGGCCGAGGGTGGAACTCCGGATCAGTTCGTGTACCGTTCCATCGAAGACTCCAAGGTGATCGCTCGTGATGACGGGCTGTACTTCGTCCTCGTCGATTTCACCAATTTGGTGACCACTCCTGACCTGGCGGAATCGGGCACGGCCCAGTGCTATCTCGGCGGCACCGTCGAGCAGCCGTATTTCGCGAGCTTCGGGACGGTCTACCGCCCATATGCTGACCAGCTCGATCCCTACATCCCCGAACCGGGCGGTCGCGCCTGACCCTCGCGTCGGAGCCGGACAGGCGCCTGCGACACTCGGGCCGCCCGCAATCCACGTGAGGGGGCGCCGGGTCACACGTCACCGCCCTCGCCTCGATCGCAGCGTCCTTCGCGCGTTCGAGAACTGAGCGGGGTCTCGTTCCAGCTCTCGGGTTCCGCGATCGGGGCGCGGTACGGCTGTCCGATGCCCCTGGACACCTCGGAGCCAAGTCCCTAGCGTGGAACGCATGGCTGCCGACGACGCGCCACCCGATGCACCCACGATCGACGGTTCCGACGGTTCGGAGGAGACGACCGTCGCCTCGGAGAGCCCGCACTGGCGTCGCGACGTCGCGGTGTTCCTGTCCGGCCAGACGGTCTCGCTGTTCGGCTCGATGCTCGTGCAGTACGCGATCATGTGGCACCTCACGCTCGAGACGAAGTCCGGTGTGGTGCTCGCGTTCGCCGCCGTCGCGGGGTTCCTGCCGCAGGCGATCGTGTCGATCTTCGGCGGGGTGTGGGCCGACCGCATGAACCGCAAGCTGCTCATCATCGCAGCCGACGGGTCGATCGCCATCACGACCCTCGCGCTCGCGATCTTCCTCATCAACGGCGCCGCCGAGCTCTGGCTCATCTTCCTCACGCTCGCGATCCGCTCGGTCGGCGCGGGCATCCAGATGCCGGCGGTGTCGGCGCTCATCCCGCAGATCACGCCGACGGACAAGCTCATGCGGGTCAACGGCATCAACGGCTCCATCCAGTCGGCCATGATGCTCGTCGCGCCGGCTGCAGCCGGTGCGCTGTACGCGAGCGCGTCGCTCGTCGCGATCTTCTTCGTCGACGTCGTCACGGCCGCCATCGGGATCGGGTTGCTGCTGCTCGTGCCGGTGCGGACGCTCGTTCGGTCGGGCGAGCGCCCCGGCTACTTCGCCGACCTCACCGAGGGTGTGCGCTACGTCTGGCACCACGGCTTCGTGCGCTGGTTGCTCATCCTCTTCGCGATCGTGTTCCTGCTGATCGTCGCGCCGTCCTACCTCACGCCGCTCATGATCGCCCGCTCCTTCGGTGACGAGGTGTGGATGCTGACCGTGAACGAACTCGCCTTCAGCGTCGGCATGGTCGGCGGGGGAGCGATCATCGCGATCTGGGGCGGCACCAGGAACCGCGTGCTCCTCATCGTCGGCTCCTCGGTGGTGTTCGGGGCGCTGTCCATCGGCCTCGGACTCTCGACGAACCTCTGGGTCTTCTTCGGCTTCATGTTCCTGCTCGGGCTCGCGGTGCCGTTCTTCTCGACGACGTCGATGACCCTCCTGCAGGAGCGCGTCCAGCCGGAGCGGCAGGGTCGCGTGTTCGGGTTCGTCGGCATCGTCATGGCGGTGTCGATGCCGCTCGGGATGATCGTGTTCGGGCCGCTCGCCGACACAGTGTCCGTCGAACTGCTCCTCGTCGTCGCCGGCGTGCTCACCTTCGTGGTGCTCGCCGTCGCCGTGCTCGTGCCGTCCGGGCGACGGGCGATGGCCGAGGTGACGAAGCAGCCGTGATCCGCTCCGGTCGTCCGGTCAGGGGAGCTGCGCCGAGTAGCCCTCGCGGTAGGTGGGATAGCGGTAGGTGAATCCGGTGTCGCGGAGGGCGGCCGCCGTGATGCGCTTGCCGCGGTGCGGTTCTTCCGGGGTGCGACCGGCGTCGTCGAGCGTCGGGGGAGCGACGCCGAGTCGATCGGCGAGGAAATCGGCGACCTGCGACAGCAGGACCGGCTCCTCGTCGATGCCAGCCACGGCAGGCGGGAGCGATGCCGCCGGCAGGTCGAGCAGGTGCACGATCACGGCAGCTGCGTCGTCACGGTGGATGCGATTGGTCCAGCCGGAGGGCCGGGTGACGTGGCCGTCGCGGACCTGGTCGACGAACATCGTGGCCGTCGGGCCGTAGAGACCGCCGAAACGGATGGTGCTCGCCTCGGGCACGGCGGCGAGGACTGACTCCTCGGCCGCGAGCAGGGCGCGTGCGGTGCCGGTGGTCGGGACGGCCGGCGTGGTGTCGTCGATCGTCTCCCCACCGTCCTCGCCCCACACCGCGGTCGACGAGACGAACAGGATGCGGGGTGGGGTGCCGGGGAGCGCGGCTACGGCAGCGAGGAGGTGCCCGACACCGTCGCGGTAGAGGGCGTCATAGGCCTCGACCGAGCGTGCCCGGGGCGCAAGGGCCACGACGATCGCCGTCGTCTCCACAGGGAGATCGGGGGCGGAGGTCGTGAGGTCGCCGAGCTGGAGCGTGAAGCGCCCCTCGACCGAACCGGGCGCTGGGTTCGGCTCGGGGGCCGGGTTCGACTCGGGCGCCGTGCGCTTCACGCCGACGACGTCCTCCCCACGGGCCAGGAGCCTCCCGGCGACGTCCGAGCCGAGCTGTCCGAGTCCCACGATCACGACGGTCATCGCTCCACCGTACCCGGCGCCAGGGGTGAGAATGGTGGGATGAGTGCTGCGGGGGAGTTCATCGACGCGGCGCTCCAATACGAGGGCGACGGCTATCGCGCAGCGGACGTGGCCGAGCGGCTGGGCGACGGACTTCAGTCCTACGGGTCCTCGGTCGGTGCGGTCCGCGGCACCGTGCGGGACGCGCTCCGGAAGTTCCGCGGGCTGGAGCACGACGAGCTGACAGCCCTCGCCTCGGAGCTGTGGGCCGTGCCGGTCTTCGAGCGCCGGCTCGCCGCGATCGTCCTGCTGCAGTCGAGCGTCCCGGTGCTCAAGCACACCGATCTGACGAGGATCGAAGGTTTCGTCCGCGCCGGTCGGGTGCCCGAGCTCGCCGACCCGCTGGCCGCCGACGTCATCGGACCGCTCCTGGAGCGCCTCGACGGGACGCCCCGGACCAAGGCCGAGAGCGTCCTCGACCGCTGGATGCAGGACGAGCCCTGGTTGCGACGTGCGGCGCTGCTCGCCCCGATCCGCGAGCTCGGTGCGGGTGGCGGCGATGTCGATCGCGCCACCCGTCGGCTGGCCGTCGCCCTGGACGGCTTGCAGCGGCCGGCGCCGATCGCCGTGGTGGAGCCCGCGATGGAGCGTCTTCGCGCCGTGCTCTGATCCGTCCTGTCGCGAGGTCCGCGTTCGACTCAGAGACCGACGGCGCCTCACACCTGGCGGAAGTCGATCCCCAGGAGGCTCGCCGCAGCCCGGTAGTCCGCCGCCCGGTGCCCGAGCGACAGCGACCAGTGGTGCCCGATACCGGTCGCGCTCCACTCGTCCACCCAGACCCCCGGGTCGCGCCCGAAGTCGACGCGGCTCGTCGTGTTGCCGATCGCGAGCAGTGGGCCCGGGACGACCTCGCCCTCTGATGCGACGAAGGCGAGCGAGCCGTCGCGGTCCTGCCCCAACCCCAGCAGCGTGACCGGCCCGTGCCGCACGTCGAACTCGACGCTCACACCCCAGCCGCGCTTGCCGTGGTAGACCCCGAGGCCGCGCAACAGCGGGTCGCGGGAGCTGACGGCGAGGTGCGCCGGTCCGTCGTGTCCCATCTCGACGACTCCGTCCTCGAAGTCCAGCGCCTGGATCTCGCAGAACGACCCACCGGCGCCGGCGACCTGGGTCGCGAGCTGGGCGACCGTCGTCCGCAGCTCGTACTCGCCGGTCGTGGGGACACCGCGAGCGGTGAGGAGGGACGCGCCGAGGATCATGCCGGCGCCGAGTCGCTCGTGCTGTTCGCCGTCGCGACCCCGGTGGTAGTAGGCGAGGCTGTCGAGCGCGAACTCGTCGACGAGCCGGTCGAGCCCGACCGACACCTTCGCTCCCCACGCGAAGTCGTCCTCGACCACCGTATCGTCGAGGGTGAAGACCTCCCTGGCGAGGGCCATGCGGTCGGCGACCTCGGCATCGGTCACCTCGTCGATGAGGACCCGGAGGTCGTCGAACTCCACGACCTCGACGTGCGAGCCGAAGGTGGTCGGCAGGAGGGTGAGGTCGGTGGAGACGTCGAGCATGCCGGGGTAGACGTGGCCCATGAGGCCGTGGCGGGCGTGACGGAGGGCTGCGCGGACGTGCGCCGCCTGGATCCACTGCGAGATGCGGTCCCACGCCGACTCCTGACGCAGCCACCCCGACACCGAGCGGAACGGGATGCCCGCCCGACGGAAGACGTTGCCGACCTCGGGCACGGGGCACTGCCCGCAGTAGGCGAGCCAGGCGCCGGTGTCGAAGCTCGCGTGGTCCATCCGCTCGGTCGGCTGCAGGTCGATGACGAGGACCGGGGTGTTCGCGCGCTGGGCGATCGGCAGGACCATCGAGGAGGTGAGGTAGGTGGTGAGGAACAGGACGATGAGGTCGCAGTCCCCCTGTCGGAGGTGTTCCGCCGCGGCGTCGCCCTCCTGCGCGTCCGAGATGAAGCCGACGTCGACGACCTCGGCGTCCATCTGCTGGAAGCGTTCCGAGACGTACCGGGCCGATTCCTGGAGCTGGGGGAGCAGCTCCGGGAACTGCGGCCAGTAGGTACCGAGGCCGCCGGCGACGAGGCCGATGCGGGGCTTCCGCCGTGCCTTCGGGGTGAGGAGCGGGTGGACGGCTGCTGCGGTGTGGGTCATCGTCGATCCTTGGATGGGTGCGGGTACGGGAGTATTTAATCGATTAAATACTGGTGACGACTGTACCCGGGCGTCACCGCCGCGTCCAGCCTCGCCGCTGCTCAGGCAGGCAGGGGAGCGGACTCGCGGACGACGAGATGCGGCTCGAGCGTCCGCGCGACGTGCTCGTGTGCCGCGCGGTCGGCGCCCAGCTCGGCCAGGAGGATCTCGACGGCCATGCGCCCGAGCTCGTCCTTCGGCTGCTCGACCGTGGTGAGCGGCACCCGCCCGTCGGCCGCGAGCGCGAGATCGCCGTAGCCGACCACCGACACCTCGTCGGGCACCGCGAGACCACCGTCGTTCAACCCCCTGATGACGCCGAGCGCGAGCTGGTCGTTCGTGCAGAACACGCCGGTCGGACGCGGTGTCTCTGCCGCGATCCGACGGCCCGCGATGCGCCCCGAGTCGACGGTCATCTCGTCGACGGTGACCTCGCGGAGGTCGTCGGGGTCGAGACCGGCCGCGACGAACGCGTTCCGGGCACCCTCGCGTCGATCGGCGCACTGCGGGATCGCCAGGTCGCCGTTCACGAGCACGATCGACCCGTCGGCGAGGACGGGAGCATCGCGTCCGGCGGACACTCGGGCGGGATCGGCGAGCAGGTGCGCGACCGCGAGTTCCCCGCCGTGCACGTCGTCGATCGCGACCGAGCAGCCGGTGCCCTCGGGGGCGGTGCGGTCCATGAGCACGAGGCGGCTGCCGACCCGTCGCAGCTGGGCCAGCCGGGAGGCGTCGGCCGTCAACGGGGCGACGAGTGCGCCGGCAGCCCGGTGCTCGGCGAGCATCTCGAAGTGCCGGAGTTCGAGGTCCGGGTCGTCATGGCTCACACAGAGCGCGACCGTGTAGCCGTGCTCGGCCGCGGCCTCGGTGACCCCGCGGGCGATCGCCGAGTAGAACGGGTTCGCGATGTCGGGGATGACGAGGCCGATGAGCCGGTTCGTGCCCTGTCGCAGGGTGGCGGCGGCGCGGTTGGGGACGAAGTCGAGCTCCTCGATCGCCGCGAGGACGCGCTCGCGCGTTGCGGGGGCGACGATCTCGGGGCGGTTGAGTGTGTTGGAGACGGTCGCGTTCGAGACGCCGGCGAGTCTGGCGACGGCGGCGAACCCGATGTCGTGCTTCGCCATGCTGCCCTCCGATTCCACTCCGAGCGTACCCGGCGCGACCCTCGTCCCGTTCTCAGGACTCCTCCGGTGCGGTGGGACGATCTCCACCCGACACGCCGCGGAAGTCCTGAGAACGGTCCGGAGGCGACCGCTACGGGAGGGTGTGGCCAGCGGCGGTGAAGAGGCGGTACCACTCCTCTCGCGACAGGGTCACGTCGGAACCTGCGGCCGCTTCCTCGACGCGCGACGGCTTGGTGGTGCCGAGCACGACCTGGATGTTCGCGGGGTGCCGGGTGATCCACGCGGTCGCGATGCCGGACGGCGTCACGCCGTGCGCGGCTGCGAGCTCGTCGAGCACGTCGTTCAGCTCCGCGTAGTGCTCGCGGTCGCCGATGAACACGCCCGTGAAGAAGCCGGCCTGGAACGGCGACCACGCCTGCAGGGTCATGCCGGTCAGGCGGCTGTAGTCGAGCATCCCGTTGTCGCGGTCGATCGACTGGTCGAGGCCGGCCATGTTCGCGGCGACGCCCGACGCGATGATCGGGGCGTGGGTGATGCTCAGCTGCACCTGGTTGACGATGAGCGGCTGCTCGACGGAGCCCTTCAGCAGCTCGACCTGTGCCGGCGTGTGGTTGGAGACACCGAAGTTCCGGACCTTGCCCGAGGCCTGCAGGGCGTCGAACGCCGAAGCCACCTCCTCCGGCTCGACGAGGCTGTCGGGGCGGTGCAGAAGCAGGAGGTCGAGGTAGTCCGTCTTGAGGGCGGCGAGCGACTCGTCGACGGTGCGGAGGATGTGCTCCTCCGAGAAGTCGAAGAAGCCCGGGCGGATGCCGACCTTCGACTGGATGAGCACCTGCTCGCGCTCGGCGGCGGTGAGGGTGACGGCGTCTCCGAAGCGGCGCTCGCAGCCGTGACGCTCCGAGCCGTAGATGTCGGCGTGGTCGAACACGGTGACGCCGGCGTCTCGTGCGGTGTGGAAGAGGGTGCGGATCGCCTCGTCGTCGAGGGGCTCGATGCGCATGAGGCCGAGGACGATGCTGGACGCGGTCAGGTCGGTCTGGGGCAGGGGGATGGTCTTCATCCGACCATCCTGGCCGAACCCACCGATGGTCTGCCTAGGATTGACGACATGTTCGTGTTGTCGTTGCTGCTCATCGTCCTCACGATCATCGCGCTCATCGACGTGGTGGGTCAGCCCGAGCCCGTCGTACGCAACCTGCCCAAGATCGTGTGGGTACTGCTCATCGTCTTCATCCCGCTCATCGGCGTCGGACTGTGGTTCCTGCTCGGCAAGGACTGGTCGAACAGCCGCATCAGGTTCCCCGAGCGTCGGCCGCGCAGTGCGTCCCGTTCGAGCGGCTCCTGGGGTCCCGCGGCATCCTCGTCACCCTCGCCGTCCCAGCCCGACCGCGCGGTCAGCAGTACCGAGGAGCAGCTCGCGGCCCTCGAACGCGAGATCCAGGCCGCGGAGGACGCCGAGCGCATCCGCAAGCTGGAAGCCGAGCTCGCGCGGGACGACGACCGTCGCGACGAGCCCCGCTGACCGCTGCTGCGCACGACGCGGTCCGCACGACGGTCAGTCGAGGACGGCGACGAGGATCTCGGCACCGACGACGAGTCCGGCGACCACGAGGACGGGGACGAGCACCCAGTTCCGGCTCGGACGCAGTCGCGCCCCACGGGTGGTCCCCGCGTCGAAACGCGACGGACGCGGGGTGACCGGACTCATGCGGGCGATGCGTCCACCGAGCTTCGGGACGACCAGGTCGATGAACCGGAACAGCCGCAGCATCTCCGACGCGTCCCAGAGCCGGAAGCTCCCGCTCGTGGTGACGAAGAGGTTGTCGTCGACGATCTCGATGTCCCAGCGCCGGCCGTGGTCGATGAGGAGCGCCATGACGTCCGGGGTGAACACTTGCAGCGCCTCGACCTGGAAGTCGCGGGGGACGTAGAGGGCGAAGTGCCGGTCGAAGTCGCCTTCGAGGGAGACGAGCTGTTCGTGTTCGACGGTGCGTGCGATGCCGCGACGCGCGCCGCCGTTGTTGGCGACACCGTCGAGCAGCAGGTGCGGTGACCGCGTGGGCAGGGAGACGTGCACGAAACCGACCGAACCGCGGGTCTTGCCGGCACCGCCCGAGGCCGAACGCTCCGAGAGGGTCGCGTCGCCGATCGTCACGCCGACCGTCGCCGGCCCGGTCCGTCCGCGGATCCGTCGCCCCTCCGGGCTGCGCAGCTGGTTCGTGACCGCGATGTGCAGGCCCGTGCCGAAGACGACGCCGACCGGTGGGGGCGGCGCACCGTTGGCCCGGTACTCCAGACCGTTGTCCGCGGCGAAGCGACGAACGCGGAGGAGGCGACGCTCGGTGAGCGGTTGCGTCAGGAGGAAACCGCCGAGGACGACCGCCAGCACGGCGACCACGGCGACGATGCCGGCGACGATCTCGATCCCGCTGCCGAGGCCCTCCCAACCGTCCGGGAGACGCAGCGGCAGGCTCGTGGCCGCCCACCAGAGGTACAGCCCGCTCGCGACGACCACGCCCGCGCCGGCGGCGGCGTCGCGGAAGACCCAGGGCTGGTCGGCGACGACCTCCTTCCACGGGAGGTGCCGCGTCAGCTCGGTCGTGTCGGGCTCGGCGGTGGGAGACACAGCGTTCACGATATCGCCGCCATCGGATGCACGTGCGGTTCACAATTCAGGACGCGAACGGCGCGTCGCCCCCGGATCCGAGGGTCCGGGGGCGACGCGCCGAGATCGTCCTGAATTGCGAACGGGTCAGAAGTCGTACTTGTCGATGTTCGACGCGTCGAAGGTGGTCGGCGGGCCGACGATGACGGTGCCGTCGGCGCCGACCTCGCGCTCACCGAGGTCGCCGGCCTCGAAGGTGTCGCCCTCCTTGCCCGTGATCGTGCCCTCGGCGAGTGCCTTGCCGGCGAACGCGGCGACGTAGCCGAGCTGAGCCGGGTCCCACAGCGCGAACGCGGTGACGGTGCCGTCCTTCACGAACGGACGCATCTCGTTCGGGAGGCCGAGGCCGGTCAGCGCGACCTTGCCCTTGTACTCCGAGGTGGAGAGGTAGCGGGCGGTCGCGGCGATACCGACCGTCGTGGGCGAGATGATGCCCTTGAGGTTCGGGTGCGCCTGGAGCAGACCCTGGGCCTCCTGGAACGACTTCGTGTCGTCGTCGTCACCGTAGACCTTGGCGACGAGCTTGATGTCCTTGTAGTCCGGGTTGGAGGCGAGCTCCTCCTCCATGTACTTGATCCACTCGTTCTGGTTCGTCGCGTTGGCCGTGGCCGAGAGGATCGCGATCTCGCCCGAGCCACCGATCTGCTCCGAGATGAGCTTCGTCTGGATCAGGGCGACGTCCTTGGCGACGACCTGTGAGATGAAGACGTCGCGGCAGTCCTTGCTGGTGTCGGAGTCGAACGCGACGATCTTCGCGCCGCCGTCGCGGGCCTCCTTGAGGGCGGGGCAGACGGCGTCGGGGTCGTTCGCCGCGATGACGATGACGTTCGTGCCGGCCTGGGTCTCGGCGTTGATGAACGACACCTGGCTGGACGCGCTCGCCTCGAGCGGGCCGACGACCTCGGTGGCGCTGAAGCCGGCCGCCTTCGCGCCGTCCTTGCCGCCGCCGAGCACGACGTCCGTGTACGGGTTGTTGAGCTGCTTGGGGATGAAGGTGATGCTCTCCGCGGCACCGCCGCCACCACCTGATCCCGCGGAGTCGCCGGTGGCGCACCCCGTCGCGATCAGCGCGAGGGAGGCTGCTGCGGCGATGAGGGCCGCTGCGCGACGGGCCGGACGGCCTGCTGCGCGGTTTCGAATCGACTGCATTGTCTGTTCCTTTCTGGATACGCCTGGTGCTGTGGCGTGGGGTGCCCCGAGGGCTGCGCCGATCGGGAGATCAGTGCTGGGGCAGGCTGCGTCGGATCCGTCGGTGGTGGTTCCACTGCTTGACGGATTCGAAGATACTGGGGCCGACCACCGAGGCGATCAGCAGGGTCCCGGTCACGATGATGAGGACGACGTCGGAGACGCGGCCGAGCCGGAGCGCATAGTTGATGGTGCCGATGAGCAGCACACCCGCGACGACGCCCGGGATGGAACCCCTACCGCCGAAGATCGAGACGCCGCCGAGGAGCACTGCCGCGATGACGGCGAGTTCGAGCCCGGAGGCGTTGTCGCTGCGGGCGCTCGAGTAGCGGAGCGTCCAGAACACCCCCGCGAGGGCGGAGACGCCGCCGGTCGCGACGTAGAGCCAGAACTTCGAGCGGGCGACCTTGATGCCGACGAAGCTCGCCGCCTCCGTGCTGTACCCGAGCGCGTAGAGCCCGCGGCCGAAGGGGGTCAGGTGCAGGATGACCCCGAAGGCGAGCACGACGACGAGGACCCCGACCATGACCACGGGGATGCCGGTCGAGCCGATCTTCGACGTGAAGAACGCGGTGAGCTCGGGTGGGAAGTTCGCGACCGCGTTGTCGCCGATGACGACGAGCGCGAGACCGCGGAACAGCGCGAGCGTGCCGATCGTCACCGCGAGCGACGGGAGTCCGACCACCGCGATGAGGAAGCCGTTGAACGCGCCGGCGACGACTCCGACGAGCAGCCCGATGAGGAGGACGACCCCGATGTCCATCCCGCCGCCGGCCCACAGCACACCGATGACGGCGCTCGTGAGGCCCGCGGTGCTCGCGACGGACAGGTCGATCTCGCCGGTGATGATCACGAGCGTCATCGGCATCGCGATGAGGAGGATCGGGATGACGTCGAGGAGGAGGAAGCCGACGGTGACAGGGGAGGCGAACCGCGGGATGAGCAGGCAGGCGCCGATGACGACGACGAGCAGCGCGTAGATCATGATGGCGTCGCGGCCGAGCAGGATGCGCGAAGCGCCGGTGCGACCCTTCGGTTCGGCCACGAGCACGCCGGTGGTGTCGGTGCCGAGCGGGCCGGAGCCCTTGGTGAACGGAGCCTTCGGGGCTGCCGGGGTCTTCAGATCAGACATCGCGTGCCTCGCTCATTCGCAGTTTCTTGGCCGTACGGAGGCTGGCGACGCGGTCGATGACGATCGCGGCCAGGATGAGGATGCCCACGATCGCCTGCTGCCAGAACTTGTCGACGCGCAGGGCGGTGAGGGCGCTCGTGATGGTGGTGAGGAGGATCGCGCCGATCGCGGCCCCGGCGACGGAGCCGCTGCCGCCGAAGATCGCGACACCACCGACGACGGCCGCTGCGACGACGTCGAGCTCCATGCCCGACCCGGTGGTCGCGCCGACCGAGTTGAAGCGGGAGGCGTAGAGCACGCCGGCGAGTCCGGCGAGCAGGCCGTTCGCCAGGAAGGCGAGGAACACGCGGCGGCCGACCGGGATGCCGAACAGCTTCGCGGCGTCGGGGTCCGACCCGATCGCGTAGAGGTCGCGGCCGGACCGTGTGCCGGCCATGTAGACGGCGACGACGACCACGACGAGGATCGCGATGAGGGTGATGACCGGGAAGCCGAGGACGGTGTCGACGGACAGATTCCCGAACGCGTCGGGTCGGTCGTCCGCGAAGTACTGCGTGCCACCGGCCCACGCGTTGTTCAAGCCTCGGTAGATGTAGAGCGTGCCCAGGGTGATGACGAGGGCGGGGACCTTCGCGATCGTGACGAGCGCACCGTTGATCGCACCGAGCACCGCGCCGAGCAGCGTCGCGATGGCGAACACCGCGATGATCGGCAGCTGCGGCATCGTCGCGAACATCGTGCCGGTCGCGAAGGCGACGAGCCCCAGGATCGAGCCGACGGACAGGTCGACGTTGCGGGTGATGATGACGAGCGCCTGACCGACGGCGAGGATGATCATGATCGTCGCGTTGAGGAGGAGGTCCTTCACCCCCTGGGCAGACAGGAACAGCGGGTTCGCGAGGTAGGTCACGAGCACGAGGACGACGAGGGCGACGGTGACCGGGAGTTCCCGGAGTCGCACGATCGACGCGATCGGGTTCGTCGTGCGCTCGGTCGCGACGGTGACGGGGCCGCCGCCTCCCGGCTTGGTGGTGGTGTCGGTCATCGTGCGCCTTCCAGGGAACCGGTGGCCGCGTGCATCACGGTCTCCGGGGTCGCTTCTTCGCGGGTGAGCTCGGCGGTGATCCGGCCCTCGTGCATGACGAGGACGCGGTCGGCCATGCCGAGGACCTCGGGCAGTTCGGAGGAGATCATGAGGATCGCGATGCCGCGACCGGCGAGTTCGGAGATGAGGCGGTGGACCTCGCTCTTCGTGCCGACGTCGATGCCGCGGGTGGGCTCGTCGACGATGAGGAAGGTCGGCTCGGTGGCGAGCCACTTCGCGAGGACGACCTTCTGCTGGTTGCCGCCGGAGAGGGTGGAGACCGCGTACTCCTGGGAGCCGGTCTTCACCTGGAGGCGGGCCGACCATTCCTCGGCCGCCTCGCGTTCGCGGCGGCCGGAGATGATCCCGAACCGCGCGAGCCGGTGGCGGAGGGTGAGGGTCGCGTTGCGGGCGACCGACAGGTCCATCACGAGACCCTGCTTGCGGCGGTCCTCCGGGACGAAGCCCATGCCGGCGTCGATCGCCGCCTGCGGGTCGCCGGCCTTGACCGGCTTGCCGTCGAGCGTGACGCGTCCGGTGTCGTAGGGGTCGATGCCGAAGACGGCGCGGGCGACCTCGGTGCGCCCGGCGCCGACGAGTCCCGCGAGGGCGACGATCTCACCCGAGCGCACCGTGAACGAGATGTCGGAGAAGACACCGGCGCGCGACAGCCCGTCGACGGTGAGGACCGCGTCGCCGATCTCCGCGTCCTGCTTGGGGAAGAGGGCGGCGATGTCGCGACCGACCATCTGCCGGACGATCGCGTCGACCGTCGTCTCGCTCGTGACGTGCGTGGCGATGTAGCGGCCGTCGCGCATGACCGTGATGCGGTCGCACAGCGCGAAGACCTCCTCGAAGCGGTGGGAGATGAACAGGATGCCGGCGCCCGCGTCGCGCAGGGAGCGGGCGACCTGGAAGAGGCGGTCGACCTCGACGCCGGAGAGTGCGGCGGTCGGTTCGTCCATGATGAGGACCTTGGCGTCGAGCGAGATGGCCTTCGCGATCTCGATGATCTGCTGGTCGGCGATCGACAGGCCTTCGGCGACGCGGTCGGGGTCGATCTGGACGCCGAGGCGGCCGAACAGGGCGCGGGCGGCCTTCCGCATGGCGCCCGTGCTGATGAGGCCGAGGCCGTTCTTCGGCTGGCGGCCGATGAAGATGTTCTCGGCGACGGTGAGGTCGGGGAACAGGGTCGGCTCCTGGTAGATCACGGAGATGCCCGCGGCCTTGCTGTCGGCGACCCCGCGGAAGGCGACGGGCTTCCCCGCGAGGGTGAAGTCGCCGGCATCGGGGGTGTAGAGCCCGGCGAGGATCTTCACGAGCGTGGACTTCCCGGCGCCGTTCTCACCGACGAGCGCGTGGATCTCGCCGGCCTCGATCCGGATGGTGCCGTCGGCCAGGGCGACGACGGGGCCGAAGGTCTTGGCGGCTCCGATGAGGGAGAGCGCCGGCTGGGCGCTGCGCCCGGCGGGCTCGGTGCGCGCCGGCTGCGCTGGATGGTCGATCGTCATTGAGGGTCCGTTCCTCCACGGTGAGGGGCTCGCTCCCGGCGGGATGTGAATCGATTCAGGGTCGGGAGCACCTGCACTGTATGGCCGCCGGATCGCGGGCGGCAAGGCGAAGTGGTCGTTCCTGACAGGACCTTCAGAAACGGCGCCCAGGTCGGCTCGCCTAGGCTGTGGATGCTCGATGGCGAAGGAGGACGACCGTGCGGATCCTCGTCGTCGATGACGAACGCGAGATGGCTGGCCTCCTCTCCCGCGGTCTCGGGTCGGACGGCCACGACGTGACGACGGCGTTCGACGGCCCGACCGCACTGGACCTCGCGCGGCAGGCGATCGCGCCGGCATCCGGTGGTGACGCGGGCTTCCAGGTCGCGGTCGTCGACGTCATGCTCCCGGGGCTCTCCGGATTCGCCGTCTGCCGCGAGCTCAAAGGCCTCGACCCGACGCTCGCGGTGATCCTGCTCACGGCGCGCGACGCCGTGGACGACCGGGTCCGAGGGCTCGATGCGGGGGCCGACGACTACATGATCAAGCCGTTCGCCTTCGCCGAGCTCGCCGCCCGGATCCGCGCGGTCCGGCGGCGGGACGCGCTCACCGTGCAACCACGCTTGGACGTCGGTGGGCTGACGCTCGACCTGCACCGGCACCGCGCGCGTGTCGGTGACCACGACGTGCCGCTGAGCGGGACCGAGTTCGACGTCCTCCGGGTGCTCGCTACCGAGCCGGGCGTCGTCGTCTCCCGGGCGGCCATGCTGCGGGAGGTCTGGGAGACCTTCGACAACATCGACCCGAACGTCGTCGATCAGTACATCAGTCGTCTCCGTCGCAAACTCGACCTGGCGGAGGCGGGTGTCCGCATCGTGACGAGCCGCGGCGTGGGGTTCTCGCTCGTCGCCGCAGGGAGCTGACGGCGTGTCGTCGGACCGTCGCCGGTCGACGCGGCACCACGGCATCCGCACGCGGATCGCCGGGGGCAGTCTGCTCATCGCCGTCGTCGTGTCGCTCTTCGCCGGGCTCGCGATCAACGCCCAGCTGGAGCGCATCGTCCGCGACGGCACCGTGCAGGCGCTTCGCAGCGACGGCGCGCAATACGTGTTCGCGCTGCAGGCGAGACCCGACGACCCGCTCCAGGGGCCCGGCCTCGGGACCCGCATCGCCGTCATCGCCCCCGACGGCTCCATCCCGGTCTTCAGCCTGCCGACGACGCTCGCCGCTCAACTTCCGGCGCTCGCCGCGACGCGGGAGGTCACCACGGTCGACGCCGGTTCAGCCACCTACATCCTGTTGTCACAGCCCGTGACCGTCGGTGGCGACACCTGGTACGTCATCGCCGGGCGCGACGAGGCCGAGGAGACGACCGTCCTCGTCCAGATGCGGCTCCTCCTCGTCGGGTCCTTCGCGCTCCTCGTCCTCGGTGTGGCGGCCGGCGGGTGGATCCTGACGACGGTGTCGCTCCGGCCCGTCACCCGGCTCCGGGTGAGTGCGCAGAGCCTCAGCGAGCGGTCGACGGACGAGGTGCTGCCGGTCGGCCGTGCCGACGACGAGATCGCGCAGCTCGCGATCACCCTCAACGACCTCATCGAGCGGCTGCGGGCCTCGGCCGACCGCGAACGGCAGCTCGTGTCCGACGCGAGTCACGAGCTCCGGACGCCGCTCGCGATCCTCCGCACCCAGCTCGAACTCGCGCGCCTCGAGGACTCGTCGCGCGAGCAACTGCTCGCCGACATCGAGGGGGCCGAGCGCAGTGCGACGCGGCTGTCGGCGCTCGTCACCTCGCTGCTCGAGTTGTCCCGCATCGAGGCGGCGACGCCGGAGGAGCGGACGAGCGCGGCCAGGCTGGAGGCCGACGTGCTCGAAGCGGTCGAGCGCGCAAGGTTCCGGGTCGCCTCGGACGACGCGCTGGCCGGGATCGAGGTCGAGTACGTGAGTGCGATCGCCGAGAGCGGGCCGGGGGACGGCGCGGCGGTGTACGCCGTGCGCGCCGACGAGGTCGGCCGGGTCGTCGACAACCTCGCAGGGAACGCGCTGCAGGCGTTCACCGAGCGCGGGGGTGCTCCGCGCCGGGTGTCGGTCATGCTCGACGACGACGGTGGTCAGCTCACGCTGCGGGTGTCGGACAACGCCGGAGGGCTCGACCCGGCCTTCGAACCGCGGGCGCTCGAGCGGTTCAGCCGCTCGGACGCGACGCGGTCCTCCGGGCACGGTTCCGGTCTCGGGCTCGCGATCGTCGCCGCCATCGCGCGCAACGCGGGTGGGGAGATCGTGCTCCACAACCGTCCCGGCCACGGTCTCGAGGTCGTCGTCACCCTGCCCGCCGCGTCGGCCAGGCCGGGCGATCCCGCCTGATCGTCGCCCGTTCTCAGGAGTCGTCCGGTGTGTCGGGGTCGGGCGGGAGCGCCGCGCCGAGGAACTCCTGAGTCGGGGACGGAGACGACCGGGGACAGCCGACTGCGCGGGCGCGAGGAGGCCCTGCGTGCAACAATGAGCCAGCCCGTCCGGCGTCACCCGGCGGGCCCGACAGGCGAAGGGGAGCCGTGAGCGCGAGCGTGAAGGACGTCGCGGCGAGAGCCGGCGTCTCGGTCGGGACCGTCTCCAACGTGCTGAACCGCCCCGAGAAGGTCTCGCCCGTCACGGTCGACCGCGTCCACGCGGCGATCGACGAGCTCGGCTTCGTCCGGAACGACGCGGCCCGCCAGCTCCGGGCTGGTCGCAGCCGCAGTGTCGGCCTCGTCGTGCTCGACGTCGGCAACCCGTTCTTCACCGACGTCGCCCGTGGCGCCGAGGATCGGGCCGATGCCGAGGGATGGTCGGTCCTCCTCGGCAACAGCGACGAGAGCATCGACCGCGAGCGCGCCTACCTCGACCTCTTCGAGGAGCAGCGGGTCGCCGGCGTCCTGATCACCCCGCTCGGCGACGACCTCACCCGGCTCAGCCGGCTGCGCGACCGCGGGACGCCGACGGTCCTCGTCGACCGGCAGACCGATGACACGAGCTTCTCATCGGTCGCCGTCGACGACGTCGCGGGCGGGCGGCTCGCGGTCGAGCACCTCATCGGACTCGGTCGGCGTCGCATCGCGGTCGTGGGTGGTCCGTCTTCGCTCCGTCAGGTCGTCGATCGGCTCGCCGGTGCGCGCCAGGCGGTCGATGCAGCCGCGGCAGGTGGTGCCGAGGTGACCCTCGAGGTCGTGCAGACCACCGCGTTGACGGTGCTGCAGGGCCGTTCCGCGGGCGAGACCATCCGGAACCGTCCTCGCGACGAGTGGCCCGACGCGGTGTTCGCGGCCAACGACCTCCTCGCGATGGGGGTCCTGCAGGCGTTCAGCATGCTCGGTTCGGTGCGCGTGCCGGACGACATCGCGCTGATCGGATACGACGACATCGACTTCGCGTCGGCGGCGGTCGTCCCGCTGTCGTCGATCCGTCAGCCGAGTGCACTCATCGGTCACACCGCCGTCGAGCTCCTGCTCCGTGAGGCGGACGCTGGCGCTCGACGCGTGCCCGAGCAGATCGTCTTCCAACCGGAGCTCGTCGTCCGGCAGTCGACGGTCGGCGCCGACCCGGCCTGAGTCTGGTGCCACCCTGCGTCACGCCGGGTGGTCGGGGACCCACGGGTCGATGAGGCGGAGACCGACACCCGCGAAGTCGCGCGTGTTCCGCGTCGCGAGCGCGGCGTCGGAGGATCGCGCGATGGCCGCGATGATCGCATCCTGAGGTCCGATCGGGTTGCCGGAGCGGCGTCGCGTCGTCATGAGCTCCGCGTAGTCGAGCGCGGCTTCCGCAGAAAAGGGGAGGACGCGTCCTGCGAAGTCGGCATCGAGCACGGTCGCCACGGCCCCGACGAGCGCCGATCGGCGAGCGCCTGCAGGGAGGCGCAGGGCTCCTTCGAGGAGCTCGGCAGCGGTCATCGCCGTGAGGTGGAGGGCGGCCTCGTCTTGCCGATCGAGCCACCGGACCACCGTCGGGTCGGGCCGTGGTCTGAACAGTTCCGAGACGACGTTCGTGTCGAGGATGATCACCTCGGGGTCTGGTCATCCGCGTCGGCGCTCGCAGCGTCCTCGAACGGATTCGGTCGGACGGTCGTGGTGCGCTCGGGCAGTTCGATGACGAGTTCACCGTCGAGGTGGAGGTCGACGAAGCGCTGATGAATACGCTCCGCCAGCCCGGGTCGGTCGATGTCTGCGGCCGAGGAGGCGCGGAGGTCTTCAGGCGTCGTCGTCCTGACAGCCGCGGCGAGGATCGCCCGGATCTCCGCTTCCATGGATCGTCCGTGCAAGGCGCCGAGCTGTTGCAGACCGCGCTTCGTGTCGTCGTCGAGATTGCGGACGGTCACTGTGGGCATGTCGTCACCTCTCGTGGAAATGGAGTGCTAGCACGATGCTAGCAGGACAGTGGGTCCGGCTTCATCGGTCCTCCACAGGCCACGCCGAGCGGAGGTTCCTCTCAGGGAGGCCCACGTAGGGTGGCCGTTTCGCCTTCCTCGGATCGGGCAACCGGTCGACCGCGGTCATCGAGGGACGGCTCTGCCGAGGCGCTGCTGCACCCACCGAGCATGAACCGAGCGCGCCCCCGACGCGACCGAGACCCAGGACGGTACCCCGCACATGACCAGCACCACCCCTGCGCGCGCCCTCGAGCGCCGCGACCCGAACACTCCGGCCCTGACCCCCGCCCGGACCGGCGGCCGCCACGTGGCCCTCAGCCCGCGGGCCGCCCGTCGCGCGGCTCGCCTCGAGGACGCCAGCTGGACCGCCTCCGCCGAGGAGGAGCGACGTCACGTCGACCTCGTGCCCACCAAGCGGCCCTCGGCCCCACGCGCCAAGAGCTCCTTCGCGAAGCGCGCCAAGCCGTTCGCCACGTTCGGCGTCATGACGCTCGCAACCGGGCTCTTCGTGTCGGTGTCACTGCCGGCGGCCGCTGCCGGCGTCGACGTCGATGCGGCCACCGGTGG
The DNA here is from genome assembly GCF_013349365.1 of Plantibacter sp. MCCC 1A11337. NCBI lineage: Bacteria > Bacillati > Actinomycetota > Actinomycetes > Micrococcales > Microbacteriaceae > Plantibacter > Plantibacter sp. MCCC 1A11337. The sequence continues at coordinate 226,636 of NZ_JABJWX010000005.1, read as the reverse complement.
CGCGATCCCGTCTGCGGCGACGATGCAGTCGGTGTCGTACTCCGTGCCGTCGACCGCAACCGATGTGCCCTTCGTGCGCGACGGCTACGGCGCGACCAGCCAGGAGGAGGTCGACGCCGCCTCGGCCGCCGCCGCAGCTGCTGCAGCCGAGGCGGCCGCGAGTGCATCCGCCGCCTCCTCATCGTCCGCGTCGGCTTCGGCGGGACGCACCTACGCGGCCCCAGCCGTCGCCCGATCCGGCGAGGCGATCCTCGCCTACGCGGCACAGTTCGTCGGCGTCGTCCCCTACGGCAACGGCAATGACCCGTCCGACAGCTTCGCCTGCGACGGCTACGTGCAGTACGTCTTCGCGGCGTTCGGTGTGTCCCTGCCTCGCGGCGCCGGTGCGCAGGCCGCATCGGGCGTGCAGATCTCGGCGTCCGAGGCCGTCGCCGGTGACCTGCTCTACTGGCCGGAAGGTCACATCGCGATCTACGACGGCGCGGGCGGCATGTACGACTCTCCCGACTGGGGTCGCTACGTCCAGCATCGTCTGACGATCTGGGGGGATCCGGTCTACATCCGCATCCCGTAGACAGGACCGTCGTCCGCGACTCCTGCTCGACCGGCCATCGGCGAGCAGCTCGGCCCGGTTCGGGCTGCCGTGTCTTCGGTGTGAGCCCGTCGAGCAGGAGTCGTGCGCAGGCCGCTCGGGGATAGCGTGGACAGATGACCGAGTCGCACGCGAGCCCGACATCCGAAGCGCCTGGCAATGAGGCCTCCGCGCCTCCGATGCCGCAGGCGGACGTACGCGGCTTCGAGACCTCCCTCGGCACGATCCTGGGGCGGGTCGACGGCGCGGTGGTACGAGCTCGCGGCATCCCGTACGCGCGTGCTGGTCGCTTCGAGGTGCCGGAGCAGATCGGTCTTCCCGTCGGCTCCGACGGCGATCCAGTGCCGTTCCGGGCCTTCGAGCGGGCGCCTGCTTCACCGCAGCGCTCCTCGCGGGTGCTCGAGGCCGTCCTCGAAGGCGCCGGTGAGGGCATGGTCGACTCCGAGGACTGCCAGGCGCTCTCGATCACGATCCCTGCGGACGCCCGGCCGGACGAGTCGCTGCCGGTGATGGTGTGGATCCACGGTGGTGCCTACGTCACGGGTGCCGGCGACCTCGACGTCTACGATCCGATCAGTCTGGTCGTCGAGCAGCGGGTCATCGTGGTGTCGGTCACGTACCGGCTCGGGATCCTCGGCTTCCTCGGTGACGGTGAGACGCTGCCGGCGAACCTCGGCCTGCTGGACCTCGTCCTCGCGCTCCGGTGGATCCACGAGCACATCGGCGCGTTCGGTGGCGATCCGGCGTCGGTCACGCTGTTCGGGCAGTCGGCGGGCGGCGATGCGATCGCGCACCTCATGATCAGCGACGGCACCGCGGGGCTCTTCCAGCGGGCCATCATCCAGAGCGCGCCCCTCGGCATCAGCAGTGGTCGGGCGAAGATGGCGAGCGCGATGATGCGAGCGGCGGGCAGCCCGACACGGGACACGCCGGTGGTCGAGTTGCTGGCGCTCGAGGAGCGGGTGGAGCGAGCCGCTCGTCGGTTCGGACTGCGCGGAGGCATGGCGTTCGGCACCCAGTACGGTCACGCGCCGCTTCCGGCGGAGGCCGACCGCGACACCGCCTGGCGTGAGGCGGCGTCGCGCATCGACGTGCTCATCGGCTCGACGACGGAGGAGACCCGGTTGTACGTGCCGCTCATTCCGGCCTTCGCCCGCATGACCTCGGCGCCGCTCGTCGGTGACCCCATCCGGCGGGCGCTCGTCGGCGCGACCACGCACGTGACCTACACCCGCGACGCCCGGAAGTTCGTCGAACGGCATCGGGCGTCGGGTGGTCGGGCCACGCGGTACGAGCTCAGCTGGGCGCCGCCCGGCAGCCCGTACGGCGCGTCGCACGTGACCGACCTGCCGCTCCTGCTCGGCACCGAACGGTCGTGGAGTCGGACGGCGCTCATCGGCTCGGCGACCTGGGAGGAGGTCGACCGACGCGGACGATTCCTGCGTCAGATGTGGGCCGACTTCGCGCGTGACGGGGTCCTGGCCGCCGACGCGACCGCCGGCCTGAGCGACGTGGTGACGCTCGACCGCTGAGCGTACTTCCGAACGCTGATGCTCGAATGCACCATCTGTGAACAGATGTAATTGTGTACACAGTTTGATACCATGGGGCGATGAACACGATCACCCACTCCCTCTCGACGCGAGATCTTCGTGAAGGCCTCGCAGACGTCTTCGGCCGGGTCGGCTATGCGCACGAGCGGATCGGTGTGACGAGGCACGGGAAACTCGCGGCTGTGGTCATCAGTGTTGAGGACCTCGAATTGCTGGAGTCCTTCGAGGCGGCACGAGACGAGGCGGAGTTCCGAGCGGCTCAGGCTGAAGACGACGGAACCCGCGTTTCACTCGACGAGCTGCGCGCCGAGCTCGACGCTTGACGAGGTACATGGTCGAGTTCACCTCCGCTGCCGCTCGTGAGGTCAGGAAGCTCGATCCCCAGTTGCGGCGACGGCTGCTCCTCGCCATCGGTGAGCTGGAGGCCGACCCCCGACCGACTGGTGTGCGCAAGCTGGTCGGGTTCGAGAACGCATGGCGGATTGGGGTCGGCGATTATCGCGTCCTCTACGAAATCCTGGACGGTGTCGTGCTGGTGACCGTGTTCCGGATCGCGCACCGTCGCGAGGTCTACGACCGCTGAGCGCGCGGTGGGTGGCTCCTCCTGGAGACCAGCGCCAGGCACGCGCGGGCGTGCGCCCGTGCTGCATCCGGTGTCGGCGCAGCGGCCAGGCCGAGCAGCCTGCGTCGATGCGGTTCGCCGAGGAGCAGGGTGTAGAGCTGCTCCGCCCGCTCGCCGACGTGGCCGGAGAGGAACGCGATCGAGCGGGCCGGGCCGGCCGCGTAGAAACCGGCGGCGACCTCGGGGAAGCGCGGAGACTCCGCGATCACGAGTCGGTGCAGCGCGACCGAGACGTCCGAGTGCAGCGCGATGACCAGTCGGGCAGCCGCGTCCTCGAGAGGCTCCGCCTCGGAGCCTGGATCGTCGGCCGCGAGGAGGTACCCGTGCTGGCGTTCGACCGCCGCCGTCAGCACGCCGGCGAGGTCACCGAACCAGGTGTAGATGGTCCGCTTCGTCACGCCCGCGTCGGCGGCGATCGCCTCGATCGTCGTCCCGCCGTACCCGTGCTCGGTGAACCGGCGGATGGCGGCGTCGAGGATCGCGCCGCGGCGGCGGTCGCGTTCGGCTGCCGTCGGGCGACCACGTCTCGATTCCATGCTCTAATGATACGGTAACGTCTCATTGAATGGAGAGGGTGGAGATGACGAAGATCCTGCATGTCGCGATCGTCGACGACTGGGAGGCCAGTCGGCCGTTCGGCGAGTACGAGGTGTCGACGCGAGCCGTGCCGTTCGTCGACGCCGGCTTCGTCCACGCGACGACCGCCGACCGGCTGCCCGAAGTGCTCGAGCGCGTCTACGGATCGCTCCAGCTGCCGCTCGTGCTCATCGTGCTCGACGTGGAGGAGCTGCAGGCGACCGGCATCGAGGTGGTTCTGGAGCCGGAACCGCGCATCCTCGCGCCGCTGCCGACCGCCGGCCCGGCGATCACCGCCGAGCTCCCGCTCGAGCGCGACGGAGCCGGCGCCTGGCAGGTTCCCTCGGCGCTCCCGGGATCGGCCGCGGACTAGCATCGGGGCATGTCGAAGTCGTGGCCCGAGATCGTCCCCGATGTCCGCATCCCGGTCCCACCGTTCCGCGACCTGGACGAATCGAAGACGTTCCATCGCGCGCTCGCCGTCCATGTCGCCGAGATCGGTCGTGCGTCCGGCGGGCCGTTCGCCGAGACCCTGGCGCTGTGCTCGGTGATCGCCTCGGCCGGCGCTCTGCAGCGTTCTGCCTCGAGTGGCGACGGGGCCACTGGAGCGCCGGATCATCCCTCGGCTGTGGTCCTCGGGGTGGCGCTGCTGACGCGACTGCCCGTCGCCTGGACCCCGGTGTCGCTCGTCGAGGCGGTCCGCGCCTGGTCGAGCGGCGGTGGCATGCTCTGGGCGGAGCCGACTGCGACGCAGGTCGGTTACTTCAGCGACCCTGAGTTCTCGGCCAGCCGCGACGCCACGGGTCGATGGACGGCTGGTTTCCGTGAGCGCGGCGTGAGCCGTGTCGACGCCGTGCTCGACGACGATTGGACGTTCGTGCGGTACCTGATGGACCACCTCGCCGACCGCTTCCCGTTCCCGTTCGGTTGGTCGACCGGCGGCGTGGAGCAGGACCCGCTCGTCCGACGGAATGCGGCGGCCGTGTCCGACTTCTTCGCGGCGCAACGCGAGGCGCCGTACCTGCGCCGGTGGTCGGCTGCCGAGGCCTGAGTGACGGACGTCGTGCGAAGCACGCTCGTTCCCGGTCGCTTCGTCGTCAGCCGAGCAGCCGGTGGAGGTCGGCGAGGACGACGTCGAGCAACTCGGTGAACGATCTCGTCTCGTCGTCGGCGATCCAGGCGGCGAAGGCCAGGTGGAAGGCTGCGGAACCGCTCTGCGCTGCGAGTGCTGCGGGTATGGGGGCGACGCCCTTCGTGATGAGTGCGGTCGTGAGGGCGTCGGTGAGCGAGCTGCGCTTGAGTGACTCGCGTTCCATCAGTGCCGCGCTGGAGTCGACGATCCGCTGGCGTGCGCGGGACCACGGGCGCCGTTCGTCCGCGAAGAACGCCGCGCCCCCGTGGAGTGCGGCCTCGACGAGGCTCATCGGCGCCGTGGCTTCGGATGCGAGGAGCGCGTCCAGGAACCGCGCCTGATAGTCGTCCTGGTTCGTGAACAACACCTCGCGCTTGTCTGTGAAGTGGCGGAAGAAGGTGCGCTCGGTGACGCCGACGGCTGCGGCGATGTCGCTCACGGTGACGGCCTCGAATCCGTGCGTCCCGAAGAGTTCGATGGCGGCCAGCTTGAGCCGCCCCTCGGTATCCGCTTGCCAACGAGCCATGGATCCATCCTAGCGATGACAGTGGCTGACATCAGATGCTAGAGTGATGTCATTCACTGACATGAAAGGAGCACGCCATGCGTGTTTTCGTTACCGGAGCAAGCGGCTGGATCGGGAGTGCCGCCGTCGACGAGTTGCTCGCGGCGGGTCACGAGGTGCTCGGCCTCGCCCGCAGCAACGCCTCCGCGGCTTCCCTCGAAGCGAAGGGGGCGGTCGTCCTCGGCGGTGATCTCGACGACCTCGCGTTGCTTCGTCGCGGAGCCGTGGAGTCCGAGGCGACGCTCCATCTCGCCAACAAGCACGACTGGTCGAACCCTGCGGAGTCGAACCGCGCTGAGCGTGCGGCGGTCGAGACGCTCGCCGAAGCGCTCGTCGGCTCCGGGAAGACGCTCGGTCTCGCCTCCGGACTGTTCCGACCCGACGCGGACCGGCCGGTACTCGAGACCGATCCGCACCCGGCCGTCGGGCCGGAGTCGATGCGCGGTGGAAGCGAGAACCTCGCATTCGACTACCGGGATCGCGGGGTCCGCAGCATCGCCCTTCGTTTCGCGCCCACGGTGCACGGTCACCATGACCATGGCTTCATCGCGCAGATCGTCGCGGCCGCGCGGCGCACGGGCGTCTCCGGCTACCTCGGCGACGGTTCGAACTCCTGGGCCGCCGTGCATCGCGGTGATGCGGCCCGACTCGTGCGACTCGCGCTCGAGCAGGCTCCTGCGGGGGCCCGAGTGCACGCCGTCGGTGAGGAAGGCGTGCGGACGCGTCGGATAGCCGAGGCGATCGGTGAGGCGCTCGGCCTCCCAACGGCATCCATCGATCCGGACGACGCGGTGGAGCACTTCGGCTTCATCGGGCGCTTCTTCGGCGCCGAGATGACGGCGTCCAGCACTGCGACCCGAGCCGCCTACGGGTGGGAACCCATCGGGCCGACGCTGATCGAGGACATCGCCGCCGGGGCGTACGCCGCATGACGCCGCCGCCCCGTTGGAAGATGGCGGTCGTCACCTGGCTCGGTGTGTACCCGCTCATCACGCTGCTGCTGTTGGCGCTCGGGCCACTCATCCTCGGCCTGCCGATCCCGGTGGTGACGCTCATCCTGTCGGTGACGCTCGTCTCGCTGCTCACCTTCGTCGTGATGCCGCTCCTCGTGCGCGCCTTCGGGCCGTGGCTGCGCGCGGGCGGGACCGGCGCCGATCGTCAGTAGTGGTCGCGCGCCTGCAGGATGACGATGTGGGTGTCGGTCACCAGGTACACGAGTCGGTTCGCGTCGTCGATCCGTCGGGACCAGGCTCCAGAGAGGATGTGCTTCAAGGGCTCGGGCTTCCCGATGCCCACGAACGGATCCCGGAGGACGTCCTGGATGAGCAGATTGATCCGCTTGAGCGTCTTGCGGTCCTGGCTCTGCCAGGAGGTGTAATCCTCCCAGCCGCTGCGGTCGAAGGCCAGCTGCCGGGTCACGCGTCGAGCAGCTCGTGGGTCTCAAACTCGCCGTTCCGCGCGCGTTCGATCGAGGCGAGGAGGCGTTCGGCACCCTTGGCGTTGCGGAGCAGGTACGCCGTCTCGACCATGGCGTCGTAATCGTCCTTCGACACGAGGACCGCGTTTCCCTGCTTCGACACGACCTCGACCGGGACGTGGTCGTCGTTCACCTGCTGGATCAGACCGAACAGGTTCTTGCGTGCGTCGGTCGCGGTGATCGCTGACATGAAGAACCTCCTGAAGTGGTACTGAAAAGCGTACCACTTCAGCCCGACGTTGGCCTCCTTGGGCTACCCCAGGGACGGCTTGATGTCCTTGACGATCGACTCCAGGATGCGCGCGTTGAAAGCGACGCCGAGCTGGTTCGGGACGGTGACGAGGACGGTGTCGGCGGCCTGCACGGCGGCATCGGCCGCGAGCTCGGCGGCGATGACGTCGGGCTCGCCGATGAAGCTGCGGCCGAAGCGCGCGAGTCCGCCGTCGAGGTGTCCGACCTGGTCCTTCGAGTCGGCCTGAGCGCGCAGTCCGAAGTAGCGGCGCGTCTCGTCGTCGATGAGCGGCAGGATGCTGCGGCTCACGGAGACCCGCGGCTGCCACTCGTGGCCGGCCTCGGACCAGGCGTCGCGGAACATCTGGATCTGCTCCGCCTGCAGTTCGTCGAACGGCACTCCGGTGTCCTCGGTGAGGAGCGTCGACGACATGAGGTTCATGCCCTGCTCCGCCGTCCACACCGCCGTGGACCGCGAGCCGGCACCCCACCAGATGCGCTCGCCGAGCTCCGGCGACTGTGGCTGGATCGCGAGCAGTCCGTTCGTCCCCGTCATCTGCGGGTTCGCGCGGGCCACACCGGCTCCGGCGATGGCCGCCCGGAACACCTCGGTGTGCGAGCGGGCGATGTCAGCGTCGGTCTCGTCGTCGCTCGGTACGTAGCCGAACGACTCCGACCCGCGGAGCGCCGTCTCGGGTGATCCCCGGCTCACACCGAGCTGCAGTCGGCCGTCGCTGATGAGGTCGGTGGCCGCCGCCTCCTCGGCCATGTAGAGCGGGTTCTCGTAGCGCATGTCGATGACACCGGTGCCGAGTTCGATCGTCGAGGTCTTCGCCGCCATCGCCGCCAGCAGTGGGAACGGTGACGCGAGCTGCCGGGCGAAGTGGTGCACGCGCACGTAGGCACCGTCGACGCCGACCTCCTCCGCCGCGACCGCGAGGTCGATGCTCTGCAGCAGTGCGTCACGTCCGGTGCGCACGCTGGAGCCCGGAACGTCTTGCCAGTGTCCGAAGGACAGGAACCCGATCTTCTTCACTGTTGATTCAACCGGCCCCAGTTCCCCCCTATTCCGCCCGCGAACTGTCGCTTGCGGCTAGTGCGAGGCCTGCACACTAGCCGGAAGTGACAGTTCGCGGGCAATGGTGTGGAGGCCGGAGCGGACGGGGAACGGCGGGTGGCCCGGCAGGTCGACGACGGCCGTCGTCCCCGTGGGCACCTCGACCTCGACGTGCAACGTGTCCGACTCGATCCGCCAAGCGATCGACGCCCGACCGTAGGGCGTCAGGTGCACGGCCGAGGCGTGGGTGAGCCCACCGCCGGGTCGGGGCCGGAACAGCATCGAGCGGTAGCCGGGTGCGGACGGAGCGATGCCGGCGACGACCCGGTGCAGCCAGTCGGCCACCGCTCCGAGCGCGTAGTGGTTGAACGAGGTCATCTGCCCCGGGTTCACGGTCCCGTCGGGCAACATGCTGTCCCAGCGCTCCCAGATCGTGGTCGCGCCCTGGCCCACCGCGTACAGCCAGGACGGGCACTCGTCCTCGAGCAGCAGGTCGTAGGCGCGGTCGAGATGGCCCGACGTCGTCAGCGCGTCGCTCACGATCGGCGTCCCGACGAAGCCCGTCGCGATGCGGTTGCCGGCGGCGGCGACGAGGGCGCTCAACCGCTCGCCGGCACGGTCCACTGCTGCCGGGTCCGGCAGGAGCTCGAACGCGATCGCGAGCGAGTACGCGGTCTGCGCGTCACTCGTCATCAGCCCGTCTTCGCCGACGTACTCCGCGAGGAACGCCCGGCGGGTCGCCTCAGCGAGCTCGGCGTAGTGCTCGGCGTCGTCGATGCGACCGAGCACGGCGGCGGTCTTCGCGAGGTGCGCTGTGGACCAGGCCGAGTAGGCGGTGGCGACGAGGTGGCGGTCGGTGAGCGACTCCGCCGGCCGATCCGGTGGTGCGGCCGGGTCGAGCCAGTCGCCGAGCTGGAACCCCTCGTTCCAGAGGTGGTCGGGGCCGGAGAGGCGGTGCACGAGGTCGACCCACCGCTTCGCGCTGTCGTACTGGGCCGCGAGGACGCCGATGTCGCCGAAGCGCTCGTAGAGCACCCACGGGGTGAGGACGGCGACGTCGCCCCACACGGCGCCGGGTCGGTTCGGCGTCCACTGGCCGTCGTCGGGGATGAACGGGACGTACCAGGGCACGGTGCCGTCCTCGTGCTGCTCGACCGCGACGTCCTGCAACCAGGAGCCGAGCATGCCCGACACGTCGTACAGGAACGAGGCGGTGCGCGCGAAGACCTGCAGGTCGCCGGTCCAGCCGACGCGCTCGTCCCGCTGCGGGCAGTCGGTGGGGAGGTCGACGAAGTTCCCACGCATGCTCCAGAGCACGTTCTCGTGCAGGCGGTCCACCCGCTCGTCGGAGCTCTCGAACCAGCCCGTCCGCTCGAGGTCGGAGTGGTAGACCCGCGCGACGACGTCGCCGTTCGCGACCGCCTCGTCGAGATCGCCCGGCCATCCGGTGATCTCCGCGTACCGGAAACCGTGGATCGTGAACCGCGGCTCCCACTCCTCCGCGGGACCGCCGTCCGCCGGAGCCGGGCGGCCGGCGAGGGTGTAGCTGTCGGTCGCCTTCGCCTCGCGGAGTGGACGGGTGTAGATCTCGCCCTCCTGCATGACCTCCGCGGTCCGGATCACGACCGTCTCGCCCGCCGGACCGGTGACTCGGATCCGCAGTCGACCGACGAGGTTCTGGCCGAGGTCGAGGATGCGCTTGCCGCTCGGGCTCGTGAGGACCGCGATCGGCGCGACCTCCTGCGTCGCGCGCACCGGGGGACCCTGCGGTGCGACGAAGGTGGCCGGGTCGCGGGTGCCGATCCGTACGCCGGCCCACCCGCTGTCGTCGAAGCCGGGCTCCGACCATCCGGGGAGCTCCTCGCGGGCGTCGTAGTGCTCACCGTCGTAGTTGCCGGAGCTGACGATGGGGCCGAACGAGGCGCGCCAGTGCTCGTCGGTCGCGATGGTCTCGACGCGACCGTCCTCATAGCGGAGTTCGAGCTGGGCGATGAGCGAGAGGTCCGAGCCGAACAGGTTGCGGAAGCCACCGCGCCACCCCAGTCGACCCCGGTACCAGCCGTCGCCCATCCAGGAGCCGATCGCGTTGTCGCCGGGGTGCAGGAGCTCGGTGACATCATGCGTCGCCGTGCGCAGCCGGCTCGCGTAGCTGGTCCAACCCGGCGCGAGCGCCTCGTCCCCGACGCGACGACCGTTGATCTCCGCCTCGTAGACACCGTGCGCTGTGAGGTACAACCGCGCCGACACGAGGCCGGCACCGACGGTGAAGCCCCGCCGCAGCAGCGGTGGCCGACGCGTGTCGCTCTCCGGCTCCTCATCCCAGTCGGCTGCGACCGGCACCGCGACCCAGTCGCCCGGTGCGAGCAGGCCGGCCTCGACCGTCGCCACCGGGCTCCAGTCGGCCACCTCGACCGCCTGGCCAGGGCCGCTGTCGGTGCCCCACACCCGTACGCGCACCGATGCCACCTCACGCGAGCGGAGCGGAGCGGCGGGCCAGGCGACGAGGACGGATTCACCGGTGGCGACCCGGCCCGTGGTCGTGACCCGTCCGTCGCGGGTGATCTCGATCTCGGCGGCGTGCTGCTCCCAGCCGGCGGGCGCCAGATTCGTCCAGCTCAGCCTCGGGGTGGCGTCGCCGATCCCCCGGGCCTCGCGGAGGTGCTCGAATCTGGGGGCGCTCGTGGTCACCATCGTGGCTGCTGGTCCTTTCGTCAGGCTGGGCGCGTCGCAGCTCGCTCGGCGATCAACTCTGACACGTTTCAAAACCCGATGCTACAGCGTTGGTATGCGAGAAAGCGAGGAAGGTGCAACACTTCTTGACACGTTTCAAAACTTGGACCAGGATGGAGGCGCTGGCGGGGTCGAAGCGGATCCGTCAGGTGGGGCGCGCCGACACACGGCCGTCCTGCGCTCACGACGACGACGATGGAGAGCGACGATGACCGCACCCGAAGCACCAGCCAGACCGACCGTCGCCCTCGTCGGCACCCTCGATACGAAGGGCGCCGAGTACCGATGGGCCGCCGGGCGTCTCGGCGAACTGGGCGCGGACGTCGTGGTCGTCGACGCCGGAACGCGTGAGCCCCACGGGTACGACGCCGCCGTGGACCACCCGAACCACGAGGTGGCCGCCGCTGGCGGGACCGATCTCGACACGCTGTTCGCCGCGGATGACCGTGGAGCCGCCGTGAGCGCGATGGCGGAAGGTGCCGCGACGGTGATCGGACGGCTGCACGCCACCGGGCGGGTCGACGCCGTACTCGCCCTCGGTGGCAGCGGCGGCTCGGCCATCGCCGCCCGGGTCTTCCGCGAACTGCCGATCGGGGCCCCGAAGCTCCTCGTGTCGACGATGGCGTCCGGGGACGTCGCGCCGTACGTCGGCGCGAACGACGTGACGCTCATGTACAGCGTGGTCGACATCGCCGGGATCAACCAGATCTCCCGTGCCGTCCTCGGGAACGCGGTGGCGGCCATCGCCGGCATGGCGGCGGCTGCGCAGGCGCGCGGTCCGGCCTCGTCCGCCGAGCGGACGGACCGCCCGCTCGTCGGGGCGTCGATGTTCGGGGTCACGACGCCGGCGGTCGACGTGGCCCGTGAGCGGCTCGACGAACTCGGCTACGAGGTCCTGGTCTTCCACGCCACCGGTTCGGGCGGGCGGGCCCTGGAATCGCTCGCTCGGAGCGGCATGCTCGCAGGGGTCCTCGATCTCACCACCACCGAACTCGCGGACGATCTCGTCGGCGGCGTGCTGACGGCGGGCCCGGACCGACTCACCGCGGCCGGCGCGGCAGGCGTCCCACAGCTCGTCAGCCTCGGTGCGCTCGACATGGTCAACTTCGGCCCTCGCGACACCGTGCCGGAGCGGTTCGCCGATCGCGACTTCTTCGTCCACAACGCGACGGTGACGCTCATGCGCACCACGGTCGACGAGAACCGCGAGCTGGGCGAGCGGATCGGGGCGAAGCTCAGCGGCGCCGAGGCCCCCACCGTGCTGCTGATCCCGCGCGGCGGCGTCTCGGCGCTCGACGCCGAGGGCTTGCCCTTCCGCGACGCGGAGGCGGATGCTGCACTCATGGAAGCCGTGCTCGCGGGTGTGCAGGGCAGCGCGGTCACGGTCGTCGACCGTCCGGAACATCTCAATGATCCGGTGTTCGCGAGGCTCGCCGCCGACACCCTCCACGCTGTGATCGAGCGAGACGGCGACAGGAACCACACCGACACCACGGAACAGGACTGACCATGGACAGGACCATCGCACTCGAACGACTTCGCGCCACCGTCGCGCGCGGCCAGGCCGTCATCGGCGCCGGGGCGGGCACCGGCATCTCGGCGAAGTCCGCGGAGGCGGGCGGCGTCGACCTCATCATCATCTACAACTCCGGCAGGTATCGGATGGCCGGTCGCGGCTCGCTGTCGGGCCTGCTCGCCTACGGGGACGCCAACCAGGTCGTCGTGGAGATGAGTCGGGAGGTGCTGCCGATCGTCCGCGACACCCCGGTGCTCGCCGGCGTGAACGGGACGGACCCGTTCCGGATCATGGAGCGCTTCCTCGACGAGCTCAAGACGATGGGGTTCACCGGCGTGCAGAACTTCCCGACCGTCGGGCTCTTCGACGGCGTCTTCCGCCAGAACCTCGAGGAGACGGGCATGGGCTACGACCTCGAGGTCGACATGATCCGCCTCGCCGCCGAGCGTGACCTCCTCACGGCCCCGTACGTCTTCGACGTCGAGTCGACGGTCGCGATGACCGAGGCGGGTGCTGACGTCCTCGTCCCGCACATGGGCCTCACGACGGCCGGCACGATCGGCGCGACCACGGCACTCTCGCTGGAGGAGTCGGCGCACCGGGTGCAGGAGATGCGCGACGCGGCCGTCGCGATCAACCCGGACGTCATCGTGCTGTGCCACGGCGGTCCGATCGCCGAACCGGAGGACGCCGCCTTCATCCTCGCCAACACGACGGGCGTCGCCGGGTTCTTCGGCGCGTCCTCGGCCGAACGCCTCCCGACCGAGCGGGCGATCAAACGCCAGATCGAAGACTTCAAGGCCATCCAGACCCGCTGACCGACGGCACGACCGACCACCCGACCACTCGACGAGGAGCATCTCATGACCGAACCAGCCATCACCCCTGCCACCGCCGGCCGTCGCCCCGACGAGGTCCCCACCCGGGTCTTCGATTGGGGCACCATCAAGTGGCTCGTCACCCCGCACCTCGACGAGGGCGCCGGACTCACGGTCGGCGAGGTCATCGTCTACCCCGGACAGGGCCACGCACCCCACCAGCACCCGGGCGAGGAGGAGGTCATCACGGTGATCTCCGGCGAGGGCGTGCAGACCGTCGGCGACGGTCCCGCGTTCCCGATCCGCGAGGGCGACGCCGTGTACATCCCGAAGGACACCGTGCACTCCACCTACAACACGACGTGGCGCCCGCTGCGACTGTCGGTCGTGTACACCCCTGGTGGCGCGGAGACGGGGCTCGACGGCCTGCCCGACGCGCGCATCCTCGACGCCGGAACGGCGCCGAGCTGGAAGCAGGACCGCTGATGCCGGTGATCGAACCGGGCTCCTGGGTGCATCCGGGTTCGAAGCCGGACTGGAGCGAGATCGGCACCATCGGGCGGTTCGCGGTGTCGGTCGACGGCGGACGGTTCGACCGGCACCACCACGACGACCACGAGATCTGGTTCATCACCGAGGGCAAGGGGAAGGTGCTCGTCGACGGTGGCGAGCGCTACGTGCAGTCGGGCGACATCGTGCTGACGCAGGCGGGCGACACCCACGACATCGTCGAGGTGTACGAGACGATCCGTGGCTTCTTCACGGAGACGGGACTCCCGGCCGGTGGGCGCGTCGGCCATCTGCACGCGAACGAGGAGGACGCAGCCGGGCACGTGGTGACCGCACTCCCGCTGCCCGCCGACTTCCCGGCCCGAGCCTAGGATCGTCCGTATGCGCATCGCCGTCACCGGGAGTTCGGGCAAGCTCGGCTCCGCCACCGTCGAACGACTGCTGCGGGACGGCCACGACGTGCACGGACTCGACGTCGCGGGCACGGCCGGGCCGGGGTTCACCCGTGTGGACCTGACCGACTACGGGCAGACGATCGACAGCCTGCTCGGGGTGACGGCGAGGTTCGCAGGTCTCGACGCCGTGGTGCACCTGGCCGCGATCCCGGTGAACGGGCTCGTGCCGGATGCGGCGACGTTCCACAACAACCTGACCGTGTCGTTCAACGTGCTGCACGCGGCGCTGCGGGCGGGCATCCGGACGATCGTGACGGCGTCGAGCATCACGGCCATGGGATTCCCGTTCGATGAGGCGCCCGAGTTCCTGCCGATCGACGAGACCGTCAGTCGCGCGAACAACACCTATGCGCTCGGGAAGGTCGCCGAGGAGGCGATGGCCGCACAGCTGGTGCGGTGGGCCGACGGGATGTCGATCACCGCGTTGCGGTTCACGAACGTCGTAGCGCCGGGGGAGTACGGCACGTTCGCGCGGGCGTCGGAGCCCGGGTACCGACGCGATCTCCTGTTCAGCTATGTCGACGCACGTGACGGTGCGCAGGCGGTCGCGCTGGCGCTGACCCGAGCGGAGCCCGGCTTCGAGGTCTTCGACGTGTGCGCCTCCGACAACGGGACGACCGTGCCGTCGGCGGAGCTCGCGGCGACGCACTTCCCCGGCGTCCCGCTGCGGGCGGGGCTCGGCGAGTTCGAAACGCTCATGTCCATCGACAAGGCCCGCACACGACTCGGTTTCGAGCCCGAGTACTCCTGGCGGGACGAGTTCGAGCGCGAGCATGCAGTGCGGGCCTGATCGGCACGGAAACGAACGAGGCGCTGATCGGACGATCGACGGATGAGTGCACCCCGGTTCGCGCGAGCGCGATGCCGTTGACCGGCGACGGGGCATCCGAGGCCGATCGGGCGTTCCTCCTCGCTGAGTACGGCTTTGACGACGCGCTCGACGAGGCGATCCGGGTCGGCACGCCCAAAGTCGGCGCTGCACCCGAGAGTGGTACGAACGGTCGAGACCGTCCGGCGCGGGAACCCGCCGCGTCGCCTAGCGGACGCCGGCCTCGGCTTCGGCCAACGCCCGCACCTCGGCGACCTCGCGGATCTCGTCGGCACCGATGTTCGCCCCGAAGAGCTCGTGCCCCGGTTCGAGGACGACGCCAGCCCGCAGCGGCCCGATCTCGACCGGGTCGAACCCGAGGGCGTCCACCACGGCCGAGACGGCCGCCCGGTCCGCGGGGGCGTCGCCGGCGATCGCGATGCCCTTGCGGCCCGGTGCGCCGGTGGGACGTGGCTCCCCGTCGAGGTCGTGGTACCCCATGTGGTTGAACGCCTTCACGACCCGGGACTCCGGCAGGAAGGCGGCGACCAGCTCGCTCGTCGAGGTCTCCGGCGCACTGAGGTCCTCGCGGTGGCCGTCGACCTCCCACCAGTAGTTCATGGCATCGATGACGAGTTTGCCGCGCAGCTCGTCGACGGGCACCGAGCGATGTTTGCCGAGGGGCAGCGCGAGGATGACGAGGTCGGCCTGGGTCGCTGTCTCGGCGGCGGTCGTGGCGACGGCACCCGGAGCGAGGACGTCGATCGTCAGGGCGATCCGGGCGGCGTCGCGCGAACCGCTGATGAGCACCCGATAGCCGGCGGCGACCGCGAGTCGTGCCAGGACCGTGCCGACCTTGCCGGCACCGAGGATGCCGATGGCGACGCCCTGCGACGGAGCGGGGTCGTCGGGGGATCGGACGGTTCCGGAAGCGGTGTCGGACATGGGTCTCCTTCGTGGACGGTGCGGCCGCACGCGGTCGCCTGGGTCAACCGGGGGTCGTCCATCGCTATTCCGAGACCGGTCCGACGTGGACGCGCAACCCCTCCTCCGCGATCGCCCGCTCGACGTACCGTTGCCGCATGACTGACGCAGAACAGACCGACGCAACGACCCCCGACGCCACGACCTCCGGCTCGCCCGAGACGATCGGCGCCACCGAGGAGACCCTCGGGGCCCGGGGCGACGACAGCTCGACGAGCGCGAGCAAGGACCCCGAGGACTGGGTCACCGGCGACGAGCCGATGACCGGCCCGCAGCGCAGCTACCTCGACACCCTGGCGCGCGAGGCCGGCGAGGAGCTCCCCGCCGACCTGACGAAGGCGCAGGCCTCCGAGCACATCGACCGGCTGCAGAACGCCACCGGTCGCGGTCAGTCCGGATCCTGAGCGCCGCCGCCACCGTGACCGACTCCAGCAGGGCTCCGCTCCATCACGAGGTGGTCGTCATCGGTGGCGGCAACGCCGGTCTGTCCGTCGCGGGCAGGCTCCGGCGATACGGGGTCGATGACGTCGCGGTCATCGAACCGCGCGAACACCACCGGTACCAGCCGATGTTCTCGCACGTCGCGGGCGGGACCGCGTCCGCATCGGTGGCCACGAGGCCCCAGCGCGCAGTGACGCCGAAGGGCGTGACCTGGATCCAGGACCGGGTCCGGTCCATCGACCCGGTCGCGAAGACGCTGACACTCGAATCCGGCACCGCCGTCGAGTACGACCAGCTCATCGTCGCTCCGGGCATCCAGCAGGACTGGGACGCCGTGCCCGGTCTGACGGAGGCGATGGCCTCGCCGGTGGGGATCTCCAACTACACGTTCGAGTACGCGCAGAAGGCCTCGCGCGTGCTCCGGTCGGTCCGCTCGGGCACCGTCGTGTTCACGCAGCCCGCCGGCCCCGCGAGCTGCTCGGGCGCCGCGCAGAAGCCGATGTACCTCGCGTGCGACCACTGGCGGCAGACGGGCGTCCTCGACGACATCCGTGTGGTGCTCGTCGTGCCCACACCCACGATGTTCGGCATGCCGATGATCGACGCCGAACTCGACCGCAAGGTCGCCGAGTACGGCATCGAGGTGCGGTTCTCGCGCGAGCTCGTCGCGGTCGACCCGGAGCAGCGCGTGGTGACCATCGCGCAGACCGACCCGCAGGACGGCCCGGATCGCGGGCAGGACGGCGTGACGGGGGGACTTCGGGAGGAGATCCCCTACGACGTCCTCCACGCGGTGCCGCCGCAGTCCGCACCGGACTGGCTCGCGGCAACGGCGCTCGCCGAGCCCGGCAACCCGGGTGGCTTCGTCGAGGTCGACTCGCTGACCCTGCGGCATCCGCGCTTCCCCGACGTCTGGGCGCTCGGCGACGCCGCCGCGGTGATGAGCTCGAAGTCCGGCGGAGCCCTCCGGCAACAGACGAAGACCCTCGCGAAGAACCTCGTCGCCGTGCGGTCCGGCCAGGAGCCGAGCACGGTCTACAACGGCTACTCGGTGTGCCCGTTCACGGTCTCCCGCGGGACGGTGGTGTTCGCCGAGTTCGACGACCGCTACCGCCCGAAGCCCTCGATCCCGTTCTGGAACGGACTCGCGAAGGAGCGCCGGTTCACGTTCATCGCCGACCGCCACGTCCTGCCCTGGGTGTACTGGAACCTCATCCTGCAGGGTCGGGCGTGAGCGTCCGCAGCCGCACACCGAAGGTCGTCTCCGCCACCGGCACCCGGTAGCGCTCGGGCAGGGCCGGCCCGCAGGACGAGCTGCCGAGCCCGTGCTGCGCATGGTCGAGGTTGAGCCACACGCGGCCGGAGTCTCGGAGGTCCTGCGGGTGGCGGGCCTCCTCGAGCGCTTCGCTCGTCCATCGTCTGGCGGTGAAGTCGAAGCCGGTGTCCTGCAGCTGCTCGGCTCGCAAGGCCGGCAGGCCGTCGCCGGTGAGTTCCACCCACCGCGTCCCGACGTGGTTGCCGTTCTCCTCGGGCACCGGGTAGTCGGTCTGGAGCCCGTCGACACTGCTCGTGAAGCGACCGATGCGCGCCGCGGCGAGGCTGTCGACGTACGACTCGCCGGGGCCCCGACCGAACCACGTCGCATCCGTATAGCTGCCCGGTAGTCCGAGTCGGAGGCCCAGGCGCGGCAGCGTCAGCACGTGATCGCCGATGGGGGTGTGCTCCCAGATCCCCTCGGGGACGATGGTGACCGACAGGTCCAAGGCGCCGCCCGCGTCGGTCCAGTCGAACGTCCAGCGCAGGCCGAGCCCGTGCGCGGCGGGGGCGCTGCGGCCGGAGACCCGCAGGCCGCCGCCCTGCCCGTCGTCGATCCGCTCGACGGCGTCGGTCCGGTGGAGGAAGCGGTCGAGTCCCGTGAGCTTCCAACTGGCTGCGGCCGTGTTCCGCGGCCCCTGGCCCCGGTCGTTCTCGGTTGGTGCGCGCATGATGTCGAGGACGGGCCCGTCGAACTCGAGATCGCCGAGCGCGCGGAGTCGGCCGGTGCGGGCGTCGAAGGAGCCTGCGCCGAGGGTGATGCGGTGGCCCGGCGTGCGGTCGGCGTGAGCGAGCGGTCTGCGTGCCGCGGACGCCACGGGAACGGTGACGCCGGTCGGATCCGCCGGTCGGTCGGCGGCGATCCGCGCCTGCCCGAACGCGACCTCGTGTCCCGCTGCCGCCCACGGCTCGTCGGCCGCCAGGACCGCGCGCACGGTGAGCCAACGCTCGACGGGTGCGCCGGAGACGGGATCGACACCGGCGGTCGGCACGGTCGCCTCGGCCGGCAGGTCGACGGTCACCGCGCTCCGGGGGTCCACGGGCGGTGTCGTCAACGCGCCCGACGCGACGGCGAGGCCGTCGTCCTCCAGCTGCCACCGGAGCGCCAGGTGATCGAGTGACCGCATGTCGTGTTTGTTCCTGACCGTCAGCGTGCCGGTGGTGGCGTCCGCCAGGAGCTCGACCGGACTGATCGCGGCGTGCAGCTCGGCGAGGCCGGGGGAGGGCGTGCGGTCGGCGAAGACGAGTCCGTCGAGGCAGTAGCGTCCGCCGTTCGGTCGGAAGGCGACATCGCCACCGTGCATGACGAACTCGTTCCCGGCGGCGTCGGTGCTGCGGAAGCCGTGGTCGATCCACTCCCAGACGAAGCCGCCGCAGAACCGGTCGGAGGACTCGAGGATCCGCTGGTAGTCGACGAGCGACCCCGGGCCGTTGCCCATCGCGTGCGCGTACTCGCAGAGCAGGAACGGGAGTCGCCGCCGACGCACGTCGTCCGGCGACCCCGCCACGACGCCCACGGGGGTCGGTTCCTCGCGACGGCCGATGGCCTCGAGCAGCTCCTGGTCGGGGTACATGAGGCTGGAGAAGTCCGAGTTCCGATACGACGGATCGCGCTCGTACATGATCGGCCGAGACGGATCGCGCTCGCGGATCCACTGCTCCAGCACGTCGAAGTTCTCGCCGACCCAGCTCTCGTTCGCCATCGACCACACGACGATCGACGGGTGGTTCTTGTCTCGCTCGACCATCCGCTGGACACGGTCGAGCATCGCGTCGCGCCAGACCGGCTCCGTCGGCGGATTGCCGGCCCAGTCGGTGTAAATGAAGCCGTGGGTCTCGAGGTCGCACTCCTCGACCACCCACAGCCCCAGCTCGTCGCAGAGGCGGAGGAAGTCCGGGTGGGGCGGGTAGTGGCTCGTGCGCACGGCGTTGAGATTGTGCTGCTTCATGAGCAGGATGTCCCGCCGCATGGTCTCCGTGTCGAGCGAACGGCCGCGGTCCTGGTCGTGCTCGTGCCGGTTGACCCCGCGGAACAGCACCGGGACGCCGTTCACGAGGAAGCGGCCGTCCTCGATGGAGACGGTGCGGAAGCCGATGCGCAGCTCGACGGTCTCGTCGGCCACGGGCGTCTCATCGGTCGGCCGTGGCCTGAGGTGCGCCGTGTAGAGGCGCGGTACCTCGGCGCTCCAGGGCTCGACCGGCAGAGCGGTCGCGGTGCCGGTGGGGAGGTCGCGGATGCCGAGCTCGGGGACGTCGACGAGGCCGGGGACGTCGGTGTCGACGCGCAGGACGCCGATGCCGTCGCGATGGTCGTAGCTCGCGCGGACCTGGACGTCGTCGATCGCGCCGGCCGGGCGTTCCAGGAGGTCGACGTCGCGGAAGATGCCCGGCAACCACCACATGTCCTGGTCCTCCAGGTACGTGCCGCTCGACCACCGGTGCACCCGCACGGCGAGGACGTTCTCACCGGGGACGAGGTGCTCGCCGACGTCGTACTCCACCGGGAGACGGCTGCCCTTGCTGTGGCCGAGGAGCACGCCGTTCAACCACACGGTCCCGCAGGAGTCGACACCCTGGAAGCGCAGCACCGTGTCATCGCGACGCCAGTCCTCCGGCAGGGTGAAGGTGCGGCGGTAGTCGCCCGTCGGGTTCTCCTCGGGCACGTGAGGCGGGTCGATCGGGATCGGGAACGCGGTGTTCGTGTACAGCGGCTGCCCGTGGCCCTCGAGGACCCAGTGCGCGGGCACCCGGATGCGGTCCCAGGAGGAGTCGTCGAGCGACGGATCACCGAAGGCGTCGCCCGTCCCGTCGGCCGTGGGCGAGAGCGTGAACGCCCAGTCGCCGTTGAGGGACAACCGACGTGCGTCGCTCAGTTCGTCGGCACGGGGTCGCCGCCGGCCGGTCCCCGGGATCGGATCTTCGACCCACGACGCCGCGAGCCGTGCTGAGTCGTTCATCGTCGTGCAACCTTCATCGTCGGGCGTCCCTTTCTCAGGAGGTCATCGGCGCGCCGGCCCGGCCAGCGGACGCCACGCCGGCGGACTCCTGAGAAAGGGACAGTGGAAGGGAAAGGGGAGCGGGTGGGTGGATGGATGGATGGAGGACGGGCTCAGTCGGTGATGGTGCTCGGCGGGGTGCCGAGTGCGTCGAGGTCCGACCAGAAGTCCTCGGGGATGTGGGTCGTTCGCAGCGTCTCGACCTGTTCCAATCGCTCGGGCCGGTTCATCCCGACGACGGTGGAGTCGACGAGTTCCGATCTCGTCGAGAACGCGAGCGCGGCAGCCGCGAGCGGGATGCCGTGGCGGGTGGCCAGCTCGTCGGCGCGGTCGACCCAGGCGAGCAACTCGGGTGATCCGACCTGGTACGCGTACGTGGCCGGCTTGCCGTCGCGCCCGCGCCGTCCGGCGAGGAGTCCGCCCCCGAACGGAGCCGCGTTGAAGACGCCCATCCCGAGCGAGCGCGCCTCCTCCAGCAGGCCGGTCGCCGACCGGTCGACGAGCGTGAACCGGTTGTGCGACAGCAACACGTCGAACGCGCCGGTCCGCACATACGGCAGCATGACGCTGAGCGGACCGGCCGCGATCCCGATCGCGTCGACCAAGCCCTGCTCCCTGAGTGCCAGCATGCCCTCGATCGCACCACGCGGTGCCGACGCCTCCTCGAACGACACCGAGTACGGGTCGTGCAGGTGGAACACCGGGATGCGCTCGACGCCGAGCCGCTCGAGGCTCTCCTCGAAGGACCGCAGCACCCGGTCGCGGTCGAACACCGCCGTCGACGGATCCTGGTCGGCCTTCGTCACCACTCCGCGTCCCTCGGGCAGACCGCTCTGACGGATGGCGTCGCCGATCGCCGTCTCGCTGCGTCCGTCCGAGTAGTTGTTCGACGTGTCCACAAGCAGATTCGGACCACGGAGGGCGGCCGCTGCGAACGCCGTGGAGCCCGGGCCGGGGGAGCCGTCGGCGCTCGCCGGCGTGCCGAGTCCTGAGGTGCCGACCGTGACCGGGCTCACGACGAGCCCGGTCGAGCCGAGCGGTCGGAGGTCGTCTGGTGTCGCCACTGCCGCGGTCGTCCGGTCGGTGGAGGAGGTGTGGGTCGTGTCGTCGTTGATCATGTCGTCCATCCTGCAGTCGTCGGGCACTCGGGCATCACCCCTTGAGTGCGCCGGATGCCAGCCCCTTCATGATCCGCTGGTTGAGGAACACGAACACGACGAGCAGTGAGAAGACGTTGATGCAGATGCCCGCGAACAGCGGCCCGTAGTCGACCTGGCCGAACTCCCCACTGAAGTTCAACAGGCCGGCCTGGATGGTGCGGAGGTCGGCGTTCGTCGTGAAGGTCAGCGAGATGAGCAGGTCGTTCCAGATGGAGAGGAACTGGACGAGCCCGATCGTGAAGAGCGCGTTCCGCACCATCGGCAGTCCGATGGACCAGAAGGAACGGATGATGCCGGCTCCGTCGATCGTCGACGCCTCGAACACCTCGCGCGGCACGGCCCGGAAGTAGGCGGTCATCATGAAGACCGTCAGCGGCATCCCGAGCGCCGTGTAGGTGATGATCATCGGCCAGTAGGTGTTCGTCAGGCCGAGGTTGAAGTAGGCGACGAAGAGTGGCACGAGGATCATCTGGCCGGGGATCATGATGCCGGAGATGAACAGCAGCAGCGTCAGGTTGCGGCGTTTCCACACCATCACCTCGAGGGCGAAGGCGGCGGCGACGCCGAAGATGAGGATGAAGACGAGTGACGGCAGGGTCACGATGACGCTGTTGAGCAGGTTCTGCGAGATGTTGCCGGTCGTCCAGGCGGTGACGTAGTTGTCGAAGCTCCACGACTCCGGGAGGGAGAAGGTGGACTCCTGCAGGAACTCGCGCTGGTTCTTGAACGAGGACAGGAACAGCCAGACGATCGGGTAGATCTCGATCACGAGCAGGAGTCCGATGAGGATGACCGAGGGCAGTTTCCGCAGGTAGTAGGCGCGCGAGCGGGGAGCGCGACGCATCTTCGGCCGGCGGACGGCGGTGCCGGATCCGTCGCCGCTGCCGCTCGAGGCCGGTGTGGTGGCGCCGGGCGCCGGGGTGATGGCGGTCGTCATGGCGTCAGTCCTTCGTCAGGTCTTTGCGGGAGGTCTTGAAGATCAGGAGCGTCACGAGGAAGCACATGATCGTGAGCACGAACGCGAGCGTCGAGCCGTAGCCGTAGTTCTGGTACGTGAACGTCGTGTTGTACATGTACAGCGTCAGCGGGGTCGTGGCCGTCCCTGGCCCGCCGCCCGTCAAGGCGAGCACCGAGTCGAACACCTTGAGCGTCGCGTTGAAACTGAAGATCACCGCGGACAGCAGCACGGGGAGTGACAGCGGCACGATGATGTACCGGACGAGCTTCAGGCCGCGGGCACCGTCGATGCGGGCCGACTCGATCACCTCCTCGGGGATGTCGAGGAGCCCCGCATAGAGCAGGACGGCGTAGAAGCCCATCGACCGCCAGAGGTCCATGATGATGATCACGACGAACGCGCTGTCGGGCGAGCTGAACCAGTCCACCGAGTCGATGCCGAAGCCGTTCAGGATGGCGTTGACCGGTCCGGTCTGCGGCGCGACCTCGAACAGGCGCTTGAACAGCAGACCGACGGCGACGGTCGGCAGCACGACCGGGAAGAACACGAGCGTGCGGACGAGCGTCGACGCTTTCTTCAGGACGAAGACGTAGAAGAGGGAGAGTGCATAGCCGAGGGCGATCTGCGCGACCGTCGCGATGAGCGAGTACTTGATGCTGAAGAAGATCGCTTCCGGTGCCGTGGGGTCGGCGAACAGCTGGGCGAAGTTGTCGAGGCCGACGAACTCGAAGCCGCGCAGGTCGCCCTGGAAGAAGGTGAGGCCGAACGACCACATCACCGGGACGAGCTTCACCAGGGTGAAGATGAGCAGGGCCGGGCCCAGCAGGATGGCGATGGCCTTCCTGTCGCCGAGGACGTCTTTCATGCTGTGCTCCTGAGTCGGTCGGGGGACCGTGAGGCTGGGCGGCGAGGTGCGAGACCCGCTGCAGAGGTGGATGTCCGCGGACGGACGGATCCGGTCGCCGGGCTACTGCCGGGCGACCGGATCGCCGGTTACTTCTTGAGACCCGCGTCCACGCCGGCCTGGACGAGCGCCGCGAAGTCCTCGGGGGAGATGCCGCCGGTGAGCAGCGGGGCGGCGTTGGTCTGGGCGTCGACGCCGGCCTTCTCGGGGAGGAAGGTCTCGAACCATGTGACCGTCTCATCGGTGTCGGCCATGATGCCCTGCACCTCGGCGGTGAGCGCGGGGACGTCGGTCACCTCTTCGTTGAGCTTGAACCCGGAGATGACGCCCTGGTTCTTCAGCACGCTGGAGCCGTAGTTCTCCGCGATGCAGCTCAGCCAGCCGCCGACCTTCTCCTCGTCGTAGCCCTTCGTGGAGAACGAGGTCGCCGCACCGGTGTTGGCCGGGTACTGGTCGATCGAACCCTTGCCGCCCTCGACGGTCGGGAACGGCATGAAGCCCACGGCGTCCTCACCGATCTGGTTGAGTTCGGTGTTGTAGACGTCGGCGAGCATCCAGGTGCCGTTGTACATCATGGCCGCGTTGCCGGTGAAGAACTCGCTCGTCGCGGTCTGCATGTCCATCGTCGTGATGCCGGCACCGAAGTACTTGCCGAGGTCAGCGACGGCGGTGATCGCCTCGACGTACTCGGGGTCGGTCAGCTTGGCGTCGCCCGAGGCGATGTCGTTCATCGCGTCCGGGCCGAGCAGTCGGAACAGGTAGGTGCTGATGTAGCGGGTGATCGTCCAGCCCTGGGCACCGGAGACCGTGAAGGCGGACTTGCCGGAGGCCTGAACGGTGTCGGCCGCGTCGAGCAGTTCGTCCCACGTCTGCGGGACCGCGATGCCGAGGTCCGTGAACATCGTCTTGTTGTAGAAGAAGCCCTCGACGTTGTACTGGTAGGGCATCGAGACGAACCGGTCGCCGTAGATGTTCTTCACGGTGGCGACGGCCGAGGGGAGGATGTCGTCCATGACGCCCAGCTCGGTGAGGGTGTCTTCGAGGTCGAGGACGGTGTCGTCGTCGCCGAGGGTGCCGCCGGGCCGCAGCGGTGCGGTCGGTGCGGTGAAGGTGGTGGGCAGGGCGTTCTGGCTGGCGAGCAGCGTGACGCGCTGGAGCACGTCGGCCTGGGGCAGGGTCTCGACCTTGAGCGGCAGCGCCTTCTCGTTCGCGGCGCACGCGCCGTCGCCGAGAGCGGTGAGTTCGTCGCGGACGATCGAGTTCTCGACGGCCGCGAGGTAGTCGAACGACGTGGCGCTCGACGCGCCGCCGTTCCCTGCGCAGGCGGTCAGGGCGAGAGCGGTGACGCCGAGAGCGGCGATGGCGGTGGCCGACCGACGTTTCGGGGCCCGGTGCGCTGTGGACACATTTCCTCCTTGAAGATGTGGCAGTGATGTTGAGACGCGAGCGGTGATGGTCGCGAGCAAAGTTGAAGCGTTTCAATGGCCGAGGCTAACCGCGCACGGGTCGCATGTCAAGCGTCGGATCAGTTCCGCTCGGCGAGGCACTTCCGGCATGACGACGGCTGGACGGAATGCATATTGACACGTTTCAAGACGGCGACGAGAATGGGTGATCGTCGTCCCGTGATCTCGATCATGTCGGCACGACCACAGTCAACGACGATAAACGGCGATTCGACCCGCCGGACGAGGAACGGAACCGCACATGAGGTTGCAGGGCAAACGAGCCGTCATCACCGGAGCAGCAGGAGCGCTCGGCCGGGTGATCGCCCAGAAGCTCGCCGCGGAGGGGGCAGACGTCGCCGGCCTCGACCTCAACGCCGCCGGGCTCGAGGAGACGGCGGAACTCGTCCGTGCGCACGGGGTGCGGGCCGCATCGGCGACGGCCGATCTGACCGACTTCGACGCCGTCCAGGCTGCCGTCGGCGGCATCGTCGACGAGTGGGGCGGGGTCGACATCCTGCTGAACGGTGCGGGCGGCGGCGCGGTCAGCTTCTTCCACGAGATGACGTACGAGACCTGGATGACCCAGATGGACCGCAACCTCAACTCGGTGTTCAACGTCACGCGCGCGGTCCTGCCCTCGATGCTCGAACAGCGCTCCGGTCGCATCATCAGCATCGCGTCCATCGCCGCCGTCAGTGGCGGACGCCTCGTGCGCGGGGCGACGGCCTACGCCGCGGCCAAGGCCGGCGTCGTCGGACTCACGAAGGCGCTCGCGATCGAAGTCGCCGAGCAGGGTGTCACCGTCAACGCGCTCGCCCCCGGAGCCCAGGCGACCCCCGGCCGCGACAACGACACCCCGGAACGCCGCGAGGCGCTCCTCGCGCAGATCCCCACCCGGCTCCTCGGCGAGCCGGAGCACCTCGCGGAGACGGTCGTCTTCCTCGCCTCACCCGCCGCCGTGAACCTCACCGGCCTCATCCTGCCGCTCGACGGCGGACACTCGATCTGAGGCGACGGACGATGACGACAGGACCAGAGGACATGACGAGACTCGAGCGCGGCAAGGCGAAGTTCGACGAGGTGTACGGCGAGGGGAAGTCGGAGGGGCTCGTCGCGATGCAGACCGGGCTCGCGCAGGACCTCGCGCGTTTCGGTATCGAGTTCAACTTCGGCGACATCTACTCCCGGCCGGGGCTCACGCTGGCGCAGCGGGAGCTCATCACCCTCGCGGCTCTCGTCGCGCTCGGTGGGCTGGAACCACAGCTGCGCGGCCATACCCGCGGTGCGATCAACGTCGGCTGCAGCGCGACGGAGATCCTCGAGACGGTCATCCACACCGTGCAGTACGCGGGGTTCCCTCGCGCCCTCAACGCGATCCGCGTCGTCACCGACGCCCTCATCGAGGTCGGCGTGGAGATCCCCGAGCCGCTCGGACCGGGCTGGACCGGCCCGGAGCCGCGCGACCAGCAGCCCGGCAGCGCTCAGGACCGCCCGGGACCCGGCGATCTAGACTGAGCCGGGCCGCGGGCGAGTGCCCGCAGCGCCGCAGGACGACAGGAGGGGTTGAGCATGGGACGAGTCGGAATCCGCGAGGTCGCGACGCTCGCCGACGTCTCCATGGGGACGGTTTCGCACTACATCAACCACCCCGATCGGGTCTCCCCGGAGAAGCAGGAACGCATCCAGCGGGCGATCGACCAGCTGGGGTTCGTGCGGAACAACGCGGCCTGGCAGCTCCGTCTCGGTCGGAGTGGCACCATCGCGTACATCGCGCCGGACGTCAGCAACCCGTTCTTCGCGACCATCGCCGAGGGGGTGGAGCAGCGCGCGGCCGAAGACGGTCTCTCGGTGTTCATCGCCAACTCGAACCGGAGTCGTGAGCGCGAGGACGCCTATCTCGGCATGTTCGAGGCGCAGCGTGTGCAGGGCATGCTCGTCGCCTCCCACGAGTCCGTCGAGGAGCGGTTGACGAGCATCCGGCAGCGGGGCATCCCGTCGGTCCTCGTCGGGCAGCTCGCGTCGTCACCGGACCAGCCGTCGGTGTCGGTCGACGACGTCCGGGGTGGGTTCCTCGCCGCGGAGCACCTGCTGCAGACCGGTCGTCGTCGGCTCGCGTTCGTCGGTGGTCCCCTCGGCATCCGCCAGGTCGCCGACCGCTTCGAGGGTGCGAGTGCCGCCGTCGCAGCGATTCCGGGAGCCACGCTGGAGGTGATCGCGGGCACGGAGCGGACGATCGCCGAGGGGCGCGAGCTCGGACGCGCGATCGCCGCACGACCGGTCGACGCCCGTCCCGACGCGGTCTTCGCGGTCAACGACCTGCTGGCACTCGGCATCATGCAGGCGCTCGTGGTCGAGCACGGGGTCCGGGTGCCCGAGGACATCGCGATCGTCGGCTACGACGACATCGAGTTCGCGGAGTCGTCGATCATCCCGCTCACCTCGGTGCGTGCGCCGCACGAGGGCTTCGGTGTCGCGGCCGTCGAGCTGCTCCTCCAGGAGTTCGCGGTCGCCGACGGTGCCCCCGTCCCGCCCCCGTCATCCCGCCACATCGTCTTCGCCCCCGAACTCGTCCCCCGAGCCAGCTCGCGAACTGTCACCAACGGCTAGTCCAGCGCCCCGTCACTGTGCTGGAGTGACAGTTCGCGGGCTCTGGCGGGTGGCGGTTCGGATCCGGTAGAGGGACGTGCTGGCCGTGATGTAGAGGCTGCGGCCGTCTTCGTCACCGAAGCAGACGTTCGCGGTGCGCTCGGGGACCGGGATGCGCAGGATGGTCGCGCCGGTGGGGTCGAAGACCTCGACGCCGTCGCCCGCAGACGACCAGACGTTACCGTCGACATCGATCCGGAAGCCGTCGGATGCGGGGACCGCGGTGCTCGCGAAGGTGCGTCCCGGGGTGTCACCGAAGACGACCGAGACGCCGTCCTCGGCGACGTCGTACGCGGCGATGCGGAGTGCGCCGTCACCCGTGTCCGACACGTACAGGATCGACTCGTCAGGGGAGAACGCGAGCCCGTTCGGGTGGACGAGGGCGGTGATCACCGGCTCGATCGCTCCGGTGTCCGGCTCGAAGCGGAAGACGTAGCAGCCGTCGTACTCCTGCTCACCCGGGTGCCCCTCACGCCCGCTGGCGTCGATGCCGTACGGCGGGTCGGTGAACCAGATCGAGCCGTCGGAGTGCACGACGACGTCGTTCGGGGAATTGAAGCGGCCGCCGGCCCAACGGTCGACGAGCGTGATCGGGCCGTCGGGCCCCTCGATCTCGACCGCGCGACGCCCATGGCTGCACTGCACGACCCGGCCCTCGCGGTCGATCGTGCGGCCGTTCGTGTACTCGGCGCCGTCCCGGAACACGGCCGTCTCATCGGTCGCGGTGTCGAACTCGAGGATGCGGTTGTTCGGGATGTCGCTCCACCGCACGCTGCGGGTCTCGGCGATCCACGCGGGGCCCTCGCTCCAGATCGCGCCCGTGTACAGGTGCTCGAGTTCGGCTCCCTCGGCGAGCAGCGGCGAGGGTTCGTTCGTCATGGTGACGTCGTCGTCGGTCATGACACCCAGCCTATTCGGCAGGTGCGGGTCTACGCCGGATCGATGGGGGAGGAGCCGAGGTTGCGAGCGCTCGGTCGGGTGACGGGCGGTTCGACGATCGACTCCAGGAAGGCCCACGCATCCATGCGCCAGCGGTCACCGGCGACGTCGATCGCCTCGATCCGGAACGGTGGGGTGAGGATCGCGTCCCAGTCGATCGAGTCGAGGACGCGTCGCGGGATCATCTCATCGACGTACGGCGCTTCACGCTCCGGATCCGGTGCGACCTCGGGCGCCTCGTCGTCGACGAGGACCTCGAGTCGGTCGATCATCGCGTCATCGAACGTCTGCATGCGGGTCACGAGCGTCTGCAGCTCGTCGGGATCGAGTCCGGCGACGAGTTCGAGGAGATAGGCGCGCCCCGGATACGCTTCCGCGGGCACATCGACGATGTTGTATCGGCCGTCGTCGGAGATCCACATACGTCAACGCTAGCCCGTCGCGGCTGGAGGCCGGGCGAGAGTGATGAGGTGAAGTGAGGTGATCGGTCGCCCGGGCCGCGGTTCAGCGACGACGTGCCGCAACTCAGGCGGTGGGTACCTGCGTCGGGTGGACAGGCAGCTGCGCGGCTGGGCGGACGAGCGCGGTCGGGCCGGGGTCGGTGAACCCGAACTGCTCGTAGAGGCCGTGCGCGTCGCTCGTGAAGAGCGTCCACCGGAAGTGCGCGCCGGGACCGTCGTCGATCATGGCCTGCACGATCCGCTTGCCGAGCCCGTGGCCCCGGTGCGCTTCGTCCACGACGACGTCGGCGAGGTAGCCGAAGCCGAGTCCGTCGGACACCGCTCGTGCGAAACCGACCTGTGCGCCCGTCTCCTCCTCGTACACGCCGATCACGCGCCAGGCGTCGTCGATCTGCGTCTCGACGTCGGCTCGGCTGCGCCACTTCGTCCAGTAGACCTCGCGGAGCAGGGCCCACACGGCGTCCCGGTCGATGCGGTCCTTCGAGTCGTCGATGCGATAGCCCATCGAGCCACCGTAGGACGGCCGGCACCGGACCGTGGAGAGCCAGTCCGGCCTCGGTGGCCCGCTCGTCATCGGACGACACGACGGAATAGTCGAGCCGTCCGCGGGCTTAGCGTGAAGAGAAGTACCAGCGATGCACCGAACCCTGGAGGATCATCAGATGACTCACGCCCGCACCACCCTCGGAACGTCCGACCTGTCCGTCTTCCCGCTGAACCTCGGCGGCAACGTGTTCGGCTGGACCGCCGACCGGCAGACCTCGTTCGACATCCTCGACGCCTTCGTCGCGGGCGGCGGCAACTTCATCGACACCGCCGACGGCTACTCGGCGTGGGTGCCCGGCAACACCGGCGGTGACTCCGAGCGACTCATCGGCGAGTGGCAGGAACTCCGAGGCAACCGCGACGAGCTCGTCATCGCGACCAAGGTCAGCCAGCACCCCGACTTCACAGGCCTCGCGGCCGACAACATCCTCAAGGCGGCCGACGCCTCGCTCGAGCGCCTCCGCACCGACCACATCGACCTCTACTACGCGCACTTCGACGACGAGTCCGTCCCGCTGGAGGAGACGGTGACGGCACTGTCGTCGCTCGTCGACGCCGGCAAGGTCCGCCACCTCGGCATCTCCAACTACTCCGCAGCGCGGATCGCCGAGTGGTTCGAGATCGTCGAGGCCAAGGGGCTCCACCGCCCGATCGCCCTCCAGCCGCACTACAACCTCGTCGAGCGCGAGTTCGAGGGCGAGCTGCGCACGATCGCCGAGCGCGAGCAGCTCGCGGTGCTGCCGTACTTCTCGCTCGCGAAGGGCTTCCTGACGGGCAAGTACCGCGAGGGGTCGAGCGTCGACAGCGTCCGTGCCGAGGGCGCGCAGGCCTACCTCGCCGACCACGCCGCGCTCCTGCCCGTCCTCGACGAGGTCGCCGCGGCCCACGGCGTCTCCGTCGCGACGGTGTCGCTCGCGTGGCTCCGCTCGCAGCCGACCGTCGCCGCGCCGATCGCGAGCGCCCGCACGGTCGAGCAGCTGCCCGACCTCCTCGCCTCCGCCACGCTCGAACTCTCCGCCGACGAACTGGCCGCCCTCACCGCCGCCTCGGTCGCGTAGGGGCGGCCCCGGCGAGGGCACCTCCCCGCGCTCCGAAACACCCCGGCAACACGTGTCCCGGTAGAGTCGGCCCATGGGTGACCTGTTCAACGGCTATGGCGGCACGCTCGCCCCGCGCAAGACTCCGGGCGGCGTCCCCGCCTTCGACGAGATGTTCGGCGAGGCGGCGGAACATGCGGGTGGTGCGACCGCCAGGCGGGCGTATCAGGAGATCTACAGCTCCCTCGCTCGGATGACCCAGGAGGAGCTCCGAGGTCGCACCGACGCCCTCGCCAGCTCCTACCTCGCGCAGGGCGTCACCTTCGACTTCGCCGGTGAGGAGCGTCCGTTCCCGCTCGACGCGGTCCCGCGGGTGATCGAGCAGCAGGAGTGGACACAGGTCGAGGCCGGCATCAAACAGCGTGTCAAGGCGCTCGAGGCCTTCCTCGCCGACGTCTACGGCCCGCAGCTCGCCGTGCGCGACGGCGTCATCCCCGCGAAGCTCATCTCCTCGTCGTCGCATTTCCACCGGCAGGCCTACGGGATCCAGGCTGCGAACGGCGTCCGCATCCAGGTCTCCGGTATCGACCTCATCCGCGACGAGCACGGTCAGATGCGCGTCCTCGAGGACAACGTCCGGGTCCCGTCCGGCGTCAGCTACGTCATCTCCAACCGTCGCGTGATGGCGCAGACGCTCCCCGAGCTGTTCGTCTCGATGCGCGTCCGGCCCGTCGGCGACTATCCCAACAAGCTCCTGCAGGCACTGCGTGCGTCGGCCCCGCCGGGCGTCGACGACCCGAACGTCGTCGTCCTCACCCCCGGCGTGTACAACTCCGCGTACTTCGAACACACACTGCTCGCGCGGCTCATGGGCGTCGAACTCGTCGAGGGCCGTGACCTCTTCTGCTCCGGCGGCAAGGTCTTCATGCGCACGACCGCCGGACCCACTCGCGTCGACGTCATCTACCGCCGCGTCGACGACGAGTTCCTCGACCCGCTGTCGTTCCGTGCCGACTCCATGCTCGGCTCGCCCGGGCTCATGCTCGCCGCACGTCTCGGCAACGTGACCATCGCGAACGCCGTCGGGAACGGTGTCGCCGACGACAAGCTCGTCTACACGTACCTGCCCGACCTCATCAAGTACTACCTCGCCGAGGACGCGATCCTCCCGAACGTCGACACCTGGCGTCTCGAGGACCCGCTCGCCCTCGAAGAGGTCCTCGACCGCCTCGACGAGCTCGTCATCAAGCCCGTCGACGGCTCCGGCGGCAAGGGCCTCGTCGTGGGCCCGGACGCCTCGAAGGAGGAGCTCGCGACCCTCAAGACGAAGCTGCAGGAGGACCCGCGCGGCTGGATCGCGCAGCCGGTCGTCATGCTCTCCACCATCCCGACGCTCGTCGAGGACGGCATGCGTCCCCGCCACGCCGACCTGCGACCGTTCGCGGTCAACGACGGCAACGACGTCTGGGTGCTGCCGGGCGGACTCACACGCGTCGCCCTGCCGGAGGGGCAGCTGGTCGTGAACTCCAGCCAGGGTGGTGGCTCGAAGGACACCTGGGTGGTCGGCCGTGCCTTCGACCCGAACGCCGCGCCCGAGGCCTCGTCGCACGACATCCAGGGTCTCGTCGCCGAGCAGGCCACGACCGAGACGACGTCGATCCCGATCATCTACGACCACGGAACGACCCCGGAGCACTCGCCCCAGGACCGTCCGGTCGGCAACCAGGACCAGCAGGAGCAACAGCAGCAGACGCTCTCCACGCCCGCTGTCACCGGGCAGGAGGACGCATCATGCTGAGCCGCATCGCCGAGAGCCTCTTCTGGATCGGCCGCTACATCGAGCGCAGCGACGGCACCGCGCGCATCCTCGACGTCCACCTGCAGCTGCTGCTCGAGGACCCGTGGATCGACGAGGACACCGCCTGCCGGTCACTGCTGTCCGTCATGGGGAGCGACGCGCCCGCCGACCAGGAGCTCACCCGCCAGGACGTCCTCGCGCAGCTCGCCGTCGACCGCACCCACCCGGCGTCGATCGCAT
Organism: Plantibacter sp. MCCC 1A11337; assembly: GCF_013349365.1. Taxonomy (NCBI): domain Bacteria; kingdom Bacillati; phylum Actinomycetota; class Actinomycetes; order Micrococcales; family Microbacteriaceae; genus Plantibacter; species Plantibacter sp. MCCC 1A11337. The sequence goes on along the minus strand of NZ_JABJWX010000005.1, from coordinate 194,122 downwards.
ACTCGCTCGGCGCAGCCCGCGAGAACGCGCGTCGTGCCCGCGAGATCGTGTCGACCGAGCTCTGGGAGTGCCTCAACACGACGCGTGCCCGGATGCCGCGCCGGGTCGCGAGCGACAAGGTGCACGAGTTCTTCGGGTGGGTGCGCGAGCGCTCGGCCCTCGCCGTCGGCATCGTCGACTCCGCCACGAGTCGTGACGACGCCTGGCGCTTCTTCACCCTCGGTCGCAGCCTCGAACGCGCCGACATGACCGCCCGGCTCCTGGCGACGCGGTCGCTCACCGAGGCGAGTGGCCCGTCCTGGACGACGATCCTCCGCTCCTGCGGCGCCTACGAGGCCTACCTGCGCACGTACCGCGGCATGCCGAGCGCGAAGAACGCGGCCGAGTTCCTGCTGCTCGACCAGCTCTTCCCCAGGTCGGTCATGTTCTCCATCAGTCGGGCCGAGGAGTGCATGCGCGACCTCGAACCGCGCCGAGGCCGCGTCGGGACGGTCGATTCCGCCCAGCGCTTGCTCGGACAGATCCGGAGCGACCTCGAATACCGGCCCATCCAGGACACGCTCGTCGACCTCCCCGGTCGGATGGACGCCGTGCAGAACGTCACCAGCCAGGTGTCCGAGGCGATCCGCGAACGCTACTTCCCCACTCACGCGGTGCCCGCGTGGATCGGAGAGAACTCATGACCCGGCTCCACATCAAGCACAGCACCGGCTTCTCCTACGGCGGCAAGGTCAACGCGTCGTACAACGAGGCGCGCATGCTGCCGGTGACGACCGAGGACCAGTACGCCCTGTACTCGCACATCGACATCCAGCCGGGAGCGTCGCAGTCGACGTACACCGACTACTGGGGCATGAAGGTCTCGGCGTTCGAGGTGCTGACCCCACACGACGAGCTCTCGCTCACGGCGACGAGCCTCGTCGAGGTCCGGCCGCGCCAGCACGAACCGCACCCGACGGGCTGGGAGCAGCTCGACATCGCGACCCAGGCCGCCGTGACGCGGGTGGAGCACCTGGAACAGACGCGCCGCACGACGCCGCCGGACGACCTCGTCGAGCTCGCCCGGACCATCGCCGACCGCCACGAGAGCCCGTGCGAGGCCGCGATGGCCATCAGCCGGGAGATCGGCGAGCAGATGGACTACGTGCAGGGCGTCACGAGTGTGTACTCGACCGCTGCCGAGGCGTGGGCGAACCGCAAGGGCGTCTGTCAGGACATCACGCACATCGTCCTCGGGGCGCTGCGTTCGGTCGGGATCCCGGCCCGCTACGTGTCGGGGTATCTCCACCCGAAGCCGCACGCGGCGATCGGCGAGACCGTGACGGGTGAGTCGCACGCGTGGGTCGAGTGGTTCTGCGGTGACTGGCGTGGGTTCGACCCGACGAACATGGTCGACGTGGGTGAGCGTCACGTCCTCATCGGGCGGGGTCGTGACTACGGCGACGTCTCCCCGCTCCGCGGGGTGTACGCGGGCCCCTACCGCTCGAAGCTCTTCGTAAAGGTCGAGATCACCCGAGAGGCCTGACCCGCCGGCCGACGTGGGGCACACCCTCCTCGGTGGGTGCGTCAGCGCGGTGCGCTGACGTGAGCGCGGGTCATGCGCTTGAGCGCGGGTCTCCGGAGCGTCGCGCTCACGCGCCAGCCCCGCGGTCGTGCCCGTTCGGGCGCTCTCGTGTCAGCGCATCGCGCCGACGCCCGTAACCCCGCGCTCACGTCAGCGCCCCGCGCCGGCACCCGTAGGATCGACGGCATGCAGACCGAGATGATCGTCCCGGCCCGCCGCCCGATGAAGTTGATCCCCGCGGTGCTGCTCGCCGCGTCCGCGTTCTGCCTCTTCGGCCTCATCCAGCCGCTCGCCGGCTATCCGCTCCTCGTCGCCGCGCTCGCGACCGCGATCCTCATCGACCGAGAACTCGCGAAGGACCTGTTCCTCATCGCGATCGGCATCGGGATCGTCTCGACCACATCCGTGGAGGCGGACGTCTCCTGGCCGAGCTTCTTCCGCATCGGCACCGTGCTCCTGCTGGCGGTCGGTGTCCCGTTCCTCATCGACCGATTCGTCTACCGGCGGAAGGCGATCACCTTCCCCTGGCGCAGCCGCGAGAAGAAGACGAAGGGCGAGATCGCCTATCTCGTCGCCGTTCCGCTGCTCGGCTGGGCGATACTCCCGTTCTACTTCATCCGCTCCGGTGCCTACGAGAACTGGCCGGTGATCAGCGACGCCGGGGAACTCGGCCGGTTCTTCGTCGGCGTCAACGCGGTCGGCACGTGGGACGAGCTGTTCTTCATCTGCACCTGCTTCGCCCTGCTGCGACGGCACTTCCCGGTCTGGCAGGCCAACCTCCTGCAGGCCGTCATCTTCGTCTCGTTCCTGTGGGAACTCGGTTACCGCTCGTGGGGTCCGCTGCTGACGTTCCCGTTCGCACTCCTCCAGGGGTACCTGTTCTCGAAGACGCGGTCGCTCGGCTACATCCTCGCGGTCCACCTGCTGTTCGACGCGATCGTCTTCCTCGCGATCGTGCACGCCCATCATCGCGACTGGATCCCGATCTTCTGGTACTGAGCGAAGACTCCGTCCGCCAGCGCACCGCTCTGACGCGAAGGTCGCTGTTCCGGGCCCAGCGCGGTGCGCTGACGCGAGCGGCGGTGTTCGGGTTCCAGCGCGGGTCTGGCGGGTGACCGCGGGTCTCCAGAGGGGCGCGCTCACGCCACAGCCCCGCGCTCGCGTCAGCGCACCGCGCTGGCAGCAACCCGGACGGGGAATCAGCCCGCGGCGGGCTTCGTCGCCGCTCCGTCGAGCCAGAGCTCGGTCGACTCGTCGCGGTGCACCCCGTCGGTGCCGACGTGCTTCGCGCTGATCGTCGGACCGTTCTTGATGACGTGCACGAGCGCCATCCCATGACCCCGGCCGAGCTCGTAGTCCGTCTTCAGCCACTCGAGGATCTCGCCGGCCTTGGTCGACGCGTCGAAGCCTCGGGCGTGCGCTTCGTCGACGAGCTCGCGCGGGGTCTTGCCGGTCTTCGCCTCGGCGGCATCGAGATAGGCCTGGAACGACATGACGGCTCCTTCGTCGATCGGGTGTCAGCGCCATCGTAGCCATCGACGGCAACGAGCGACAGGCCTCGCAGCGCGCCATGCGGCCTCCCTCCAGGGAGGGCGGCGGCGACGCCAATAGGGTGAGGGGATGGACCGCCCCAGCAGGACCCCCGCCGGATTCGCCGCGACCGTCGGCATCGACCTCCTCGCCGTCATCGTGTTCGTCCTCATCGGCCGCGCCAGCCACGGCGAAGGCATCCTCGGACTCCTCGTGACGCTGTGGCCGTTCGCCGTCGGACTCCTCGTCGGACACGTCCTCGCACTCGTCCTCGGTCAGCGTGAGACCCGCTCCGTCCGCTGGGCCGGCGTCGTCGTCTGGGTGTCGACCGTCGTCGTCGGGATGGTGCTGCGCGCGGTCTCCGGCCAAGGCGTCCAACTCAGCTTCATCATCGTGACCGTCCTCGTCCTCGCCGCACTCCTCCTGGGGTGGCGCTTCGTCGCGTGGCTCATCGCGCGCCGACGCCGATGACGACCCCGACCCCGACCCCGACACCGACGAGCACATGAGCGCCGAGCGCTGGGGACGCTGGTACTTCGCGGTGCAGGCCATCGCCGGTGCAGCGTGGTGGGTGTCGGTGTTCCTCGTCCCGCCCGTCCGTGCGGCGACGCTCGGCAGCCTCGACCCCGTCGTCATGGCCGTGCTCGACGTCCCGCTCTTCGTCGTCGCCTCGGCGCTCGCCGCATGCGCCATCCGATGGGCGGCGATCCTCGCGACCGGATGGACGCTGCTGGTCACCGTGTCACTGGGGATCTTCGCGGCCGTGACCCAGGAGGCGGGCATCGGTGCCCTGCTGATGGTCGGTGCCGCGGTCGGCTCGGTCACGGCACTCGCGCTCGTCCTCACGGGCGGGATCCCGAGAGCGTGGATCGCCGTCGGGCCGTTCGCCTTCCGCCCGGCGGACGCGTCGGCGTCGACCGGTTCGCAACTCGTGAGGACCGCCGTCGAGATCGTCGCGTTCTGGGGCGTCTTCCTCGCGGTGATCCCCGCCGTCCTGCGGTTCTTCGAGCTGCGGTGGCAGGTCGCGATCGCCCTGCCGCCGGGCGCGGAGCAGATCGCCGTCGTCGCCGGCATCATCGTCGTGGTGCTCGGGAGCGTCGTCGGGCTCTGGTCGGCGGCCGCGATGGCGACGACCGGGGGTGGGACGCCGCTGCCCGCCGCGATGCCGAACCGACTCGTCATCGCCGGGCCGTATCGCTTCGTCCGCAATCCGATGGCCGTCGGCAGCATCGCCCAGGGCGTCGGCGTCGGACTCCTGCTGTCGTCCTGGATCGTGGTCGTCTACGCGGTCTTCGGAGCCGTCGTCTGGAACGTCCTGGTCCGGCCCGTCGAGGAGGCCGACCTCGAAGCGCGCTTCGGCGAGCCCTACCGCCGCTACCGCGATGAGCTGCGGTGCTGGGTCCCGAGTGTCCGCCCGGTGTCGGGTCGTTCGTGACTCCTGCTGCGCGTGACGACCGGCCGCGTCACCCGCCGCCCCGCCCGGCCGGGAGCCCCGGCGGTCGCAGGATGCAGGAGTTGTGGACGCCGAGCGGGTCGGAGCGGAGGACCGTCTAGCGGCGGGAGCCGGTGAGGGTCGTCGACTCGTCGACCGGTGACGATTCGGGACGCGGCTCGGGCGCCTTCGCGCGCGACTTCGGCTTCGGCAGCGGGATCGGCGAGGTGAGCGCGATCTGCTCCGAGAAGTCCTCCGGCGTGACCGGTGAGACGACCCCGTCGTGGGTGAACTGCAGGCGCCAGCGGGAGTCCGGTGCGACGCGCAGACGGAGGTGATGACGGAACACCCCGTAGGCCAAACCGGTGGCGCAGGCCGCGAACCCGGCGAGAGCGCCCAGGCCGAGCGCCCAGCGCGGCCCGAAGGTGTTCGCCACCCATCCGACGATGGGCGCGCCGATCGGGGTGCCACCCATGAGGATCGCCATGTACAGCGCCATCACCCGGCCACGGACGGCGGCATCGGTGCTCGTCTGCACGAGTCCGTTCGCCGTCGTCAGGAGCGTCACCGTCGAGAAGCCGACGAGGATCAGCACGGCGGCGAACGACCAGTAGCTCGGCATGAACGCGGCCGTGAGCGCAGCGACTCCGAAGAGCCCGGCCGCGCCGACGATCATCCGCATCTGGGCCTGCGCACGCCGCGCCGCGAGGAGCGCGCCGGTCAGGGAACCGATCGCGAGCACCGAGGAGAGGATGCCGTACTCGCCCGCGCCCTTGCCGAACTCGACGGCCATGGTCGAGGCGAAGATCGGGAAGTTCATGCCGAACGCGCCCATGATGAACACGATCACGAAGATCACCATGAGGTCCGGCCGTCCGCGGACGTAGCGGAAGCCCTCGACGAACTGTCCTCTCGCCCGCGGTGCGCGCGGCGCCCGACGGAGTTTGCCGGTGCGCAGGGCCAACAGGGCGCCGATGACGCCGAGGAAGGTGAAGGCGTTCACGACGAACACCCACCCGGAGCCGATCGCGACGATGAGGAGACCGGCGATGGCGGGGCCGACCATGCGCGCCGCGTTGAAGGACGCCGAGTTGAGCGCGACGGCGTTCGACATGTTGTGCTCGTCGACGAGCTCGGAGACGAAGGTCTGGCGGGCCGGGCCGTCGACGGCGTTGATGATGCCGAGGGCCAGCGCGAAGAGGTACATGTGCCACAGCTCGGCGTGACCGAAGATGAGCAGGGCGCCGAGGGCTGCGGCCAGGAGCATGAGGCTCGACTGGGTGAGGATGAGGATCTTCCGCTTGTCGAAGCGGTCGGCGATGAGACCGGTGATCGGCACGAGGACGAGCTGCGGCCCGAACTGCAGGGCCATGGTGGCGCCGACGGCCACGGCGTCGTTGTCGGTGAGGTCGGTCAGCACGACCCAGTTCTGGGTGGTGGCCTGCATCCAGGCGCCGACGTTCGACACGAGTGCGCCGATGAACCAGATGCGGTAGTTGACGCTGGACAGGGAACGGAACATTGCACTCACTGGGTGGCGAGTCTCCTCATGATCTCGGCTGCGCGGGCGAGGGTGTCGCGTTCGTCCGGGGTGAGCGCGCGCAGCTGCTGGGTGATCCACGCGTCGCGTTTCCGGACGGTCTCGGTGACGGTGGTGTGGCCCGCTTCGGTGAGGGCGATGGTGACCTTCCGGCGGTCGGCCGCGTCGGTTTCTCGGGTGACGTACCCGGCCTCTTCGAGGCAGTTGACGGTGCGATTCATGGATGGCGCGGACACGCGGTCGCGTTCGGCCAGTGCCCGCAGGGTTGCGGAGCCCTCTTTGTAGAGCCCTCCGAGGACGGAGAACTGCGGGTCGCTGAGGTCGTCGACCGACTTCTCCCCGCGCAGTCGTCTCGCGAGCCGGAAGGTGCCCATCCGGAGTTCGGACGCCTGCTCGGCGATCGTCAGTGCCCTGGTCTTCGTCGCTGCTCCGCTTGCCACGATCCATTAGCCTAGCTCATTAGCCACCCTAAGTATACCCGCGAACTGTCACAAACCGACAGTGCACGGGGAGCAGGACTGGCAGTTGGTGACAGTTCGCGAGCAGGGGGGGTCAGAGCCAGCGGCGGGCTCGGAAGATGGCGTACAGGGTCCCGGAGAGGACGAGCATCGCTCCGATGGCGACCGGGTAGCCGAACTGCCAGTGCAGCTCCGGCATGTCGTCGAAGTTCATGCCGTAGACGGTGCCGATGAGTGTCGGGGCGAAGAGGATCGCCGCCCAGGAGGAGATCCGCTTGATCTCCTCGTTCTGCGCCAGCGCCGTCTCGCTCATCCGACGCGACTCCTCGTTCTGCGCGAGGCTCGCTTCCGAGAGGCGTCGCATCTCCTCGTTCTGCTGCTGCGTCATGAGCGTCGCGTGCACCGTCAGCGCGTTCCGGAGCAGGTGGCGGAAGGAGTCGACGCGCTCCGCGATCCGGAGGGTGTGGTCGAGCACGTCGCGGAAGCCGTTGCGCAGCTCCTCGTCGAGACCGTACTTGTCGGCACCCTGCAGCAGGCCGTGGAGCATGGCCCGCAGGGGCGTGGTCGCGCGCTGGAACGCGATGACCTGGCGCAGCAGCTCGTAGATGCGACGCGAGACGTCCGCGGCGTCGCCGAAGAGCTCGTCCTCGATCTCGTCGATGTCGTTCTCGAGCCCCGCGACGACCGGACCGTAGCCGTCGACGACCTGGTCGAGCACCGCGTGCAGGACGGCGTCGGGACCGAGTGCGAGGATGTCGGGCCGGGCTTCGAGTCGCCGCCGGACCTGGCCGAGGTCGGGCTTCTCCGCGTGGCGGACCGTGACGACGAACCCGGGTCCGACGAACAGGTGCACCTCGCCGAACTCGACCCGCTCCTCCTCGTCCAGGTAGCGGGCGGGACGCAGCACGACGAACAGCGTGTCGCCGTACCGCTCGAGCTTCGCCCGCTGATGGCCCTTCAAGGCGTCCTCGACGGCGAGCGGATGCAGGTCGAACTCCTGAGCGACGGAGCGGATTTCCGACGGTTCGGGGCGGTACAGACCGATCCAGGCCATGCCGCGCTGTTCGTTGAGGAGCTCGTACGTGGCGTCGAGCGATCGCGGGCTCGCCGAGCGCCGTCCGGTCACGTAGATGCCGTTGTCGATGAGTGCCATGAGGTCTCCGTCCATCGATCGACGGGAACGTGCGGCGGCCGCGCGGGTGCAGGCGATCTCGGTGGATCGCACCCGGGGAGGTGTGAGTGAGGGCGCCTCGGCACCGGCGGTGGCAGCGCCTACCGGGTGAGGGAGGCGGGGCGGCTCGTCGATGCGGTGGCGCGGGTACTGTCACCAGCCATGGCCGCTCACCTCGCTTCCGTCGAAACCTGCCGGCCCGCCGTTCGGGCCTCGTTCACCGTACGCCTGCCCTCCGGGAACCGCAAACGGACTCGCGACGCGGACGGTCCGAGGGCATACGCTGGCGGGATGAGCGAGCAGACCCCGCCACCCGTCGACGACGCGAACCGCCCCGTCGAGCCACGACCGTATGCGACCGAGACGATCGTCGACGACGACGGCGTCACGGTCTACGTCTACCTGTGGGAGGTGCCGAACCCGCGGGCCGTCGTGCACATCGCCCACGGCGCGGGCGAGCACGCCCTCCGGTACGGGCGTCTCGCCGCACGGCTCAACGACGCGGGATACACGGTCGTGGCCGACGACCACCGCGGCCACGGTCGCACGGGCCTCGAGCACCTCGGCCTCGGCAAGCTCGGCCCGCGGACCACCCGGGGCGCGATCGACTCCGTCGCCGCCGTCGGCCGGTACCTGCGGACCCGCTTCCCCGAGTCGCGGCTCGCGTTGCTCGGTCACAGCTGGGGCTCGCTCATGGCGCAGAAGGTCGTCGCCGAACACGATCTGTACGAACTCCTCATCCTCTCCGGCACTTCACTCGCGATGCCCGGCGTCATCAACGCCGGCGACCTCAACAAGCGCTGGCGGAAGACCGGGAAGACCGGTCTCGAGTGGCTCAACCGCGACCCGGCCGCCTGGGCCGCGTTCGCCGCCGACGAGCGCAACTTCGACATCGGCGTGACCCCGGTGTGGAACCCGATCCAGGCGTTCGCCTTCCTCGGTCGCCCGCCGAAGCGCCTGCCGCGCAAGCTGCCCGTGCTGATCCTCGGCGGCTCCGACGATGCCCTCGGCGGCGTCCGCGGCCTGACCCTGCTCCGCGACGCGTACGTCAAGCGCTCGAAGCTGACGGACGTGACGCTCGTCATCTACCCCGAGGCGCGGCACGAGATCTTCAACGAGCTGAACCGCGAGGACGTCGAGCGCGACGTCGTGGAGTGGCTCGACCAGCGCACCTGAGCGGGCGGGTCGCCGGGTATCCGGACCGGTGACAAGCTCAGGGGCCGCGGGGTACAGTCGCGACACCCACACTCGACGCAGAGGAGACCCGGTGACCTCGGACGGACCCACCTACAGCCACCGCAGACGGAACTCGGCCGAGCGCATCGCGCGGTCGCTCGCGGGAGCGAGTACGGTCCCGTACTGGCTCGACAGCCCCGACCGGCCGACGCCGGAGCCCCGACTCGCCGGCCAGGTCACGGCGGATCTGCTGGTCGTCGGCGGCGGCTACTCCGGACTCTGGACGGCCCTCATCGCCAAGGAGGCCGACCCCTCGCGTGACGTCGTGCTCATCGAGGGCAAGGAGGTCGGCTGGGCGGCGAGTGGCCGGAACGGCGGCTTCTTCGAGGAGAGCCTCACCCACGGTGTCGACAACGGCGAGCGCCACTTCGCCGACGAACTGCCGGAGCTCGATCGCCTGGCGGACGAGAACTTCGACGAGTTCGTCGCCACGCTCGACCGCCTCGGGATCGACGCCGAGTTCGAGCACACCGGTGTGCTCACGGTCGCGACCGAGCCGCATCAGGTCGACGCGCTGCGCGAGGTGTCGGGCGACGGTGTCTTCCTCGATCGCGAGGCCGTCCAGGCGCTCGTGCACTCACCCGTCTACCTGGCTGGTCAGCGGGAGTGGAAGAGCACTGCGCTCGTGCACCCGGCGAAGCTCGCCTGGGGTTTGAAGCGCGCCTGCATCGAGCTCGGAGTGCGGGTCTTCGAGCACACCCCGGCGACCCGGCTGCGACGCTCGGGCGACGGCGTCGCGGTGACCACGAAGCAGGGCGGGGTGCAGGCTCGGCACGTCGCGCTCGCCACCAACGGCTTCCCGTCGCTCCTCAAGCGCACGGAGCTCCTGACGATCCCCGTGTACGACTACGTGCTCATGACCGAGCCGCTCTCCCCGGAGCAGCTCGAGAGCATCGGGTGGACCGATCGCTTCGGCATCGCCGACTCGAGTCGCGAGTTCCACTACTCCCGCAGGTCCGCCGACGACCGCATCCTCTACGGCGGCTTCGACGCGGTCTACCACCGGGGTGGCAGGATCCGGCCGGAGCATGATCAGCGCCGCGAGACGTTCGAGACCCTCGCCGACCACTTCTTCACGACCTACCCGCAACTCGACGTCCGGTTCACCCACGCGTGGGGCGGCATGATCGACATGTGTTCGCGGCTCTCGGCGTTCCAGGGCACGGCACTCGGCGGACGCGTCGCCTACAGCGCCGGGTTCACCGGACTCGGGGTCGGCGCCACGCGCTTCGGTGCGAAGGTCATGCTCGATCTGCTGAGTGGCGAGTCGACCGAGTTGACCCGCCTGAAGATGGTCAGGTCCAAGCCGATCCCCATCCCTCCGGAGCCCATCGCGAACCCCGCGATCCAGACCGTCCGCCGTGCGGTCGCCCGTTCCGACGCGAACGAGGGCCGCGACGGCCTGCTCCTGAAGGTCATGGACCGCTTCGGTATCGGCTTCGACTCCTGACCTGATTCGACGCCCCTTCCGGGGAATCCGGACGCCGTCCAGGAATAGGCTGGGGGCATGCATGGTGAGTACAAGGTCCCGGGTGGCAAGCTCGTCGTCGTCGATCTCGAGGTGGTCGACGACCGCATCGCGGACTTCCGCCTCGCGGGTGACTTCTTCCTCGAACCCGACGACGCACTCGCGCTGATCGACCGCGCCGTCACGGGGCTCCCCGCCACCACCGACGCCGCCGGCCTCGCCGCAGCCATCCGCGGCGCCCTGCCCGAGGACGCCGTGCTCCTCGGTTTCACGCCCGAGGCCGTCGCGACGGCGATCCGCCGCTCGCTCGCGAAGGCGACGGGCTGGGGCGACTACGACTGGCAGCTCATCCACGAGGGCTCGGTGTCACCGCAGCTCCACCTCGCGCTCGACGAGGTCCTGACGAACGAGGTCGGCGAGGGCCGCCGCGGTCCGACGCTCCGCATCTGGGAGTGGGACCAGTCGGCGGTCGTCATCGGCAGCTTCCAGTCGCTCAAGAACGAGGTCGACCTCGACAACGCGAAGGCGAACGGCTTCGAGGTCGTCCGCCGCGTCTCCGGCGGTGGCGCGATGATGATGCAGCGCGGTGGCATCATCACCTACTCGCTCTACGTCCCGGCCGAGCTCGTGAACGGCATGACCTTCGCCGACTCCTACGCCTACCTCGACGACTGGGTGCTCGTCGCCCTCCGCTCGCTCGGCATCGAGGCGACGTACCAGCCGCTCAACGACATCACGAGCCCGTCGGGCAAGATCGGCGGTGCCGCGCAGAAGCGACTCGGGAACGGCGCCGTCCTGCACCACGTCACGATGAGCTACGACATGGACGGGGAGCTCATGACCCGGGTGCTCCGCATCGGGCGTGAGAAGCTCAGCGACAAGGGCACGACTTCTGCGGCGAAGCGCGTCGACCCGCTCCGCAGCCAGACCGGGCTCTCGCGGGCCGAGATCATCGACCGCATGAAGGACACCTTCGTCGAGATCACCGGCGCGACCCCCGGCCACGTCACCGATGCCGAGCGCGCCGCCGCCGAGCAGCTCGTCACCGACAAGTTCGCCACCGACGCCTGGCTCACCCGCGTCCCATAGCCTGCCGCAGCCCGCGAACTGTCACCAGTGGCGGGTGTAGGCCTGCATCACCCACCGTTGGTGGCAGCTCGCGGGCTAGGGTGGGGGGACGATGACAGCGCAGAACGAGACACCCGACCCGTCGACCCCCGCCACGCAGGCGTCCCTCGAGCAACGGCTCGCCGACGCGGTGGCCGCCGAGAGCGAGACCCGGGTCGTCGAACGCTGCGTCTCCCTGCTCGCCGGTCGCTACGAGGGTGAGGACTTCCTCCGCGTCGTCGGCGGACACCACGCCGAGGGCATCCTCGGCGGAGCGCCCGCGCTGTACTGGCCCGAGCTCTGGGGCACCCGCGCCCTGCTGCACGTGTGGGACGACTCGGCCACCGCGCCCGTCGTCGGAGCACTCGGCAACCAGGCCTGGCGCGTCCGCGAGATGGCCGCACGCGTCTGCGCCGAGCGCAGCGTCGGTGACGTCGCCTCGATCGCGACGCTGCTGAACGATGACCATGCCCGCGTGCGCGCAGCTGGGGCGCGGGCGCTCGCCGTCGTCGGTGGTGAGGACGCCAAGCCGCTCCTCGAAGCGCTCCTCCGTGACCCCGACCGCGAGGTCCGTCGCGCCGCGCAGCAGTCGGCGAAAGCGCTCGCCGCCCGCCGCTGAGCTCGCGAAGGGGCCCGAGCGGTCGGTCCCGGACGCTCGGCACCAGCCATTCGGGACCCGTCGCGGGCCGGACTAGTGGGTGCCGGCCTCGAGCAGGATGATGACGATCCCGAACAGGGCCGTCGCGACACCGCCGAGGAGACACCACCACCAGCGTGACCCGCGCACCACGAAGGCCGCGCAGCCGAGCACGAAGAGCATCAGCGTGGACACCTGCAGCGCCAGGATCACGGCGTGCTCATGGCTGAGCACACCGGCGATGCCGAACACGAGCGGGATCGTCGGGAGCACGGCGGACAGGAGCATCCCGGACGACTCCTGGAACCCGTGCCTGATCGACGCGCCGAGCGTCACCAGCGCCTCGTGCCGGTCGTCACCGTGGTGCGCGAGGGCGGCCGAGTAGACGTGCGCGAGCCAGAACACGATGAGGGTCAGCGCACTCGTGATGAGCACCTGTTCGACGTCGTCGTCCTCGTACACGCTCGACGCGCCGACGAGGCCGGCGTAGACGACGGTGCCGTAGATCGCGCTCGACGAGGTGAGGCGTCGCAACGGTGACGGTTTCGGCTGCATGATCCAGAGGATAGCGGGCGCTGCGGCCCCGCGTCCCCGGTTCAGTCGCCGACGTTGCGCTCGCCGCGCTCGTAGACCGAGGCGGCGGGCCCGACGATGTTGGTGTCGGGCGTGCCGACGACCTCGTGGTCCTTGTTGTCGTAGTCGAAGCGGTGCAGCACGTGCCGCATCGCCTCGACCCTGGCGCGCTTCTTGTCGTTGCTCTTGACGATCGTCCACGGGGCGTCGGCGGTGTCCGTCGCTTCGAGCATCGCCTCCTTCGCGCGGGTGTAATCGCCCCACTTGTCGAGTGACGCGAGGTCCATCGGGGAGAGCTTCCACTGCCGCACCGGGTCGACCTGCCGGATCGCGAAGCGCGTCCGCTGCTCGTCGGCGGAGACGGAGAACCAGAACTTCACGAGGTCGACGCCGTCGCCGACGAGCATCTGCTCGAACAGCGGTGCCTGGCGCATGAACTCGTCGTACTGCGCCGGGGTGCAGAACCCCATCACGCGTTCGACGCCCGCGCGGTTGTACCAGGACCGGTCGAACAGCACGATCTCGCCGGCGGCCGGCAGGTGCTGGACGTAGCGCTGGAAGTACCACTGCGTGGACTCGCGGGCGGTCGGCTTCTCGAGCGCCACGACACGGGCGCCGCGCGGGTTGAGGTGCTCGGTGAAGCGCTTGATCGTGCCGCCCTTGCCCGCGGCGTCGCGTCCCTCGAACACGACGACCAGCCGACGGTCGTTCGCCTTGATCCAGTTCTGCAGCTTCAGCAGCTCGATCTGGAGCAGCCGTTTGTCGCTCTCGTACTGCTCACGCGACATGCGCTCCGCATACGGGTAGCCCTCGCGCCACGTGTCGACGTGGCTACCCGCGGCGTCGAGCAGGATGGGGTCGTCGTCGTCGACATCGACCACCTGGTAACCGTCGACCTGGTCGAGTGCGGGCGGTGGTGCGTAGTGCGAGACGAGCTGCTGCATGGTCGGGACGCTAGTCCCCGTGCGTGACCGCCAGGTGGCCGGTGGGTGACGCGCTCGTGGCTAGCCGGCGGAGCGGGTGAGGAGGTCCTGACGCTCGGGGTGCGCGTCGAACCACTCGCCCACGTACCAGCACATCGGGACGATCCGACGGTCGCTGTGCTGCTCGACGTCGTCGACCGCGTAGGCGACGAGTTCGCCCGCGTACCCCTTGCCGCGGAACGGCGGCGTGGTGAAGGTGCGGGGGAAGGAGATCGAGTCGCCCGAGATGCGGTAGTCGACGACGCTCACCAGCTGGCCGTCGACATGCATGGTGTAGCGCTGGGCATCGGTCTCGTTGGCGAACTCCGTGGTCATACGCGGTACAACGCGCGGGGTCGGTCGTTCCTTCCCGGGTGTGCAGGCCGCGGGCTGCCAGAATAGGCACATGTCCCTCGCCGCAGCAGCCGATGAAGTGCCGCTGCGATGGACCCCGGACGGCCCCGACCTCGTCCTCCAGGGCGACAACCTCGACGTCGTGGCCCAATTGCCCGACGAGGCGTTCACGCTCATCTATCTCGACCCGCCGTTCAACACCGGCCGCGTGCAGCGTCGCCACTCCTCGACCTCGGTGCGCACCGCTGAGACGGGGGTGAACCGTTTCGCCGGCTTCAAAGGGCAGGCGTACGAGCGCATCCGCGGCGACCTCAGACGCTTCGACGACGCTTTCGACGACTACTGGGGCTTCCTCGAGCCGCGACTCGTCGAGGCCTGGCGCGTCCTGGCCGCCGACGGCACCCTCTACCTCCACCTCGACTACCGCGAGGCGCACTACGCGAAGGTGCTCCTCGACGCCCTCTTCGGCCGGGAGTGCTTCCTCAACGAGATCATCTGGGCCTACGACTACGGCGCGAAGGCGCAGAGCCGCTGGCCGACGAAGCACGACACGATCCTCGTCTACGTGAAGGACCCGAAGGGGTACCACTTCGACAACGCGACCGTCGACCGCGAGCCCTACATGGCGCCCGGGCTCGTCACCGCGGAGAAGGCGGCGCGCGGCAAGCTCCCCACCGACGTCTGGTGGCACACGATCGTGTCGCCGACCGGCCGTGAGAAGACCGGGTACCCGACGCAGAAGCCGGAAGGGATCCTGCGTCGCATCGTGCAGGCGTCCTCCCGCGAGGGCGACTGGGTGCTCGACTTCTTCGCCGGCAGTGGGACGACGGGGGCGGTCGCGAAGGCGCTCGGTCGTCGTTACGTCCTCGTCGACGAGAACCCGCAGGCGATCGAGATCATCCGCTCCCGCCTCTCCTAGCCCGCGAACTGTCAGTTCAGCACAGTCGCTGCGCCCGGGACTGTCGTCTGGTGACCGTTCGCGGGCTGGTGGGGAGGGTCAGACGGAGGCGCGCTGGACGAGGCGGGTCGGCATCATCGTGACGCGCTCGACCGGTTCGCCGGCGAGACGACGGACCAGCACCTTCGCCATCTCGGCACCGAGGTCGATGGGCGACTGCGCGATCGTCGTGAGCGGCGGTGCGGCGGTCTCGCCGTAGCGGTCGTCGTCGTAGCCCACGACGGCGATGTCGCCGGGGATCGTCAGGCCGGCTTCGCGGATGACGGAGTAGGCGCCGGCGGCCATCTGGTCGTTCGCGGCGAAGAGTCCGTCGATGGGCACGCCGCGCGCGAGGAGACGCCGCATCGCGGCAGCGCCGTCGGCCGGGGAGAAGTCGCCCACCTCGACGAGGTCGTGCGGAAGACCCGCGAGCTCGAGCTCCGCACGCCACCCGGCGAGTCGGTCGACCCCACCCGGCATGTCCTGACGGCCCGCGATCGTCGCGATCCGCGTCCGGCCGGCCTCGATGAGGTGACGGGCCGCGGTCCTCGCGCCCTCGACGTTGTCGACGTCGACGTAGGTGCTGTCGACGACGTCGGCACCCATCGGGCGACCGCCGAACACGATCGGGAGCTCCTGGCCGAGCCGCGTGTACGAGTGGTCGCCACTGTGGTGTGACACGACGAGCGCGCCGTCGACGTTGCCGCCGAGCAGGTATCGGCGGGTCTTCTCGGAGTTCGCCTCACTCGCGATGAGGAGGTTGAGTGTGTAGTCGGTCTCCGCCAGCTCGAGGGCCACTCCCTGCACGACCGCCGCGAAGAAGGGGTCCGAGAACACCCGGGCGGTCGACTCCGGGACGACGAGCGCGATGACCTGGGTCCGGCGGGAGGCCAGGGACCGGGCGGCGCGGTTCGGGACGTAGTCGAGCGCGGCGATCGCCTCGTTCACGACCGCGACGACCTCGGCCGTGACCTTCGGCGAGCCGTTGACGACGCGCGACACGGTCGCGCGGGAGACGCCTGCGCGTGCCGCCACCATCTCGAGTGTCGGGGCCCCTTGACCGGACTGCATCATCGTCCCCTTCCGAGCGGGTGAGCGTGCCGAGTGCAGTGTATCGCCGGGCGCCTGGACGTCCGTGGCCGGTGCCGCTCCTCAGGAGGCGACCGGGGTGTCGCGGCCCCTCGATCGCGACACGCCGGAGTGTTCCTGCGTCAGGGAAGCTCCGCCACGGCGGGCACCACACGCGAGGCGGCGATGCGGCGTGCGTACGCCAGCCCGCTGTCCTTGATCGTGCGCTCCTGCGTGTCGTAGTCGACCCGCACGATGCCGAACCGCTTGTCGTAGCCGTAGGCCCACTCGAAGTTGTCGAGCAGCGACCAGACGAAGTAGCCGCGCACGTCGGCGCCGTCGGCGATCGCGAGCTCCACCTGGTCGATGTGGTCCTGGATGAAGGCGTCGCGGTCGACGTCGTGGATGCGGCCGTCCTCCGCGACGACGTCGTCGTAGGCCGCACCGTTCTCGGTCACGTACAGCGGCGGCAGCGTCGGGTACTCGCGGCCGAGCCGGACGAGCAGGGTGCGGAGGCCGGCGGGGTGCACCTCCCAGTCCATCGCGGTGCGCGGGAGTCCGCGGCTCGGGAAGGAGATGTCGGGGGAGGCGAGCCACGGCGAACCGGCCTCGCGCTCGGTCGCGCCGGAGTGGCCGCCGTCGGCGCCGGAGTCGTCGGGGTGACCCGACACGAGGTCGTCGTGGTAGTGGTTGACGCCGAGGAAGTCGATCGGGGCGGAGATGGTCTCGAGGTCGTCGTCGTGGACGAGCGTGTCGAGGCCGAGGCCCTCGAGGTCTTGGGCGACGTCGGCCGGGTACTCGCCGAGGACGATCGGTTCGAGGAAGATGCGGTTCATGATGCCGTCGACGCGGCGGGCGGCGTCGACGTCGGCCGGGTCGGTGGGGTCCGCCGGGATCGCGTTGGTGAGGTTGAGGGTGATGCCGATCTGCTCGGCACCGAGCTCGCGGAGGCGGGTGGTCGCCAGCCCGTGGGCGAGGTGCTGGTGGTGGATGGCGGCGAGCGCGGCGGCCTCGTCGCGGCGACCCGGTGCGTGCACGCCGACCGCATAGCCGAGGAGTGAGGAGCAGAACGGTTCGTTGAAGGTCGTCCAGTGCCGGACGCGGTCGCCGAGCGCGTCGTAGGTCGCCTCGGCGTAGTCGACGAAGCGCAGGGCGGTGTCGCGGTTCGTCCAGCCGCCCTGCTCCTCGAGCGCCTGCGGAAGGTCCCAGTGGTACAGGGTGAGCCAGGGGAGGATGCCGGCGTCGAGGAGCTGGTCGACCAGGCGACTGTAGAAGTCGAGGCCGGCTGGGTTGACGTCGCGGTCGCCCGGCTTGATGCGCGCCCAGCTCGTGGAGAAGCGGTAGGCGTCGAGGCCGAGCTCGGACATGATCGCGATGTCGCCGGCGGTGCGGTGGTAGTGGTCGACGGCGACCTCGAGGTCGTCACCGTTGGCGATCGCTCCGGGCACCCGGGCGAAGGCGTCCCAGATGGAGTCCTCCTTGCCGTCCTCGTGTGCCGCCCCCTCGACCTGGGCGGCCGCGGTGGCGGAACCCCAGAGGAACGGCGGCGGGATCAGGGCCGGGCGGGTGGTGGGCTGGGGGGCGTGCGTCATCGAAGCTCCTCGTGGCTGGGTGCACGCCCATGCTATCGCCTGCTGAGAGCGCTCTCATGTCGGTCTCGCGTGTGGGTGGGGTGTGGCGCCAGCGCGGTGCGCTGACGCGAGCGCGGGTCTACGGAGTGAGCGCGCCCCTCCAGAGGGGCGCGCTCACGTGCTGGGGCCGCGGTGACGCCGATTCGACAGCGCTCACGTCAGCGCGCCGCGCTGACACCCGGATGCCCCCGCCAGCGCGGTGCGCTGGCGGCGGTCAGCCCGCGGTCACGTCAGCGCGGTGCGCTGGCAAACCGACGAACGACGGTCAGTGACGGGTGGAGGGATCGACGACGCGGTTGCTCGCGGTGTCGGGTGACAGCTGCGACCCCGCCAGCTCGGCGGCACGCTGGGCGGCGAGCGACAACTCGTCCTCGGCGTCCTCCGCAGCCTGGGCATCGGTGCGCTCCTGCAGCGCCGACTTCGCCCGCAGCGGCGGCGCCTTGAGGAACCAGCTCAGCACGAACGCGACGGCGACCACCGCGAAGCTCACCCAGAACACGGTCACGGTCGCATCCGCGAACCCCGTGAGGAACGGCGCGGCCAGGTCGTGGTTCGCACCGACGAGGAACGAGGTGTCGCCGTCGAGCGCGGAACCGGCCGAGCCGCTGTTCTCCTGCGCACGCTGCAGCACCTTGAGGATGCCCTCGTTCGCCGGGTCCGACAGCACGGCCGGGTCCTGCGCCGCAGCCCGGACCCGCTCGCTGAGCGTCGGGTCGGCGAACGCCGCCGCGATGGTCGTCGGGATCCGCGTGTAGAGCACGGAGAAGATCACGGCCGTGCCCAACGTTCCACCGATCTGGCGGAAGAAGGTCGACGAGCTCGTCGCCACCCCGATGTCGCGTGCCTCGACGGCGTTCTGGCTCGCGATCGTCAGCGTCTGCATCAGCTGGCCGAGTCCGAGGCCGACGAGCAGCATGCCGCCCATCATCCACCAGACGGGCTTGTCGGCCGTCGCGAAGCTGAAGTAGAAGAAGCCGCTCAGGAGCAGGAAGGTACCGACGATCGGGAACGCCTTGTACTTGCCGGTCCGGGCGATGATCTGGCCGCTCGCGATCGACGAGATCATGAGGCCGAGGATCATCGGCAGCATCAGCAGACCGGACTCGGTCGGCGTCGCGCCCTCGACGAGTTGCAGGAACAGCGGCACCGTCATCATGGCGCCGAACATGCCGAACCCGACGAGCACACCGAGGATCGTGGCGACCCGGAAGGTCGAGTTCTTGAAGAGCTTCAACGGGATGAGTGCGTCGTCGCCCATCGCCCGTTCGACGAGGATGAACCCGACGATGCCGGCGACCCCGATGGCGTAGCAGGCGATGGACCCGGCCGAAGCCCAGCCCCAGATGCGGCCCTGCTCGGCGACGAGCAGCAGGGGCACGACGGCGAGGACGACCGTTGCGGCACCCCACCAGTCGATGCGGACGCTGTGGCGGGTGTGCGGGATGTGCAGGAAGCGGAGGACGATCGCGAGCGCGATGACGCCGATCGGCAGGTTGATGAGGAACACCCAGCGCCAACCGGTGATGAACAGCAGCTCGGGGGCACCGGCGAACAGGCCGCCGATGAGCGGGCCGATGACGCTCGAGACACCGAAGACCGCGAGGAAGTACCCCTGGTACTTGGCGCGCTCGCGCGGGGCGAGCATGTCGCCCATGATCGTCAGCGGCAGGGCCATGAGGCCACCGGCGCCGAGGCCCTGGATGGCACGGAAGATCGCCAGCTCGTACATCGAACCGGACATGCCGGCGAGCAGTGAGCCGATGAGGAAGATCGAGATCGCGATGATGAACAGCGGGCGGCGGCCGAAGATGTCGGACAGCTTGCCGTAGATCGGCGTCGAGACGGTCGAGGTGATCAGGTACGCGGTGGTGACCCACGCCTGGAGGGCCATGCCGTCGAGATCGTCGGCGATCGTGCGCATCGAGGTGCCGACGATGGTCTGGTCGAGTGCGGAGAGGAACATCCCGGCCATGAGGCCGAAGATGATGAAGAGGATCTGCCGGTGGCTGAGGACGGGGGCGGATCCCGACGGCTCGGTCGAGGCGGGGGAACTGGATGACATGCGGTCTCGTTCGACTCTGGGCGCGCCGGTCTGCAGGCGCACCGACGTTGGGGATTTTGCGTAGTGTGCAAACTTACACCCGGCGCAAGTTCCGCGGCAACCGCTTCGGTCAGGGCGCGGTGGTCGGCGCTGCGTCGAGGTCCGCGTCGAGCGCCGCGAGGTAGTCCAGGGTGGCGGTGAGTGCCACGTGGGCGTCGTCGAGGTCGAGGTGGAACTGGTACTCGTGGGGGAGCGCCGGCTCGTGGTCCGCGGCCCAGAAGAGCTTCGTGACGTCGACGCCGGCGTCCTCGAGGGCACTGCTCATCGGGACCGACTGCAGCCAGGTGAGCGCGTCGCCGTTCCCACCGGTGATGAAGGTCGGCGGGAAGTCGGCGGTGACGAAGTCGATCGTCGACATGAGCGCGCCGGTCGACGTCTCCGACCAGTCCTTCGTGCCGGCGTAGGCCCAGAGGGCGGTCTGGAGGCCCCAGGCGCCGATGCCGTCGAGCTCGGCCATCGACGGCAGGTCGTAGACCCCGCAGTTGAGGATCGTCCCGACGAGCTGGTCCGCAGCGATGCCAGGGGTCATGCCCGACAGCGTCGCGTAGTCGGGGTTGGTCGTGAGGACGGCGAGCTGGCTGGCGAGCTGCGATCCCGCTGAGTCGCCCGCGAGCACCAGGCGGTCCGGGTTCCCGTTCCACTCGGCGGCGTGCTCCGAGATGTACGCGAGGGCGTCGTTGAGCTGATTCACGGCCGTCGGATAGACGGCCTCGGGAGCGATCGTGTAGTTGACCGCGATCGTCGTGTACCCTTCGGCCGCGAGGATGCGGAGGTAGGGCTCGACGTTGCCCTTCTCGCCGGAGATCCAGGCGCCGCCGTGGATCCAGACGATCGTGGTGAGCGGTTCGGTGCCGTCCGCCGGGGTGAAGACGTCGAGGGTGGTGTCCACCTGTGGTCGGCCGCCGCTCGGTGCCGCGTACGCGATGTCGCGGAACTCCGTGAGCTTCGTGTCGGGGACGTACGGCTCCATCTCGGCGACCGTCGCAGCACCGCCGCGTTCGAACACCGAGCGGATGAGGAGCGCGGACGGCCACGGGGTGATGGCCGCGACGACCGCGACGACGAGGCCGAGACCGATCACGACGGCGGCCGCGGTCAGGAGCCGACGGAACCGCGGGCGCTTCCGGTGCGTCGGCGCGTGGTGTGCTGGCGTCCCTGCGGTCATGGTCGGGCCCCTCGTCCGGTGTGCAAGCCTGTCGACAGTGTGGCAGAGGCGCATGCGCCGTGTCGCGGTTAGGCTCGACGTGTGACCGCAGCCCACCAGCCCTCCCACCGACGCCCGGTTTCGCGGCGCGTCCGACGCAACCGCGTGATCGCGTTGAGCGTCCTGGCCGCCGCGCTCGCGATCCTGCTGGTGGTGCTCGTCGTGAACATCGCCGGCGGCGCCACGCCCACTCCGGCCGCCGCCACGAAGACACCGACTGCGACCCCGTCCGTCACCCCGACGCCGACCCTCACGCCGACGCCGACGGAGACGGTTCCGGTCGCGCCGCCTGCCCCGCCGGCGTTCGACAAGGCCGCCTACTCGATCGACGACCCGCTGAGCCCGTGGGTGGTCGTCAACAAGACCCGGCCGCTGAACCCGGTCGACTACACGCCACCGGACCTCGTGTCCGTCCCCGTCGCCCACACCTGGGACCCGCTGCTGCGTGCCGAGGCCGCCGCCGCGATCGTGCAGCTGTTCGACACCGCTTCAGCCGAGGCCGGCCTGTCGCTCGCTTCGAACAGCGCGTATCGCAGCTACTCGAGCCAGGTGTCGGTATACGACAGTGAACCCGACGACTCGACGACCGCACGCCCCGGGTACAGCGAGCACCAGACCGGCTGGACGATGGACATCGGTGCCGAGAGCGGCAACTGCTCGCTCAACACCTGCTTCGGCGACACGGCGGAGGGGCAGTGGCTCGCCGCGAACGCCTACCGCTTCGGGTTCCTCCTGCGGTACCCGGCCGACAAGGTCGACGTCACCGGCTTCTCGTTCGAGCCGTGGCACTACCGCTACATCGGCGTGCCGCTCGCGACCGAGATGCACAACACGGGCGTGACGACGCTCGAGGAGTTCTTCGGGCTCCCGGCGGCTCCCGGATACCTGAACTAGCCCTTCGACAGGCTCAGGGACCGGGCGTCGGCTCAGGGACCGGGCGTCGGCTCAGGGACCGGGCGTCGGTTCAGGGACCGGGCGTCGGTTCAGGGACCGGGCGTCGGTTCAGGGACCGGGCGTCCGCTCAGGGACCGGGGTAGCGTCAGGGAAGACCGGTCACTGAGCCTGTCGAAGTGCGCCCTTCGACAGGCTCAGGAACCGCCCTTCGACAGGCTCAGGAACCAGGAGATGAGCTAGGCGCCGAGGGCGGCGTCGACGATCTGCTTCGCCTCCGCCTGGACGAGCTTGAGGTGCTCCGCGCCCTTGAACGACTCGGCGTAGATCTTGTAGACGTCCTCGGTGCCGGATGGACGCGCGGCGAACCACGCGTGCTCGGTCACGACCTTGACGCCGCCGATGGCCGCATCGTTGCCCGGCGCGTGGCTGAGCTTCGCGACGATCGGGTCGCCGGCGAGCTCGGTCGCCGTGATGGCGTCGCCGTCGAGCTTGCCGAGCCGCGCCTTCTGTTCCTTCGAGGCTGCGGCGTCGACACGCTCGTACACGGGGTCGCCGAAGCGCTCGGTCAGTTCGCGGTAGAGCACCGAGGGGGTCTTGCCCGTCACGGCGAGGATCTCCGCGGCGAGCAGGCAGAGGAGGATGCCGTCCTTGTCGGTGGTCCACACCGAGCCGTCGAAGCGGAGGAAGCTCGCGCCGGCGCTCTCCTCGCCACCGAAGCCGACCGAACCGTCGACGAGACCGGGGACGAACCATTTGAAGCCGACCGGGACCTCCCAGAGGCGGCGTCCGAGGGACTCGGCCACGCGGTCGACGACCGACGACGACACGAGGGTCTTGCCCACGGCGGCGTCGTCGCGCCAGCCCGGCCGGTTCGCGTAGAGGTAGTCGATCGCGACGGCGAGGTAGTGGTTGGGGTTCATGAGCCCGGCGTCGGGAGTGACGATGCCGTGGCGGTCGGCGTCGGCGTCGTTGCCGGTGAGGAGGTCGAACTCGTCGCGTCGTGCGACGAGCGCCGCCATGGCGGAGGGCGACGACGGGTCCATGCGGATCTTGCCGTCCCAGTCGAGCGTCATGAACGCCCAGGCCGGGTCGACGTGCGGGTTCACGACGGTGAGGTCGATCTCGTAACGGTCGGCGATCGCCTGCCAGTAGTGGACGCTCGCACCGCCGAGGGGGTCGGCGCCGATGCGGATCCCGCTGCGCTTGATGGCGTCGAGGTTGATGATGTGCTTCAGGTCGTCGACGTAGTTGCCGCGGAAGTCGTACGTCTCGACGGCGGACGGTTCCGCCATCTTGACGTCGTGCACCCCACCGGCGATGAGCTCGTTGGCGCGGTTCGCGATCCAGGAGGTCGCGTCGGAGTCGGCAGGTCCGCCGTGCGGGGGGTTGTACTTGAAGCCGCCGTCGGCCGGCGGGTTGTGGCTGGGCGTGACGACGATGCCGTCCGCCTGGTCGCCGTTGCCCTCGGCGTTGTACTTGAGGATCGCGTGGCTGAGCGCGGGGGTCGGGACGAAGTCGTCGAACTCGTCCACCAGGACGCGCACACCGTTGGCGACCAGGACCTCGAGCGCCGTCGTCTGTGCCGGCCCACTGAGCGCGTGGGTGTCGGATCCGATGAAGAGCGGCCCGGTGATCCCCTGGCTCGTGCGGTACTCGACGATCGCCTGCGTGGTCGCGGCGATGTGGTCCTGGTTGAACGCGGTGTTCAGCGAGGAGCCGCGGTGGCCGGAGGTGCCGAACACCACCCGCTGCTCGGGGATCGAGACGTCCGGCTTCAGTGTGTAGTAGGCGTCGATGAGCGACGGGACGTCGATCAGATCTGCTTCGGTGGCGGGGGTACCTGCGCGATCGTTCATCGCACCAGTCTGGCAGGAACGACCGATGTCAGGAAGGCGCTTGACCCGTGGCGAGTGGCGATTCCCACCGGAGGTCCGGGAAGCGCACGAAGTCGCCATCGAGCGTCACGAAGGTCGCCCGGTGTTCGATCGCGAGTGCGGCGTGGGCCGCGTCCGAGACGAGGTTGCCTCGGGCCTCGACCGCTGCACAGAGCGAGGTGAAGACCGTCCAGAACGACGGGCCAGGGCGGACCACCTGTACCCCGGGCTCGTCGCGGAGTCGCTGCATCTGGTCCAGCGCGACGGAGATCGGAGTGAGATCGACGAAGATCCGACGCTGGGTCACGATCCGGATCTACCCCGCGAGCACGGCTTCGCTGACGCCCAGGGGCTCTCTCGATCGGACGGCATCTTCCAACCAGGTTGCGAGCCGACGAAGGCGTATGTCGGTATGTCAACGACGCTACCTTCTCCCATCGGCGCAGGGGTGAGCCGAAACGGATCTGTGGAGTGGGCGTTGCTCCAGGTACCTGTGGAGGGCCGTCGACTAGTGCGTGGCGAGGACCGCCGCGGCCGAGGCGGAAGCGGAGGTGGTCGTGGAGGAGCTCGTCGTGGATGCGCCCGCCCCGACGCCCGCGGCATCCGGCACGGAGCCGCGCTGGTGGGACGACCCGGGCGTCGTCAGATCGGCGACCGCGGACGCCCGACCCGTGACGATGCGCTGGATCGCGTACAGGCTCTCGGTCGCCGGCCCGAGGTACTTCCCCCGGTCGTCGGCGTTGCTCGACCCGACCGCGTTGTGCCCGTCGACGGCGCCGAGGTGGTCGCCGTCGCCGAGCGTCAGGCCGTCGGAGCCGAAGGTGGTCGCGCCCCAGGAGCTCACCGCCGGATCGGCTCGACCGGACAGGAACTGGCCGAGACCGGCGAGGGTGTCGGCGCTCGCCTGGGAGGCGTACACGCGGCCGGCCGGGACGTGCAGATCCTCGATCCCGATCTCCGTCGGGATGCCGGCCGAGCCGAGCATGACGAAGTCGTCGACGTGGTAGTCGCCGGACGCCAACGCCAGCGAGGCCGTCGCCGTGCCGTAGGAGTGCGCCACGACGCTCAACTGGGAGACGATGCCGCGCGCGGAACGGACGGCGTCGTATCCGGCGAGCACTCCGGCGAGCAGGGGTGCCCCTTCGACCGCCCGGTCGTTCGACGGCACCTCGAGCGCGCTCGGGCTGTGTCCGCCGATCCAGAGGATGACCGCGCTGTCGGCTGCGGCGCTCTGGATGCGCTTCGCCCCGCGCAGGTAGTCGTCGAGTTCGAGGGCGCTGCTGTTCATCCCGGGGACGAACACCGTGACGTAGGCGGCGGTGTCCACGTCTCCCACGGCGACAGCGACCCGCGGGGGTCCGGAGCCGCCCGCCTGCAAGGTGATGAGGTACTCCGGCTGGGGGCGGGCGGCGATCGCGTCCGGCGAGTACCGGTCGACGAGCAGCTTGATCGCGTCCAGCCGCGACAGGGTCGTGGCGAGCGCCGCCGAGTCCGCCTGCCCGTCGACCTGGTCGCTGCTCACCGTCAGCGAGCGGTAGCTCGCCTCGGTGTCGGCGAGGAGGCCGGCGAGGCGGGAGACGTTGGCCGTCGCCCGGTCCGTGTAGGCGACGCCCTCGAGGTTGCCGATGACCGCCGGGTAACCGGTGATGAGCAGTGCGCGGTAGCCGGGAGCGAGCTCGGTCCACAGCTGTGCGACCTGCGATGAGGACATCGTCGTGAGGGCCGTCGCCGCCGCAGCGAGGTCGCCGGCGTAGGCGGTGGTGAAGGCGGCGGCCGTCATCGTCGGGACGGAGGAGGCCGCCGGTGCGAAGTCGGCGGCGGAGATCGCGGTCGCGCCGGCGGTCGAGGTCTGCGTCACCGTGACGACGCCGGCCAGGATCGCGGCGATCGCGACGGTCATGACGAGCGACTTGACGAGTGTCGCTCGGGCGGCCGAGATCGGCCGGTGCACCCAGGCCGGCAGCGACAACGACGGGAGGTTCCAGGAGGAGCCGAGGCTGAACACGGCCTCGCCGCCGCTCGCCAGGTTCAGCCGGGGAGTGGACCGCGGGGCGGCGTCGGTGAAGACACTCGTCACGTCACTCCTGTTCCTGTCTCAGCCCGTCGGGTGGCGCCTCGCGCGACATGGGTCACGCATCGAGATCGGGGAGACGAACGGCCGTGAACTCGCTTCCCGAGACGAGCGGCAGCGCTCAATACACCCTTGTATCCATTGTGACGGGTATTGGCGTGATTTGAATAGCTCAAAACGGGGGGTATCGGGGCCGAAACGGCCCGATCTTCCTGGAAATCACCCGAATGTGACCTGGATGGGAGTCAACGGCCGTTCCAGAGCGTGTCGCAAAGCACACGGTACGCTCGGAGGCATGCCAGCCGCACCCGCCGACGACGCCCTCCGGAGCTACAGTTTCCTCGGTCCGAGCGGGACCTTCACCGAGGTGGCGCTCGGCCAGGTCGAGGAGGCCAAGGGTCAGATCTGGAAGCCCGTGTCGAACGTCGGCGAGGCGCTCGGCGACGTCCTCGAGGGCCGCAGCACTGCCGCGGTCATCGCCATCGAGAACTCGGTCGACGGGGGCGTGTCCGTGGCGCAGGATGCACTCGCCACGATGCCCGGTCTCCGCATCGTCGGCGAAGTGCTCGTGCCGGTGAACTTCGTACTCGTCGCCCGCCCCGGAACCCGCCTCGAGGACGTCGCGGTCGTCAACGCGCACCCCGTCGCCTACGGGCAGTGCCACCTCTGGCTCGACGCCAAGCTGCCCTCGCACGGACACATCCCGGCGTCGAGCAACGTCGCCGCCGCAGCCTCCCTGCTCGACGGCACCTCGACCGCCGACGCCGCGGTCGCCCCGCCCGGCATCGTGAACCACTACGACCTCGACCTCCTCGCGGAGAACATCGGCGACAACCCGAACGCCGTGACCCGCTTCGTCGTCGTCAGTCGCTCACGGGAGATCCCGGCCAGGACGGGCGCCGACAAGACGAGCCTCATCGTCGAGTTGCCGAACGACGAGTCCGGCTCGCTGCTCGGCATGCTCGAGCAGTTCTCCACGCGAGGTGTGAACCTGAGTCTCATCGAGTCCCGGCCCATCGGCGACGCGCTCGGCCGCTACCGCTTCGTGATCGACGCCCTCGGTCACATCGAGGACGAGCGGATGGCCGACGCCCTGCTCGGGCTCCGGCGGTTCAGCCCGAACGTGATCTTCCTGGGCTCGTACCCGAGCGCCGACCGCACCGCCGTCGACTACCACTCGCGCTACAACGACGAGGTGTTCATCGAGGCCCGTGACTGGTTGCGCGGGCTGCTGTCGGCGGAGCCGCTCGACGACTGAGCCGCCGTGGCGGTCGGGTGTCGCGTTCAGCTGACGATGTCGACACCGTGACCGCGGAGGCGCCGCTGGTCGGCGGTGAGCGATGCGATGAGCCGCTCGTTCGTCCCGCGGATGTGGCGCGCGACGAGGTCCGCCGCGCGCTCGGGGTCGCGCGCCGCGACCGCATCGAGGATGGCGCGGTGCTCCGTGGCGGCCTGCTCTCGGGCCTCAGGCGTCCGCACCTCGAGCCAACGGGTGCGGGCGAGCCGGACCATCGCGCCGCGCACCCCTTCGGCGAGCAGGTGGTTCGCGGACAGCGCCGCGAGCTCCTCGTGGAAGTCGCCGCCGACGCGGAGGACCGTGTGCTCGTCGTCGGGGCGGGGCTCGTCGAGGAGGGTGCGGATCGTGGCGAGCTGCGCTTCGGTCGCGCGTTCGGCGGCGAGCCGGACGCCGGCGGTCTCGAGCGCCTCACGGACCTCGGCGATGAGCCCGATCTCCTCGAGGTCGATGGGTGACACGATCCAGCCGCGGCCGTCCCGACGCGCCAGACCCTCGGCCTCGAGCCGGGTGAGTGCGGCGCGCACGGGCGTCCGTGACGCCGCGAACCGTTGCTCGAGCCCGCGCTCGGTGAGCGGCTGCCCGGGCGCGAGGTCGAGGGTCAGGATCGCCCCGCGGAGGCGCTCGTAGAGCTGCGTGGTCTGCGTCGGACTACTCATGCGTGTTCCCGATCCGGCCGGTGACAATTGGTATACCAAAATGGTGTACCGTCATGCTAGCAGCGGGAGACACCCACCGCAGGAAGCGGCACGATGACCGGATCGACACCAGCCCCCGAGGCCCCGGCGACCGCTCGCGGGGCGCGTCCACCGATGCCGAACGCCGGTCGGGCCTGGACCGTCCTCGGGCTCGGTGTCGCCGCGCAGACCGCCGGCACGCTCTTCGTCAGCACCCCGGCGTTCCTCATCCCGCTCCTGCACGCCGAGCGGGGCATGTCGCTCGGCGAGGCCGGCGTCCTGGCCGCCGCCCCCACCCTCGGCATGGTGCTGACGCTCATCGCCTGGGGCTGGCTGGCCGACCGTGTCGGCGAGCGCATCGTCATCGCCGGCGGCCTCGCCCTCACCGCTCTGGCCGCTGCCGGGGCGATCGCCGCGGACGGCCTCATCCCGTCGCTCGGCTACGGTCCGCTCGGCATCCTGCTCCTGCTCGGCGGCGCCGCCTCCGCGAGCACGAACTCGGCGAGCGGCCGGATCGTCGTCGGCTGGTTTCCGAAGGACCGACGCGGTCTCGCGATGGGGATCCGCCAGATGTCTCAGCCCCTCGGCGTCACGGCGGCCGCGGTGACGGTGCCGTCCGTGGCGGCGGCGTCGGGCATCTCCGCCGCCCTCGTGATCTCGCTCGTCGCGACGGGTGTCCTCGCCGTGGCCTGCACGATCGGACTCCGGAATCCGCCACGGACCGCCGTGCCGAAGCCGGTCCCGACGGAGACGACGCCGAACCCCGTGGCCGCGCGACCCCGCAACCCCTACCGAGGCGACGGCTTCCTCTGGCGCATCCACGCCGTGTCGATCCTGCTCGTGGTGCCGCAGTTCACCCTCACGACCTTCGCGCTCGTCTGGCTCGTCGCCGATCAGGGCTGGAACGCGCTCGCGGCGGGCGTCCTCGTCGGTGTCGCGCAGTTCGTCGGAGCGATCGGTCGGATCGGCGTCGGGGTGTTGAGCGACCGCCTCGGCAGCCGGGTGCGGCCGCTGCGCTGGGTGGCGGTGTCGGCGGTCGTCGTCATGCTGCTCCTCGCCGGTGTCGGGCTGCTGCAGTGGCCGGTGGCGGTCGCCGTCGCGCTCGTCGTCGCCAGTGCGGTGACGGTCGCCGACAACGGGCTCGCCTTCACCTCGGTCGCGGAGATGGCAGGCCCCACCTGGGCGGGGCGGGCGCTGGGAGCGCAGAACACCGGCCAGTTCATCGCCGCGTCGGTCGTCGGCCCGGCGGTCGGCGCGCTCATCGGCCTGGTGGGCTATCCGCTCGCCTTCCTCGCGATCGCGGTGCTCCCGGCCCTCGCGATCCCGATCATCCCGAGCGAGGCCGCGGAGCGCGACCACCTCTAGGCCGTCGTCCCACCGGTCCGGTCGGCTCGTCTAGTCGACGTTTGACGGATATCTATCGCGGCTGCCAGGCTTGCCGAGGCCCCACGACGGCCCGTGTACCTCCCCGCCGGCGAGTCGCGCTCCACTGCCCCCGACCACCGTCGAACGACAGCCGGAGACGCCTGGTCGGCCGATCAGAAAGCACCACAGTGACCGGCACCACCATGTCCACCGACCCCGTCCACGCCGTCGCGGAGGCCGCAATGCGGCGCAACGCGGGCGAACCCGAGTTCCACCAGGCGCTCCTCGAAGTCCTCGAGTCCATCCGCCCGGCGCTCGACGAACACCCGGAGTACCTCGAGGCGGGCATCCTCGAACGTCTCGTCGAACCCGAGCGGCAGGTCGTGTTCCGCGTGCCGTGGACCGACGACCGCAACCGGGTGCAGGTGAACCGCGGCTTCCGCGTCCAGTTCAACTCGGCGCTCGGCCCGTACAAGGGCGGGTTGCGCTTCCACCCGAGCGTGAACCTGTCGATCGTGAAGTTCCTCGGGTTCGAGCAGATCTTCAAGAACGCCCTCACAGCGCAGGGCATCGGCGGCGCGAAGGGCGGGAGCGACTTCGACCCGCACGGGCGATCGGACGCCGAGATCATGCGCTTCTGCCAGAGCTTCATGAACGAGCTCTACCGCCACCTCGGCGAGCACACCGACGTCCCGGCCGGTGACATCGGCGTCGGCGCGCGCGAGATCGGCTTCCTCTTCGGCCAGTACCGGAAGATCACCAACCGTCACGAGTCGGGCATGTTCACCGGCAAGGGCGTCGGCTGGGGCGGCGCCGAGGTGCGCACCGAGGCGACCGGGTACGGGACGGTGTTCTTCGTGGACGAGATGCTCGCCGTCGACGGCCGCGGGGTCGAAGGCAAGCGCGTCATCGTGTCGGGCTCCGGGAACGTCGCGACGTATGCGATCGAGAAGGTCCACCAGCTCGGTGGTACCGCCGTCACGGCGTCGGACTCCTCCGGGTACGTGGTCGACGACGCCGGCATCGACCTCGAGCTCCTCAAGCAGATCAAGGAGGTCGAGCGCGGCCGGATCTCCGAGTACGCCGCCCGCCGCCAGGGCGCCCACTTCGTCGCCGGCGGCAGCGTCTGGGACGTCCCAGGGGAGATCGCGCTGCCGAGCGCGACGCAGAACGAGCTGCACGAACGCGACGCGATCGCCCTCGTGAAGCACGGCGTCATCGCGGTCGCGGAGGGCGCGAACATGCCGTCGACGCCCGAGGCCGTGCGGGTGTTCCAGCAGGCCGGCGTCCTCTTCGGCCCGGGGAAGGCGGCGAACGCCGGTGGCGTGGCGACCTCGGCGCTCGAGATGAGCCAGAACGCGGCCCGGCAGCGGTGGTCCTTCGACGACAGCGAGGTGAAACTGCGCGGCATCATGCACGGCGTGCACCGCGCCGCTTATGAGGCCGCCGAACGGTACGGCCGGCCGGGCGACTACGTCGTCGGCGCGAACACCGCCGCGTTCGTGAAGGTAGCGGACGCGATGCTCGCCCAGGGCGTCATCTAGCCCAGCTCTGTCCCCGACTCAGGAGTCCTGCGGCGCGTCGACCGCTGACGGGCCCGGCGCGCCGCACACCTCCTGAGTCGGGGACGCGGAACCCGCCGGCGAGGGACGCGGCGGGTGTCGGATTGCGACGGGGTGGTCGGCCCCTGGACGGCGAGTGACTAGCCTCGAAGGGTGACCGACCCCCGCCCCGCAACCACCGTCATCGTCGGCGCCGGCCTCTTCGGCCTGGCGACCGCCGTCCACCTCGCCCGCGCCGGTCGACGGGTGACGATCCTCGAGTCGGGCACCGCCGCCGGTGCGACGACCGCAGCCGGAGCGGGCTTCGTCGGCCTCTGGGCGGCGGGCTACGCCTGGTACTGGGACGAGTCGGAACTCGCCCTCGAGCAGGCCGGCCTCGACTTCTACCGCGGGCTCGACGCTGCCGGATACGACATCGGGCTGCGGAACACGGGCAACGTGTGGCTCGCCCTCACCGAGCAGGCCGTGCTCGACCACCTGCTGCCGTTCGCCGAGCACCCGCTCCGCCCCGAGGACGCCCGCCTGCTCACCGCCGTCGAGACCGCCGAGCTCGTTCCGGGTCTCGACCCCGAAGCGATCGTCGGGGCGTTCATCCATCCCGACGGCATCCAGATCAGCGCGCCCGACGCCGGAATCGCGCTCGCGGCGCTCGCCCGGGCCGAGGGCGTCGAGATCATCGAGCAGACGCCCGTCGTCGATCTCCTCGCCGAAGGTGGCCGAGCCGTCGGCGTGCTGACCGCCACCGGCGAGCGCGTCCTCGGCGACGAGGTCGTCCTCGCCGCAGGGTCCTGGACGAACGAGCTCCTCGCCGCGACGGACCGCGTGCTGCCGTTCGCGCGGGTGATCGCGAGCCGCCTGACCACCGCCCCGTTCGGTCTCGGCGAGGTGCCGACCCTCATGATCCCGGAGCTGGACGGACTGTGGATCAGGGAACACCTCGGTGGTCTCACGTACGGCAACGGCGTCGGCTACGAGGCGCTCGCCGTGCGCGACAGCCCCGCGGATCGTCGACCGGACCGCCCCGACCTCGTCGAGGCGATGCGCGAGCACCTGTCGCCGATCGTCTCCGAGCTCATCCCGGCCGCCGCGCCCGTCGTCGACGACGCCGAAGCCGTGCAGGGGATCGTGTCGTACACCGCGGACCGCCGCTTCATCGCGGGGTCCGTCCCGGAGCTCGACGGGTTGTTCGTCGTGGCCGGCGACAACGAGTCCGGGGTCACGCACGGCACTGGACTCGGCCGGATGCTCGCCGAACTGATCGTCACGGGTGAGAGCCCCTTCGTCGACGCGTCGCGGTACGCCCCCGGTCGGTTCCCGTCCCGTCCGTTCGCCGACGAAGCCGCCGTGGCCGCCGCGATGCCGGCCCGTCGGGCGGTCGACGCGCGCGCCACCGCAGCGAAGCGCGTGACGACGGAGTCGGGCCTGCCTGCGGAGTCGGGCCGATGACCGCGCCGGGTCTGGCAGCGGACGCGACGCCGACCGCGCTGCCGGCGCGCGCCGAGGTCGTCGTCATCGGTGCCGGGATCGTCGGTGCGGCGGCTGCGCGCTCGCTGGCCGAGCAGGGCCGCGACGTCCTGCTTCTCGAGCGGTACCCGCGCGGTCACGAGCACGGCTCCTCCCACGGAGCGACCCGCATCTTCCGTCAGGGCTACGACGCCGACGACTACGTCGCCCTGACGTCGGAGGCGCTCGCGGCCTGGCGGGCGCTCGAATCGGCGAGCGGGCGGACGCTGCTCGACCTCACCGGCGCGCTCGACCACGGCCGCCCCGAGATGCTCGCGGCCATCGAGACGGCGATGACCCGAGGTGGGGTCGCGTCGGAGCGCCTCACCCCGGATCAGGCGAGCGACCGCTGGCCCGGACTGCGGTTCGACCGCGAGGTCCTCCATCACGCGACCGGCGGGCGACTGTACTCCGCCGAAGCGATCGAGGCCCTGCTCGACCTCGCCGAGGTGGCCGGAGCGACCCTGCGCTTCGGCGTGCGGGTGTCGGGTGTCGAACCGACTGGGTCGAACGATGCGACCGCCGGTGTCGGCGGTGCCGTCGTCCGCACCGAGCTGGGCGACGTCGTCGCAGACCACGTGGTCGTCGCGGCCGGCTCCTGGACGCCAGACCTCGTCGGCGCGCTCGCTCGCAGCGTCGGTCGTCCGCTGCCCGAGATCGTCGTGACGCAGGTCCAGCCCGCGCACTTCCCGAGCGGGCTGCGCGCCGACGCCTGGCCGAGTTTCGTCCACTACCCCGCCGAGGGGTCGAGCGTGTACGGGCTGCTGACGCCGGGCGAGGGGGTCAAGGTCGGGCTGCACGGCGGTGCCGTCCACGTCCACCCCGACGAACGCGACGGCCTCGCCGAACCCGAGGAACTCGCGCGGCTCACCGCCTACGTCGCCGAATGGGTGCCCGGCGTCGACGCGTCCAAACCACATACCATCAGCTGCCTCTACGATCTGAGCCCCAGCGAGGATTTCGTGATCGACCGGATCGACAGCATCATCGTCACGACGGGATTCTCCGGTCACGGGTTCAAGTTCGGCCCGGTGCTGGGACGCCTCATCGCCGATCTCGTCGACGGAGCCGAACCGCACCCGAGGTTCGCGCTCGCCGCGCACGCGGTCCCCGTCGCGCCATCAGCATCAGCACTCCCGCAGTCACCCGAAGGAACCGCTCCATGAACCGATCCGCCAGATTCACCACGGTCGCCGTCGGCCTCGGTGTCGTCGCCGCCCTCACCGGTTGCACCGCCCAGGGCGGCACCACCACGACCACCGCGCTCGTCATCGGCACCACCGATCAGATCGTCTCGCTCGACCCGGCCGGTGCCTGGGATCGCGGATCCTTCACGCCGCAGAACCAGATCTACCAGCACCTCCTCAGCTACGACGAAGGCGACGTCGTCCCCGCGCCCGACGCGGCGGAATCGTGCGACTTCACCGACGAGACCACCTACGTCTGCACGGTCAAGGAGGGGCTGACCTTCTCCAACGGTCACGCACTCACGGCCGAGGACGTCGTCTACTCCTTCACCCGCGTCCGTGAGATCGCCGCCGACAACGGCCCGTCGCCGCTGCTCGCGAACCTCGACAGCGTCGAGGAGGGTGACGACAACCAGGTCGTCTTCCACCTCACGGTGCCGAACGACCAGACCTGGCCCTACGTGCTCACGAGCATGGCCGGGCCGATCGTCGACGAAGAGGTCTTCCCGGCTGACAAGCTGCTGAGCGACGACGACGTGATCGGCTCCGGCCCCTACGCGGTCGACAGCTACCAGGCGGGCGGGCTGCTCTCCCTCGAGGCGAACTCGCGCTACTCCGGGACCCGCGCGAAGACGCAGCACGTCGTGCTCAAGCCGTACACGACGGCGTCGAACCTGCGGCTCGACCTGGAGAAGGGCGACGTCGACATCGCCTACCGCTCGTTGACCGCGACGGACGTCGCCGACCTCCGGAGCGACTCCGACCTGCAGGTCGTCGAGGGGCCGGGCGGTTCGGTGCGGTTCCTCACGTTCAACCTGAACACCCAACCGGGCGCGAACGACGCGCAGAAGCTCGCCATCCGGCAGGCGGTCGCGTCGCTCGTCGATCGTGAGGAGATCGCCGACCAGGTCTACAAGGGCACGTACGCGCCGGCCTACTCGGTCGTCCTCGACGGGCAGACGGGTGCGACGCCCGCGTTCCAGACCGCGTACGGTGACGCGCCGGACCCGGCGAAGGCTGCCGCGATCCTCGCGGCCGCGGGCGTCAGCACCCCCGTCGCTCTGCCGATCCAGTACACGAGCGACCACTACGGCCCCGACTCCGACCAGGAGTACGCGCTCATCAAGTCGCAGCTGGAGGAGTCCGGTCTGTTCACCGTCGACCTGCAGTCGACGGAGTGGACGAGCTACGTGAAGGAGCTGAACCCGGAGTCCGGTTACCCGGCGTACCAGCTCGGGTTCTTCCCGGACTACCCGGACCCCGACAACTTCCTGCGTTCGGCGTACTCGACGACCGGGGCGTCCGTCGCCAACGGCTACTCGGACCCGGCCGTCGACGCGCTCATCGACACCGAGGCGACGGCGACCGACCCGGCGGCGCGCATCGCGGCGATCGAGCAGATCCAGGCGCTGACCGCGACCGCGGCTCCGATCATCCCGCTCCTCCAGGGCACCGAGACGGTCCTCGCTCAGAAGAACGTGACGGGCCTCGAGGACACGCTCGACGCCACCTACACCTTCCGCTTCGCGGTCCTCGACCGAACGAAGTAGCCCGGTCTGGTTGCGCCAGCGCGGTGCGCTGACGTGGGCGCGGGTCTGTGACGTGAGCGCGCCCCTCCGGGAACCCGCGCTCACGCGCGCGGGGAGCGCTCACGCCGGGTGTGCGCCATTCACGTGGGCGCACCGCGCCGGCACCCGGAGGGGAGGTCTCAGGTCAGCGCGGTGCGCTGGCGCGAGAGCTGTCGAGTCGGTGTGAGTGCGGGTCAGCGACGTGGGCGCACCCCTCCGGAGACCCGCGCTCGCGGCTGTGGGGCGCGCTCGCGTCAGCGCACCGCGCTGGCACCCATCACCGACGGGGGAGGATCCGGGCGAGCGCGATCGTGGCGTCGCCGGTCAGGGACAGGGTGCCGGCCTCGAGTCGGAGGGTGTCGTGCCGCTGGAGCGCACGAGGGTCCAGACCTGGCCCCTCCGCCGACAGCAGCCCATCGAGGAACACGACGAACGTGGTGGCACCCGGGGGCGTGGTGACGAGCCTCGAGCCGTCGACGACGCCGACCTCGAGCGATCCACGGAACCGGTCCCGCGACACCATCAGGTTGAGATCGAGCGTCGGCCCGACCACGCCCCGCGACGACACCGCTGAGGCCCCGTCGAAGGCGGCGACCCGCCACCGGTCCAACTCGACCGGCTCACCGTCGATCACGAGTCCGAGTCCGCCCGCCGACAACGCCATCAGCTGACGGTCGACGCCCGGGAACGATGAGAAGGCGACGTCCGACTCGACCGTCGCGATGCTCAGCGTCCACCCCGGAGCGGCCGGTGCGTCACCGACACCGTCGTCGAGCCCACCATCGGTCCGGAGCCCGACGGCCTCGACGGCGATCTCCGTCGCGGTCCCCAGCCCGTTCCGCCAGCGGTAGCTCCGATGCCGGTCGGCCGGCAGCAGCACGAGTGCGCGGCCCTCCGTCGTGTCGCTCACCGCTGCGTCGTCCCAGCCGTGACACGCTCGCCGCGGTGCCGAACGCCGACCGTCAACGGCACGCCGGGCCGGTAGGCGAGGTGCGACACCGAGGGCGCGTCGAGCACCTGCAGGTCCGCAAGACCACCCACGCGAAGCGATCCGACGGCCTCGGCACCGTGCTCGAGACCGATCGCCACTGCGGCCCCCCGCGTCGCCGCCCACACCGCCTCGGCGATCGTCAGTCGCATCTGCAGCACGGCTGTCGCCACGCAGTACGCCATCGACGTCGTGTACGAGGTGCCCGGGTTGCAGTTGGTCGCGAGCGCGATCGAAGCACCGGCGTCGATGAGCGCGCGCGCCGGCGGGAACGGCTCGCGCGTCGACAGGTCGCAGGCCGGGAGCAGGGTCGCGACCGTCGACGAACCGGCCAGGAGGTCGACGTCGGCGTCCGACAGGTGGTTGCAGTGGTCGACGCTCGCAGCCTCCAGCTCGACCGCGAGGCGCACCCCGCCGCTCTCGCCGAGCTGGTTCCCGTGCACCCGGACGCCCAGGCCCGCAGCGCGACCGGCGAGCAGCACCTCACGCGACTCCTCGACGTCGAAGGCCCCGACCTCGCAGAACGCGTCGATGTACGACGCGAACGGGGCCACCGCCGCGAGCATCGGTCCGGTCACGAGGTCGAGGTAGTCGCGGCGGTCGACGCCGGCCGGCACGAGATGGGCCCCGAGGAAGGTGACGACGTCGGCGACCTCGGCCGCCGCCCGAGCGGATCGCGCCTCGCCCTCCACGTCGAGCGCGTAGCCCGTCTTCGCCTCGAGGAAGGTCGTCCCCTGCGCGAGCGCCTCCGCTCGCAACCGCTGCGCACCCGCGACGAGCTGCTCCTCCGATGCGGCCCGAGTGGCGGCCACGGTCGTCGCGATCCCGCCCGCCGCGTACCGGCCGCCGGCCATGCGCGCCTCGAACTCCGCCGAGCGGTCGCCCGCGAACACGAGATGCGTGTGCGTGTCGACCCAACCCGGGAGCACGGCGCGTCCGCCAACGTCGGTCCGCGTGTCGGCGTCGGGTGCGTCGGCCGCTGCGCCGAGCCAAGCGATCCGGCCGTCTTCGATGACGACCGCCGCATCGGTGATCCGATTGCCGTCGACGTCGCCCGGCCCGGAGCCCGCGTTGGTGGTGAGCTCGGCGATGCCGGTGATGAGTTCGCTGGTCATGGCTGTCTCTCCTGCGAGGGGTGATCGGGTGTCGGGTGCGAGGCGGCCGCCCGGGGCGTCTCCGTCGATGCTGCCAGCTCTGCCAGCGCCACCGCGAGGAGCTGTTCCGGCGTGGACTCCCGTGATGTCGCAAGCAGCCGACCTCGCTCCGCCACGAGCCGCCCGCCGACGACGACACGCTCGACGTCGGACGCGGTCGCGACGAGGGCGAGTTGCGCCGGGTCCATGCCGGTGGTGCGGAGGCTCGACGTCGACACCTCGACGAGGTCGAGCGGGTCGCCAACATCCAGCGCGTGCCGCCCGAGTCCGAGCGAACGGTAGCCGTGGTCGGTGCCCGCCTGGAGGAGCTCGGCGGGCGAGAACCGGCCGCGTCTGCCGGAGGCGAGCCGTTCCCCGGCTTCGAGACCACGCAGTTCGAGCAGCGGGTCGACCACCGCGTTCTGGTCGGATCCGACGGCGATCCGGGCCCCCGCGTCCGCGAGGCGGCGGGCCGGTCCGATGCCGTCGCCGAGGTCGGCTTCGGTCGTCGGGCACATGACGACGGTCGCGCCGGACCGTCCGATCGCCGTGACGTCCGCGTCGGTCAGGTGCGTCGCGTGGACGAGGCTGATGCGCGGGGCGAGCGCTCCGAGCGCGGCGAGCACGCCCGTCGGCGTCCTGCCCGTCTTCGCGAGCGTGTCGACGTTCTCCTGCGGTTGCTCCGACAGGTGGACGTGCAGCGGGACGTCGTCGGGCAGGCCGGCGAGGATCGTGCGCATGGCGTCGACGGGCACGGCACGCACCGAGTGCAGCGCGGCACCGAGCGTGACGAGTCCGGCGGTACCGACGGAGCCGGACAGTGCGTCGCGTAGTCGATGCCAGCGGGCGAGCCAGTCGGCCGCGTCGCCGTCGCCGAACGCGAGCTGTTCGGTGAGCAGCGGTGCGGCAGGACCCCCGGCGGGCCCGAGGCCGCTTGCGAGGTAGGCCGTGTCGAGGAGGGTGAGCCGGATGCCGACGTCGGCGGCGGCTTCGGCGACCGCCAGTTCCATCGCGTGGGCGGTCGGGTACGGGGTGCCGTCGGCCTGGTGATGCACGTAGTGGAACTCGCCGACGGCCGTCCAGCCGCAGACGAGCATCTCGCCGAACACGGCACGTGCGACCCGGCCGTAGTGGTCCGGGTCGAGGCTCGCGGCCGCCGCGTACATCGCCTCGCGCCACTGCCAGAAGTCACCGCCGTCGGCGTGGGTGCGTCCGCGGAGCAGACGGTGGAACGCGTGGGAGTGGGCGTTCCCCATGCCCGGGACGACCGTTCCGAGGCGGCGGTCGCCCGCCTCCGGCTCGACGCCGCGCTCGACGGTCGCGATCCGTCCGGAGTCGTCGGACGTGAAGCGCACGCGGCCGGTCGGGCGACCGTCGATGATCGCCGTCGCGGCCCAGATGGGAGCCCGCACGTCCGCCGCGCCGGGGTCGACGCTCGCGACCGTCACAGGACGCTCCGGAGCAGGGCTTCGAGCGCTTCGACGCCGGCGACGCAGTCGGCCGTCTCGGCGAACTCCTCCGGCGAGTGCGAGACACCGGTCGGGTTCCGGACGAAGACCATTGCGGTCGGCACCGCGCCGCTCAGGACGCCGGCGTCGTGGCCTGCGCCCGTCGGCAGCAGCGGGACCCCGCCGAGGGTGCCGGCGAGCCGTGCGGCGAGTTCTGGGTCGAACTCGACGACGCCCGACCAGGACTCCTCGATCAGCTCCACCACGCAGCCGGAGTCGACGACGGCCTCCTGCACCCGGCCCTCGATGTCCGCGACGAGGGCGCGCGTGCCGGCGTCGGTGGCCGCGCGGGCGTCCACCCAGGCGTCGACCTCGGAGGCGATGACGTTGGTGCCGCCCGGCACGATGCGCAGGCGACCGACGGTGGCGCGGGCGTCGTCGGTCGCGAGGGCGGCCTGCTCGATCGCGAGGACGGCGCGTGCTGCGGCGACCACGGGATCACGGCGCTCGCGCATGCCGGTCGCGCCGGCGTGGTTCCCCTGACCGCTCACCCGGAGGCGCCAGCGGCCGTGGGCGAGGATCGACGAGGCGACGGCGGTTGGCGAGCCGAGGTCGATGAGGCCGCGACCCTGTTCCACGTGCAACTCGATGAAGAGTCCGATGCGGCCGAGCGCCTCGTCGTCGCGGCCGAGGTGCTCGGGAGCGAGCCCGGCAGCGGCTGCGGCCTCCGCGACGGTGACTCCGTCGGCGTCCGTCAGCGCTCGGGCGGCGTCCGCGGTGATCGCCCCGGACAGGAGCCGGGATCCGAGGCAGGCGACGCCGAACCGGGACCCCTCCTCCTCGGCGAACACCACGACGGCGACGGGACGCGACGGCTGGAACCCGGTGGCCTGCAGACGCGCGACGGCGTCCAGCGCTGAGACGACGCCGAGCGGCCCGTCGAACGCGCCGCCGCCCGGGACGGAGTCGAGGTGGCTGCCGGTGACGACCGCGTCGGGCCCAGGCGCGCCCCACCACGCCCACAGGTTGCCGTTCCGGTCCGTCTCGACGTCGAGACCGAGTCGGGCGGCGCGAGCGGTGAACCACTCGCGCAGCTCGAACTCTGCCGGCGTCCAGACATGCCGGGAGTACCCGCCGCGTGCCGGATCGACCCCGACGCCGGTGATCTCGTCGAGCCCGGCGAGCCGGCCGTGGGCGATCAGGCCGTCGGTCACTCGCCCTCCCACATCGGCACCCGCAGGCCGCGTTCGCGGGCGACCTCGGCCGCCCGCTCGTAGCCGGCGTCGACGTGACGCATGACGCCGGTGCCCGGGTCGTTGACGAGCACGCGCGCGATCTTCTCGGCGGCGAGCGGCGTCCCGTCGGCGACGATCACCTGACCGGCGTGGATGGACCGGCCGATGCCGACCCCGCCGCCGTGGTGGATCGACACCCAGGTCGCGCCGGACGCCGTGTTGAGCAGGGCGTTGAGCAGCGGCCAGTCGGCGATCGCGTCGGAGCCGTCGGCCATGGCCTCCGTCTCGCGGTACGGCGAGGCGACGGAACCGGAGTCGAGGTGGTCGCGGCCGATGACCACGGGTGCGCTCAGCTCACCTGAGGCGACCATCTCGTTGAACTTCAGGCCGGCCAGGTGGCGCTCCTGGTAGCCGAGCCAGCAGATGCGGGCTGGCAGCCCCTCGAAGGCGATCTTCTCGCCGGCCGAGGTGATCCAACGGCGCAGCTTCTCGTCCTCGGGGAACAGTTCGAGGATGGCGCGGTCGGTCGCGGCGATGTCCGCCGGGTCGCCGGAGAGGGCCGCCCACCGGAACGGGCCCTTGCCCTCGGCGAAGAGCGGCCGGATGTAGGCGGGCACGAAGCCGGGGAAGTCGAAGGCGCGCTCGCAACCGCCGAGTTTCGCCTCGGCGCGGATGGAGTTGCCGTAGTCGAAGACCTCGGCGCCGGCGTCCTGGAAGTCGACCATCGCCTGCACCTGCTTCGCCATGGCGAGTCGCGAGCGGCGCGTGAAGTCGACCGGGTCGGCCGCCGCCTCGGTCTGCCAGTCGGCGAGCGCCGTGTCCTCGGGCAGGTAGGCGAGCGGGTCGTGAGCGCTCGTCTGGTCGGTGACGATGTCGATGGCGACACCGCGCCGCAGCAGTTCGGGGAAGACGGTCGCGGCGTTGCCGACGAGACCGACCGACAGGGGGCGCCGTTCGGCCTTGGCGGCGAGCACGCGTTCGACGGCGTCGTCGAGGTCGTCCGTCATCTCGTCGAGGTAGCGGTGTTCGACGCGTCGCTCCAGGCGGCTCGGGTCGACGTCGACGATGAGCACGACGCCTTCGTTGAGCGTCACGGCGAGCGGCTGTGCCCCGCCCATGCCGCCCGCGCCGCCGGTGAGGGTCAGCGTCCCGGCGAGGGTGCCGCCGAACCGCTTGTCGGCGATGGCGGCGAAGGTCTCGTAGGTGCCCTGGAGGATGCCCTGCGTGCCGATGTAGATCCACGAGCCGGCGGTCATCTGTCCGTACATGGTGAGACCTTCGGCCTCGAGCTTGCGGAACTCGGGCCACGTCGCCCAGTCGCCGACGAGGTTGGAGTTCGCGATGAGCACGCGGGGCGCCCACTCGTGCGTGCGGAAGACGCCGACGGGCTTGCCGGACTGCACGAGCAGGGTCTCGTCGGCCTCCAGCCCTTCGAGCGTGCGGACGATCGCGTCGTACGCCTCCCAGCTCCGCGCGGCCTTCCCGGTGCCGCCGTAGACGACGAGGTCCTCGGGGTGCTCGGCGACCTCGGGGTCGAGGTTGTTCATGAGCATCCGGAGCGGGCCCTCGGTCTGCCAGCTCTTGGCGGTGAGGGTGGTGCCGCGGGCGGCACGGATGGTCCGGGTGGTGGTCGGCATGCGCTGGTCCTTTACGTCTGCGGTGCGGTGGTGGTGGTGCTGTTCCGACGGGCTCAGGGGCGGGTCGCCGGCCCTGAACCGGGTCTCGGCCCTGAGCTGCTTCTCGGCCCCTGAGCCCGTCGAGGGGTGCTGCTAGCCCAGGTCGGCGTCCTTCAGCCACTCCTCGGCGATGCTCTTCAGGCTCGTGCCGTCGGACGCCTTGCCGTTCATCTCGATGAGGTCCTCGGTGGTGAGGGCCGCGGAGACCTTGTCGAGCGTCTTCGAGATCGTGTCGTCGAGCTTGCTCGTGCTGATGACGGGGACGATGTTCTCGGCGGCGAAGAGCGATTTGTCGTCTTCGAGGGCGACGAGCTTGTTCGCGGTGAGCCCGGGGTCGGTGCTGAAGATGTCGCCGACCTGCACCTGACCGCTCGTGAGCGCGGTCATCGTGAGCGGCCCACCGGCGTCGAGGCTGACGAACTCCTTGAAGGTGAGACCGTAGACCTGCTCGAGGCCGACGACGCCGTTGACGCGCGTCTTCCACTCCGGCGGGCCGCCGAGGCTGAGCTCGGACATGTACGGCACGAGGTCGGAGATCGTCTTGAGGTCGTACTTGTCGGCCGTCTCCTGGGTGACGGCGAGCACGTCCTTGTCCTCCGCGGGCGAGATGTCGAGCATGCTGACACCCTTCGGGAGCTTGTCGCCGAGTTCCGCGACGACGTCCTCGCTCGTGCTGGCCTTCGACTCGGAGTCGAGGTACTTGAGCAGTGCGCCCGAGTACTCGGGGAGGAGGTCGATGGAGCCGTCCTGCAGCGCGGCCATGTAGACCTCGCGGCTGCCGATGTTGAACTGCTCCTTCACTGTGACGCCCTCGGCCTGCAACGCCTGGGAGTAGATGGTGGCGATGAGCTGGCTCTCGGTGAAGTCGGCTGAGCCGATGATGACGGCGTCGCCGGAGGAGCCGGACGCGCCGTCGCTGCTGAGGGCGTCCTGGCCGCCGCAGCCCGTGAGGACGAGAGCGGCGGCTGCGGTGGTCGCGGCGATGGCCGCGAGTCGACGGGGGAAGGTGGGGAAGGGCATGAGGACCTCGATTCGGTGAGATGGACGGATCGGTGGTGCGGTCGTGCGGAGGTGGTCGTGCGGTGCGGGTGCGGCTCAGGCCGGCCGGGGGATCGCCCCGGTGACGGTGGTCGGGGCCGCCGTCCGCCGCCTGCGGCTGGTGCGCCGCAGACCGGGGGAGACGATGAGGGTGCCGAGGAGGGTGAAGGCGATCTCCAGAGCGAAGGCGAGGGCGGCGACGAGGATCGCGCCGCCGGCCATCTGGAAGAAGTCTGCCTGGGCGCGGCCGTCGATGATGTACCGGCCGAGCCCCTGGAGGCCGAGGTAGGCGGCGACTGTCGCGGTCGAGACGACCTGGAGGGTGGACGAGCGGATGCCGGACAGCAGCAGGGGGAGGGCGCAGGGGAGCTGGACGTGCCAGAGGATCTGCAGTCTCGTGTAGCCCATGCCGCGGGCGGCGCCCACCGCGTCGGGATCGGCGCTCTGGATGCCCGTGTACGTCCCGGTCAGGATGGGCGGGACGGCGAGGAGTACGAGGACGACGATCGTGGGGATGACGTAGACGAGCTGCCCGGGGACCACCGGCGAGATGAGGAGGAACAGCAGGATGAGGAGGCCCAGGGTCGGCAGGGCGCGGAGGGCGTTGGCCGATCCGGCGACGAGGCGCTCGCCCTTGCCGGTGTAGCCGACGAGGACACCGAGCGGCACGGCGATCGCAGCGGCGATCACGAGCGCGATGCCCGTGTACAGCAGGTGGTAGCCCATCTGCGAGGGGATGCCGTCGGGGCCGGTCCAGTTGGCGGGGTCGGTCAGCCAGTCGATGACGCTCATGCCGCCACCGTCCGATCACGCCAGGGCGTCGCGAGCGAGCCGAGCCGGACGATGACGAGGTCGAGGATCACGGCGAGGACGACGCAGAGCAGGATGCCGGTGACGAGCGGCACGAACAGGCGGAGCTGGAAGCCCTGCGTGAACAGTGTCCCGAGTTGCGGGATGCCGAGCAGGGCGGCCATCGTCACGATGCTGACGTTGGAGACGACCGCGACGCGCAGGCCGGCGGCGATCACCGGGACGGCGACGGGTAGTTCCACCAGCACGAGTCGCTGCCAGGACCGGTAGCCCATGGCCTCGGCCGCCTGCACCGCGTCCACGGGCACCGAGGAGAGTCCGTCGGAGACGACGCGGACGAGGAGCGACACCGTGTAGACGGTCAGGGCGATGACGATGTTGATCGGGTCGAGGATCTTCGTGCCGAGGATCGTCGGCAGGATGATGAACAGCGCGAGCGACGGGATCGTGTACAGCAGCCCGGCGGTACCGACGATGAACGGTCGGCCGCGACGCGAGCGGTGCGCCCACCAGCCGAACGGGAGGGCGACCAGGAGGCCGAGCACCGTCGGGGTGAGTGTCAACCAGAGGTGGTTGAGCGTGAGGTCGCCGATGAGCGGGAGGTTCTCCCAGATCCAGTCGATCGTCATCGGAGGCTCCGCTCGGGGGCGGGACGCTCGAGCAGTTCGCTGGCGGCGATGGTGCCGGTGAGTCGGCCGTCGTCGTCGAGGAGGCCGACGCGTCGACTCGGGTGCGCGAGCGCTGCGTTGAGCGCGATGCGGAGCGACGCCGTGCGCGGGACGAACAGGCCGTGACCGCTGATCGTGTCGGTCGAGACGGAGCCGTGACCGGCTGCCGTGTCGAACCAGCCGAGGGGACGGCGTTCGTCGTCCGTGACCACCACCCAGCCGCTCGCGTGCACGCCGGTCACGGCGGTGTCGCCGAGCCGGGCGACGGGCTCGCGGTGGAGGGCGTCGTCGTGGTCGAGTCCGAGGAAGCCGAGTGCACGGTAGCCGCGGGCCTCGCCCACGAAGTCGGCGACGAACGCGTCGTGGGGGCGGGTCAGGAGGTCGACCGGCGGCGCGATCTGCGCGAGGAGGCCGCCCTCGCGCAGGACCGCGACCTGGTCGCCGAGCTTGAGTGCCTCGTCGATGTCGTGGGTGACCATGAC
Source organism: Plantibacter sp. MCCC 1A11337 (assembly GCF_013349365.1). NCBI lineage: Bacteria > Bacillati > Actinomycetota > Actinomycetes > Micrococcales > Microbacteriaceae > Plantibacter > Plantibacter sp. MCCC 1A11337. The sequence goes on along the minus strand of NZ_JABJWX010000005.1, from coordinate 149,676 downwards.
GATCGTCTTCGAGATGTCGGCCTGCAGACGCAGGAACTCGTCCTGGAGCTGCGTCCGGACGATCGGGTCGACCGCGCTGAAGGGTTCGTCCATGAGGAGGAACGGCGGGTTCGTCGCGAGGGCGCGGGCGACGCCGACGCGCTGCTGCTGACCGCCCGACAGCTGCCACGGGTATTTCTTCGCGAACTTCTCGTCGAGACCGACGCGCTCCAGTAGTTCGAGGGCCGCCGTGCGTGTCTCCCGACGCGAGCCGCCGAGGAGGCGCGGGAGGGCTGCGACGTTGTCGACGACGGTGCGGTGCGGGAAGAGACCGGCGTTCTGGATGACGTAGCCGATCCGACGACGGAGGGTGACGCGGTCGAGCGACTGGGTCTCGACGTCGTCGAGCAGGATCGACCCGGAGGTCGGATCGATGAGGCGGTTGATCATCCGGAGCGAGGTGGTCTTGCCGCAGCCGGACGGGCCGACGAGCACCGTGAGGGATCCGGTCGGCACCTCGAAGGAGAGGTCGTGGACGGCGACCGTGCCGTCCGGGTAGGCCTTCTTGACGTTCGTGAAGCGGATCATGCGCGTCCCTCCAGGAGGTCAGCGGCGTCGTCGGGGACGGTCGCGGGTGTGTTGTCGATGGGGCCGGTGTACGAGGCGAGCCCGCTGGAGAGCCGGTCCGTGGCGGCGACGAGGAGCTCGCCGTAGGAGGCGATGAGGTCGTCGGTCATCCGGTAGCTCGGGATGACGAGGCTCAGCGCCGCGACGACCCGAGCTCCCGAGCGGACTGGTGCGGCGATCGCGGTGACGTCCGACTCGACGCCCCGTTCGACCGTGACGTATCCGGCGGAGGGGGTCCGCCCGGTGAGTGCGGCACCCGCGGCGGACCCGTCGAGGGGGATCGTGCGACCGACCCAGCTCGCGTGACGGACGGAGTGGGTGCCCTCGGTGATCGCGAGGTAGAGCGCGGTGGACGCGTGACCCTCGACGCTCAGGTAGGCGGACTCGCCGGTGCGTTCGACGAGGTCGAGCATCTCCGTGTGGCAGAAGCCGACGAGCGACTCGTTGCTGAGTGCCTGCGTGCCGAGCTGGACGACGCGGCTGCCGGGTCGGTAGCTGCCGTCGGCGTCCTTCCGGACGAACCCCGTGGACTCCAGGGTGCGGAGGAGCCGGAGGGCGGTGCTCGGCGAGAGGTCGACGAGTCGCGCGCTCTCGGCGAGGGTCGTGCGACCGCGGTCGCACACCACGGCGAGGAGCGAGAGTGCACGCTCCACGGTTCGAGTCGATGATTCAGCCATCAGATCCCTCTCTGTCGAGCCACCACGTTATGGCTCCGCCGTTTCAGCGAACCGCCTCGAATGTTTCCGTCAGGTAAAACTCGAATTTCATCTGGTGGGACGTTCGCCGTGTGAGCAAGGATGGTGCACACGACGGCGGAGCGCAAGAGAGGGTGTCGGGATGATCGAGATCGCGGGAGCACTGGGGATCGCCGAGCTGCGGCGGATCGCGGACCTCGAGGAGGAGGCCTCGGTGCCTCGCGCGGTGCTCGACCGGCTGGCCACCGCTCATGACGAAGCACGGGACCTCGCCGAGCACGCGGCCGTCTACGGCAGGAGCACGGGCGTCGGGGCGAACAAGGACACCGCGGTGGCCGACGACGGCGATGCCCACGCACGCCGCCTGCTCCGCAGCCACGCGGTCGACGCGGGGGAGGTCGTCCCCGACCGGGTCGTGCGGGCGATGCTCGCGGTCCGGCTCAACCAGCTCGCCGTCGGCGGATCGGGTGTCGAGCCCGCGGTCGTCGCGGCGCTCGCCGAGATGCTGCGCCGCGACGCACTGCCGACCGTCCGGACCCTCGGGTCGATCGGGACCGGCGACCTCACCGCGCTCGCCGGTACGGCGCTGACCCTCCTCGGCGAACGGCCGGCGTCGACGCCACTGGAGGCGCTGGACGCCTGGGGCTCGGAGAGCGCCCTGTCGTTCATCAGCAGCAGCGCCCTGACCATCGCGCGCGCGGCGCTCGCGGTCACGGAGCTGCGGAGGCTCGACCGCGCCTGGTCGGCGGTCTGCGCGCTCAGTTTCCACGCGCTGGACGGCAATGCGCAGGCGTACGCCGAGGCGGCCGCGGGTGCGTCCGCCGCACCCGGTGTCGAAGCCGCTGCTGCGGCGGTGCGCGCGCTCATCGGACCCGTGCCGGAACCGGCCCGGATCCAGGACCCGTTCGCACTCCGCATCGCGGCGATCACGCAGGGCGTGGTGGTGACGGCGGCGGACCGGCTCGCGGACCAGGTGGAAGCGCTCATCGGTGCCGCGCAGGAGAACCCGCTGTACGTCTTCGGTGTCGATGACGGATCACGCGCGGTCCTCCACCATGGCGCCTTTTTCCAGGCGCAGCTGGCAGCGGAACTGGACGCGACCGCACTCGCGCTCGCGCAGGCGTCGACGGTCACATTCTCCCGCCTGCGACTGTTGAACGAGCCCGCGTTCACGGGGCTGCCGCCGTTCCTCGGCGACGGGGAACCGGGTGCCTCAGGACTGATGATGGTCGAGTACGTCGCGGCGGGCGCGGTCGCCGACATCCGGCATGCGGCGCAACCGGCGGCGCTCGGCACGGTCGTCCTGTCGCGCGGAGCCGAGGAGGACGCGCCGTTCGCCGCGCAGGCCGTCGCCCAGCTGGAGGACGCGGTCGTCGCCACGAGGACGCTCATCGGCTGCGAACTCCTCGGAGCGGTGCGGGTCGTGCGGCGTCTCGGTGTGGCCGATCGACTGACCGGGGTGCTCGCCGAGGTGTTCGCCCGGGCATCGGCGTCGCTCGGCTCGGACGACGCCGACCGCGACCTCCGCCCCGACCTCGAGCGGGCGACGGCGCTCCTCGCCGAGATCGCGGACCTCGTCGAAGGAGGGTAGCCGGGCTCAGCGGTGTCGCCGACTACGGGAGCTTGACGAGCAGCCCGCCGCGGTGCGCGTCGAACGCGACCATCGTCGCCATACCGAACGCGTCGCCGTCGAGCTCGAGGTCCTGCGCCTCGTCGACCCGCACGGTCAACGCCTCAGCACGCAGGTTCGTCACGGTGTTCCCACCTCGGCCCTCGGTGAACCGGATCATCCGCCGCCCGACGGCCGTCCGCCGCAGGACCCGGTTCTCCCACGTCACCTTCCGCCACACGAGCAGCCAGCCGAAGGCACCCTTCGGCTGCAGCACCGCGACGTCGAGGAAGCCGTCGTCGAGCTCGGCGTCCGGCATGAGCTGCACGCCGCCCTGCAACGTGCCGCAGTTCCCGACGAGCACCGAACTCACGGTCGCCGCATGCTGACGGTGCCCGCGCAACTGGTAGTGGATGCGGAACGGCGCGGCCGTGGCGATCGAGCGGAGACCGGACTCGACATAGGCGAGCCAGCCGAGCGACTTCTTGAGGTCGGGGTTCGCGGTGGCGATCATCATCGCGTCGATGCCCATGCCGGCCATCACCACGAACGCGTACTCCTCCTCCGACCCGTCGGCACGGGTGATCATGGCGACGCCGATGTCGATCGCGCGCGTGTCGCCGGTGAACGCCGTCCCGATCGCGGCCACCTGGTCGCCGAGCGGCAGCTTCAGGTTCCTCGCGAGCAGGTTGCCGGTCCCCGAGGGGATGAGGGTCAGCGGCACACCGCTCCCGCGCAGCCCCTCGGCGACGGCCCGCACGGTCCCGTCGCCGCCGGCCACGAGCACCACCCGGGCGCCGTCGAGGACCGCGCGCCGCGCCTGACCGACACCGGGGTCGTCGACACTCGTCTCATACAGGTGCGGAGCCGCCCATCCCGCCTCCTGCGACCGCGCCTCCAACGCGCTCCGCAGCCTGGTGGCGTCGACCTTCACCGGGTTGTACACGAGCGCGGCGTGCGCGGGAGTCGGCATGGCCCAACGGTACTGTCCCGGGGCCTCGTCACCGACCTCGATCGCTAGACTTGCCGGGTGATCGATCCCGTACTCCTCCGCGAACAGCCAGAAGTCCTCCGAGCGTCGCAGCAGAAGCGAGGGTCCTCCGTCGACCTCGTCGACCAGGCGATCGACGCCGACACCGCACGCCGCGCCGCGATCACCGGGTTCGAGGAACTCCGTGCCGAGCAGAACGCGTTCGGCAAGCAGGTCGCCAAGGCCCCCAAGGAGGAGAAGGCCGCCCTCGTCGCCCAGGCGCAGCAGCTCGCCGCCCGCGTCAAGGAGGCCCAGCAGGTCGCGACGGAGGCCGAGGCCTACTTCGCCGACGTCGCCGGCCGCATCCAGAACCCTGTCCTCGAGGGCGTACCCGCCGGCGGCGAGGCCGACTTCATCACGCTCCGCGAGGTCGGCGAACGCCCGTCTTTCGATTTCGCCCCCCGCGACCACCTCGAGCTCGGCGAACTCCTCGGCGCCATCGACATGCAGCGCGGCACCAAGGTCAGCGGCTCGCGCTTCTACTTCCTCCGCGGCATCGGCGCCCGCCTCGAGATCGCCCTCATGAACCTCGCGCTCGACCGCGCGATCGAGGCCGGCTTCGTCCCGCTCATCACCCCGACGCTCGTGCGCCCCGAGATCATGAAGGGCACCGGCTTCCTCGGAGAACACGCCGACGAGGTCTACCAGATCGCCGGCGAAGACCTCTTCCTCACCGGCACGAGCGAGGTGGCGCTCGCCGGGTACCACTCCGACGAGATCCTCGACCTCGAGCAGGGCGCGCTCCGCTACGCCGGCTGGTCGACCTGCTACCGCAAGGAGGCCGGATCCTACGGGCGCGACACCCGCGGCATCATCCGGGTGCACCAGTTCAACAAGCTCGAGATGTTCGTCTACACCAAGCCGGAGGACGCCGCCGCCGAGCACGAGCGCCTGCTGTCGTACCAGGAGGCGATGCTGCAGTCGCTCGGCCTCAGCTACCGGGTCATCGACACGGCCGCCGGCGACCTCGGGTCGAGCGCGGCACGCAAGTTCGACGTCGAGGCCTGGGTGCCGACGCAGGACGCGTACCGCGAACTCACCAGCACCTCGAACTGCACCACCTACCAGGCGCGTCGCCTCGACACCCGGTACCGCACGGAGTCGGGCAAGACCACGCCGGTCGCGACGCTCAACGGAACGCTCGCGACCACTCGCTGGATCGTCGCGATCCTCGAGACGCACCAGCAGGAGGACGGCAGCGTCGTCATCCCCGAGGTGCTGCGTCCGTACCTGGGCGGCATCGAGGTCGCGAGGCCGATCCGATGACGGACGAGGTGACCACCACCGCCACCCCGCTGCTCATCGCCCTCGACATCGACGGCACCGTGCTGCACGAGGACGGTTCGCTCAGCCTGTCGGTCGCCGACGAGGTGCGTCGCGTGGTCTCCCTCGGCCACATCGTGACGCTCGCCACCGGTCGCAGCTGGGAGAGCACGCGCCCGGTGCTCGAGGAGCTCGAGCTGACGCCGCAGTACGTCGTCTGCGCGAACGGTGCGCTCATCATGAAGCGCGACGAGTCGAAGCCCGACTCCTACGAGCGCTTCTTCACGGAGACCTTCGACCCGACCGAGGTCCTCGGGCTCATCCAGCCGCACCTCTCCGAGGGCAGCTACATGGTCGAGTACCCCGACGGCTTCCGCAAGTACACGGTCGGTGTGGAGGACTGGAACCTCGAGAACGCGATCGAGGTGCCGTTCGAGGAACTCGTGACGAGCCCGGTGACGCGCGTCGTCGTCGTGTCCCCGAGCCACGACGAGGAGGAGTTCCTCCGCATCGTCGACGAGATCGGGCTCAGCCAGGTGAGCTACGCGATCGGGTGGACGGCGTGGCTCGACATCGCGCCGAAGGGCGTCAACAAGGCGACCGCGCTGGAGCGTGTCCGGGAGTGGCTGGGGCTCGAGCGCTCGCAGATGGTCGCCGTCGGCGACGGCCGCAACGACGTCGACATGCTCGGCTGGGCGGCAGCGGGAGGACGTGGTGTCGCCATGGGCCAGGCACCCGAGGAGGTCCTCGCGGTCGCGTCGGAGGTCACCGGGACGGTCACCGACGACGGTCTCTCTCAGCTCCTGAGGAGCATTTCGGGTTAGCATCGTCCAAAGCTCCGTGTCGTCACGCCGTTTCCGGTGGGCACGGGGCGTCGGTGCGAGCCTGCTGCAGGTGTCCGCCGGACGACTCGCCGCAGCCCGGTCTCCAGGGTTCCGGCAACCCCTGTTCCTGAGACGAGAGCGAGATCCATGACCCGCAACGCCGACGCGTCCAAACCGCGCGCCGCCGTCCGTCACGGCAGACTCCGCAAGTCGAACCCGTTCGTCACCGTCGCGAAGATCGTCGCCGCGACGGCCGCCGTCGTCGGCGTGAGTGGTATCGCGGTCGCCGGTGTGGCCGCACTCGACCTCGCCAACAGCGTGAAGCCCGTCGCCCACCTCGACAACGAGACGCCGGGTGCACCGCCGCCCAACATCGGCGCGATCGAGGGCGGCGTCAACCTGCTCCTCGTCGGCAGCGACTCGGGCGACGGCAATGCGGCGTACGGCGATCGCGAGGAGAACCTCAACGACGTCACGATCCTCATGCACATCTCGGCAGACCACTCGAGCGCGACCGTGGTCAGCTTCCCGCGTGACATGTACGTGCAGATCGGCGACTGCGCCGACGGCGGCAACGGTCGCGACAAGATGAACACCGCCCTCATGTACGGCGGGGCCGACGGCGGGCTCGCCTGCGCGGTCTCCACGGTCGAAGGCATCACCGGGCTCTCCATCCCGTTCGCCGCGCAGATCGGCTTCGACGGTGTCATCTCGATGTCCAACGCGGTCGGCGGCGTTCCCGTTTGCATCACCGAGCCGCTGAACGACGCCTGGAGCGGCATCAACCTCGACGTCGGTACCCACGACCTCTCGGGTGCGTCCGCGCTCGCCTTCCTCCGCTCGCGTCACGGCGTCGGCGACGGCAGCGACCTCTCGCGCATCTCGAACCAGCAGGTGTTCCTCTCCTCGCTCGTCCGCACGCTGAAGAGCAGCGACACGCTCTCCGACCCGATCAAGCTCTACTCGATCGCCCGTGCGGCGCTGAAGAACGTGACCCTGTCGAGCAGCCTGAACAACATCGACACGATGGTGTCGATCGCCGCAGCGCTCAAGGACATCCCGCTCGACCGCGTCGCGTTCGTCCAGACGCCGACGGCCACGGTCGAGGGCGGGGTCGCGGCGACGTCCGATGCCGACGTCCTGTGGACGGCGCTGCAGAGTGATCAGGCCGTCGCGCTGTCCGCCACCGGCAAGTACGTCGTGACCGACCCGAACGCACCGGTCACGCCAGACCCGGCGACGACCGACGCGGCGGCGGATCCCGCTGCCACGGCGGACCCGGCTGCGCCCGCGGACCCGTCCGCCGCCGGCCCCGTCGCCCTGCCCGACACGATCACCGGCCAGAACGCCGCGCAGAACACCTGCACGGCCGGTCGTCCGGAGGAAGACCAGTAGTCACCGCGTGATCGGATGGGGCCGCTTCGCCGCTGGCCCCATCCGATACACTCGATCCTGGTCGTCAGCTGCGTCATGGCGGACGATCGACCATCAGGAGGGCTGTCCGAGCGGCCGATGGAGCCAGTCTTGAAAACTGGTGGGCAGAAATGTCTCGTGGGTTCGAATCCCACGCCCTCCGCACGTATTCGGAATGGCTGGGTGGGCCTGCGCTGCACCGTTCATCGGTATGATATTCATCGACTGATATGTAGACATGGAGCGGCTCGAGTGCGTACTCGTCGACTCGTGTCGGCAGACGATTCGAAAGCAGAACCAGCGATGACCGAGCCATCCGACCAGCCTGAGAACTCCCAGGAGACGGGCGGGCAGGTGCCGCCGCCTCAGGGCCCCGTCCCACAGACCCCGTCGACCGACGGATCCATGCCGCGTGCCGATGCACCGCAGAACGGTGCGGGGACTCAGCAGTATCCGTACGGTGCGTCCCAGTATCCCGTCAGTGTCCCGCAGGGCCCGTACGGCGCGTCCCAGAGCCCGGCGGGCGCTCCGCAGAATCCGTACGGTGCGTCCCAGAACCCCTACGCCGGTGCACCGTCCCCCTACGCCCCCGGAGTCGCCGGTCCCGCCAAGCGGCGCAAGTTGTCCCGCGGCGGACTCATCGGCATCATCGCGGGGGCGGTCGTCCTCGTGATCATCGTGGTCACGGCCGCCGGTATCGGCATCAGCTCCGCGATCCGCGGGGCGCAGGGTGACCCGAAGAGCATCGTCACCGACTACTTCACCGCCCTGCAGGACGGCGACGCCAAGCAGGCACTGAGCTACCTCGACGAGTCGATCAGCGACAAGACGCTGCTCACCGACGACGTCCTGAAAGCGTCCGCGAAGCTCGGCAAGATCAGCAAGGTCAAGCTGACCTCCGCGAAGGAATCCAGTTCCACCACCACGGTCACGGCGACGTTCTCGGTCGGTTCCACCCCCGTGACCCAGGAGTTCACCGTCTACAAGGCGTACAAAGGTGGCTACTCCATCCTCTCGGGGGGAACGGTCAGCCTGTACCCGTCGATGCTCGACGGCGTCACCGTAACGGTCAACGGACAGGAGGCGAAGGGCGACTCCTGGACGGTGTTCCCCGGCGCCTACCAACTCGCGCTCCCCAAGACACTCGAGGAATCGTTCTCGATCTCCGGAGCAGACGACCTCGTCGCCGCCGGTGACTCCTACGACCTCCTCTCGGACGTGAAGGTCGAGCTCAACGAGGCAGGCGTCAAGCAGTTCCGCGACGCCGTGACGGAAGCGGTGAACGCCTGCATCGCCTCGACCAGCCTCACCGCAGGGTGCGGTCTCGACATCCCGGCCACACTGTCGGACGGCACGGCGGTCGCGGACGGCACCATCACGCGCACGCTGAGTGCGGACGCGCAGGCCAACCTCGCCAACCTCGAACCCCGCGAGACGTTCGTCAACCCGCTCCAGGTCTATGGCGACTACATCGGGAGCGTCAAGGCGTCCTCGACGAGCTGCACGCAGAACGGAGCGACCGGCGGTTGCGACATCCTGTTCGGTCCCTCGCTCGGCTCGCCGCAGGTGGACTTCACCTCGGGAACCCCGGTGGTGCGCTGGGACTGATGCGTCGCGGAAACCCGGTCGCGCACCCTCGTTCACAGCCGGACCTGCTTTACTGTTCCGATGCCCCCGATCACGTCTGACGCCGTCGAGCCCGCGCGGAACCGCACGGGCCGTGGCGCAACCGGTCGTGAGGGACGTTCCCGCAAGCTCAGCACCATCGCCCGTCACGGGCGGTTGCAGCGACCGAGCGCCGTGCGGACCGGCCTGAAGATCATCGCTTCGACCCTGGCCGTCGCGCTGGTCAGCGGTGGCATCGTCGCGGGGATCGCCCTCTGGGACGTCGCCGCCTCGGTGAAGCCCGGTGTCGCGCTCGTCGACTCGCAGGGTGAGGCGGTCACCGACCTGCCGGCGATCGGAGCGTATCCGGGCGGCGTCAATCTCCTCATCGTCGGCAGCGACTCCCGCGCCGGCCAGGACCCCGTCTTCGGCGACGCCGAGGAGGAGACCGGCAACCTCAACGACGTCACGATGCTCGTGCACATCTCGGAGGACCACAGCAACGCGACGGTCGTCAGCTTCCCGCGCGACATGTTCGTCCCCATCCCGTCCTGCCCCGACCCGGCCGGCGGCTCGTTCGACTCGATGAGCCGGCAGAAGATCAACACCTCCTTGAGCTACGGCGGGCTCGCGTGCACGGCGCTGACGGTGTCGCAGCTCACCGGTCTCGAGATCCCGTTCGCCGCAGAGGTGCAGTTCAGCGGCGTCATGGCGATGTCGACCGCACTCGGCGGGGTGACGGTGTGCGTCGCCGACCCGATCGAGGACGAGTACACGAACACCTTCCTGTCGGCCGGCGAACACACGCTCGAGGGCTACGAGGCGCTGCAGTTCCTCCGCACCAGGCACGGTGTCGGGGACGGCAGCGACCTCAGTCGCATCAGCAACCAGCAGGTGTTCCTGTCGGCGATGATGCAGCAGGTCAAGAGTGCCGAGACGCTGACCAACCCTGGGACCCTCTATTCCCTGGCCAAGGCGGCGGCGCAGAACATGCAGCTGTCCGACAGCCTGACGAGCCTGGACACGATGATCGCGATCGCCATGACGCTGCGCGACGTCGACCTGTCGAATATCGCGTTCGTGCAGTACCCGAACGCGGCCGTCGAGGGCGGGGTCGAACCGATCGACGACGCGGCCGCCGCGCTCTTCGAGGCCCTCGGTAACGACCAGCCCATCCAGCTGTCGGGCGCGACCGGCGCCGGTGCGGTGACGAACCCGACCGACCCGACCGCGGTCGATCCCGCCGAAGGTGCGGATGCAGGTGGCGATCCTGCCGCGACGGCTCCGCCTGCCGATGCGACCGACACGTCCGCCGGGGGTGCGGTGGTGCTTCCGTCGACGGTGACGGGCCAGACCGCCGACCAGCGCACCTGCTCCCGCGGCCGCACCCTCGACGACCAGTAGGCGTCCCGACCTCGTTCCCTGAGCGTGTCGAAGGGCGTCGCGGACACGGGGATTCGTCACCACGCCCATCTCCGGTTATGCTGGTCGTCGTGCGTCCGCTTGCGAGCGCACATGGAGACGTCGCATAGTTCGGCCTAGTGCACCACCCTGCTAAGGTGGAGTCCCCTCACGGGGACCGCGGGTTCAAATCCCGCCGTCTCCGCACTGGATCTCAGCTCGAAACCCTCGCCTCGGCGGGGGTTTCTGCGTTGCACGATGTCTGTCGGAATCGCCAGCGCGGTGCGCTGACGTCACCGCGCCCCGTAGGCGTGAGTGCGCCCCTCCGGAGACCCGCGCCCGGGTCTGTGACCCGCGCTCACGTCAGCGCACCGCGCTGGGGAGTCCACCAGGTGTCGGACGGGGCGGTCAGGCGGAGCGACGGAGCTCGCCGTGGTGGCGGAGTTCGCGGAGGATGCCGAACGAGCCGGCGTAGTGCTCTTCGGTGAGCGTGTTGAGCGCGGCGAGGGTCCCGCGGTCGAGTCCTGAACGGACGGCGATCGACTGCAGTTCGCGGCGTGAGATCGGGAAGTCCACGGTCCTGAGGAGGGACTTCAAATCGGCGCAGGCCGCTGTTTCAGGCGGCTCCGCCGTGTCGGGGTAAGGTCTGGCATCCATGTCCACATTGTCGGTATCGACCCCCGAAAAGGCGACAGTCGGACGCCGTTCTGGCGCAAGAGAGCGCTAGCCTGACGTGAAATGATGCGAGGGAGCGGCACCGTGCCCGACGACCGCGACACCGGGACGCCGGCCCCGACGGGCCTGGCGTCTGCCGCCGTCGAGCTACTGCGCGTCCCGCTCAGCGGCTTCGTGACGGAGCGCAGACGCCTGGCCGTCGCAGCGCGCGACGACGGGGACGACGAGCTGGCGACCGCGATCCTCGCCCTCCGCAAACCGTCGGTCGCCGCCTGGGCGCTCAACGTGTTGACGGCGCACCGCCCGGACCTGCTCAGCGAACTGGAACAACTCGGCTCCGCGCTCGGCGACGCCCAACGCTCCGGCGACGCCACAGCGCTCCGCACGCTCGGCACCGAACGTCGCTCGCTGATCGCGACGCTCGTCACCGCCACCGTCGAAGCCGCAGCAGCGGAGGGGGCGTCCCTCTCCGGAGCGGTGATCGAGACCGTCCGCCAGAGTCTTCAAGCGGCGAGTGCCGACGCCGACCTCGCCGCGCAGGTGTCGTCCGGTCGACTGACCGACGCCCCGACGTCGAGTGGAGCGGGGTGGGGCGGTGTGGTCGGCGGGGCCGGAGCCTCAGGCGAGGACGCGTCGACCGCACGGTCGGACGGCGGCCAGAGCGGCGACGACACCGCCGGAACGGGCGCATCCGCCGACGCCGATGACCGACGGCGCCGACTGCGTGCGCGGCTCGAAGCGGCCGAGCGCGCCGAGGAGTCCGCGGATCGCGAGAGCGAGCAGGCCACCGCGCTGCTCGACGAGTCCACGGTGCGTCGCTCGGAGCTCCTCCGTGAGCGGGAGGACCTGGCCCGTCGATTGGACGAGCTGGACGCGGAGCTTGCGGACGCCACCCGGGAGCTGGCCCGCCGACAGCGCGAGGCGGACCGGACACAGCGCGCGGGCGAGGCCACCCGCGCCGAGGCGGAGCGGTTGCGTTCCGCGCTGGACGACTGAGGGACGCGGCGTCGCACGGGGGTGCCCGGCGCGCCTAGACTCACCGTGTGGGTGACGTGCGACAACCGGAAACGATGCGACGACAGCGATCGTCGCAGCTGGAATCGGAGCGGTTCGTCGACGTGCCGGCGCTCGCGGAGGTCCCGCAGCACGACCGGCTCACGCTCGTCGCCCCGGATCTCGCCTGCACCATCTGCTCGGCGGCGCTGACCCTCGGAGACCGCGTGCTCCGCTGCCCGGCTGGCCACAGCTTCGACATCGCCCGCCAGGGGTATGCGTCGCTCGTCGTCGGTGGCCGGACCCCGAAGACGGGCGACACCCAGGAGATGGTCGCGGCCCGGGCGGCCTTCCTCGAAGCCGAGCACTACGAACCGATCGCCGACCACGTCGCCGAGACGCTGCCGCAGGCGCGCCTGCACCCGGACGGCACGGTCGACGACAGCGGGTCGCCCCTCGTCGTGGACATCGCCGGCGGGACCGGCTACTACCTCGGCCGGATCCTCGACGCCCGACCGGCCTGGCGCGGGTTCGGGTTCGACCTGTCACCGCTCGCAGCACGTCGCGCCGCGCGCGCACACGGCCGGGCTGCAGCGGCGACCGCTGACGCCTGGGCGCCGTTCCCGCTGCAGGCGGCGTCGGTCGATCATCTGTTGAGCATCTTCGGCCCGCGGAACGGTCCCGAGATGCGTCGGGTGTTGCGTCCGGACGGCCTGCTCACCGTCGTGACACCCCAACCCGGTCACCTGGCCGAGCTGCGCGACCGACTCGGCATGATCGGGATCGCCGAGCGCAAGGACGCCCGCCTCGACGCGCAGCTCGACGGCTTCACGCTCCGCTCCCGTGACACGCTCGACTACGCCGTCGAACTCATGCCGGAGGAGGTGCGCGACGAGGTCCGCATGGGGCCGAGCGCCCACCACCTCGACGACGACGTGTTCGAGCAGGCGATCGCCGACCTACCCGGCTACACGACGGTCACGGTCGCCGTCACGCTCAGCGTCTTCGCGCCCGCCTGACGTCGCCCGGCCCGACGCCGGCACCGCGAGGCCGGCGTCGGGGCGTCGGTGGTGCGTCGATACGATGGAGGGCACTCATCGAAAGGCGCACATGACGATCACCGCTGCCGCAGACGGCTCCGCCCTCGGCAACCCCGGACCCGCCGGCTGGGCCTGGTATGTCGACGACGATTGCTGGGCAGCCGGGGGATGGCCGCACGGCACGAACAACATGGGCGAGCTTCGCGCCGTCCTCGAACTGTTCCGCGCCACCGAGCACCTCGACGAGGACCTCCACATCCTCTGCGACAGCAAGTACGTCATCGACTCCATCACGAAGTGGATGCCGGGCTGGAAGAAGAAGGGCTGGAAGAAGGGCGACGGCAAGCCCGTCATGAACCTCGAACTCATGCAGGAGATCGACGCCGCCATCGCCGGGAGGCGCTACCGGTTCGAGTGGGTGAAGGGGCACGTCGGTCACCGACTCAACGAGGCCGCCGACATCCGTGCCCGCACGGCCGCCGAGGCGTTCCAGCGCAAGACGCCGGTCCCGGAGGGACCAGGCTGGACCGGTGCCGGAGCTGCGGAGACCCTGTCCACCCCCGAGGCTGATGCCGACGCTGACGACGCTCCCGAGACGACCGAGCCGGAGCTCTTCGCCGAGCTCGAGGTCCAGGAGGAACGCACCGCCCCCGTGTTCGACGCGGAGGACGACGGCGCGCTGTTCTCACTCGACGTCGAACCGACGTGGCACCAGCTCACCCTCGACCTCACGACCGACGAGCACGAGCGCCTGGTCCGCCGCGCCCGCGAGGCCGGGACGAGTGTCCAGGAGTTCCTCCGCGGCCTCATCTGACGTCGCTTCCGAGTTCACAACTCAGGACGAGCGCGGCGTGTCCCGCGCGGCACGCCGCGGCGGAGGGCACCGCGCCGAGCGCATCCTGAATTGCGAACCGGACGGGGCGCGCGCAGAGGCAGGCGACCGGGTCAGCGGGCGGCGGACTCCGGAGCGTCGTCGTCGACCGGCACGGCCGCACCGTAGGTGGCGTCCACGAGGATCGGCAGGTGGTCCGAGATACCGCGGCGGAGCGTCTGCACCCGGTCGATCTTCAGGCCCACGGACGTCGCGAAGTCGAAGTGTCCACGGAACATCTTGTAGCGCGTGTAGGTGCTGCGGTCGCTGAGGCTCAGATCGTAGCCGCTCTCCTGCATCTTGGTGCCGAGGCCCTTCTGGAAGAGCGGGTAGTTGTAGTCACCGACCATGAGCGTCGGGACGTCGCCCATCGCGTGCAGCTGCTCGTGCGCGGCCTTGATCTGGTGCCGACGCAGTGAGTTGAGCGCGGTGAGCGGGGCCGCGTGGAACGAGGCGACGATGAGTTCGCGCCCGGCCTCGACGTCGGTGAGGCGGGTGCCGATGAGCCGCTCGTGCGCCGGCGCGAGCACCATGTCGTGCAGCGACTTCTTCAGCGCGAACGTCTGCGTCGACTCGGCGGTGAACCGGTCGCGGCGGTAGTAGATCGCGAGGCCGAGCCGGTTGCGGTGGGTGCTGTCGGCGAGGTGCAGGCCGCCGAGTTCGGCGGGCAGCTGCAGGGTGTCGGCCTCCTGCAACGCGAGGACGTCCGGGCCGAACTCTTCGGTGAGTGCGACGAGCTCGCCGCTGGCCTTGTTCTTGCGGAGGTTGTAGCTGATGACCTTCATCCCAGCCTCACATTCTGTTGGCAGAGCCCAAGCCTACGGTCCTTCCCGTCGCCTGGTGCTCTGGAGGGGTCCGGACGACGGTGCGTCGCCGGTTGCCGACGGTCAGCTCGACGAGTCGATGACCGTGAGCCGTTGGGTTGCGCGGGTGAGTGCGACGTACCGGAGTGACAGGGCCGCGTGGCCCGTCCCGCCCAGCGCGTCGGGCTGCACGAGGACGACGCTGTCGAACTCGAGGCCCTTGCTCTCGCGCGCGGTGCCGGTCCACACCCGGGCGCGATCGGCTCCGGTCTCGGCGAGGAGGGCGTCGATCTCCGCCAGGAGCGAGCGGGGAGCGATGACCCCCGCGATGCCGGCGTGTGCGGTGATCGCGTCGACGGCGGCGCGGACCGCCGTCGGGGCCAGCGCGGCGGGTTCGACCGTGAGCTGCACGGGCTCCTCCTCGCCGCGTCGGATCGAGACGGGCGCCGGGGAGTCCGGGTCGAGTTCGAGCCGGACGGGATCGGCGAGCGCCATGATCTGCTCGGGCGTCCGGTAGTTGACGGTGAGCAGCTCCTCCGTCCAGCGCGGGAGTTGCGGGCCGAGCAGCTGCTGCCAGCTGGAGCGGGTGGCGGAGGTGCTCTGCTGGTTGATGTCGCCGACGAGCGTCATCGAGCGGTTGGGACCGCGTCGCAGGACGGCTCGAAGCAGCATGGGGGTGAGTTCCTGGGCCTCGTCGATGATGACGTGCCCGTAGACCCAGGTGCGGTCGCTCGCGGCGCGTTCGGCGGGGCTGCGGTCGTCCTCCACGGTCTGGCGGTCGGCGAGGTCCTGGGCGGAGCGGAGGTAGTCGTCGTCCTGGGCCTCGTCGTCGATGCTGATGTCACCGATCATCTCGAGCACACTGCGCGCGTACTCGACGTCGTGACGGCGTTCGTAGGCGGCGCGGCGCTGCCGTTCCAGCTCGGGGCGCTGATCCTCGCCGATGAGCTCGGCGGCCTCGTCGACGAGGGCGATGTCGCCGGGCGTGAGCCGCGCGGCCCAGTCGACCTCACCCGCGCCGTCCGTTCCGGCGGCGGGTTGACGGAGCAGCAGGCGACGCTCCTCCTCGGTGTGGTCGGGAGCGACGCGAGCCAGCAGCTCGGGATCGGTGAAGAGGCGGTCGATGATCTCGGCCGGCTCGAGGATCGGCCACATCGTGTCGAGCAGTTCTTCGACCTCGGGCTCCTCGCTCAGCTCCTGTCGCCGCTCGTCGGCGTCCTCACCCGTGCGGGGTTCGAAGCCGTCGCGCTTCGCTTCGAGCCCGATGAGGTGCGTCAGCACGGCGCGGTCGAACCGCAGCTTGGCCTCGTTGTGCGGGGTGCCCGATCGCTCGATCCCGGCCTTGATCCGGCGGAGGACGCCCGGCGTGACGCGGAGCGGGCCGTCGCCGGCGATGCGGATGGTGACCGGCTGGTCGAGCGGCACCTGACGCTCGCGGACGGCCCGGGCGACGACGTCGGCCATGCGCAGCCGGCCCTTGAGCTCGGCGGCCTCGAGCGAGTCCTCGGCGTGCGCGTCGAGGCCCGGCACGAGGGTCGCCGGAGTGACGAGGACGACGGCGGTCTCGCCGAGTGACGGCAGCACACGGCTGATGTAGTCGAGGAACGTCGAGTTCGGCCCGACGATGAGCACGACGCTGCGCATGAGTCGCTCGCGGTGCTCGTAGAGCAGATAGGCGGCACGGTGGAGGGCGACGGCGGTCTTGCCGGTGCCCGGACCGCCCTGGACGAGGAGCGTGCCGGGGAGGGGCGCCCGGATGATCGCATCCTGTTCGGCCTGGATGGTGTCGACGATGTCCGCCATGTGCTTGGTACGAGCGCGACCGAGGGCCGCCAGCAGCGCACCGGACTCGCCGATGCCGCTCGGCTCGTCGTCGCTGAGCATGGTCGTGTCGAGCACCTCGTCGTGCACCTCGGTGACGCGGCGACCGGCCGTGCCGATGCGGCGGCGCAGGCGGAGGCCTTCGGGGCGGAGTGGCGTCGCCGTGTAGAACGGGCGCGAGGCCGGTGCGCGCCAGTCCAACAGGAGCTGGTCGCCGCTCTCCGGGTCGCGGAGCCCGATGCGGCCGATGTGGTGCCGTTCGTCGGTCTCGCGTTCGAGGAGGCCGAAGAGGAGTCCGTAGCTGGACGAACGCAGCTCGACCATCCGCTGGCGGTGATGGGCGACCAGGGCGTCGCGTTCCGAGAAGCTCGAGTCGTCGTCGCCGTCGAAGGCGCGGAGGGCGAGCTCGGAGCGCCGTTCCTCGATGTCCGACTGCGACCGGATGACGTCGTGCAGCCGATCGAGATGGTCCTGTTCCTCGGCGATCGCGTCGTTCTGCACGGTGCTCCTTCTGGGTGTGGCGCGGTCCGTGTTCCGGGTTCCCTGCGAGGACCGCACGAATACGGTAGTCGCTTTCCGGGCCCCTCGCCGCCCTTGAGCGTGAGCTCCCAGAGAGCTGGAGGCTGCCGTCGGGGCGCGGATTCGGGCACCGAGTGGCTGCTCGTCGATAGGCTGACGGGCATGAGCACACCGGACGGATCGAAGCCGCAGCCCCTTGCGCCGCAGCAGGCACACTCGCAGCAGTCGGTTCCGCCGCAGCAGTACCCGCAACAGCAGCTCCAGCCGCAGCAGTACCCGCAACATCAGCTCCAGCCGCAGCAGTACGGGGTGCAGCCGTACGCCCAGCAGGCGCCCTACCCGCCGCAGTACGGCATGCAGCCGTACGCGCCCGTGTACCCCCCGCCCTACCCGTACCCGGCGTCGCCGCCGAAGGGCCTCAGCATCTCCAGCATGGTCATCGGCCTGGTGTCGCTGTTCTTCGGGTTCACCTTCGTGCTCCCGGTCGTCGGATTCGTGCTCGGCCTCATGGGGCTCCGCCGTGAGCCCGCCGGTCGGGCGATGGCCATCACGGGCGTCGTGCTCAACGGGCTGTTCCTGCTCGTCTGGGCGGCACTCGTGCTGCTCTGGGTGTTCGTCATCGGCGGCCTGCTCGCCGGCGTCGGCGGTGCGGCCTCCACGGGCATCGCCGCCTAGCCGCCGGTCAGCCGTCGAGCCTCCGGTCAGCCGGCCGGGACGACGGTGCTGATCATCGACAGCACCACGGCGCCGTCGACCTCTTCGCGTTCCAGCCACACCGCGATGCTCGAGAATTCGCCCAACGACGCCACGTGGGTGCCGCCGCAGGCGATGACCGCAGGGCCGCCCGGCAGCTCGCAGTGCCAGCTGCGCCGATCGGTGAGCAGCTCGCCCTCGCGATCGATCCGGACGGCGGCGCCGCTGTCCAGCCAGCCGTCGAGGGTGTTCCGGATGCGTGACCCGAGTGCGTCGAGGTCGTCGAGGGCGGCCGGGTCGAACCCCTTTCGACGGAGCGACTTGCCGATGCGGTAACGGTCGGTCGACGCGTTCGGAGCGATCCGCGACGACTCGCAGGCGAGCGCGTCGAAATCCGGGGCTCCGAGGGCATCGGGGACGACCTCCTTGCGCCAGGCGTCGGCGAGCGCGGCGTTCAAGGCGAGTGATGCGAGGTGGCACCCGGTGTGCCCGGCGGAGAGCGCGTGTCGGGTGGACGCGTCCACCTCGATGCGGGCCGTCGCGCCCTCGACGGCGCTCCGGGCCGTTTCGATGGAGACCAGGTGGGCGACGAGGAAGGCCCACCCCTCGGTGCCCTTCTTCACAGGGATGTCGGCGCCGAGGTACAGCCGGGTCCCGTCGCTCGCGGCGACGACGCAGTCGGTCACGGCGACCTCCACGGCGCTGGTGCCCTCACCGAAGGTGATGGTCGCCGAGTCGGCGGGCTGGTCGGGCCACGCGGCGTCGACCGGGTGGCAGGCCGTCTCATCGAGCACGACGGCGAGGTGATCGCCGACGGGTTCGACGTGCAGCACCGTGCCCGTCGAGACGAGGGCTCCGGTGGGATAGGTGACGCGCGTGTCCGTGACGGGGAGGCTCATGTCCCCACGCTATCGCGACCGGCCCGGACGCCCGTCGGCGGCTGTCAACCCCGGGAGACCGTGGAGGATCACGTCGTAGAGTCCGAGGACACGGAGCGCGACGCGTTCCGCGGAGAGGAGTGCATCATGACGGATCAGCAGGACCAGCATTCAGGCGACGACCTCGCGACCGGTGCGGCCGGAGCGGACCAGGAAGCCTGGGAGGGTGCCGACATCGACACCGCAGAGCTCGTGAGCTCCGACCAGACGACCGCCGGACCGGGCTCGGACGGGTCGAGTCAGACCGTCGACGGCACCGGCTCGGAGGACGCGGCTCCCGACGAGGAGCAGGCGACCGAGGAGGCCGTCGAGACCCCGGAGCCCTCGACCGAACTCGACGCACCGCTGGCCGAGGGCGAGGGTGGCGACGCCGACGGTTCGGCCGACCACCAGCCCGACTCCGGGCCGGCCTCCGAGGCCACCGACGACGCCCGCGAGGTCTACGACACCGCACCCGACTGAGTCGGACACCACACGACCGACGGGCCGTCATCCGATCCATTCGGACGACGGCCCGTCGCGCGTTGCGGGCGTCGTCGGCCTCGGGCTGGGAGGGCGGCTCAGATCGGTAGGAGCGACCAGACCACCGCGAGCGCGATCAGGGCCGCGACGCCGGCGATCGCCAGCGCATTGAGCAGGCGGTGCTCGACCATGATGGCGACGTACTCGCGGAGGAACGCGCTCGGCACGTAGTAGGCGGCCGTCGGGGAGCCGATCACCTGGGCCTCGCTCCCGATCGAACGTGCAAGGAGGGCCGCGCGGAGGACGTGGTAGTTGTTCGTCACCACGATCGTCTCGCCGTCCCGTCCGACCGACTGCTGCAGGTCGCGGGAGAGCACCAGGTTCTCGCGCGTGTTCGTGGACGCGGTCTCCGGCAGCACGTCGGACGGGTCCGCGCCGTTCGCGACGAGGTACTCGGCCATGGCGGTGCCCTCCGGGCGGGGTTCGTCGTCGCCCTGTCCGCCGGACGGGATCAGGAGCGGCCGCGTCGCCCCCGGTGACGTGGCCCGGTAGATGCGGAGCGCCAGGTCCAGGCGACTGCGCAGCAACGGCGGGACCTCACCGTGGATGAGGCCGGACCCGAGGACGACGAGGGCGTCGGGCGTCCGCGTGTGCCGATAGCGGCTGTAGACGAGTGAGTACACGCCGAAGGCAGCGAACGTCGCCGCCGCGTAGAAGCAGGCAAACCCGAGCAGGAGGCCCAGCGCGACGAGGACGATCGTCAGCCACGAGGGCAGGGACTGCGGGTGCGCTCCGAGGACCAGCAGCACGGCCAGCACGGGCAGGACGAGGATCGCGACCCCGGCGAACAGCGAGAGCAGGTTGCCCAGGCTGCGTCCTTCGAGCCGGAGCATCGTGATGCCGTTGCCGATGAGGAGGACCCCGAGCACACCCACCAGTAGGACTGTGCCGAACGCGGCGAGGAGCACGGTGAACGGCGTCGTGCGGGACGCCTCCGAGAGGAGCGCCACCAGCCCGCAGGCGATCGCGGAGACCAGGAAGACCCCGTTGCGCAGGCGGCGGGCATCGCTGCGTCGACTCACGACGTAGAGCACCGCGAAGACGGCGGCCGGGAACAACATGATCATGCGCTCATCCTGCCCGACCGATCGTCGTGCGCGGGCCTGGTGGACGGGGCGTGCGAGCGGACCGGTCGGGGTGCTATGACCGCGGCGGCTTCGGCGTCATCGCCTTGAGCGTCGCCTCCTCGGCGTCGATCGCGGCCAGAACAGCCGCGACCGCCGGTTCCTGGTAGCGACCCTCGGCGCGCGCCGAGAGGAGTGCCTCGCGTTCCGCCGCGATCATCTGGCGGCGCAGTCGGGCGAACGCGACCGTCCGGAGCTCCGAGCCGTCACCGGTGTACTGCTCGAGGGCGTTGGCCACGAAGCTCGCATTGGTCCGCAGACGGTTGAGCACCTGCTCCTCGTCCGCCTCGGTCGTCAGCTCGTCGAGGCGGTCCAGGCCGGCCGTCTGGACCTCCGCCATGAGCATCAGCTGCTCGACGCGCTCCTGGCTGTGGTTCGGCGGCGGGAGGTGCAGCGCGCGGATGATCCGGGGGAGCGCGAGCCCCGAGAGGAGTGTGCCGACCACGACGACGAACGCCAGGAACTGCAGGAACTCGCGCGACGGGGTGTCCTCGGGCAGCAGGAACACCGCCGCCAGGGTCACCACGCCACGGACGCCGGCTGCGGAGACGGCGATCCCGTTGCCCCAGGACCAGCTCCGCTCACGGAGCCGTCTGGGTCCGAGCCGGTAGATCGCCGTGACCGTCATCTCCCACACGAATCGCGAGACGATGAGCGCCGCGAGGACCCCGATGCTGATGAACACGGTCGGCCAGAGCCCCGGACCGGTCTGGATCGCCCCCTCGAGGATGCCGGCCAGGTTGAGCCCGATGAACAGGAAGACGGCGTTCTCGAGCAGGAACTGGATGGTGCGCCAGTTGAGGGACTCGGCGATGCGCGCCTCGGCCGACTGCACGATGGGCGCCCGGTAGCCGAGCAGCAGCCCGGCGGTGACGACCGCGAGCACACCCGAACCGTGGATCGCCTGCGCCAGGAGGAACGCGAGGAACGGGGTGATGAGGGAGAGACAGGTGTCGAGGACCGGGGCGCGCAGGCGTCGGCGGACCTCGGACAGCACCCAACCGACCGCGAGACCGACACCGACGCCGGCGACGACCTCGATGACGAACTCGCCGGCGATCATGACCGGGTTGACGACGCTCGTGATGGCGAGGATCGAGGCGTTGAGTGCCACGAGAGCGGTGGCGTCGTTGAGCAGGCTCTCACCCTCGAGGATCGTCAGCACACGGCGGGGGAGCCCGAGTCGTCCGGCGATCGCGCTCACGGCGACGGCGTCGGTCGGCGCGATGACCGCTGCGAACGCGAACGCCGCTGCGAGGGTGATCGACGGGATGAGGAGCCAGCTGGCGAATCCGACGGACACGACGGTGAACGCGACGGCACCCACCGAGAGCAGGATGATGCCGTCGTTACGGGCACGGATGTCGATGAGGGAGATCCGGATCGCCGACGCGAACAACAGCGGCGGCAACAGGCCGTAGAGGATCAGGTCGGGTTCGATCTCGACGGTCGGGACGGCGGGGATGAACGACGCGACGCCGCCGACGAGCACCAGGGCCACCGGGGCGGAGACGCCCGCTCGGCCGGACAGGCCCGACACGATGACGGTGACGACGACGAACACGACGATCCACGAGATGAGCGCGACGGGATCCATGTGGGGATTCTCCCACCTGGGAGGCCGTGGTCGTCCGTACGATCGTCCGAACTCCGGACCCGCCGTGAGCGGCGCCGGTTCCGAACGCACGACGCCCCCGCACGGTCAAGCCGTGCGGGGGCGTCGGTTGGAACGGTGAGGCGGCTCAGCCGCGGCGGTTGGCCGCGCTGCTGGAGCCGCGCTGCTCCGCGCCGGTCTCGCGGGTGCGGAGACCGAAGCGGTAGGTGAGCTTCTCGGTGGAGTGACCGCGGCCGTGGACGGCGGTGCCCGCGGAACGGTTGGAGGACGCTGGGGTCCAAGTCTGGGTGATGGACATGGTGGTTCTCGATTCTGGTGTTGCGGATGATGGATGGGCCGGTTCCAGAAGGGGAATGCGATGACGATCGGTGCAGGTCGCATGGATGGAGCGACGAGACCGTCCGGAGTGCAGCTGCGCCGAGATTCGGCTGCGCTGGTCGGCTGGGGCCGTCCGGTGGATCGTTCTTCGCCGTTCTGGAGGGCGGCTGGTGGTGACGTGTCGGGAGCATCGGCGTATCCGTGGAGGTGTGGACTCTGCACACGGAAGCCGGTTGTGACATCGGCACTCAAGAGATGAACGTACGCGACCAAGCTGAGAACGACCTGGGAAGAACGGGCTTCACTGCTTGCGCGGGTCGATGCCCGAGGTCAGACCCGAGCATCGACCGGCGGTGTCGCAGAGCTTCGGGCCACCGCACCTAGGGGAGGGGTGGCCGTATCTCCCGCGCACCCGAAGGGATATCGGGCTCGGGAGGCCGGAGGGTGATCGCGGGGGACGATCGGTTACCGGTGGAGACGCTGGAAGAACTCCAACGCAATATATATTAACAGCTCAGCGTTGCGTGTTGCTGTGGGATTCCTGGGAGTGCTCAGTCGGTGGCGAGGAGGCGCAGGATCCGCGCCGTCTCGATCGCGACCGCGCTGCGACCGGCCCGGACATAGGTGCGGGGGTCGACGAGCTTCGGTTGCTCGTCGAGGACGTCGCGCACCGCCCGGGTGAACAACCCGTTGAGGTGCGTCGAGAGGTTGATCTTCGTCATCCCGGAACGCACTGCCGCGCGGAGTTCGTCGTCGGGGAGTCCGGAGGAGCCGTGCAGCACGAGCGGAACGGGCACCTCGCGGCGGAGCTGCGCGATCAGCGCGTGGTCGACGGCTGCCTCGCGGCTCGTCATCGCGTGCGAGGTGCCGACGGCGACGGCAAGGGCGTCGACGCCGGTCGCTGCGACGAACGCGACGGCCTCTGCAGGCACCGTGCGCGCGCCCGGAGCGTGGACGCCGTCCTTCCCGCCGACCTCGCCGAGCTCCGCTTCGACGGCCACGCCGCGAGCGTGGCAGAAGTCCACGATCTCCTTCGTCGCGCGGACGTTCTCGTCGTACGGCAGGGTCGAGGCGTCGAACATCACGCTGTCGACGCCGAGATCGACGCCCTCGTGCACGAGCTCGGCCGACTCCACGTGGTCGAGGTGGACGAGGACCGGGACCGTCGCTGCACGGGCGATGGCCAGCGAGGCGAGCGTGATGGGCGCGAGCGACCCGTGGTACCGCACGCAGTTCTCGCTGATCTGCAGGATGACCGGCAGCCCGGCCTCCTCGGCGCCGGCGACGATCGCCTCCGCGTGCTCGAGGAGGACGACGTTGCACGCCGCGATGCCGGCGTTCGAGTCCGAGGCGTTGGCGAGGAGCGCGGTGAAGTCGAGGGCGGTGGTCATTCGGTTGCTCCAATGGGGTCGGATGCGGCGGGTGCGTCGATGAATCGGTGGAAGGCGGCGAGGTCGATCGCGCCCGCGATCGGTTCGAGCACGGCCGCCGCTCCTGCAGCCGCCGCTGTGCGGAGTGCCTCGGGAAGTGTGGCTCCCGCGCGGAGTGCTGCGACCAGGCCGGCCGTCGCGGCATCGCCGGCGCCGGTCGGGTTGCCGCTGACGCCGGGGACGGCCGGGACCTCGTGGGCGCCATCGGCGTCGCCGGCGGTGAGGCCGTCGGCACCGCGGGAGATGACGACCGCGCGGGCGCCGAGTGCGAGGAGTGACGCGCGAGCCGATGCGAGGTCGGCCGCGCCCGTCGCCTCGAGGGCCTCGTCGAGGTTGGGTTTGAGGATCGTCGCACCGGCGCGTGCCGCGGCGAGGAGCGCCGTGCCGCTGACGTCGACGATCACGGGGACGCCGGCGTCGTGCCCGGTTCGGACCAGGGCTTCGACGACGCTGCCGGGCGTGGCCGGCGGGAGCGAGCCCGAGATGACGAGTGCGCTCGCGTCCTGCAATGAGCGCCTGAGCTCGGTCGTCAGGGCGGCCCACTCCTCGGGCGTCACCGCCGGTCCGGCCTCGGCGTAGAGGGTCGGATGCTGGATGCCGTCGACGACCGCGACCGTCGAGCGTGTCTCGGCGCGGAGCTCCACGACCCGGGCGGGGAGGTCGTCGGCCGCGAGGGCGTCCCCGAGCCAGGTGCCGGAGGCGCCGCCGAGCGGGAGCACCTGCAGGGTCGGGACGTCGAGTGACTCCAGGACGCGAGCGACGTTCACGCCCTTCCCACCGGCACGCCGCACGACGGACTGGACGCGTTGTGTGACCCCGAGCTGCTGCTCGGCGACCGTGTAGGTGATGTCGACGGCCGGGTTCGGCGTCACGACCACGACGCGACGCGGTGCGGGGGTGGTCGTCATCGCGCCGTCACCAGTCGGCGGGCGAGGATCCCCGCACCGACCGTTGCCGCCTCGTCGCCGTGACGAGCGGGCAGGAGCTGCGGGACGCGGACGACGTCGAGCCGCTCGCGGAGTCCGTGCTCGAGTGGCTCGAAGAGGGCGGCTCCGGCGAGGGCGAGCCCGCCGCCGATCACGATGGCGGTGGGTGCTGCGACGACGGTGATGCCGGCGAGGGCCTCGGCGAGTGCATCGACGGCGTCGTTCCAGATGGCGCTGGCGGCGGCGTCACCGCCGGCGACCGCGTCGGCGACGGTCTTCGCGTCGCGGGCACCCGCACGACGTGCGATGCCGCCCGCTGAGGCGAGCTCCTCGACCCGGAGTCCGCGGTGCGGGCCGTCCTGGATCACGCGCTGGCCGATCTCGCCGGCCCAGCCGCCGCCGGCGAAGGGGACCCCGTCGATGACGAGTGCCGAGGCCAGGCCGGTTCCGACCGGTACGAACGCGATCGTGCCCGTGACGTCGGCTGCAGCGCCCGAGACCGCTTCCGCCAGCGCCCCGGCCCGGACGTCCTGCCCGAAGGCGAGCGGGACGTCGAGTGCGGGACGGAGGAGCTCGGGGAAGGCGAGGTCGCGCCAACCGAGGTTGACCGCGTGGATGCAGACGCCGTGCTCCTCGTCGACGACGCCGGGCACGACCACCCCGACGGCCGCCGGGGCCGCGACGCGGCTCGCGGCGGTGACGAGTCCGAGGACGATGTCGCGGGTCAGGACGCCTGAGGTGTCGCCCGAGGGCGTCGCTTCGCGCCAGCGCCCGAGGACCGTGCCGTCGGCATCCGTCAGTGCGGCTTTGATCCCGGTCCCGCCGACGTCGATGCCGAGGACCGCCCGCTCGGTCACGGCGTCAGGATGACGGAGCGCGTGAGCGAACGGGGGTGGTCGGCGTCGAGGCCGCGGGCCTCGGCCAACGCGACCGCGAAGCGCTGCGCGACGACGAGCCCGGCGATGGGGTCGAGGTCGTGCTGCACGAAGGTCGCTCCGGTGGCCGCGACGTCCTCCGGCAGGCCGGCGGGCGTCGGTCCGAGGGACCACACGAGTCGGCCGGGCTGCGCGATCGCTATGGGGCCGTGGCGGTAGTCCATGGCGGGGTAGGACTCCGCCCAGAACTGTGCCGCCTCCCGGGTCTTGAGCGCGGCCTCGAAGGTGAGGCCCACAGCGTGCCCGAGTCCGATGAAGGACACCTGGTCGGCGCCGAGGTACTCGTCGATCGGGATCTGCAGCGCCCGCTCGGCTTCCGCGGCGAGTGCCTCGACGTCGTGTCCGAGCGAGCCGCGGAGGAGCGCGAGCGTCGTCGTGGCGAAGCGGGTCTGGACCACCGAACGCTCGTCGGCGAAGGGGAGGGCGATCACGTGTGCCGCCGGAACGGTCGCGGGGGAGTCGTCGACCGCGGTGATGAGGACGGTGGTGACCGAGTCGCCCACCGCTTCCAGCAGGTGCACGATCTCCGTGGTCGTGCCGGAGCGTGAGATGGCGACGATGCGGTCGTAGTCGCGGACGCCGGGGAACTCCGAGCCGGCGAACGCGTCCGTGACACCGAGCCCCGCCTGCTCGCGCAACACGGCGTAGCTCATCGCGATGAACCAGCTGGTGCCGCACCCGACCACCGCGACCCGCTCTCCCGGCTGCGGCAGCACGGCGACGGCCTCCGGCACGAGGGCGGCGGCGGTGCGCCAGGATTCGGGCTGCGACGCCAGTTCGGCGGCGACGAAGGTCTCGGGCATGACGTGCCTTTCACGTGAGGGGACGCGATCGCAGCGCGGCGATGCGTTGCCGCAACCATACCGGATCGAATCTGATCGATACCAGTGCAAATCGTCAGAATCAATCAGACTGGCGCTGGCTGAGCGCCCATATGATGGTCACAGTACGCCCGACCCGACCGGAAAAGCAGGACAGATGACGCAGCAACAGCGACTCAACGCCCTGCTCGAGCTCGTGAGCGAACGCGGCAATGTGACGATCGCGGAGATCGGCGAAGCGCTCGGCATCTCCGCGGCCACCGCCCGTCGCGACCTGACGGCGCTCGCCGAGCAGCGACTCGTCACGCGGACCCACGGCGGTGCCGCCGCCCTCGGCACCGGCTACGAGCTGCCGCTGCAGTACAAGATCGCCCGCCAGGCGGACGCCAAGATGGCCATCGCGAAGGCCACGGCCGCCCTGATCAACGTCGGCGACGCCGTCGGACTGAACGGCGGCACCACCACGAGCGAGGTCGCGCGGGTGATCGGGCGGAGCGAGCACCTCGTCCGTTCGGACGGCGACGCCTCGGTCACGATCGTGACGAACGCGCTCAACATCGCCTTCGAACTGTCCGTGCGCTCGCACGTGAAGATCGTCGTGACGGGAGGCGTCGCACGACGCCAGTCCTACGAACTCGTGGGCTCGCTCGTCGCGGGGGCGCTCGCCGAGATCGCCCTCGACGTCGCGATCCTGGGCGTCGACGGCTTGAGCGCGCAGTTCGGCGCCACCACCCTCCACGAGGGTGAGGCCTCGGTGAGCCAGGAGTTCGTCAAGGTCGCGAAGCGGGTCATCGTGGTCGCCGACAGCACCAAGATGACGAAGGCGACCTTCGCCCGCATCTGCCCACTCGACCGCATCGACGTGCTCGTCACCGACCAGCCGGTGGATCCGGCGTTCGCCGACGCCCTGGCCGCGGCCGGCGTCGAGCTCATCATCGCCGCCTGAGTCCTCCGCTCCCGGTCCCTGAGCCACCCTGCTCCTGACCACTGAGCCGCCCCGCTCCTGGCCACTGAGCCATCCACCTCCCGGTCGCTGAGCTGCCCCTCCCAACCACTGAGCCACCCTGCTCCTGACCACTGAGCCGCCCCCTCCCGGTCACTGAGCCGCCCCCTCCCGGTCACTGAGCCGCCACCTCCCGGTCACTGAGCCTGTCGAAGTGCGCTCCCCATGTTTCGGCGCGGTAAAACCTCTCCACATCAGCCACCCCGCGCTTGCGTCAGCGCTGTGATCGCCTATTGTCATTTCATGATCGTTTTGGCATCATATGAATCAACTTCACGCAAGGAAGCGGATGTGATCGAGTGAGCACTGCACCAGCCACCACCCCCGAAGGCCTCCGGGTCGCCGTCATCGGCACCGGCCAGCGGGCCTACATCGCCGAACACGTCGCCACGAGCCCCACGTCCGCCTCGGTCGTCGCGGCGGTCGACACCACCGAGATCGGTCGCGGTCGGGCACGGCAGCTGTTCGGCGACGACATCGAGGTCCTCGACTCCCACGAGGCGCTCATCGAGCGTGGCGGCGTGGACGCGGCGATCGTGACGACGCCCGACTGGACCCACAAGGAGATCGCGGTCGACCTGCTGCGCGCCGGCATCGCGGTCTATCTTGAGAAGCCGCTCGCGATCACGCTCGACGACGCAGACGCGGTCCTCCAGGCCGCCTACGAGTCGCGGACGCCGCTCTATGTCGGGCACAACTTCCGACATGCCGCCGTCGTCCGGCTCATGCACGAGGTCATCGAGCGCGGCGAGATCGGCGCGGTCAAGTCCGTCTGGGTCCGCCACTTCGTCGGCAACGGCGGCGACTACTACTTCAAGGACTGGCACGCCGACCGCTCGCGCGTGAACACCCTGCTCCTGCAGAAGGCGAGCCACGACATCGACGTCGTCCACTTCCTCGCCGGCGCGTACACGCGGCGCGTCGTCGCGATGGGCGACCTCGCGGTCTACGGCGACATCGACGACCACGAGGACCGCAGCGGCCAGACCATGGCCGACTGGTTCTCCTACGACAACTGGCCGCCCGAGGCGCAGCGCGGTCTGAACCCCGTGGTCGACGTCGAGGACGTCTCGATGATGCTCATGACCCTCGAGCACGGGATCACCGCCAGCTACGAGCAGTGCCACTTCACCCCCGACTACTGGCGGAACTACACCGTCATCGGGACGCACGGCAGGCTCGAGAACATCGGCGACACCGCCGGTGGCACCGTCAAGGTCTGGAACCGTCGTCGTACCTGGAGCACCGAGGGCGACGTGGAGTACCCGATCGCGGGCGTCGAGGAGGGCCATGCCGACGCCGACCTCGACACGATGAACGAGTTCCTCGCCTTCGTCGCCGAGGGCACCCCCACCACGCTGTCGCCGGTCGCCGCGCGACAGGCCGTCGCAGCCGGAGCCCTCGCCGCACACTCCCTCCGCAACGGTTCGATCCCACTCGACGTCCCGCCGCTCGACCCCGCACTCGTCGAGTACTTCTCCTCCCTCACCGCCCGCACCGCACCGCACTCCCTCGACGCCGCCACCCGGTAGCGCACCTCGAAAGGACTCCAGTCATGCCTTCGCCGTTCATGAACCGCAACACCGCATCCGGCGGTCGCGCCCGCCGCCGCGCCGTCCTCAGCGGCATCGGCCTCCTCGCCGCCGCCGCGCTCACCGCCGGCTGCAGCACCGGTGGCGGGGGCGCCACCGGTGGCGAGTACGCCGCCGCCCCGAAGGACCTCAAGGCCGAGATCACCTACGGCGTCTGGGACCAGGCCCAGGTCGAGGCGATCGACGCCAACATCGAGGCCTTCAACAAGGTCTACCCCGACATCACGGTCAACGTGAACGTCACACCCTGGGCCTCGTACTGGTCGAAGCTCCAGACGCAGGCCTCGAGCGACACCCTGCCCGACCTCTTCTGGTTGAACGGGCCGAACTTCCAGGTCTACGCGGCGAACGGCAAGATCGAGCCCATCACCGGGGCCGTGAAGGCCGGCGACATCGACCCGAAGAACTACCCGGAGGCCCTGAACGAGCTGTACTCGCTGGACGACACCCAGTACGGCGTGCCGAAGGACTTCGACACGATCGGTGTCTGGGTCAACACGGCGCTCTTCGAGCAGGCTGGCGTCGCGCTGCCCGCCGACGGCTGGACCTGGGACGACTTCGACACCGCCGCGCAGGAGATCTCGACGAAGCTGAAGGACCAGGGCGTCTATGGTGCCGCCGGCGGCATGGACGGCCAGACCACCTACTACAACACGATCCTGCAGGCCGGTGGCGAGGTCATCAACGCCGACCAGACCGAGTCCGAGTACGACAGCCCCGAGGCCCAGGAAGGGCTCCAGTTCTGGACGGACCTCATCGCGGACGGCTCTTCGCCCAGCATCCAGCAGCTGACGGACACGCCGGCCGACCAGTGGTTCACCTCCGGCAAGCTCGCCATGTACTGGGGCGGAAGCTGGCTGCGTCCACTCGTCGGTGAGTCCGACGTCGCCGCCACCGCCCAGGCCTTCCCGCTGCCGACCGGCAAGGAGCAGGCGACGGTCATCCACGGCGTCTCCAACGTCGTCGCGTCGGCGAGCAAGAACAAGCAGGCTGCACAGGCCCTGCAGGTCTTCCTGGCGAGCGAGGAGGCCCAGCAGCAGCAGGGCGACCTCGGCGCCGTCATCCCCGCGTACACCGGTACGCAGCAGTCGTTCGTCGACTCCTACCCGACGATGAACCTGCAGGTCTTCCTCGACGCGCTCGACTACGCCAAGCCGCTGCCGGTGTCGGAGAACACCGCCGCCTGGAACGCCCTCGAGGTCGAGCTCCTGCCCGACGCGTTCAGCGGTGACAAGCCGGTCGCCGACGTGGCGAAGGATCTCGCCGAGCAGATGAACGCCGCGCTGGCCAAGAAGTGACCGGTCAGACCGTGCTGCGCACCCCGTCGGCGCCACGCTCCTCGCGGAGCGTGGCCCGGCGGGGTGCCGCCCGCGGTGACGGCGCCTGGCCGTGGGTCTTCGTCCTCCCGCTCCTCACCGGCATCGGCGTCTTCTTCATCTGGCCGATGATCCAAACCGCCTACTACTCGTTCACCGAGTGGGGCGTCTTCGGCGGAACGACGTTCACGGGCGTCGAGAACTACGTCCGGTTGTTCGCCGACCCGCGGCTCTACGCCTCCCTCGGCAACACGCTGATCTACACGGCGGTGGTGCTCCTCGGCATCCCGATCGCCGTCTACCTCGCGAGCCTGTTGAACCTCCCCGGCCTGCGGTTCGCGAGCTTCTACCGGGTGCTCTTCTTCCTGCCGTACGTCGCGATGCCGACCGCCGTGGCCATCGTCTGGCGCATCATCTTCAACGGTGATTTCGGCATCCTCAACTACACGCTGTCGCTCGTCGGTGTCGACGGTCCCTACTGGATCAGCACGCCGGGCACCGCGATGTTCGCCGTGGCGATCGTCGGCCTCTGGTCGTCGCTCGGCTTCTCGATGATCATCCTCGCGTCCGGGCTCAAGAACATCGCGCCGGAGCTCTACGAGGCGGCCGAGCTCGACGGCGCCACCCGGTGGCGGCAGTTCCGTTCGATCACGGTGCCGCTGCTCACCCCGAGCATCTTCTTCGTCACGATCATCACGGTGATCTCGAGCTTCCAGCTCTTCGACCTGCTGTACGCGATCCTCGGCAGCACCAACCCGGTGCTCCCGAAGAGCATGTCGCTCGTCTACTTCTTCTACGA
Source organism: Plantibacter sp. MCCC 1A11337 (assembly GCF_013349365.1). Classification (NCBI taxonomy): domain Bacteria; kingdom Bacillati; phylum Actinomycetota; class Actinomycetes; order Micrococcales; family Microbacteriaceae; genus Plantibacter; species Plantibacter sp. MCCC 1A11337. The sequence goes on along the minus strand of NZ_JABJWX010000005.1, from coordinate 118,476 downwards.
CCAGGGCTTCGTCCAGAACGACAAGGGCTACGCGGCGGCGATCGCGATCGTGATCTTCCTGATCATCGGACTCGTCACGCTCCTGCAGTTCCGGCTCCAGAAACGATGGGTGAACAATGACTGAGCAACTCACCGCCACAGCACCGCTCACCACCCGTGCCGTCACCGTTCCGGGATCGGGTCGTCCGTCCGCCGCGTCCGCGCGACGCCGCGAGGTCGGTCGGCCCGGCCAGCGGCGCGGGTCGCACGTCGTCGCCCATATCGTGCTCGGCGTCGGTGGCCTCATCATGGCGTTCCCGTTCATCTGGCAGATCATCATGTCGCTGTCGACGAACGCGGAGGTGCAGAGCGTGGTCCCCACGTTCTGGCCGGCCGAACTGCAGTGGCAGAACTACGCCGCGGTGTTCGAGCGTCTTCCGTTCCTCGATCAGCTGCGCACGTCGATCGTCATCACGGTGATCAGGACGCTCGCGCAGATCGTCCTCTGCACGATGGCGGGTTACGCGTTCGCACGGATGCGGTTCCGCGGACGCGCGGTGCTGCTCGCCGTGACGCTGTCGATCCTCATGGTGCCGTCGCAGGCGTACCTCATCTCGCAGTACCAGATCGTGCAGGGCTTCGGATGGCTGAACACCACGCTCGGCATCGTCGCACCCGGCCTGTTCAGCGCGTTCGGAACCTTCCTCATGCGGACGGCGTTCCTGAACCTGCCGACGGAGCTCGAGGAGGCGGCGCGGATCGACGGCGCCGGACCCTTCCAGATCTTCTGGAAGATCATGCTGCCGCTCGCCAAGCCCAGCATCAGCGTCCTCGCCATCACGACCGTGCTGTGGTCGTGGAACGAACTGCTCTGGCCGCTCGTGGTGTCCACGTACGCCAACTCCATGCCGCTCGCCGCCGGTCTCGCGACGCTCTCGAGCGACAAGACGACGGACTACCCGGTGATGATGGCGGCGTCGATCCTCGCGATGGCGCCCGTGCTCATCCTGTTCATCGTCCTCCAGCGCCGGGTGATCGACGGGCTGGCGTTCTCCGGGCTGAAGTAGGTGCTGCCCCGTTTCCCCGAGCGTCCCCTCCGGTCCCTGAGCGTCCCTTCCGGTCCCTGAGCTTGTCGAAGGGCTCTCAGGTCTCCGCCCTTCGACAGGCTCAGGGACCGGGGTTCGGCTCAGTGACCGGTGGGGCGTCAGGCCTCGCCGGTGCTCCACCAGGAGGCGATCGGCGTCCCGTTCACGACGTGGTCGCCGATCGCCCTCGCCTTGAAGCGGGACGGGTTGTGCGAGGCGATCGTGCGGGCGTTCCGCCAGTGCCGGTCGAGCGCCCGGTGCGTCTCGACGGCACTCGCACCGCCGACGTCGAACAGGGCGGTCGCAGCCTCGAGCACGGCGGGCAGGATCACCAGCTGCGCGCGCGCCGTCGCGAGTTCGACGTCGGCGATCCGTTCCTGGACGAGATCCGGGTCGGCTCCGAGGATCGCCGCGCTCGAACGACCGAGTGCAGTCGTCGCGGCGGCCAGTGCGGCATCGGCGGCGAACGACTTCGCCGACAGCTCGCCGACGACCTCCTGCACGATCGGGTCGGCTTGGGCGGTCGCGGCCGCGCCGTGACTGTAGGTCCTGGTCCGAGTCCGGACGAACGCGCCGGCGTCGTCGACGATCGCGCGGCCGATGCCCGTCGCCGCCGCGAGCAGGACCAGCTGTACGAACGCGCCGCCATGCGAGGGGCGCTCCGGCTCGCGCCGGGTCACCGTCGACGGTTCGACGGGGACCTCGGTGAAGACGGTGGTGCCGCTGCCCGTCAGTCGCTGGCCGAACCCGGTCCAGTCGTCGATCCGATCGACACCCGCGGCGTCCGTCTCCACGAGCACCGAGACGAACTCGCCGTCCTGCTCAGCGGCGACCCCGACGAGGTCGGCGAACAGCGTCCCCGTGCTGTAGAACTTGGTCCCGTTCAGTCGGAGACCGCCCGGCGTCTCGGTGAGCCGGGTGGCGAGCGAGCCCACCTTCGCGGCCGACCGCTCGTGGCTCGCGTTGCCGACGATGGCTCCGTCGGCCAGTCGGGCCAGACGCGCTTCACGGTCCGCCGACGACGGCGTGTGCAGGGTGCGGTCGATGTAGGAGAAGTGGGAGCGGAACAGCTGCGCGAGGTTCGGGTCGCGCCTGGCCAGCTCGGCGAGGAGCTCGAACAGCTCCCCGTGCGTGGCGTCCTCGCCGCCGTACCGTCGCGGCAGCGTCACGCGGGTGAAGCCCGCCGCACGCAGCGCCTCCACCTCGGCATACGGCAGACGGCGCTCGCGCTCTCGTTCGACGGCGTCCCGCCCCAGCTCGTCGAAGAGCGGCGCGAAGCGCTGCGCCAGGTCGCGGTCGATCGTCGCCGTGTCGCTCATGCCTGCTCTCCATCCGCCGGAACGGGCTCGGTCTCGGGCCGTGCGCCCGGAGCCTGCCACTCGGGCAGGGTGCCGTTGAGCTCGAACTGCCCGAGTGCCGCCGAACGCTGCACAGCGGGATTGTGGGAGGCGATCGTCCGGACGTTCCGCCAATGCCGGTCCAGTGCGTAGGACCGGCCGACGGCGGAGGCGCCACCGACCTCGAACAGACGGCTGAGCGCGTCGAGGACGAGCGGAAGGACGACCTGTTGGACGCGGAAGACCTCCAGGAGTGCGGACCGGGCGGCGTCGGGCTCGGTGGCCGGTCCCTCCAAGGTCCGAGCAGACGTGAGGACGAGCGCGCGGGCCGTGTGCACGACGCTGCTGAGCTGGCCCACGATCGACTGCACGAGCGGATCCTCGCGCGGCAGGTGCTCACCCGCATGACCGACGGTCCGGCGTCGCGCACGCACGTAGTCGACGGTGTCCTCGAGGGCGCGCTGGGCGATGCCGGCCACCACGCCGAGGAGGATGAGCTGTTGGAGTGCGCCCGTCCGGTGCCACGCGGCCGCGTCGCCGCTGTGGACGACGAGGTCGCGCTGGTCCACCGGCACGCGGTCGAAGGTGGTCGTCCCGCTCCCGGTCAACGGCTGCCCGAAGCCGTCCCAGTCGTCCACCGAGCGGGTTCCCGGATCGTGCGCGGACACGGTCACCGCGACGCGGTCGGTCCCGTCGAGCGCGGACAGGTAGATCCAATCGGCGTAGATGCTGCCGGTGGTGTAGTACTTCGTGCCGGTCACCGTGAGCGACTCGCCGTCGCGGTCGAGGACGGTCTCGAGGTGGGCGGTCGCGTGCCGCTCCGACTGCGCGTTCCCGACCAGGTCGCCGGCGTTCAGTCGGGCGAACCAGTGCTCCCGATAGGTGTCGTCGGGGGAGGCGAGCAGTGCCTCGACGAACAGGATGTGCCCTCGCCAGACGTGCCCGAGGCTCGAGTCGGCCGCCGAGAGGTCGATGAGCCGCTCGAAGAGCTGCTCGAGGGTGAGTCCGCCACCCCCGGATGTGATGGGGACCCTGGCTGCTGCGAAGCCCAGGTGCTTCAGTTCGGCGACCTCGTCGAACAGGAGGCGCCGGTCGGTCTCGCGCGCTATGGCGCCGCCGCGGATGGCGGAGAGGAAGGAGTCGAAGTCGTCGGCGCTCATCGGTGCAGCACCCGCTTCGCCAGCACGTTGCCGAGCAACTGGGCGAGCTGCACGAGCAGGACGAGCGTGACGACCACGAGTCCGACGACGATCCAGTCGAACCGTTGGTAGCCGTAGGTCATGGCGAGGTCACCGAGGCCGCCGCCGCCGAGCACCCCGGCCACGGCCGTCGCATCGACGAGGGCGACGAGGATGTACGTCAGCCCGAGGATGAGCGGGCCGAGCGCTTCGGGCACGACGATCGTGAACAGCACCCGCACGGGGCTCGCACCCATGGCCGCGCCGGCCTCGATGGCGCCCGGTGAGACGGCGACGAGGTTCGACTCGGAGACGCGCCCGATGGCGACGCTCGCGACGAGGATGAGCGGGATCGTCGCCGGAAGCGGTCCGAGGCCGGTGCCGAACACGAGCCGTGTGAGCGGGATGAGCGCGATCGCGACGATGAGGAACGGTACCGGTCGGATGACGTTGATGATGAAGTTCAGGACGCCGAACACGACGCGGTTCTGCAGGAGGTTGCCGGGCCGGCTCGCGTAGAGCAGGAGGCCCAGCAGGATCCCGATGACCGTCGCGACGGCGAAGGAGACGGACACCATGAGGCCGGTCTCCCCGATGGCCTTGAGGAGACGCGGGAAGAACGCGTCGGGATCGAAGTCACGCATGGGTGTGCTCCTTCAGGGTGTCGGGGTCCTCGGCGAGCGGTTCATACCCTTCGACAGGCTCAGGGACCGGTGTAGGTTCAGGGACCGGTGCAGGTTCAGGGACCGGCGTGGACTCAGGGACCGGTGCAGGCTCAGCGACCGGCGCGGCCGGGGCAGGGTCGATCGCGGTGACCGTCGCCGTGGCGCGGAGCCCCGCGATGGCGGCGTCCACGCGGTCGTCCGGTCCGAGCAGCTCGACCGTGAGACTGCCGAACAGTCGCCCCTGCAGTTCGTCGACGCCGCCGAACACGACGTTGAAGTCGATGTCGTTGTCGCGGGCGACCCGCGAGAGGAACGGGTGGTTGGTGTCGCGGTCCTCGACGTGCAGCTGGACGAGGCGCCCGTGGTGCACGGCTCGGATCTTCGCGAGCACCTCCTCGGAGGGGATGTGGTGGAGCACCGACGAGACGAAGCGTCGCGCGGTCGCGGTGCGTGGCGCCGAGAACACCTCGTACACGCTGCCCTGCTCCACCACCTCGCCGTCCTCCATGACGGCGACCCGATCGGCGAGTTCGCGGATGACGTCGATCTCGTGGGTGACGAGCAGGATCGTGACGCCGTACTCCTCGTTCACCCGCCGAAGGAGTTCGAGGACCTCGCCGGTCGTCTGCGGGTCGAGGGCGCTGGTGGCCTCGTCGGAGATGAGGATCTCCGGGCGGGTGGTGAGGGCGCGGGCGATGCCGACCCGCTGCTTCTGCCCACCGGAGAGCTGCGACGGGTAGGCGAGCGCCTTGTCGCTCAGCCCGACGAACGCGAGCAGTTCTTCGACGCGGTCGAGGATCTCGGCGTCCGGCACCTTCGCGAGTTTGAGCGGGTAGGCGATGTTCTTGTAGACGGTCCGAGACTCCAGGAGGTTGAACTGCTGGAAGATCATGCCGATCCGTTGACGCGCGGCGTACAGCGCCTGCCCGGCGAGCGCGGAGATCTCGAGGCCCTCGACGACCACCCGCCCGCTCGTCGGCCGCTCGAGGGCGTTGACGGTGCGCAGGAGCGTCGACTTCCCGGCGCCGGAGTACCCGACGATGCCGAAGATCTCGCCCCGCTCGACCGTCAGGTCGACGTTCCGCAGCGCCTCGAAGGCGCGGCCCTTCACCTCGAACGTCTTGCTGACGTCCTCGAAGACGATTGCTGTGTTCATCACCTGCTCCTCTCGCGGGAGGGCCGTCCGGGAGACCCCGGACGGCCACTGCGTGGTGGCGGCCGGTCATCGTGGGAGGCGATGATCGGCCGCCATCGTCCTACTCGGCTTCGGCTTGGAGCTCGGCGAGCTTGTCGCGGAGGTCCTTCACCGGAACCTTCACGAGGATCGAGTTCCCGGCGAACTCGTCGTCGAGCGCCTCGGCGACGCGCGGGTCGGCGTAGGTGTCCTCGAGGATCTTCCAGGCCGGGTTGTCCTTGTCCTCGTCGCGGGTGGCGATGACGTTGACGTAGGGCAGGTTCTTCTCGGAGAGCGAGTCGTCGAGGAAGAGCGCGTCGTCCTTCGTGATGCCCTGGCTCGGGTCGAAGTAGGAGGTCCCGACGACGACGGCTGCGAGCGACGGGTCGTCGAACTGCTGCGGGATGCTCGTCGCCGGCAGCGGCACGAACTGGAGGTTCTTGTCGTTGGCGGTGACGTCCTCGACCGTCGGGAAGTTCCCCGCGTCCGCTGCGATCTCGATGAGTCCGGCCGCAGCCAGGATGTTCAGGGCACGACCGCCGTTGGACGGGTCGTCCGGGATCGCGATGCGCGCGCCGTCGGCGAGGTCCTCGACGTCGGTGAGCGTCTTCGAGAAGATCCCCCACTGCGTGATGACGGTCGAGAACACCGGCGTCAGGTCGGCGTCGTTCTCCGCGTTGAAGGCCGAGAGGTAGAGGATGTGCTGGAAGGCGTTCGCGTCGACGGTGCCGGCGACGAGTTCGGTGTTGGGCAGGACCCAGTCCTTCACGTTCACCCACTCGACGTCGAGGCCCTTCTCGGCGGCGACCTCCTTGACGGCGTCCTGGAACTGCGTGTCCTCGGACACCGCGATCTTCACGCTGAGACGCTCGGCGGGTGCGCCGGAACCGGTCGCCGCGTCGGCGGTCCCGTTCTGGCCACCGACGACGACCGAGACGACGACGGCGATCGCGGCGACGACGACGACCGCGACACCGCCGATCAGCAGGTTCCGGCGCTTCCGCTTGCCGGAGGCGATCGACGCCCGCAATTCGCTCGGTTCTGGTCCCGTGTGCTCACTCATGATGGTCCTCGGCTCTGTCTGTGGGTGCACTGGTGCGTGCACGGAGCCAGTCTCCACAGGCAGGCGGACGGACGCGCGTTGCGTTACCGCGGACCGTCACCGTTCGAGATGAAACGTAAACGCGCAGCACGGACGGGCGATCATCCCTAGACTGCGGCGCTCCGCACCTCCGGTCCCTGGACGCGCCTCCTCCGGTCCCTGAGCTTGTCGAAGGGTGGGGTCAAGCGGGGTGGATGAAGTTGCTGCGGCGGCGGGCGAGGCGTCGCCCGGCGAGCTGGTCGAAGATCGGGCAGTCGGGTGAGGGGAGCGGCGACCCGTGCTGGGTCGTCGCTCCGGCTAGGCGGGTCTGCTCCGGAGGAGAGGGCACCGCCCGTGCGTCGAACCCGTGGGTGAGCGTCGTGAAGATCGGGGACGGGGAGAGCGGCTGGCGCGCGGACGAGCTGGGCACGGGGTCCTCTCAGGGGTCGATTGGAAACTGCGCGATCCGGTGGGCCCGCCTCACGACAGCGATACTCATATTCTAGAACATGAATGAGGCGTGAACGGCCAGACTCGGCACGTCGCGAGGGTCACCCGACGTCGTATCGTGCCAGCGCGTCCGCGTCCTGGGCGATCCGAGAGGCCCGACGGGCGGCGTCGAGCGCCTCGACCGGATCGTCGACCGCTGCCGCCTCCGCGAGTGCGAGCTGCCGCTGTGCCTCGGCGAGGCGGGTCCTCGCGTCGGCACCGACCCTGCCTCGGTGCGCGGAGATCACGTCGACGGCGACGCGGATGTTGCTGTCCGCGGTGAACAACGCCCCGCGCATCGCCTCGCGTGCGTTGTCGAGACGTTGCTGCGTGCTGCGGGCGGTCGCGAGAGCTGCGTCGAGGTCGATGTCGGCTGCGCGAACCATCTCGAGACGTCGCATCGGATCGGGCAGGACGCGGTCGCCGTCCGGGGATGTGGTCGACTCCGCCTCCAGAAGTGCGCGGTTCGCCCGCTCGACGGCGGTCGCGATGACGGCGGCCGTCTCCGCGCGTTCCACCGTCGCACCCAACGCCTCCGCTTCGGCGATCACCGTGCGGAGCTCACGCCCCGCTGCGGCGAGTTCGGTCTCCGCCGCGGCGATGCCCGCGAGCGAACGCTCGACGGCGTCCAACCGGTCCTCCGCCTGCTGCAGCTCGCGCCCCAGGGCGTGCAGTGCCGCGGCGGCCGGTCGGCCGGTGTCGATCCGATCCTTCGTCGTCGTCGCATCGTCGGTCGCCTGGTCGACCGTGTCCTGCGCGGTCCGGCGAAGTACCCGGGCGTCCTCGACGGCGCTCGCCGCATAGCGCTCGGCCGCGGAGGCGATCGCGAGGCCGGTGGTGGTGAGTCGTTCGCGCGCGCGGTCGATACGTCGCTCGAGCTGGTCGAGGAGGTCGGGGGCCGAACGCTCCGCTCCACGGCGCTCGTCGAAGCCGCGCAGTCGGGCGCTCAGGGTGCGTTCGACGTCTTCGCAGACGCTGATGACCCGCTCGTTCCAGGCGCGACGCTGCGCCTCCGTGTCGGCGATCTCGTCCTCGAGCGACTGGCGGAGCCGGAACGCCTCCCCGAGCGCCGAGCGCGCCGAGGCGACGTCGGCGGCATACCCGCGGGCGGCTTCACGTCCGAACTCCGCTTCGGCGAATCCGACCTCGTCCTCGGCCTCGCGGACGGCGTCGTCGGTGCGGACGAGGGCGATGCCCGCCCGGCGGTGGAGGTCGTCGATGGAGGCGACGGGGGTCTTCGGATTGCGCCGACGCAGCAGGGTGACGAGCAACCAGACGATGATGCCGACGCCGCCGAACACGATGAGCGAGGGGAGCCACCACAGGTCGTCCATGGGCTCCAGTCTATGAACGCGGAACGGGCGTCGGCTGGGAAGGACGTGGCGTCGGGCGTCGGTCGTCGACGGTGTTCCGACGCCTGTCGAGCTTCCTCGGGATCGCGCTCGACACGTCGGTCCGCGGGGCTACCCTGAACCCATGACCCGCCAGCAGCGCCTCGTGCTCACGATCGCGATCCTCTCCTCGTTCGTGGCGTTCCTCGACGGCTCGGTCGTGAACGTCGCGCTCCCTGCGATGACCGAGGAACTCGGCGGTGGGCTCATCGTGCAGCAGTGGGTGGTCGACGCCTACCTGATCACCCTCGGGTCGCTCATCCTGCTCGCGGGCTCGCTCTCCGACGCGTTCGGGCGCATCCGCATCCTCCGCATCGGGCTCATCGGCTTCGGTGTCACCTCGATCCTGTGCGCGGTCGCACCGACCGCCGAGGTGCTCATCATCGCGCGGCTGCTGCAGGGTGGAGCCGCCGCGTTGCTCGTCCCGAGCTCGCTCGCCATCATCATCTCGACCTTCAGCGGCGTCGCGCAGGGCAAGGCGATCGGCACCTGGACGGCGTGGACGGGAGCCGCGGGCATCACCGGCCCGCTGCTCGGCGGCGTGCTCGTCGACACGCTGTCCTGGCGCCTCATCTTCGCCATCAACATCGTCCCGATCCTCGTGACCCTGTGGCTCATGATGCGCACCGATCGCGTACCCGAGCCGGAGCACCGTCCCCGCATCGACGTGGTCGGCGCGGTGCTCGGCGCCGTCGGGCTCGGCGGCCCTGTCTTCGCGCTCATCGAGCAGGAGCGCTACAGCTGGTCGAGCCCGATGCTGCTCGTGCCGCTCATCGGCGGGGTCGTGTCGTTCGTCGCATTCCTCTGGTGGGAGCGCCGCCACCCCGACCCGATGCTGCCGCTGTCGCTCTTCCGCGTGCGGAACTTCGGCTACGGCAACATCGCGACCGTCTTCATCTACGGTGCCCTCTCGCTCGGCTTCTTCGCCATCGCGGTCTTCATCCAGCAGACGGCGGGCTTCAGCGCCACGCTGGCGGGCATCGCGACGCTGCCGCCGACACTCGTCATGCTCGCGTTGTCATCGTGGTTCGGCAAGCTGGCCGGCAAGCACGGACCGCGGCTGTTCATGACGGTCGGACCGATCATCGCCGGCGTCGGCTTCCTCCTGATGATGGGTGCGCAGCAGGATCTGAACTACTGGGTGCAGCTGTTCCCGGGCATCCTGCTCGTCGGTCTCGGCCTCGCGATCACGGTCGCGCCGCTCACCGCGGGCATCCTCGGATCGATCGACCCGGCCCATGCGGGCATCGGATCGGCGGTCAACAACGCGGTGTCGCGCGTCGCGGGCCTCGTGTCGATCGCGCTGGTCGGCATCATCGCCGGTGGCGCGCTCGGCGTCGACGGGTTCCCGCGGGTGGTCCAGGCGACCGCCGTGTTCATGTTCGTCGGTGGCGTGGTGTCGTTCGTCGGCATCCGGAACCCGCGGACCGCGACCGCACCGGAGACGACGACCTCGTCGCAGGCCTGACGACCTCGCCGGTGCCGGGATCTCGATCAGAGCGGGTCGGCACCCGTGACGGCGGGCGCGGTGGTGGCCGCCCCGATCACCGCGTGGAGCATCTCGCGGAGCTGGGTGAGGTGCTCGGCGTCCATGCGGAGCTCGTTCATGACCCGGTGCGGGATGGCCTCCGCCTGGGTGCGGAGCTCACGGCCGGCGCTGGTGAGCGAGACGTCGAGGACGCGCTCGTCGAGTCGACTGCGGTCGCGTCGGACGAGCCCGGCGGTCTCGAGGCGCTTGAGGAGCGGGGACAACGTCGCCGGCTCGAGCTGCAGTGCTCCGCCGAGGTCCTTGACCGAGCGCGGGCTGTGCTGCCAGAGCGCGAGCATCACGAGGTACTGCGGATGGGTGAGACCGAGCGGTTCGAGGATCGGTCGGTAGAGCGAGATGACGCTGCGCGACGCGACGGCGAGCGCGAAGCAGACCTGGTTCTCGAGCTGGAGCAGATCGTCGGCCGTGGCGACGGTGGTGGATTCGTTGGCGGTCACGGTCCCATCGTACCCAAATGATTAGTACACTGATCAATATGAGCGAGAAGCGATCCTTCCGGGAGTCCGTGCGCGAGGCCGGTGGTCTGTACGGCTGGGTGAACGGCCGCATGTGGAAGGTGCTCGGACCGCCACCCCTCGGTCCCTACAATGAGGAGCCGTTGCCGCCGGCCGCACAGTCGGGGTGCCCGATCTGCGGCCATGCCATGTCGGAGCACATCGTGGACCGCACGACCGGCCCGCGCACGCAGCTGCACTGCCCGAAGGCCCCGGTCGCCTGAGGCGATCTCCATCCCGGGTGGCAGGACGTCATCCCGTGGGTGCATGCGGTGCCCCACCACAGCTGCTGAACTGGTGATATATGTCTCAGGTCAACATCTCCTCCGCGCCGCCGATCCCGTCCACCGACGACGCCTCATCGCGTCGGTGGCACCTCATCGACGCCCTCCGTGGGTTCGCTCTCGTCGGGATCCTCTTCGTCAACGTCCCCGACATCACACGGCTCGGCAGCGACATCCCGTTCGACCGACGACAGTCGACGCTCATGGACACCGTGCTCGAGTTCGCGGTGCAGACGCGGTTCGTCCCCATCTTCGCCTTCCTCTTCGGGCTGAGTGCAATGCTGGTGATCCAGTCCGCCCGCCGCCGCGGCACCGGCGCGCTCGTCCCGATGCTGCTGCGTCTCGGAACACTCCTCCTCATCGGGATCGCGCACGGGTTCCTCTACCCGGGGGAGATCCTCCGCGAGTACGCGATCTGCGGGATCCTCATGCTCCCCCTCATGCTGTGGTTGCCGCGCTGGGCGTTGCTCTGGTCCGGCGTCGTGCTCACCGTCGCCGCGTATGCGGTCACCGGTGGTGGCCTCACCACCCTGCCCGGACTGTTCCTCGCCGGTGCGGGGGCGGCGGCGTACGGCTTGCCGAAGGTGCTCGACGCCGGCGGACGGCCCGTGTGGATCACCTTCCTCGTGGCGACGGCCCTCGCCGTCCCGGCCATCGTGTGGCAGACCACCGAGCCCGGCGACCCACGGTTCACGAACGCCGGTGGGATCGCGGGCGGGATCCTGGCCGTCGTGTACGTCACCGGATTCGCGTTGCTCTGGCAGACACCGGTGCGTCGAGTCCTCGCAGCCGTCTTCGAACCCCTCGGCCGCATGGCGCTCACCAACTACCTCGCCGCGAGCGCCGTGTTCGTCGTCGTCGGGCTGCTCGTCCCCTTCGGGGAGATCGACGACCTGGCCGCGGTGAGCGTCGGAGCACTAGCGCTCATCGCGGTGCAGTCGGTGCTCAGTCGCCTCTGGCTGCGGCACTACCGCTACGGGCCGGTCGAGTGGGTCTGGCGGATGGCCACCTGGCGTCGCGCCGTCCCGCTGCGGGGTGCTGCGCTGCCAGCCGCCTGAGCGCTGAGTCGCCCGGTACTGCGCGGTTTCGGCTCGGATTCGTGCAGTTCCGGGCGACTCAGCGGGGTGGAAGGGAGGCGGCGGCGACCGCGACCGTGTCCGCCGGTTCGCGTCCGAGCAGGGTTCGGAGGTCGTCGCCCGCGCCGTCGAGGAATCCGAGCCGGACACCGGTGAAGATCGACATCAGCATGGCGGGTTGGAACGGCTTGAGTGCGGCCTCAGCCAGCGCCGTCCGCTGCTCGGCGAGGGAGACGGTGCGGTGCGGGACGGCCAGCCGATCGGCCACCTGCGCGGCCGTGATCGGTTCGCCCACGAGGTCGTAAGCGCGACCGACGTGGTCCGACGGGGACATCGCGACGACGGCCGCGGCTTCAGCGAGGTCGGCTCGTGCGACGGCGGCGAGCGCCCCGTCGCCGAACGCCGAGCCGAGCGAGTCGCCCGACCAGGACAGGAGCGACCCGAACAGTTCGGCGTACAGGCCGTTCCGCAGGATCGTCCAGGACAGGCTGCTGCGCTGCAGCCGACGCTCGGTCCACCGGTGCGCGAGCGCGAACGCGAGGTGGTCTCCGGCCGAGGTGAGGCTCGTGTACACGACGTGCTGCACCCCGTCCCGCTCGGCCGCGGTGATCGCCGTCTCGTGTCGGGCGATCACGACGTCGTCCTCGGCTTCGCCCGCCGATACGAGGACGAGCGTGTCGACCCCGACGAAGGAGACGGTGTCGGGGTCGTCGAAGTCGATCCGTCGTGCGCCGCCCTGTCCGCTGCGGTTGCTCGCGAGCGGTGCGGCCCCACGGGTGGTGAGCGCATCGGCGATCGCGCCGCCGAGTTGGCCGGTGGTTCCGGTGACGAGGATCATTTCAGGGCCTTTCGGTGTTCGGATTGATGACTCGGACGAGTCTGTGTCCCCTGTTCCGGCCCCACAAGAAGGCACTTCCATGTCACTCACGCACACCGCGGTAACCGCCGACCTCGAACCCTGCGGCAAGGAGGACCACCCGGACTGCGGCATACGGGACGTCCTCGACCGCATCGGAGACACCTGGTCGGTCCTCGTCGTCGTCGAGCTCGCGTCGGGTGACCGCCGGTTCCGTGAGCTCCAGCGGGCGATCGACGGGATCTCCCAGCGCATGCTGACGCTGACCCTCCGCCGCCTCGAACGCGACGGCCTCGTCGACCGGACCGTGTACCCGACGGTGCCCGCGCAGGTGTCCTATGCCCTCACCCCGTCCGGTGCGGGGCTCTCCCACCTCATCAAGACGCTCGCCGACTGGTCGCTCGAGCAGCGGCCGGTGATCGCGGCGTCGCGCTCGGCCTACGACGCCGCTCACCCGGGGCACCGCATCCGGTGAGCACTGTCGCGTGACGCCCGCGCGGAGTAGCGTCGGCGCATGGAGCATCCGATCGTGCACGAACCCGACGATCCGTTCGTCGAACGCGTCAGGCGGATCTGCCTCGCCTATCCCGAGGCCGTCGAGACGTTCGGCCACGGACGTCCACGGTTCAAGGCGGGCAAGCGTGTGTTCGTGACCGTCGGGTCGGAGATGCGCATCCCGCACAGCATCACGTTCACGCCGGCCGAGGAGGAGCGCGGCGCCTGGCTCGAGGACGAGCGGTTCTGGTCGCCGAAGTACGACGGCCCGTCGGGCAAGCTCGCGTTCGACGCCGGTCTCGACGGCGAGAGCGGACGCACGCTCGGCGACGTCGACTGGGCGCTCATCGCCGAGTTGATCGACACCTCGTACCGGCAGGTCGCCCTCCAGCGCCAGCTCCGCGCACTCGACGCGCGCTGACGGCGAAGACGACCTCGATCCGCCGGGTGTCAGCGTGCCAGACTGACGACCGGGTGAGCCGTGCGCTGCGGTTCGAGGACGGGGAGCTGTGAGCGACGACGGATCCGGCATGCAGACCGCCGATGCCGAGCCTGACGCGGCGGCGTTCGGGAGGCCGACGCCGGCCGGGCGAGCAAGAGTCGAACGCCTCGCAGTGGGGCTCTCGCGCATGAGCGCTTACCTGCGGCGGAGCGCCGTGCTCGCCGCATCGACGACCGTGGTGGTCTCGGTCGTCGTCGGTGTGATCGCCGCGTGGGGGATCCTCGCGCGGCAGATGAAGTACCGCGACGGTGACGGGTACCGGATCACGGGAGGCGGCAACCCGGCGACGTGGTCCGACGCAGTCTCCTTCTCAACGGCGGGCGAGTGGTACAGCGTCCTCGGCGCCATCGGCACCTACCTGTGGTTCGCCCTCGCGGTCGTGCTCCTCCTCGTGCAACCGGCGACCGAGCTCGGCGGACGATGGGCCAGGTCTCGCGGATTCGGTGCGCTCTTCGGACTCGTCCCGGTGGCCGTCGTCGGCCTCGTGATCTGCGTCGTTGCAGCGCTCCGGATTGACGGGAGCAATTCGCCCGGTTGGCTCGTGAGTTGGACCTCCTTCGGGACCGTCGTCTGGTTGGCGGTGGTCTACGGGCTGCCGATCCTGATCGTCGTCGCGGCGATCGTCGGCCTCGCGGCGCTCGCCGACCGCGAGGGACATCGTCGGTTCCTGCTCGTCCTCGCCGCCGTCCTCGCGGTCGCGGTCGTCGCCGGATCGATCGGATTGTTCCGCCCGCCCGCGCTCAAACCGGTCGCCGGACCGCCCATCGGTGGGGAGGCCGCGGCGTTCACGCAGGCCCTTGAACCGCTCGACGGCGTGGCGTCCGTCGAGGTCCTCGGTGCGGGCGCGACGATCCTGATGGCCGCCGACGCCGGCGCCGACGAGGTGCTCGCCGCCGCCCTGGTCGCGCGTCAGGTCGCCCAGGAGCAAGCCGCCGCAGCGCAGGATGCCGGGCTCCAGCCCTCCCTCGTCATGGTCGTCCTCGCCCGCGAGTCGAGCAACACCGATCGCGCCGCCGACGACCCGCAGGCGGCGCCCTGGCGGTTGCAGCTCGTCCCCTCCGAGTTCCCGGCGGAGACCCTGGCCACCCAGGTGGATCGACTGCTGCGCGCGGAGGCGCTCGGCGTCCAGATGGTCATCACGGGCGATCGGCCTGCGATCACTGTCCCGTCGATCGCAGCGTTGCCGGGCGTCGTCGCCGCCTTGGCCGAGATCGCCCCCGACGGGGCCTACGTCTCGGTCCCAGAACGGTTCTCGATGGTCTTTGACCCGCTCGAGCTGGGCCCGGCGATGGTCGAAGCGATCGTCGGTGTCGTCGTCGCGAACCCGAACGCGGAGTTCGAGCTCACAGCACAGCCGAAGCTCTACGTGAACCACGTGACCCCCGAGGCCGCAGCCGCGATCGACGCGATCCTCCGGGACCCGGCGCTTGCCGGGACGAGCCCGTCGGGCTACCCCGCCGAGTACCAGATCCACACGATCGGCCCCGACGGCGACGTGTACCTCGAGGGCACCTTCGGCTGAGCCGCTGCCGGTAGCGTGAGGGGATGACCGCCGCTCAGTCCTCCCGCCTCCAGTTCGGTGCCTTCGTGATGAACACGGGCTCCCACATGCAGCACGGCCTCTGGCGCCACCCGGACGCGAAGCAGCACACCTTCGACGACGTGAACCTCTGGGTCGACCTCGCGAAGACGCTCGAGCGCGGCCGATTCGACACGATCTTCTTCGCCGACGTCGTCGGGGTCTACGGCGGTGCCGGGGCGTCCTTCGACGTGAACGCACGCGAGGGCATGCAGCTGCCGAGCAACGATCCGTCCATGCTGCTGTCGGCGCTCGCGATCAGCACCGAGCACCTCGGGCTCGCGTTCACCTCGTCGATCCTGCAGGAGCACCCGTTCACCTTCGCCCGGAAGATCTCGACGATCGACCACGCGTCCGGCGGGCGGGTCGGCTGGAACATCGTCACGAGCTTCCTCGAGAACGCCGCGCGCAACTACGGGCTCGACCGTCTCGTCGAGCACGACGAGCGGTACGCGTGGGCCGAGGAGTACGTGGCGGTCGTCGGCAAGCTCTGGGAGGGGTCGTGGGACGACGGTGCACTCCTCGCCGACAAGGCCAGCGGCGTCTTCGCCGACCCCGCCAAGGTGCACCGGATCGACCACGTCGGCGAACGGTACCGTGTGGAAGGCCCGCACCTGTCGTCGCCGTCGCCGCAGCGCTCGCCGCTCCTGTTCCAGGCCGGGTCGTCCGGTGCGGGGAAGGCATTCGCCGCGAACTACGCCGAGGTGCAGTTCATGATGGCGCCCAGCATCGAGGCGGCGCGGGCGTCCGCGGAGTCGACGCGCGCGCTCGTCGCCGAGACCGGCCGCGACCCGCGCGACGTCAAGTTCTGGCAGGCGATGTCGTTCATCGTCGGCAGCACCGAGGAGGAGGCGAAGCGTATCGAGGCCGAGTACGACGAACTCCTGTCGGCCGACGCCTTCCTCGCGCACTCGAACCTCGGCACCGACCAGGCGACTGGGAAGCCGATCGACCCGGACACTCCGCTGAAGGACGTCGAGACCCAGGGCGGGCACAGCATGCTCGAGGCACTGAAGGCCCTCTCGCCGGACCGCGAGCCGACCGTCCGCGACCTCGCGAAGCTCACCGCGAAGCTGCGTGGCCGCGTGGTCGGCACGCCGGAGCAGATCGCCGACCACCTGGCCGAGTGGCGCGCGGCCGGGATCGACGGGATCAACGTCGCCAACTGGATGATCCCGCACTCCTACGAGGTCTTCGTCGACGAGGTCATGCCGGTGCTGCAGGAGCGCGGGCTCGCCCAGCGCGAGTACGCGCCGGGAACGCTCCGCGAGAAACTCTTCGGCGCGGAGCCCACCCTCCCGGAGACGCACCCGCTGCGCGCCTACCGCGGCGCGTTCGCCGACCGCTGACCCGCGCCCGCACGGCAGCAGGACACCCGCTCGAGGACCGGACGTTTCGACGCGGAATGTCCTGCTCTCGAGCGGGTGTCCTGTTCTCGTGCGGCGGCGGGCTACTCCGGCTTGGCCGTGCCGACGGCCCAGACGAAGGGCGGCGGGGTGCCGTTGATGGACCAGTCGCCGACGATGCGCGTCTTGTAGATCACCGGGTTGTGCGACGCGACCGTGCGGGCGTTGCGCCAGTGGCGGTCGAGGGCGCTCGCGCGGCTGACGGCCGAGGCCCCGAGCGTGTTGAACAGCAGCGTCGCGGCGCGTGGCACGAGCTCCGAGAGCACCACCTGCGCCTGGGCGGAGCGGATCTCGGCCTCGATGTTCGCCTGCAGGTCGTCCGCGGAATCCCGGTCGGCGGCCGTCTCCGACGCACGCTCGATCGCCGCGGCGACCCCGAGGACGGTCTGCTTCGCGACGAAGGCGATCGACGAGATCTCGCCGACGACCGCCTGGATCTGCCCGTCGTCCTTCACGAGCGACGCGAGACCATGCGTGTAGACGCGGGTGCGCGCACGGATCTGCTCCCCGGCGTCGCGCTCGACCGCCGCCGCGATCCCCGCGTGCACCGCGATGAGCACGTGCTGGTAGAGCGCCGTCTGGTAGCGGAACCGGTCGGTGAAGGGGTGCAGCTGGTCGGCGTCGACGACGGCGTCTTCGAACACGATCGTCCCCGTGCCGGTGAGCTGCTGCCCGAAGCCGTCCCAGTCGTCGGCGATCGTCACACCCAGCTGGTTCGTGCGCACGAGCACGGTGACCTCGGTGTCGGGCTGCTCGTCGACGACCAGGCGCGCGGTGGCGTCCGTCCAGTCGGCGTAGATGCTGCCCGTCGTGTAGAACTTGCGGCCGTTGACGACGTAGCGGCCGTCGCGCTCGGTGACGATCGTTCCGGAGACGCCGAGCGCGCCCGAGCCGACCTCGCTCCAGGCGTTGCCGACGATCTCACCGGCGACGAACCGCTCGAGCCAGGCGGTGCGGCGGTCGCTCGGGGCCGCGACCAGCTGGTCCTCGACGAGGGCGATGTGGCCGCGGAAGATCTGCGGGAGGTTCGAGTCCGCCGCTGCGAGCTCGATCAGGAGCTCCGTGAACTCCGGGAAGGTGAGTCCCGAACCGCCGAACTCGGCGGGGACCCGGAGCGCGCCGAAGCCGGCGGCGGCGAGCTTCCGCACCTCGTCCCGCGGGAGCCGGTGCTCGAGTTCGCGTTCCACGGCGCCTGCCTGGATCTCGGCGAACAGCGGCAGGAGCAGCTCCCGCGCGGCCGCGAAGCCGATCGGGCGGGCGGTGGTGGAGGTGGTGGCGGAGGTCATGTGGTTCCGTTCCGGAGGCGGCGGTGGGCTGGTCGTGTGGTGGGCCCTTCGACAGGCTCAGGGACCGGTGGAGGTGCTCAGGGACCGGTGGCTGGTTCGGTCCTTGAGCTGGGGTCCGGTTCCTGAGCCTGTCGAGGGGCCCTTCGACAAGCTCAGGGACCAGACGAGCCCCTAGGTGTAAAGCGAGATCGGCTGCAGCTCGCCGTTCAGGTGGTTCGCACCGACCTCGAGCTTCTTGTAGTCGACCGGATCGTGGAGGGAGTGCGTGCGCACGTTCCGCCAGAACAGGTCGAGTCCCACGGAGGCCTTCGCCGAGCTGGACCCGGTGACCTCGAAGATGCGGTTCGCGACCTCGATGCCGAGCTCGGTGGAGACGACCTTGAGCTTGGCGATCTCGATGGCGATGGCGCCACGGTCTTCCGCGGTCACCGCCGCTCCCCGCTCGATGATGCGGTCGAAGCGGGCGTTCGTGCGGTCGGCGAGCGCCTCGACGGCGGCGATCGACGACACGAACTCGCCGATGACGCGCTGAACGAACGGGTCGTCGCGGTACGTCTCGGCGTGGCTGAGGAACCAGGCGTTCTTCCGCGCCCGGACGAGTTCCGTGCCCTGCGCGAGCGCACCCTCCGCGATGCCGAGGTAGAGGTTGCCGAACGCGAGCTGGATGCCGGGCGTCACGAGTGAGGAGAACGGTTCGTCGCCGACGGTGCCGAGGATGTCCGCCTGCTCGACGAGCACGTCCTCGAACCGCACGGACCCCGAGGCGGAGAGCCGCTGGCCGAGCGCGTCCCAGTCGCCGAGGTAGGCGATGCCGGCGCGGTCGTGGTCGAGGACGAACTGGAAGATCGTGCCGTCGTGGTCGCCACCGCGGACGACCGCGTTGACGAGGATGACGTCGCCGGCCGAGGCGCCCGTCGAGAATCGCTTGAGCCCGTTGAGGCGGAACGCGTCGCCGTCTTGCGTGAGCGAGAGGTCGGGGTCCGTCGGGTTCACGGAGTCTCCCCAGATCCACCGGCCTTCCACGGTCTTGCGGTGCCACTCGGCCTGCGTGGACGGGTCGGCGGTGAAGCCGATGTTGCCCGCGTTGATGTAGTGGTAGGCGAGCAGCTGGCCGATGGAGGCGTCGACGCGCGACAGGATGCGGACGACCCTGAAGGCGCTCTCCCAGTGGCCGCCACCGCCGCCGAACTCGGCGGGGTCGAGCAGGTTGACGAGGCCCGACTCGCGGAGGAGGTCGAGCTCGGTGGTGGGGTCGAGGTTCGCGCGGTCGCGTTCGAGGACGTCGACGGCGAGCTTGGTGGCGACCTCGGTGGCGACGGCGTCCCAGTGCGCGAGCTCGGCGTCGTCGGCGGTACCGGACCAGTGGGTGCGCCTCTCAAGGACCGGCTGCCCGGTCACTGAGCCGGTCGAAGTGCTGATCGTGTCGGTGCTCATGCGGAGGCTCCTTCGGTGGCGTAGACGTTGTCGTCTGCCGCGTCGGCGTTGTCGGTGTCGAAGAGGGAGGGTGCCGTGTCGTCGGCGGCGGACGGCTGCCCGACGTAGGCGCCGCGGTACCGGTGGGCCGGGTGCCACTCGGGCACGACGGGGGAGCCGGTGCCGTTCAGGCGGCCGCGCAGCGTCCCCTCCGGGTACTCGTCCCAGACCCGGCCACGACGACGCAGCTCGGGCACGAGCAGGTCGACGACGGCCTCGAAGGTGCCGGGCGTGATGACGTAGGCGAGGTTGAAGCCGTCGGTGCCGGCGACGTCGATCCAGCGCTCGATCTCGTCGGCGACGGTTGCGGCACTGCCGACGAACACGGGACCGATGCCGCCGATGCCGATGTAGTGGGCGATGTCGCGCGGCGTCCACTCGCGCTCCGGGTCGGCGAGCGTGAAGATCGCGAGCGCCGAGCGGGCCGCATCGGTGTCGACGTACTTGAGCGGCTTGTCGGGGTCGAACGACGAGAGGTCGAGGCCTGACCAGCCGCCGTAGAGGGTGAGGGCGCCGTCGAGCGAGATGTACTGCTGGTACTCCTCGTACTTGGCCTGCGCCTCCTCGTCGGTCTCGGCGACGATCGCCGTGGCGAGGGTGAGGATCTTCACGCTGTCGCGCGGGCGGCCGAGGGCCTCGGCGCGGTCGCGGATGTCGTCGGTCGTCTTGCGCGTCAGCTCCGGGACGAGCCCGTTGATGAACACCGCCTCACCGTGCGTGGCCGCGAACTGGCGACCGCGGGCCGAGGCGCCGGCCTGGAAGATGACGGGCGTGCGCTGCGGCGACGGCTCCGAGAGGTGGATGCCGGGCACCTGGAAGTGCTCGCCCCGGTGGTTGATGGGGTGCACCTTGGTGGGGTCGGTGTAGACGCCGTTCTCCCGGTCGATGACGACCGCGTCGTCCTCCCAGGAGCCCTCCCACAGTTTGTAGGTGACGTCGAGGAACTCCTCGCCGATGCCGTACCGGTCGTCGTGCCTGATCTGGGTGGTGAGGCCGAGGTTGCGGGCGGCGGAGTCGAGGTAGGAGGTGACGACGTTCCAGCCGACGCGCCCCTTCGTGAAGTGGTCGAGCGTCGAGAAGCGGCGGGCGAGGGCGTACGGCAGCTCGTAGGTGGACGCGACGGTGACGCCGAAGCCGAGGTGCTCGGTCGCCTTCGCCATGGCCGACACCTGGATGATCGGATCGCCGACGGGCAGCTGCGCCGAGTCGATGAGCGCGGGCGCGGAGGAGTGACGGTAGACGTCGTAGATGCCGACGACGTCCGCGATGAACAGGGCGTCGAAGGTGCCGCGCTCGAGGAGCTTGGCGAGGTCGATCCAGTAGTCGATGTCGTTGTAGCGGTGCGCCTGATTGTCGGGATGCTTCCACAGGCCGGGCGCCTGATGGGTCACGCAGCTCATGTCGAACGCGTTGAGGATGATGCGCTTGCTCACAGGGATACCACCGGGTCGTCTCGTCGAGGCTGGGTCCGACGGCGATCACGGCGCCGTCCAGCACGACGGTACTCGGGGGCTCGGGTGCTCGCGAGGGGCCCGAAACAGAGCGTCACATGGGCCGCCGGGCCTCCGTTCCTCACGGTTCGTTCCCAGAGTTACTTCACCTTACGTAAGGTAAAGTAACTGCCATGAGACCCAGTGCACGGAACGAGATCCTCGATGCGGCCGTCCGCGTCGTCGACGCCTCCGGAGAGGCCGACATCACCTACGAGGCGGTGGCGCAGGAGGTCGGTCTGACGAAGGCCGGGCTGCGCTACCACTTCCCCTCACGGGACGCGATGATGATCGCGGTGATCGAGCACGTCGTCGACCGCTGGCAGCGCGAGCTCGTGGAGGAGCTGGGGGCGCCACTCGAGACGTCGACGCTCGAGGAACGGGTGCGGGCCTTCGTCGCCTTCGCCGGGGAGGGCGGTGCGAGCCAGGGCGAGTTCGTCGTCTTCGCCGAGGCGGTCAGGCGTCCCGAACTCGCCGCTCCCTGGCTCGAGTACCTTCGCACCTGGTTCGGTTTCGGTGAGGACACCGATTCGACCTCCCTCCTCCTCGTCTGGTTGGCGGCGAACGGTCTCTGGATCGCCGAGGCGACCGGCATCCTCGACGTCGGCCGCGACCAGCGCGCCGACCTCGTCTCGCGACTCCTGGCCCTCGCTGGAGGTGAACCCCGATGAAGAAGTGGCTGATCCTCTCCGCCGCCATCCTGCTGGAGGTCACGGCGACCCTCTCGCTCCGTGGCGCCATCGAGAACCCCTGGTGGTCGATCCTCGCGGTGGCCGGATACGCGGGCGCGTTCGTCGCCCTGTCGCTCCTGCTCCGGATGGGCGTGCCGATCGGGGTGGTCTACGGCATCTGGGCTGCGGCCGGCGTCGCGCTCACCGCGGTGCTCGCGTCGCTCGTGTTCGGCGAGCAGTTCACCTTCATGATCGGGCTCGGCATCGCGATCGTGATCGCCGGCGTCGTGCTCGTGGAGACGGGCCACGCGCCGGAGTCGCCGAAGCCCGCCGCGACGAACGAGGAGGTCGGCGCATGACCTGGTTGCTCCTGGCCGGTGCCATCGTCACCGAGGTCGCGGCGACGCTCTCCCTGCGCGCCTCGGAAGGCTTGCGCAAGAAGCGCTGGATCGCTCCCGTCGCCGTGTTCTACGTGACCGCCTTCGGGTTGCTGACCATCGCACTCGTGAACGGGATGCCAGTCGGGATCGCCTACGGGATCTGGGCCGCCTGCGGGGTCGCCCTCACGGCCATCGGTGCGCGCGTGCTCTTCAAGGAGAAGCTGACGCCGAAGATGATCGTCGGCATCGGCCTGATCGCGGTCGGTGTGCTCGTCATCGAGCTCGGTTCGCAGGCGCACTGACCCACGCGGATCGCTCCCGCGCGCGAGGGTGGGGAGCGGCACCCATTGAGCGTGGGGCAAGACTGAGGCATCCTCGTCCTGGGCGAACCGCCCGCAATCGACAGCCTTGGGGGGCTCCTGTGGACAGCAACGTGCTCGCGATCATCGCCATTCTCGTCCTGCTCGCCATCGTCGGGCTGGGGGTGTTCAAGGGACTCGGCCGCCGGAAGCTGCGTGAGACGGCGACGAACCGTCGCGCCACCAAGGTGCCGGAGATGCTGCAGGAGTTCGGGCGCTCGGTCGTCCTCGGCACGGACCCCGCCGGTGCGACCGCGCTCATCGAGGGGCTGCCGAAGCGCAAGGCCAAGTCGTTGCGGCCCGGCGTGTGGGGCATCGACTACGTCGCCAAAGACGACGTCACGATCGAGGTCCAGTCGACGGGCGCAGGTTCCGAGGTGGTGGTGACGTCGCTCACCGAGTACCTCGGCTTCCCGCAGGGCCTCGACGGCTGGCAGCGCTTCGCCACGCAGCTGGAGGAGGCCGCGAAGGCGCAGGGTGTCCCGGTGCAGCGTGGTGCTCGGGCGTTCCAGTACCTGCCGGCACCCGCGAACACCCTCGACAAGGCGCGCTGGGTGCTCGCCAAGGTCGTCGCTCGATGAGTCACCTCCCCTGAATCGCGTCGGCGCTCATTCACCCCTCCGCAGGAGCGGTGGAGGCACCAGCACCGTCGTGGCCGCGACCGATACCATCGGGCAATGCCCATTGCCAGGTTCGACACCGTCCTGATCAATGGCAGCGTGGGCACCGGGAAGACCTCCGCTGCCGAGGCAGTCGGTGAGGCGTTGCAGCGATGCGGCGTTTCAGGCGCGGTCATCGACGTCGACTGGTTGCGCCGGTCCTGGCCTGCACCGGAGGGCGACCCGTTCCGGACCGCTCTCGCTCTCGAGAATCTGCAGGCGATCACCGCGAACTTCCGGCGCGCCGGCGCAGCGGTCGTCGTCGTCGCCACGGTGATGGAGACGCCCGACCAGCTGCAACGCACCACCGTCGCCCTCGGCTCCCCGAGGCCGCTGCACGTGCGCCTGACCCTGGATCCGGACGTCGCGCGCTCGAGGTTGGCCGGACGCCACGGTGACGACGAGGCGGCGCTCAGCTGGCACACGCGGCGTCACCCCGAACTGGCGGGCGTCCTCGAGCGGGCCGGATTCACCGACGACATGCGCATCGACACGACTCACAAACGGCCCAGGGAGGTCGCTCGAGAGATCCTCTCGGCAATCATCGCCGGTCCCTGAGCTTGTCGAAGGGCTGGGAGCCCTCGTCTGGTCCCTGAGCCTCCCTCCGGTCCCTAAGCCTCCCTCCGGTCCCTGAGCCTCCCTCCGGTCCCTGAGCTTGTCGAAGGGCCCGCCGATCGCCCGCTCGCCTACAGGTTCCCGAGGTAGGCCAGGCGCTCGCCGCCGAGCTCGATCGCCAGCGCCCGCTGCCGCTTCACCCGTCGCCATCGAACGACGAAGAGCACCGTCCCGACGGCCGTGAGGACGAGGCTGACGCCGAGCATGATCGGTCCGGTCGCGCCCAGCTCCTCCGGGTCGATGGAGAGCAGTGCACCCGCGAGGACCCCGACGCCGCCGACGCAGGTGCCGAAGTACGCTCCGGCCGCGAACAGGCGCGAAGCGGGGATCGGGCCGAGGAAGTGCTGCAGGAGCACCGGCGGGAGCCCGCGGCGGCGTTGCTCCGGCCCGCGCCGCTCGAGCCATTCGAGGGAGAACCGCTGGGCGACGTGGATCTCCCTCGCCCGCGCGATGCCACCGACGATCCACGCGACGAACGCGAGCAGTGCCGAACCGACCACGGCGACGGCGACGAGCGCGTTCGCGTCGGACGGCAGGAGGCTGTCGATGACCCCTTCGGCGATGGCCGCCCCGAAGATCGCGAGCAGGCCGATCCCGGCGAGACCGATGAGGATCCGGTCGCAGACCTTCCGGAGGGTGCGTGCGCCGACCGTCTCCGGGATCGGTTGCAGGTGGACGACCTCGTCGTCGTCCGCGAGCCAGGAGCGGACCCGCGCCCGATCCTGTGGCGGAATCCACGATGGCAACTCGCGTCCGTCGTCCGGGCCGACGCGCTCCGCATCTCGATCGACGCGCTCTAAATCCCCATCGCCGCGCTCCGCATCCCGGTTGGCGCGCTCCGTATCCCGGTTGCCGAGCGCCCCATTCCGGTCACCGAGCTTGTCGAGGTGCACTCGGTCGCCGATCTGCTCGGCGGCCAGCCGGGCCGGGTCGTCCGGTCGACGGAACCGGTCGTCGTCTGTGTCGTCGTCGTCGACCGCCGTCGCCTCGTCCTCATCCGCGACGACCGACCCGTACTGCGGCGCAGGCGGCACGAGGGGAGTGGGGTTCGAGGCTTCGGGCGCCGCCGGAGCGATGTCCTGATGCGCGCGCACGACGTCCTCCACTGCGCCCTGGGCGGCCCGCATCGCTTCGTCCCGGATGCTCCGGCCGAGCGGCCCCGCGGCCTGGACCACCGCTTCGAGCAGTTTCACGTCGCCGGTGGACTCCGTAGCGGCGATGCAGTCGGCGATGAACCCGCGTCGACCGATCATCACATCCGAGCCCTTCCCAGCGAGTGAGCGGGAGATGCGTTCCCGGCCGACGTCGAGTGGATCCTGGCCGGTGTCGTCGGGGATGCCGCTGCCGGCGATGAGTGCGACGAGCGGCACGAGGTCGGAGGTGGGGAGGCTGCGGAGCCACCCGCCGTTCACGATGATGCGGGCTCGGGCTCCGGTGTCGGTCGTGAGTCGCAGGCTGAGGGCGGGCGTGGTGGCGGCGGGATTGCGGGTGAGGAGTTCGCCGCTCACGATCGAGCGCAACGGGATCGTTTCGCCCCGGAGGAGCGCGGTGCCGCGGCCGACGTCGACGCCGACCGGGCGGAAGGCGGTCCGAAGGTAGGACAGGCAGATGCCGGCGGTGATGACGAAGAAGACCGGGATGACGATGAGTGCTGTGCGCGCGATGTCGAAGATGCCGTCGATGACGCTGCCGGTGATCCAGCCGAGGACGCCGCCGAGGATGCCCGACAGGATCACGATGAGGACGAGGTTTGCCTGCACGGGCGGTCGGCCGATCATCGTGAAGCCGTCGTTCGTCGGTCCTGGTGCTGCGCTCACGTCGTCCTCTCGGCAGGTGGTCGCATCGACTGTTCCACGTCGGCGCCCGTCGTGTCGATGGGGAGCCCCTCCGTGGTCTCCGAGCCGTACTCGCCCCTGAGTCACCTCCTCCGGTCCCTGAGCCACCTCCTCCGGTCCCTGAGTCACCTCTTCCTGTCCCTGAGCCTGTCGAAGGGCGGCACCTTCCCCGGTCCCTGAGCCTGTCGAAGGGCGGCACCTTCCCCGGTCCCTGAGCTTGTCAAAGGGCGATTCGCGTCTTCGGCTTCCGTGTTGTAGGCTCTACTTCGGCCTGCCGAGCCGAAGTTCTCTTCTCTCAGCAAGCAATGCGCCCGTAGCTCAACGGATAGAGCATCTGACTACGGATCAGAAGGTTGGGGGTTCGAATCCCTTCGGGCGCACAAAACGGAAAGCGGTCCACTTCGGTGGGCCGCTTTTTTCGTGCCGCGTGACAGCAGGATATCGGCGCGAGAAGCGGATGGAATCGCATAAAACGTCCGCTCCTCGGGCGTTCGTCCTGTTCTCGTGCGGCGCCCACACGCAGCTACGCCCGGCAGCTGCCCAGCGTGCCCGTGAGTGCCCGGCGGTCGGCGTCGTCGACCGTGAGGTCGTACGCCATCAGCACGAGGACGAATCGCGCCGCGTACTCGCAGTGGGAGGCGGCCGCGGGTGGCATCCAATCGCCGGGGCCGGAGTCCGACTTCGACGAGTTCGTCGCGCCGTCGACGGCCTGCAGGTTGATCGGGTCGTTCGCGAACTGCTCCCGCTGCTGCTCCGTCCACGTGTTCCCGCCGTGACGCCAACCCCACGCGAGCGGCACGACGTGGTCGATCTGCACGAGCTGACTCGACCGTTCACCGCGTTGGAAGTCGATCGTCGACCCCGTGTACAGGTCGTGCAGAACGCCGGTGAGGACGACGCAGTCGCGGGTCCCCGGCTTGTAGGTGACGTCGACGAGGTCGCGTGCCAGCACGTCGTTGCGGGTGTCGCAGCCGTTGCGGTCGATGTCGGCCCAGCGCTGACCGAACCGGTCCCGGTCGTAGCCGGTGGCCACCTGGGTGGCGGTGTCGACGTCGGTCAGCGCGTCTTCGACTGCGGCGGCCGAGACGACCAACTGCCCGGACGCGTCCACGACGGCGAAACCGGCGGCCTCGAGCGATGCCCGCGCGCTCGGGCTGACCGCCGCGGGCGTGGGTGCGAGCGACGTCGGCGCTGGTGACCCCGGCTGGCCGAACACGATCCCGCCGTCGAACTGCGTCGCGACAAGCACCACGACGGCTGCAAGGAGCGCGACGAGCAACGCCAAGGGAGTCTTCTTCATGCTGGGTGCTCTCCTCGGGGTCTGCTCCACCAGCGTAGAGCCGGGCGCCGACACGAAGGTTGCACGAGCCCTTCGACAAGCTCAGGGACCGGCACTCCCTGCCCTTCGACAGGCTCAGGGACCGGTGGAGGTGCGCTCAGGGACCGGGGGAGGTGCGCTCAGGGACTGGCGGAGGTGCGCTCAGGGACCGGGGGACTGCCGCTCGCGGCAGGCGCGGGATAGGGTCGAGCAGACACAGGGTGCCCCACAACGGGCGCCCGCGATCAAGGAGGATCACGTGTCAGGTAACAGAGCTGTCGCCTACAAAGCAGCGGGTGTCGTCGAGGTCATCGACATCGACTACCCCACCTTCGAGCTCAAGGACGGACCGGGGGTGAACCCGGCCAACGTCGGCCGGAAAGTCCCGCACGGCGCCATCCTCAAGACCGTCGCGACCAACATCTGCGGCTCCGACCAGCACATGGTCCGCGGCCGCACCACGGCACCGCCGAACCTCGTCCTCGGACACGAGATCACCGGCGAGGTGGTCGAGGTCGGACCGGACGTCGAGTTCATCAAGGTCGGCGACATCGTCTCGGTGCCCTTCAACATCGCCTGCGGCCGGTGTCGCAACTGCAAGGAGCGCAAGACCGGCATCTGTCTCAACGTGAACCCCGACCGCCCGGGCAGCGCCTACGGCTACGTCGACATGGGCGGCTGGGTCGGCGGCCAGGCCGAGTACGTCCTCGTGCCCTACGCCGACTGGAACCTCCTGAAGTTCCCGGACCGCGACCAGGCGCTCGAGAAGATCATGGACCTCACGATGCTCTCCGACATCTTCCCGACCGGCTTCCACGGTGCGGTGACGGCGGGCGTCGGCGTCGGCTCCACCGTCTACGTGGCGGGCGCGGGACCGGTCGGCCTGGCCGCAGCGACCGGGGCCATGCTCCTCGGCGCCGCTGCGGTCATCGTCGGCGACATGAACGCCGACCGGTTGGCGCAGGCGCGGAGCTTCGGTTGCGAGACCGTCGACCTCACCAAGGGTGAGCCGGGGGATCAGATCGAACAGATCCTCGGCGTCCCGGAGGTCGACTGCGCTGTCGACGCCGTCGGGTTCGAGGCTCGTGGTCACGGTGGTGACGCGGGTCATGAAGCACCGGCGACGGTGCTCAACTCGCTCATGGACATCACGGCGGCCGGCGGTGCGCTCGGCATCCCCGGACTCTACGTGACGGGTGACCCGGGTGGCATCGACGAGGCCGCGAAGAAGGGTGCGCTCTCGCTGAGTCTCGGTACCGGCTGGGCGAAGTCGCTGTCGTTCACCACCGGTCAGTGCCCGGTGATGAAGTACAACCACGGCCTCATGATGGCGATCCTGCACGACAAGGTCCACATCGCGAAGAACGTCAACGCGACCGCGATCACCCTCGACGACGCCCCGCGCGGGTACGCGGAGTTCGACGCGGGGGCTGCGCAGAAGTTCGTCCTCAACCCGAACGGGTATCTGGACGCCGCGTAGGAGGCACGGGGACATCACCGAGAGCGCCCGTTGCGTCGTCTGGAGCGCTTCAGGACGACGGGACGGGCGCGTTCGGCTGCCCTTCGACAAGCTCAGGGACCGGGGAGGATTGGCGCAGGGACCGGGGAGGAGTGGCGCAGGGACCGGGGAGGAGTGGCTCAGGGACCGGGGAGGAGTGGCTCAGGGACCGGGAAGAAGTGGCGCAGGGACCGGGGGGTCCGACCACTGATTTTTCACCCGAACGCCTGCCGCAGGGCATCCGGAACGGCGTTGTCTGACGAACTGCTGAGTGAACCGTGAGATTCCCTCCTCTCGGTCCGTCTCTCCAATGACGCGGGAAACCGACGGGGCCCTGGGGCCCGTCCCGCGACGAAGAGACCCCCACTCGCACAAGGACGGCCATGCAACACTCCTTCCTCGCATCCGAATCCGATCCGGAGAGCGACTCGGACACCAGCCCACTGCTCGGCGCCGCGAGCAGTACGGCGTCGACGGTTCCGATCCGCAAGGTCACGGTCAGCGGCGACGACCCGGCCACCGCCCGGCACAACTACGAGCGCGCCTACGACGGCAGCCGCTTCACCGTCACCCGTGGAACCGAGCCGTTCTCGTTCCAGTGGGTGTCGATCGGTGACGACCGTGTCTCGCTCCGCACCGCGACGATGACCGGACACGTCACCGGCGAGACCCCGGGCCTCACGGATTACGTGGTCTCGTGGGTCACGACCGGCGGCGGCTGGATCGTGCGCCGCGACGGCCAACGGATGGAGATCCCGCGACACCCGTTCGTCCTCCCGTTCCACCGGCCGTACACGGTGCACCTCACCCCGCACCGGCAGAACTCCGTGGTCTTCTCCGCCCCGTACCTCGAGGACATCGCGACCGAGATCCACGCCGGCCCGAGTCAGCAGGTGTCCTTCGACCTCGAGGCGACGCCGACACCCGAGGCGATCGAGCGCTGGCGCGTGGCACTGAACGCCTCCACCCCGGTGCTCACCGACGAGACGGCGCCTCCGCTGCTCCGTATGAACGCCCAACGACCGCTCGCCCTCGCGCTGCTCCAGCTCGCACCGTGGGCGGTGGTCGACCTGCCGGAGCCGCTCCGCGAGCCTTCGATGGCGCGCACGCGCCTCGCGGTCGAGTACCTGCACCATCACGCGGCGGAGCCCATCACGCCCGCGGACGCGGCGAAGGCGGCCGGGCTGCACACGAGGACGCTGCAGCTCCACTGCCGTCGCGAACTCGGCATGTCGCCCACCGCCTACCTGCGCGACATCCGCCTCGACCGCACCCGGCGCGAGCTCGCCGAGAGCTCGCCGCAGGAGACGACCGTCGGTGAGGTCGCGAAGCGGTGGGGCTTCGTCCACCTCGGACGCTTCGCCTCCGCCTACCGGAACCGCTTCGGCGAGGGCCCGAGCCAGACCCTGCGGGGCTGACGTCCGTCGCCGGATATCCAAAAAATGAGTGCTTCCGGAAAAGTTCGAGACGGACCGTGAGATTCGGTCGTGACGCGCAGTCTCATAGGTGTCGCCCGGGACACGGGCACCGCCGCCGGACACCCGGAGCGTGAACCAGCACCACCCGACACCGAAGGAGCAACACCATGTCGAACACCACCGACACCGCGAACCACGCCGCAACGACCTCCACGGGCAAGAACGTCATCGCCGATGGCGTCGTCCAGAAGGTCGCCGGCATCGCAGCCCGCGAGGTCCCCGGCGTGCACGACCTCGGTGGCGGAGCGGCTCGCGCCATCGGCGCCATCCGCAACGCCATCAACGCTCAGGACCGCGGTCAGGGCGTCTCGGTCGAGGTCGGCGAGAAGCAGGTCGCCGCTGACATCGTGATCGTCGCCGAGTACCCCGTCGACCTCCAGCGCGTCGCGGACGACGTCCGTCGCAGCGTCACCGACGCGATCTCGAACGTCGTCGGCATGGACGTCACCGAGGTCAACGTGACCGTCGCCGACGTCCACATCCCGTCGGACGACGACAACGACGCTGACGAGAGCCGCGTCCAGTGACCACGACCGATCGCGGCATCCTCGTCGGTGCCGTCCTGGCGCTGGCGGCCGTCGCATTCGGGTTCTGGAGCATGATCCTCGTCGCACTGTTCATGCTGATCGGATTCGGCATCGGACGCGTGCTCGAGGGCAAGCTCGACCTGCGCGGTGTCGCCGACGCGCTCCGCGGGCGGCGGTCGTCGTGACCGCGGCGGTGACGGCCGAACAGGCCGTGCATGGTCGCAACACGATCAGCTCCCGCGCCGTGCGTCGCGTCGTGTCTGCCGTCACCGCGGAGGAACTCGGTGTGCGGGCGTCGGAGGTCTCGGTCGAGCT
The DNA here is from genome assembly GCF_013349365.1 of Plantibacter sp. MCCC 1A11337. NCBI lineage: Bacteria > Bacillati > Actinomycetota > Actinomycetes > Micrococcales > Microbacteriaceae > Plantibacter > Plantibacter sp. MCCC 1A11337. The sequence goes on along the minus strand of NZ_JABJWX010000005.1, from coordinate 87,952 downwards.
CTCCGACGCCCAGGGGGCCCTCACGGTCACCGCGAGCACGCCCATCCACGTGTCGCCCCTCGGCGCCGGATCCCGGACCTCGGGAACCGTCCTCGAACGCCTGGCACGCGCACAGACCATCATCCGAGAGCGGTGCCTGGACCTGACCGGGTCGACGATCGGACGCGTCGACCTCCACATCACGGGCGCGAAGCTCGAAGAACGAAGGAGGGTGTTGTGAGCACGCCAGCCCTGTACCGCCGCGCGGTGCGTCGTGAGACCCACTCGCCGCGGTCGACGCTCGCGATCACGATCGCGATCATCCTCGCGCTCGTGCTCGCCTGGCTCGGCACCGAGTCGGTCCTGGCCGCGATCGGGCAGCCGGCGCTCCTCGTCGCACCGAAGGACATCATCACCGCGGTGCTGACTGCGGCGACCGCTCCGGCCCCACTCCTCGTCGCCATCGGCGTGGTCGCGGCGATCGTCGGCCTCGTGCTGATCGTCCTGTCGCTGGCTCCCGCGCGCCAAGGGCGTCGCGGGTCGATCGCCGAGCGCACGGCGGCGGTCGTGGACGACCGGGTGATCGCGCAGTCGCTCGCCCGCGTCGCCTCGTACGCCGGTGACATCGACCCCTCGCAGGTGAGCGTCAGCGTCGGGGCCAGGAGCGCCCGCGTCGACGTCACGCCGACGAGCGGTCGACGCGTCGACCAGCGCGAGATCCAGCAGGCCGTGGACGCGGAGGTCGCGTCCTACGACTACCGGCCGGCGCTCCGCGCCAAGGTCCGCGTGAGCAGCAAGGGAACGGTGGCCTGATGAACTCCACGAATCGCTTCCTCAACCGGTTCTTCATCTTCGTGGTCGGACTCATCGTCCTCGCGGCCGGCGCGGCCCTGTCCGTGGGTGCGCTTCTGCCTGACGTGCAGCGGACGATCAGCGAGAACGCCGAGCGGGCCGTCGGACCGACGAACGACACCATCGACGCCCAGCCGTGGATCCTGTGGGTCGCGGCGGTCGTCGCCCTGCTGCTCATCCTCGTCATCCTCTGGTTCGTGTTCCGGCAGGGCCGCGGGCACACCGGAACGCTGCTGCAGGTCGACGAGCAGCGGACGAAGGACACCCCGACCGGTGGTCGCGTCGTGCTCGACGTGAAGGTCGCCGAGCAGGTCCTCGAAGAGGCGATCGGGCGCAACCCCGAGGTGGTCTCCGTCGACGTCACCGGCTTCCGGATCCGCAAGCAGTCCACGCTGCGCCTCACCGCACACGCTCGTCGCGGCGCCTCGCCCGTCCAGCTGCGGCGCGACATCGAGGCGGCCATCCACGAGTGGGACGGCGTCCTCGGGACCTCCACCCCGGTGGTCATCCAGATCGTCAGCGGGCTGCGCACACGGCTCGCCAGCACGAACCGGGTCGTCTGACCCGACACCCCGCGGTGCCGCCGCGGCACCCGAACCGACAGCAGTAGGACCGATGCACCGCCGACGCGGTGCGAGGAGGATCGCATGAGCGACGACACGAAGCACCCGGACCAGCAGCACATCCCCACCCCGGCCGAGGTCCGGGCGGAGCACCCGACGGTGCTCGTGCCCGCGCATCCCGATGACGAGGTCCGCCGCATCGAGTCGCACGACGGCGAGCACACGGGTGGGACCGCGCCCGCTCCTGTGGTCGCGCCGGCGAACGGGGCTGTCGCTGGTCCGGAGGCCGCTGAACCGGCCGTGGCCGACTCGGTCTCCGCCGAGACGCCGACGGTGTCGGTGTCGGAATCGGCGGCTCCGCCGGAAGCGGCGGACGTACCGGTGGTCGAGTTCGACTCCGGCCGGCGACGTGAGCAGGAGGCCGACGAACTCGCCCAGGTCATCGCCACGACGGCCGAGACGGTCCCCGGCGTGCACGCCCTCGGGTCCCCGGCGGCCCGCGCCATCGACAGCGCCCGCACCCGCCTGCTCGGTCGCACCGCCGTCCCCGGCGTCAACGTCCTGGCCGACGACGACGTGCTGAACGTCGAGGTCTCACTGGTGGCCGAGTACCCGGCCAGCATCGACGAGGTCGCCGACACGGTCCGGGCCGACGTCGCGGCCGCGCTGGAGGCCCGCCACCCGGGACCGGTCGACATCGACATCACGGTGACGGACATCCACGGGCCCTTCGACCCGATCGAGCCCGATCCGGGCGAAGCGATCGACGAGGCGAAGGCCGCCATCGGCAATGCGACGTCCGCGGCGGGTGCCGCGATCGGCGACGCGGCGGAGGCTGCTGGAGAAGCGTTGGCCAACGCCAAGACGGCTGCGTCGGACGCGGTGGACTCGGCGCGAGCCGGAGCGGCCGACCTGGCCGACGCCGCTGGTGACGCGGTCGAGCAGCGGACCGGCCGGTCCGAGGGCGACGGCGGCCGGTCGCTGGGAGACGGGCAGCCGGGCGCGGCCGCCGGTGCCGACGGCGAGCTCGTGACTGTCGGCGACGTCGGCGGCGAACCGACCGATGCGGTGGTGTCGGATTCCTCCGACGATGTGTCGGCGGAACTCGCCGAGGCCGCCCATCAGCTGGCCACCGCGGCCGACTCGCTGGCGACCGTCGCCGAGGAGGTGACGCACGGCGCCGACCCGAACCTCGCCGATGCTGAGCCCGCCGGGGCGGCTGACGCGATCCAGGACACTCCGGCGGAAGAGCCCGCCGCGACGGGCCCGGATGCCGACCCGGTTCCGGTCCCCGAGCTGGACAGCGACACAGCTGGGTCCGCTGGCGGCGACACGCCCGACCAGTCTGCCCCGAAGGTCGCCGACGTCGACGAGGTGGCGGACGCTTCCGCCGAGGTCACGGCCACCCAAGCCGCGGCGCCGGCGAAGGAGCAGTGACATGCCGCTCTTCAGCCGGACCACGTCGTACGGCGCGCGCCCGCGTCCGCGTGCCGTGTGGGCCGCTGCGATCACGGGCGTCGTCCTGCTCGTGCTCATCGTCGTCGGCGTGCTGATCCCGATCCTCGGGCTCATCGGCGCCGCCGACGGCGCGACGGTCGGTGCGCTCGACGTCCCGGTCGGAGGCATCGTGGTCGCGCTCCTCATCGGGTACGTCCTCGCGCTGCTGTTCCTGCTCGGGTGCGTCCGCAGTCGCAACGGCGCACTCTCTTGGGTGCTCGCCGTCGCCGCGGTGATCTCGGCGCTCCTCGTGTCGCTGTGGCCGCTGCTGGCGGTCGCCTTCGCGGGCGTCGACCAGGCGTCGGACGTCGTTCCGTTCATCGAGGACCTCATCCGCCGGGTCACGGGCGGCTGAGCACAGGAGATCCGCGCGGCAGCAGGAGGTTCTCCCTCAGGATCTCCTGCTGTCGCGCGGATCTCCTGTGCTCAGCTCAGGCGGCGGGTGAGGTGGACGTCGACGGTGTCGCCGATGTCCTTGCCGAGGCGCTTCCGGAGCTTCGCACTGATGGACAGCATGTGACCACCGGAGCCGGTCGGCATGAGGCCGACGTTCGGGAGCTCGACACCGTCGACGGTCGCGTCGACGCGGACGGATTTGCCGGTGCCGAAGAACTCGGCTGAGCCGGGAATCTCGACGCAGGACCAGACGTCGCCCTTCACATCGACGCCGATCGGTGCGGTGAAGCGGTGGTCGAGCTCGGTCGGTTCGATGGCCATCGGTGGCGCCCCTCGTCGGTCGTGGTCGGCGGGGCCATTGTCGCGGCTGCGGCCGACCGGAGGCAAGGGCGGGACCGTGGGGCTGCCCGGTCCCTGAGCCTGTCGAAGGGCCAGCTGAGGAGGCGAGACCCTTCGACAGGCTCAGGGACCGATGGCACGCGCAGAGACCGATGGCGTGCGCAGGGACCGCCCGTCGACAGGCTCAGGCACCAACGCCACGCGCCGGTCCCAGAGCCTGTCGAAGGGCCAGCCTCCGCGCGGGCGACCTCAGTTCTGGGGGAAGCCGAGGTTGATGCCGCCGTGGGAGGGGTCGAGCCAGCGGGAGGTGATGGCCTTCTGCTGGGTGAAGAACCGGACGCCCTCTGCGCCGTGGGCCTTGGTGTCGCCGAACAGGGAGTCCTTCCACCCGCCGAAGGAGAACGTCGCGACCGGCACGGGGATGGGCACGTTGATGCCGATCATGCCGACCTGGATCTCGTTCTGGAACCGCCGGGCGGCACCGCCGTCGTTGGTGAAGATCGCGGTCCCGTTCCCGAACGCACCACCGTTGATGAGCGCGACGCCCTCTTCGTAGGACTGCACGCGGACGACCGCGAGGACGGGTCCGAAGATCTCCTCCGTGTACACCTTCGACGTCGTCGGGACGTTGTCGATGAGGGTCGGGCCGAGCCAGAACCCGTTCGGGTCGCCGTCGATGGGCGTGTTGCGGCCGTCGACGACGATCGTCGCGCCGTCGGCTTCGGCGATGTCGAGGTAGGACGCGACCTTGTCGCGGTGCACCTTCGTGACCAGTGGTCCCATGTCGCAGTTCCGGCGTCCGTCACCGATCCGCAGGGTCGCCGCGCGTTCGGCGATCTTGGCGATGAGCTCGTCCGCGACGGGCTCGACCGCGACGACGACGGAGATCGCCATGCACCGCTCGCCCGCGGAGCCGAAGCCGGCGTTGATGGCGGAGTCGGCGACGAGGTCGAGGTCGGCGTCGGGCAGCACGAGCATGTGGTTCTTCGCCCCGCCGAGCGCCTGGACGCGCTTGCCGTGTGCGGTGCCGGTCTCGTACACGTACTTCGCGATCGGGGTGGAACCCACGAAGGAGATCGCGTGGACGTCGGGGTGGGTGAGGAGCCCGTCGACGGCCTCCTTGTCGCCGTTCAGCACCGTGAACACGCCGTCGGGGAGCCCGGCTTCCTTCCACAACTTCGCGAGCCAGATCGCCGCGGACGGGTCCTTCTCGCTCGGCTTCAACACGACCGTGTTCCCGGCCGCGATCGCGATCGGGAAGAACCACATCGGCACCATCGCGGGGAAGTTGAACGGCGAGATGATCCCAACGACACCGAGCGGCTGCTTCGTCGAATACACGTCGACCCCGGTCGAGACCTGCTCGGAGAACTCACCCTTGAGGTGGTGCGCGAGACCGGTCGCAAACTCCACGACCTCCTGCCCACGGGTGATCTCACCGAGCGCGTCGGAGACGACCTTGCCGTGCTCCGCGGTGATGATCTCCGCAAGCTCGCCCTTCTTCGCGTCGAGCAGCTCACGGAACTTGAAGACGATCTGCTGACGCTTCGCGAGCGGCAGGTCGCGCCAGGCGGGGAAGGCGGCTGCGGCGGATGCGACGGCCGCTGCGATCTCGTCCTGGTTCGCGAGCGCGACGTGCTTCGTCGCGACACCGAGTGCCGGGTCGTAGACCGGGGCGGTGCGGCCGGAGGTGGACGGGGCCTCGGCTCCGTCGATCCAGTGCGGGACGACCGGCAGCGTGCCGGCGTCGGTGGTGGTGCTCGTGGCGGTGGTGGTCATGCGGAGGGCTCCTGGGCGTCGTGGGGTGCAGGGGTGCTGGGTGTTGGTCGTGCCGCGGCGGACGGGGCCGGGGTCGGGAGTCCCGAGACCGAGTCCCAGAACGGGTCCGGCTCGCCGCTCATGCGCGCAGCTCCCCGAGGGCGGCGTCGATGATGGCGACACCCGAGGCGACCTCGTCGGCGGTCACGACGGCGGGCGGGACGACGTGGATGCGGTTCTCGCTGATGAACGGCAGGAGGCCGGCCTCGAGCAGGGACGTCTTGAACCGACCCATCGCCGCCGCATCGAGTGGTGCGCGGGTGTCGCGGTCCTCGACGAGCTCGACCGCCCAGAACACGCCGCTGCCGCGGACCTCGCCGATGAGCTCGTGGCGCTCGGCGAGGGAGCGGAGCGCGGGCCCGATGTGGTCGGCGCCGATCGCCTTGGCATGTTCGACGACGCCTTCCTCGGCCATGGCGGTGAGCGTCGCGACGACACTCGCGGCGGCGAGCGGGTGGCCGGAGTACGTGAGTCCGCCAGGGAACACCTGCTCGTCGAAGACGCGGGCGATGTGCTCGGAGACGATGACGCCACCGAGTGGCACGTAGCCGGAGTTGACGCCCTTCGCGAAGGTGATGAGGTCGGGTCGCACGTCGAACGCGTCGAACGCGAACCACTCACCGGTGCGTGCGAAGCCGGCCATGACCTCGTCGAGGATGAGCATGATGCCGTATCGGTCGGCGATCGCGCGGACCCCCGCGAGGTAGCCGGGTGGCGGCATCAGGATGCCGGCCGTGCCGGGGACGGTCTCGAGGAGGATCGCGGCGATCGAGCCGGGACCCTCGGCCTGGACGGTGCGCTCGAGGTGACGGAGGGCGCGCTCCGACTCCTCCTCCGGCGTCGTGGCCCAGAACTCGGTGCGGTAGAGGTAGGGGCCGAACACGTGCACGTGACCGCGCGCGTATTCGTTGGGGATGCGGCGCCAGTCGCCCGTCGCGACGATGGCCGCGCCCGTGTTGCCGTGGTACGAGCGGTAGGTCGAGATGACCTTGTCGCGGCCGGTGGCGATGCGTGCCATGCGGATCGCGTTCTCGTTCGCGTCGGCGCCGCCATTGGTGAAGAAGACCTTCTCGAAGCCCTCGGGCGCACGCTCGAGGATGAGACGAGCCGCCTCGGCACGGGTCGCGTTCGCCGCGGCGGGCGCGATCGTGGTGAGCTGCGCCGCCTGCTCCTGGATCGCCGCGACGACCTTCGGGTGCTGGTACCCGAGGTTCACGTTGACGAGCTGGCTGGAGAAGTCGAGGTAGTTGCGTCCGTCGTGGTCCCACACGGTGCTGCCGAGGCCGCCCGCGATGGGGAGCGGCTTGAGCGTGCTCTGGGCGGACCAGGAGTGCAGGACGCGCTGGGTGTCGGCGTCGCGGACGCCGGCGTTGTCGAGGCCGGAGAGGAAGTCATTGATCACCCCTGCAGCCTGGCAATCGACGCGGCCGATGTACATGGCGGGATCAGTGGTACCTTCGGCACGTGTCCACCACTTCAGTGATCGCTGGCGAGGTCGGCCGTGCGTCGTCGAACGTGTCCCTGCGCACGCTCATGGCCGAGCCGGTGTTCAAGCTCGGCCTCGTCGTCGCGGGTGACGCCGACGTCCTCGACCGCGACATCGCCTGGGTGCACAGCTCGGACCTCGGCGACCCGACACCCTGGCTGGAGCCCGGACAGTTGCTCCTCACCGACGGCATGCAGTTCACCGGCGAGATGAGCGACGAGCTCGCCGACCGCCGCGCCGACGAGTACGTCCGTCGCCTCTCCGCCCGGGGCGTGCTCGCGCTCGGGTTCGCCACCGGGATCATCCACATCGACATCCCGCAGCGACTCGTCGACGCCTGCGACCGTCACGGGTTCACCCTGCTCGAGGTGGGGGAGCGAACCCCGTTCATCGGCATCATCCGGTTCGTCGCCGACGCGGTCGCAGCCGCCCGCGTGGCATCGCTGGAGTGGTCGCTCGCCGCCCAGCGTGCGGTCGCGAGGGCGGCGCTCCGACCCGACGGCCTGACGGCGATCCTCGCGGAGCTGGGGCAGCAGCTCGGCTGCTGGGTCGCGCTGTACGACGCGCTCGGCAACCGGGTGACCACGAGGACGCGCGAGCCGGTGCCGGAGGGCGTGGAGGCCGCCGTCGCCGAGGTGCTGCGGCGAGGGTCGCGGGCCGGACTGCACCTCGCGGACGGAGCGGAGGGCGCGACGCTGCTGACGCTCGGCCGCCGGGGCGAGCTGCGTGGCATCCTCGCGGTCGGGTCCAGCGTGCCGCTCGACCACGCCGAGCACGACCTCGTCTCCAGCGTCATCGGCCTCGCGAGCATCGCCCTCGAGCAGCACAGCGCCCTCGACCTCGCACGCCGGCAGCTGCGCTCCGGGCTCCTCGAGCTGCTGCTCTCCGGGGACCGCGCCGTCGCCGAGCGCACCGCCCAGCGGCTCTGGGGGCCGCTGCCGCCCGACCCGATCCGCGTCGCCGTGGTCGACATCCCCGAGGGTGAGCTGGGCTTCCTCTCCGAGCTCGATGTGCAGGCCGCGGCGCACGGCGGCAAGCTGTTCTTCGCCGAGCAGGACGAACGGATCGTCATCGTGTCGAGCGACGCGGACACCGGGCTCTGGGACGCCGTCGTCGGCCGTCACGGGCTGTCGGGCGGGGTGTCGGCGAGGACGAGCTGGGAGGGGTTGCGGGACGGGCTGGCCGAGGCCGAGCGGGCGCGCGCATCGGCGGGGGAGACGCCGCGACTCGTGCGGTACGAGGCGCTCGCCGAGCAGGGGTTGCTCGGGTTGCTGAGTGCGTCGGGTGGAGAGGTGCTGGCGAACCGGCTGCTGGAGCCGCTGGGCGGGCTCGGAGCCGAGGCTCGTGCGGTCCACATGACCACGGCTCGGGTGTGGTTGGAGGCGAACTGCGTGACCGATCAGGCGGCTGGCCGCCTCGGGATCCACCGGCAGACCCTCCGAGCGCGCATCGGTACGCTCGAGTCGCTGCTCGACCTCGACCTGTCGCGCTTCGCCGACCGAGCCGAGCTATGGAGCGCCCTCCAGCTCGCCGACGGCTGACGGATTCGCGCGTCGTGCACCCTCGTTCCCAGATTCACCCCTTCGGTCCCTGAGCTTGTCGAAGGGCGGTGGTCATCGGGGCGGGACTGCACTTCGACAGGCTCAGTGACCGGATGGGGCTCAGCGACCGGGGAGGTTCTCGGCGGGGACTGCCGATCGACGAGCGTCAGTGCACGAGCTGGCTCACACGTTGCACCGAGACCCCGAAGACGGCCGCGGCGTCGCTCTGGCTGGCTCCCTTGGCGATGAGGCTCAGGACGGCCTCGCGGCGCTTGCGCGCTGCCTCGCGCACCTGCTGGCGTGCCTGCTCTTCAAGGGTGTTGGATTCGCCCCAGAGGCCGACCGCCTCATCCCGGACCGTCACAACGACGTCCCCGTCGTAGTCATCGAGATCGAGCCACAGGGCCGCGACGTCGCGGGCAGCCGCAGCGATGTCCTTGAACCGCTTCGCTGAGCCCATGGCGACGATCCGGTGTCCCGCGCCTCGGGGGGAGTCGGTGGTGAGCGCGGGGATCTCGAACGTCCACCACTTGCCGTCGAGGTAGGTCACGACGTCGAGCGTCTGGGTCACGGTTGCTGCGGTCATTCGCGGGCCTCCTCATTGTCTGTCGGGGCGGTCGAGCGGTGCGGCGCGCTACTTCCACCCGCTCGGCGCGTCCGGGAACATCTCGATGAGCTGCTTCACGATTCCGGCCGAAACCTCGTGATGTGGAATCGTCAGATACTCGCACCCGTTCTCCGGATTGCCCCATTTCTCGTGGGAACCCTTCTGCTGCCGGAGCAGCACCCAGCCTTTCGAGCTGAGGAACCTCACCACATCGCGGTACTTCTGTGGCCTCGGCATAATTCTACTCAAGCCCCCCATTGATTGCAAGATGAAGAGGGGGCTAGAGATTTGAAGCCGCTGACGCAACTCGACCGTGCCCCAGACTGACGAGCCTCGCCCTCCTCGAAAGGCTAGCTCGCGACGTCATCGCACCTGGTCGGGTGCGCGCGCCCTGTGGACAACGGGAGTGATGCACGCCCTGTGGGGGACGTTCGGCCACCGAGCGCAGCTCGGCCACCGAGTTTGTCGAGGTGCGTACGAGGCACTTCGACAAGCTCAGTGGCCGGAAAGCGTTCCGCGGGTGAGGAGCGCAGTGAGCGGGTGCACCGTGTCCCGGTCCTCGCGCGCACCCCATCCCGGTCCCTGAGCTTGTCGAAGGGCGGTCGACATGGGGCGGGACCGCACTTCGACAGGCTCAGTGACCGAACGGGGGCGTCGGTGGCCGGGGCCGAAGCGCCTACGCGATGCGGATGAGCTTCTTGTTGACGAACTCGTCCATGGCGGGCTTGCCCATCTCGCGGCCGGTGCCGGAGCGCTTCACGCCGCCGAAGGGCAGTTCCGCCGCGTCGCCGAGGACGAGGTTGATCCACACCATGCCGGCGTCGATCCCGTCCGCGACCCGGAGCGCCTGCTCCTGGTCGGTCGTGTAGACGTAGGAGCCGAGGCCGAACGGGGTGTCGTTCGCGAGGCGCACGGCCTCCTCCTCGGACGCGACCCGGTAGAGCGCCGCGACGGGGCCGAAGAACTCTTCGTGGAACGCGTCCATCTCGGGCGTGACGTCGGTGAGCACTGCCGGCGGGAAGAAGTTCCCATCCGGTTCGCCCGATGCCAGGATCGTCGCGCCCTGTGCCTTCGCACGTCCCAGCTGTTCGCCGAGTCGCTCGGTCGCGGCGGCCGACGACAGCGGGCCGAGCTGGGTGCTCTCCGCCATCGGGTCGGCCGGCGCGTTCGCCGTGAAGACCTCGGTGAACTTCGCGGCGAAGTCGTCGAACAGCTCGTCGATGACGATGAACCGCTTGGCGGCATTGCAGGACTGCCCGTTGTTGTCGATGCGGGCGTTGACGGCGTCCTGGACGGCGGCGTCGAGGTCGTCGGTCGACAGCAGGATGAACGGGTCGGACCCGCCGAGCTCGAGCACGACCTTCTTGAGGTGCTTGCCCGCCAGCTCGGCGACCGCGGAACCGGCGCGCTCTGAACCGGTGACCGAGACGCCCTGCACGCGCGGGTCGGCGATGACCGTCGCGATCTGGTCGTTCGTCGCGAAGATGTTCACGTACACGGCATCGTGGGCGCCCAGCTCGGCTTCGGCGTCGTCGAAGATCTGCGCGATCGCCAGCGCCGACTCGGGGCACTGCGGGGCGTGCTTGAGGAGGATGGTGTTGCCGTTGACGACGTTCGGGCCGGCGAACCGCGCCACCTGGTAGTACGGGAAGTTCCACGGCATGATGCCGAGCAGCACCCCGAGCGAGGCACGACGGATGAACGCCGAGCCGGTGCCGTCGGACAGCTCGATCGGCTCGTCGGCGGAGAAGGCCTCACCGTTGTCGGCGTAGTACTGGTAGATCGCGGCGGCGAAGTCGACCTCGCCGAGCGCCTGCTCGTACGTCTTGCCCATCTCGCGGACGGCGATCTCCGCCAGCTGCTCGCGGCGCTCCGTGTGGAGGGCGGCGACGCGGGCGATGAGTGCGCCGCGGTCGGCGACGGGAGCGCGACGCGACCACTCCTCGTGAGCGGCGGACGCGGCGGTGATCGCCTGCTGCAGCTCCTCATCCGTGATCGTCGGGTAGTCGCGGAGAGTCTCTCCGGTCGCGGGGTTGACGACGGCGTAGTCGCTCACTGGTGTGCTCCTTTGTCTGAGGTGCTGCTGGTGCGGTGCGGTGTCCGTTGCCGGCCGATGCGAGCTGTGCGGGTTCGACGTGAGCGGGACCACCACCTGCACCGTATCGAACCACGCTCCGCCTGTCATGGGTTGGACGGCGGCTCCTGCGTCGGAACCCCGCTCAGGAGTCGAAGCCCAGCCCGACGGCGTCCATCGTGCGGAGCCAGAGCCCACGCTTGCCCTCGTTGCGGTCGGCCCGGGCCATCTCCGACAGCGAGATGCGCGCACCGATGAACGCGAGTGGGTCGGGCGGGAACGGCGTCGGCTTCTTCTGGACGAAGTCCATGGTCGTGCGCTCGGTCGGCGTCCCGGAGAGGAGGTCGAGCATGACGTTCGCGCCGTACCGGGTGGCTCCGACGCCGAGCCCGGTGAACCCGGCTGCGTGGGCGACCTTGCCGCCGTGCGCGGTCTCGAAGAAGGAGAAGAACCGCCCGCAGGTGTCGATCGCCCCGCCCCACTTGTGGGAGAAGCCGAGGTCGGCGAGCTGCGGGTAGGTGTGGGCGAAGTGGGCGGCGAGCTTGAGGAAGGACTCCTCGCGCTGGTCGAACCGCGGCTCGACGCGGCCGCCGTAGTTGTAGACGGCGTCGTAGCCGCCGTAGAGGATACGGGTCGACCCGTTCGCGTCGGTCGTGAGCCGCGAGTAGTGGAAGCGGTTGTCGAGGTCGGAGATGCCCTGCCGGCCCCTCCAACCCAGGCTCTCGAGCTGCTCGGCGGAGAGCGGGTTCGTCATGAGCGCGTAGTCGTAGACCGGCACCGTGTACTTCCGGGCGCTCGGGATGAGGGCCTTGAAGACGTTGGTGCCGAGGGCGACGTGCTTCGCGACGACCGAGCCGTGCGTCGTCGTGAGGGTGACCGACGTCGCGTCGGACCGGATCGAGCGGACGTGCGTGTACTCGTGGATCTCGACACCGAGGTCGAGGCAGACGCGTCGCAGCTCCCACGCCAGCTTCGCCGGGTTGACGAGCGCCGCACCGGTCGGCTCGAACAGGCCGGCCTGGAAGATCGGCGAGTGGACCTCCGCCTGCATCGCCTCGCGGTCGAGGAACCGGGCACCGTGCTCCTCGGCGCTCTCGCGCAACCAGTCGACGTGGTGCGGAGCCGTCGCCGCCTGCAGCAGCCCCGTCTCCTCCCAGTCGCAGTCCATGCCGTACCGGGTGATGGTCTCGCCGATCTCGCGCAGGTTCTCGCGCCCCAGCTCCTCCAGGCGGTCGAACTCGTGCGGCAGGCGACTCTTGCCGTTTGACGAACCGTGGGTGAGGCTCGGCTCGCAGAACCCGCCGTTGCGACCGGACGCCGCCCACGCGATGCGGCGGCCCTCGAGGAGCACGACCCGGCGGTCCGGGTCGCGCTCCTTCGCGAGCAGCGCCGTCCACAGGCCCGAGTACCCACCACCGACGATCGCCAGGTCCGTCTCGACGTCCGCCTCGAGGCGGGGGAGCGGAGCGGGCCGTGCCGGGTCGTCGAGCCAGTACGGCTCCGGTTCGGCCGAGGCCAGCTGTTCCCGCAGGCGTGCGGTGTCGGCGAGCTCTTCGGCCAGTTCGTAGGTGGTTCTCATGATGGGTCCCCTGTGGTGCGTGGTTCGGTGCGGTCGCGTGGTGCGCGGTCAGTCGGTGCGGGCGGCGTCGGTGCGTTCGGCGTCGGCACGTGGGGTTCCCGTGGGCGCCCCGCCGGTCCCGAGCCCCGAATCGCGCTTGGTGCTCCGCTGCACGAACAGCCAGATCACGACGCCCAGTGCGAGCAGCCCGAGTGCGATACCGAGCTCGAGGAACCCGCCGTAGCCCGTGGTGGAGAACCCGGTGGCGCCGACGACGAGGATGATCGCGAGGAGCACCGAGAGCACGACCGACAGCGGCACGAAGAAGCGCGGCAGGCGGATCGGGCGGACGGCGTCGGGGCGGTCCTTGCGCAGCAGGAAGAAGCCGGAGACGGCGAAGAAATGCGTGAGGATGTAGCCGAGGTTGCCGGTCACGATGATCGCGAGCGGGTTCTGCAGCACGACGAGGATCACGACGTTCATGACGAGCATCACGTTGAGCGAGCGGAACGGCACACCGCGGCGGTTGAGCACGCCGAGTGACGGGACGGTGACGCGCTCCTTGCCCATGTTGAACAGCACGCGTGAGGCGTCGGCCACCGAGGTGGTCATGATGAGCAGCAGCGAGGCGATGAGGCAGAGCACCATGACGTCCGCAGCGCCGCCGACGAGCGAGGCGAAGCTCGCGACGAAGAAGGTCGCCGGGTTGTCGGCGATCGCCGCTTCACCCGCGTAGCCGCCGAGGGTCAGCGGGATGACGAAGAAGACACCCAGGCAGAAGAGGACGGAGGCCTTGATCGCCTTGGTCGTGTCCTTCACCGAGTCGCGGTACTCCGGGGCGAAGGTCGCGCAGACCTCGATGCCGAAGGTGGTCCACGCCATGATGTACAGCCAGACGATCGCGGTGTGCAGGCCCTCGATACCCTCGAGCTTCCAGGTGAGGTCGAGCGGTGCCCAGTCGGCGCTGAACAGCGGGAAGACGATGAACACGAACAGCGGGATGAGCAGGATGCCCGCGGTGATGTAGACGAACGCCATCGTGACGCGGACGCCGATGACGTTGATGAGGTACATCACGCCGATGACGCCGAGCCCGATGAGGATCGGGAAGGTGATGGAGATCGGGCCGAGCTGGATCACCCAGTCTTCGTTCGGGAACCACTGCGCCTGGATGAGTGCACCGGTGACCGCGCCGTAGGTGGCGAGGTTGGTGCCCCAGGGGAGCCAGTAACCGACGCCCGTGATCGGTGCGACCCAGGGTGCGCGCGACTTCCACGCTTCGGCCGCGTAGTGCGCGATGCCGCCGGAGGAGTTCGGGAACATGGTGGCGAGCTCGGTGTAGATCCAGTTGACGCCCATCGCGAGGATCATGGAGATCGCCCACAGGACGGCGGCCCCCCAGCCGCCGAGGCCGGTGATGGAGGCGCCGAGGGTGGCGATGAGCGCGGCTGGCATGGTCATCGCCATGGCGAAGCCGTCGAACCAGCGCATCCGTTTCGGCAGGTGCGTGGTCTCGTCGGTGCTGGTGACGTGTTCGGTCGACATGGGCTCTTCTCGATTCGTGGGGGACGGGACGTCGCTGTCTCGCTGCTGGTGCACTCAATGTGCCGAAGAATTGTTGTGACGACAAGATCGTGTCGGTCTCGTTGTTGTAATCGTAACTTTGACGAAACAATACTGCTTGTTCGAGGAATCGCAAGGTCCTAGGCTGATCCCACATTCTCCCGACGACATCCGCACGACGCTGTTCGGCGTCGTCGGCCCAGCCACGACACCAGGAGGTCCGGAATGACCACGTTGCCGACACCCACTCGCACCCAGCTCTTCATCGCCGGCGAGTTCACCGACGGATCCAGCTCGGAGCGCTCGGAGGTGATCAGCCCCGTCACCGGTGACGTCATCGCGTCGATCCCCGTGGCCGGCACCGCCGAACTCGACGAGGCGGTGCGACGTGCGCACGAGGCGCAGCGGGAGTGGCGGAAGCTCGGCGTGTTCAAGCGCGCGGAGATCTGTCACCGGGTCGGCGACGCGATCAACGCCCGCGTCGAGGAGCTCGCCCGCCTGCAGACGCTGGAGCAGGGCAAGCCGCTCGCCGAGTCGATCGCCGACATCGCCGAGGCCGCACAGCTCTTCCACCTCCACGCCGAGGACGCCCTCCGTCTCTACGGCGAGACGCTGCCGTCGAGCGACATCGACAAGCGCATGTTCACCTGGCGCGCGCCGGTCGGCGTCTGGGGCATCATCACGCCCTGGAACTTCCCGCTCCTGATGTTCAGCGAGTTCGTCGCCCCGGGCCTCGCGACCGGCAACGCCTGCATCGTCAAGCCGCCGAGCAACACGCCCCTCGCGGTCCTCGCGGCGATGGACTGCCTCGTCGAGGCGGGCGTCCCGGCCGGGCTCGTCAGTGTCCTCCCCGGCGACGGCGCGTTCGGTTCCGAGCTCGTGTCCCACGACGGCATCGACGCCATCGGCTTCATCGGCTCGTCCGCCACCGGGGCGAAGATCGTCCGCACCGCGGGCCTCAAGCGCTCCCTGATGGAGTGCTCCGGCAACGGCCCGATCGTCGTCCTCGAGGACGCGAACATCGAACGCGCCGCGAAAGCCGCCGTCGACTCCGCGTTCTACAGCGGCGGCCAGGTCTGCTGCGCGACCGAGCGGCTCATCGTCCACCACAACGTCCACGACACCTTCGTCGAGGCTGCCCTCGCCTATGCGAAGGCGACCGTACGACTCGGCAATCCGTTCGACGAGGGGATCAACCTCGGCCCGCTCAACAACGAGGGCGTCGCCGCGAAGATGGACCGCCACCTCGACGAGGCCCGCTCGCTCGGCTTCGACATCCTGCTCGGCGGCGGTCGTGCCGCGGGTCACCCGACGGACCTCTACTACGACTTCACGATCGTCGACGGCGTCTCCGAGGACAGCCTGCTGTCGCGCGAGGAGTCGTTCGGTCCGGTCCTCCCCATCCTCACGGCCAAGGACGACGACGACATCCTCCGCATCGCCAACGCCGACGCGCTCGGCCTGCAGTCCGCGGTGTTCACCGAGAGCCTGTCGAAGGCCTACCGGTTCATGGAGGAGCTGGAGACCGGCCAGGTCATCGTCAACGACTCCAACGGCTGGTGGGACATCAACATGCCGTTCGGTGGCGCGGGTGGCAAGGGCACCGGATGGGGTCGGATCGGCGGCATGTACACGCTGCACGACATGACCGACCTCCGCACCGGCGCGATCCACGTCCGCTAGTCGGACCGATCCGCCGATCGGCGACCTCCCTCGGTCTGCTCGATCGGCGTCGCCTCGGTCGACCGCCCGCGTTCGGGCCGGTCGGTCGGCCGGGGCTCACGGTTCGGGTGGGGCGGACACCGCACCCGAGCCGCACGGCTTCCCTCGCTACGCTTGCCAGATGACCATCCGCCCGCTGCCGGAGGAGCCACATGAACGACCTTGACGACATCGACCGTCGGCTGATCGCGATCCTGCAGCAGGACGGACGGAAGGCGTTCTCTGAGATCGCCACCGAGACCGGGCTGCCGGCGTCGTCCGTCCGCTATCGGATCCAGCGACTCGAGGACACCGGGATCCTGCAGATCGTCGGCATCGCGAACCCGCTGTCGATCGGCTTCGACCACCTGGCGCTCATCGGCATCCGCTGCGAGCCGGGGATGGCGCGCGGGGTGTGCCAGGAGCTGTCGAAGCACGCGGAGACGAGCTACGTGGTGCTCACGAGCGGCGGCTTCGACGTGATGGTCGAGGCCGTGTGTCGCGACATGGACCACTACAAGACGTTCCTCCTCGACACCCTGCAGCCGACGCCCGGGGTGCGGTCGACCGAGACGTTCTTCGTGCTCGAAGCCCACAAGCTCGCCTACGGCTGGGGCGTCGGGTAGGCCGTCTGCCTGCGCCGACCCCGCTCGTCTCCGACCTGCTCAGAGAGGTACCTCATGACCGATCACCTGCTCGCCCCCAACGCGGTGCTCCAGGGCGCTGACATGGCGCTCGCCGACAACCCGCTCGCGCCCGAGGACGTCGTCTCGGGGTCGCCGCGGAGCGGGATCGTGTCGCTCGCGGCCGTCGGTGACACCGAGGTCGGCGTCTGGGAGTTGGGTGTCGGCGTCGTGCAGGACACCGAGATCGACGAGGTGTTCGTGGTCCTCTCGGGTGAGGCGACGGTCGACTTCGCCGACGGCACCCCGTCGCTGGAGCTCCGTGCCGGTTCCATCGGCCGGCTCGCCGCCGGCGCTCGCACCACCTGGACCGTCCGCGAGACCCTCCGCAAGGTCTACGTCGCCTGACCCGCGCGACTCCCGGCGCGGCAGCAGGACATCCGCCCGACAGCAGGACGCTTCGTGCCCGTCCGTCCTGGTCTCGCGCCGATCTCCTGCGTTCCGTGCACCCCAATAGGCTTGTCGCATGAACCTGCGCACCGTCGAGCTCGACCACACGGACCACGCCGCCCTCGACCTCTGGTGGGGTGCAGCGTCCCGCGGCTTCCTCTCCAAGCCCGACACCGACGTGGCGGTGCGTGCCGAGCGGCGTCAGCTCCTCGTCGGCAGCTCCATCCTCGGGGTCTACGACGACACTGCTGCCGAACCGCTCGTCCCCGTCGGCACGCTCGGTTCCTTCCCGACCGCCCTGTCGATCCCCGGCGGCTCGGTCCGTGCCCTGGCCATCACCGAGGTGACCGTCTCGACGTCCCATGAGCGTCGAGGCATCGCGCGATCGCTGATGGAGAACCGACTCCACCACGCCCAGGCCACCGGCGCCGCAGTCGTCGCCCTCACCGCGAGTGAGGCGACCATCTACGGTCGCTACGGCTTCGCCCCGGCGACCTGGGAGTTCACGCACGAGGTCGACCCCAAGCGCGTCGCTTGGCGGGGTGCGCCGCCCGCCGGCCGCGTCCACACGCTCGACCCGCGCTCGCTCGCGACCCTCGCGCCCGGGCTGTTCGAGCGCTCCCGCGGCACCGGTGACATCGACCGCGGTGTCGCCTGGTGGAAGCAGGCCCTCCGTGAGGTGACCATCCGGCACTTCAGCCACGGTGAGGGTGACACGCTCGCCCTCCGCTACGACGACGCCGACGGCGAACCGCAGGGCTACGCGCTCTACCGCGTCGGCGAGGAGTGGGGCACGATCGTCGTCGACGACCTCGTCGCCACCACCCCGGAAGCCCGCTACGCGCTCTGGCGGCACCTCACCGGGATCAGCCTCACCACGAAGGTCACCTTCCACCAGGCTCCGACGGTCGAAGCGATCCAGTGGCGACTCGTCGACCGCCGCGCCGTCAAGACCACCGCGCGAGCCGACTCGCTCTGGCTCCGCATCGTCGACGTGCCGACCGTGCTTGGCGCGCGCCGGTTCACCGTCCCCGGGGCATCCGAACCTCGCGAGCACCTGCTCGACGTCGAGGACGCCCTCGGCCTCGCCGGTGGTCGGTTCGCGCTCCGCATCGACGAGCACGGTGCCGCGGTCGCGGAACGCCTCGGCGATGTGCCGGAGTCGGCCGACGACACCGACGCTGTGCGCCTCACCGTCAACGAGCTGTCAGCTGTCCTCCTCGGCGGCCCGCGCGTGTCGGCGCTCGCCGAAGCGGGGCTCATCACCGGGTCGTCCGAGGCGGTGCGAGCGCTCGACCTCGCCTTCGCCACGGAGCAGGCGCCCTTCCTGCGGACGCACTTCTAGGGGGATCCCCGCGCCGACTCCTCTGGTCGCTCAGGGCGCGATCACTCAGGGCGGGATCGCTCAGGGCGGGATCGCTCAGGGCGCGGTCGCGCTGAGGAAGATCGCCGCGGCGGGGAGTCCGAGCAGGACGAACCAGCCGGTGATGAACGCGCCGACCAGGCCGGTCGCGAGGATGAAACCGCCGATGGTGGCGGCGAGGGTGCGGAGCAGCTGGCGTTGCTCGGCCGGGATGCTGCGGCGCAGGGTGCGGGGGAGTGCCGCGAGCTGCGGGCGTGACGTGCGGATGGAGCCGGTGGTGGCGGGGTGCTGCAGGGTCGTCATCGGGGTCGGGTGGTTCCTGGTCGGGTTCGGTCGGGAGGTGCGCTCCGGGAACGCCTGATCGGTCGGGTTGAGATCTGTATCTCGGAGTGCAGATTTGTTATACACCGTGGTGAACGTGCCTGCAACTCGTCGATGCAGCATCGTCGGCGGCGCACAACGGTGACACCGCTCCACAGGCACACGATCCGCGGTCGCCGTGTCATGCCCACCAACTGTCGAGCCGTCGAGTGGCTCCCGATCGATACCGTCGCTGCAGTATCGCGACGGCCATCGTCGCGGCAAGGCCAGGACAGGAGCAGGTGTGGACACGATCCCGGATGACACGGGCACCGATTCTCTCGGGGAAGCGCCGCCAGGAGGCCGTTCCAGCTCGCTCGGACGGCGTTCGATCGTGGCGATCGTCGTCGCGGTGGTCGCTCAGCTGAGCGTCTTCGCGCTACTGGTCGTCGCCTGCACGGCACAGGTCGGTGAGTCACGGGGTGATCATGCTTCGCCGGTGGCAGAGGCGCCGACGATCGACCCGAGCACTCCTCAGCGTGACGACGAGCTTCCCACCCGAGACGAGGTGTTCGCCGTGGCAGCAGACCTCCTCGGGCGGATGGTCGATACGGCGTCGGGCGGACAGCCGTTCGCGTTCTCGCCCCAGGCTTCGGAGGCGCCCTGCAGGAGTCTGGCGCCGTCCGGCCGCGCTACGAGGCTGGCGCGCATGGCCGTCGAGGTCGAACTGCCGGTCGGAACGAGTCGCGACGTGCTCGTCGACCTCATCAACGGGTACGCGCCGCCGCTCGAACTCGCGGCCGACTCGGACGAGTTCCGGTCGATGCTCATCGTGCCGTCGCACGGCGGGCTCGAGCTGTCGACGCAGCTCCGCGACGACGCCATCATCTTCGAACGAGAGCTGCGATCCGATGCCGACGCGCTGCGGATCACCGTCGAGAACGGCTGCTTCGTTCCGCCGATAGAGTGACAGCGGCCGAGCAAAGGGGAATGTCGCATGAAGATCGTCGTCGCAGGAGGCAGCGGGATGGTGGGGCGACACGTCGTCGCGGTGGCCGAGGAGCGCGGGCACCGGGTGGTCGCACTGTCGCGTGCCGCCGGTGTCGACCTCGCCACCGGAGCCGGGCTCGCGCAGCAGCTGGAGGCCTCGGATGTCGTCGTCGACGTCACGTCGACGGCCACCCAGTCCACCCAGCGGTCGCGCCAGTTCTTCGGCGCGGTCACCCGCAACCTGCTCGAGGCAGAGGGTGCCGCCGGCGTGCCCCACCACGTCGCACTCTCGATCGTCGGAAGCGACCGGGCGCCGTTCGGCTACTACGCGGGCAAAGCGCTGCAGGAGGAGCTCGTCAGCACCGGGCGTATCCCGTGGACGATCCTCCGGGCGACGCAGTTCCACGAGTTCGCGCAGCAGATGGTCGAGCGGTTCCGCTTCGGCCCCGTCACGATGGTTCCGACGATGACCTCGCAGCCCGTCGCCGCGCGCGAGGTCGCCGAGCGTCTGGTCGAGCTGGCGGAGGGGGAGCCGCAGGGGCGCCCCGCCGACCTCGCCGGGCCCGAGGAGTTGCGGATGGCCGCGATGGTGAAGGCCTACACTGCGGCGACGGGCGTCCGTGGTCCGGTGGTGGAGATCCCGCTGCCCGGCGGCTTCGGCAAGGCGATGCGCGACGGCACCACCCTCGCCGGACCGGACGCGCAGCGCGGTGTGCAGACGTTCGCGCAGTGGATCGACGGGCTCAGTGCCGCTCGCTGAGCGTCAGCTCCGCTGAGCCGCCCGGACGTCCTGCATGAGTCGAGGCGTGCGCCACTCGCCGACCCGCTGGAACCACGCGGACGGTGGGTAGGCGAGCCGGACGACGAAGTAGTTCACGTACTCGATGACGCCCAGCAGCCAGACGAGCGGGATCCCGATGGCCGCGAAGGGGTGGGCGGGGAACCAGACGATGATGCCGATGAGTCCGGAGAGCAGCAGTGCCGCGTCGAGCACGCGAAAGCCGCGATAGATGGCGGCGAGTCCGCGAGGCATCGTGCCCTGCCTGACCCATCGCCGGGCGAGCAGCCAGTAGACGCCGGCCTGCACGAGGATCACCAGCAGCGGTACGAGGGCCGACCAGAACGCGAGCGCATCGGTCGGCCGTTCGAGCAACGGCAGCACCGACACGGACGCGACCCAGATGAACACGACGGCAGCGAACAACTCACCGAGTCCGAGGCTCAGGTACCGGCGCCGGAGGACCGTGCCGCGATCGTCGGTCATGTCACCAGCCTAGACACGGTCTGTCACGTCGGTCGAGCGGGCTCGACGGGCCTTCAGATGCTCAGAACGAGACGGTCGGCAACGTCATGATCTCGGCGCCGTCCTCGGTGATCGCGATGGTGTGCTCGCTGTGGGCGGTGCGGCTGCCGGTCACGCTGCGGAGGGTCCAGCCGTCGGCGTCGGTGACGAGCTTGTCGGTGTCGGCCATGACCCACGGCTCGATCGCGAGGAGCAGGCCCGGGCGCAGCTTGTAGCCGCGGCCGGCACGACCGTCGTTCGAGACGTGCGGGTCCTGGTGCATGGTCGTGCCGATGCCGTGCCCGCCGAAGTCCATGTTGACCGGATAGCCGGCGCCACGCAGCACGGTGCCGATCGCGAAGGAGATGTCGCCGATCTTCGCACCCGGCTTGGCGGCGGCGATGCCGGCGGCGAGGGCTTCCTGGGTGGTCTCGATGAGCGCGAGGTCCTCGGGGGTCGCCGTGCCGACGACGAAGCTGATGGCCGAGTCGGCGGCTATGCCGTCGAGCAGGACGGCGAGGTCGAGGGTGAGGAGGTCGCCGTCGGCCAGCGCGTAGTCGCGGGGGAGACCGTGCAGGACGGCGTCGTTCACGGCGGTGCAGATGTAGTGGCCGAAGGGGCCGCGACCGAAGGAGGGTGCGTAGTCGACGTAGCAGGAGACGGCGCCGGCGTCGAGGATCATCGCTTTGGCCCAGCGGTCGATCTCGAGGAGGTTGGTGCCGACCGTCACCCGGTGCTTGAGAGTGTGGAGGATGTTCGCGACGAGCTCGCCGGTGCGACGTGCCTTCGCGACCTCAGTGGGGGTGAAGATCTCGATCATGCGGGGCCCTTCCGTCTGCATGCTGCGTTCGTGGTGCGGTGGTGTTCGTGCCGCGAACGGCGCTCGACCAATAACTATACCGGTCAAACTATCCCGTACTACACTGGGCGCATGGTCCGCCTCCCGCTCACCCCCACCGACGTCGAACGCGGTCAGCGCCTCGGTGCACTCCTGCGTGAGGCCCGCGGTGAGCGGTCCATGCTCGACATCGCGCTCGATGCCGGCCTCTCGCCGGAGACGTTGCGCAAGATCGAGTCCGGTCGGGTCGCGACGCCGGCGTTCTCCACCATCGCCGCCATCGCGGAGGTGCTCGGTCTCTCCCTCGACGAGGTCTGGACCACGATCAGCCCGGCCCGGCGTGCCGCCGCCCCGTCCGGCGAACGCCTGCGCGAGCGCCTCGTCTCCTAGCTCTCCGGTCCGTCCCGGTCCTCTGACGGATGTCCCGGTCCCTGAGCTTGTCGAAGGGCCCATGCAGTCCCGCGGCCGTATCCGCCCGACGCGCCACCCCGGTCCCTGAGCTTGTCGAAGGGCCCATGCAGTCCCGCGGCCGTATCCGCCCGACGCGCCACCCCGGTCCCTGAGCCTGTCGAAGGGCCAACGCAGTCCCGCGGCCGTCTCCGCCCGACGCACCACCCCGGTCCCTGAGCCTGTCGAAGGGCGCGCACCGTTCCCCCGGTCCCTGAGCTTGTCGAAGGGCCTGCACTCCTGGCCCGAGCTGTGTAGCGTGGCACGGATGACCGAGGAGCAAGCCGACCCGCACACCACCGGTTTCGTCGACGTCGACTACGGTGCGTCGATCTTCGTCGAGGAATCCGGCATCCCGGACGGCGTCCCCGCGCTCTGGCTGCACGGTGGCCCCGGCGGTTCGCTCGGCTCCGGCTGGTACCGCTCGCACTTCAATCTGTCGCGGTACCGTCTCATCGGCATCGATCAGCGCGGGAGCGGACGCAGCCTGCCGAACATTGTGGAAACTCGCGACCAGCTCGACGAGCACACGACCCAGCGTCTGATCGCCGACATCGAGGCGGTGCGCGTCGCCTCGGGTGTCGAGCGCTGGGTCGTGTCCGGGGTCTCGTGGGGGACGACGCTCGCCCTCGCCTACGCGCAGGAGCATCCCGACCGGGTGATCGCGCTGGCGCTCGTCGCGGTGACGACCACGAGTCGTGACGAGGTCGACTGGATCACCGAGGGCGTCGGCCGCGTCTTCCCCGAGGAGTGGGCACGGTTCGAAGCTGACAGCGGTCGGCGGGACGGCGAGCGGATCGTCGAGGCCTACGCGCGTCGTCTCCGCGAGGGCGACGCGGCCGAGCGCACCGACGCCGCGACCGCCTGGGACCGCTGGGAGAGTGCGCACGTGTCACTCGACCACCCGGAACGCGTCGGCCAGCTGTTCGACGACGCGACCGTGCGCGAGGCGTTCGCGACGCTCGTCACCCACTACTGGAGTCACGACGGCTTCCTCACCGGCGACCGGGCGGTACTGTCGCGGATGGACCGCATCGCGCACATCCCCGGCGCGTTGGTCCACGGCCGCCGGGACATCAGCGGACCGGCCGTGACCGTCTGGCTGCTCCATCAGCTGTGGCCGGCGAGCGAGCTGACGATCGTCGAGACCGAGGGCCACGGTGGCACCGAGGAGAGCGCCGTGCTTCGTGCGGCGCTGAACCGCTTCGCGGCGCTCGGTCCCTGAGCTGCCCCTTCCGCTCTCTGAGCCACCCCTTCCGGTCCCTGAGCTTGTCGAAGGGCGCCCGAGCACCTCGACATGCTCGACGTGCGGACCTCGGTCTCGAGCCACTCGGCTAGCGGCGGTCACAACCATCCCGCTCCCTGCCCTTCGACAGGCTCAGGATCCGCCTGTCGAAGGGCCCACGAGTCCGCCCCTCCCGCTCGGAGGCTTTCGCCCGGGCGGGCGTCCCTCGTGTGCACTTCGACAAGCTCAGTGACCGTCACTCGGTTCCGGGTCACTGGTGCCTCGGCGGTCCCTCCGCTCGAGACACCCTTCCGTTCCCTGCAGTTCGACAGGCTCAGGATCAGGCTGTCGAAGGGCGCCGCGGAGGGGCCGCCTCCCTTCCATGACAGCGGCCCGTGGCACACTCGACCCATGGAACCCGAGGTCGTGATCCGCGTCGCAACGCCGGCCGATGCCGCCGGGTTGGCGGAGCTGAAGCTCATGATGTCGCCGCCCGCCGCCCCGCTCGCGGACTGGGAACGGGCGCTGTTCGCACATGACCTCGTCTCGTGGATCGCGGTCGACCCCGACTCACGGGTGTGCCTGGTCGCCGAGGTCGACGATCGGCTCGTCGGCATGGCGTGGCTCGTCGTGTTCTCCCGCGCACCCAACATCGGCGCACTCCGTCGGCTGACGGGCGACGTGCAGAGCGTGTTCGTCCGCTCGGAGTTCCGTGGTCGCGGCATCGCCGGCCGTCTCGTCGACGGACTCCTCGACGCCGCCCGCGCTCGCGATATCGCCCGTGTCTCCGTCAGCTCGAACGACGGGGGTGCGCCGGTCTACCGCCGCGCCGGGTTCGAGGAAGCGCCGCTGCTTCTCGAATGGCGGGCCGAGCGGGACTGATCCCGCTAGCCTCCAACGGTGGCTCTTCAAGAACTCGTCTGGTTCGTCCTACTCGCCCTCGCTGTGGTCGTCGTGCTCATCGGGAGCATGAATTACGTCCGTCGGCCGAGCTGGCAGGGTCGGGCCTTCCGGATACTCGTGCTCACGAGTCTGCCGACGTTGGTCATTCTGGTGATCGGCAGTCTCTCGGTGCTGTACGGCTGGAAGGTCCTGCCCGCGATCGCGCCGATGCTGTTGTTCGTCGGCGCCCTGCTGCAGATCGTCCACGCGAGTAGTGACGCCGACAAGCTCAGTGATGGCGCGCGCGACGCGCTCTCGCTCTCCGGCTGGACGGCCGTGCTCTTCGGCGCCGGGTGGGCGGTCGGCGACGCGCTGCTGCCGCAGGATTGGTCGTGAACGACCAATCGCCCCGAATGGTCGCTTCCAGAGATCCTGGGCGACCGCTCGAGGCGATTCGCGATGCGGCGTGACTTACATGTCGCGGTAGCGCTTGGCCTCGGCGACGAGTTCGCGCAGCTTGTCGGCGTCGACGTCCGGGCCGTAGCCGGGGGTGTCGCGCTGGATGCGCCATCCCTCGGAGAGCGCGCCGATGTCGAGGGGCTCGAACCCGAAGGAGTCGATGAGTGCGGCGACGGTGGCCTTCGCGTCGGCGTCGTCACCGGCGATGACGAGGGCCCGGCGGTTCGGGGTGCCGGACGGCTTGCCCTTGGTGGTGAGGTCCGCGGCGTAGATGTGGTTGAACGCCTTCACGACCTTCGACTCGGGGAGGTGCGCCTGCAGCATCTCGGCCGTGGTGGTGGTCTCGGCGTCGAGCTCGGCGATGTGTCCGTCGCGCTCGGGGTAGTAGTTGTTCGTGTCGATGACGACCTTGCCCGCGAGCGGTGCGACGGGGACGGTGTCGATCGCGTGCAGCGGGATGGTGACGATGACGATGTCGCCACGCTCGGCCGCGTCGAGGGCGGTGCCGGCGGTGGCGTGCTCGCCGAGCTCCGAGACGAGGTCGGTGAGCGTCTCCGGTCCGCGCGAGTTGGACACGATGACGTCGTGACCCTGCGCCACCGTGAGGTGTGCGAGCTGAGAGCCGATGTTTCCTGAACCGATGATTCCGATGGTTGTCATGTTCAGGGGAACGGTTGGTGTGGGGTCGGGCATTCCTGCCTGGCACGGATCCGGAGCCGTCGTTCAGGTTCGGACGTTCGCCGCGGTCGTCCGAACACCGTCGCTCGGTCGGGCACCGTCCGCGTTCGGCCGAGCGCCATCCCCGTTCGACCGCGCACCGTCCCCCTTCCGGCCGAGCGCTGTCCGGTACGGCCGAGCGCCGTCCGGTGCGGCCGAGCACCGTCCCGGTCACCGAGCACCCGCGTCGGTCACTGAGCTTGTCGAAGTGCGCCCTTCGACAGGCTCAGGGACCGGGACGGTGGCGCCCTTCGACAGGCTCAGGGACCGGGATGGTGGCGCCCTTCAACAAGCTCAAGGATCGGAGCTCAGCAGTGGGGGCGCCCGCCTCACTCCACCGGCGGCAGCAGCTCGAACGCGAGCGGTTCGGTCGCGACCCCGTTCACCTGCAGCGCGATCCCGTGCGCACCCGGGTGGTAGCGGCGGGTGGTGATCGCGCGGAACGAGTGCTCCCGGGTGAGGAGGATGTGCTCACCGGGCGCCAGCTCGGTCGTCGTCAGCTTGAACGTCTTCGTCGTCTGCGAGCCGTTCGCCTTCTGGTGGTGCACGACATAGTCGATCGCCAAGCGGGCCGTGTCGGTGCCGGTGTTGCGGACGGTCGCGACGAATCGGACCGTTCCGCCGAACGGGATGTGGGCGATATCGACCGCGAAGCCCTCTACCTCCGTCGTCGCTGCGCCGAAGCCGAGGGCCGCGAGCGCACCAGGGTTGCCGCGCTTCACGAGGGTGCGGAGCGCGTGGCGGACGAGCGCAGGAGTGTTGGCGTCGGGGTCGGCCAGCCAGCGGTTCGCGGTGGCGACGACGAAGTCGGGGTCGTCGCGGCTGAGGTCGTTGAGGTGGTTGGCGACGGAGCGGCGCACGTACTCGCTCGGGTCGCGGTAGAGGGCGTCGAGGATCGGGACGGTGATGCCCGGGTTTGAGACGATCTCCCGCACGCGCACCGCCCACGGCAGGTAGGGGCGGGTGCCTTCGCTGGCGAGGCGGCGGATGTGCTCGTTGTCGGAGGTGGTCCAGTCGAAGACGATGGCGAGCGCGCGGTCGAGGTCGTGGCGGAGCAGGGTGCGGATCGCGAACTCGGCGCTGAGGCGCTGGGTGAGTTCGGCGAGGAGTCGCATGGCGTCGTCGAAGGCATCGGGGGTGCCCTCGTCGACCGCGCGGGCCGCGACGGCGCTCGTCACCGGCCAGATCAGCCAGCCGGTGAACGCGGGGTCCGTCGACTGAGCGGTGCGGATGACGCCGGCGAGCATCGCGTAGTCGCCCGGGACGTCCTCGAGCAGGGCGTCGCGCAGGAGGTCGGCCCTCTCGCGGAGGGCGAGGCCGTCGAGGTGCTCGGCTGCCTGAGCCGTGGCGGCGAACGGGTTGCCCGGCGCGGCCTCCTGGAGCGAGCGGGTGAGGGTGCGGGCGACGGCGGTGCCGAGGAGCTCGTCTGCGAAGGGCATACGGCGATCATGGCCTGTGCCGCTGACAGGTGTGCCGTGTGCAAGGGCCCACGGCGTGAGGCGAGCCCCGAGGGCCTTCGATTGAGCGAGATCAGGTCGATATGATCTTCGCCATGTCGGAGCGAGCAGAGCAAAAATCCGAGAATGCCCACCGGTTCGAAGCGGCGGAGTTCTACCGCGGAGCAGGTGGGCAACGGATGAGTGCAGGTGACCGGATTGTCTACGAGGAGATGGAATCAAGGCTCGCGGAGGCGGTCGAACGCCACCAAGCGGCTCGTGATGAGGATGAGATTTGAGACGGGGGTTTGGGGCTGCGCGTCCCATCTAGGTCGAGTTGCCCGAAGGTGATCCGATTTCAACAGATCCTCGACAGATTCGGGTAAGTCAAGACCGTTCGGGCGGCGTCCGAGGGCAGGTCGGTGCCGGCCTCGTGCCGGTCCGCGCGCCTACGCGGGTCGCCACGACTGAAGGATGGCCGACATCGGCCTTGTCCTTTGGCGTGTTCCACCTCCGTTCACCCGGTCGCGGTAGCCTGGCGCGCATGACTGCATCGCTGACTGCCCTGGCCGAAGAACTCACGCGTCGGGGCCTCGTCGTCTCGCCGGAGATCGAGGACACCTTCGTCTACGGGCTCGCCCGCTTCGACGCGATCGACGCCGAGGTCATGCTCAACGTCGACCCCGAGCCCGAGGAGCAGGAGGGCGAGCCGGAGCCGGCGGCGCTCGCCGACTTGGCGCAGCGGGTCCTCTCGACGCCCACGGCTGAGTGGAAAGTGTTGCTCGACCGGGTGGCGTCGGAGATCGAGGAGGCCGTCGAGTCGGACGAGGTCATCGAGACCGCCGACCTGCGTGACGACCTCGTCCTGCGCTCGGTGATCGTCTTCATTGACGCCGTGCTGCTCTCGTTCGACGCGCCGAAGCAGTTCCCCGACAGCTCGGTGCTCGTGCAGCTCGACGCCGATCTCGCGTTCGAGGCCGTCGAGGTCGAGCCCGACGAGGACGACGAAGAGGGTGTCGAGTCGATCGAGTTCTCGACCGTCGAGGAGCTCGTGCGCCGCCTCTCGATGTGAGCGCGGCCGTCGACTGCTGATCACGAGTCGCCAAGGTTCAGGTGCTGCACACATCCCTCCGGTGGCCCAGGGTGACGACCCCCACCATCATGGATCGCGCCAGAGCGTCGACGGGGCCCACGATCGGCGACCCGCCCGCGGACGCAGTGGTCGAGGCGTCTGGACTCCGCCCAGTCGGGTCACCGGGCCAGCCGACGGGGCGGTAGCCTGCGAGAGCGGCGTCGTCTCCGGAGCGCCGACCTTCGAAAGGACGCCGACATGACCGCTTCCTCCACCCTCGCCGTCACGGGAGCGACCGGTGTCGTCGGCGGCCTCGTCGCTGCCGACCTGGCCGCACGCGGAATTCCGCAGCGACTGCTCGTCCGCACGCCGACCAAGGCGCCGCAGCTCGCAGGGTCGACGGTGCATCCGGTCGAGTACGGCGACCGCGATGCGGCCCGTGCCGCCCTCGAGGGTGTTGAGACGCTGTTCATGGTGTCCGCGGCGGAGAGCGCGGATCGCCTCGACCAGCACCGCACCTTCATCGACGCTGCAGCCGAGGCCGGCGTGGAGCACGTCGTCTACACCTCGTTCGTCGCTGCGGCTCCCGACGCGGTGTTCACGCTCGCGCGCGACCACTTCGCGACGGAG
Organism: Plantibacter sp. MCCC 1A11337; assembly: GCF_013349365.1. Classification (NCBI taxonomy): domain Bacteria; kingdom Bacillati; phylum Actinomycetota; class Actinomycetes; order Micrococcales; family Microbacteriaceae; genus Plantibacter; species Plantibacter sp. MCCC 1A11337. The sequence continues at coordinate 59,264 of NZ_JABJWX010000005.1, read as the reverse complement.
GAGCACCTCAGAGCCTCCGGTATGCGGTGGACGTTCCTGCGCGACAGCTTCTACATCGACTTCATGGAGGCGCTCGTGGGGGAGGACGGCGCGATCCGTGGTCCTGCCGGCGACGGGCGTGTCGCGGTCGTGGCGCGAGCCGACGTCGCCAGGACCGCCGCGACCATCCTCGCCGCACCGGCCGAGCATGCCGGTCACACCTACGAACTCACGGGACCGGAGGCGCTCAGCCTCACCGAGGTCGCGGCGATCATCACGGCCGTCCGTGGTACGCAGGTCTCCTTCGTGGACGAGACCCTCGACGAGGCCTATGCGTCGCGGGCCGGCTATGGCGCGCCTGGCTGGCAGGTGGACGCCTGGGTGAGCACCTACACCGCGATCGCGAGTGGCGACATGGCCGCCGTCAGTCGCGATGTCGAGGCGATCGCGGGCACGCCGCCGCGCTCCCTCGAGGTCTTCTTGCGCGACACCCCGCGCTGACGGCGGCAGACCGCATCAGACCGCGGACAGTTCTCGTGCGTCCGACGGATTGACTACTGCGTGTCCTCGGGGCCGTTGTCGAACGGGCGGGTGAACACGTTCTCGCTGAGACGGATCCAGCCGTCGGCGGGGTCGAGCTCGGTGTCCGCGACGTCGTCCGACAGCGGACGGTACTCGTTGACGCTGTCGCTCACGCTGAAATTGCGCGCCGAGCAGCTGAACGCGCCGCCGTTCGGGCCGGTGAGGAGCACGCAGATCAGGTCCTCGCCGTTCTGGGTCGCGCGGGCGAGGAACACGTCCGTGTCCTCGTGCACGGCGACGAGACGCGACGACGACGGGTCGATGTCGAAGTCCTGGTCGGCGGCGAAGGCGATCGTGTCCGCCCGCAGCTCGTCCTCCGACACCTGCGTGCCGCCGAGGTCCGAGTAGCTCGTCGCCGGATCGGTGCAGGCGGCGAGGGTCATCGCGAGCGCGACGACGCCGAGCGCCGCGGCGATACGTCTGCAGCTGTGGTTGCGTCTGCAGCTGTGAATGTGCGCGCTGCGATCGCGCGTGATGCGGTTGTGCATGACGTCCCCCGAGGTCAGTTGCCTCAGCCTAGAGCGGCGTCCGCGGGCTGTCGTCAGAGCTGGCACTGAGACCCGTGCTGCAAGACCTCCCCGAGCCGCCCGATGACGACTTATGACGCGTACCGCTGGCGTGGTCGCCGCCGATGGGCTGAGCTGTCCGCATGACTCTCCTCACCGACAACGCCCCCACAGCCCCCGCCGTCCCGGCTGCCTCGGCCGCCGAGCGAGCGGACCGACTCAACGCCGCCGGCGCCTCATGGTCCGAGCGCATCGCGTCCGCGCCGTCGAGTGCCGCGCTCACCTACCGGGTGTCCGGTTCCGGCGAGGGCTCCGTCGCGAGCGCGATCGCCGCAGGCAAACACCGCTTCATCGTGGATGAGCCCGCGGCGCTCGCCGGAGACGATGTCGCTGCCAGCCCGGTGGAGTTCGCGCTCGGTGCGCTCATCTCCTGCCAGATCGTGGTGTACCGCCTGTACGCGAACGCGCTCGGCATCCAGCTCGACGACATCAGCATCGACGCCGAGGGCGACCTCGACGTGCGCAACCTCTTCGGCATCACCGACGAGGTCCGTCCCGGCTTCTCGACGATCCGGCTCGACATCCGTCTCACCGGCCCCGAGACCGACGACCGTTACCAGGAGCTCCGTGCAGCGGTCGACGCGCACTGCCCCGTCCTCGACCTGTTCCAGAACCCGACGCCCGTGGAGGTCGTGGTCACGAAGGTGGGAAGCTGAGTCACATCACACAGACCGAAGCGACTGCAGGCCGGTCGAGAACGAGTCCTCGAATCGACCGAACTCGGCCGTGGTGATGTCGTTCCGCCGCGCCACGTCGCGCCAATCCGCGATCGCCTCAGCCACCTCGCTGAGTATGGTGCGCGCTTCGTCCTGAGAGAGTCGGCACAACCGGGCGAGTTCCTTGAGCCCCTCGGCTTGGTCGGCGGGGAGGTCCGCGCCGGCTATCGCCGTCTGCCGCATCTCTGCATTCGGGTTCGGGTTCACGTCGAATGCGGGGCTGAGTGACCATCCGCCACGGCCGTGCAGGAAGCCGTGATTGCGCAGGTGATCGTCCGTGTTGTTCAGTCCGACGCTGACTGCGACGCGGCGGAACAGCTCGCGCGCGTCTGCGGAGGCCTGCGCGCTGACCTCCGCGAGGCGATCCGCGATGTCCGTGTAGTCGGATTGGTCTCCGTCATGCAATTCCAGCACCGTCATCGCGCTCATGTAGCCGATGCGCGAGGGATCGCGGTCGAATCGGTCGAGAAGGAGCACATGGCGGCCCTCCACGCGGATGAGACGGCGTCGTGGAACACGCACTCCGGCTGCCTCTGCGAGGTCCAGAGCGGTCGCCTCCCACGCCATGACGTCCCATTCGTCATGCTGGTGGGGGAATTTCGCGATCATCTGCCGGCCGGTGTCGTCGAGCACCGCTGACTTCGGTCGAGCTCCGCCGAGTGATCCGGTTCCTGCCGCGAGCAGTGCTTTCACGGCTTCGAAATCGTCGGCCTCGGTCGTGTTCGCGGCCGCATCGGCGGCACGAAGCAGCTCAGGCAGGCGGATGAGACGCGGCACCTCGTGTCCGGCGCTGAGGAACTCAGGGCGGTCTCCAGTGGTCGCCCGGAACCGCAGAGCGCCCTGCCGAGTCTGGTCGCTCACCTCTGTGAGGAAGTCGGCATCGTCGAACTCGCGTGGTCTGCGATTCTCCACGCGTGCACGCGCCCGTTCGCGCTTCTTGATGAGATTGCGGCCCCAGCGGTCGGGTGCTGCGTCCGCGAACGCTCCCGGCAACCCGCGCGTTTGTTGTGTTCCTGACACTATCCGCAGTGCGGGGTCGAGCTCGTATGCGGTCGGGTTCTCGAGGTAGGTCGTGTCGTACTGGAATGTGGTCGAGGTGAGCGTGCCGCGGCTTCGATGGAACTGGGCACGTCCTGCCAGGAGGGTCGTGCCTGAGATGTCGACATGCACTTCTACGGAGTCGTAGAGCGTCATCGAACGCGCTTTCGCTCGAGCTGGCTCGCGCGAGCGCGGCCGAGATCGGTATCGAGGGGGTCGAGCGCGCGCGTCAGGGTGTCGAGCACGCCGAGGGCTCGTGCGACGCGCAGCACGATATGAAAGCTGACGCTCGGGTCTCCGTGTTCAAGCTTGCGGAGTGTGTCTCGAGTGATGTCGGCGCGGTCTGCAACCTGCGCGGCAGTGAGCCCGAGGATCTTCCGCCAGCCCGTGAAGTCCAGCCCGACCTCGCGAGCGGCGCGCAGTACCGCGGGGGGATGGTCCTGGGGCATGAGATACTCCGATACAGACGACTATTGTCGCCAGTATAGCATTTTATGACGATTATGCTCGCCATTGTTGCGAGAGCGGTTACGGGCTACCGACGAACACCTTCCCATCATCCGCGACCGATTCCTGCTCTGGGAGGTGCGCCTGCAGCATCTCGGCCGTGGTGGTGGTCTCCTCGTCGAGCTCGGCGATGTGGCCGTCGCGTTCGGGGAAGTGGTTGTTCGCGTCGATGACGCCCCTACTCGCGAGTGGCTCGACGGGGACGGTGTCGATCGCGTACAGCGGGATGGTCACGATCACGATGTCGCCGCGCTCGGCCGAGTCGAGGGCGGTGCCGGCGGTGGCGTGCTCGCCGAGCTCCGAGACGAGGCCGGCGAGCGTCTCCGGAAGCCGGTACCGGTCCCTGAGCTTGTCCAAGGGCGGCCCGCTCACACCCTCTGCCGGTCCTTGACCCTTCGGTCCCTGAGCCTGTCGAAGGGCTGACCGGGACTCGAGATGCGCTCGGTCCGGGCCCATCGCCCGGCCGCTGCGGTACTGATGGTGCTCTCCGCCGCACCCTCCCGGGCCGTCGTTTGACATCGCTCGGCGTTCGTCGCGGCCAGAGCGATTCACTGAGCCGACAGGGTCATTTTGACTAGGTGAGAGAAGGTTTGGAAGAACGCTCTCGTCGCGGCACACTGGCCCGATCGTCATGACCGATTGGAGAACCATGCCCCACGCCGCCACGAAGCTTTTGACGCCTCACGTCAGTACCCCTGTCCGTCGTTTGCGGCTCAGAAAGCGCGAGATCCTCCTGCTGATCGGCGCAGGTGTCATCGACATCGCCATCCATGCCGTGCTGGCGCGCCTGACGGTCGATTTCGCGCCACAGCTGGTCGCGCTCTTCATCAGCTCCGTGATGTACGGATTCTGACTCTGTGCAGTGGTGCGTCGAACCACTCGCTGATGGCTACTCCCACACGGTGATCGCGACATCGGCTGTCGTCTCGTCGAACTGCGTGACCTTCACTGCCGCGTAGCGACCCGTTTGCAGTCGCAGACACGTGGTGGGTTCGGCGAGCAGATGCGGCTCGAGGCTGGTCGTCTCGGCCCAGCCGGTCGCCGCCGCACAGGCTTCGTAGGAGGCTGATCCATCCTTGAGCACCAGTGAGGAAACGCCGTACCCGAGTCGGACGTTCGTGCCGTCGTAGTAGATGGTGTCTGAGTACGTGGAGTTGTCTCCGCGACTGAAGTTCGGCAGGGTCGAATTCAGGTCGAGACGGTCACCCTTCTTCGCAAGCGTGACTGAAGCTGCCGCTCGGATGTCATGTGCGTCCTCCGGGTCTACTTCGAACGGTACGAGCTGCCGGAGGTCACTGTTCTCCGATCGCAGGTCGGAGATCATCTCCTGGCGTGCTTCCGCTGTCGCCTCGGCGGCAGTGAGTTGCTCGGAGAGTGATGCGATTCGACCGTCACGGTCCACGATGGTTGGGATGGTCAGGATAAGCGTGATGGCCGCGGTTACGATGCCGAGTATGGCTGTTCCGAGGCTGAGGAGAGCGTTGCGGCGTTGAATGTGACTCGTTCCGCGGTCCATGCGTGTCGATTCGGAAGTCATGCGCCCAGCTTGATTCTGCGGCGATACCCCAGCGGACTGCGACACGCGAGAATGAAATTTCAGCTGTCCGGCGCGCAAGGACGGTGGCTAGCGGCCACGGTTCCGACTGTGCCGCAAGGTCCCGTCCCTACTTGTTCTCCGTCACCCCATCGGCACCCGACGCCGTCGCATACGCTCCCGTCGCCGTCTGCTCAGCGACCACATCGCCGTCGACGGTGATCTTGCAGCTCACGGACCCGGTGTCCTCCGCGCCGTTCTGCGCCTGGAGGGAGTAGGAGGCGAAGTCTTCCGTGCCCCGGATCCGACACTGGTGGAGGTTTGGGTCAGGATGACCCTGCGGACGATTGAGCGATCTGGATTTTTCGTCGCCCGAGTGTCTCGACTGCAGTTTGGAACTGTAGGAGAAGTGCATCGACAGTCAGTCGAAGGGTCTCAACGTTGTTCGTAACTTGCATGTTGACCAATCCGTCGTCATCGACGGCCATCTCAGTGCCGTGCATGAAGTGTATTGAGCGCAACATGGAGGGGTGGCTCAATCCGCTGATCAAGCGCCATACCATCTCGCCGTAACCGCCCATCACTCCCGTAGCTTCTGTCGCCTGGCCAACTATTTCCGCGAATCCAACGGCGTGCTTTACGAGTGTCGGATCGGGCACGCCCGCACGGCCCGCAACCCCGCGAATTTGATCGACGTAGCGCTTCCTCCAGGCCTTCTGCCCCTTCCGGTGTTGATCCAACATAGGGGCTTGCCCGTCTCGGACGTAGTTCTCGGAAGCGTTCGAGAGTGAGGCTTCGTCTCGCACCTCGCGCCACAGATTGCGGAGGTGACGTTCTACCCTCGCTTTCGGTTCATCGGGATGCAGTACCCATAGCGCGACGGAAGCGGCCTCCAGGCCGGATCGGGCAACCGGATAGTGAGCGACGAGCGGTATGGAGAGCGGACCCCCCGATGGGATCAGCGTGGTGAGTGCTCGGAGACAGTCAGCCGCATGATTCAGACTGTGGTGAGCGTGCGAACTGAGGTGAGTCCAGCTCGTGATGATGTCGTCCTGTGCCAGTTCACTCCGTGGTCCGGCGCCTACTCTCGACACTCGGTTCCACCGATCGAGTAGCTCAGGGACCACGGAAAGCCTGTTCCGGATCGCACTTACAGTGGCCAGCGCCTCGGCGTCCACCATCGGAACGGCGTGAATGCCATGAAGTTCTTCAGCCATCGCGGCTTTCCACCTACTTGTTCTCCGTCACCCCATCGGCACCCGATGCGGAGCACGACACCGTCGCGTACGCGCCCGACGCCGTCTGTTCCGCGACCACGTCGCCGTCGACGGTGATCTTGCAGCTGACCGAACCGGTGTCCTCGGCTCCGTTCTGCGCCTGGAGCGAGTAGGAGGCGAAGTCGTACTGCTGACCGGCCTTGACGGTCAGCTCCTTGATGAAGGGGAGCGCCTGGCCGGAGGACTGCTCGGTGCTGCTGCTGCCGGCCGAGTAGGTGGAGTAGGTGATGGAGGCGTCGGTGGCGGTCCCGTTGACCTCGTAGACGATCGAGATATCCCTATTGGCGGCTTCGGATGACTTCGCTTCGGCGGTCTTGACGGCGTCGCTGATGAGTCCGGCGAACCCGGCCGTGTAGGTGATCGCGAGGATGATGCTCAGGACGATCGCGACGGCCGAGATGATCGTGCCGGCGACGGCGAAGCCCTTCGTCCGGTTTTTCAAGCACAGCGCGATGATGCCGAGCACGAGTCCGACGAGTCCGACGAACCCGGCGACGTAGTTCAGGATCGGGATGAACGCGCCGATGAGCGCGAACCCACCGACGATGAGGGCGGCGATGCCGAGTCCGTTGCCGCGCTTGCCGGTCTTCACCGGAGCCGGGCCGGGCACCGGCAGCGGATAGGGCTGGTTCTGGGCGGGCGGCTGATTCGAATACGACATGCGCGTGGTGCCTCTCTGCTGCGTTGCTTCCACCGTACCGAGGGTGGGCGTTCAGGGGCAGGGGTGGACGGAACGCCGGTGACGGCGGTGTCGTGCCGGTGAAGCTCGGCGAGGGCTCTGCTTCGCGACGGTCTGCCGGACGTCCGCACGCTTCGTTAGGCTCGGCCCATGAGTAGCGATGTCCCTCTCGTCCCGGGCGAAGACGCCTTCCCGCTCCACATCTTCGACGCTCTCGGCGTGGACCCGGTGGTGTTCAAGGACCGCATCGGTGGGTCGGTGATGGTGATCGAGAAGCGCCCTGAGGACGGACCGGTGACGATCCTGACGTCCGGGGTCTCCCGGCTCGCAACCGACACCGGTGAGCGGATCGAGCTCGCCGTGGAGGTGGTCGACGGTCAGCAGGGTGCCGCGATGGTCGCGCTGCGCATCGTGATCAACGAGATCGCGACCAACCGCCGGGTGCCCCCGGTGCTCGCGCCGTGGCGCAATGGCACGCCGTTCCTCAACGGGACTGCGATCTCCGCGCTCCTGGTGACGCCGTCGCGCTGGGGAGCGTCGTTCGACGAGATCCGGAACGAGGCCGGCCAGGTGGTCGGGCACGTGCGGACACTGCGTCTGCTCACGGACGGCGAGGCCGCGGTCGCGGGGGAGCGTGGGTGGGATGCGCTCGTTGCCGAGGTGGGGTCGGTGGATGCGTTGTTGGATGTGGAGCGAGCGGAGCCGTTCGACGATTCGGGCGCGCAATAGCCAACCGCTCGCATTGGTCGCCGCTGATAGATTGACCGGATGGCGGACCCCTCACTGCGCGACGAGCTCGCCGATTTCGTGGCCGAGCGTGATTGGGCACAGTTCCATACGCCGGAGAACCTTGCTAAGAGCATCTCGATCGAGGCAGCCGAGCTACTTGAATGCTTCCAGTGGGGGGCGGATGCCGACACCGGTCGCGTGCGCGACGAATTGGCCGATGTCCTCACCTATTGCTTGTTGTTGACGGATCGGCTCGGTCTCGATGCGGAGACGATCGTCCGCGACAAGCTCGCACGGACGCGGGAGAAATACCCGGTGGAGAAGACGCGGGGGCGGTCTGTGAAGTATGACGAACTTTGAGATCACGAGTCTCGACTTCACATCGACCGAGGTCAAGCTCTGGGCGGCGGGTGATCGCCGATTCAGCGATTGGCCGGTCGTGTATCTGTTGGATGGGCCGGTCGGATCGTCCAACGTTTCTTCGGCCCCGCGACGGAAGCGGGCCGGTGTCGCCGCCGAGCGTGATGTCTACGTCGGTGAGTCGCTCAACGTCGCTGCGCGTATGCGTCAGCACTTCGAGTCCACAGCGAAGGAACATCTCACCGGTCTTCGCGTGATCGTGGATGAGACCTTCAACAAGTCGGTCTGTCTCGATCTCGAATCCTTCCTGATCCGCATGCTCGCCGGGGACGGCGCCTACCAGGTGCTCAATCGCAACGACGGCATCGTCGACGCCAACTATTTCGATCGCGACCGCTACCGCGAGTCCTTCGAGGACGTCTTCGATCGGCTCAGGGCGGATGGTGTCTTCACTCGATCCCTCCCCGAGATCGAGAACAGTGATCTCTTCAAGCTGTCGCCGTTCAAAGCGCTGACACCAGATCAGACCATCGCTGTCGAGGGCGTGCTCGAGGGGCTCTTCGAAGACCTCTCCCGGTCGCAACGAAGTACGACCGTCGTTCAAGGCGATCCCGGCACCGGCAAGACGGTCGTCGCGATCTACCTGCTGAAACTGATCGCTGACATCCGAGGATCAGCGGCCCTCGACGAACCTGACGATGACACGCTCTTCTCGTCGTTCTTCAACGAGCGTCACCGCGAGCTGCTGCAGGGTTTCAAGATCGGGATCGTCGTCCCGCAACAGTCATTGCGCGCTTCGATCAAGCAGGTGTTCCGCAAGACGCCTGGCCTGCACCCGGACATGGTGATGACCGCGTTCGATGTCGGGGCATCCGACGAGGAATTTGATCTCCTCGTCGTCGATGAGGCGCACCGGCTCAATCGGCGTGCGAACCAACCATCCGCGGCACAGAACAAGCAGTTCCGCGAAATCACGACCAGGTTGTTCGGCGGAGACGACAAGTCGAAGACGCAGCTTGACTGGATCATCGCGAAGAGCTCGCACCAGATCTTCCTGCTCGACGCCGGACAGAGTGTCCGTCCCGCGGACGTTCCCGCTGAGCACCTGCACCAGTTGGTCGCCAGTGCGCAGGCCGCTGATCGATACGCCGGCCTCGCCTCGCAGATGCGCGTGCGCGCGGGGTCAGGTTACGTGGACTACGTCCGGAACATCCTCGGAAACCAGGTAGAGATCGAGTTGGCGCCGGACTTCGGCGAGTACGACCTCAGATTGTTCGACGACCTCGCTGAGATGCGAGAGGAGATCCGCCAGCGGGACGCCGAGTTCGGACTCGCTCGGATGGTCGCCGGCTACGCCTGGGAGTGGAAGACGAAGAACGACAAAGACGCATACGACATCGTCATCGACGACGTCTCAATGCGCTGGAACGGCACGCAGACCGACTGGATCGCGTCGCCGAAGGCGCTCGAGGAGGTCGGCTCGATCCACACCGTTCAGGGATACGACCTGAACTACGCAGGAGTGATCATCGGGCCAGATCTGCGGTACGACGTTGAGGCGAATCGCATCGTCTTCCATCGAGAGTCCTACTTCGACAAGAAGGGCAAGGAGAACAACCCGGCTCTCGGCCTGACCTACTCGGACGACGATCTTCTGCGCTACGTCACGAACATTTACACGGTGCTGCTGACTCGCGGTATCCGCGGGACCTACGTATATGTGAGCGATCCCGCGCTGCGGGCGCACCTCGGTAGCGTCCTGCCATCGCAGTTCGCGGAGGGATCTCGTTAGCCGCCACTGAGGTTGCGGTGGCCCGGCGCGTTAGTCGGCGGGTTCCAGTGTGTGGAACGAGTCGCCACTGCGGACGACAACGGTGATGTCCAGAGTCGCCATAAGCTCCAGGAGCTCTTGCTCCGGGCAGCCAGGTAAAAGGACGACTGGGGTCACGGTAAATCCCGCGCGTCGCGCGATATGCGCGTAGTCAAGCACCTGGCCTATTGCGGTCCTCACATAGGCGCGTCCTGAGGACTTCTTCGCCTCGACGATCCAGCCGTTCGACTCGACGTAGAGATCAGGCACGACCGTGGACGATCCCGTGGGAAGCGTGAGCCGCTTGATGACGTGATCTTGGCTCTTAAGCCAACGGCCGAAGTCGGCCTGCAGCTCGAATTCGACCCGCGAAACCACTCGTTCGCCGGTTGTGACCAGCTCATCCTGGGCGACGACTATGTCAGAGTGATTCGGCGGCGTCCACTCGGTGATCGTGGCACCTGCCGGGCGCTCGCCGCCATACGCCGGGAGGAGCGTGGTATCGGCATCGACGGGCACGAGATTGAAGATGATCCCGGACCGAGGGGCACCGCTCGCATCGGGGATTGTCTCCATTCGATAGACAGGCTCACCCGTTGTGAACGCGCCGACGTAGGTCGCCATCGTCCCGCTCGTCCGAAACAAACGGATGGTCTTGCCATCGGCAGCTGCATCGCGCAGAGCTTTGTTTCCGCGGAGAAACTCGTGGTGTCCTTCTTGCCCCTCGCCCGTGTACGAATAGGAGCCGTCCTCACGTAGCCCCTCGAACCGGTCGTAGCCGAACTTCGCGCCCTCCTTGGGGTCGGTGAAGATCAGAATGGCGGGGATGCTCTTCGGAGTCGAGATTCCGCCTTGCTGCTGACCACGAAAGGCATCATGGATCTCGCGGCGACGGACTGTGTCGCCGACCTCGAGCGTCCACTGACGTTCCTTGCTGGCCTCGCTTGCGGGAAGACGTGAACGCACTGCGTCGGCTTGCTCCTCGCTGAGCTCCCAGCGCGTCGTCCCGGTTGGAAGCGTGCCGTACAGCTCCCGGAGGACGTTGCGAATGCGTTTTTGATCCACCTGGAGCTCGAGGGAGAGACTTGCAGGTGTGATGAGCGGCATGAGCCGACACTAGCGGCCAGGTGTTGCCTATCGGGTGGATGGCCAACTCTTGTTGGGCAAGTGACCGTCAGTTGCGATGGGTCGGGAAGCTCGCGAGGCAGTGGTGTCCCCAGTGTTCGTTAGGGTTCGTACAGGCGCGCCCGGCAGACTTCCTGGGGTCGTGGCGACAACGTCTCACTGTCGCGACAGACACCACAGGGTGTAGTTCTGTCGCGGCCATCTGATGGTCGAGGTCCGCGCCCGAGTCAAACGCACCACCCCAATGAAAGGCCGCACACGTGGACGCTTCTGAACTCAACTCCGCCGTCGGCCAGGGGCTCGAGCAGCTCGGGTTGGGGCTTCGGCCCATCGTCGAGGGTGCGTTTGGCGAGGCGGTTCCTGGGGTCGAGTGGACTCGGATCATCGAGGAGAAGGACCGCACGGCCGGGATCGGGCACGGGCGGTACTCGGCGACCGACGTGTCGCTGATGCTCAGGGCGATGACCGAGCGGATCGGGGAGCTGGGGTACCCGTTCGACCGCGTGCTGTCGCGAAGCGCTCGCGGGTACGCGAGCGAGCTTCGGGAGGTTCGGAATGCCTGGGCCCACAACGCTGGGTTCACGGAGCAGTCGGCGTATCGGGCGTTGGATTCAATGCAGTTGTTGTTGGAGAGCGTCGGGGCGGCGGAGCAGGCTGCGGTTGTGGGGGAGTTGAAGGGGCGGGTGTTGGGCCCTTCGACAAGCTCAGGGACCGATGGGCTGAGCTCAGGGACCGAGGACGTTGCGTTGGCCGGGGCTGGGAGCGTTGGGGAGATGGGCCCTTCGACAGGCTCAGGGACCGAGATGGATGCGTCGGGCGGGATGGCTGACGGTGGGGAGATGGGCCCTTTGACAAGCTCAGGGACCGACGGAGCCAGTGAGCAGAGCGCCGCAGGCTCCTCTCCCGCCGTAGGCCCCGCCTCCGTCTCCATCCGCGTCAGCGCGACGCCGACGCTCAGCTACGCGATGGCGCACTGCAGCATCGCGGTGATCGACGAGATCGTCCTCGAGAACCACGGTGGGGAACGCCGGGCGGCCTCCGTCGAGATCGACGTCGTCACCGCCGACGGCGCCCTCGCCGACACCAAGGTGCTCCTCGCCGACCTCGGCGAAGACCGCACCACCCTCCTCCGCAGCCCCGAGGTGCTCCTCGACCCACGCCGCATGCTCCTCGTCGAAGAGCAGCGCCCCGGCGTCATCCGCGTCACCGTGCGCGACGCCGCCGGCACCGAGCTCGGTGTGGTCGAGAGCCCCGTCACCGTGCTCGCGTCCAACCAGTGGATCGCCGCACCCGTGCAGCTCGGCCTCGAACTGCTCGCCGCCCACGTGCAGCCCAACGCCCTCGTCGTCAGTGAGCTCATGCTCGAAGTCTCCGACCTCCTCGACCAGCAGACCGGCAACAGCTCCCTCGCCACCTACCAACTCGACGACCCCGCCCGCATCGACACCATCGTCGCCGCCGTCTGGGACGCCGCCCGCGCCCGCGACATCCGCTACGCCGAACCACCCGCCAGCTGGGGCCAGAGCGGCCAGAAGGTCCGCACCCCCGAGGAAGTCCTCACCAGCCACCTCGGCACCTGCCTCGACACCACCATCCTGCTCGCGTCCGTCCTCGAAGCCATCGGCATCCACCCCCTCCTCTGGCTCCTCAAGGACCACATCTTCCTCGGCTACTGGCGAGTCCAGACCACCCTCGACGTCGTCGCCAGCACCGACGTCTCCGAAGCCGTCAACTCCCTCGAACTCGGCCGCATCGGCGTCGTCGAGACCACCATGCTCACCGGCACCTCCGCCACCTTCGCCGAGGCCTCCCGTCGGCCCCACACCGACCACCTCGCGGGCTCGCTCGACGACTTCATCGGCGTCACCGACGTCGTTCAGGCGCGCCTCCGCAAGATCTACCCGCTGCCGAGCCGCCGCGTAGGCGCCGAGGGCGAACCCGTCGTCACCCTCTACCAGGCACCCGAAGCCCGCGCCCTCACGCAGGACGCCCCGGCCACCGCCGAATCCGCCGCCGCGGGCCACGGCCCCGACGTCCCGAAACGCGTCTCCACCTGGAAGAACGCCCTCCTCGACCTCAGCCTCCGCAACAAACTCATCAACTACACCGACCGCTCCGGCTTCGAGCTCGCCGTCCCCGGCCCCGCCCTCGGTCGCCTCGAGGACAGCATCAACCACGGCACCCCGCTCACCCTCGTCGCCTCCGACAGCGTCGCGACGATCGACCAGCAGCGCGGCATCCGCTTCGGCCGCGACCTCGACGAGAGCGACCGCATCACCTTCCTCGAGGACAAGAAGAGCGCCTACATCGACGTCACCGAGGCCGCCTACCCGACGAAGCTCCGCGCCCTCGCCTACAAGGCCAAGACGATCGTCGAGGAGACCGGCGCCAACAACCTCTACCTCGCGTTCGGCATGCTGAGTTGGCGCTTCGGCGACCGCGACCTCCGCTCACCCCTCGTGCTCGTGCCCGTCACGCTCACGACCACGAGTCGCGGCTCCTCCTACCGCCTCACCCTCGACGAGTCGGGCTCCTCCACGCCCAACTACTGCCTGCTCGAGAAGCTGCGCCTGAGCTTCGGTCTCGAGATCCCCGGGCTCGCCAACCCCGTCGAGGACGGCTCCGGCATCGACCTCCCGGCCGCGTTCACCGCCGTGCGTCAGGCGATCCTCGACGCCGGCCTCCCGTTCCGCGTGGAGGAGACGGCGTCGCTGTCGATCCTCCAGTTCGCGAAGTACCGGCTGTGGAAGGACCTCGACGAGAACTGGGAGACGCTCGCTTCCAACAGCCTCGTCGACCACCTCATCAACTCGCCGCTCGAGGCCTACGCCGACCCCACGCCCGCGCAGACCGACACCGACCTCGACCGCCTCGGCCTCGACTGCCCGGTCGCCGCCGACTCCTCCCAGCTCGACGCCGTCGCCGAAGCGGTCGCCGGCCGCACCTTCGTCCTCGAAGGCCCTCCCGGCACCGGCAAGTCGCAGACCATCACCAACCTCCTCGCCCGCTCGCTCGCCGAGGGCAAGAAGGTCCTGTTCGTCGCCGAGAAGCGTGCGGCGCTCAACGTCGTGAAGCAGCGACTCGAAGACGTCGGACTCGGCGCGTTCTCGCTCGACCTCCACGACAAGGGCGCCAGACCCAACGTCGTCCGTGCGCAGATCAAGACCGGCCTGGACCTGCGCACCAAGGCCGATGTCGACGCGCTGAGCACCAACCGCGAGCTGTCGGAGTCCGGCCTCCGCACCCTCACCCGCTACGCCGACCGCCTCCACGAGGTCAACGCCGCCGGCTTCTCCCTCTACTCCGCACGGAGTCGCCTGCTTGCGATGGACCACGACCTCGTCCCGATGGCGATCCCCGAGCAGCTCGTCGCCGCCGGAACGTCCGAGGCCTTCGAGCAGCTGCGGCAGGTGTTCCGCGACCTGCCCGAGCGTTCCGACCTCGCCCGCCCGAGCACGACCCACCCGTGGGCGTTCCTCGACGGCCCGTCGGCTCCCGGGCTCGACGCCGCGACCGTGCAGCAGGCCGGCCGCGCGCTGGATGCGGCCCTTGCAGCGACGCTCGACGCCGGCCTCCCGATGGACGCCCTGCGTCTCGCGACGCGCCCCGACCTCCTTGGCCTCTGGTCGACCGCGGTCGCCGCGCCGCGCCTGCCGATCGGCGCACTCATGGCGGGAACGCGGCCGGAGGACTTCTCCCGGCTCGACGACGCCCTCGCCGCCGCCGAACAGCTCCGCGACGCCCAGGCCGAGTGGCGCTCGACGTTCACGCCGGCCATCCTCGACCGCGACATCGCCGGCCCGCTCCACGCCGCCGAGCAGGCTGCCGCGTCGAGCTTCTTCGGTCGCAAGAAGCGGCTCCGGGCCGCACTCGCGCAGCTGAGTGACGTGCTCGCCGTCGACGCGGCCTCGTTCAAGGTCAAGCAGCTCGTCCCGCAGCTCACCGAGGCGAAGGCGGCGCAGGACCGCCTCGTCCAGCTGCGCGGCACCCTCCGCTCGACCGCCCTGCCGCTCGTCGGCGACCGTTGGAACCCGCTCGTCGAGCCGACCCAGCCCGTCCGCGAACTCCTCGGCTGGTACCGCTGGCTCTCGGAGGGCCTCCGCCTGCCGGGCACGCCCGATGACGCGTTCATCACCGCGGTCCGCGACCACTACGCCACGACCCAGCCGTCGCAGCAGGCGGCCCAGGCGCTGACGACGCTCGCGAGCACCTGGAGCGACTTCCTGCGGATCGCGTCCGTCAGCACCGAGCGCCTGTCGGCGTGGTCGGGTGGGGAGGGCTTCCTGCAGGCCTGGTGGTCGACGCGCGACGCCCGCCGCCTCGACGCCGCCGAGCCCGTCGTCCTCGAACGCTGGCTCGACCTCGTGCGGGTCATCGAACCGCTCCGCACGCACGGGCTCGACGACGTCCGCGCCGCGATCCTCGCCGGTCGCATCGAGACCGAGGACGCGACGCTCGCCTTCGAGAAGGGCCTCGCGCAGGCGTCGATCGACGAGCGCGAGCGCACCACCACGCTCGACGCCTTCGACGCCACCGCCCACAACCGCAGCGTCACCCGCTTCACCACGAGCGTGAAGGCCGTGCGCGAGGAGCTACCGCGGGCGATCCCGGCATCGGTGCTCGGGCTGCGGACGTTCAGCTCGCAGTCGGAGAGCGGTCAGGTCGGCGGGCTGCGTCGCCAGATCGACCGTCAGCGCGGCGGTATGAGCGTCCGCGCGCTGCTCGAGAACTTCGGCGAGCTCATCACGCAGATCATGCCGTGCACGCTCGCGAGCCCGGAGTCGGTCGCGCGGTTCTTCCCCGCGGCTGCCGAGCTGTTCGACATCGTCGTGTTCGACGAGGCGTCGCAGATCCGGGTCGCCGACGCGATCGGGGCGATGGGGCGTTCGCGCTCGGTCGTCGTCGTGGGCGACAGCAAGCAAATGCCGCCGACGACGTTCGCCGAGGCGGGCGCGACGATCGACGACGACGCCGACTACACGAGCGAGGTGCTGCAGGACGAGGAGTCGATCCTCTCCGAGTGCGTGCAGGCGCGGGTGCCGAGCAAGTGGCTGTCGTGGCACTACCGCAGCCAGGACGAGTCGCTCATCGCGTTCTCGAACCACCACTACTACGACAGCCAGTTGTCGTCGTTCCCGGCGCCGTTCGCCGGTGCGGGCGACGGTGGGGTCGCGGGTCACGGGCTGGCGTTCGTGCGGTTCGACGGGCAGTTCGAGCGGGGCGGCCGCGGCAAGTCGCTGCGGACCAACCCGGTGGAGGCGCAGGCGATCGTCGAGGAGATCTCGCGTCGCTTCGAGGCCTCACCGGACGAGACGCCGTCGCTCGGGGTCATCACCTTCAACGCGCAGCAGCGGACGTTGATCGAGGATCTGCTGCGTGACAGTGCCGACCCGCGGATCGCGCTGGCGCTCGACGAGCAGGACGGACTGTTCGTCAAGAATCTGGAGAACGTGCAGGGCGACGAGCGCGACACGATCCTGTTCTCGATCGCGTTCAGTGCGAACGAGAAGGGCGTGATCCCGTTGAACTTCGGGCCGCTCACGCGGGCGGGCGGCGAGCGGCGGTTGAACGTCGCGGTGACGCGGGCTCGGCGACAGGTGGTGTTGTTCGCGAGCTTCGACCCCTCGGAGTTGCGGGCGGAACAGACGTCGTCGATCGGCATCAAGCACCTGAAGGCGTATCTGGAGCTGGCGCAGCGGGGGAGTGAGGCCGCGGGCGAGGACGGACGTCGTCAGGCGATCATCGACCGCCACCGCGACGAGATCGCCGACGAGCTGCGCTACGCCGGGCACGCGGTGCGGACGGATGTCGGGCTGTCGGACTTCCGTGTCGACATCAGCATCGCGACGGAGGCGGAGCCCGACCGGCCGCTGGTGGCCGTGCTGCTCGACGGGGCGTCGTGGCGTGAGCGTCGGACGGTCGCCGATCGTGACGGACTGCCGGTCGAGGTGCTGAGTGGGCTGATGCGGTGGCCGGGCGTCGAGCGCGTGTGGCTGCCGGAGTGGTTGCACCACCGTGAGGAGGTGCTGGACCGGTTGGTCGCGGCGGTGGAGGCTGCGGCCGAGCGGGTGGCTGCGGGGAGTGCGGTGCCGGAGGTATCGGCTGGTGCGGAGTCGGATGCGGCTGATGCGTCGGCTAGCGATGAGGCCGATGTCGCTCCGGAGGATTCGGGTGCGCCTGCGCCGGTTCGCAGCGCCCGAGTGCGGGAGTGGTCGGAGCGGCTGGCGTCGCTCGAGACCCTGTCGGAGTTCCGCGACCGCAAGGTCGGTTCGGCGCAGCCCGTGGAGGCGAAGCCGGAGCCGGACACGTCAGCGCGGCACCCGGAGCTCTCCGAGTATCAGCCCTGGGACGCACCCACGCTGGGTGGGATCGACGTGCTCGACCGCTTGCCGGGTCGGCAGTCGGTCGTCGCGGTGCAGGGTGCGATCCGTGCTGCGGTGGAGGCCGAGGGCCCGATCCACGTGGCGCGTCTGGCGAAGCTGGTCGCGGGTGCGTTCGGTCTCGACCGGGTGGTGGGTTCGCGGGCGAAGTCCATCCTCGTCAAGGTCCCGGCCGAATTGCTGGGTCGCTCCGACGAGCCGTTCGCCTGGCCGACGTCGATCGACCCACTCACGTGGCGCGGTGCGCGTCAGTCGTCGGCCGAAGCGGCTCGTGCGATCGAGCACATCTCCCTGGTGGAGATCGCGAATGCGATGGCGATCGCCGCGGAGGAGTCCGCCGGGCTCTCGCCCGACGAACTCCGTCGCGAGACCCTCGCGATCTTCGGTGGCAAGCGAGTCACCACCGCGATCGGAGCCCGCCTCGACGAGGCGCTTGAGTTCGGGCTGGGGTCGGGGAGGTTGGCGCGGAGTGGCCCCGACACGATCATCGCCTTCCACACCCCCTGAGGCGGCACGTGCCCGCTCTCGCGGCACGCCTTGCACGGCGTGCCGCGAGAGGCCGAACGTGCCGCGGGGCGTTGCGGACATGGGCCATCATTCGCATGGAAGACGTTAAGTGTAGTTTATGTCACCAGTGCATTGACGCTACTTCTCGTCGCGCCTAGCCTCGATGGGGTGTCCGGCGTCCGCCGGGCTGCGGAGGTGAGGGGATCGTGACGACCACGCCCTGGCAGATCTTCTCTGCCGCCGTCGTGGGCGCGCTCGTGCTCGTGTGGGTCGTCCAGACGGTCATCTGGCCAACCATCCCGGGTTCGATCGTCGTCACGTCGTACGCAGTCATTGTCATGTCTTCGAGCTTGGGGTCCAGCGCGCTTCGCGCGCACCTGCTCGCCAAGCGTCGCATCGATGAGTCGGCCGGCCTCGAGCATGGGCTGTCTGTCAGCGCTCGGGCCGGGGGCTTCAACGACCTGGCGCTCGGTTGCCTCGGGCTTGGCGCGATCTTCCTCGTCAGCGGGAACAGCGTGGCCGGACTCGGTTGCGTCGTCCTGGTCATCATCTCGATGATCATCGTCGAGACACGGGCGGCGCTGCTCAGACGTCGTCAGCCCGCGACCCGCTGAGACCGGGATCCGCGACCACCTCGACCTTGAAGCCCGCCTCGTTCTCGAGCCAGCCCGCGTAGTGCTGCTCGCCACCGGCGTGCGGATAGCGGTCCTGGTACAGCGGCCGCCAGCCGTGTTCGGGGCCCGCCGCCATGATCGCGTCGACGGCCTCCCGCGTGCCTCCGCGGAACGCGAGATGGTTCACGCCCGGCCGTCGCCTATCGTGCTCCTCCGCGCTGAGGTTCGGCGACGCCGTCAGCGTGACGTAGGTGTCGCCGGCCCCCCAGGACTCGCCGCCCGGCCACTCGCTCTCCGCCACGAACCCGACACGGGACAGCAGCCAGGCCCAGCTCGCACGCTCCGCCTCGACGTCCGCGAGCCACACCTCGACGTGGTGCAGCCCGGGGCCGACCGGCGCCGACGGACGCGCCCGCTGCAGCACATCGGCTCCGTCCTGCAGCCGGTCCAGCGTCCGCGCCACCGCGACCCGAGCCAGCGCGTGCGGTCGCGCGAGCACGTCGATGTTGCGCGCGATCCGCACATCCTCGAGCGGCACCAGCACCAACCGCGGGTCCGCCCGCGGTGCCGTGTACCTCGGGAACAACGCCAGCAGCTCCCCGCCCACGATGAGCGACGCCGCCAGGTGGTAGTCGTTCACCCGATGCGCGCGGTGGAACCGCACGCCCGCCGTCGCCTCGACCACCCCGAGCGCGACATCCGGTGCGAAGCCTGCGTGCGCTGCGATCCACGACTCGTCCGCGAGCTCGACAGCAGACACCGACGGCCGACCCGCTAGTGGATGGTCCACCGACATCGCCACGTCGAACGGCTCGCTCAACAGCGTCGTCACCGACAGTTGCTCCGACGGCCACGGCTCGTCGTGGTCCATTCGGTGCGCGACGACGAGGTCGTACTGGTCGACGAGTTCGGCGAACTCGGGTTGCGCGACATCGTGCTCGCCGAACACCAACGACGGTCCTCCATCGGCGTCCTCCAGCAACCCCGGCAGTAACGCCTGCCCGGCACTCTGAAACGCCGCCACCCGCACCCGCGCGCCCGCGTCGTCACCGTACTCACGAACCGTCTCGGCCGCACGGTCGATCAGCGTGTGCACCGTGCCCGCCATCTCGGCCAGCGCCATGCCGGCCTCGGTCAGGCGGATCTCGCGCCCCACCCGATACGTCAGCGCGACACCGAGCTCGCGATGCAGTGCGGCCAGCTGCTGCGAGATCGCTGGCGCCGTCACATGCAGGTGCCGTGCGACGGCCGCGATCGTGCCGCGCTCGGCCAGTTCGCGCATGATCCGCATCTGAGAGAGATTCATCAGCTCAAGCTAACTGGTCACGTGAAAACCCTCAATATTCATGACGGATCGATCTGACTACGTTAGTCACCAGGACAGCGCGAAGACGCCCGTCCGCGACAGCCGATACTACCGGCCGCCGCCGCTCCCGCAGGAAGGAACGCCGTTGCTCGCCCTCTGGAAACGACCCGACACCGCCGGTTTCGAACTCGTCGAGCGCGCGATGCCGGCCATGGGCTCCGACGACGTCCTCATCCGCGTCCACCGCACCGGCATCTGCGGCACCGACCTTCACATCGAGTCGTGGGACCCGTGGGCGGCAGGCGCGGTCGACGCCCCGCTCGTCCCCGGCCACGAGTTCTCCGGCGAAGTCGTCGAGGTCGGCAGTCGCGTCGAGGGGATCCCGGTCGGCGCAGCGGTCTCCGGCGAGGGCCACCTCGTCTGCGGAACGTGCCGTAACTGCCGCTCCGGCCGCCGCCACCTCTGCCGCCACACCCGCGGCCTCGGCGTCAACCTCGACGGCGCCTTCGCCGAGTACGTTGTCCTGCCGGCCACCAACGTCTGGGTCCACGGCGACCAGGTCACCCCCGACCTCGGCGCCCTCTTCGACCCCCTCGGCAACGCCGTCCACACCGCCCTCAGCTTCCCGATCCTCGGTGAGGACGTCCTCATCACCGGCTGCGGCCCCATCGGTCTCATGGCCATCGCCGTCTGCCGGGTCGCCGGGGCGCGCAACATCGTCGCGACCGACGTCGTCGCCGACCGCCTCGAGAAGGCCCTCGCCGTCGGCGCGGACCGCGTGGTCGACGTCTCGAAGGAGCGGGTCGCCGACGCTCAGGCCGAGCTCGGCATGCTCGAGGGCTTCGACATCGGCCTCGAGATGTCCGGACAGGCCGCCGCCGCGAGCGAGCTCATCGAGAACCTCAACACCGGCGGCAAGGTCGCGCTCCTCGGTCTCCCCTCGACCAACATCGAGATCGATTGGACCAAGGTCATCACCCGCATGATCACCATCAAGGGCATCTACGGCCGCGAGATGTTCGACACCTGGCACCACGCGAGCGCCATGGTCGACCACAGCCCCGAGCTCCGCAACGCCCTCGAGTCACTCGTCACCGCCCGCTTCCCGCTCGCCTCCTGGCAGGGCGCCTTCGACACAGCGCGCGGGGGAGCGGCCGGCAAGGTGCTCATCGACTGGACCGACACCCGCGACGTCGTCATCACCGGCGTCGTCGACGAACAGGCACCGGTCACCGCCCACGCCGCGACCGCCGCCTGAGCGACCGCCAGACGCAGCTCAACCGCCCACTCGACCCCGAGGAGACGACATGTACGGCATCATCAAGAACCAACTGCGCGGCCAGCTCGACGCCATCGAGGCCGACGACCTCACGAAGCGGGAGTTCGCGATCACGTCCCGCCAGGGTAGCCACGTGACGATCGACGGTCGCCAGGTGCGGAACTTCTGCGCCAACAACTACCTCGGCCTCGCCAACGAGCCCTCGATCGTCGATGCCGCGAAGCTGGCGCTCGACGAGTGGGGTTACGGGCTCGCGAGCGTGCGTTTCATCTGCGGCACTCAGCAGATCCACCGCGACCTCGAGCAGGAGCTGAGCGCCTTCCTCGGCACGGAGGACACCATCTTGTTCTCCTCCTGCTTCGACGCGAACGGGGCCGTCTTCGGTGCGCTGTTCGGGGAGCACGACGCGATCATCTCCGATGCGCTCAACCACGCGTCGCTCATCGACGGCATCCGCCTGAGCAAGGCCCGTCGCCTGCGCTATCGCAACCGCAACATGGCGGACCTCGAGCAGCAGCTCATGAACGCCGCCGACGCGCGCCGCACCGTGATCGTCACCGACGGCGTGTTCTCGATGGACGGCTTCTACGCCCCGCTCGACGAGATCTGCGACCTCGCCGACCGCTACGGCGCGCTCGTCCTCGTCGACGACTCGCACGCCGTCGGCTTCGTCGGCTCGGGCGGTCGCGGGACGCCAGAGCTGTTCGGCGTGCAGAACCGCGTCGACATCCTCACGGGCACCCTCGGCAAGGCGCTCGGCGGTGCGTCGGGCGGGTACGTGAGTGCGAAGCAGGAGATCGTCGACGTGCTGCGGCAGTCGGGCCGGCCGTATTTGTTCTCGAACAGCCTGGCGCCGTCGCTCGTCGCCGGGGCGCGTCGAGCCGTGGAGCTCGCGGCGGCGGGCGACGAGCTGCGCGAGGGACTGTTCCGCAAGGCGGACCTGTTCCGTGCTCGCATGACCGCGGAGGGCTTCCGGCTGCTCGACGGCTCGCACCCGATCATCCCGGTGATGTTCGACGACGAGCAGCAGGCGGTCCAGGTCGCGGCACGGATGTTGGAGCAGGGTATCTACGTGATCCCGTTCAGCTTCCCGGTGGTACCCCGCGGAGAGGCTCGCATCCGCGTGCAGATCAGTGCCGCCCACAGTGAGCAGGACATCGAGGACTGCGTCGCCGCATTCGTGGCGGCGCGGGGGTAGGTGCGGCGGCTACTCGGCGGGGTGATCGGCGTCGCTGAGGGCGGGCGATGTTCGACCTCAAGCGTGACTTCGCCATCGGCCCGCTGAGGGGGCTCCCGTCAACCGCGCCGCATGCTCCGCGCAGCGAACCCGTCGAGCGCTGCCAGCACGGGAGGCGCAGTCCAGAGACGGTTCCGCTGTCGCGACGAGCCGACCGTGAGGATGCCACGTTCGACGAGGGTGTCGAGGGTGTTGAAGACCGTGCGATCTGAGGCGTCGAGATGTTCGCGCACGAGCCGACTGTTCATCACCGGATGTTCCAGTGCCAGTGCCGTGATGCGATGCGCGGCCGAATCGGCGCGGACGTCGCGCAAGGCCTCCTGCCATGCCGTCCGGATGGTCTCGATCTCCTCCACCAACGTCCGTCCGTTGGCGATCGCGAGGAACGCACCATCGGCGAACACGCGGACGATCGGCTCGATGTCGCCCTGCCGATAGCTGGTGAGTGCAGCGAAGTAGTCGTCACGCTGCTGCAGGATGCCGGCTGAGATGGGCACAGTGACCCCGCTGGTCAGCCCGACTCGCCGGAGAGCGGCCTGCACCAGCGCTCGACCGGTGCGCCCGTTGCCGTCGGGGAACGGGTGGATGGTCTCGAACTGCGCATGTGCGACCGCGATGGCTGCGAGCGGGAGCGGTGCCGGTCGGAGGGAGTAGGCGATGAAGTCGTCCATCGCTGCCGGTACACGCTCGTGGTGCGGCGGGACGAAATCGGCCTCGTGCGGGCTGTAGTTTCCGCCCCCGATCCAGACCTGTTCGTCGCGATACCGGCCGGTGATCTCCGGTGCCGATGTGCCGAGAAGCTGCTCCTGCATGGCGATGATCGTCGTGTTGGAGAGCTCGTCCGATGCCGCGAGTGCCGCCTCGAGAGCTCGGACATTGGCGACGATGAGCGGCGCGTTCCCGGTGTCGCGCTCATCCAACTCGGCCTCGGCGATCGCCTTCGCGGTGCTCGTCAGGTTCTCGATCTGCGAGCTCGACGCCGATTCGCTCCGCAGCAGGATCGACGAGAAGGGTGCGGTGACGTGACCGACCTCGCTGTCGAAACGGATGATCCGTTCCTGCGCTTCGCCCAGCAGCTCCACGAGATCGTCCGACAGACGGATGTCGAGATCGGCGATCTGTGGCGGGACCGCGGCGTCGTATGGCTGTGCGAGGAGTAGTCGCTGGCGCTTCGGCAACGCGTCGGGGGCGATGCGCGACTGCCAGGGCCGCTGCTCATACGCGACGGCTGTCGTCATCATCCCCTCCTGAATCGGCCCAAGTTGCAGTCACGAGGGCTCTTAGTGAAGTTTAGGCGCTTATCCTTCACTAAGGAACCTGTTAGGTGCAACTTCACGGCCGCTCGGACCGGAGTTGACCCTCCCGTAGGGGGAGACGGGATGCTTGAAACATGTTGCACATCGGAGAGTTCGCAGGCATGACCGGGTTGAGCGTGAAGGCGCTCCGCCACTACGACGAGAAGGGCGTGCTGGTTCCAGCCGAGGTCGATCCCGACTTCGGCTACCGCCGCTACGGCGAGGAGCAGGTGCGTTCCGGCGTGATCGTGAAGGCACTCCGCGACGCCGGCGTCCCGCTCGCCGCCGTGGGCGTGACCGTCGCCGGCGCGGATCCGTCGACCGCGATCGACGTGCACCACCGCCTCGTCCTGGAGCAGCGGGAGCAGGAGGACCACGCCTTCGCGCAGGCCCGCGCGGTCGTCGCGTCGCTCGCGGCACCGGTCGAGATCGTCGAACGCTCCCTCCCTCCCCAGCCCTATGTCGGTCGGGTGCTCACCGTGCCGCGCGGCGACGAGGACTCGGTGACCGATGACGACGCGAACGAGCAGTTCTCGCAGCTCTACGTCGCCGTGCAGGAGGCCGGCGTCGGGCCGACGGGGCCGTTCTGGACCGCGCTCCGACCGGGTGAGCAGGGGGCGGTCGAGATCGTCTGCTGCTGGCCGACCTCGTCGCAGCTCGAACCGACGTGGGGTGGTGACGAGACCACGGTCGACGTACTGCCCGAGCGGGCCGAACTCGCTGCGGTCTGGCGACCCGAACCGGGCGTCGAGCTTCCGGAGGGATCGACGCACCCCGCGGTGGTCGCCCTGTTCGATGCGATCGCGGAGCGGGGGATCACGATGCCGACCACCGAGCTCCGGCAGCGGGTGCTGGGCCAGACCGCCGACGAGTACACGGTCGAGGTGTCGATCACCCTGCCGTGAGGTCGCGGTCCCAACGCGCTTCCCGGAGACGTGTCAGGCCGGGTCGTTAGGGTGGACTCGTGGCCAACAGCAAAGATTTCGACGCCCGTTACGAGCTCCGTGAGTTCCCGTTCGCGAACGGGGCCGACGGCGAACCGACGCCCGAGAGCCTCGCGGCGCTCGACGCCATCGGGTTCGGCTTCCACGAGCCCACCCCGAAGCCGGAGGCGCGCAAGCGCAAGGTGAACGACCTCATCGCCGACGAAGCGGTGCTGCTCGGCGCCTACGTCCGCAAGCCGCAGCCCGGTTCGGTCGACGAGACCTGGCCCGCCGGCACCTTCTCCTGGTTCCCGAAGACGCTCAGCTGGGGCGACGGCACCAGCATCGACACGCAGGCGATCTCCGACGTCACGGTCCGCCCGACCGAACGACGCCGCGGCATCCTGCGCCGCATGATGACGCAGGCTCTGGAGCGCGGCGTCGCCGACGGCTATGCGATCGCGGCCCTCACCGCCAGCGAGGGCACGATCTACCGTCGCTTCGGGTTCGGCTCCGCGATCCGTGAGCGCAACGTCGTCGTGAAGCGAGCGAAAGCCCTGCCGTTCCTCGCACCGACGAGCGGCATCGTGTCGGTCGTCACCCCCGAGTACCTGGTCGACGGCGTCGCGCGCCAGGTGTTCGACCGCTTCGACGAGCGATCGATCGGGTCCATGGTCCGCAACACCGGGTCGTGGCCACTGGTCCTCGGCACGCTGGGTCGCGACGGCGAACCGGCGAAGGACACCCGTGCCGCCGTGCACCGTCCCGCCGACGGCGAGGAGGTCGACGGCTACGTCACGTGGCGCATGGTCGAGCAGCCCGGCGGACAGACCGGTATCGAGATCATCGACCTCGTCTACGCGACCGACGCGGCCTACCTGTCGCTGTGGGAGTTCCTGCTCTCCATCGACCTCAACGACGTCGTGAAGTACAACCGTGCCCGGCTCGACGACCCGATCGTCTCGGCCCTCGGCGACAACCGCGCCTACGACATCGAGCACGAAGAGGACCACGTGTGGCTGCGCGTCCTCGATCTTCCGGCCGTCCTCGCCTCGCGTCCGTTCGCGGTCGACGGCACGTTGACGATCGCCGTCACCGACGCGCTCGGCTACGCGGCGGGCACCTTCCGCCTCGAGGTGACCGGTGGCCGCGGCACGGCTACGAAGCTGAGCGACGAGACCGACGCTGCCGGCGCCGACCTCGCGCTCGACGTGGCCGACCTCGGTTCGCTCCTGCTCGGAGCGGTCTCGCCGGTGTCACTCGCCGCAGCCGGTGTGCTGCAGGCGGCCGACCCTGCTGCGCCGCTTCTGCTGCGGTCGATGCTCCAGACGCCGCGCGCGCCGCACGGAATCACCTTCTTCTAGGACGAGCCCGAAGCCTCGCCGAGATTCGGTCACTCGATATGGTCATCAGGTGACGACGAGTAGAAGAGGGAAGGCGTGAACGTCGCGCGCTTCATCCTCGGAGGCGTGATGATGATCCTGCTTGGTGGTGCCACGCTCGTCTTCCGGCAGCAGTTCGCCCGCATGAGCGATCGCGAGACCACCCGGATCTACGGAAGGGCCTGGCTGCGTCTCCGTGGGAGGAAGGCTCCCCGGCCCAGTTCGATGATCATCCCCGGTCTCGCCATCATCGCCATCGGGATCGCGAACATCGTGCAGTCGTTCCCCTGATCCGTCAGGGCATGGTGGCCCGATAGCTTCATCACGGGTGATCGGTCCAGGAGTCCCAGTAATCGCCATCGGCTTCTGGAACATCGCCCACTCTCTTGCCTGAGCGTGCTGGGCGGGCCCGTGGGTCGCAGGTCAGGTGCGCTGCTCGATCAGGGTGAGCTGCGTGCCGTCCGGGTCGATGAGGAATCCGGCGCGGAGCCCCCAGTCCTGCATCCGGACCGGGTGCAGGCGAGGCGCGCCGACGGTCGCCTCGACGACTCCCGATCGCTGGACCGCGTCGTAGAGTTCGTCGACGTCGGCCACACGCAGGCAGCACATGAAGCTGCTCGACGCCGGGTCGAGGTCGGGTGCCGGGAAGAACTCGAGCTGCAGGCCGCCGCGGACGAGGATCAGCCAGCCCTCGTCTCGGAACGTGCGCTCGAACCCGAACGCCGAGTAGAACGTCTCCGTCGCGTCGAAGTTGCGTGACGGCAGGTTCGGTGTCGCGCGGTCGTGTCGTGTCGAGGTCATGGAGTCGATGATCGCAGCGTGTCGGCCGGCTGGGAAGGTCAATCCGACGTGGTCGGTGTCGCGAGGCGTTCGCGGAGGAAGGCGACCACGCGCTTGCGTGCTTCGAACGCCGGGTGACCGTCGTGCTCGCGGACCTCGCCGGTGAGGACCGAGTGCGCGGTCTTCGCGAAGCCGGCTGCGTTGCCGGGGGAGGAGTCGAGTTCGATGACCTCGAACGCGTCGCCGAGCTTGGCCGCGATGGTCGCGAATCGCTCTCGCGGGACGGCCCGGTCCTCACTGAAGCGGAGGCCGAGTGCGCAGACCGACCCCTGAGCCGCACGGGCTGCGACGGCGTCGAACTCGGCGGCGGACATCCCGGGGTCGACGCGGCGGGCACGGCTGACAGGGAACGGCGTGGACGGCTGGCTCATGACGGAGGCGAGGACGTGCTCGTCGACGGCCGCCGCGAGCGCGAATCCGCCGGTGAAGCACATACCGATGACGCCGACGCCAGGACCAGGCGTGCGGCCCGCGAGGTCGGCGGCCAGTGCCCGGACGTGGTCGGCGACCGGTCGGTGGGCGCCGGTCGCGAACGCCTTGAACTCGGCGGAGACGCAGACCTTGCTGACGCTGGCGAGGGTGTAGCCGACGGTCCCTTCGTGGCCAGGGGTTCCGAACGGCGATGGGATCGCGACGGTGAAGCCCTCCGCGACGAGATGCTCTGCGAGCCCCAGGACCTCGGGCGTGAGTCCGGGCAGCTCGGGGATGAGGACGACGCCCGGCCCGGACCCCTTCTCGAAGCGGTCGTGCGTGACGCCGCCGCCGGTGAACGGGGTCCGCACCCAGCCGGTGAGGTCTGCGCGCGGAGCGGTGTCGGTCGTCGCATCGTCGGTCATGGGGTGAGCGTAGTCCTGGGTATGACAACGCAGGCGGAGACCGCGCGAGGCCGCATCGGATTGTCTGCCAACCGACGTTCCGCTCGCCTCAGCCGATGATCTCGTTCCGAGACTGTGCTCGCTGCGGCCAGCGGCCCAGGGACTGCCGATACTCCGTCGCTTCGGCGCTGTCGGAGAACTCGAGGATGTTGCCGACCTTCTGCAGAAGGACATCTCGCACCTCTGCAGGGCTGGCGAAGAAGAACTCCTTCCGAGGGTTGGCCTGGTTCAGAGCCCGGTCCGCAAAATGCTTGTGCAGCTCGTTCTCCAGGGTGACGGCGTCTTCCGAGAAGAACAGCGTGTGTGTATCGAATCGGAACGGCACCGAAGCCCCACTGAGCTCGGAGATTCTGTCGCTCGGCGTCAGTCGACGAGTGAGTCCGATCTTCACGACATCAGGGCCGAACGCTCCCTCGTTTGAGATGACGTAGATGTACCCGGCACGGATGTTCGCGGCTCGGAAGTCGTTGTCAGCGATCGCCTCGTCGATAGCCCCCAGACGACGGAGAAGGTCCTCATCGGTCTGTCCTTGGTTCTGGAGGGCAGCGAGCGTGTTGACCAGGTGAGCGCGCTCTTTGTCCAAACGCGCTCGCTCATCGTCGAGTTCCTTCTGAACACGTTGCTCTTCCTTGATCCGTGCCCGCTCATCCTTGGCTTCCTCCCGCTCTACCTGCTTCTTCATGAGCCAATCAGCGGTCAGCTCGATCTCCTTCTCTCGAAGTCGATGGAACTCGTCACTGATCCGCATCTCCATCAGCGCACCAAGCTTCGCGATCGCCGTGCGAGACGACTCGAGACGCTTCTTCGCGGTCACGACGTTTCCCGCACGAAGTGTCCGAAGCGCGTTGTCGGCTTCGGAGTTGTAGGCACGCAACATGAGCTTGGCGAGATCCGATGTCATGCGCTTGCCCTGAGCAAGGGAGTTGTTGAACGTGAAGAGCTCGGACTTCTCGATCGCGCGGTCGTCCCGAACCAGCGAGGCGATGCGAGCCTCGATCGCTTGGAGCCGCAGTTGGTAAGCGGCAGCGGTCTCGAGAGGATGGTGGAAACGGTAGATGCCCACCGACTGCAGGACTCGCGCGTCGTCGAGTTCTACGAGGTCGTCTGTATGCCCGGTGGCCAATTTCTGGCGCAGGGCGGCGTTCTCACGCTCGAGTTCCTGGATGCGCGCGGAGGTTGCTGCATCCGTCGCGGTGTCCGAAGTCTGCGGTGTGTTGACGGTTGTCGGCGCCGCAGCGGCTGGTGCTTCGGCTTCGCTTCCTTCGTTCGGATCGACCCACAGTGCCCAACCGGCTGGGGCGGGTGGCCAGCTCGGATCTGGCGTCCAACTCGCGGGAGGTCTCCATCCGGCGGGAGGTTTCGGCCACCCCGGCGGTGGATTGAAGATCATCGATGCGTTGTCCGTCATGCTCGGCGAACCCCGCTGCCGTCGACCGCGACGAGCCCGTGCGGGTTCTTCGATACGACTGCGCGCAGGTGCTCCAGGGTTGCGGAGGGAACGACCGCGGTCAGATCCAGCTTCAGGAACTCGTCGCGAGAGACGGCCAGGGCGAGGAACTGCACGTAGGTCTCGCGACCGGTCGCCGGGTTGATCGTCTCGGTGCCCAACTCGAGCGACACATTGTGAATGAGGGCGCGCCGATCAGCTTCGAAGACTTCGTGGACGCTCCGCAGCGCGACGTTGTGAACGATCGCCGCGTATCGATCCTTCACATCCTTCGCCGCCAGCGGAGACGCAGCGATCTCATCTGACGCCTTGACGTACCGGTAGCCCTTGGTCGTCGGGATCTGGTCCGGCCCAGGGATGGTCACCCTCAGGCTGAGTTCGGCTGTCGATGGTTCGAACGTCGCGTTGGTGTCGACCGTGAACCACTCTGGGTAGACCGAGTTCGCCAGGACGATGCCGACATACTCCTGGACGGCTTCTACTGTGCCGTAGCCCAGGCCGGTGATGAGCTGGTCCAGCTCGGCGTTCCGCTGGGCAGCGGCAGTCTCGCGTGCTTCACACTCCTGCGTGTACTTGGATTCTTCGAATGCGAGCCGTCCACGACGTTTCTGCTCCGCAGACTCGTATGCCGCCTGTTGTGCCGCGCGCTGTTGCGGAAGCGCAGCGACCGCCGCCTGCCAGGCGTAATAGTCGGCTGCATAGCGTGCTTCCACAGCTGCCTGTGCCTCGGCGAGCTTCCGCTTCTTGCCGAACATCCCGGTCGGCTCCTGGGCGGCGTACTTGACCGGCAGTGGGGGATCGGGGATCGGGGCGGGAGCAGAGGTCGGGACTCGCAGATCGACTCGAGGGAACGGTGGGTGTTCGACTCGGACGCGCAGCTCCTCGAGGTCGACGTAGTCGTCGACATCCAGGGTGGCGCTGAGCAGCCCGTCGATCTCTGCGTACTGATCGCGCAGATCCGCGTTCCGTTGATCCACCTCGGCCTGCATCGCGGCGACGTGCGCGGCTGCCGCTTCCTTCTCGAGGCGCCTGCGATCGGCCTCTGACGCGCGAGCTGCGGCAAGCTGCGCTCGTTCGGCCGCGCGTTGCGCTTGTTCCAACTGGCGGACGTTCGCGTTGCGTTGCCGGACTGCGTTGCGTTGTCGCTGCTCCGCAAGCCTCGTCTGGTGCTGCATCTCCGCCAAGAACCCACGCCGTCGTGCCATTTTCTCCCCAATTCGGTCGTCCACATTGTATGTGGCGGGGCGCCGCGAGAGAGCGCGATCAGTCGTACGTCGGTGTGGGTCTGTGGGTGGGCGCCGCGGCAGTGCTGTGGTCTCGTGGTCTGCCGGGCCAGGCGCGTGCCAACGTGAGCACGTCCTGCCTGGGAAGCCACCTGTCGTTCACCTCCCGGTCACCCCCGCTCCTCCACCCGGCCACCCCACGCCGATGGGATGGGACACGATCCCCGTCCCTTCGTGCCCTGGAGACCCATGCCCCGCCTCAACCGTGTGTTGACGATGACCGCCGCGTGCGCCATCGGTGCGACCGCCCTCATCGCGACGCCAGCCGCCGCCATCGCCGCCCCAGCGCCGGGGCTCCAGATCAACGAGGTCGAGTCCTCCGGGGGCGTCCCCGGCGACTGGATCGAGTTCACGAACACCGCGTCGACCGCGGTCACGCTCGACGGCTGGGTCGTGAAGGACAACAAGGACGACAGCAACTACGCGTTCCCGGCCGGCACCGTCGTCGACCCCGGTGCGTTCCTCGTCGTCGACGAGGACCAGCTCGGGTTCGGCCTCGGCAAGGAGGACTCGGTCCGCCTGTTCGACCCGACCGCCGCGATCGCCGACGAGTACTCGTGGACCGCACACGCTCCGGTCACCTACGGCGTCACCGCCGACCGCGCCGGCTGGGCCGAGACCACCGAGTCGACGAAGGGCGTCGCGAACGTCTTCACCGCACCCGAGGTTCCCGAGACCGACGGTGAGATCCGCATCAACGAGATCGACTCGCAGCCATCCGACTGGGTCGAGTTCTTCAACCCCGGCACGACGGCGCTCGACATCTCGCGCTACGAGATCCGCGACAACTCCGACGACCACCGCTGGCAGTTCCTGCCCGGCACGTCGATCGCCCCCGGCGAGTTCCTCGTGGTCGACGAGGCGACGATCGGCCTGGTCGGCGGCACCGAGACGCAGGGGGCGTTCCGTGACCCGATCGGCATCGGCAGCGCCGACGAGATCCGCCTGTTCGACGCGACCGGCACCCTCATCGACCGCTCGGGAACGTGGAGCGGCCACGCGGCCATCGACGGCGACTTCATCGCCGCGACGCTCGCCCGCTGCCCCGACGGTGAAGGCGAATTCACGCTCGCACGTATCACCAAGGGTGCCGCGAACGACTGCGTCCTCCCGAACGTCGCGATCAACGAGGTCGAATCGAACAACGACGCGACCGACTGGGTCGAGATCGTCAACCTCGAGGCGACCGCGCTGGACATCTCCGGCTGGACGCTCATGGACAACGACCCGGTGGGCCACGCCGCCGACACGACCCCGCTGCCCGCGGGCACGATCCTCGAGCCCGGCGCGTACTTCGTCTTCGACCAGAACGTGAACTTCGCGTTCGGGCTCGGCAACGGCGACACCACCACCGTGCGGAACGCCGCCGGCGCGACGGTCGCCGAGTACAGCTACGCGGCTCACGCGGACGGCGTCTTCGCGCGCTGCCCCGACGGCACCGGGGAGTTCGTCGACACCGCCGTCTCCACCAAGGGCCTGCGCAACGCCTGCGGTAACCCGGTGCGCATCAACGAGGTCGAGTCCGACGGCGGATCGCCCGACGACTGGATCGAGCTCGTCAACCCGACGACCGCTGCGCTCGACGTCTCCGGCATTGTCGTGAAGGACGACGACGACACCCACGCCTACGTCATCCCCACCGGCACGAGCATCGCGGCCGGCGGCTACCTCGTCATCGAGCGCGCAGCCCTCGGCTTCGGCCTTGGCGGCGGCGACACGGTCCGTCTCTTCGAGGGCGACGCACTGCTCGACTCGACCACCTGGGGCGAGGGCCACCCGGCGAACACCTGGGGACGCTGCCCCGACGCGACCGGCGCCTTCGCTGCGACGGCCGAGGCCACCAAGGGCACGGCCAACGTCTGCGCCGGTGAGATCCCGGTCGGTCCGTGGCCCGGCTCGCCCGACGTGACGGTGCTCGACACCACGCCGATGTTCCTCGAGGACAGCTCAGGACTCGACACCCAGGTCACCGCCGACGGCGCGTTCCTCTGGGCGGTCGACAACGGCACCGGCTCGTTCTGGAAGCTCGCGATCGCCGCAGACGGTTCGGTCTCGTTCGTCGACGGTTGGGAGAACGGCAAGCGCGCCCGCTTCCAGAAGGACGCGTCGAACCCCTCCGCTGCCGGCCCCGACACCGAGGGCATCACCGTCGACGGCGCAGGTTCCGTCTACGTCGGTGTCGAGCGCGACAACAGTGTGAAGGGCACGACGCTCAATGCCGTGCTCAAGGTCGACCCGAACGCGCCCGGCCCCGACGTCGTCGCCTCCCAGGAGTGGGACCTCACGGCCCTGCTGCCGACGGTCGGTGCGAACCTCGGTGTCGAGGCCGTCGAGTGGGTGGCCGACGGCGACCTCGCCGGCAAGCTCTTCGACGACAACACGAAGGCGACGTACGACCCGGCGAACTACGCGGGCCACGGTGACGGACTGTTCTTCGTCGGCGTCGAGGACACCGGAGACGTCTACGCGTTCGCACTGAACGCCGACGGCACGGCCACGCTGATCTCGACGATCGACCCGGGCCTCCCGGCGGTCATGGCGCTCGACTACGACACGACCCTCGGCGTGCTGTGGGCCGTGTGCGACGACGGCTGCGCGGGCACCGGTGCGCAGATCACGCTGAACGGGACCGAGCAGCCCGGGATCGCTCAGGTCGAGCGTCCGGCGGGACTGCCCAACCTCAACAACGAGGGCTTCGCGACCGCGCCGGCCTCCCTGTCGGTCGACGGTGAGCGTCCCGTGTACTGGTTCGCCGACGGCTACGCTTCCGAGGCCCTGCGTCTCGGGTCGCTGCCCGGAACGACCACGCCGCCCGTGACGCCGCCGACGGGTGGGGTCACGCCGCTGCCCGGGACGAGCCTCACCGAGGCCAACCGTGGTGCGATCACGCTGGCGGACACGGTGCGGCGGGGCGAGACCGTGACGGTCGGCCTCGAGGACCGCTTCGCCGCGACGGCCGTCGAGGTGTGGCTGTACTCGACGCCGGCGCGGATCGCCACCGGCACGACGAACGCCGCCGGTGACCTGCTGGCGACGATCCCGGCCGACGCGACGCTGGGCGACCACCGGGTCGCGGTCTACGCGGCGGACGGCTCGCTCATCGGATGGACCGAGGTGCGGATCGTCGCGGCCGACGGGACGACCGTCGACGGTGCGGCGTCGGGTGGGGCGCTCGCGACGACGGGTACCGAGCTGCCGTTCGGCACGATCGGTGCTGGGGTCCTGCTGGTCCTCCTCGGTGGTGTCCTCGTCGCGATGCGAGCGCGTCGCCGGGCGGTCTGACCGTCTGAACGTCCGACGGCCCCGGGAGCACACGGCTCCCGGGGCCGTTCGCGTCACCCGTCGGGCCCGCCCCGGCGTGTGGTGGTGTTGCCAGCGCGGTGCTGTGACGTGAGCGCGGGTCTGGCGCGTGGGCGCGGTTCTCCGGAGGGGCGCGCTCGCGCGTGTGGGGTGCGCCCGGGCCGGGAGGTGCACATTCGCGCCTAGTGGGCACACTCACGCCGGCGCACCGCGCTGGCGAGTTCGGTACCGGTGTCAGCGCGGTGCGCTGGGGCCGAGCGCGGGTCTGGCGCGTGGGCGCGGGTCTCCGGAGGGGCGCGCTCGCGGGTGTGGGGCGCGCTCGGGCCGGGTCGGGTGCATTCGCGTCAGCGCACCGCGCTGGCAGAGGGCAGAGGACGCAGGTCGGGCCCGGGTGCGATGCTGGGTGGATGGACGAGCACGGGAGGACCGAGGGTGGTGTGACCGTCGGTCGGGCGGCGGCCGAGATCGGGGTGAGTGTGCGGACGCTGCACCACTGGGACGAGATCGGCGTCGCGCAGCCGTCCGGAAGGAACCAGAACGGCTACCGCTCGTACCTGCCCGTCGACATCGCCCGCCTCCGCCGCGTCGTGCTCCTCCGCGACCTCGGTGTCCCGCTCGCTCGCATCCCCACCCTCCTCAGCGCTCCGGCCGCGGAACGACGGGCGGAGCTCACCCAGCGTCGACGCGAACTCGGCGACACCATCGAACGACTCGAAGCCGTCGCCCGGTCCGTCGACCGCCTGCTCGAAGCCGACGAGGTCGGCGTGCTCGTCCCCGAGGAGGAGCGTCAGGCGGTGTTCGGCGACGACTGGAACCCCACGATGGCTGAAACCGCCCGCGCCCGCTGGGGCGACTCCGCGCAGTGGGCCGAGTACGCCGAGCGGTCCGCGACCCGCACGTCGGACGACTGGCGTGCGCTGGTCGGACCCATGCGCGACCTGGTCGACGAACTCGCCGAGGCCAAGCGCGCCGGTGTCGTCGCCGGGAGCGAGACGGCGAACACCCTCGCCGAACGGCATCGCGCCGCCCTCAGCGAGTACTTCCACTGCACGCCGTCCATGCACGTGATCATCGGTCGTCTCGGGCTCACCGAGCCTGGCATGGCCGACACCTACGACCGGATCGAGCCCGGCCTCGCCGCGTGGCTCTCACGGGTCATCGACGCGAACGCACGCGGCCACGGCGTGGACCCGGAGACCGCCGTCTGGGAGTGAGGGCGAGCCGCTTCAGCCCAGCTCGCGGAGTGCCACCTCGATGATCGTCGCGCTCGGGACGTGTAACGCTTCGGCTGCGGTCGACCCGGTCGCCGCAAGATACGCGTCCACGAGACGGTTGCCCGCTGCATACCCGGCAGCCATCGGCAGACCGACCGGCTCGCCCCCGTATCGCAACGCGGCCTCGTCACCGTGCACCCACGAGACGAAGTGCTGCATCCCTCCGAGGTCGAGACCCTCGACGACCCGGGCGAACACCGCGTCGTCGTCGAGGTGCGCGACACCGATCGGCGTGTAGCCGGACGGCCCGTGCAGCTGCCGGGCGAACGCGTCCGCGAGCCCCTCCGACACCACCTGCTCTCCGACCACGACGGTCGCCGGATCCCACACCACCCCACCCGGCGCGTACCGCAGGTTGTGGTTGAGCTCGTGGACGGCGGCCGCCTCGAGGCGGGCGAGGTTCTCCTCCGTCGGCCAGAGGATGAGGGAGATGAACCCGGTCGCGCTGCCGTTACCGATGAACCCGCGGATCGACTCCATGAAGTAGGTGTCGTCCGGGTCGCCGAGGACGAGCAGGACGGTGATGTCGGGGACCACGGGGGTCGGCACCGCCGCGAGCTGGGTGGTGACCGCCGCGTCGAGCGCCCGTGAGATCCGTCCCCACGCGTCCGCCGCGACGAGCCGGCCGAGGGCGTCGACGACCCGATCCCGGCTCCGATCGATCGGGAATCCCGAGCCCATCGAGTGCATGGCGAGCAGGTCGACCTCGCCCGGGAAGTACCGGTACATGTCGGCGACGGGCTCGAGCATGGCGCGGAGTCGCGCGGGTCGATCGGCTTCCGGTGCATCGAGGACGGAACGCATGCCGCTGGCGGTGTCGAGGATCGTGATCGTCATGATGCCGACGCTAAAGCCTCACGTCGCGTGAGGGTCAAGCTTCCAAGTAGCCCATCCTCGCGCCAGCGCGGTGCGCTGACGCGAGTGTGGCGTGCCCGGCGTGGCCGCTGCACAACCGGCGTGACCGCGCCCCGCGCGCGTGAGCGCGCCCCTCCGGAGACCCGCGCTCGCGCGTCAGGCCCGCGGTCGCGTCAGCGCACCGCGCTGGCCCAAGGCGATGGCGGGTGGAGGAGCGGGCTACCGGGAGCGCAACACCTCGAGCGCCTGGGGCGAGAGCGGTGACCCGGCGCGCTTCGCGGCGTACAGCGCGGCGCCGATCGCCGGACCGAACAGCGGGGTCCGGAGTTCGTACCGGGCGGGCAGCGCCGCAATGGCCTGCTCGAAACCCGACCGCACCGGCTCGGCCGAGAACACCCCGCCCGAGTACGACACCGGAACGACCTCGTCGCCGCTGAAACCGAGCTCCACGCGCGTCGCCTCGACGATCTCCGCCAGCTCCCCGCTCGCGTCGGCCAGGATGCGCACGGCGACCTCGTCACCCTGGTCCGCGGCCGCGACGACCGTCTTCGCGAGGTCCGCGATGCGGCCCCGCTGACCCTTCCACCGGTTCATGACGACGTCGATCACGTCGAGGTCGCTCGTGATCCCGACCCGCGCCCGCACCAGCTCGGCGAGCGGACCGCGTGGCAGGCGGCCGTCGCTCATCCGCGTGAAGGCGTTCAAGCCGCGGGCGGCGATCCAGTACGCCGACCCCTCGTCACCGAACAGCTCGCTCCAGCCGCCGACCCGGTGCCCCCGGCCACGGCGCTCGCCGTACGTCATCGAGCCCGTGCCGCTGATGACGTTGATGCCGTCGACGGCGCCGAGCGATCCGGCCCAGCCGCACACCATGTCGTTGTTGCAGGAGAACCGGTCGTGACCGAGCACGTCGCGCGGCAGCGCATCGAGGTGGGCGATGTCGGAACTCACCTCGCCGTACCCGGGAAGGCCGAAGAAGGCCTGATCGATGTCGGCGGTGGTGACATCCGCCTGCCGGCACACCTCCGAGACACCCTCGGTGAGGATGCGTCCGACCAGCTCGATCCCCTCGTCGAAGTAGTAGCAGCTGGCCGTCCTCGCTTCCGCGAGCACCCGTCCGGCGTCGTCGAGCAGCACGAAGGCCGTCTTCGACCCGCCACCGTCGACGCCGAGGTACCGCGCCACGACTACTGCTCCTGCAGCCGAGCGGCGACACTCCGAGCGTCGTCGACGCCGTCGAACTCGTGGATCCGGACCCCCTGCACGACGCGGTTCACCGTGCCGCTCGGGAACGGGTTGTCCGGGGTCGCACCGAGCTGCAGCGAGTAGGACAGGCCGAGCAGCTGCGCGACGAGCACGTAGCCGATCGCGAGCTGCGCGTCATCGAGGCCGGCGAGCTCGGGCAGCACCCAGTCGTACGCCGTCGCGTCGGCGACGGGCTCGGAGGAGATCGCGATCACGCGCTCCGGCGAGAGCGTCGCGCGCAGTTCGGCGACGATGTCGAGGTCGTACCGCCGCGTGTACGGATCGGACGACAGGTAGACGACGACGAGCGTGCTGTCGTCGACGACCGCCTTCGGTCCGTGACGGAACCCGAGCGCCGAGTCGTAGTAGGTGACGATCCGTCCGGCGGTCAGCTCGAGCAGCTTGAGCGCCGACTCCCGGGCCAGACCGGTGAGCGGGCCGCTGCCGATGTAGACGACGCGTTCGCAGCCCTCGTTGGCGAGCGCGCGGATGTCCACCTCGCGGTGGTCGAGGATCGTCGTGGCGCCGGCCGCGAGCGCCTGCACGGCGGCGTCGTCCGCGCCGCCGAGGATGAGGAGCACCGAGAGCAGCATCGAGCTGAAGCTCGACGTCATCGCGAAGCCCTCGTCGTTGGACCGCAGGGGCATGAGGACGGTGAGCGACGAGGCGCGGTCGTGGTGGCGTCGGTACAGCTCGCCGGTCTCGTCGCACGTGATCACCAGGTGGTGCACCTCGGTGAGCGACTGGTCGGCGAGTTCCGTGGCGGCCACGCTCTCGGGGCTGTTGCCGGAGCGGGCGAACGACACGAGGAGCAGCGGGACGTCCTCGGCGAACGACTCCTGCGGGTTGGAGACGATGTCGGTGGTCGCGACGGCGTCGATCCGGCGACGGAGCGTCCGGGTCAGGGCGGGTGCCGCGATCTCGCCGATGAAGGCAGAGGTCCCCGCCCCGGTCAGGACGATCCGCAGCTCGGGTCGGGCGAGGAGCGGTGCGAGGAACGCGTCGATCTCCTCGCGTCGGGCGGCGATCCCCGTCGACGCCTCGAGCCAGACGTCGGGCTGCTGGGTGATCTCGCGGACGGTGGCTTCCGAACCGACGATGGTGGTGATGGACACGGTTGCTCCTGGGGTGGGTCGAGGTGATGAGGGGACGTTGCGAGGTATCGGAGTTGGTTCAGCGTGTGACGTGCTCTCGCGGCGATGGAGGCGATCCTGCCACGCCGGGATCGGTGCCTACCCCTTGAGGCCGGAGAAGGTCATGGTCGCCACGAACTGCTTCTGAGCGAAGAGGAAGAACACGATCAGCGGGAGCGTGGCCACGACGTTGCCGGCCATGAGGAGCGCCCAGTCGGTGCGGCGCGCGCCCTGGAAGTTCGTGATGCCGAGCTGCAGCGTGAAGGCCTGGTCGTTGTTGATCGCGATGAGCGGCCAGACGAGGTCGTTCCACGAACCCAGCAGGGTGAAGATCGCGAGCGTCGCCAGCGCGGGCTTCGCGAGTGGCAGGATCACCCGGAAGAACACCTGCAGGCGGGTGCAGCCGTCGATGAGCGCGGCCTCCTCGAGCTCCGCCGGCAGCGACAGGAAGAACTGCCGCATGAGGAAGATGCCGAACGCCGACGCCAGCCACGGCACGATCGCCGCCCCGAGGCTGTCGATGAGCCCGATCCGGGAGAACAGGATGTAGGTCGGGATCATGAGCAGCTGCGTCGGGATCATGATCGTCGCGACGATCATGAGGAAGCCCATCGTCTTGCCGCGGAACTTCAGGCGCGCGAACCCGTAGCCGGCGAGCGAGCAGAGCACGAGGTGGGACAGGACCGCGACCGTCGACACGATGACCGTGTTGCCCAGCCAGAGCAGGATGTTCGACTCGGAGAAGAGCTTCGCGAACCCGTCGAAGGTGATGTGCGAGGGCAGGATGCGGGGCGGATAGGTGTTGATCTCCGACTCCGGCGTCACCGAGGTGATGAACATCTGCACGAACGGGATCGCGAAGATGATCGCGATCGGCGCGAGCACGAGGTGCCAGGGGCTGAAGCGGCGACGGGTGCGTCGTTCAGCGGGCGGGGCGGTCACGGACGGCTTGCCGGTGGCGGCGTCACCGCGCGGCGGGGTGGTCAGGACGGTCATCAGAATGCCTCCACGTTGGAGCGGCGGGAGTACAGGACGACACCGATCGTGGCGATGAGCGTCACCACGAAGAGCCCGTAGGCGACCGCGGAACCGTACCCGAACTGCAACTGCTTGAACGCCGCGTCCCAGAGGTAGAACACGATCGTCTGGGTGGCGCCGAGCGGGCCGCCTCTCGTGGTGGTGTACACGAGGTCGAACAGCTGGATCGCCTGGATGAACTGCCAGATGGCGACGAACACGGTGACCGGTCCGAGCTGCGGGAAGGTGATGCGCCAGAACGACTGCCAGGCGTTCGCGCCGTCGATCCGCGCCGCCTCGAGCAGCTCGGAGGGGATGTCCTGCAGGGCAGCCAGGTAGATGACGGTCGTGAACGCCGCCTGCCCCCAGAGCGACATGATCGTGATGACGACCATCGCCTGCCCCTGGTCTTCGAGCCAGCCCTGCGCCGGGAGTCCGAGGAACCGGAACACGGTGTTGAGGAGCCCGAACTGCGGGTTGAAGAGGTAGGTCGTGAGGATGCCGGTCGCGGCCGCGGAGGCGACGAAGGGGACGAAGATCGCGGTGCGGTAGACGCCGATGAAGCGGATCCGGCGGTTGAGGGCCACGGCGAGGAAGAGTCCGAGTCCGAGCGACGCCGGGACGAACAGGAGCGTGTAGACGACCGTGTGGACGACGGCCGCCTGCAGCTCGTCGTTGCCGATCATGCTGGCGTAGTTCTCCAGTCCGACCTGCTCCGGCTCGCTGAACCCGTCCCACTTCTGGAGCGACAGGAAGAACGCCCAGATCGCGGGGAAGATCGACAGGCCCAGCACGATGAGCATGGCCGGGGCGACGAAGCCCCACCCGGTGAGGTTGTCGCGAAGTCGGTTCTTGCCTCGCCGAGACGGAGCCGCGAGACGTTCGGGTCGCTCCGGCTCCGTCCTGGGGGTCGTGTCGCGTCCTGTGACCGTGGACATCAGTCCTCCGTCAGGGCGTCGTCGGCGGCCTTCGCGGCATCCTCGAGTGCTTGCTTCGGGTCGCCCTGGCCCTGCAGCACCGAGGAGATCGCCTTACCGATGGCCTCCGACAGGCCGACGTAGCCGGGCACGGTCGGGCGGGCCTGCTTCGCGTTCACGCCGTTCTCGGCCATCACGTCGAGGCCGGGCAGCTGAGCCACCTGCGCCTGGAACTCGGGGGTGTCGATCTCGCTCGAGCGCAGCGGGAGGTTGCCGTAGGCGACGTTCCACTTGAGGTCCTGCTCCGAGTCGGTGAGCCACTTCGTGAACTCGTACGCCCAGTACTCGCGGTTCTTGTCCTTGTGGTCGAACAGCGCCCAGACGTCGGGCCCGGAGACGGTCTGGTGGTCGCCGTCGGTGCCGGGGAGGACGGTGACGCCGTACTTGGTGCCCTTCGTCTGCAGCGTCGACAGCTGCCACGGACCGGAGGTGATCATGCCGATGCGGTCGCTGGCGAACAGGTCGCCGAACTTCGTGTCGGTCTGGTCGAGGTAGACGCTCTTGTCGTCGACCGCCATGTCGCGGAGGAAGGTCAGTGCGTCGACGCCCGCATCCGAGGCGAACTCGGCCGTCTTGGCGTCGTCGGAGATGATCGACCCGCCGTTCTGCCACAGGTGCGGCCAGAACTGCCAGGTCGTCTCCTCGCTGCCCGACACCGAGTACGCGTAGCCGTAGGTGTTCGTCGACGGGTCGGTGAGCTGCTTCGACGCCTCGCGGAAGTCGTCCCAGGTCCAGTCGGCCGTGGGGTAGTCGACGCCGGCCGCGTCGAACACGGTCGTGTTGTACAGGAGCGAGATGTTGTCGACCACGGCGGGGAAGCCGATCGTCTTCTCGCCGGTCGGCTGCACCGTCTTCCGGGCCGCCTCGGAGAACTCGTCCCACTTCACGTCTGGCTCCGCCACCTGGTCGGTGATGTCGAGGGTGCGGCCGGACGCCTCGAGTCGGCTCGCCCAGGAACCGAAGGCGTACGAGACGTCGGGGTAGTTGCCGCCCGCGAAGCTCGCGGAGAGCTTCTGCAGGAGGTCCTCCGTGGACGGCGCGCCCGAGGACACGTCGATGGTCACGTTGGGGTGCAGCTTCTCGAAGTCGTCGACGAGACCGGTGAGGATCTGCTGGGCCGCGTCGGCCTGCCCGGTCCAGAAGGTGAGCTTCACCTTCGCGTCCTTGTCGAGCGTCGTGGCACCGGACGATCCGCCGGCGCACCCGGAGAGCGCGAGCGCTCCGACGGCGAGGACGGCGGTCGCGGTGATGAGGCGACGTGCGCGGCGGGCGTGCGGGGAGTTGGAAGCGTGGATCGTGGAACGGGGTGGGAACATCGGTGGTCGTCTCCTGTGTCGATCGTTCGGGAACGGTGCGGGGCTGCGGTGCTTCGGGTCGGTCAGATGCGGTCGGCGGGGATGATCTCCCGCAGCGGCTCCGGCAGCAGCTCGCCGTGCGCGGCGACGAGGTCGTTGCACAGCTCCCAGATCTGCTCGGGCGTGAGGGTGGACGAGGCGTTCGGGTCCATCAGGACCGCCTGCCGGATGAGGGTCGGGTCACCGGTGCGAGCGGCCTCGATCGTCAGTTCGGCGACCGAGACGTAGGGGCGGTTGAGCGCGGCGCACTGCACGGGCAGCGCGCCCATGGGCTGCGGGGCGATGCCGTTCCCGTCGACCTGGACGGGGACCTCGACGACGGCGCCCTGCGGCAGGTTGTCGATGAGGCCGCGGTTGACGACGTTCCCGTGGATGAGGCGCGGGGTGTCGGTCACGAGGGAGTGGATGAGCTGCGGGGCGTACTCGCTCGCCTCGTCCTCGAGCGTCAACGGGGTCCCGGCCGCGAGAGCGGCCTTCGTCGCCTCGAACTCCGCGACGTTCTCCTCGCTGATGCCGAGGTACTCGAGCGGCCGCAGGCGGAAGCGCTCGACCTGCTCGGGGGAGCGGAGGAACCACGACAGGTACTCGGACGAGTGCTCGCTCGTCTCGGTGGGGTAGTAGCCGATGCGGCGGAACATCTCGACGCGCACGCGGCGGCTGAGCTCCGGGTCCT
This sequence comes from Plantibacter sp. MCCC 1A11337, assembly GCF_013349365.1. Classification (NCBI taxonomy): domain Bacteria; kingdom Bacillati; phylum Actinomycetota; class Actinomycetes; order Micrococcales; family Microbacteriaceae; genus Plantibacter; species Plantibacter sp. MCCC 1A11337. The sequence continues at coordinate 17,165 of NZ_JABJWX010000005.1, read as the reverse complement.
CGCGGATGCGGTCGCGCAGGGCCGGGTAAAGGTCGCGGCCCTCGTGGGTCCACTCGAGCAACCACGACTGGTGGTTGACGCCGGCGGCGCGGTAGCTCGTGCCCTCGATCGGCACGCCGACGAGCTCGCAGAGGTCGTTCACCGTCCAGAACACGCTGTGGCAGAGGCCGATTGCGCTGATGTCGGGGGCGACCACCGACGCCCACCAGATGTTCATCGCCATCGGGTTGGTGTAGTTCAGCAGGTGGGCGTCGGGGCAGATCTCGCGCATATCGGCGGTCAGGGCAGAGAGCAGCGGGAAGGTGCGGAGGGCGCGGAAGACACCGCCGACGCCGGTGGTGTCGCCGATGGTCTGCAGGAGACCGCGCGCTGCCGGGATCTCGAGGTCGGAGACGGTCGCGCGGATGCCGCCGACCTGGACCATGTTGATCACGAAGTCCGCTCCGGCGAGGGCACGACGACGGTCGGACTCCGCCGAGATCGTCGCCCGGCCGTCGAGGCGCTCGTCGACGTGGCGGGCGGTGCCCTCGGCCACCGCGAGGCGTTCGGGGTCGATGTCGTGCAGGACGATCTCGAGGCCGGCGAGGTCGCGGTAGCGGAGGAGGTCGGCGATGAGTTGGCGGGTGAAGACGACGCTGCCCGCCCCGATGAAAGTCACTCGTGTCATGGAGTGATCATCGACTACAGTGATCGAACCGAGCAAGAACTTGATCGGAAATCGACTCAAATGCTCACTTTCGCTGAGCGCATGGTGCGGGATGCGGCAGGGTGTGGCGGCCGAGCTCTGATGAGTCGGTCGATGAAGCACCCGAGGACGGAGGCAGTGATGCGAGCACCCACAGCGGCGGAACTGTCTCGACACGCGCCGTCGGGCAAGCGCAGTCAGCGGATGCGCGACATCCTCGCACTGCTCGCCGTCGACGACGTCGTGGTCTCGATCGACGAGCTCACCGAGCGGCTCCAGGTCTCGGCACCGACGATCCGGCGCGACCTGGCCGACCTCGACGACCTCGGACTCGTCCTCCGCACCCACGGTGGCGCTCGCGCGATCGAGGCACGCGACGAGGTGCCGGTCAGGTTCCGTGACACGCAGTTCCGTGAGGCGAAGCGTCGGATCGCGATGCGGGTGGCGGAGATGATCCCCGCGGGGCCGTACGCCATCGCCCTGAGCGGTGGCACGACGACCGCGGCGGTCGCGAAGGAGCTGTCGAACCGGTCGGAGCTGACGATCGTGACGAACTCGCTCACGACGGCGACCGAGATCGCCTCCCGGCCGAACCTGCAGGTGATCATGACCGGCGGGCTGGTGCGGTCGACGTCGTTCGAGGCGGTGGGGGCGCTCGCCGAGAACACCTTCAGTGCGATCAACGTGGGTACCGCGATCCTCGGGACCGACGGCATCAGTGCGCAGGGTGGTGCGACGACGCACGACGAGCGTGAGGCTCGGACGAACCTGGCGATGGTGCGGCACGCGCAGCGGGTCATCGTGGTCGCCGACGGCTCGAAGGTCGGGCGGGTCACACTCGCGCGCATGGCCGACCTGGGGCAGATCCACGACCTCGTGACCGACTCCTCCGCCGACCCCGACGAGCTCGAGCACCTCGCGGCCGCGGACATCGCGGTCCACGTCGTCGCCCTCTGACCGGTCCCTCCCTCCGCTGTGGCTGGTGCCAGCGCGGTGCGCTGACGTGAGCGCGGGTCAGCCGCGTGAGCGCGGGTCTCCGGAGGGGCGCGCTCACGGTTGTGGGGTGCGCCCGCGCCGTGTGGCGCACACTCGCGTCAGCGCACCGCGCCGACCTCAACTCCACGGATGTCGCGGGCACAGGCGGCATTGTTCTAGTACCATTGCAAACATGTTGTTCCGCGTCGATCCCACCTCCACGGTGTCGCTCGCCGAGCAGATCGCGGTGCAGGTGCGCTCCGGTATCGCGACGGGCGCGCTGGCACCGGGGGAGCGCCTCCCGCCTGCCCGCGACCTCGCCCGAGCACTGCAGATCAACATGCACACGGTCCTCCGCGCCTACGGAGAGCTTCGCGGCGACGGACTCATCGGGATGCGACAGGGCCGCGGCGCGTGGGTGAACGAGGACGCAGCGCCGGGCCTCGTCCGGGTCAACGAACTCGTTGCCCAACTCGTCACCGAGGCGCGCAAGTTCGGGATCACCCCGAACGACCTCAGCCGGATGATCGAACGCACCTGACGATCCCCGACGTCACCGTACGACCACGTCGGTCGGCGACACCGACGATCAGACCACCTCAGCAGCTCAGGGGGAGCACATGCACGACACCACCACACCGCCACCGGCGGCATCAGCGCGCGGACGAATCGTCCTGGCCGGCCTCGCCATGGCCGTCCCGGCGATCGCGATCGCACTCACGCGGCTCGTCTGGGGCGATGCGCTCCCGGTCGACGTCGCCTCGCACTGGTCGGGCACCGGGGCACCGGACGACTCCATGCCCGCCGCGCGCATCTTCCTCGTGACGTTCATCATCGCGTCCGTCGCCGCTATCGCAGCGGCCATCCTGCTCGTCCTCCCGCGGCCCGCCATGCGGACCAAGCGCATGATCATCCTCTTCATCGGTATCGCCGCCGGGTCGGCCGCCTCCGTCTGGGTCATCCCGACGTGGCTCACGTTGCAGGCCGGCTCGGTCGACGGTGCCGTCCTCGGGTGGTGGGTCGTCCCCCTCGCCGCGTGCTCGCTCTGGGGCGTGATCCCCGCCGTCATCCTGCCGTCTCAGCCGCTGCTCGCAGGTGCAGCCGCCCGGCCGGCGCCGATGGATCTCGGCGAGACCGAGGTCGGTGCCTGGAGTCGGAGCGTCACGGCCCTGCTGTTCCTCTGGCTCACCCTCGCACTCGTCGCGATCGGCGCCGTCGCCTACACGCCGATCCTGCTGCGCGGCGAGTCGGGCGTCGCGATGTTCGGTCTGTCGATCCTCGCCGTCGCGACCCTCTTGTGTGCTTCGTTCATCCGCCTCCGGATCAGCGTCGACTGGCGCGGCCTCCGCGTCGTCTCGCTCTTCGGCATCCCCATGAAGCGCATCCCCCTCGACCAGGTCGACGTCGTCGAGGCCACCGACATCCGCCCGATGGACTGGGGCGGCTGGGGCTACCGGATCATGCCCGGTCGCTCGGCCGTCGTGCTGCGCTCCGGGCCCGGACTCGTCGTCACGAGCACCTCCGGCAAGCAGTTCGCGATCACGATCGACGACCCTGAGGAACCCGCCGCACTCCTGCAGGCGCTCGTCGCCCGAGCCGGATCGCGCGCCTGACGTTGCACCGCGTGACGAAGCGGACGTCGAACCTGTCGTGAAGCCGTACGGTGAATCCATGAGCGAAGCGCCCCTGGCCACGGAGCCGACCACGACCGCACTGCCCTCGACCACGATCGGCACGGGCGACACCGCCGCGGAGGTCGGCGCCATCGGGTACGGTGCGATGTCCATCGCCGGTACCTACGGGGCGATCGCCGACGCCGAGGTCACCACCATCCTCGACGCCACCCTGGCGAGCGGCGTGAACCTCATCGACACCGCGAACGTCTACGGCGAGGGCCGGAGCGAGGAGCTCCTCGGCCGGTATCTGACCGGGCGCCGTGACGACGTCTTCCTGGCGTCCAAGGTCGGCATCGTCACCGGCGGCGGCATCGGCAAGCGAGGGATCCGCGGCGACCGTGCTCACCTCCACGAGCAGATCGACGGGACGCTCACCCGCCTCGGCACGGACCACCTCGACCTCTACTACCAGCACCGCGTCGACCCGAACGTACCGATCGAGGAGACGGTGGGAGCGCTCGCCGAACTGGTCGCCGCCGGCAAGGTCCTCCGCATCGGTCTGTCCGAAGCGACGGGCGACGAACTCCGTCGTGCGCACGCCGTGCACCCGATCGCCGCGATCCAGTCGGAATGGAGCATCGTCAGCCGCGACATCGAGACCTACGTGGTCCCGACGGCGGCGGAGCTCGGCGTCACGGTCGTCGCGTTCTCACCGCTGTCGCGCGGGCTGTTCACCGAGGACTTCACGGCCGAGACGGTGCCGCTCGGTGGGACGCGAGCGAACTTCCCGCGCTTCCAGCCCGAGCACCTCGCGGCGAACCTCGAACTCGCGGCACGCTTCCGGAGCCTCGCCCGCCGCATCGGGACGACCGCGGAGGCGCTCGCGCTCGCCTGGGTGCACGACCGCGGGCAGCAGCTCGGCGCACGGGTCGTCTCGATCCCCGGCACCCGGAGCGTCGCGCATCTGCACGCGAACCTCGAGGCGTTCCAGGTGGAGCTGACGGACGAGATCCGGTCCGAGATCGACACCTACGCCGACCAAGTCAGCGGTGCGCGGGCCGCCGACCCGAACTGGGTGTCGGGCGGCCGCGAGGGGCTCATCTGACGTCGTCGTATGGACCGGCTCCGCTGCGTCAGCGCGGTGCGCTGACGTGAGCGCGGGTCTGTGACGCCAGCGCGGGTCTCCGGAGGGGCGCGCTCACGGCTGTGGGGCGCGGCCACGCCGATTCGAGTGCGCTTGCGCCAGCGCGCCGCGCCGGCCGCGGCGCACACCGGCGTGGAGGTTCAGGTGTTATCCGTGCCATTGACTAACATGTGGGAATGACGTCACCCGGGGGACCGACCGCGCTCGACGCGCCCACACCGACGGCGAACGGCGGAGGCCGATCGCGTCGCGAGAAGCGGACGCGGATGCCCACGATGGCCGATGTCGCCGCGATAGCCGGCGTCTCCCCGCAGACCGTCTCCCGCGTGCTCCGCGGCCTCGACAACGTGACCGAGGTCACCCGCCTCCAGGTCGAGGCGGCCGTCCAGCAGACGGGCTACCGGCGCACCGGGCTCGCTCGCGCGCTCGTCACCGGCCGCAGCCGCACCATCGGGGTCCTCACCCACGAGACCGACTACTACGCCCGCTCCTCCATGATGCTCGGCATCCAGCGGGCGACGCACCAGCACGACTACTTCGTGAGCGCCGCGGGCACGACATCGCTGTCCGCCGCGTCCATCACCGACGCCATCGACCGGCTCCGCAACCAGGGTGTCGACGGCCTCGTCATCGCCGTCCCGATCTGGGACGAGGTCTCCCTGCTCCGGGTCACGGCCGACCTGCCGACCGTGGTGATCGACGGCCTCGAGTCCTTCGCCGACGAGATCGTGCGGGTGGACCAGGAGGCCGCTGGCCGCATGGCGACGGAGCACCTGCTCGACCTCGGACACGAGACCGTCTGGCACCTGAGCGGCCCGACGGCCTGGAAGGACGCGGGAGGCCGGACGACCGGCTGGCAGGCGGCGTTGCGCGACCGTGGCATCGACGAACCGCCCGTGCTCTACGGGGACTGGAGCCCGGAGTCCGGCTACCGCAACGGTCTGCTGCTCGGGCGCATGCCCGACGTGACGGCGATCTTCGTCTCGAGTGACGAGATGGCGTTCGGCGTCCTGCGTGCCCTGGACGAACTCGGTCGGAGTGTACCCGGCGACGTCTCGGTGATCGGCATGGACGACATCGCGCTGGCGCGATACGCCTCACCGCCGCTGACGACCATCCGGCAACCGTTCAGCGAGATGGGTCGTGTGGCGGTCGAGCACCTGCTCACGCTCATCGAGGAGCCGGCCGCGGAGCGGGAGACGGTGGTCATGCTGCCCGAGCTGATCGTGCGCGAGAGCACCGCGGCACCGACGACACGCGCGTAGCCCGCACGGCGCAGCTCAGAACTCCTCGACGTACTCCTCGGTCGGTCCGAGTTCCGGACGGTCGACGAACTCGACGGTCGATCCGGCCTCGTGGAGCTCGAGGACGACGATACGGTTCGTGCCCGACCGCAGGAGGGGCCCCGGCACGTAGAGCGTCTGCTGCGGGCCGATGTTCCAGTAGCGACCGAGGAGCGCCCCGTTGACCCAGACGAAGCCCTTCGTGGAGCCGGGCAGTCGGAGGTGCGTGTCGAGCGGCTCGTCGACGACGAAGGTCGCGCTCGACAGGCCGCCCCCACCGCTCGCGGCGGTCGTCGGGTCGCCAGTCCGGTCGACGACCGCTCGGAGATGGCGCGGGTCCAGCTGGTCGAGGGCCACCGGTCGCGCCCGCCAGCCGTGCACGAGCCGGCGTTCGACGAGGACGGGCCCCGGCAGGCCCTTTTCGGCGCCCAGCTGCGGACCGTAGTTCACGCGGCCGAGGTTTTCGACGACCACGGTCAGCTTCGACACCAGGCCGGAACCGGTCACGGTGACCGTGCCCGAGCCGGTGATCGTGGCCTGGAATGCCCCGTCGAGGAAGACGAGGGCGCGGTCTGCGACGCCGTCGAACACGAGGTCGACCGGGCGATCGGGGAGCAGGGCATCCGCCTCGTAGACGACGAGACCGCCGTCGACGCCGAGGTCCTCGAACGACGGCGGCGCGGACGACCGCGGGCTCACGGGGTCGCCGAGCTCAGCGAGTGCGTCCAGGAGCCCGACGCCGCGCTGGAGGGGCACGCTGCCCTCCGGCAAGAACCGCACCTCGGGGGATCGCAGCGGTTCGTCTGCGACGCCGAGGACCTCCCGCAGGGCGAAGAACTTGTCCGTGAACCGGCCGTCCTCGGCGATCGGCGCGTCGGAGTCGTAGCTCGTGATGGTCGGACGCAGTTCGCCCTCGACGATGTTGGCTCCGGACCAGAGCCCGAAGTTCGTGCCGCCGTGCGCCATGTAGATGCTGATGCTCCCGCCGTCGGCCAGGATGTCGCGGGCCACCGCTGCGGCGTTCCGCGCGTCCCGCACGTGGTGCGGCTGCCCCCAGTGGTCGAACCACCCGTTCCAGAACTCGGCGACGAAGAACGGATCGTCCGGGCGCCGACTCCGCAGGAGGGCGCGCGCCTCGTCCGGCTTCGAGCCGAGGGTCGCCGCCATCATGATCCCGGGGATGGAACCGCCGTCGATCATCACGTCGGTGGGCCCGTCCGCGGTGTACAGCAGTTCCTGCACGCCGAGGCGACGCAGCAGCGCGGCGAGCCACCCTGGGTGCTGTGCGTCGTCGCCGTAGCTGCCGTACTCGTTCTCGACCTGCACGGCGACGACCGGGCCGCCGTGGACCGCCTGGTACGGCGAGAGCCGGGGGATGAGCTCCTCGAACCACGTCTCGACCGGCCGCTGGTATCCGGGGTCCGAGCTGCGGAGCGCGATGTCGCGGGCGGTGAGCCAAGCGGGCAGGCCGCCGTTCGACCACTCCGCACAGATGTACGGGCCCGGTCGCAGCAGGACGTCGAGCCCCAGATCGGCGGCCGTCTCCATGAACCGGCCGACGTCACGCCAACCGGAGAAGCTCGGTGCCGCGTCCGCGCGTGGCTGGTGGAAGTTCCACGGGATGTAGGTGTCGATCGAGTTGAGCCCGAGGTCGACGAAGCGCAGCATCCGATCGCGCCACTGCTCCGGCACGACGCGGAAGTAGTGCAGCGATCCGGACCGCACGGAGTGCGGCGCCCCATCGCGGAGGAGCCGGCCGTCCCGCCAGTGCAGTGCGGCCGGAGCCTGCCGCACGGTGTCGTCGATCACGAGCGGAACGGCTGGACCGACGGTGTCGGCGAACTTCGTCATGGTGCGGTCGTCTCCTCGGATCGGCGTACGGACTTCCACTATGGGCCATACATGTTATGGATGCCAAGCCTTTACTTGGCTCAATTCAGCCGATTTGTAACGCTTTCGAGTCATCGATTGTTATCCGTAGCATTTTCTGCCAGCATGACTGCCAAGCACCGCCGACCCCGCTCCACTCCCACGGAAAGGCCGCACCGATGACCAGCACCGACGCTCCCGCCCACGGCCTCCGTGGTGCGATCTCACGTGGTCGGCACCGCTCGCGGCTGCTCCTCGCCGCCGGAGCCCTGGTGCTCACGGGAACGGTCGTCGTCGGTGTCGCCATCAGCGGCGCGGGTGCGGCACCCGCCGAGCTGGGGACCATCGACGGAGCCTCGGTCACCCGCGACGAGCTGCTCTTCCACATGGAGCGCGTCCGACCCGCCATCGAGAACGAGGTCCTCGTCGAGACCGGATCCGGTTCCGTCGACTGGGAAGCACCGCTCGGCGACGCGACCGCCATCGATCGACTCCGGACGGTGGCCCTCGACGAGCTCGCGGCCGACCGCGTGGTGCTCGACCTCGGGCACGAGCGCGGCCTCGTCCCGTTCTCGGACTTCGCCGGATTCGAACAGGCCCTCGCCGACACCAACACCGCCCGCGCGGCGCAGCTCGACGAAGGCGAGGTCGTCTACGGACTCACCTCCTTCCGCGCACAGGAGTTCTACGGCCGGACGATCGCCGATCTCCGCACCAAGCTCGTCTCTGCACTGAGATCGGGCTCGGATCCGATCATCGACGTCTCCGACGAGGAGGTCCGGGGCGCCTTCGACGCGCACCCCGGGGACTGGACCCTCAACGCCTCCACCTACCAGCTCACCCGGATCGCGGTGCCGCTCGCCTCGACCACCGCCGAGCAGTTCGCGGCACGACTCGCCGCGGAGGGCGTCGACGCCGTCTCAGGCGCCGACCCGGACACCACCGTCTCCGCGTCCACCCTCGACGGCGCGACCGGTCTCCTCGACGGCGGCTCCCGCACGCCCGACCCGCGCCTCGTCGCCGAGGTCGCGACCCTGCCTGCCGGTGCGCTCAGCTCGCCCGTGGTGGAGCTGGGTGAGCACGTCGTCTACCGCGTGGACGCCGTCACCGTCGACCACGACGCCGCCTTCACCGCCTACGCCGACCGGATCCGAGCCCAGCTCGAGAACACCGCCCTCGACGCGCTCATCGCCGAACGCGTCGCGGCCCAAGTACGCCAGATGAACAGCAACGCCCTGCACCAACTCACGATGGAGGACACGCACTGATGAACACCGCCACCCCCGCGGCGATCCCGGGACCCCGACGCAGACGTCGGAACCGGTCAGCCCAGCACCCCGCCCTCCGAGGACTCGCCGTCCTCGGGCTCACCGCCCTCTTCGCCACGGCCTTCGCTCCGACGGCGTCCGCGGCGCCGACCACCCCGGAGACCGCCGTCCAGGCGGCCGCCGCGCCGACAGGCTGGGCCGGTGACACCCCGAACACGACGGGTGGCACGGACTACTTCGTCGACGCCACCGCCGGGGACGACACGGCCACCGGCACGTCGGCGGCCACCGCCTGGAAGAGCTTCACCCCGGTCAACGCGAAGACCTTCGCGCCGGGCGACCGCGTCCTGCTGAAGGCCGGCGAGACCTGGTCGAACACCTCCCTGTGGCCGAAGGGTTCGGGCACCGAGACCGCGCCCATCGTGATCGACGCGTACGGTGACGCCGGTGCGCGCCGTCCCTACATCGCGACGAACGGACAGGTCCCCAGCCCCTTCACGAGTCCCGGTGTCAAGAACCCCGAGACCGTCGGACTGACCGGCGCGGTGATCCTCCGCAACCAGCAGTACGTCCACATCGCGAACCTCGAGGTGTCGAACGACGACGACTTCGCCACCGACATCACCACGGGCAGCTACGTCCGCGACGGCATCTCCGTCTCGATCAACGCCGACAAGCTCGAGGCCGGCGCCGACTCGATCATGCGCGGGATCTCGATATCGAACGTCTTCGCCCACGACATCGACGGCCCGAGCTCCTGGCAGAAGATCCACTACGCCGGGGTCAACTTCCAGGTGTTCGGTTCGCAGCAGTACACGGCGTACCCGACAGGTGGCCACCACTTCGAGGACATCAGCATCCAGGACAACACCTTCGAGAACGTCGAGCTGCACGCCGTGCAGTTCGCGTTCAACTGGTTCGGCGACCAGCAGGGCCAGACGGACGCCTCCGGCAAGTACCACGAGGGTTGGGAACAGCTCTGGGTCCGCGACCGCGACCTCTACAGCCGCGACGTGACGATCAGCCACAACTACGCCGAGAGCACCGGCCAGGGTCCGTTCCAGTTCGCGAACACCCAGCGCCTGACCGCCGAGTACAACGAGGCCAACGGCTGGCTCGAGCGCTACAACCAGGTCTCCGCCGGCCTCTACCTGTGGGCCGGCGCCGACAGCGTGATGCGCTTCAACGAGATCTACGGCGGCCCCGCCAACGAGTACGACGCGACCCCGTGGGACCTCGAGTTCACCAACTTCAACGTCGTCTACGAGCACAACTACTCGCACGACAACCAGGGGGGCTGGATGTCCTACATGGGCAACAGCTCCAACTCGATCGCCCGCTACAACCTCAGCGTCAACGACAACGGCGTGATCTTCAAGAACATGCTGTCGTCGAACTACTCGCCCACCTACATCCTCAACAACGTCTTCGTCTACGACGGCGCGGAGCTCGAGAGCTTCCACGACGAGGTGCTGAAGGACCGCGTCTACTTCGCGAACAACATCTTCTACAACACCTCGACGACCACCTCCACGAACTGGGCACGGAAGGCCGGCGGCCTCGACAAGGGCGTGTTCTCGAACAACGCCTACTTCGAGGCGAGCGGCACGCAGTCGGCCAACCAGCCGGTGGACAAGCGTGCCGTCGTCGGCGACCCGCAGTTCGTCGGGAACCCGGCCGACTACGCCAAGGATGCCGGCGTCGACGCCATCCGCGACTCCGCGTCCCTGTTCAAGCTGCAGGAGACCTCGCCGCTGATCGATGCCGGCCGGTACAACGAGCGCATCGGCTCGGACGACTTCTTCGGCACCGAGCTCTACTACGGTGACGGCGTCGACATCGGGCTCTACGAGGCCGCGGTCGGGACGAAGGTCGAGAACCCGGTCGACACCGACCCGATCGAGAACGAGGGCGTGGACACGCGCGTCGACCTCGCCAAGGGCAAGCCGATCGTCGCCAGCAGCACGCACCCACACAACGACTTCGAGTTCAACGCGGGCAAGCTCGTCGACGGCGACCCGGCGACGCGCTGGGCCGGTGCAGACGACGCCACCTATCCGCTGACGATCGAGATCGACTTCGGTGCCGACACGACCTTCGACGAGGTCGACCTCTCGGAGTTCACCGACTCGGGCACCGATCCTCGCGTCAACGCCTTCTCCCTGCAGCGATGGGACGCGGCGGCCGGGGCCTGGGTGACGTTCTCCTCCCAGACCGGGATCGGCGCGAGCAAGGTCGTGAAGGACTTCGCGTCCGTCACCAGCTCCAAGCTCCGGGTGTCGCTCGAGAGCCTGTTGCCAGGTCAGATCTACGCGCCGACCCTGAGCACCATCAGCGTCTTCAACAGTGCGGTCGCCGCAACCGACCCCACGGTGACCCCGACGGCAGCGGTCATGGACAAGAACGCCGCGATGGCCGAGGACCCCGACAACCTACCGACGTTCACGGTCGACCTCGACGGTGACACGCTCACCGGTCTCCGGTACGTCCAGCCCTCCGGCGCGATCGTCGGCAGCCTCGACGGTGCCGACTACGTCCGCACCGACACCGCGGACGGCGTGACGATCACCCTCACGAACGCATTCGCCGCCGACAAGGAGCTCGGTACCTCCGGGGTCGTCTTCGAGTTCGGCTCGAACGCGACCAAGCGGGTCACGGTCGAGATCGTCGACACGACCGAACTCGCGGCGTCGATCGGCACGGCGAAGGCCCTCCTCGCCCCGACGGCGGCCGCGGCTCAGTCGGCGCGCGCCGCTGCTCCGGCGGCGGACGGTGCCGAGACGTTGACCGCGGCGGTCGCCTCGGCCGAGGCGGTCCTGGCCCTCGTCAACCGCGACACCGTCGCGACCGGCAACACCGCCGTGACGAACGCCGACGTGCAAGCTGCGGTCGTCGCGCTGAACGCCGCGATCGAGGCCTTCGAGCCCGGTGGCGGCACCCCGGTCACGCCGGGTGGACCGGGTACGCCCGGCACGCCCAGCGCAGGAAGCCCCGGTACCGGTGGATCTGGCGCCACCGGTACCGGTTCCAACGGCGGCTCGCTTGCGAGCACCGGAGTCGACGGCCTCGTGCCGGCAGGTGCGGGGATCCTCCTCCTACTGGCCGGAGCAGCAGCACTCACCCTGCGGGCCCGTCGTGCATCGGCCATGAACCGATGACGGACCGCAGCACCCTCGCCCATCCCCGCACCACAACACACCCCACCACCCCCTGCACCACCCACCAGCACTGGGAAGGACCCCTGTCATGAAGCGCACCAGAACCCTCGGCGTCATCGCCGCCGTCGCGACGGTCGGCATGCTCGCCGGCTGTGCGGGCAACTCCGGGACGGGCGGCGACGACGCCGACACCCTGAAGATCGCCGCATTCGAAGGCGGCTACGGCGCCGAGATGTACAAGGAGGTGGTCGCGGCCTACGAGAAGCTCAACCCCGACGTGAAGATCGAGCTCACCACGAGCAAGACCCTCGCCGACGAACTCACCCCGCAGGTCGCGGCCGGTGACTACCCGGACCTCGTCTTCCTCGGCCTCGGTGCGAAGGAGGGCTTCACCGAGTCCTTCGTCCGCGACAACAACCTGGAAGACCTCACCGGTGTCCTCGACGAGAAGATCCCCGGCGAGGACGTCACGGTCGGCGACAAGCTGACCTCCGGCATCGTCGGCAACCTCAACACCAACCCCTACGGCGACGACAAGGTCTACCTGATGCCGATGTACGCGTCGCCGACCGGCCTCGTGTACAACCAGAAACTGTTCACCGACAACGGATGGACCGTCCCGACCACCTGGGACGAGATGTTCGAGCTGGGCGACACCGCGAAGGCCGAGGGTATCTCGCTGTTCACCTACCCGACGGCGGGCTACCTCGACTCCTACTTCTTCTCGCTGCTGTCGGCAGTGGGCGGACCGGAGTTCCTGAACGACGTCCTCACCTACAAGCAGGACGTCTGGAAGACGGATGAGGCCACCGAGGCGCTCGAGCTCACGACGAAGCTCCTCAGCTACGCGGCCCCGACCACGGTCGGCTACGCGAACGGGCAGGACTTCACGAAGAACCAGCAGACCATCCTCGACGGCACGACGCTCTTCATGCCGAACGGCTCCTGGATCGCGAACGAGATGAAGGACGCCCCGCGCACCGACGGGTTCCAGTGGGGCCTCACCCCGGTCCCCGCTCCCGAGGCCGACGGCACGCGCTACCTGACGACGTTCGTCGAGTCGGCGTGGGTCCCGAAAGAGGCGGCGCACAAGGACGCGGCGAAGGACTTCATCGCGTACCTGTACTCGGACGAGGCCGCAGACATCTTCGCGAAGGCGAACGCCATCCAGCCGATCCAGGGGCTCCCCGAGCGCCTGACCGGTGAGGCGAAGGACTTCTACGCCGTCTACAGCGAGCCCGGCGTCGAGGCCGTCGTCGGTGCCTTCGCCGCGACCAAGCCGGTCCCCGGCGTCGACCTCAAGGCCACGCTCTTCGACGCGGCCAACAGCGTCCTCTCCGGCACCATGACCCTCGAGGACTGGCAGAACCAGGTCAACGAGGCGAGCAACAAGCTCACCGACCAGCTCGCGGGCTGATCCGAACCGGTGCGCCCGTCCGATCCCCTGGTCGGACGGGCGCACCACCCTCCTCGCAGAAAGGACGCGCTGTGGCCAGACGCCCCGTCTCCCTCAACACCCGTGGGAAGAACCGCTTCGTGCTGCTGTGCGTCGCGCCCGCGATCATCCTCTACGTGCTCTTCATGGTCGTCCCGACCTTCGACGTCTTCCGGATGTCGCTCTACAACTGGACCGGCGTCGGCGGCACCCCCACGTTCGCCGGCTTCGACAACTTCATCGCCCTCGCCGGTGACATGCAGTTCGTCCGGGCGTTCCAGAACACCGTCTTCCTGCTCGTCGTCGTCTCCATCGTGACGATGGCCGGCGGGCTCGTCCTCGCCGGGGTCATGACCCAGGGCAAGGTGCGGGCGAGCAACCTGTACCGGTTCGTCCTCTACCTGCCGAGCGTGCTGTCCATCGTCGTCGTCGCAGCGATCTTCTCCGCGGTGTACGACCAGCAGAACGGTCTCATCAACGGGTCGTTGAACTTCCTCGGCCTCGGTTCGTTGTCGCAGGTCTGGCTCGGCGACCAGAAGATCATCATGTACAGCATCGCCTTCGCGATGGTCTGGCAGTCCCTCGGCTACTACCTCGTCCTCTACATGTCGGGCATGTCGAACATCCCGGCCGAGATCTACGAGGCCTCCGCGCTCGACGGTGCCGGCCCGTTCCGGCAGTTCTTCGACATCACGCTGCCGCTCGTCTGGGAGACGCTCCGCACGTCCCTCATCTTCTTCATCATCAGCTCGATCAACCTCGCGTTCGTGCTCGTCCGGGCACTCACCGGCGGCGGTCCGGACGGCGCCTCCGAGGTCCTCCTCGACTACATGTACAAGCAGGCGTACACGAACTCGAGTTACGGCTACGGCATGGCCATCGGGACAGCGATCTTCCTGTTCTCATTCCTCGCGGCGCTCATCATCAGCCGCGCGACCAAGCGAGAGGTCCTCCAATTCTGATGACCACGACCACCTCAGCCCCAGTCCCCCCGATCGTCACGCCGCCGTCCTCGTCGGTCCCGCCTGGTCCGACCTCCCGTCAGCGCGTCCGTCGTCGTCGGCCGGTGTCGTGGATCTCGAACCTCGTCCTGATCCTCATCTCGCTCATGATCCTGGTGCCCGTGCTCTGGGTCGTCATGGCATCGGTCAAGACCAAGGGCGAGTTCTACGGCAACCCCTGGGCGCTCCCGGAAGGCCTGCACTGGCAGAACTTCGTCGACGCGTTCGTCGACGCCAACATGGGCCCGTATCTGCTCAACTCCCTGCTCGTCACGGTCGTCGGCCTCTGCTTCGTGCTGATCATCGCCGTGCCCGCCGCCTATGCGCTGGCGCGGTTCGAGTTCCGCGGCAAGTCGATCCTCGAGACACTGCTGCTCGCCGGTCTGTTCATCAACGTGAACTACATCGTCATCCCGATCTTCCTCATGCTGCTCGGGTGGGACAAGGCCCTGCGGACCTTCATGCCGAGCGGCTTCTTCATCGACAACCTGTTCGTGCTGGGGCTCGTCTACGCGGCGACGTCGCTGCCGTTCACGATCTACCTGCTGCTCGCCTACTTCCGCACCATCCCGGTGTCCTATGAGGAGGCCGCCACGCTCGACGGTGCGTCCCGGTTCCGCACGATGCGGACGGTCATGCTGCCCATGGCGATGCCGGCGATCAGCACGGCGATCCTGTTCAACTTCCTGAGCTACTGGAACGACTACATCATCTCCCTGTCGCTCATCCCGGGCGAGAACAAGACGCTGCAGGTGGGACTGCTCAACCTGTTCCAGGCACAGCGTGCGGCAGCCGACTACGGGCGGTTGTACGCGGGCATGGTGATCGTCATCATCCCGGTCGTGATCCTCTACATCATCATCCAGAAACGCTTGTTGCAGAACGTCGGAGCCGGAGGGCTGAAGGAATGACCAAGGAACGTGTGGGAGCCGTCGTCGCGGCGGTCGTCTTCGTGATCTGCGTCGCAGCGGTGATCATCGCCAACCAGTCCGTCGGGTGGCTGAACCTCGGGGTGATGCTCCTCGGACTCGCCGGGTTGATCACGCTGCTCGCCCTCTACAACCGGAAGTTCCGATGAGCGGCGGCTCGGCGGAGACGGTCGCTGCGCGGTTGGCGGAAGCGGTCGCCGTCGTGCCGTCGCCCCGGCAGCTCGCGTGGCAGCGGATGGAGTTCTACGGCTTCATCCACTTCGGGGTCAACACCATGACCGATCGGGAGTGGGGCGACGGCACCGAGTCGCCCGCCGTGTTCGACCCGGCTGGCGTCGATGCGGCGCAGTGGGTCGCGGCGGCGAAGAGCGCCGGCATGCGCGGGCTCATCCTCACCTGCAAGCATCACGACGGCTTCGCGCTGTGGCCGACGGCCGTCAGCGACCACTCGGTGGCGTCGAGTCCGTGGCGGGACGGTGGAGGCGACCTCGTCGCAGAGGTCGCGGAAGCGTGTCGCGCGGCGGGGCTGGCGTTCGGCGTCTACCTGTCGCCGTGGGACCGCGCCGAGCCGAGCTACGGCTCGGGTGACGTGTACGACGACTTCTTCGTCGCGCAGCTGACCGAGCTCCTCACCGGATACGGCGAGCTGTTCTCGGTCTGGTTCGACGGCGCGAACGGCGAAGGGCCGAACGGCAAGAAGCAGCTGTACGACTGGGATCGTTACTACGCGGTCGTGCGCGAGCTGCAGCCGAACGCGGCGATCAGCGTGTGCGGGCCGGACGTGCGCTGGTGCGGGAACGAGGCCGGGTCCACGCGGGCTGACGAGTGGAGTGTGGTCCCTGCGTCGCTGCGAGATGCCGAGCGCACCGCGGACCGCTCGCAGCAGGTCGACGACGGGCTGTTCTCCCGGGCCGTCCAGTCCGACGAGGACGACCTCGGTAGCCGCGCTGCGATCCTCGCGACCACGGAGCCGCTCGTCTGGTACCCGGCGGAGGTCAACACCTCGATCCGTCCGGGGTGGTTCCATCACCCCTCCGAGGACGGGATGGTCCGCTCGGCCGAGGAACTCTTCGACATCTACGAGCGCAGTGTCGGTGGGAACGCGACGTTCCTGCTCAACCTGCCGCCCACCAGGGAGGGCTTGATCGCGGATCCCGACCTCGGGAGCCTTAACGGTCTCGGCCGACTCATCGACGACCTGGAACGGCTCGATGTCGCCGGCTCAGCCCTGCTCACGATGTCGAGCGCGCCCGTGCCGGCCGCGTCGATCACGGGGACCGGGTCACAGTCGGACCCGGTGACGTGGCGTCCGGCCGACGAGGATCCGCTGCCGACCCTGCGGCTCCGCTGGGATCGACCCCAGCTGGTGTCCGGAGTGAGCGTGCGCGAGGCGATCGCGCACGGTCAAGTGATCGAGGGGGTCGAGGTCTCGGTGGTGGACGCCGCCGGTGTGCCGCGGGTGCTCGCTTCGGCAGCGACGGTGGGTGCTCAGCGGATCCTCCGGTTCGAAACCGTCGAGACGACCGAGCTGCGTGTGACGATCACCGCATCGCGAGCCCAGCCGCAGCTTGCGCGGCTTGCGGTCTTCACGACCTCCTGACGATCTCCTCCGGTGCGGGTGTGAGGTCAGCAGCCGATGGCGGGTGTGCCGGGTCGGCAGGGTTTGTCGACGCCGATGGTGGAGTTGCGGACGATCTGGACCGTGTGGGGTTCTTCGGTCGGGATCGGCAGGGTCCCGATGACGGGGAGCCACCCGCTGTCGCCGATGCGGTACTCGGCGGCGTACTCGACGTCCACGGTGA
>NZ_JABJWX010000004.1:0-401395 GCF_013349365.1 Plantibacter sp. MCCC 1A11337 | reverse complement strand
AAAGGAAGGCATCAATTGCACGAGGTTTTTGGCATTTGACATTGTGCACGCTGTTGAGTTCTCAAGGATCGGATGCTCCTGCCTTTGGCCATCACGACCGCCCTGCAGGGCAACTTCTCTAACTTACCACTTCTTCGGTTCTTGTCAAGTCGAATCAGGAGCTGATCTGAGCGGACCGGAGTTCGCTTGATCCTCACCGCTTCGATGACCCGAGAGCTGGGAAGTTCCAACCTAGTCTTGAAGTGAGACGATCTCAAGTGTGAGTTTGACTCACGTGGAGATGCTCGACTTTTGGCTGGGTATCAGTCCCACTTGAGGCCGGGAAGCTCTTCCGCTTCCCGCACCTTTGGGGTGACGAGTGATTACTTTACGCAGACCGCCAGGGGCTGGCAAATCCTCGCTGCATCCCGGGCGTGTCGCCCGGATCCACGCGCTTCAGTCCCGATCGGCGTCACCGATGCCGAGGACGGCCGCTGAGTCGGAACCGGCCGCGACGACCGTCGCGACGGCGAGCGGGCTTCCGCCCCAGGCGGTGAACGAGTACTCGTCTCCGGCGGAGTCGACCGACCAACTGCGCTCGCCCGTGGTCGCGTCGATGCCGACGAGCGTGTCGTCGAGCGTCAGCAGGAGGGTCCGGTCGCTGTATCCGACGAGGCTGCCCTCGGCGTCCCGCTCCTCGTATCGGATCTCACCGTCTCGAGCGCCGACCCCGGTGTATCCGCCGTCGCCGTCACCGAGCATGATCGTGTCGCCCACGGTGTAGGCGCCGTCCCAGGTGCTCGTCAGTCCGCTGCGCCACTCGACCTCGCCGGATCGCGGGTCGAGGCGGCGGACCCGCTCCCCCGATTGGTCGGCGACGACCAACAGTCCGCTCGCGTCGAGCACCACCGGCAGTGCCCCGGTCGCCTTCCAGCGCTCGGCGCCGGTGCGGTCGTCCACCCCGCGGATCGTGGTGTCGTTGCCGGAGTAGTCGATCGCGACGAGATCGCCGCCCACCTGCTGGTAGTACCAGGAGAGGTCGCCCTGCCAGTCGATGGTCGATCCGTCGTCGAGCGAGTAGACCGCCCCGTCGTAGAAGAGCTTGTCGCCTGCGGTGGTCGCCCGCTCGCCGGCGTCACCGCTGACCTCCCAGACCGGGTCGGTCAGGTCCGTCGACCGATAGCGGCCGACCGTCCCGGTGCCGTCGGCCGTGGTCGACGAGATGAGCAGGTCACCCTCGAGACCCGGGACGAACGCCGCCGGTGCAGCGAAGTCGGCGAAGCCGATCCCCTCGACACTCGAGTGCTCCTGCGAGGTGGACACCACGTGCCCGTCGCGACGGCTCACGGCGACCATGAGGTCGCCCTGACTCAGCACGATCGCGGCCGCATCCGGCGGGGAGACGACCACCGGTGCGTCGAACCGGTCGAACTCCCGCGAGAGCTCGGTGACGCGACGGTCCCAGAGCGTGTGGCCGTTCGCCGTGTTCACCAGGGAGACCACCGTCTCGCCCGGAGCGTCGTCGAGGGTCGTCTGATCCAGTGGCCGGTCGGTCGACCACACGAGCAGCGCGGTGTTGGGGCTCGCGGTGTACCCGTTGAGGTAGAGCTCGTCGCCCGCGGGCACCTCGCCATCCAGCGGATGCGCGAGTTCCCACGTTCCGACGGTCGGCTTCGTCGGGAGGTCGCGGAGGAGCGCGAGCCCCTCGACGCGGTGGGGAACGGCCGCGACCACGATGAGCACGACCGCGACGATCGCAGCGACCACGGCGAGTGCGAATCCGCCGAGGATGAACCATCGGCGTCGAGAGGGGGTCCGCTTGACCGTGCTGGGCAGCGAATCGGGGTGCCAGAGAGCACGGGGCGCGGCCGGTTCCCCAGGTGCCTCCCCTGCGGAGCTTGCCGAAGCCGGCTCGTCCGCAGCGGCTGTCGCCGGGTGCGGAGTCGACGCCTGCGTCGGCGCCGGGTTGGTGGATTCGGGATCCGGGACCGGTGTCGGCACCGCGCTCGGCGCGATCGACGTCGCGGTACCGGGGTTCGTGGGCTCGACCGTGTCGACGTCCGGCGATGGCGGTCGATCGGCTTCCGCTGCTGGGGCACCGGTCTCGACGTGGGGTGCATCGGTCTCGACGAGGTCGCCGTCATCGGTCGGCGTGGGCCGGTCGTCCGTCGACTCCGACTCGGATTCGTCCTCCGGCTCCGGCTCGGCCGCCGCCTCGGCCTCGGCCGGCGTCTGCACGGTCGACAGCTCGCCCGTGCGCAGCGGCAGCATGGCCCCACAACTCGGGCACACACCGTCGCGACGGTCGACGATCTCGGTCCCGCACGCCTCGCAGAGCTGCACTCGGAGCATCCCCTTCAGGTTCGATGACGACGACGATGCCGTCGTCGGCGGATCAGGCGGGCGCTCCGTCGAGGAACAGCCCGGCGAGGGTGCGCTTGCCGCGGCGCAGCACGGCCACCCCGCCCGTCAGGAACCGGTCGTCCAGGGTCGCGTCGACGTCGTCGATCTTGCGGTTGTTCACCGAGACGCCTCCCTGGGCGACCGCGCGTCGAGCCTCACCGAGGCTCGAACACAGCTCCGTGTCGACGAGCGCCTGGATGACGAGCGTGTCCTCGGCCACCCGCGCGTTCGGCAACTCGGTGACGGCCGACCGCAGCGTGTCCGCGTCGAGTGCGTCCAGATCGCCCTGACCGAAGAGCGCGGCCGACGCGGCGATGGCCGCATCCGTCGCGGCGACCCCGTGGACGAGCGCGGTGACGGCGTAGGCGAGGGTCTTCTGCGCCTCCCGCTTGAACGGTTCCGACTCGGTCGCGGCCGCCAGTCGCTCGATCTCCACCCGATCGAGGAACGTGAACACCTTCAGCCGGGCGATGACGTCCGCATCGTCGGTGTTGACCCAGAACTGGTAGAACGCGTACGGGCTCGTCATGCTCGGGTCGAGCCAGACCGCGTTGCCTTCGCTCTTCCCGAACTTCGTGCCGTCCGAGTTCGTGATCAGCGGGGTCCCGATCGCGTGGACGGTCGCCCGCTCGACCCGGTGGATGAGGTCGGTGCCGCTCGTGAGGTTGCCCCACTGGTCGCTCCCGCCGGTCTGCAGGACGCAGCCGTATTCGCGGTACAGCTCGAGGTAGTCCATCCCCTGGAGGATCTGGTAACTGAACTCGGTGTAGCTGATCCCCGCCTCAGAGTTGAGGCGGGCACTGACCGCGTCCTTCTTCAGCATCGTGCCGACGCGGTAGTGCTTGCCGATCTCCCGCAGGAAGTCGATCGCCGAGAGCGGTGCGGTCCAATCGAGGTTGTTGACCATGCGCGCGGCGTTGTCGCCCTCGAAGCTGAGGAAGCGTTCGATCTGCGCGCGGAGGGACTGCACCCACTCGGCGACGGTGTCCGGCGTGTTCAGTGTGCGCTCGGCGGTCGGACGTGGGTCGCCGATAAGGCCGGTCGAACCGCCGACGAGCCCGAGCGGGCGGTGTCCGGCCAGCTGCAGCCGACGCATGACGAGCAGCTGGACCAGATTGCCCAGGTGGAGGCTCGCAGCAGTCGGGTCGAACCCGCAGTAGTAGGTGATCGGCGCTCCACCGAGCAGGCGCTTCAGCTCCTGCTGATCCGTCGACACATGGACGAGTCCGCGCCAGACGAGTTCGTCCCAGACGTCCTCGAAGGTCGGATCGTTGCGCTGGTCAGGAAGAGCGAGGTTCGACACGCTTGCAAGGCTATCAGCGCAGGATCGGCGGCTGGATCGGGTGCATCGGCACCGGCGCGATCGCGGCGATCGTGATGTGCAGGAATTCCTCTCATTCCTCGGAGTTGTGGAAATACCTGCACGTTGCGACTAGGGTGATCGAGCCGACCCACCGCCGAGAGGAGAGCCGTGTACGTCCTGACCGTCGATCAGATCGCGAGCCGGACCGGCCCCGATCGCGCCGCCGGTGTCATCGAGTCGATCAACGACCGGTTCCCGGACCACCTGCTCCTGCAGGCCGAACGCACGGCGGGCGACGAGTTCCAGCTCGCCACCGATGATGCCGGGATCGCGCTCGCCATCGCCTTCGACCTCCTCCGGGATCGCGGCTGGAGCGTGGGCATCGGACAAGGCGACGTCCGGCGTCCGCTCCCCGAGTCGACCCGAGCCGCGACCGGTCAGGCCTTCTACGCTGCGAGGGAGGCTGTCACGCGGGCCAAGCGGGCGCCCTTCCGGTTCGCGCTCGAGGCGGCCGACCAGCAGGGCGGCGCCGATGTCGAAGCGCTCATCGTGCTCCTCCTCCACCTCCGCGACCGGAGGACCGACGGCGGATGGGAGGTCGCCGACCTGCTCGCGGCCGGCGCGACCCAGTCCGAGGCAGCGTTACGACTCGGCATCACCGAGAGTTCGGTCAGTCGCCGGGTCGCGGCCGCCGGCGTCCGAGCCGAAGCCGCGGCGACCACCGCGCTCGTCCGCCTCCTGGCGAAGCTCGACCAGGACGCCTCCGTGCACCACCCCGACGACCGAAAGGACGAGCGATGAACCTCGTCACGCTCACGCCCATCACCTGGCCGACCGTCATCGGCCTCCTGGGAAGCGCGCTCGTCTTCCTCCTGCTGGCCCGGATGCTGAGCGCGCGTCTCGCGGATCGTCTCATGGTCGTGGCGGCGGCCCTCATGGTGGTCGGGGCCATCCTGATCGCGCTCGTCCCCTCGGTCCCGCCGACCGGTCCTGCACTCGTGCTCCTCGGCGTCTTCGTCCTGGCCGTCGCGGTCGCCGGCGGTGGTCCGGTCGCCTCCTTCGTCCTCACCCTCGCGACGAAGGGCAGCGTCGCCCCCGGAATCCACGGCGGCATCCTCGTGGAGCGCCGGAACCCGAGCGCCTCGCAGGTCGTCGGACGTCCGATCGAAGTGCTGCGCGGCGGGACCGCGATCGGGATCCTCGAACGGCTTGCCCTCGTCGCCGCGTTGTTCTCCGGCTATCCGGAGGCGATCGCGGTCATCGTCGCGGTGAAGGGTGTCGGACGCCTCACCGAACTCGACTCGGCCGAGGCGCGCGAGCGGTTCATCATCGGCTCGCTCGCCAGCCTCCTCTGGGCTGCCGGGGTGGCGTCGATCCTGCTGCTCGCGCGAGGCTGAGTCGGCGGATCAGTCCACGGCCCTGGGCGAGCGGCGGTAGGGCGAGACGGTCGTCTCCCCCGGCAGCACGAACCGCCACGGGTAGGCGGCTCCCCCACCGACCCCGCTGACGCCCGTCCGCGGACCGGCCGCCGAGGCGAGCGGGCGCTCGGGCAGCAGCAGATCGAAGGGCGGCTCGGCGAGGTCGTCACCCGACTGGTCGAGCGCGATCCCGAGCGCCACGGTGAGCCGCGCCGGTCCTCTGGCCAGGTCGCGATCCGGCACCCGTTCACCGCGTCGCAGCCGCGCGAGCTCCAGGCCCGCGACGACCTCGCCGGCACGCAGGAGGACGGCCGACGCCGTGCCGACGGGTGAGCACACGACGTTGACGCACACGTGCATGCCGTAGCTGAAGTAGGCGTACAGATGCCCGGGCGGACCGAACATCGGACTCGTGCGCGGGGTCGGACCACGGTGCGCATGGGATCCGGGATCCTCGCCGACCCCGAGATAGGCCTCGACCTCGGTGAGACGGACCGACACGGTGCCCTCGGGCGTCGTGTGGGACAGCACCGCTCCGAGCAGCGCGGGCGCGACCTCGAGGGCCGATCCCGAGGTCAGCGCCCGCAGCGGACCGGCCGTCGTCATCGGACCCCGCCCCGTCTAGAGCGAGAGGGCCTGTGACAGCGCGCCAACCCGCCCGACGAGTGTCACGAGCTGGTCCTGGACCCGCTCCGGCGCAGTCCCACCGGCGCCGAGTCGGCTGCCGATCGAGCCGTCGACGGTCAGGACGCTCCGCACGGCCGGGGTGAGATGTTCCGAGACACCAGCCAGTGCGGCGTCGTCCGGTTCGTCGAGTGCAAGGCCGCGCTCCTCGCAGTACCGCACGAGCTCGCCGCTGATCTCGTGCGCGTCGCGGAAGGCGACACCCTGCTTGACGAGCCACTCCGCGACGTCCGTCGCGAGGGAGAACCCCTCCGGTGCGAGCTCGCGCAGCCGTGCCGTGTCGAAGCGGAGCGTCGCCACCATCCCGGTGAACGCCGGGAGCAACACCTCGAGCTGGTTCACGGAGTCGAACACCGGCTCCTTGTCCTCCTGCAGGTCGCGGTTGTACGCGAGCGGCAGCGCCTTCAGCGTCGCCAGCAACCCGGTCAGGTTCCCGATGAGTCGCCCGGACTTGCCGCGGGCGAGTTCGGCGATGTCGGGGTTCTTCTTCTGCGGCATGATGCTCGAGCCGGTCGAGTAGGCGTCGTCGAGGGTCACGAACCCGAACTCGCGGGTGTTCCAGACGATGATCTCCTCGGCGAACCGGGACAGGTTGATCCCGATGAGCGAGGTGATGAACGCGAACTCGGCGACCACGTCGCGGCTGGCGGTGGCGTCGATCGAGTTCTCCGTCGGCCGGTCGAGCCCGAGTTCGTGCGCGACGAGCACCGGGTCGAGCCCGAGGGAGCTCCCGGCGAGCGCTCCGGAACCGTAGGGCGATGCGCTCGCCCGGGCGAGCCAGTCGCGGAGCCGTTCCAGGTCGCGGGTGAGCGGCCAGGCGTGCGCGAGCAGCTGGTGGGCGAGCAGCACCGGCTGGGCGTGCTGCAGGTGCGTGCGGCCGGGCATCACCGCGTCCGGGTGTGCTTCGGCCTGGGAGACGATGGCGTCGATCAGGTGGATGACGTCGCGGGCGATCACCCGTCCGTGATCGATGAGGTAGAGGCGCACGAGCGTCGCGATCTGGTCGTTCCGGCTCCGACCGGCACGCAGCTTCCCACCGAGTTCCTTGCCGGCCCGTTCGACGAGCCCGCGTTCCAGCGCCGAGTGGACGTCCTCATCGCTCTCCGCCGCGACGAACGTCCCGTCGGCCACGTCGGCGTCCAGGACGTCGAGGGCGGCGAGCATCCCACCGAGCTCGTCCTCGTCGAGGTACCCCGCCGACGCGAGCGCTTTGGCATGGGCACGGGAACCCGCGATGTCGTATGCGGCGAGGACCCAGTCGAACTGCGTGGACCTGCTCAGACGGGCGAGTTCCGGTGACGGGCCGCTCGCGAAGCGTCCACCCCAGAGGGCCCCGGATTCGCCTGCTCGATTCTGCTGATCTGCCACGATGGGCCTCCTGTACTGCTGGCGTCCGGAGTGCTCCGGACTGGTCGGTCGGCCGCAGCCGGGGAAGGGTCAGGCCGCAGAACCGGCGTGCTGCTGCTCGAGCAGCCACACGAGCAGGGCCTTCTGCGCGTGGAGGCGGTTCTCCGCCTCGTCCCAGATGATGCTCTGCGCCCCGTCGATGACCTCGGCCTCGACCTCGAAGCCGCGGTCGGCGGGCAGGCAGTGCATGAAGACGGCGTCGGACGCTGCGAGCCCCATGAGCCTGCGGTCGACCCGGTAGCCGCCGAAGATGGCGACGCGTTGCGCCTTCTCGTCCTCCTTGCCCATCGACACCCAGGTGTCGGTGATCATCACGTCGGCATCCGTCGCCGCAGTGTCGGGGTCGGTGGTCACGAGCACGGAGCCGCCCGTCGTCGCGGCGATGCGCTCCGCGTCGGCGACGACGTCCGCAGCCGGGGCGAACTCGGCCGGGGCGGCGATACGGACGTGCATCCCCGCCGTCGCGCCGGCCAACAGGTAGGAGTGGGCCATGTTGCTCGCTCCGTCGCCGAAGAACGACATCGTCAGACCGGCGAGCCGGCCCTTGTGTTCGCGGATCGTGAGGAGGTCGGCGAGGAGCTGGCACGGGTGGAAGTCGTCGGAGAGCGCGTTGACGACGGGCACGGTCGTCCCGGCCGAGATCTCCTCGAGACCGGACTGGGCGTAGGTCCGCCAGACGATCGCCGCGACCTGACGTTCGAGGACGCGGGCGGTGTCGGCGGCCGTCTCCTTGCCGCCGAGCTGGCTGTTGGCCGTCGAGATGATGAGCGGTGATCCGCCGAGGTCGGCGATCCCCACGGCGAAGGAGACGCGTGTTCGCGTCGAGGACTTGTCGAAGATGACCGCGACGGTCTGAGGGCCTTCGAGTGGCTTGCGAGACCAGCGGTCACGCTTCAGCTCGGTGGCGAGATCGAGGATCTCGGCCTGCTCGGCCGGGCTGAGGTCGTCGTCGCGGAGGAAGTGACGGGTCATGGCTGGTGGTCCTGTTCGTGTGGGTCGATGGCCGGTCAGGCCTGGACGGCGTCGAGCGCCGCGCGGAAGAGGGAGGTGAACTCGTCGATCTCTGCGTCGCCGATGATGAGCGGCGGCGCGATCCGGATGCTCGTCGCGTTCGGGGCGTTGATGATGAGCCCACGGTCGAACGCAGCAGCAGACAGCTCGGCCGCCACCGGGGCGCTCAAGCCGATGCCGATGAGCAGCCCGTGTCCGCGGACCTCCTCGACGAGCGGGGAACCGATGGCGGTGATGACGCCCCGCAACTGCTCACCACGCGCGGCGGCGTTCTGCACGAGACCGGCGCGCTCGATCTCCTCGAGCACCGCGTTCGCCGTCGCGGTCGCGAGCGGGTTGCCGCCGAACGTGCTGCCGTGCTGGCCGGGTCCGAACAGCTCGGAGGCGGCGCCGAAGGTGACCAGGGCGCCGATCGGCATGCCACCGCCGATCCCCTTGGCGACGGTGATCGCGTCCGGGACGATGCCGTCCCGCTGGAACGCGAACCACTCCCCCGTCCGACCGGCCCCGGTCTGGATCTCGTCGATGATGAGCAGCACGCCGTGTGCCTCGGTGAGTGCCCTGGCACGGGCGAGGTAGCCCTCCGGCAGGTCGATGACGCCGGCTTCGCCCTTGATCGGTTCGATGATCAGCGCGGCGACCCGGTCGTCGATCGCCGCCTCGAGTGCCTCGATCGTGGTCGGGATGTGCTCGACGCCGCCCGGGAGCGGATGGAACCCCTCCTGCAGCGCGGGCTTTCCGGTTAGGGCCAGCGCGCCGAAGGTCCGCCCGTGGAAGGAGTTCTCCAGGGTGAGCACGCGGGTCCGCGATCCGTCGCCGTGGTTGAGTCGGGCGAGCTTGAACGCCGCCTCGTTCGCCTCGGCACCGGAGTTCGCGAAGTACACCCGACCGCCCTCGTCCGCTCCGGCGAGACGCTTGAGTCGGGCCGCGAGCTCGAGCTGCGGCGGACTCGAGAAGTAGTTGGAGACGTGCGCGAGCGTGCCCGCCTGTCGCGTGATCGCACCGACGAACGCCGGATGCGCATGTCCCAGTGCGTTCACCGCGATGCCCGCGAGGAAGTCGAGGTAGCGGTTGCCCTCGGCGTCCCAGACATGGCATCCCTCACCGCGCGTCAGCATGGCGATCGGCGTGTTGAACGTGCGCATCATGTCGCGGTCGACGCGGCTCTTCCAGTCGCTCATGAGTCCTCCGGGACGACCTCGGTGCCTGAGCCGTTCTGGGTGAACACCTCGAGCAGGATGGAGTGGGGTACGCGGCCGTCGATGATGGCAGCCTTGGCGACCCCGCCGTCGACGGCGTCGAGGCAGGCGGTCATCTTCGGGATCATGCCCGATTCGAGCGAGGGCAGCATGGCTTGGAGTTCACTCGTCGTGATCTGCGAGACGAGCGAGTCGCGGTCGGGCCAGTCGCTGTACAGCCCGGCGACATCGGTCAGGATGACGAGCTTGGCGGCACCGAGTGCGACGGCGAGCGCCGCGGCGGCCGCATCGGCGTTCACGTTGAGCGTCTGGCCGGGCTGGTCGAGGTCGGGGGCGATCGAGGAGACCACCGGGATGTTGCCGGCGTCGAGGTAGGCCTGCACCGAGGTGGGGTCGACGCTGACGACGTCGCCGACGAGCCCGATGTCCACGGTCTCGCCGTCGACGACGATCGAGCGACGACGTCCGCCGAACAGGCCCGCGTCCTCGCCGGACAGTCCTGCGGCGAGCGGGCCGTGTTCGTTGATCCGCCCCACGAGCTCGGGGTTGACCTGGCCAGTGAGGACCATGCGGACGACCTCCATGGCCTCGGGCGTCGTGACCCGGTACCCGGCGCGGAACTCGCTGTGGATGTCGAGCCGGTCGAGCATCGCGGAGATCTGCGGGCCACCACCGTGCACGACGACGGGCTTCAGCCCCGCGTAACGCAGGTAGACCATGTCCTCGGCGAACGCCTGCGCGAGCTCGTCGCTCACCATCGCGTTGCCACCGAACTTCACGACGATCGTCTGGTCGCGGAAGGTCTTCAACCAGGGAAGGGACTCGATGAGGGTGGCGGCCTTGATCGCCGCCTCCTCGGGAGAATTGTCTCGGTACTGGGTCATCATCAGCTCGCGTAGGCGCTGTTCTCGTGCACGTAGTCGTGCGTGAGGTCGTTCGTCCAGATGGTGGCTCCCGTGTCACCGGCATGGAGGTCGATGAGCACGTGCACTGCGCGCGGTGAGAGGTCGACGAGGTCGCGCGACTGATCCGGCTCGCCGGCCGTGCAC
The DNA here is from genome assembly GCF_013349365.1 of Plantibacter sp. MCCC 1A11337. Taxonomy (NCBI): domain Bacteria; kingdom Bacillati; phylum Actinomycetota; class Actinomycetes; order Micrococcales; family Microbacteriaceae; genus Plantibacter; species Plantibacter sp. MCCC 1A11337. The sequence continues at coordinate 390,942 of NZ_JABJWX010000004.1, read as the reverse complement.
ACCTGGACGCCGTTCATGGCCACGTCGATCCCGTACGGGTCGAACTCTGCGCCCGTGGTCCCGACGGCCGCGAGCACCCGGCCCCAGTTCGGGTCGTTGCCGAAGATGGCCGCCTTGAAGAGGTTGCTGCGGGAGACCGCGCGGGCGACCTCGACCGCGTCGTCCTCGGACACCGCGCCGACGACCTCGATCGCGACGTCGTGGGCCGCGCCCTCGGCATCGGCCTGCAACTGCAGGGTGAGGTCGCGACAGACCTCCGTCAGCGCCTCGGTGAAGGCGGACAGCTCCGGGGTGACGCCGCTCGACCCGGAGGCGAGGAGCGACACCGTGTCGTTCGTGGACATGCAGCCGTCGGAGTCGAGGCGGTCGAAGGTGACGCGGGTCGCGCTGCGGAGCGCCTGATCGAGCTGGGACGGCTCGAGCACGGCGTCGGTCGTGATGACGACGAGCATCGTCGCGAGCCCGGGGGCGAGCATGCCCGCGCCCTTCGCCATGCCACCGACGGTCCATCCGTCCGCGCTCCGCACGGCCTGTTTCGGCTTCGTGTCGGTCGTCATGATGGCGGTCGCCGCGGCGAGCCCGGCCGCTTCGCTCGCACCGTCCTGGCCGGCGACCGCGCGGGTGGCGTCCCACACGCCTGCGGTCAACTTGTCGAGGTCGAGCTGTTCGCCGATGAGCCCCGTGGAGCAGACGAGGACGTCGCCGGCCGAGACCGCGAGTCGCTCGGCGACGGCCTCCGCGGTCGCGTGCGTCGTCTGGAAACCGCGCGTCCCCGTGTAGCAGTTCGCGCCGCCGGAGTTCAGGACGATCGCCGAGACGATGCCGTCCTGCATGACCTGCTCGCTCCAGAGGATCGGGTTGGCCTTGCACCGGTTGCTCGTGAACACCGTCGCCGCGTGCTGCAGCGGACCGACGTTGTGGACCACCGCGAGGTCGAGGCCCCCGGAGGTCTTGAGGCCGCAGGCGACGCCCGCCGCGAGGAATCCTGCTGCTGCTGTCACACTCACGGTGCCACTCCATTCACACTCAAGCCGGTCGTCTCGGGGAGCCCGAGCGCGATGTTCGCCGATTGGATCGCCGCGCCGGCGGTCCCCTTCACGAGGTTGTCGACGGCGGTCACGACGACGACCCGTCCCACCGTCTCGTCGACGGCGAGTCCGATCAACGCGGTGTTGGCGCCGAGGACGTCGGCCGTCCGTGGGAACGAGCCCTCCGGCAGCACCTGGACGAACGGTTCGTCGGCGTAGGCCGTCTCCCAGGCTTCGCGGACGGCTGCCGCCGTGGTGCCCGGGACGATGCGTGCCGTCGAGGTGGCCAGGATGCCGCGCGACATCGGGACGATGACCGGGGTGAACGAGATGGAGGCGCGATCGGCACCGGCCGCCCGGAGGCTCTGCGTGATCTCGGGGATGTGCCGGTGGGTACCGCCGACGGCGTAGGGGTTGGCCGTGCCGAGCACCTCGCTCGCGAGCAGGTTGACCTTCAGGCTCTTCCCCGCACCGGACGGCCCGACCGCGAGCACGGAGACGAGGTCGAGCGGCTCGATCACCCCCGCGGCGATGCCGGGCGCGAGGGATAGGGCGACCGTGCTGGCGTTGCATCCGGGAGCGGCGATCCGCTTGGCGCCGGCGAGAGCGTCGCGCCCCCGACCGGTGGACGTCTGGAGCTCCGGCACGCCGTAGGCCCAGGCGCCGAAGTAGTCGCCGCCGTAGAACGCGTCCCAGTCGGCTTCGTCGACGAGCCGGTGGTCGGCTCCGCAGTCGACGACGAGGGTCTCCGGTGGAAGCGATGCCGTCACCTCACCCGACTTGCCGTGCGGCAGGGCGAGAAAGACGACGTCGTGTCCCGCCAGCACCTCCGGCGTCGTCGCCTCGAGGACGAGGTGCCGGAGCGAGCGGAGGTGTGGCTGGTGGTCGCCGAGCGGTTGACCGGCGTTCGCGTGCGCAGTCACCGTCCTGACGTCGAAGTCGGGGTGGTCGGCGAGCAGCCGAAGCAGCTCGCCTCCTGCGTAGCCGGATGCTCCGGCCACCGCTACAGAGAAGGACATGGCTCTACCTTATTGAGTGGACGCTCGAGGGGCGGAGGCGGCGACTCCTGGACGACGGCACGATCACCTGGACCGTGCGAGCACCGGGGTCGCCTATCGTCGCTCTGCGGTAGCGCGCGCGGACACGGGACGGCGGAGGGCGCGGAGCGTGATCGCCCGCGAAGAACCCTGTGCCTGGAAACGTGCCATGTCGAGAGCGTACTACGACGACGAGGATGCCGACGAATCCGCGCCCGGCGCAGCCCGCTCCGCGATGAGCGCCGCCTGCACCCGCGACCGCGCGTCGAGCTTCACGAGGATCCGGGACACGTGCGTCCGGGCCGTCGCCTCCGACAGCCCGAGCACGGTCGCGATCCCCGCGTTGCTCAGGCCCTCGCGCAGTCGCTCGAGGACCTCACGCTCCCGCGGTGTCAGCGTGGCCAGACCGGGGTGCTCCGGAGCCGGTGCCGGCACGACCGGAGGTCTGGCCGCGGCGAGACGTTCGATGACTCGGCGGGTCACCTCCGGCGCGAGCACCGCCTCGCCCGCGTGCACTCGTCGGATCGCATCGACGAGGCCGGCAGCGGAGACCGTCTTCACCAGGAAGGCGTTCGCCCCGGCCGCCAGCGCCTCGTCGACGTACCGGTCGAGCGCGAAGGTCGTGAGCATGATGATGCTCGGCGGTGGGGTGGCCGCGGCGAGGATGGCCGGGATCGCGTCGATCCCGGAGGCACGCGGCATCTGGACGTCGAGCAGCACGACGTCCGGTCGGTGTCGCACGGCTTGCGCGACGACGGCCTCCCCGTCCGCCGCCTCGGCGATGACCTGGATGTCGTCCGGCTCGTCGAGCAGCGCCCCCAGACCCGCTCTGACGGCCGCGTGGTCGTCCGCGATGAGGACCGTGATGGTCATGACGCCCCTCCTGCGGTGACGACCGCGGGGGTGGCCGGCGACGCCAGGGTCGGCACGGTGAGCGCCGTCCGCCAGTCGGGACCGTCCGGCCCCGCGGCGAGGTCGCCTCCGACCAGGCGTGCCCGCTCGGCCAGGCCGACGAGGCCGACCCCACCGGACCCGGCGAGCACCGAAGACACGGTCGCCGTCGGCAGCGGGTTGCTGAGCGTGACCGACAGGGCACCGGGCGGGAGCGAGACCTCCACCCGCACGGAGGCACCCGGAGCGTGCTTCGCGGTGTTCGTCAGGCCTTCGACGAGCGTGCGGAGGCCGACGATCGAGGTCTGCGCGGGGACCTCGGCGAGCGCCGCGTCGTCCGGCGCCCGCACCTCCACCTCCAGTCCGTTGGCACGGGCGACCTCGACCGCGCGGCGCACCGACTCGGCCGTGAGTCGGTCTGGTGCCTGGGCCAGGTCGTCGGTCGACTGGTCACCACGGAGCACGTCGATCATCGTGCGCATGTCGGCGAGCGCGTCGAGACTGCTGGTCCGGACGAGTGCCAGGCTGCGCCGCAGCGCCACCGGGTCGGTGCCGTCGCGTCGTTCCAGTGCCGCCGCCGACTGCATCGCGATCGCCGAGAGGTGACCGGCGATGACGTCGTGCAGCTCCCGGCTGAGCTCGAGCCGTTCACGGGTCACGGCGTCCTGCCGGAGCGCAGCCGCTGCCTGGGCGATCGTGTCCGCGCGCTCGCGCTGGCGTTCGGCCTCGAGGCGGGGGTACCGGACCATCCTGCCGTACCAGATCGAACTCGCCAGGATGACCGGGACGATGATGAGCGAGCCGAGGACCACTCCGCGACCGAGCCGGGCGATGGCCTCGACGTCGTCGGTGAACCAGATCACCGCGAAGACACCGACCGACACGACGGCGAGCGCGGTGCAGGCGAACGCGGCGACGTCGATGACCCGGGACCGCGAGTAGAGCGCCGCCGCGTAGGCGAGGTCGGACACGACGATGAGCATCCCGAGGCCGCTGCCTCCGGTGGTGAGCGCCTCGGCGAGGGCGATCAGGATGCCGACGGCCAGCGTGGTCAACGGGCGTCGGCGGCGGAGCAGGTGCACCGCCAGGATGGCCGTGAGGAAGACGAGCGTCAGGAGGAGCGGCGGTTCCGACACGGTCGTCCCCCAGGGGACATGGATCCCGAGGAGGGCGAACAGGAGTCCCATGGCTGCGCACACCGTGGTGATGACCGGCTCGCGGTGTCGATCCACCCATGCGCGCGGTCCTTCGAGAGCAGCCATGCCTCCATCACATCAGCTCGAGCCGCGCGGCGCGAGCGTCGGAGGGACGAACCCGCCTACGCAGTTCCGCTGACCCCGTCGCCGGAGGATCAGCAGCACGGTCGATGTGGCACGGCATCATCCCGCGACACCATCGGAACATGGACAGCTTCACTGAACTCTTCGGCACGAGCCCGCTCATCTGGGCCATCCTCGGCGCGGAGGCCGCGTTCTGGGTCCTCCTCTTCGGCGGGCTCGCGGTCCGCTACCTCCTCCGGCGGCGGCGGCTTAGCGCGATCATGTTGATCGGTGTACCGATCGTGGACCTCGTCCTCCTCGTCCTGACCGCGATCGACCTCGCGTCCGGCGAGGAGCCGAACGTCACGCACCTCCTCGCGACCATCTACCTGGGCTTCACGGTGGCGTTCGGGCACGCGCTCATCACGAAGGCGGACGTCTGGTTCGCACACCGGTTCGCGGGCGGTCCAGCACCCCGGCCCAAGCCGAAGTCCGGTCCCGCGTACGTCCGTGCCGCCTGGTCGGAGTGGCGTCGGGTGGTCCTCGCCGTCGTGATCGCGATCACCGGGCTCCTCGCGATGCAGGCCATGATCGGCTGGAGGGTCCCCGCGTCCTTCGCCCTCGCGAACGAGGACGTCATCTGGGGCATGATCATCAAGCTCGTCGCGATCACGGCCATCTGGTTCGTCGCAGGCCCGGTCTACGCCGCCGTCTTCCGGAGCTCCGCGCCAGCGCCTGACACCACGGAGCGGGTTTCGAATGCAGCCGAGTCATCTCAGGGGCGCCCCTAACGGCGTTCTATCTCATATCTGAGATAGAGTGACGACATGGAAGACACGGCAACGTTTGAACGAACGGACCCTGCGGCACCGCTCCGGCAGGTCGGAGCACTCATCCGCGGCGCCCGACAGGGACGCAAACTCACCCAGGCCCAGCTGGCGGAACGCGTCGGCACGAGCCAGAGCGCGATCAACCGGATCGAGCAGGGTAGTCAGAACATCAGCATCGACCTCCTGAGCCGGATCAGCACCGCGCTCGAGAGCGAGATCGTCAGTTTCGGCGAACAGAAGAAGAACTCGCACCTCCGCGTCCAGGGCGGCCGACAGCTGCACGGGACGATCGCGGTGCGTTCGAGCAAGAACGCCTCGGTCGCGCTCCTGTGCGCCGCACTCATGAACCGCGGCCGCACCACGCTGCACGGCATCGCCCGGATCGTCGAGGTCGACCGCATCATCGACGTCCTGCGCAGCCTGGGCGTCTCGGTGGTCTGGTCGCCCGACGGCCAGGACGTCGAGATCCACGTCCCGGACGACCTCTCGCTCGAGAGCATCGACGAGGACGCCGGTCGCCGGACCCGTAGTGTGCTGATGTTCCTCGGTCCGCTGCTCGGCCGCTACGACACCTTCGCCCTCCCCTACGCCGGTGGTTGCGACCTCGGGACCCGCACCGTCGAACCGCACCTCATCGCGCTCCGGCCGTTCGGCCTGTCCATCGAGGCGACCGCCGGCTGGTACCAGGCCACCGTCGCCCCCGACGTGCCCGAGGAGCTGAGCGTCGTGCTCACCGAGCGGGGCGACACCGTGACCGAGAACGCCATCATGGCCGCCGCGGTGCGCGACGGCGTGACGATCATCCGCAACGCCAGCCCGAACTACATGGTGCAGGACCTGTGCTTCTACCTGGAGCTCCTCGGCATCACCATCGAGGGCATCGGGAGCACGACGCTCCGGATCACCGGTCGCAGCGTCATCAACGAGGACGTGGACTACTGGCCGAGTGAGGACCCGGTGGAGGCGATGAGTCTGCTCACCGCGGGGATCGTCACCGACTCGGAGATCACCGTCACTCGCGTGCCGATCGAGTTCATGGAGATCGAGCTCGCGACGCTCGGCGAGATGGGACTGCGCTACACCCGCTCCCCCGAGTACGCGGCGGCGAACGGTCGGACCCGACTCGTCGACGTCACCGTGCACCCTTCGAAGCTGCACGCCCCGATCGACAAGATCCACCCCATGCCGTTCCCGGGGCTGAACATCGACAACCTCCCGTTCTTCGCGGTCATCGCGGCCTGCGCCGAGGGCGACACGCTCATCCACGACTGGGTGTACGAGGGCAGGGCGATCCACCTCACCGATCTGACGCGGCTCGGCGCCAACGTCCGTCTGCGCGACCCGCACCGCATCGACGTCTCCGGGCCGACGCACTGGTCCGGCGCCGAGGTGAGCTGCCCTCCCGCGCTGCGACCGGCCGTCGTCATCCTGCTCGCCATGCTCGCCGCGAAGGGTACGAGCGTGCTCCGCAACGTCGACATCATCGCTCGCGGGTACGAGCAGCTGCAGGAGCGGCTCATCACCCTGGGTGCGTCGATCGAGACCTTCCGCGACTGAGTCCGTCCCGCCAGACGGACGCGGCCCCGCAGATCGTCGATCCGCGGGGCCGCTGTCGTCCGGTACGACCGGCTCAGTCCCGGATGCTCGCGCCGAAACGCTCGGCCGCCACTGCCGCGCCGGCGAGCTTCGCGTCGCTCGCCTCCGCCGCGGTGAGCGTGCGGTCCGGCGCCCGGAACCGCAGGGCGAAGGTCAGGCTCTTGCCGCCCTCGGGGACACCCGAGCCGCGGTAGTCGTCGACGAGGCGGATGTGCTCGAGCAGCGGACCGGCGCCGACGCGGACGGCGTCGAGGACCTCACCCGCTGCGACCGTCGCGGGGACGAGCAGCGAGAGGTCCTGCGTCGCCGCAGGCAGGGTGCCGATGCCGACGGCCTCGGGCAGTGCGTCGCCGAGCGCGATGATGCGATCCAGGTCGAGTTCCGCGACCGCCACGACGCGCGGCAGGTTCGCCTCTTCAGCGACGGCCGGGTGCACCTCCCCCGCATACCCCACAAGGACGTCGCCGACGTGCAAGGTCGCGGTCCGTCCGGGGTGCAGTGCCTGGTGGCTGCCCTGCGAGACGGTGATGTCGACGCCGGTCGCCACCGCGACGGCCTGGACGGCCTCGAGCGCGTCGGCGATACCGGCCGCGACCGCGGGCTGGCCCGGCTGCTTCGGGACGGCGTTGCCGACCGCGATGAAGCCGAGATGACGCGGTTGAGCCGGGACGCCCGCCTCGAGCTCCTCGAGCTGGGCCTCGCTCGGACGGACCGCCGCCTGCGGGAGTTCGGCCTGGCCGAACGCACCGTGACGGGACGGGCGGAACACCGCGCCGACCTCGAAGATCGAGAGGTCGGTCAGACCACGCGAGACGTTCCGGTGGGCCACCGCGAGGAGACCGGGCAGGATCGACGCGCGGAGGAAGGGGGCCTTCGCGTCGAGCGGGTTCGCGAGCTTCACGGCCGGGAACTCACCTGGTTGCGGTGCGCCGAACCGCGCGTTCTCCTCGGCGGAGACGAACGGGTAGGCCAACACCTCGGTGGCGCCGCCGTAGGCGAGCGCATCGGAGACCCCGCGGCGCAGCCGCTGCGAACGCGAGAGCCCGCGTCCCGGAGGCGCGACGGGGAGCACCGACGGGATGCGGTCGTATCCGAGGATCCGCGCCACCTCCTCGGCGAGGTCCTCCTTGCCGGTGATGTCGTGGCGCCAGCTCGGCGGCGTCACGAGCAGGCCGCCATCGGTCGCCTCGACGGCCGCGCCGATCTCGGCGAGCGCGGATCGTGTCTCGTCCGCTCCGAACGTGACGCCGATGAGACCGTTGATGTAGTCGTCGGGGAGCAGGATCGGCTCGCGATCGGGCGCCGTGGTGACGGTGGAGCCGAGGTCGTCCGTCCGGCCACCGGCCAGGTCGACGAGCAACTGCGCGACGCGACCGGCGGCCGCAACGGCGATCTGTGGATCGACACCGCGCTCGAACCGCTTGGACGCCTCGCTCGGCAGCTTGTGGCGACGTGCGCTCCGAGCGATGGACACCTGGTCGAAGTTCGCGGCCTCGATGAGGACGTTGCGCGTGGCATCGGTGATCTCGGTGTCGAGGCCACCCATCACGCCGGCGAGCCCGATCGGGCCCGAGTCGTCGGTGATCAGCAGGTCCTCGTCGTGGAGCTTCCGCTCCTGGCCGTCGAGCGTGACGAAGGTCTCGCCGGACTGCGCGCGCCGCACGACGATGCCGCCCGTGAGCTTGTCGAGGTCGTACCCGTGGATCGGCTGCCCGAGCTCGAGCATGACGTAGTTCGTGATGTCCACGACGAGCGACAGCGAGCGGATGCCCGCGAGCTTCAACCGGGCCACCATCCACGGCGGGGTGGGCTTCGTCGGGTCGACGTCGCGCACGACGCGGGTGACGAAGACGCTCGACCCGACGCGACCGCGGATCGGCGCTGCATCCTCGATCGTGACGGGGAAGCCGTCGAGTGGCCCGGTGAACGCCTCGGGGACGCTCCCGGCCGGGTCGCGGAAGACCGCACCGGTCGCGTGGGAGTACTCGCGTGCGACCCCTCGGATCGAGAACGCGTAGCCGCGATCGGGCGTCACGTTGAGCTCGACTGCAGCGTCGTCGAGACCGAGCAGGCTGATCGCATCGGTGCCGACAGGCGCCTCGACCCCGATCGTCGAGAGGCGCAGGATCCCGTCGTGGTCCTCACCGAGACCGAGTTCGCGAGCCGAGGCGATCATGCCGTCGGACACGTGGCCGTAGGTCTTGCGAGCGGCGATCGGGAACGGACCGGGCAGCACGGCGCCGGGCAGCGTGACGACCACCTGGTCGCCGACGAAGAAGTTGCCGGCACCGCAGACGATGCCGCGCACGGCCCCCTCGGCGTCACCCTCGGCGACGCGGACCTGGCACCAGCGGATGGTCTTGCCGTTGGACTGCGGCTCCTCGACGAACTCGAGGACCTCGCCGACCACGATGGGACCCGTCAGCTCGAAGCGGTGGACGTCCTCCTCCTCGAGTCCGACGCGCACGAGCGCGGCATGGACGTCCTCAGGGGTGGTCCCCGGGGCGAGTTCGACGAACTCCCCGAGCCAGCTCAATGGAACACGCACGACTACACCACCATCCCGAACTGCTGGGAGAAGCGGACGTCGCCCTCCACCATCTCTCGCATGTCCTGCACGCCGTCGCGCAGCATCAGGCCGCGCTCGACACCCATCCCGAAGGCGAAGCCCGAGTAGACCTCGGGGTCGATACCGGCGGACCGGAGCACGTTCGGGTTGATCATGCCGCACCCACCCCACTCGATCCAACGCGGTCCGTCCTTGAAGGTCGGGTGCCAGAAGTCGAGCTCGGCGCTCGGCTCGGTGAAGGGGAAGTAGCTGGGACGCAGGCGGACCTTCGCGTCGTCGCCGAAGACGCTCTTCACGAAGTGGTCGAGCGTTCCGCGCAGGTGCGCCATCGTCAGGCCCTTGTCGACGGCGAGACCCTCGAACTGCATGAAGACGGGCGTGTGCGTCGCGTCGAGCTCGTCGGTGCGGTACACGCGCCCGGGGGCGAGCACGTACACGGGGAGCTCGCGCTCGAGCAGCGAGCGCACCTGGACCGGCGAGGTGTGCGTCCGCAGGACGAGGTGCGACTCCAACGGCTCGACGAAGAAGGTGTCCTGCATCGCACGGGCCGGGTGGTCGGCGTCGAAGTTCAGGGCGTCGAAGTTGAACCACTCGCTCTCGACCTCGGGGCCCTCGGCGATCTCCCACCCCATGCCGACGAAGATGTCGGACACGCGGTCCTGGAGCAGCGTGAGCGGGTGCCGGGCACCGGGCACGCGACGCAGCGGAACGGCGGTGACGTCGATCGCCTCGGCGGCGAGGCGTGCCTCCGTCTCGGCGGCGACGATCTCGCCCTCGCGCTCGCTCAACGCCTTCGAGACGCGCCCGCGAGCCTGACCGACCAGCTTGCCGAGCGCGGCCTTCTGGCCGTTCGGCACGCTGCGGAGCGATCCGTTGAGGGCGGCGAGCGGTGACGCTTCGCCGGCGTGGGCTGATCGGACCGCTTTCAGGGCGGCCGAGTCGGTGGCTGCGGCGATCGCTTCGAGAGCGGCGTCGACCGCGGCGTTCACCGCTGGTTCGGAGATTGGGGATGCGTCGGACACGAGAGCCAAGTCTACCCAGGCGGTCGGCCCGCATGGGCGACCGTCCTCGCCCCGACGGCGAGCCGGTCGACCGGTCACCGTCGGGACGACGTCAGATGCTCGCGCCGGACGACTGGTTCCCCGCCTGGATGCCGAGGATCTTCGTCGTCGTGTCCTCGGTCACGGCCTGTTCCTTCGGCGTCCGCGGCGACCGTCGGGTGCGCACCTCGACGATCTTCGCGACGCCCGAGAGGATCAGGCAGAGCACGATGTAGATCGAACCCATCACGATGATCGAGGGGATGATCGGGCTACCGTAGAGCGCCTGCGACCCGAACTGCTTCGCGAGGTAGAGGAGCTCCTGATAGGTGATCAGGAAGCCGAGCGCCGTGTCCTTGAGCGCGACGACGAGCTGGGCGATGATCACCGGCAGCATCGCGCGGATCGCCTGCGGGAACAGGATGAGGCGCAGGACCGCGGACTTGCGCAGGCCGATGGCGTAGGCGGCCTCGCCCTGTCCCTTCGGCAGCGACTCGATGCCCGCTCGGAAGATCTCGGAGAACACCGCGCCGTTGTACAGCGTCAGCGCGACGGCGACGGCGACGAACGGCGTCACGAAGGTGAAGCCGAGGGGCGGCAGCCCGTAGTACATGAGCATCATCAGGATGAGGACCGGGACCGCCCGGAAGAACTCGATGAAGATCGTGAAGGGGACGTTGATGACCTTGTGGTCGGACAGTCGGCCGATCGCCAGCACCAGTCCGAGGACGACGCTGCAGACGGCGGCGACCGCGAACGCGGACAGGGTCGCGCCCGTCGCCTGGAGGATCTGCTCCCAGACGCGCGGGAAGGTGAAGAGCTTCCACTTCGAGGCGGTGAACTGTCCGGTCTCGATGAAGCGGAAGACGACGAAGGCGAGGATGCCGGCGACGACGAGCACCGTCGCCGCACCGATCCAGCGATAGCGGACGATGGCCTTCGGGCCGGGGGTGTCGAACAGGACGGAGCTCATCGCGCGATCCTCCACTTCTTCTCGAAGGCCCGTTGGGCGAGGGACAGGAGCGACACGAGGGCCACGAAGATGAGGGCCACCCACAGCAGTCCGATGAGGAGCGGCTCGCCGCGCTCGGACAGGTTCGCGCGGATCGCGCCCGCTTCGGCGACGGAGAAGCCGGCGGCGACCGTCGTGTTCTTGAGCAGGGCGATCAGCACGCTGAACAGCGGTGGCAGGACGGCACGGAACGCCTGGGGCAGGATGACGAGCGTCATGGTCTGTCCGAACGGCAGCCCGATCGCGCGTGCGGCCTCGGCCTGCCCGATCGGCACCGTGTTGACGCCGGACCGCAGGACCTCCGCGACGTAGGTGGCGGTGTAGAGGCTCAGCCCGATGATCGCGAGCGTCGTGTAGCTCACTTCGGGGAGCCCGAGCTTCGGGTAGCCGAACGCGAAGAAGAAGAGGATGAGGGTCAGCGGGGTGTTGCGCACCGTGTTGACGTACACGGTGCCGAAGAGGCGCATCGCCGGGACCGGCGAGACCCGCATGGCACCGACGATCGTGCCGAGGACGAGCGCGAAGAACCCCGACACCACGAAGAGCAGCAGGGTGTTGCGGAAGCCCGTGACGAAGAGGTCGAGGTTGTCGAGCAGGACGTTCATGTCGCGCACGCCTTTCGGGAGGGGGACGCCCGTGGCGGGCGCCTGGGCGGGGTCGACGGGACAGCTCCCCCGGACGGCCGCTGGTCGGCGGCCGCCCGGGGCGCTGCTTAGTAGTCGTCGACCGCCGGCTGGGTCACCTTGGTGCCGGAGGCGCCGAGGGTGGCGTCGTAGATCTTGGTCCAGGTGTCGCCGCCATCGGTGAACATCGTGTTGATGAAGTGGCGGAGGGCGTCGTCACCCTTCGGCAGACCGATGCCGTACAGCTCGGTGCTGAACGGCTCGCCCACGACCTTGAGCTCGTCGGGGAACTGCGCCGCATACCCGATCAGGATCGCCTGGTCGGTCGTGACCGCGTCGACCTTGCCGTCGTTCAGGGCCTCGACACACTGCGAGTAGGTGTCGAACTCCTCCGTCTTGGTGTCGGGGAAGTTGTCCTTGATGTTCTGGATGGGCGTCGAGCCCGTCGCCGAACACACGGTCTTGCCGGCGAGGTCGTCCTCGCCCTTGATGTCGTCGTTGTCCGCGGCGACGAGCAGGCCCTGGCCGGTCTCGAAGTACGGTCCGGCGAAGTCGATCTGCTCCTTGCGCTTGTCGGTGATCGAGTAGGTGCCGACGTAGTAGTCGATGTCACCGTTCACGATGGCAGACTCGCGGTTGGCGCTCGGGATCGCCTTGAACTCGATCTTGTCGGCGTCGAAGCCGAGCGACGCGGCGATCCAGGTGGCCATCTCGACGTCGAAGCCGGAACGCTCGCCGGTGGCGGCGTCGAGGTAACCGAGACCGGGCTGGTCCTCCTTGACGCCGATGCGGACCTTGTCGGCCTTCACCATCGCGTCGTACGTGGGGCTGCCCTCGAGCTGGACGTCGGTGGCGACCTCGAAGAGTGCGCCGCCGTCGGACGCGCCGTCGGTCGATCCGGTGCCGGCGTCGCCGCCGCTGCACCCGCTGAGCGCGAGCGCTGCTGCAGCGACTCCCGCGGTGATGAACATGAGCCTCTTGCGCATGTTGTCCTTCCTTCCTTGGTGCCCGGGACGGGCCGATCGGTTGGTCAGTTCCGGGTCGCCGCGCGGGTCGCGCGATCCGGAGTCGGATGGGTCAGTGGGTCAGGAGCTTCGACAGGAAGTCCTTCGCCCGCTCGGACTGCGGGTTCGTGAAGAACGACTCGGGGTCGGTGTCCTCGAGGATCTCGCCATCGGCCATGAAGACGACGCGATCGGCGGCCTTCCTGGCGAAGCCCATCTCGTGGGTGACGACGATCATGGTCATGCCCTCACCGGCGAGCTGCACCATGACGTCGAGGACCTCGTTGATCATCTCGGGGTCGAGGGCCGAGGTCGGTTCGTCGAACAGCATGACCTTCGGCTTCATCGCGAGGGCGCGGGCGATCGCCACGCGCTGCTGCTGCCCGCCGGACAACTGTGCCGGCAGCTTGTCGGCCTGCACGCCGATGCCGACGCGCTCGAGCAGCACCTTCGCCGCATCGTCGGCGTCGCGCTTCTTCTGCTTGCGCACCTTGATCGGGCCGAGGGTGACGTTCTCGCGGATCGTCTTGTGCGCGAACAGGTTGAACGACTGGAACACCATGCCGACGTCGGCGCGCAGCTCGGCGAGCTGCTTGCCCTCCTCCGGCAGCTTCTTGCCGTCGATCCGGATCTCCCCCGAGCTGATCGTCTCGAGCCGGTTGATCGTCCGGCAGAGGGTCGACTTGCCGGACCCGGACGGTCCGATCACGACGACGACCTCGCCCTTGTTGACGGTGAGGTTGATGTCCTTCAGGGCGTGGAACTCGCCGTAGTGCTTCTCGACGTTCTCCATCACGACGAGGGGCTCGCCGCGCCCTGCCTGGATCGGGTTGCTCGTGGTCTCGTATGCGCCGGCGGCACCATGCGAGGCTGCTGCATCGGGTTCCGTCGGGCCGGAGTTCGGGGACACTGTTGGCTCCATGTAACCCAAACTAGGTGACCCTGTGTTTCGTGCGCATGACGGAAGCGCTACGGTTACCGTTTCGTAACCTCGACGGCCGTCGCCTCAGACGCTCAGGCGTGCTGCGCGAACGCGCTCTCGAAGACGCACACCGACGCCGCGGTGGCCAGGTTCATGCTCTCGGCACGGCCGTAGATCGGTACCGTAACCGCACGGTCCACGAGCTCGAGGTGCTCGTCGGTGAGTCCCCTGGCCTCGTTGCCGAACACCCATGCCGTCGGCCGCGCGAGCACGCCTTCCGACCGGGCCACGAGGAGGTCCCCGCCCTTGATGTCGGCCGCGAGCGTCTGCAGTCCCGCCGCACGGGCCCGTTCCAGCACGGCGGGCAGCTCGACACCGACCGCGACGGGCAGGTGGAAGAGCGAGCCGGTCGTGGAGCGCACGACCTTCGGGTTGTAGAGGTCCACGGTCCGTCCGCTCAAGACGACGGCATCCGCTCCGGCGGCGTCGGCGGCTCGGATGATCGTCCCGAGGTTGCCCGGATCACGGACCTCCTCCAGGATGACGACGAGCTGCGGCTCCCCGGCGAAGATGTCCTTGATGGAGGTCGGGAACTGCTGCGCGACCGCGATGAACCCCTGCGGGGTGACGGTGTCGGCCATCGACTCGAGCACCTGCTCGGTGACGAACTCGACCTCGAGTCCCGCATCGGTGGCCGCGGCCCCGATGTCGGTGTAGCGCTCGAGAGCCGTCGGCGTCGCGTACAGCTCGAGGATCAGGTCGGGCCGGAACTGCAGGGCCTCCGACACCGCCTGTGGTCCTTCGAGGAGGAACAGGCCGGTCTCCTGTCTCGCCGGACGCTTGGCGAGTTTGGCGACGGAACGGACGCGCGGTGACCGCGGATTGTCAAGCACGCACCCATCCTATGGGTCGCACTCCGGACAGACGAAACGGCCCGATCCCTGGTGGGATCGGGCCGTTCGAACACGTCGTCCGGTCGGACGCAGGGCTTCCGACTACGCGGAGACCTTGGGCGCCGAGGTGTCGGCGGGCAGCGCGGCCTTGGCCGACGCGACGAGGGCCGCGAAGGTGGCGTGCTCGTGCACCGCGAGGTCCGCGAGGATACGGCGGTCGACCTCGATCCCGGCGAGGCCGAGACCCTGGATGAAGCGGTTGTACGTCATGCCGTTGGCACGCGAAGCCGCGTTGATGCGCTGGATCCAGAGGCGACGGAAGTCACCCTTGCGCGCACGACGGTCGCGGTACGAGTAGACGAGGGAGTGAGTGACCTGCTCCTTGGCCTTGCGGTACAGACGCGAACGCTGACCGCGGTAACCGGCGGCGCGCTCGAGGATGACGCGACGCTTCTTGTGAGCGTTGACCGCCCTTTTGACTCTTGCCATGTTCCTAGTTCCTTACGGGTAAACGGTCTAGCGACCGAGCAGCTTCTTCATGACCTTGGCGTCGGCGGGCGCCAGCACCTGGTCCTGGTTCAGGCGACGGGTGCGACGGCTGGACTTGCTCTCCAGGTTGTGTCGCATACCGGCCTGCTGCTTCATCAGCTTGCCGCTGCCGGTGACCTTGAATCGCTTCTTGGCCCCGGAGTGGGTCTTCTGCTTCGGCATGGGATTCCTCGTTTCTTATCGGTTCTCGTCGGTGGATGACTCCACCGGAGCAGCCTCGTCGGCTTCGTCGGCTTCAGCCGGACGTGCCTTGGATGCCGCACGTTGTGCGTTGGCTTCGGCTTTCGCCTCGGACTTGTTCTTGAGCGGACCGACGACCATCACCATGTTGCGACCGTCGACCATGGGGGTGGACTCGACGGTGCCCCACTCGGACACGTCCTCGGCGAACTTCTGGAGCAGGCGGACGCCCTGCTCTGGGCGGGACTGCTCGCGGCCGCGGAACTGGATCATGGCTTTCACCTTGTCACCGGCCTTGAGGAAGCCCTCGGCGCGCTTGCGCTTGGTCTCATAGTCGTGCTGGTCGATCTTGAGGCGGAACCGGACCTCTTTGAGGATCGTGTTCGCCTGGTTGCGCCGGGCCTCTTTGGCCTTCTGCGCAGCCTCGTACTTGAACTTGCCGTAGTCCATGATCTTCGCGACGGGCGGCTTGGAGTTGGGTGCGACCTCGACGAGGTCGAGATCCGCTTCCTGCGCGAGGCGAAGGGCGACCTCGATTTTGACGACGCCGACCTGTTCTCCGCCGGGACCGACGAGTCGGACCTCCGGGACGCGGATACGGTCATTGGTACGGGGATCGCTGATGCGGAGCTCCTCTGACTGGGTGGGATGCCACGCGACCAGGTCCGATACCTGCGACGCGACGAAATCGGTTCACCACACACCCGTACCCTCCGTCGGTGTTCAGAACACCTGTCGGAAGGCACCACGCCCTGCTACCCGAAGCGGTGAAGCGACAGGCGGAGCGTGACAACCCGGTAACCTTGTGAAGCGGTCAAGCGCGGGTGGGAGAATCTCCTCTTTCGTACCGAGACATGTCTCGGAGCACCGCACGAGTCTAACAGAGGATCCACGTGAACAACACCACCAGCCCGTACGACCACGACGACGAGTCGGGAGGGGCCGATCAGGCCACCCGGGACATCGCCGATGTCCCCGCCGTCGAGGTCATCACCACCGCCGCCGTGCACCTCATGAGCGCTGCAGCGGTCAAGTGCGGCCTCGCGGACGCGCCCGACACCCAGACCGACCTCGACGAGGCCCGCAAGCTCATCAACGCCCTCGCCGGGCTCATCACCGCGGGAGCCCCGGAGATCAGCGACATGCACGCCCGCTCGCTGCGCGACGGCCTGCGATCCCTGCAGCTCGCCTTCCGGGAGGCGTCCACCATCCAGGATCCCATCGGCAAGGGTCCCGGCGAGAAGTGGACCGGCCCGGTCACCTGATCGCAGCGCGGCGCTCCGCCTCGCCGATCAGTCGGCGGGGCGGAGCGACACCGCGAGCGAGTCGACGCGCGTCGCGATGACCTCGTCCGCGGCCCAGCGCTGAGCGAGCCGCGCCAGGACCGCGTCGAGCTCCTGCTGGGTCAGCCCCTGCAGCAGGCCGAGCTCGACCACGAGCTCGGACCCGGCGAGCTTCGCCTCCGGGTCTCCGGCTCGCAGGCGCACACTCACGACGGCGAGCTCCTGCTCGATCGACCGCTCGAACGCGTCGCGCACCAGCGCGTCCGCGAAGCTGGGCGTCCACGGCTGCGACTGCGCGATCGCCCACAGCGCGGGTCGGCGTACGGCGAACTCGGTGCTCGACGTCGGATCGAGGACCACGACGTCCGTCTGCTCGCTCGCGGCCGCCAGGGCGACCCGGACGCCGTCGGCCGGGATCGGCCTCGCCGTCCGGTTCCACGCGGACATCGCCTGCACCGAGCTGAAGACCGGGAGCACGGTGCGGCCGTCCGGACCCGTCACGGTCACGATGGACAGCTCCTGCGACTTGTCGACCAGCTGACCCTGATCGTTCTCGCCGGCCTCACCGAGGTGGGCCACGAGCGGGATGAGCAGGCGGGAGTCCCGGAACGCGTCGACGACCTCGGCCTCGCCGACCTCGCCGGCCCGGAAGCGTCGCAGGGACTCGATCAGCCGCTCCGGCGCACTGCCGTCGTCACCGGAACTCGCGTTCGGCTGGAAGCTCCGACCCGCCCAGGGCTGGCCGGCCGAGTCGGCACCACCTGCCACCGGGTGGGCATGCCCGCCTGAGGGACCGTGCCGGTCGGGCGCGGAGGATTCGTCAGCGGCCCGAGACATCCAGCGCCTCGGCCAGGGTGAATGCGCCGTTGTAGAGCGCCTTCCCGATGATGGCGCCCTCGAGCCCCAGTGGGACCAACTCGCGCAGCGCGACCAGGTCGTCGAGGCTCGAGATGCCGCCGGAGGCCACCACCGGTCGCTCCGTGCGCTCGAGCACCTGTCGGAGCAGGTCGATGTTCGGTCCCTGCATCGTGCCGTCCTTCGTGACGTCCGTCACGACGTAGCGTGCACAGCCCGCCTCCTCGAGGCGGTCGAGGACCGTCCACAGGTCGCCGGCGTCCTGCGTCCAGCCGCGAGCGGCGAGCGTCGTGCCACGGACGTCGAGGCCGACCGCGATCGCCTCGCCGTACTGGGCGATGACGCTCGCGGCCCACTCGGGGTTCTCGAGCGCCGCGGTCCCGAGGTTGACGCGCGCGACGCCCGTCTCGAGCGCCTGCTCGAGGGAGGCGTCGTCGCGGATGCCGCCCGACAGCTCGATGTTGACGCCGCGCGCCTTCGAGATGACCTTGCGGATGATCGACCGGTTGTCACCACGACCGAACGCGGCGTCGAGGTCGACGAGGTGGATCCACTCCGCCCCCTGACGGGCCCAGTCCAGGGCTGCGTCGACGGGCTCACCGTAGTTCGTCTCCGAACCGGCCTCGCCGCGCGTCAACCGGACGGCCTTGCCGTCCACGATGTCGATCGCGGGGAGCAGCGTCAGTCCGGCCGTCGTGTTGAACTCGTTCATGATCCACCGTCTCTTCGGGAGCTGCGAGCCCCTCGGTTCCCGGCGCACAGCATGCCTCGCGGCACAAGCACCTGATCCTAGTCGGCTACAGGGTGCCGAGCCAGTTGGACAGCAGGCGGATACCGGCGTCGCCCGACTTCTCCGGGTGGAACTGCGTCGCCGACAGCGGACCGTTCTCGACGGCTGCGAGGAACGGCACGCCGTGGGTCGCCCAGGTGAGGCGCGGCTCGGGGAACGGCGGCATGACCTCGAGGGTCCACTGCTGTGCGGCATAGGAGTGGACGAAGTAGAAGCGCTCGTCGGCGAGGCCGTCGAAGAGCACGGACCCCGCGTCCGGCGACACCGTGTTCCAGCCCATGTGCGGCAGGACGGGCGCTTCGAGTTCCGTGACCGCACCGGGCCACTCCCCCAGGCCGTCGGCCTCGGACCCGCGCTCCACGCCACGCTCGAACATGACCTGCATCCCCACGCAGATGCCGAGGACCGGACGCCCTCCCGCGAGACGGCGGTCGATGACCTCGTCGCCGTGGGACGAACGGAGTGCGCCGATCACCGCGTCGAAGGCACCGACACCTGGCACGACGAGACCGTCGGCGGCCTGGGCCGCCTGACGGTCGCCCGTCAGCACGACGTCTGCGCCGGCGAGCTCGAGGGCCTTGACGGCGGAGTGCACGTTGCCGGAGCCGTAGTCGAGGACGACCACCGACGGGCGTGCACTCACAACGCGCCCTTCGTCGACGGGATGCCCTGGACCAGCGGGTCGAACGCCTTCGCTTGCCGGAAGGCCCGCGCGAACGCCTTGAACTCCGCTTCGGCGATGTGGTGCGGATCGCGTCCGCCGAGGACGTTCACGTGCACGGTGAGGCCCGCGTTGAAGGTGATCGCTTCGAAGACGTGACGCACCATCGAACCCGTGAAGTGCCCACCGATCAGGTGGAACTCGAATCCGGCCGGTTCCCCGCCGTGCACGAGGTACGGACGACCGGAGATGTCGACGACGGCCTGCGCGAGGGCCTCGTCGAGCGGGACCAGTGCGTCGCCGTACCGGGAGATGCCGGCCTTGTCGCCGAGCGCCTGACGGATCGCCTGGCCCAGGACGATCCCGACGTCCTCGACCGTGTGGTGGACGTCGATGTCGACATCGCCCGTCGCCCGGACGGTCAGGTCGGTCAGCGAGTGCTTGGCGAAGGCCGTGAGCAGGTGGTCGTAGAACGGGACGGAGGTCTCGATGCTGCTCGTGCCGGTGCCGTCGAGGTCCAGTTCCAGCTCGATGCTGGACTCGCTCGTCGCGCGCTGGATCCGGGCCGTGCGCTGCTGGGTGGTCATGGGATCCAGTGTATCGAGCGCACCGAAGCTGCACGCCGTGTGTCGACGGGTGTGGATCGTCGCGTCATCCGGCTGCACCAGGCTCTGCCGACGCCTATCGTTGAGAGGTCATGACTTCCACACCCAGCATCGCCCCGGCCGTCCCACTCGACCAGGCGGAGATCGCCGCTCTCCGTGAACGGTTCCCGATCCTCGCCCGGGAGATGAACGGACACCCGCTCGTCTATCTGGACTCCGGCGCCACCTCGCAACGTCCGATCGAGGTCATCGACGCGGAGCGCGACTACGCGACGCACCGGAACGCCGCCGTCCACCGTGGAGCCCACCTCCTGGCCGCCGAGGCGACGGAGCTCTTCGAGGACGCTCGCGCGACCGTCGCCGCGTTCATCGGTGCCGATGAGCGGGAACTCGTCTGGACCTCCGGCGCGACCGCGGCCCTCAACCTCATCGCCGGGGCCATCGGGAACGCGAGCGCCGGTCTCGGCGGTGCTGCCGCCGAGCGGTTCCGACTCGGTCCAGGCGACGAGATCGTCGTCACGGAACTCGAACACCACGCGAACCTCATCCCCTGGCAGCAACTCGCAGCACGCACCGGTGCGACCCTCCGTCACCTCCCGGTCGACGACCACGGCGTGCTGCGCTTGGACGCCGTGGACGACATCATCGGCGAACGCACGCGCATCATCGCCTTCGCGCACGTGTCCAACGTCACCGGGGCGATCGCGCCGGTCTCCGAGCTCGTCGGCCTCGCCGAACGCGTCGGCGCGCTGACCGTGCTCGACGCCTGCCAGTCCGTGCCGCACCTGCCCGTCGACGTCGCGTCCCTCGGCGTCGACTTCCTCGTGTTCTCCGGCCACAAGATGCTCGGTCCCAACGGGATCGGTGCGCTCTGGGGTCGCCGTCAGCTGCTCGACGCCCTTCCGCCCTTCCTCACCGGCGGGTCGATGATCACGACCGTCACACTCGAGGGCGCGGAGTTCCTTCCCGCGCCGCAGCGGTTCGAGGCGGGGACCCAGCCGGTGTCGCAGGCGATCGCCCTCGCGAGCGCCGTCCGGTTCCTGCAAGCGGTCGGCATGGACCGTGTCCACGCCACCGAGGCGGCCTACGGACAGCGTCTCGCGGCCGGACTCGCCGCCACTCCCGGCGTCACGCTCATCGGCCCGCCGCCCGGGACACCTCGCGCCGGGCTCGCGAGCTTCGACCTCGCCGGCGTGCACGCTCACGACGTCGGTCAGTTCTTCGACGATCGCGGCATCGCGGTCCGCGTCGGTCACCACTGCGCACAACCACTCCACCGCCGATTGGGGCTCACCGCCTCCACCCGCGCCAGCAGCTACCTCTACACGACGGAGGCCGAGATCGACGCCTTCCTCGAGGCTGCCACGCTCGTCGGTCCGTTCTTCGGGGTGTCCCGGTGAGCGGCCTGGAGAGCCTCTACCAGGAGCTCATCCTCGACCACGCCCGCCAGCGCCACGGCTTCGGCTTGCGGGAGGCGCCCGCCGCCGAGTCGCATCAGCTCAACCCCACCTGCGGCGACGAGGTCACCCTGCAGCTCCATCCCGGGCCCGACGGTCGTCTCGCACCGATCGCCTGGGAGGGGCACGGCTGCTCGATCTCGCAGGCGTCGAGCTCCTGCCTGAGCGACCTCGCGGCAGGCCTCACCCCGGCCGAGCTCGAGGCTCTGATCGACGAGTTCCGCACGGTGATCCGCTCGCGGGGCACGCTCGAGTTCGACGAGGAACGGTTCGGAGACGCTGCGGCGTTCAGTGGCGTCTCGCGCTACATCGCGCGCGTCAAGTGCGCCATGCTCCCATGGGTCGCGGCCGAGGAGGCCATCTCCCGCCTGCCCTGAGCGGCGCGCCACCTCCGCCCGCCGATGGCCTGGTCAGGCGGGGCTGATCGCCGCCAGGGCTTCGAGGAACGCGGTCGTCTCCGCTTCGGTGCCCGCGGTGACCCGCAGGTGGTTCGGGATACCGACGTCGCGGATGAGGATCCCCCGCGCGAAGAGCGCCTCGAACGCCGCGTGCGGATCGGCGACGCCGCCGAACAGGACGAAGTTGGATCCGCTCCGCCTTGGGTCGTAGCCGAGACGCGCGAGCTCGATGACGAGACGATCGCGCTGGGTCCGGATGTCGTCGACCATCGCCAGCATCTCGTCGGCGTGCCGAAGTGCGGCGGTCGCGGCCGCCTGCGTCAGGGCGCTCAGGTGATACGGGAGCCGGACGAGTCTCAGCGCGTCGACGACCGCGGGGTCGGCGGCGAGGTACCCGAGGCGGACCCCGGCGAAGGCGAAGGCCTTGCTCATCGTCCTGGAGACGATCAGGCGCGGACGCCCCTCCAGCAGGGTGAGCGCGCTCGCCTCGTCGTCGGGTGCGAACTCCGCATACGCTTCGTCGACGATCACCATGCCCCGCGACGCCTCGTACACCGCGGTGACGGTCTCGAGCGACAACGGTGTCCCGGTGGGGTTGTTCGGCGAGCAGAGGAACACGAGGTCGGGATCCGCCTCGGCCACCTGACGCGCGGCGGTCTCGGGCGAGAGCTCGAACTCGGCGTCGCGAGTCGCGGGGATCCACCTGGTGCCGACGCCGGCGGCCAGGAGCGGATACATCGAGTACGTCGGCGTGAACCCGAGGAGCGATCGCCCGGGACCACCGAAGGCCTGCAGGATGTGCTGCAGCACTTCGTTCGAGCCGTTCCCCGCCCAGATCTGCTCCGGGGTCACCCCGTGGCCCAGGTATCCCGCCAGCGCCTCCCGGAGTTCCGTGAACTCGCGATCGGGGTACCGGTTCACCGTGAGGACCGCCGACGCGAGCGAGGCGACGATGTCGTGCGCGACCGCTTCAGGGATGGGGTGCGTGTTCTCGTTGACGTTGAGCGCCACCGGCACCAGGGCCTGGGGAGCGCCGTACGGGCGCTGTCCTCGGAGGTCGTCGCGGATGGGGAGATCGTCGAGAGCGGTCACCCCACAATGCTAGCCACTCCGACCGGCGCGCTCACTCCGCCTGGCGCTCCCGACGAAGGACCTCGTGGCGGGGGCTCGCCGGGTTCAACAGCGAGTGGCGTCGCCCGTAGGCGAAGTAGACGATGAGACCGATCACGAGCCAGACCCCGAACCGTAGCCAGGTCTCCCAGTGCAGCTGCAGGATCAGGAAGCCGGACGCCAGGACGCCGAACGCCGGGACGAACGGCATCAACGGCAACCGGAAGGAACGGGGCTCATCCGGCTTCGTGTACCGGAACACGATCACCGACACGCAGACCACGATGAAGGCGGCCAGGATGCCGATGTTCGTGAGGTCGGCGACCTGCTTGATCGGGAACACACCGGCGAAGACGGCTGCCGCGCCGCCGGCGATCCAGGTCACCCGCTGCGGCACGCCTCGCCGGTCCGTGCGCGAGAACCATCGCGGCAGGAGACCGTCGCGACTCATCGAGAACCACACGCGGGTGACGCCCAACAGGAACGTCAGCATCACGGTGAGGATCGACAGGACCGCGAAGACGGAGATGATCGTCGCGACCACGGGCAGACCGACGCTCTGGAACGCCGATGCGAACCCGGCCGTGGGGTCGATGTCGGTGTAGTTCTGCATGCCGGTCAGGACGAGCGTGGCCGCGACGTACAGGAGCATCGCGATGATGAGGGAGAGGATGATCGCCTTCGGCATGTGCTTCTTGCCGTCCTTCGCCTCCTCGGCGGCCGTGCTCATCGCGTCGTATCCGAAGACCGCGAAGAAGACCGTCGCGGCACCGGCGAACACCGGCCCGAAACCGCTCGGGAGGAACGGATCGTAGTTCTGTCCGTCGATGTAGAAGACACCGAGGCCGATGATGAACAGGATGAGCAGGACCTTGATCCCGACCGCGACGAGCTCGAATCGACCGAAGGCCTTCGTCCCTCGGCTCAGGATGAAGGTCACGAGGAGACAGACGAAGATGGCGGGGAGGTTGACGAGGCCGCCCTTCCCCTCGTCGGCGGTCGAGGTCATCCAGTCCGGCATGTGGATCCCGACGCCGGACAGGAAGGCGTCGAAGTAGCCGGAGATCCCGATCGCGACCACCGCGACGATCGCGATGTACTCGAGCAACAGGTCCCAGCCGATGAACCAGCCGATGATCTCGCCGAGCGCCACATACCCGTAGGTGTAGGCGGACCCGGCTCTCGGGATCATGCCGGCGAACTCCGCGTACGACAACGCCGCGGCCGCGGAGGCGAGCCCCGCGATCAGGAACGAGAAGAGGACCGCCGGCCCGACAGCGGGCGAGGTATCGCTCCCGTGAGCGACGAGTCCGGCGAGTGAGAAGATCCCCACCCCGATGATGCCACCGACCCCGATGGCCGTGAGTTGCCAGAGCCCGAGACTTTTGAACAGCTTCGAACCGGAGGTCTCATCCTCGATCTCCGCGATCGGCTTCTTCCGGAGCAGCGAGCGGCTCCGATCGTCTGTACTCATGCTTGCCTCCGACGATGCTGCGGGCGTCGTTGCACCGCGCCATCGACGATAGCTGAGAACCAGCGCGGAGGGACCCGCCGATTGTCGGCCTACTCGGCCGCGTACCGCTGCGGGATCGCCAGGCGCTGCCCCGGCTCGACACCGGCGGTGCTGAGCTGGTTGAGGTTCATGATCTCGGCGATGACGTCGCGCGGGTCGGCGTCGGGTGCGATGGACTCGGCCAGCTGCCAGAGCGACTCGCCCGGGTCGACCGTGATGTACGTGAACGTGGCTCCAGCCGCCGCCGTGTTGGCCGCGGCACCGCCTGCGGAGAGTCCGACGACCGCGACGCCGATGACCAGCGGGATGGCGGCGAGCGTGGTGAAGACGACACGACCGCGCTTCGTCAGGCGGAGTCGGCGTGTAGACGGTGCGTCTGACGTCGGTACCTGCGCCGTCCGTGCGGGAAGCGCCCGGTGGGACCCGATCAGTGCTGCGCTCATGTCAACCCTCCAAGAGTGTGCTCATCGTGTGATGAGGACTCGTATCCGACACTCGGCCAGGAGTGCCGGATACGAACCTGTGTTCCGAATATATCTTCGATTGTTCGAATACTCAACCCTGTCTTCGTACCTGAGACGCGCGGGATCGGCGACACGCTCGAACAGATGTTTGTCTGGACGAGCCGGTGCGGATACAGTTTCGAGTGTTGGAAGCAGTACACCACCACCCACCGACATCGGTCACCGACAGCCGATCAGGGCAGGAGCGAAGATGGCAGCGAACACGGCGGGCGACGGAGCCCGGGAGCGCCAGATCGGCGGCACCCGGCGACGGAAGAGCCTGAGCGACAAGCAGCTGGCGATCCTCGACGTCATCCAGCGCTCGGTCTCGCAGCGCGGCTATCCGCCGAGCATGCGCGAGATCGGCGACGCCGTCGGGCTCGCCTCCTTGTCGAGTGTCACGCACCAACTCGGACAGCTCGAACTCAGCGGATACCTCCGACGCGATCCCAACCGTCCCCGCGCCATCGAGGTGCTCATCGACCTGCCGAGCGCCGTCGAGGGCAGCGATCCCGACTCCGCTCCCCCGGTCGGTGACGCCGCCATGGTCCCGCTCGTCGGTCGCATCGCCGCCGGCATCCCGATCACGGCCGAGCAGCAGGTCGAGGAGATCTTCCCCCTGCCCCGCCAGCTGGTCGGCAAGGGCAGTCTGTTCATGCTGAAGGTCGTCGGCGACTCGATGGTCGACGCCGCGATCTGTGACGGCGACTGGGTCGTCATCCGCGAGCAGAAGACCGCTGAGAACGGCGAGATCGTCGCGGCCATGCTCGACGAGGAGGCGACCGTGAAGGTGTTCCGCCAGCGCGACGGCCACACCTGGCTGCTCCCTCGGAACTCGGCCTTCGAACCGATCCTCGGCGACCACGCCGAGGTCCTCGGCAAGGTCGTCGCCGTACTCCGGACGGTCTGACCGACCGGACCACTCCGCCACATCCATGTGGGCCGGACCGACGACGTCAGCCGGTCGCACCGACTCGTGCGCGGACGACGCGCGTGGCCTCGACGATGTTGGTGAGGGAGGCGACCGTCTCCTCGTAGCCTCGCGTCTTGAGCCCGCAGTCAGGGTTCACCCAGACCTGGCGCTGCGGGATCCCCTCCAGCGCGATCTCGAGCAACGCGGTCACCTCCGCGACGCTCGGCACCCGAGGCGAGTGGATGTCGTAGACGCCCGGGCCGATGCCGTGGTCGAAACCACTCGCCCGGATGTCGGACACGACCTCCATCCGCGACCGAGCCGCCTCGATGCTCGTCACGTCGGCGTCCAGTCGTCGGATCGCGTCGATCACCACCCCGAACTCCGAGTAACAGAGGTGGGTGTGGATCTGGGTCTCGGCTCGCACGCCCGCGGTCGCCAGCCGGAAGGAGCCCACCGACCAGTCGAGGTACCCTCCCTGGTCTGCCCGCCGGAGCGGGAGCAGCTCGCGGAGTGCGGGTTCGTCGACCTGGATGATGCGGATGCCGGCCCGCTCCAGGTCGGCGATCTCGTCACGCAGGGCGAGGGCGACCTGGTTCGCCGTCTCGGCGAGCGGTTGGTCGTCACGCACGAACGACCACGCGAGGATCGTCACCGGGCCCGTGAGCATGCCCTTCACCGGCTTGGTGGTCAACGACTGCGTGTAGGCCGACCACTCGACCGTGATCGGTGCCGGTCGCGAGACGTCCCCCCATAGGATCGACGGACGGGTGCACCGTGAACCGTAGGACTGCACCCAGCCGTGCTCCGTCACGGCGAAGCCGTCGAGGTGTTCGGCGAAGTACTGGACCATGTCGTTGCGCTCGGGCTCGCCGTGGACGACGACGTCGATCCCCAGATCCTCCTGCAGCGCCACGACGCGCCCGATCTCCGCGCGCATCGTCGCGACGTAGGCCTCCTCGTCGAGTGACCCTGCGACCCGCTGTGCGCGGGCGCGACGGATGTCCCCGGTCTGCGGGAAGGAGCCGATCGTCGTCGTCGGGAGGAACGGCAGGCCGAGCGCCTGCTCCTGCGCCGTTGCGCGCTCCTGGTAGTCGTCCCGCGTGAAGTCCGCTGGCGCGAGCGCCGCCGTCCGTGCGCGGATGGTGGCATCGACGACCCCGGGCGCGGCCAGCCGATCGTCGAGCGCGGCCGACGCTGCGGTGAGCTCGGTCGCGATCGCTGCGCGCCCTTGGGTGAGACCGCGTGCGAGGACCGCGATCTGATCCACCTTCTGGTCGGCGAAGGCGAGCCAGCTCCGGAGACGATGGGCGAGCTTCGTCTCCACCGACACGTCGTGCGGGACGTGCAGGAGGGAGGTCGAGGTGGACACCGCGAGCTGCGGGAAGCGCTCCGCCGCGCGCTCCAGGAGATCGGCCGCGGCCGCCAGGTCGCCGCGCCACACGTTGTGGCCGTCGATCACTCCCGCGACGACGGTCTTCGTGGCGAGTCCGGGTGACGAGTCCGGCAGGCCTCCTCGGACGAGGTCGACACCGACGGCCTCGACCCCCGAGTCGGCGAGCACCGGGAGGGCGTCGCCCAAGGCACCGTAGGGAGCCGCGACGAAGATCGCCGGGCGGTCCGACACGGCGGACAGGACGCTCGTCGATCGTTCGAGCGCCGCGAGGACCGTCGACCTCGGCACGTCGAACGTCTCCGACACCAGTGCGGGTTCGTCGAGCTGCACCCAGGGCGCGCCGGAAGCGGCGAGGCGCTGGAGGAGTTCCGCGTAGACGGGCAGCAATGCCTCCAGTCGATCGATCGGGGCGAATCCCGCTGAGGCCCCCTCGGCCGCCTTGGACAGCAGCAGGAACGTCACGGGGCCCACGATGACCGGCCGCGTCACGTACCCCTCGGCGAGGCCCTCGCGGAACTGCTCGACGACCCGGTCGTCGGAGAGCGCGAACGGCGTCGACTCGCCGATCTCCGGGACAAGGTAGTGGTAGTTCGAGTCGAACCACTTCGTCATCTCGAGCGGCGCGAGGTCGCCGGCGCCACGAGCGATCGTGAACGCCCCGGCGAGGTCGACCCGACCGTCGGCCCCGACGAGCGACGAGAAGCGCTCCGGGACGGCACCGACGGTGAGCGCGGCGTCCAGGACCTGGTCGTAGAACGAGAAGCTCTCGGGGATCGCGGCGTTCGTCGGGTCGAGGCCGAGCCCCGCGAGGCGGGCACGCGTGGCGGCGCGCAGCTCGGCGGCCGTCCGCTCGAGCGCCTCGGCGTCGATCCGGCCGGCCCAGAAGGACTCGACGGCGCGCTTCAACTCCCGGTTCGGCCCGATGCGCGGGTAGCCGAGGATGGTGCCGGCGGGGAATGCGGAGGTGGGGTTCATCGTGCGTCCTTGCTGGTGAGTGGATCGGGGATGGGATGACGGACCGGTCGGTCGCCTGGCACGGGGATGCCGGCACGGTGCAACACGTCGAGCACCGTCCGATGCTGGTTGAAGGCGTAGAGGTGGACGCCCGGCGCGCCGCCCGCGACGACGTCGCGGATGAGCCTCGCGGAATAGTCGATGCCGATGTCGATCCGTCCCGCTTCGTCCGGCTCGACCTCGAGCGCGATCGCCAGGTCGCTCGGGAGCGCCTCGCCGCTGAGCTCGAGCACCCGACGCAACCGCGCCGGACTCGTGATGGGCATCACGCCCGGCAGGATGGGCATGGTGACGCCGTGACGTCTCGTGCGTTCGACGAAGGCGAGGTAATCGTCGGCGTGGAAGAAGAGCTGGGTGATGGCGAGCGTCGCCCCAGCCGCCTGCTTGGCCAACAGGGTGTCGAGGTCCTGCGTCGTCGACCGCGAGCGCGGGTGTCCGTTGGGGAACGCGGCGACCGCGATCCGCGGCCGATGGCGTCGCCCGAGCTGCACCGCGCCCGGGAGGCCGACCAGCGACCCCTCGGCGTAGGGCTCGTGCTCGGCACTGACCCGGCCGATGAGCTGCACGAGTTCCGCGGCACTCCCCAGATCACCGAGGAAGGCGTCGCCCTCGACGGCTCCGGCAGGCGGGTCGCCGCGGAGCGCGAGGAAACTGTGCACCCCGGCGTCGAGGAAGTCCTTGATGAGTCGGCTGGCCTGGGCGTGCGTCGACCCGACGCAGGTGAGGTGGGCCATCGGGTCCACCGAGGTCGACGTCCGGATGCTCCGCAGCACGTCCAGGCTCGCCGTTCGCGAGGAACCGCCGGCGCCGAAGGTGACCGAGATGAACTCCGGGCCGGCGGCGGCCAGGTGCTCGACCGTCCGTGCGAGCGCGACGCCGCCGTCGAGTGTCTTGGGCGGGTACAGCTCGAAGGAGAAGGGGGTACGCCCGGGACAGGCGGGCTCCGTCATGGTCATGGGGTCTCGTCTCGGTGGCAGCGGATCGAGAGCCGGCGACCACGCAGCACGCAGCGGTTCCGCTGGTGTGTCGTGGGCGGGTGCCGGGCTCGGCTGTCGCTCCGATTCCGCCGGTGAGGGCGGGTACGATGCGCACGACGATAGCAACGCCCGACGATCCGCGCGACGGACATCCGTCCGACAGCGTCATCCTGCGACACATTCCCCCGGCGGCGCTCCGGTCCTACGCTGATGCCATGACCGTGGGCACCAGGCACCGGGGCGGCGAGCGTCGAGCACTCGGCTCGCGCGTCATCGGGTCCTGCGTGGCGGTGGTGCTCGCCGTGTCCGGGTGCACGACCGCCGGTTCGCCCCTGCCGCGGGCGACGCGCACAGCCGCAGCGGAGGAGCTCGTGATCGAGTTCCGCCAGAACCGCGACCAGTATGCGAGCGACGCCGCGATCGTCCGGGTCGGCAACGGCGGAGACGACGACATCACGATCGTCGGACTCGAGCTGGCGGGGTCGGCGTTCACCGCGCCGACCGTCCGGGACCGATCCTCGACGATCCGCGCTGGACAGACCACGGATCTCGCCGTCGAGCTGCCACCGGTCGACTGCGACGCACGCGACGAGGACGTGCGGGTCGATCTCCAGCTCAGACTCGACGACGGCGCCGTCCTCACCGCATCCGGCCTGTCCGATCCGACGAACGCGCTGCAGCGCATCCGTGCCTCGACGTGCACGGTGTCGGCGGTGCAGCGCATCGCCGAGGTGGCCGCCACTCCCGGGATCCGCCTCGAAGGTGCCGGAGCCACGACGGTCGCCGTCCTGACGGTCACGGCCGTGCCGACCGGCGCTCCGGGTCACTTGGAGCTCGTCGCGCTGCGCTCGACGGTCCTGCTGCGACCGGCGCCGAGGGACGACGGCGGTGACCCACCCCAGGACTGGCCACTCAGCCTGACCGTCGACGCCGCTAGCGGTCCGCAGTCCATCGAACTCCGGGTCGTGCCGACCCGGTGCGACCCGCACGCCCTGGCGGAGGACAAGGTGGGGACCCTCTTCCCACTCGTCGTGCGGATCGACGACGGCCCGGAGGCCGTCATGACCCTCCCGCTCGACGCCGACACGGCGGAGGCGCTCAAGGATGCCGTCCGCGCGCGCTGCGCGTGAGGAGTCGGGTCAGCCGGCCACGGCTGGTGCCGGGACGACCTCGGCGAACGGCGCGAGGGCGGCGGCGAGCTCGGCACCGACCAGGGCGTGCACGATCGTGCCACGCTCGTCGTAGTCCGTCGACAGCACCTTGCCGCGTTCGTGCAGCAGCGTGACCAGGTCTCCGCGGTCGAAGGGCACGATGACGTGGACCTCGTTGCTCGGCGACGGGATCAGTGTCTCGATGCGCTCCATGAGCTCGTCGATCCCGAGACCGGTGCGGGCCGACACGAAGACGGCGTCCGGGACGAGACCGCGGAGCACGAGCAGCTGGCCGTCGTCCACGAGGTCGGCCTTGTTGAACACGACCAGCTCGGGGATGTGCCGAGCTCCGACCTCACCGATGACGTCGCGCACGGTGGCGATCTGGCCGGCAGGGTCGGGGTGCGCGGCGTCGACGACGTGCACGATGACGTCGCTGTCGGCGACCTCCTCGAGCGTCGAGCGGAAGGCTTCGACCAGCTGGTGCGGCAGGTTGCGCACGAAGCCGACCGTGTCGGCCACGGTGTACTCGCGTCCGTCGGAGGTCACGTTGCGTCGGACCGTCGCGTCGAGCGTCGCGAAGAGCGAGTTCTCGACCAGGACGCCGGCCTTCGTGATGCGGTTCAGCAGGCTGGACTTGCCGGCGTTCGTGTAACCGGCGATCGCGACCGACGGCACCGTGTTGCGGCGGCGGTTCGCCCGCTTGGCCTCGCGCGCCGGCTTCATCGCCGTGATCGACTTGCGCAGTTTCGCCATCCGGGTGTGGATGCGGCGCCGGTCCAGTTCGATCTTCGTCTCACCGGGGCCCCTCGACCCCATACCGGCACCGGCACCACCGACCTGACCACCGGCCTGACGGCTCATCGACTCACCCCAGCCGCGGAGGCGGGGCAGGAGGTACTCGAGTTGGGCGAGCTCGACCTGCGCCTTGCCCTCTCGGCTCTTCGCGTGCTGACTGAAGATGTCGAGGATGACCGCCGTGCGGTCGATGACCTTCACGCCGACCGCGTCCTCGAGTGCGCGACGCTGGCTGGGTGCGAGTTCCGTGTCGGCGATGACCGTGTCGGCGCCGAGCGCCTGGACGATGGACTTCAGTTCCTGGGCCTTGCCGCGACCGAGATACGTGCTCGGGTCGGGGTGCGGTTTGCGCTGCAGGAGCCCGTCGAGGACGACGGCGCCGGCGGTCTCCGCGAGCGCTGCGAGTTCGCGCAGGGAGTTCTCCGCGTCGTGCAGCGCACCCTGCGGGTAGACGCCGATGATGACGACGTTCTCCAGCCGGAGTTGCCGGTACTCGACCTCGGTGACGTCCTCGAGCTCGGTCGAGAGCCCGGCGACGCGACGGAGGGCCTGCCGGTCCTCACGGTCGTACTGTTCGCCGTCGTCGGAACTGCCTCCTGAGGCATCGCCGGTCTGCAGGGCCGCTGCACCGCTGCCGAACAGGGTGTACCCGTTCGATCGGGACGCGGCGCTCGTGAGCACGCGTGCGACGACGTCGCCGGGATCGGTGACCGAGGCGTCGTCCACCACCGCCTCGACATCGACATCGGTGTCGTCTGCGTGGTCCTGGGGTGCGTCCATCGGTGGTCTAGGCATCGCGTTAACCCTACTTCCTCCTGGTCCGGTACCGTTCCTGTATGTCGAACGAGCACTACTTCACCGCCGAACCCGCGAGCGAGTTGCAGCTCAAACCGATCACCGCACGCCTGGGCGGCGTCGACCGTTCGCTCGTCTCAGCGGGCGGCGTCTTCAGTCCGGGTCACCTCGATCAGGGCACCCAGGTGCTGCTCGCGAACACCCCTCCTCCCCCGCCGACGGGCGACCTCCTCGACATCGGCTGCGGCTGGGGCCCGATCGCCCTGTCGCTCGGGCTCGCGTCGCCGGACGCGACCGTCTGGGCGGTCGACGTCAACGAACGCGCGCTCGACCTGACCCGGATCAACGCGGAGCGCCTCGGACTCGTCAACATCCGTGCCGTCCTCCCAGACGACGTCCCCGACACGGTCCGCTTCGCGACCATCTGGTCGAACCCGCCGATCCGCGTCGGCAAGGACGAACTGCACCGCATGCTGATGCACTGGTTGCCGCGGCTCGAGGACGACGGTGACGCCTGGCTCGTCGTACAGAAGAACCTCGGCTCGGACTCGCTGCAGAAGTGGTTGCAGGAGCAGCTGCCGACGTCGTTCCACGTCGGACGTGCGGCCATGGCCAAGGGCTTCCGCGTCCTGCACGCCCGGCGCCGGGAGATCCGTCCGGCCTGACCGGCTCAGGCCAGGGTGATCGTCCCGGAGTAGACGAGCGTCGCCGGACCGGCCAGCACCACGTGCTCGCCGTCTGCGCCGGGAACCATGCGCACCCCGAGCACCCCGCCGGGCACCTCGACGCGCCAGTCGTTCGGAGCCGCCGCGCCCGCCCAGTGGCGGAACGCGAGCGCCGCGGCAGCCGTCCCGGTGCCACAGCTCAGGGTCTCGCCGCTCCCGCGCTCGTGGACGCGCATGCGGATCCGGGCCACACCGTCGGCGATGAGCGGCTCACCCGGGACGACCAACTCGACGTTGGCACCGTGCGGCGGTACGGGGTCGAGCTGTGGGACGTAGTCCAGTTCCGCTCCGTCGAGTTCGGCGGCGTCGGCGACCGCGACGACGATGTGCGGGTTGCCGACGTCGATCCCGATCCCCGGGCGGGCCACGGGCAGCCCCTTCACCCGGACGAGCGTCTCCCGCTCGTCGAGGCTCCATCGGCCGAGGTCGACGACGTAGCCGAGCGGGTCGTAGCCGACCATCCGGACGCCGGCGCGGGTTCCGATGGCGAGCTGTTCGCCGGGGGCCAGCTCCACGAGCCCGCTCTCGAGCAGGTAGTGGAGGAACACCCGGATGCCGTTGCCGCACATCTCCGCGACCGAACCGTCGGCGTTGTGGTAGTCCATGAACCACTCCGCGGCAGGGTCTTCAGCGAGCACGGCAGCCCCGGCTTCGAGGTGCGCTGACCGGACGGCGCGGATGACGCCGTCGGCCCCGATCCCGAAATGCCTGTCGCAGAGCGCCGCGATCTGGCCCGGATCGAGGGCCTCCTTGCCGTCAGGATCGGAGAAGAGCACGAAGTCGTTGCCCGTGCCGTGGCCCTTCGTGAAGGAGAGTGTCGACGCCATCCGACCAGTCTACGGGCGCACCCGGCGGGCCAGCTCACGCGCCTCGGCGCTGCCGCCCTCCACCCAGGTGATCGCCGGATAGCGCTTGAACCAGCTGACCTGACGGCGCGCGTACCGCCTCGTCAGACGCTGGGTCTCGGCGATCGCCTCCGCTTCGGTGAGCTCCGACCGCAGTTGCGCCACCGCTTGGGCGTACCCGATCGCACGGCCGGCGGTGACACCCTGCTCGAGGCCGTGCTCGAGCAGCTCGGCAGTCTCCGCGACGAGTCCTGCGTCCCACATCATCTCGACGCGCCGGTCGAGGCGCTCGACGAGGACCTCTCGCGGCGTCGAGACCCCGATGACCTCGACCGGCCGCCAGGGGACGGGGCGTTCCGGAAGCGCTGCACCGTGGCCGCGCTCGGCCAACTCGTGGACTTCGAGTGCGCGCACGACTCGGCGGGCGTTCGCCGCATCGATGCGCTCGGCGGTCGCGGGATCGGCCATGCGGAGCCGCTCGATGAGCGACGGGAGCCCTTCCTCCTCGAGTTCCCGTTCCAGGCGCTCGCGCAGGGCGCGGTCTCTCGGCGGGAAGCGGAAGTCATGGATGACGCTCGAGACGTACAGCCCGGAACCGCCGACGAGGATCGGCGTCACCCCACGCGCGGTGAGCTCGTCGATCACCGCACGAGCCGTCGGCTGGTACCAGGCGACGGACGCCTCCTCCGAGACGTCCAGGACGTCGAAGAGGTGGTGCGGGATCCCGCGCCGCTCCTCCATGGGCAGCTTCGCGGTCCCGATGTCCATGCCACGATAGAACTGCATGGCGTCGGCGTTGACGATCTCGGCTGGACGGCCCGACTCGCGGAGAGCGGTCGCCAGCTCGAGCGACAGTGCGGACTTCCCCGTCCCGGTCGCTCCGACGACCGCGAGGAAGCCGGTCACCGGCGTTCGCCGTCGCTCGGGTCGTAGATGGGAGAGGTGGTCACGCCGACGGTCGGTGCCCCGATGCGCAGGCCGGGCAAGCCGAGCGAGACGCGGCCTGGCTCCGCCGCGGCGGCCGTCGTCGGCACACCGCAGGAATCGGCCTGAGCTCGATCCCAGGCGTCTCCGGCACGCGTCCGACGGACCCGCAGGGGTTCACCGCCGGGTGTGTCGGCGATGAGGTGGAACGACGCGGCCTCGGTGATCGTCACGGTCACGACGTCACCAGGTCGCGGCACCTCGGAGCCCGCCGGCACCTCGAAGTGGACAAGACGCGAGTCCTCGGCCCGCCCGCTCAGTCGATGCGTGGCGTCGTTCTTGCGCCCCTCCCCGACCGCGACGAGCAACTCGACCTGCCGGCCCACCTGACGCCGGTTCTCCTCGAGACTGATGCGGTCCTGCAACGCGATGAGGCGCTCGTACCGCTCCTGCACGACGGCCTTCGGGATCTGATCGGGCATCGTGGCCGCCGGCGTACCCGCTCGGATCGAGTACTGGAAGGTGAAGGCGCTGGCGAACCGTGCGGCCTCGACCACGCGGAGGGTCTCCTGGAAGTCCTCCTCCGTCTCGCCGGGGAACCCGACGATGATGTCGGTCGAGATGGCCGCGTGCGGAATCCTCGCACGGACCCGATCGAGGATCCCGAGGAAGCGCTCGGACCGGTACGAGCGACGCATCGCCTTGAGGATGCGGTCGGAACCCGATTGCAGCGGCATGTGCAGTTGCGGCATCACATTCGACGTCTCGGCCATCGCGTCGATGACGTCGTCGGTGAAGGCAGCAGGGTGCGGGCTGGTGAACCGGACGCGTTCCAAGCCCTCGATCGTGCCCGCCGCCCGCAGGAGCTTGCCGAACGCCTGACGATCCCCGAACTCGACGCCGTAGGAGTTCACGTTCTGCCCGAGCAGCGTCACCTCGATGGCGCCGTCCTCGACGAGCGCGCGCAGCTCACCGAGGATCTCGCCCGGGCGACGGTCCTTCTCCTTGCCACGGAGCGACGGCACGATGCAGAAGGTGCACGTGTTGTTGCACCCGACGGAGATCGAGACCCAACCGCTGTAGCTGGAATCGCGTTTGGTCGGGAGGGTGGAGGGGAAGGTGTCGAGCGACTCGAGGATCTCCAACTGGGCCTCGTCGTTGTGCCGAGCCCGCTCCAGCAACGACGGCAGTGAGCCCATGTTGTGCGTCCCGAAGACGACGTCCACCCACGGGGCCTTCTGGAGGATGACCTCTTTGTCCTTCTGCGCCAGACAACCGCCGACGGCGATCTGCATCCCGCTGCGCTGCTTCTTGATCGATGCCAGGTGGCCGAGGTTGCCGTACAGCTTGTTGTCGGCGTTCTCGCGGACCGCGCAGGTGTTGATGACCACGATGTCGGCCTGCTCACCGTCCGCCTTGACGTAACCGGCGGCCTCGAGCGACCCGCTGAGCCGCTCTGAGTCGTGCACGTTCATCTGGCACCCGTAGGTGCGGACCTCATAGCTCCGCTGCCGACCTGACTCGTCGATCGCGGCGGGTGAGGCGCTGATGACCGTGGGCGTCTCGACGATGCTGCTCATACCGGCAGTCTACGCGCGGCCTGAGAGGCTTCCGGTCAGCGGAAACTCACGCCGGAACGCTTCGACCCCGACAGGGCACGTGAGCACGCCTCACGGATGATCGCCGAGCCGTATCCGCGTCTCGCGAGATAGGCCGACAGACGTCGCTCGGCCGTCGCCTGATCGAGGGAGCGCAGTTGACCGGCACGCTTCTCGGCGACCACTAGCGCTCGTCGAAGCTCGTCGTCGTCGTCGATGGCCTCGAGCGCCTCGGAGACGATCGTGGCGTCGATGCGTCGCGAGGAGAGTTCGCGGCCGATCACCGCACGGGACTGCCCTTTGCGGGTGTGCAGGCTCTCGACGAGTTGGCGTGCGAGTTCGGCGTCGTCGAGATAGCCGCGTCGGCGGAGTTCGGCGAGGACGTGCTCGACCTCGTCGGGTGCCGCGTCGTGGCCGCGGAGGAGCTCCGCGATCTCCCACTCGGAACACCCGCGGCGGGCGAGTCGTCGCACCGCGAGCAGGTCGAGTTCGGCCAGCCGAACCTCCGGATCGACCGGAGCCTGGACCTCATCGGCTTCGGCGCGGTCGTCTGCGTCGTCCGGCGCCTCGACGGCCGAGGTCCAGGCGAGCGTCCGCGGATCGGGCTCGGGTGGTGTCGTCGGGCTGGTCGCCGCCGGGGCATCGCTCGACACGTCGCCCGGCGGGGTGGTCTCCCTCTCGACGCGCTCGGTGGACGTCCGGCGCAACGGAGCGACGGGACGCGCGACGGGCGCGGCCGCGACCGGAGCCTCGTCGGTCTGCCCGACGAACCAGCCGTCGGGTTCTGCCGTTGCATCGGGGGCCTGACGCCGACCACCGAACAGCGAGGTCACGGGGGCCAAGCGCTCCGACGACTCGTCGGCCGGACCGGCGGGAGGGAAGGAGACGACCATGGTGACCTCGCTGTTCGGGGCGCGCGCTACGCGCTGCGCTTCGCGGCGGACTTCGATGCGCCGGCGGCTGCGAGCTGCGGGGCTCCACCCGTCGCCGCCTCGAGCGCGGCGGCCTCGGCAGCAGCGACCTCGGCCGCGGCGGCATCCGCAGCCTTCTTGGTGGCGGCACCCTCGGCGCCGACACCGAGCTTGCCGAGGATCCGGCGCTCGATCTCAGCGGCGATGTCCGGGTTCTTCAGCAGGAAGTTCCGGGCGTTCTCCTTGCCCTGACCGAGCTGATCGCCCTCGTAGGTGTACCAGGCGCCGGCCTTCTTGACGATGGCGTGCTCGACACCGAAGTCGATCAACGAGCCCTCGCGCGAGATGCCCACGCCGTACAGGATGTCGAACTCGGCCTGCCGGAAGGGCGGAGCCATCTTGTTCTTGACGACCTTCACGCGCGTACGGTTGCCCACGGCCTCCGTGCCGTCCTTCAGCGTCTCGATGCGACGGATGTCGAGGCGGACCGAGGCGTAGAACTTCAGGGCCTTACCACCGGCGGTCGTCTCGGGGCTGCCGAACATCACACCGATCTTCTCGCGCAGCTGGTTGATGAAGATCATCGTCGTGTTCGTCTGGTTCAGGCCACCGGTCAGCTTGCGCAGTGCCTGCGACATGAGGCGGGCCTGCAGACCGACGTGGGAGTCACCCATGTCGCCCTCGATCTCGGCGCGGGGTACGAGCGCGGCGACGGAGTCGATCACGATGAGGTCGATGGAACCCGAGCGCACGAGCATGTCGGCGATCTCGAGCGCCTGCTCACCCGTGTCGGGCTGGGAGACGAGCAGCGAGTCGATGTCGACGCCGAGCTTCTTGGCGTACTCGGGGTCGAGCGCGTGCTCAGCGTCGATGAAGGCGGCGATGCCGCCAGCACGCTGGGCGTTCGCGATGGCGTGCAGCGTGAGCGTCGTCTTACCCGAGGACTCAGGCCCGTAGATCTCGACGATGCGGCCTCGCGGGAGCCCTCCGATGCCGAGCGCGACGTCGAGGGCGATCGAGCCGGTGGAGACGACCTCGACCGGTGCACGCTCGTCGCTGCCGAGGCGCATCACCGAGCCCTTGCCGAACTGACGGTCGATCTGGGCGAGTGCGGTTTCGAGGGACTTCTCGCGTTCAGCTGGACTTGGCATGGTGTGCTTCTCTCTGCTCGGTGTCGGGTGCCTATAGGCTGTCGCCGCGTGTTCCGGGACCCGCTTCTGCTGAAGATCGGGGCCCGAGGGCGACAAGGCGTCGGTCGTTCCTGGTGTCTCCGACGGTACGCGCCACCACCGACATGCGCCGATGGACGACCCGATCCGTGCAGAACGCACTCACGAATGATCCTGTGGAGGACACTAGCACCACTAGAACGGATGTTCGATACCGATCGGGCGGCGTGTCGAAGACCACTTCGCCCGTGAGGCGGGACGCGTCACGCGCCCGGCTGCAGCCGTCCGACACCGTGGCGTCGCTCGTCCGGCACGTCGGTCGCGGTACACAGCGCGATCCAGACGTCGCGGGGCGGGACACCCGCGCGCAACGCCTCCTCGGCGGTCTTCGAGCCGAACTCGGTGAGTCCGAGGTCACCGGTGAGCACCGCTCCGTACGCCACACCGAACTCGTCGGCCACGGCCGTCCTGAACTCACTCAGCTTCATTCCTGCTCCTGTCCCTTCCTCCGTCGTCCGTCCGGACGCGGAAACGCCCCGGGAGAGGGATCCCGGGGCGTTCTGCTGCCGTGCTCGCTCGATCAGCGGGAGACGAGTTCGTCCAGCTCGTTGACCAGTTCGTCCGGAACGGTGTCCGGGATGTTCGGGGAGAGACCCTCGATGACCGCGAGGCGGTCACCGACCTCTCGCATGATGACGGAGATGGGGGTGTCGAGGGCGTCGGCCACCGAGGCGAGGATCTCGCTCGATGCCTCCTTCTGGCCTCGTTCGACCTCGCTCAGGTATCCGAGTGCGACGCTCGCCTTACTCGCCACCTGGCGCAGCGTGCGACCCTTCTGCAACCGGAAGTCCCTCAGCACGTCGCCGATCTCTTGACGGACTAGAACCACGTGACCCTCCCTCTGTGCTCTACGACCTCATGTCGTACAGCGCTCTGCTTCTGCAACGCGGATTCACGTCGTCCCAGCTGATCGCCGTCTCGTTCGTGGATGGCCAACATTACAACCACCGTATGCCGAACAGTAACCAGGATCACTGGGCTTTTCTTGTGAATACGTCATCTGTAACGCGATGGAAACGGACGGTATTCCGCCGATCGGAGTCGGCGTTCACTCGAGTGCGCCGAGTTCGCGAACGAGCGCCTCCAACGCGAGCTCGACGGTCCGGTGTCGGATCTCCTGACGGCCTCCGTCGAGGGTGAGCGGCACCACCCGTCCACCCGCTCGCGTCACGATGCCCACGAAGACCGTCCCGACGGCCTGGCCGTCCTGCGGGTCCGGTCCGGCGACGCCGGTCGTCGCGATACCGACGTCGGCTGGAAGCCCGTCGATCGCCAGGGCACGGCGCGCGCCGTCGGCCATCTGCAGGGCCACCTCCGGGTGCACGGCACCGTGGAGCGCGAGGAGGCCGGCGTCGACTCCGAGCAACGAGTGCTTCAGGCGGGTGTCGTACGCGACCACACCGCCTCGGACCGTTGCGGACGCGCCGGGGACGCTGATGAGCGCCGCGGCCAGCAGCCCGCCGGTCAGGGACTCCGCGACACCGATCGTCAACCGGGCGTCGATGAGGGCGTGGACCGCCGAGGCGGCACCGGCGTCGGCCGACTCGACGGCATCGGACGTCATCGCTTGACCTGCCGGTCGGCGCGCGACCCGCGGACGGCGGTGACGACGTAGTCGATGCCGCTCGCGATGGTCAGGAGCACGGCGATGGTCATGAACACCGCGTTCACCCAGAGCACCCAGTCACCGAGGAGCACCCAGAACGGCGCGAGGGCGAGCGAGATCGCGACGGCCTGGGCCAGGGTCTTGAGCTTCCCCATCCACGCGGCGGCCACGACATGGTCGGAGATCACGATGAAGCGATGGACGGTGATGCCGATCTCGCGCACGAGCACGACGATCGTGACCCACCACGGCAGTTCGCCGAGGATCGACAACGCGACGAGCGCTCCACCCGTCAGCACCTTGTCGGCGATCGGGTCGAGGATCTTGCCGAGGTCCGTCACGAGGTTGCGACTGCGGGCGATGTGTCCGTCGATGCCGTCGCTCGCGATCGCGACGACGAAGAGCAGGGCCGCCCACCACCGCAGTGCGCCGTCGGAACCGTCGTCCGCCAGCAGCATCCACATGAACACGGGCGCGAGCACGATCCTCGCCACGGTGATCGCGTTCGGGAGGTTCCAGTTCGAGATGCGCGGCTCAGCAGCCGACGCGTTCGATGCCGTCATGTCTACTCCCGACCGGTGAGACTCCAGGCGTCTTCGTCAGAACCGCCCTCGACCTCAGGATAGTCCTGGAACTGGGCCTCGACCGGGTCCGCGCCGTAGGGGTCGGGCTCGACGCCGCCGGCAGCGCCGACGACCGGAGCGGCCGCAGCTGCTGTCGACGCCGCCGCCGCGGGGGCCGGAGCGGCCGAGCCGTCGTCCTCGCCGCGCAGGCGGGCCAGGACGCCCGGCAGCTGCTCGGCGGTGACGAGGACGTCTCGGGCCTTCGAGCCCTCGGACGGGCCGACGATCTCGCGGGACTCCATGAGGTCCATGAGCCGGCCGGCCTTCGCGAAACCGACCCGGAGCTTCCGCTGCAGCATCGAGGTCGATCCGAACTGCGTCGATACCACGAGCTCCGCTGCGGCGAGCAGCAGTTCGAGGTCGTCGCCGATGTCCGCGTCGATCTCCTTGCGCTCCGCGACGGCCTGGACGTCCTTCCGGTACTCCGGCCGCGCCTGGTTGGTGACATGCTCGACGACCCGCTGGATCTCGTTCTCGCCGACCCAGGCACCCTGCACGCGGATGGACTTGTTCGCGCCCATCGGCAGGAACAGGGCGTCACCCTGGCCGATGAGCTTGTCGGCGCCCGGCTGGTCGAGGATGACCCGCGAGTCGGTGACGCTCGTGACGGCGAAGGCGAGGCGGGAGGGGACGTTCGCCTTGATGAGGCCGGTGACGACGTCGACCGACGGACGCTGCGTCGCGAGGACGAGGTGGATTCCGGACGCACGGGCCAGCTGCGTGATGCGGACGATCGAGTCCTCGACGTCGCGGGGCGCGACCATCATCAGGTCGGCGAGCTCGTCGACGACGACCAGCAGGTACGGGTAGGGCTTCAGCACGCGTTCGCTTCCCGCGGGGAGGACGATCTCGCCTGCCACGACGGCCTTGTTGAAGTCGTCGATGTGCCGGTAGCCGAAGCTCGCGAGGTCGTCGTACCGCATGTCCATCTCCTTCACGACCCACTGCAGCGCTTCCGCCGCCTTCTTCGGGTTCGTGATGATGGGCGTGATGAGGTGCGGGACGCCCGCGTACGGCGCGAGCTCGACGCGCTTGGGGTCGATGAGGACCATGCGCACCTCACTCGGCTTGGCGCGCATGAGCAGCGAGGTGATCATCGAGTTGACGAAGACCGACTTCCCGGAGCCGGTCGAGCCGGCGACCAGGAGGTGCGGCATCTTCGCGAGGTTCGCGACGACGTAGCCGCCGCCGACGTCCTTGCCGACGCCGATCGTCATCGGGTGGTTGCTGTTCGTGGCCGCCGTCGACCGCAGGATGTCGCCGAGGGTGACGATCTCGCGGTCGGTGTTCGGGATCTCGATACCGATGGCGCTCTTCCCCGGGATGGGCGAGAGGATGCGGACCTCGTTGGACGCCACGGCGTAGGAGAGGTTCTTGCTGAGCGCCGTCACGCGCTCGACCTTGACGCCCGGGCCGAGCTCGATCTCGTACTGCGTCACGGTCGGGCCGCGGGAGAAGCCGGTGACCTTCGCGTCGACGCCGAACTGGTCGAGGACGCTCGTGATCGCGGCGACCGCTTCGTCGTTGGCGGCGCTGTGGGTCTTCGCGGGCTCCCCCGCAGCCAGTGTCCCTGCGGACGGGAGACGGTAGGGCGTGTCGTCCTGGCCCTGCTGCGCCATCGGGCGCGCCGAGAAGTCGATCTGGTCGGGTGCACCGAGGAGCGCGGGGTCGAGGTCTTCGATGACCTCCGTCGCGCCGGGGATGCTGTCGTCGTGCAGACCCGTCTGCGGCTTGATCTCGCCCGTGTTGAACCGCTTGACGGCGCTCTCCGCCGCTTCGAGGTCGCCGAGGAGCTCGGAGCCGAAGGCGTCGTGCACCGGCGCGGCTTTCGGCGACGCGGCAGGCGCGGCCACCGGTTCGAGCGGCGAGTCGAATCCGCCGGACGGCTTCTCGAGACCGAGGAGCTCGGTCATGTTGTCGCCCATGAGCGGGTCCTCGAACGTCGGGTCGTCCTCGCGGCGGCTCGTGTTGCGACGCCACCACGGCAGGGCCGCCGGCTCGTCGGGTTCCTCATCGAGGTCGTCGAGTCGCTTCGTCCGCGCACGCTTCGGCTCTGCGGGCTCTCCCTCAGGTGCCTCCGGCTGCTCGCCGAACATCCAGGTGGAGAACTGCCGCACGCGGGCACCGACGCGGTTCGGGGGCGTCTTCGTCACGATGAAGAGACTGAGGAGGATCAGGAGCGAGATGAGGACGGTCGCGCCGATCGGGGTGATGATCGCGGCGAGCGGAGCGCCGAGGATCCACCCGAGGAGACCGCCGGCCTGCGCCAACGCGGGCAGGCCCTGACTCGGGTTCGGCTGGCCACCGTGGATGTGGCAGAGCGCCGAGATGCTGATCAGGAGCAGACCGAGGCCGATGCTGATGCGGCCGTTGTCGTCGACCGAGGCCGGGTGCCGGAACAGCCAGACCGCGAAGACGATCATGATGACCGGGAGCACGAAGGCGAGTCGGCCGAAGAGGCCTCCGAACGACCAGGCGTCGAAGATCTGGGCGACCGGGTCGGCCGCGCCGAACCACTCGACGACGGCACCGACGACGGCGAGCAGGAAGAGCAGGAAGGGGAAGCCGTCGCGACGGTCCTCCTTGGCGATGCGCTCGGGACCGAGGGCGCGGACCGCTCCACCGACGCCGTGCGCGAGACCGAGCCACATCGAGGTCAGCACACTGCGCTGCTCCTCGGCGGCCGGATAGGCGACGGTCTTCTGCTGCTTCGTCGTCGACGCGCCCGCCTTGGGGCCGGCTTTGGTGTTCGTCTTCGTGCTCGTGGTGCGCGACGAAGCGCCGCTCGGCGAGGAAGCGCTGCGCGAACGGCTGGTCGAGTTGGAACGTGCGGCCATGCGTTCACGGTACTCGTCGCCACCGACGCAGCCCGGCAAGCTGGCGGGGTGTCCACGATCCGCGATCCGCCGGGCGGTCAGCGCAGATTCAGGACCATCGTGTCGCGGCTCCCCCGCCGGTCCACGGTCGCGAACCCCTCGGTGCGGTACAGCGAGACGGCGTGGTTCGCGCGCTCCACGCTCAGGCTGATGCGCTGGTACCCGACCGCTCTGGCGAGCTGCACGGTCGCGCGGAGCAACTGCCGTCCGACGCCCTGTGCGCGGTGGATCGGACTGACCCCCAGGATGAGTTCGGGGACGCCGCCCGCCACGTACCCGAACCCGGGTGCATCGGACGGGAAGAGTCGATACCAGCACGCCCCGACCGGCGCGCCGTCCTGCCCGACGGCGACGACCCCGGCGTCGCCGGGGCGACGCCACCCGTGCACGTACCGGGTGTGCTGCGCATCGGCGAGGACGGCGGACCGGGGACGGGGCGCGACGGCGTTCCAGTTCGCCGCCTCGACCAGCATGTCGGTGAGGACGCGCACATCAGCCACCGCGGCTTCGCGGATCGAGTAGACCGCCATGGACGGATGGTACGCCAACGGTGTTTCGAGCAGATGACGCGTGAGGGGTCGCCGGCGCTCAGTACCGGATGGCGTCGATCACCTTCACGCGGACGGCGACGAGCGCCGGGAGGAGCCCGGCGATCGCGCCGACGGCCGTCGCGCAGACCAGCCCGAGGACCGCCGCCTCGATGGGGAACGGCGGGAAGTCCGTCACGAGCCCTTGACCGATGAACTGCTCGACGATCGGACTCTTCACGACGGCGACGGCGAGCATGACACCGATCACCCCGGCGATGAAGGTGGCGACGACACTCTCCATCATCACGGCGAAGAACACGCGCGGCGCGGTCGCCCCGAAACTGCGTCGGATCCCGATCTCGCGGATGCGCTGGCGGACGGTGACGAGCGAGAGGTTGATCAGCCCGAGGGCTCCGAGCAGGAGGATGAGTCCGGCGACGGCACCGACCACGAGCTTCAACGACAGGAGCGGGTCCTCTCCCGTCTGGCCGAAGTCGTTGCGGAACACCTCGACGCCGTACGCGTCGCCGAGTTCGGCACGCAGGTCGGACTGGATCCGCTGGATGAAGGCCTCTGCGTCCGCGTTCGGGACCCAGAACTCGAACTGCGGCAGCTGACCGGGCTGGCCCATGCCCTCCTCGGCGCCGGCCGCCGGACCGATGAGCGCCGTCCCCGCGGGCAGGATCGACAGCTGCGGTTCGGTGTCCCACTCATTGCTGGCGTACACCCCGACGACCACGGCCGTGACCGGATGTTCACCGTGGACGGTGACCGTCGGGTGCGTCTCGATGGGCGGCGACCCGA
This sequence comes from Plantibacter sp. MCCC 1A11337, assembly GCF_013349365.1. NCBI lineage: Bacteria > Bacillati > Actinomycetota > Actinomycetes > Micrococcales > Microbacteriaceae > Plantibacter > Plantibacter sp. MCCC 1A11337. The sequence continues at coordinate 346,619 of NZ_JABJWX010000004.1, read as the reverse complement.
GGCGCTGCCAGAACGCCGGGTTCACGACGATCGCGGGTGCGAGGCGGTCGCCGTCGTCCTCCTGGAACCAGGTGCCCTCGTCGAGTCTGATGCGGTGCATCTCGCCGTAGGGGACATCGACGACGGTCGCGGGTACCGGCACGGTCCCGTCGGCGAACTGCACGTTCAACTGGGTGCTCCCGGATTGCGAGACGTACCCGATGCCGTACCGCTCGGCGAGGTCGTGCACCGCCGTGATGTACAGCTCCGGGTCGGGCTGCTCCACTCCCGTGCCGTAGACCGACGCCATGAGCGTGGCGGGTCGGCCGCCGTAGCGTTCCTGCGACTCGGTCTGGGCCTGCGCCGCGAGCGACGACATGCCGACCATGCTCGTGAGGGCGCACACCGCGACACCGACGCCGATGAGCGAGAGGATGACCCGGCCACGATGGATCCGCAGCTCCTGGGCGGCCTCGACGACCGCTCCGACGATCGAGGTCAGGATCCTAGACATCCGTGGCCTCCAGTTCGTGATCGGGGGTGAGCACGCCGTGATCGAGACGGTGGTGGGTCGTCGCGAGTCGGGCGATGGCCCGGTCGTGGGTGATCGTCACGAGGGCGGCCCCCGTGGAGGACGCCACCTCATCGAGCAGGGACATGACGGAGGTGCCGGTCTCGACGTCGAGTGCGCCGGTCGGCTCGTCCGCGAGGATGAGCCGTGGCCCACGGACCAGTGACCGTGCGATGGCGACGCGCTGCTGTTCGCCGCCGGACAGTTTCGTGGGCATCGCGTCGAGGCGGTCGCCGAGTCCGACGCGTTCGAGCATCGCGGCGGCGATCTCCCGACGGCGCCAGAACGAGCGTCCGCCGGCATACAGGAGCGGCGTCGTCACGTTCTCGAGCGCGGTCCGGCCGGGCAGGAGGTTGAACTGTTGGAAGACGAATCCGATCTGGGCGCCGCGCAGTCGGTCGCGCGCACCGGAGCCGAGGCGTTCCGCAGGTCGACCGTCGAAGACGAGCGACCCGGAGGTCGGCTTGTCGAGCAGGCCGAGGAGGTTCAGGAGCGTCGACTTGCCCGAACCCGATCGGCCGACGATGGAGACGCGATCGCCCTCGTGCACCTCGAGGTCGACGCCGTCGAGGATCGTCAGCGGCGGCGCATCGGGGATCTGGACGACCCTGGTGACGCCGCGGAGTTCGAGGAGCGTCACCCGACCGACCCGTCGCAAGCCATGCTGCCGTCCGGAAGCGTCGTGCATCCCTCGGGCGCGGGCGCGACGGCTCCGGGGACGAACTGGAGCACCGAGTCACCTTCGGCGACGCCGTCGACGATCTGCACCTGCTGCCCGTCGTTCAGTCCCAGCGTGACCGACCGTTCCTCCTGGGCACCGTCGGCGCCGACGACCCAGACGGTCCCGGTTCCTGCCGAACCCTTGACCGCGGTCGTCGGGAGCACGAGGACGTTCTCGGCGACACCGCCCGCGAGTTCGATCGTCGCGGCGAGTCCGGCGAACACCCGGACATCACCGGGCACCGCGCAGGTGACGGAGGTTCCGCTGCCACCGGGTGTCTGCCCGGATCCACCGCCCGTCGTCGGCTCCTCCTCGTCGCCGCCGCTCGACGGCGTCGTGACGCGGACGGCCGGACAGACGAACGGGGCCGGGCCGCCGTTGATGGTGACCGTCGCCTCGCCGGGGATGGTGAGCAGACGGTACTGCTTGTCGGCGCTCAACGCCCCGGTGATGGAGAACGTGGCCGGCGACACCTGCGCAACCGCGTCGCCGATCTGGACCGACTGCCCGTGGATGAGCTTGACGTTGCCGAGAGTGCCCGCGACCGGCGCGGTCACCTGCACGTACCGCTCCTTGCCCTCCTCGTCGATGGTCTTGACGTCGAGGATGGGATCACCCTCCGCGAGGACGGCCCCCTTGGCGGCGAACACCTCGTCGACGGTGCCGGCGACGGTCGACTTCGCCGTGCTGGCCGGGTCGGCGACGACCTGGCCCTCCACCGAGACGGTGTTGACCACGGTGCCGAGCGCCGCCTGGACCTGTGGTTCCACGAGGCTCCCGGTCGGCTGCGTCGGCCCCTCCTCCTGCGGTGCGTCCGGGAAGAACGCGACCTTCACGAGCGCCACCGCGATCGCGCTGAAGACGAGCAGTTTCAGAATGGGGAACACCCAGGTGCGGACAATGCCCACGCCGACCTCCGGAATCCACCGCAGTCGGAGTGACGAGCGGCCATAGGAGGTTCCAAGGTAGCAACGCGGAAGGCGGCCGGACATCACCCTCGCGGATGATGTCCGACCGCCTCCTGGCGGGTGGGACCGAGCGGACCCGTCCGGTGATCAGGCCTCGATGACGAGCGGGACGATCATCGGGCGGCGACGGAAGGACGTGTTGACCCAGCGGCCGACGGTCCGACGGATCACCTGCGACAGCGCGTGCGTGTCGCGGACGCCGTTCTCCGCCGCCTCGGCGAGTGCCTTCGCGACCTTCGGCTTGATGTCGGCGAAGACCTTGTCGTCCTCGGCGAAGCCCTTCGCGTGCACCTCGGGACCGGAGATGATGTGCCCGGTCTTCGAGTCGACGACGACGATGACCGAGATGAAGCCCTCCTCCGCCAGGATGCGACGGTCCTTGAGGTCGGCGTCGGTGATCTCGCCGACGGTCGAGCCGTCGACGTAGACGAGCCCGACGTCGAGCTGCCCGACGACCTTCGCGACGCCGTCCTTCAAGTCGATGACGATGCCGTCCTCGCCGATGAAGGTGTTCTGCGCCGGGACACCGCTGTCGATCGCGAGCTTCTGGTTCGCGACGAGGTGACGGTACTCACCGTGGACCGGGAGCACGTTCTTCGGCTGGAGGATGTTGTAGCAGTACAGCAGCTCACCGGCGGCCGCGTGACCGGAGACGTGGACCTTCGCGTTGCCCTTGTGGACGACGGTGGCGCCGAGCTTCGTCAGGCCGTCGATGACCCGGTAGACCGCGTTCTCATTGCCAGGGATCAGGCTCGAGGCGAGGATGACGGTGTCGCCCGGGCCCGGTTCGATCGCGTGGTCGAGGTTCGCCATCCGGCTGAGGACGGCCATCGGCTCGCCCTGCGACCCGGTCGACATGTAGACGATCTTGTCCTCGGGGAGGTCTTTCGCCTTCTTGTAGTCGATGAGCAGGCCCTCGGGGACGTTCAGGTACCCGAGGTCTGCTGCGATACCCATGTTGCGCACCATGGAACGACCGAGGAACGCCACCCGCCGTCCGTGGGTGTGAGCCGCGTCGAGGACCTGCTGGACGCGGTGCACGTGACTCGAGAAGCTCGCGACGATGACGCGGCGCTCGGACTTCGCGATGACCTGGTCGAGGACCGGCCCGATGGACCGCTCGAGCGGCGTGAATCCCGGAACGTCGGCGTTCGTCGAGTCGACGAGGAAGAGGTCGACGCCTTCTTCACCGAGGCGGGCGAAGGCGCGGAGGTCCGTCAGGCGGCCGTCCAGCGGCAACTGGTCCATCTTGAAGTCACCGGTCACGAGGACCGTGCCGGCGTCGGTGTCGATGAACACCGCGAGCGCGTCCGGGATCGAGTGGTTGACCGCGACGAACTCGAGGTCGAACGGCCCCAGCGCCTCGATCTGGCCCTCCTTCACCGGCAGGGTGTAGGGGACGATGCGGTGTTCCTTGAGCTTCGCTTCGATGAGCGCGAGCGTCAGGCCGGAACCGATCAGCGGGATGTCCTTGCGGAGCTTCAGGAGGTAGGGCACGGCGCCGATGTGGTCCTCGTGACCGTGCGTGAGCACGACCCCGACGATGTCGTCGAGCCGGTCCTTGATGGAGGTGAAATCGGGAAGGATCAGGTCGACGCCCGGCTGGTGTTCTTCGGGGAAGAGCACGCCGCAGTCGACGATCAGGATCTTGCCGTCGATCTCGAAGCAGGTCATGTTCCTGCCGATCTCGCCGAGTCCTCCGATGGGGATGACGCGGAGCGTCCCCGGTTCGAGGACTGGCGGATCGATGATGGTATTGGGCATGTAGCCCCCCTCTGGTTTGTCTAGCGAGTCGTACCGGCGACCTTGGGCAGCGCGCCACCGGCGGCGGCGTTGCGGTCTGGCCGGAAGTTGCGGAAGTCGACGCCTGGGATGTCCTTCACCAGGTCGATCTCATCCTCGATCTGCGCGGCCTCCCACTCCTCCGGACCGACCAGCGGAAGACGCACCCGCGGGCTCTGGATCCGGCCGAGGCCGTGCAAGATGTATTTGGCGGCGACGGTGCCGGGGACGTGGGTCATGACCGCGCGCACGAGCGGCTCGAGCTGCCGGTGCGCGGCGGTCGCCGCGACGAGGTCACCGGAGTTCACCGCGTCGACCATGTGTCGGTAGGGCGTGGGCGCGATGTTGGCCGTGACGCCGATGAGGCCGGTGCCGCCGATGGCGAGCGTCGGCAGCGCGTTGGCGTCGTCGCCCGCGAAGTACATGAGGTCCGTCTGGTTCATGACCCGGCTCACCTCACTGAGGTCGCCCTTGGCGTCCTTCACCGCGAGGATGTTCGGGTGTTTGGCCGCGCGCAGGATCGTCTCGTAGGTGATGGGGATGCCGGTCCGCCCCGGGATGTCGTAGAGGATGACGGGCAGATCCGTGGAGTCGGCGATCATGCGGAAGTGGGTGAGCACGCCGGCCTGGGTGGGCTTGTTGTAGTACGGGGTGACGATCATGTTGCCGTCGGCGCCCGCCTGCTCGCTCTTCTTCGCGAGCTCGATCGCGTGGGCCGTCTCGTTGGAGCCACCACCGGTGATGATCTTCGCGCGCCCGCCCGCGACGGCCTTGCCGACCTCGACGAGCTTCACCTTCTCCGGGTCCGTCAGCGTCGACGTCTCACCCGTGGTGCCGGTGACGACGATGCCGTCGGCCCCCGCGGTCACGACGTCGTCGATGTGTCGCTCGACGGCCTTCCAGTCGACCTCGCCGTCGGCGGTGAACGGCGTCACCAGGGCGACGAGGACTTGACCGAAGGGGTTCTCTGCACGCGACACGCTCTCAGGCTATCGGGTTTCCCCCGTGCGGGTCACCATCCGCACAGGCGTCACCTCGCGTCACAGAGGCTCAGGGACCGGTACCCGGACCCTATGCTGACGGACACCATGCACCCGCCGGCCGCCCTCTCGCTGATCCTCGTCCTCGTCCTGTTCACGACGGCGGTGGGTCTGATCGTGCGTGCACGGAGCGGGCGTGCGACGCACCGCACCGACGGCGACCGCCTCTCGCCGGCGGCACTCGGGACGACCACTCCGCTCGGCCGATCGGCCACCCTGGTGCAGTTCAGCACCGAGTTCTGTGCCCTGTGCCCCGGCACCAGACGACTGCTGCACGAGCTGGCCGACGGGGAGGCGGGCGTGGGCGTCCTCGACGTCGACCTGACCCACCGTCCCGACCTCGCGGACCGCTTCGCCGTCCTGCAGACGCCCACTGTCCTCCTCCTCGACCGCGCCGGGGTCGTGCGCGGTCGGTTCTCCGGGGCCGCACGCCGTGCGGTGCTCGCCGGCGAGCTGCGATCCGTCCTCGGGAGACCGGCATGACCTCGAACCCTCCAGCAGCACAGCCGACCGGCATCGACCCGCGCAGCCCGCGGTTCGGCGCGACCGTGACCGCCGTGCTCCTCCTCGTCGCCGTCTTCCTCGCGCTGACGGCGCCGCTCGCCGACACGCCGCCAGCGCGGGCGGGCCAACCGGCCTTCGTCCTCGTCGCCGTCATCGCAGCCCTGTTCGCGTGGGGCGCGTTCGCCGGGATCCGACGCCATCCGTACGGCGTCGTCTTCCGACACCTCATCCGCCCGAGGCTCGGCCCGCCCACCGAACTCGAGGTACCTGAACCACCGACCTTCGCCCAGGGCGTCGGCCTGGTGGTGGTCGCGATCGGACTCGTGCTGCACCTCATCGGGGTGCCGGGATCCCTCGCCGTCTCCGCCGGTGCCGCGTTCGTCGCCGCCTTCCTCAACGCGGCGTTCGGGTTCTGCCTCGGCTGCCGCCTGTATGTGCTCCTCCTCCGCGCCCGTGTCGTCGGGCGACAGGCATGACGGCGGCCCGAAGCACCTGACGACACCGTTTGTCGACGGGGTGACCGTCCAGGTCGATCCGGTTAGGCTGACCCCACGAACACCAGCGCCGATGCGCTCCTGCACGGCCCGACGATGGAGGTTGCACCATGGCGGTAACAAGCGAAGCCACGACGGTTTGGAACGGCACGCTCTTCGAGGGATCGGGGCACACGAGCCTCGACACCTCCGAGGCGGCCGAGTTCGCGGTCGACTGGAAGGCACGCTCCGAGGGATCCAACACGACGACGACCCCGGAGGAACTGCTCGGGGCTGCGCACGCCTCCTGCTACTCGATGGCGTTCGCCAACGAACTCACGAGCGCCGGATTCCCGCCGGAGCGCATCCAGGCGACCGCAGCGGTCTCCTTCACCCCCGGCACCGGCATCACCGGCAGCCACCTGCTCGTCAGCGCGGTCGTCCCCGGCATCTCCGAGGCCGACTTCGAGCGCATCGCCACGGCGGCGAAGGACGGCTGCCCGGTCTCGCAGGCGCTCGCCGGCATCCCGATCACCCTCGAAGCCAGCCTCGCGTAACCACCACCGTCCAGCAGCACGACCAGGAAGGCGACGCGCATGCGCATCGTGATCGGCGGGGCCTCCGGGCTCATCGGAACGGCGCTCGGGCGCTCCCTCGAGACCGACGGCCATGAGGTCGTCCGGCTCGTACGACGTCCGGCGCGCGGTGCCGGAGAAGCGGAGTGGGATCCGCTGGCAGGAACGCTGGACCCGCGAGTCCTGAGCGGCGCCGACGCGGTCGTCAACCTCTCCGGCGCCTCCCTGGGCAAGCTGCCGTGGACGGCGGCCTACCGATCCACGATCCTCTGGTCACGACTCAGCGCCACCCGGACCCTCGTCGACGCCATGAATCGGGCGGAGCAGCCACCGGCCGCCTTCCTCAGTGGTTCGGCGGTCGGGTACTACGGCGACCGTCCCGGAGAGACCCTCACGGAGGACTCCTCCAGAGGGGCCGGATTCCTCGCCGACGTCGTCGTCGCCTGGGAGGACTCGGCGCTCGCGGCGCCCGACGCCGTCCGCACCGTGCTGCTCCGCAACGGCATCGTCGTCGACCTGGCAGGCGTGCTCAAGCCGCTGGCACCGCTCACCCGGTTCGGGGTCGCCGGGCCGCTCGGTTCGGGCCGCCAGTTCTGGCCGTGGATCGGGCTGCAGGACGAGGTCCGGGCGATCACCCACCTGCTGACCTCGACGCTCTCCGGACCGGTGAACCTGTGCGGCCCGCAGGCCGCCCGCGCCGACGACCTCATGTTCGAGCTCGCCAGACGGATGAACCGGCCCTATCTGCTGCGCGTCCCGACGTTCGCCTTGAAGGCGCTCCTCGGCGACGCCGCCGACGGACTGCTACTGAGTGATCAGCGCGTCGAACCTCGTCGGCTCTTGGACGACGGCTTCACGTTCAGCACGCCGACCGTCGAGCAGGCGTTGGCCGAAGCACTCGCCCGCGACTGAACGACGGGACGCCGCCGCTCCGGTCAGCTCCGCGAGAGCCGGATCGCCTGTCGGATGGCCTGCCGTGCGCGGCGGCGGTCTCCGGCACCGTCGTAGACGAGTCCGAGGCGGTACCAGGATCGCCAGTCGTCGGGAGCGGCCTCGGCCGCGTCGCGGTACTTCGGGAACAACTCGTCTGCGGCATCACGCATCGGCCGGCCGCTCTCGCGGGTCTCGACCTGCTCGGGCGGAAGGCCGCCCTCGGCCTCGAGGCGGACTCCGAGTCGCTCGGCGCCCAGCCCGAAGGCGATCTCGCGCCAGAGCGCCCAGACGCCGAGGATCGGCAGGACGATGAGCGCCGCACCCATGGCGATGCCGACAGGCTCACCCGTGCCGAGGAGGACGACGGCACGGTACCCGACGAGGACGATGTAGAGGACGAGCAGGGCCGCGATGACCGCGACCATGACGCGGGTCTTCACAGGGCGCTGGCCGCCGCGGCCTGGCCGGAGACGTGCTCGGGCGCCCCCTGGGCGGGCCGCCGACCCGCCGGCCCTGGGCGATCGAGTCCGAGGTCGAGCAGGCTGTCGAGACCGACGGTGACCCCCCGGGCGTCGCGGGCGGCGACGAGGGCGAGCCGGATGCCCCGCTCGTAGGATGCTGGCGAGATCGTGTCGTGCGTGATCGTGACGAGTTCGTCGACGCCACCGAACACGACCTCCTGGCGGGCGACGACGCCCTGGAGCCGCAGGCTGTGGATCGGGATGCTCGAGACCTGCTGTCCCCTCGCCCGCTGGTCGGTGTGCAGAGCGGCGACGGGCCCACGGTCGCCACGAGCGGCCATCATCAACTCGGCGGTGCGCACGGCGGTCCCGGAGGGCGAGTCCACCTTCGTGTCGCGGTGGGACTCGATGATCTCGATCGAGTCGAAGAAGCGGGCCGCGACGGTCGCGAGACTCGTCGACAGGACGGACCCCAGCGAGAAGTTGGGGATGATGACGACGCCCTGCTCGGGCAGCTCGGCGAGCCGGCGGTCGAGTCGCTGGATACGCTCGGCCGACCAGCCGCTCGTCCCGACGAGCACGTTGATCCCCTGAGCGACGGCGTGGTCGACGATCCGCTGGCTGACACCCGGGACCGTGACGTCGACGACGAGGTCCGCCTCGTCCATCTCGCTCAGCTCGCTCGAGGAACCGAGCGATGCGACCAGCTCGAAGTCGTCGAGTGAACCGATGATGCTGGTGAACAGTCGGCCCATCTTGCCGCTCGCGCCGGCCAGCGCCACTCGTGTCGTCATGCCCTCAGCTTACGTGCTGCCCGTCCGGGAGGAGGCGGGCCGCCGACTAGACGATGTGCGGCTCGGGAAGTCCCGTGCGGAGTTCCATGGGGAGGTGCGCGAGGTCGTTGTGGGTGATGAGGCTCCACGGACGCCCGGCGCGCTGGTGCAGCACCGTCAGTCCGCCGTTGGCCTGGTTGATGCTCACCCAGCGCCATGCGGGCGCCTGGAGCGCCTCGCGGACGAGCCACCCGATGACGAAGTTGTGCGTGATGAGCAGCTCGTGATGGTCACCGCGCTTCGGCGAGAGGAACTCGGCCGCGGCGTCGGCCATCTGCGCTTCGCCCGCCTCGATCTCCGCCTCGGTGATCGAACCGAAGAAGGGGTCGAACGCCGACGGCGTCTCAGGTGTGCGACCGCTCGGGACACAGTCGAAGAGCAGCGACGACGGCTCCGGTGTGACGGCCGGCATCCGCTCGGCGATGATCTGGGCGGTCTCCGCGGCACGCTGCAACGGCGAGTGCCACGCCGCGGTCATCGGGACACCGCCGAGGCGCTCCGCGAGCAGCTGCGCCTGGCGCCGACCGCGTGCCGACAGCGGTCCGTCGGGCAAGCCGTGCTCAGCGTGTTGCTGCTCGCCGTGTCTGACGAGATACAGGTAATGGGACATTCAACGCACCCCCGCGATGATCGGAGCGAAGGTGTCCTCGTCGACGGCTCCGACCGCCGACACCGTGATGGGCTGCGCGGCGAGGTGCTGCGCGAGCTGCTGGACGTCGTCCTGACCGACCGACTGCAGGCGACGGATGCTCTCGTCGAGGTCGATGAACTCGCCGAGGGTCAGCTCCGCTCGACCGAGGCGGCTCATACGCGAGTCCGAATCCTCCAGCGCCAGCGCCGAGGCGCCGCTCAGCTGCCCGAGCGCGCGCGACAACTCCTCGTCCGTCACGCCGTGCTCGGCGAGCCGGTGGAGCTCGGCGAGCATGAGTTCGGCGACGGTCGCCGCCTTCGCCGTGGAGCAGGCTGCAGCGAGGCCGAAGACGCCGGCGTCCGAGTAGCTGCCGGCGAACGAGTACACCGAGTAGGCGAGCCCGCGTCGTTCGCGGATCTCCTGGAACAGGCGGCTGGACATGCCGCCGCCGAGGATGGAGTTGAGCATGCTCATGGCGAATCGTCGCTCATCGCCTGCGATGAGGCCCGCTCCGCCGATCTGCAGGTGGACCTGCTCGGTGGGACGGTGCACGACCGAGAGGGGCGAGCCTCCGACGATGGCAGCAGGAGCGAGCGTCCGACGCGCGACCGGTGCGGCCACCGCGTCCGCCGGCCAGCCCGCTTGCACGAGCGCCTCGGACACCTGGACGACGAGCGCGTCGTGGTCGACCGCGCCGGCCGCCGTCACGATGACGTCGTTCGCGCGGTAGTTGGCCCGGTAGTGCGCCACGACGGCGTCCCGGCCGACCTCGATGATCGACTGCGGGTGACCGCCGATCGGACGCCCGAGCGGGTGCTCGCCGAGCACGCGCTCGAAGAACCGTTCGTTGGCGACGTCCCCCGGATCGTCGTCCATCATCGCGAGCTCTTCGAGGATGACGCCGCGTTCGTTCTCGAACTCCTCCGGGTCGAGCAGCGAGGAGGTGAGCATGTCGGTGATGACGTCCACCGCCATCGGCAGGTCGCGATCGCGCACCTTGGCGTAGTAGCAGGTGTGCTCCTTGGCCGTGAGCGCGTTGTGCTCGCCGCCGACGGCGTCGAAGGCGACCGCGATGTCGAGGGCGGAACGCGACGGCGTGCCCTTGAACAGGAGGTGCTCCAGGAAGTGCGTCGAGCCGAAGGTCGCCGGTCGATCAGCGGTCGCCGGTCGTTCGTCGCGGGAACCGACGGCCACCCAGTAGCCGATCGTGGCGCTGCGGCTGCCCGGCATGTGTTCACTCAGGATGCGCAGCCCGTTGGGCAGGACCGTCCGGCGGACGAGCGCGTCCCCGGATGCGGTGAACGCGAGCTCGGGACGAGTGAGCGGAAGGTCGACGGCGGCGTTCATCACCCCAACCATACGTCAGGTTCCCGGGCGTCGCGCGCGAGCGTCGGTGCACGGGCGCCCGCCGGTCGACTCAGCGCAAGCGACCCGAGACGCGGTCGAGCTCGAGGATCTGCCCACGACTCAGCCGCACGTCGGCCGCCGCGATGAGCGAGTCGACGTGAGCCGGCTGGGACGCGCTCGCGATGGGCGCGACGACGCCGGGACGTGACATGGCCCAGGCGAGCGCGGCCGAGGCGACCGTGCAACGGTTCTCCTCCGCGATCTCGTCGAGGACGTGCAGGACCCGCAGCCCACGGCGGTGGAGATGGGTCGCGGCGCGACTGCCGCGGGTGCTCGGGTCGAGGTCGGAGCGGGTGCGGTAGCGGCCCGTCAGGAACCCGTTCGCGAGGGCGAAGTAGGGCAGGACACCGAGGTGCTGGGCCGTCGCGACGAGCGCGAGGGTGCTCTCGTACGGCTCCCGGTGCATGAGGCTGTAGTGCGTCTCGAGCGCGACGAACTGGGTGAAGCCGCTCGCCGAGAGGATCCGCGCCTCCATCAGCCGCTCAGGGGTCGTGTTCGAGGTGCCGAGGTAGCGGACCTTGCCGGTCTCGATCAGCCAGTCGACCGTCCCGAGGCTGTCGGCCAACGGGATGCTCGGGTCGTCGTCGTGGAAGGACAGCAGGTCGATGTGGTCGGTCTGCAACCGTTCGAGCGCCGCCTCGACCGCACGGATGATGCTCACCGAGCCGAGACCCGGGTAGTCGGGGTGCCGGCCGATCTTCGTCGCGACGACCATGTCGTCCCGGTTGCGGCGCTTCCGCATCCAGTTGCCGATGAGGATCTCGCTGCGTCCGCCAGCGTAGCTGTCGGCGGTGTCGACCATGTTGCCGCCGGAGTCGTGGAACCGGTCGAGGATGTCCGACGTCGTGTCGGGGTCGACGGTCCAACCGAACACGCTGCCGCCGAGCACGACCGGGAAGACCGACAACTCGGAGTCGCCGATCGTGCGCCTCGGTGCCTCCGACGGCTCGGGGTCCTGGACGGGCGTCGGGAAGGACGGGTGCGGGACGAGCTGCTCGGGACGCCGACTCGCGTCGTCGTCGACGCCGTCCGCTGCTCCACCGACGAGAGAACTGCCACGGGTGCTCGACGAGCGCCAGAGGTGTGGCATCCCCTGCCCCTCTCTCGGTCCGCCGACCGGTGACGCGCTGCACCGTCGGGATCCGTGCGTGGAGCGACGGGCCGGTGCTTGCTCACCAGGCTAGAGGAGACCGGCGACTTCGGCTGGACGACATCACGACCGGGTGGCAACTGATTCGTAACGATTGCTGGAGTCGGTCGATCACCTCGGATCGACGGCCACCTCGGCACGGGCGAGCACGAGTCTCGCGTGCCGCAGGAGCGGCTCGTCGACCATGCGTCCCTCGTGCCGGAACACGCCGGCCGCTCCCGCTGCGGCGTCGAGCAGGGCCTGCGCCGCTGCCACCGATCGGGGGTCCGGGCGGTAGGCGGCGCGAACGGTCGGGACCTGTCCCGGGTGGATGCAAGCGGAGGCGATGCAGCCGACGGCGGCCGCGTCCGCCGCCTCGTCCGCGAGCCCGTCGAGATCGTCGATGTCGAGGTGGACCGCGTCGATCGCGGCCACCCCGGCGGCTCCCGCGGCGAGCAGCACCGAGGAGCGAGCCTGTCGGACGACGTCCCGGTATCGCCCGTCGGCCAGTCTGCTACTCGTGCCGCCCAGGGACGCGATGAGGTCCTCAGAGCCCCACATGAGCGCGAGGACCGCAGGATGGGCGGCCAACGCGGGTGCCTGCACGACACCGGCAGCGGTCTCGCACAGCGCGATGATCCGGACGTCCGGGATCGCGTCCACGAGCCGGTCGAGCGCCGCGGTCGTCTCCGTCTTCGCCAGCATCACCGTGCGATAGGCGGTGTCCGCGAGTGCCGCGACATCATCGTCGAAGTCGACGGTGCCAGCCGGGTCGACCCGGACGACCGTGCGTGAGGGATCGAGCGGATGGTCGATGATCGCCCGGCGGGCGGCCGGCTTGTCGGCCGGGGCCACGGCGTCCTCGAGGTCGAGGATGACGGCGTCCGCGCGCGCGGCCGCTTTCGCGAAGCGGTCGGGGCGGTCCGCCGGGACGAAGAGGATCGCCGGCCCCAGGTCGAACGCCGCGGCGCCGGTCACGATGCACCCGAGCACTGGACGAGTGTGCTCCTGGTCGCGGTCGCGACGACGACGCCGTCCTGGTTCCGACCCGTGTGGAGCAGGGTGACGACACCCTCGCCCGGCCTCGACGACGACAGCCGTTTGGCCGTCACGAGCGTCTCGGCGTACAGCGTGTCGCCGTGGTGCATCGGATTCGGGAAGGCGACGTCGGCGAAGCCCAGGTTCGCGACGATCGTCTGCTCGGTGAGCTGCGCAACCGACAGCCCCACGAGCGTCGAGAGGGTCAGCATCGAGTTCACGAGCCGTTCCCCGAAGGGCCCGGTCGCAGACCAGGCGGCATCCACGTGCAGTGATTGCCCGTTCATCGTGAGGGTCGAGAACAGGACGTTGTCGGCTTCTGTGAGGGTGCGCCCGGGGCGATGGCGGTAGGTCGCACCCACCACGAACTCCTCGAAGTACAGACCTCGCTGCTCGATCACGGGGCCGGACGACGTCTCGGACGAGTCGGTCATCATGACCTCACGACGCGAAGCCGAGTTCGCGGGCGATGATCATGAGCTGCACCTCGGTGGTGCCCTCACCGATCTCGAGGATCTTCGAGTCCCGGTAGTGCCGCGCCACCGGGTTCTCGTTGAGGAACCCGTAGCCGCCGAAGATCTGGGTCGCGTCGCGGGCGTTGTCCATCGCGGCCTCCCCGGCGACCATCTTCGCGATGGAGGCCTCCATCTTGTAGGGCGCTCCCCGGAGCATGCGCGACGCGGCGTCGTAGTATGCCTGCCTGGCGGTGTGGACCCGCGCCTGCATCTTCGCGATCCGGAAGGCGATCCACTGGTTGTCGCCGATCGCCCGACCGAACACGACCCGCTCCTTGGCGTAGCGGATCGCCTCCTCGAGGCAGCCCTGGGCTGCTCCGACGGCGAGCGCGGCCACGGCGATCCGTCCACCGTCGAGCGCGGTGAGGAAGTTGGCGTATCCGCGCCCGCGTTCGCCGAGCAGGTTGCCCTCCGGTACACGGACGTCCTCGAACCGCAGCGGGTGGGTGTCGGAGGTGTGCCAGCCGACCTTGTCGTAGGGCGGTAGCGCGGTGAAGCCCGGCGTCGGGACCGGCACGAGGATCGACGACAGCTCCTTCGTCACCCGGCCGTCGGATCGGACCCGCTCCCCCGTGACGGCCGTGACCGTCACGAGGCGGGTGATCTCGCTCCCGGAGTTGGTGATGAACTGCTTCGTGCCGTTGATCACCCACTCACCGTCGACGAGCTCGGCGGTGGTCTCCGTCGCGCCTGCATCACTGCCGGCACGCGCCTCGGTGAGACCGAAGGCGGCGAGCGCCTGCCCGCTCGCGAGCTGCGGGATCCATTCCTCGCGCTGGGCGTCGGTGCCGTACAGGTAGATCGGCATGGCTCCGAGGCCGACGCCGGCCTCGAGGGTGACGCCGATGCTCTGGTCGACGCGTCCGAGCTGCTCGACGGCGAGGCAGAGCGCGAAGTAGTCCATCCCCCCGCCGCCGAGTTCCTTCGGGAACGGCAGCCCGAAGAGTCCCAGCTCCCCCATCTGCGCGATGATGTCGTACGGCAGACGCCGTTCCGTGTCGTACTGGTAGGCGGCGGGCGCGACGACCTCGTCGGCGAACGCCTTGACCGTGTCGACGATCCGCTGGTGCTCGGGGCTGAGCTCGGTGTTCATGCTGATGCTCCGTTCGTGGGTGCTGCATCGGTTGGGGCTGCGTTCAGGTGGGCTGCGACGTGGTCTGCGGCGATCGTCGCGACCGACTGACGGGTTGCGACCGTGCCACCCGTGGAGACGTGGAGGGTGACCGTGCCGTCGGTCGTGGCGGTGAGGAGGTGCTCCATCTTCATCGCTTCGACGGTGACGAGCGGCTGACCGGCGGTGACGGCGTCGCCGCTCGTGACGTGCACCGCAGTGACGGTGCCGGGCATCGGCGTCCGCACCTCCGGATCGACCGCACCGGCCGCAGTCGGATCCCCGCCGGCTGGGAGCGCCTCACGCGGGACCACCTCGACCACACTGATGGCACCGTCGAGTGCGATCCATCGTTCGTCCCCCACACGGACGGTCTCCAGGAGGGTGCTGACACCGCCGTGCTCGAACCGCAGGGTGCCGTCCGACCGGCTGAGGACCGCGGCCCGCGTCGGTGCCGCGTCGTCGACGGAGACGCTCGCGTCGTCGCTCGAGCCGCGCACCTCGATGCGGACGATGCGTCCGTCCTCCAGTCGCAGGTGCTGTCGCGTCGGTGCTGCCGCGCCGAGGCGCCACCCACCCGGATCCGACCACGGCGTCCCGAGTCCGGCGGTCCGCGCTTCGGCCGTGCATCGCCGGTCCTCCGTTTCGGCGAGCGCCGCGGCGGTCAAGATCCGCTCGGACATCGAGTCGGACGGACGGTCGTCGAGCAGTTCGGCGATGAGACCGGTGTGCAGCCGTCCCGCGACGACGTCCTCGTCGGCGAGGAGCCGCCGGAGGAAGCCGAGGTTCGTGCGGACACCGAAGACCACCGTCGCCGCGAGCGCGGCGTCGAGTCGCCGGAGCGCGGTCCCGCGATCCTCGGCCCAGCACACGATCTTCGCGAGCATCGGGTCGTACCACGGGCCGACGAACTGCCCGGCGACGATGCCGCCGTCGACGCGGACCCCCGGCCCCTGCGGCAGACACACCCGTTCGAGCACCCCGGTCTGAGGCAGGAAGCCGCTCGACGGGTCCTCCGCGTACAGCCGCGCCTCCACCGCGTGACCACGCAGGACGACCTCCTCCTGCGTCATCGTCAGCGGTTCACCGGCGGCGACGCGCACCTGCCACTCCACGAGGTCGAGCCCCGTGACGAGCTCGGTGACCGGATGCTCCACCTGCAATCGCGTGTTCATCTCGAGGAAGGCGAACTCGTCGGGTCGGTCGTCGGCGACGAGGAACTCGACGGTCCCCACCCCTCGGTAGCCGACGCTCCGGGCGACCGTGCAGGCCGCCTCGCCGAGTCGCGCCCGCTGCCGGTCGTCGATGAGCGGCGACGGGGACTCCTCAATCACCTTCTGGTGCCGACGCTGGAGCGAGCACTCGCGCTCCCCGAGGTGCACGACCGCACCGTGGGCGTCCGCGAGCACCTGCACCTCGATGTGCCGGGGTCTCGTGACGAACCGCTCGAGGAGGAGCGTGGCGTCGCCGAAGGCCGCCTCGGCCACCCGGTGCGCGGAGGCGATGGCCGATGGGAGCTCCTCGGCGCGTTCCACCACCTGCATCCCCTTGCCGCCGCCTCCGCCCGCCGGCTTGACGATGAGCGGGAAGCCCATGGCGACGCCGGCACGGACGAGCGCGTCGTCGTCGAGCGAGGCGTCGGCGACGCCCTCGATGATCGGGACGCCTCGAGCCGCGACGTGCTCCTTCGCCCGGATCTTGTCGCCCATGAGGACCAGGGCGCGCTCGTCCGGTCCGATGAAGACGATCCCGGCAGCGGCGAGCGCCCCCGCGAGCGCGGGTTGTTCGGACAGGAAGCCGTAGCCCGGGTGCACCGCCTCGGCCCCGGTCGTGACGGCGGCCCGGACGACGGCGTCGACATCGAGATAGCTGTCCGAGGCCGGCGCGGGTCCCAGGCGGACGGCGCGGTCCGCGAGCCGGACATGCGGGGCGTCGCGGTCGGCGTCGCTGAAGACCGCGATGCTCTCGATGTCCATCGCTGTGAGCGTGCGGATGACGCGACAGGCGATCTCGCCGCGGTTCGCGACGAGGACGGAGCGGAAGGGACGCGCGGATGCCTGGCCCGGCCGGTTCGGTGTCTGGATCGTCATGCCGTCACATCCTGAAGAGGCCGAAGCCGGGTTCCGGCAGTGGCGCGCGGGAGCACACCTCGAGCGCGAGTCCGAGGACCGTGCGGGTCCGGGCGGGATCGATGATGCCGTCGTCCCAGAGCCGCGCGGTCGAGTAGTACGGATTGCCCTGCTCCTCGAAGTCGGCGAGGATCGGCGCCCGGAAGTCATCCTCAGCCTGGGCGGTCCACGCCTCACCTCGGGCCTCGAGCTGGTCGCGCTTGACGGTCGCGAGGACACTCGCCGCCTGCTGTCCCCCCATGACGGAGATGCGCGCGCCCGGCCACATCCAGAGGAAGCGGGGGTCGTAGGCCCGGCCGCACATGGAGTAGTTGCCGGCGCCGAACGAACCGCCGATCACGACCGTCAGCTTCGGCACCCGGGTGGTCGCGACCGCGGTGACCATCTT
This sequence comes from Plantibacter sp. MCCC 1A11337, assembly GCF_013349365.1. Classification (NCBI taxonomy): domain Bacteria; kingdom Bacillati; phylum Actinomycetota; class Actinomycetes; order Micrococcales; family Microbacteriaceae; genus Plantibacter; species Plantibacter sp. MCCC 1A11337. Next base: position 329,431 of record NZ_JABJWX010000004.1, on the reverse strand, counting down.
CGCGCCGTGCTTGGCGATGCCTCCGGCCTCGGCGTCACTGCCGACCATGAAGCCCGAGATGTTCTGGAGGAACAGCAACGGGATGCCGCGCTGGTCGGCGAGCTCGATGAAGTGGGCGCCCTTCAGGGCCGACTCGCTGAAGAGGACGCCGTTGTTCGCGATGATGCCGACGGGGTGCCCGTGCAGCCTCGCGAACCCGGTCACGAGGGTGTCGCCGTACTCCCGCTTGAACTCCGAGAAGTCGCTGCCGTCGACGAGCCGCGCGATCACCTCACGGACGTCGTAGGCCGTCTGCAGCTCCGCCGGGACGACGCCGTACAGCTCCGCCTCCGGGACGACCGGCGGCACGCTCGGATGCACCTCCCACGCGCGCGAGTGGGGCGCCGGCAGCGTCGCGACCGCATCCCGGAGGATGTCGAGCGCGTGCGCGTCGTCGTCGGCGAGATGGTCGGTGACCCCCGACACCCGGGCGTGGAGGTCGCCGCCGCCGAGCTGCTCCGGCGTCACGACCTCGCCGATCGCGGCCTTCACGAGGGGTGGACCGCCCAGGAAGATCGTGCCCTGACCGCGCACGATGACGTTCTCGTCGCTCATGGCGGGGACGTACGCGCCGCCGGCGGTGCAGGACCCGAGCACGGCGGCGAGTTGCGGGATGCCGGCCGCCGACATCCTGGCCTGGTTGAAGAAGATCCGGCCGAAGTGGTCCCGATCGGGGAAGACCTCGTCCTGCGTCGGGAGGTTCGCTCCCCCGGAGTCGACGAGGTACAGGCAGGGCAGCCGGTTCGCGGCCGCGATCTCCTGGGCCCGGAGGTGCTTCTTCACCGTCATCGGGAAGTACGAGCCACCCTTCGCGGTCGCGTCGTTCGACACGACGAGCACGTGTCGTCCGTGGACGAGGCCGATCCCGGCGATGACCCCGGCGCCGGGGGTCGCGTCGTCGTACATGCCGTGCGCGGCCAGGGGCGCGATCTCCAGGAAGGGGCTCCCCTCGTCGAGCACGCGGTCGACCCGATCGCGTGGCAGCAGCTTCCCCCGGGCGACGTGCCGCACCCGCGACGCTTCCGGTCCGCCCTTGGCCGCGGTCGCCATCGTCTGCTCGAGCACCGTCACGAGCGCCCGCTGCGCAGCCTCCTGCTCGCGGAATCGGGCTGAGGTGGGATCGGCACCGCTCGTGAGGGTGGGCACTCGGGCTCCTGTCGTCGTCGACCGTGAGTGCATTCAGTTACTCATCACTCACTGAAAGAGAGGTTACAGTTCATTAACTGAAAAAGTCCACCCCGAGGAGATCCGATGACCGGTCGTGACACACCGTCCCCGAACCCACCGCACCTCGGGCGCTCGGAGGCGAAAGCGGCACGTCGCTCGGCCCTCCTGCGGTCAGCGGCCGGACTGTTCGCCGAGCGCGGCTTCGCCGGGGTGTCGATGGAGGACCTCGGAACGGCCGTCGGCATGAGCGGGCCCGCCGTCTACCGCCACTTCCCGAGCAAGCAGGCCGTCCTCGCAGCACTCCTCGTCGGCGTCAGTCAGGATCTGCTGGACGGCGGGACCCGCGAGGTCGAGCAGGCTCCGGACAGCGACCGGGCGCTGCGTTCGCTGGTCACCTTCCACGTGGCCTTCGCCCTCGACGACCCCGACGTGATCCGCATCCAGGACCACGACCTCGACAGCCTGGCACCGGACGACCGCCGCGCGGTCCGCACCCTGCAGCGGCGGTACGTCGAGCGGTGGGTGGACGTCCTCACGACGCTGCATCCCACGATCCCCACGGCGGAACTGCGGGTCCGCGCGCTCGCGGGTTTCGGACTGATCAACTCCACGTCCCACAGCACCTCCCGCGGCAGGAACGAGGCCGGGACACCCGACCGCGAGGCGGTGCGCTCGACGCTCGAGCGGATGGCACTGGCCGCCCTGCTCGCCGAGTGAGGATGCGGGACGGGTTCAGTCGACGAGCACGGACAGGACGTTCCCCGCTGGATCGGTGAACCAGGCGATGTCCGGGCCGTTCCCGCGCATGATCCCCTTCGCGTCCGTCGGCAGGACGTCGTCGGGGTAGAGCTTCGTCACCACACCGCGCGCCTGCAGCTCGTCGACCGCCGTGTCGATGTCGTCGACCACGAGGTTCAGCACCGTGAACGAGGCCGGCGTGTGGTCCGGCTTGCCGTAGACGAGCACCGACCCGCCGGCGGGCAGCGCCACGTCCAGGAATCCCATGGCGTTGTCGGTGACCGTGAGACCGAGGACGTCCCGGTAGAACGTCCTCGCCGCGTCGATGTCGTCGACCGAGAACCCGCTGAAGACATCCGTGTACGTGACCATGAGCCGCTCCCTCGCTGATTCCCGATGCGTACACGATGCACGATGCCACGTCGCGGTCGTCGCGTCCAGGCCCGAACGGCCGCCGGGGCGGGTGAGCGCGAGGGCCTGGACTCGACGATCACACCATCGTCAGGACCATCGCCGGATCCGACAGCATCGTCCCGAGATCGACGAGGAACCGGGACCCCTGCTCTCCGTCGATGAGTCGATGGTCGAACGACAGCGACAGCGTCACGACGTGTCGCAGCGCGACCTGCCCCTCGAACTCCCACGGCCGGCGACGGACGGCACCGAGCGCGATGATCGCCGCCTCACCGGGGTTGAGGATGGGCGTCCCCGCGTCGACGCCGAAGACGCCGACGTTGGAGATCGTGATCGTCCCCCCTCGCAGTTCCGCCGGAGCGGTGCGTCCCTCGCGGGCCGTGCGGACGAGGTCCGCCACGGCGTCCGCGAGTTCGAACAGGCTGAGCTCCTCCGCCCGTGCGATGTTCGGGACGAGGAGTCCCCGCGGCGTCGCTGCGGCGATCCCGAGTCCGACGTGCCCGTACTCGACGATCTCCCCGGCAGCCTCGTCCCAGCTCGCGTTGACCGCGGGGGTGCGTCTCACGGCGATGCACACCGCCTTGGCGAGGACGGTCAGGATGTTGACCCGGTGGTCCCCGGTCCGAGGCGAGCGGGCGAGCGCGTCCAGCAGCGACATCGTCGGCGTCACGTCGACCGTCAGGAACTCCGTCACGTGGGGAGCCGTGAACGCACTGCTCACCATCGCCTCGGCGGTGCGGCGCCTGACCCCCGTGATCGGCCGACGCACCGACCCGTCGGCCGCCGTGGCCGCCGTGGCCGGCGTCGCTGGGGTCCCGGCCGGCGCCGCTCCCGCTCCGCGAGCACGCTCCGGCAGCCGCCCACTCGGGCCGGTCGCAGCGCGCTCGACCTCCTCACGCGCGATCCGACCACAGACGCCGGTGCCGACGAGCGTTCCGAGGTCGACGCCGAGATCACGGGCGAGTCGCCGGACCGGTGGTGTCGCGCGAGGCCGGGAACGCTCCGGCACCGGGGCGGTGTGCGCCGGTACGGTGTGCGCCGGGGCAGGTGTGTCATCGTCGCCGGACCGCGCACGGCGCCGTGGCCGTTCACCGCTCGCCGTGCGAGGGCCGTAGCCGACGAGGACCGGCTCGCGGTCCGCCGCCCCACTCGGGCGGTCGACCTCCGCCCGGTCAGCCTCGGGGACCGACGGGGACGGAGCGGTCTCCCCATCGGGCGCGAAATCGACGAGCGCCTCGCCGACGAGGACCGTCGTCCCCGGTTCGACGTGGAGCCTCGTGACCACGCCGGCGGTCGGCGCGGGCAGTTCGACGAGCGCCTTCGCGGTCTCGACCTCGGCGATCACCTGGTTGAGCTCGACGTGGTCGCCGACGGCGACGCGCCAGGACACGAGTTCGCTCTCGGTCAGACCTTCACCGAGATCGGGCAGGGAGAACCGCTTCATCGCCGTCCCTCCCCACCGGTCACCGGCCGGGCCTCGGCCCTGCCCGCGGCCGAGGCGGAGGACCGACGCCCCAGTGCGCGATCGACCCCGTCCAGGATCCGGTCGAGGTCCGGCAGGAAATGGTCCTCGAGCGCCGACGCGGGATAGGGCGTGTCGAACCCCGTCACCCGCACCGGGGCCTCTTCGAGGAGGTCGAAGCAGCGTTCGGTGATCGAGGCCGCCAACTCGGCGCCGATCCCTCCGGAACGCTGCGCCTCGTGCGTGATGACGAGTCGCCCGGTCTTCTCGACCGAGGCGGCGATGGCGTCGACGTCGAGAGGTGCGAGGGATCGGAGGTCGATCACCTCCAGGTCGACACCCTCGTCGGCCGCGGCCTCCGCAGCCTCGTGCGCCGTCTGGACGAGCGGACCGTAGGCGACCAACGTCGCGTCCGTGCCGGCGCGAACCGTCCGCGCACGGGTGAACGCGAGCGGATCGGCTGGGAGGTCGTCGAGCACCTCGCCCTTCGTCCAGTACCGCCGCTTCGGTTCGAAGAACAGCACCGGGTCGTCGCACGCGATCGCCTGACGGATCATCGTGTGCGCGTCCTGGGGGTCGGAGCACGTCACCACGCGCAGTCCCGCGGTGTGCGCGAAGTACGCCTCCGGGGACTCGGAGTGGTGCTCGACGGCGCCGATGCCCCCGCCGTACGGCACGCGGATGGTGACCGGCATGCGGACGGCCCCCTTCGTCCGGTAGTGCAGCTTCGCCAACTGCGCGACGATCTGGTCGAAGCCCGGATAGATGAACCCGTCGAACTGGATCTCGCACACCGGGCGGAAGCCTCGGAAGGCCAGGCCGATCGCCGCTCCGATGATCGCGGACTCCGCCAGCGGCATGTCGACGACGCGATCGGCACCGAACTCAGCCTGGAGGCCGTCGGTCACCCGGAACACCCCACCGAGTCGGCCGATGTCCTCGCCGAGCAGCAGGACCCGGTCGTCGTCGGCGAGGGCGTGGTGCAGTCCGGCGTTGATCGCCTTGCTGAGGGTGAGCGTGGTCATCGGGCACCACCGTCGAACATCGCGAGGTACGAGCGGTACTCCTCGCGTTGCCGTTCGAGCCCGGGATGGGCGGTGGCGTAGACCTCGTCGAAGAGTGAGAGCGGGTCAGGGGCAGGCAAGGCGAGGCACCCCGCACGGACCCGGGCGGCCGCGGCGTCGGCGACGGACGCGACGTGGGCTCGGGCGGTCTCGTCGAGGGCCCCCTCGGACTCCAGCAGACGCTCGAGCCGGGCGATCGGATCCTTCGCACGCCACGACACGACCTCGCTCTCGTCCCGGTACCGCGTCGGATCGTCCGAGGTGGTGTGCGGCCCCATGCGGTAGGTGACGGCCTCGATGAAGGTCGGCCCACCACCGGACCGTGCGCGGTCGACGGCGATCCGCATCGCCGCCGTCACGGCGAGCACGTCGTTGCCGTCGACCCGCATGCTCGGCACCCCGAAGCCCGGTGCCCGGTCCGCGATCGGGCGCTGAGCCTGCAGCCCGACGGGCTCGGAGATCGCGTACTGGTTGTTCTGGCAGAAGAAGACCACGGGTGCCTGGAAACTCGCGGCCAGCACCAGCGCCTCGTTCACGTCGCCCTGACTCGTCGCCCCATCGCCGAAGTAGGCCACGGCCACCGCGTCGGACCCGTCGCGCTGACAGCCCATCGCGTAGCCCGTCGCATGGAGCGTCTGGGCACCGATGATGACCGCCGGCGTCGCCATGCCGACCGCGAACGGGTCCCAGCCCGACAGCGCGGTCCCCCGCCACATCGCCATCAGTTGGTCGAGTTCGACGCCACGGCAGTACGCCACGGCCTGTTCGCGGTAGCTCGTGAAGACGAAGTCCCCGCGCCGCAGGACCCGCGCCGACCCCACCTGGGCGGCCTCCTGCCCGAGCGACGGCGGCCACAGACCGATCTCGCCCTGCCGTTGCAGAGCCGTCGCCTCCGTGTCGATGCGTCGTGCGACGACCATGTCCTCGTAGAGCGCGAGCAGCTCGGCGTGACCGAGGTCGGCGACGAAGAGGTCGTACAGGGCGTCCTCCTGGCGGACGCCGTCCGGATCGAGGAGCTGGACGCACCCGTGGTCGACCGGGACCGGTTCGCGTGCATCACCGCCCCGCTCGTCGGAATCCTGCGGGAATTGGGTGTGAGTCTCCATCGACACGATGCACGCCGCCTTGAGTTCGGTGACCTCACGGCGGTGCCTCGTGAGCGATGCCGTGCCCTCGCGTCGTCGCGAGGTGGTCCGAGGCTACGCCGGATCACCCTTGCGTTCAACCGTCGACACTCCGCGCAACGGCGAACGCCCGCCCCGCGGAAGCGGGACGGGCGTTCGGATGCAGCCTGCGGCTTAGCCCTCGGCCGGGGCCTGCTCTGGAGTCCCCTCCCGAGCAAACGACCGTTCGACCGAGATCTAGCCTTCGGCCGGGGCCTCAGGGCCCTCGCTGGCAGCGTCGCTGCCGTGCGTGTCTGCCTCATCGGCGACGACCGGAGCGAGCGAGAGCTTGCCGCGGTCGTCGATCTTCGTGATCTCGACGAGGATCTTCTGGCCGACGCCGAGCACGTCTTCGACGTTCTCCACACGCTTGCCACCGGCGAGCTTGCGGACCTCGGAGATGTGCAGCAGGCCGTCCTTGCCCGGGAGCAGCGAGACGAACGCACCGAACGCGGCGATCTTGACGACGGTTCCGAGGAACTGCTCGCCGACCTCCGGGTTGGTGGGGTTCGCGATCGCGTTGACCTGGGCACGAGCGGCCTCGGCCGACGGGCCGTCGACGGCGCCGATGTAGACGGTGCCGTCCTCCTCGATGGAGATGTCGGCGCCGGTCTCGTCCTGGATCGAGTTGATCGTCTTGCCCTTCGGGCCGATCAGCTCGCCGATCTTGTCGACGGGGATCTGGACGCTGATGACGCGAGGTGCGGTCGGCGCCATCTCGTCGGGAGCGTCGATCGCCGCGTTCAGCACGGAGAGGATCGTCGTGCGGGCGTCCTTGGCCTGCTGGAGCGCACCGGTCAGGACCGAGGTCGGGATGCCGTCGAGCTTCGTGTCGAGCTGGATGGCCGTGACGAACTCGGAGGTACCGGCGACCTTGAAGTCCATGTCGCCCAGGGCGTCTTCGGCGCCGAGGATGTCGGTGAGCGCCGCGTAGCGGGTCTCACCGTCGACGACGTCGGAGATGAGGCCCATGGCGATACCGGCGACGGGTGCGCGGAGCGGCACACCGGCGTTCAGCAGCGACAGGGTCGAGGCGCAGACGGAACCCATCGAGGTCGAACCGTTGGACCCGAGGGCCTCGGAGACCTGACGGATCGCGTAGGGGAACTCCTCGCGGCTCGGCAGCACCGGCACGAGGGCGCGCTCGGCGAGGAAGCCGTGCCCGATCTCGCGACGCTTCGGCGAACCGACCCGGCCGGTCTCACCGGTCGAGTAGGGCGGGAAGTTGTAGTGGTGCAGGTAGCGCTTCTTCGTGACGGGCGACAGCGAGTCGATCTGCTGCTCCATCTTGAGCATGTTCAGCGTGGTGACACCCAGGATCTGGGTCTCGCCGCGCTGGAAGATCGCGGAACCGTGGACGCGCGGGATGACCTGCACCTCCGCGTCGAGCGGACGGATGTCGGTCAGGCCACGGCCGTCGATGCGGATGCCCTCGCGGAGGACACGGCCGCGCATGACGACCTTCGAGACGGACTTGTACGCCGCCGAGAACTGCGTGAGCACCTCGGCGTCGAGCGAACCGGCCTCGACGCGCTCGGTGATCTCCGCCTTGACGCGGTCCTTGAGGGCGTCGTCGGCGTTCTGGCGCTCGATCTTGTCGGCGATCTGGTAGACGTTCACCAGTTCGTCGTGCGCGAGACCGGCGACGGTGTCGTAGGTCTCCTGCGTGTACGGGAGGAACACGGGGTAGGCCGCGATCTCCTTGGCCGCCTGAGCGGCGAGTTCGCTCTGCGCCTTGACGAGCTGCTTGAGGAACGGCTTGGAGGCCTCGAGACCGGCCGCGACGACCGCCTCGTCGGGCTTCGTGGCGCCGCCCTTGATGAGGTTCCAGCTGTTCTCGGTGGCCTCGGCCTCGACCATCATGATCGCGACGTCTTCGTTGCCGTTGGCGTCGGTCACGATGCGACCGGCGACGATGATGTCGAAGACGGCCTCCTCGAGCTGGTCGACCTTCGGGAAGGCGACCCACTGGTCGGCCTCGCCGGCCTGCCCGGGGATCAGCGCGAGACGGACGGCGCCGATCGGACCGGAGAACGGCAGACCCGAGATCTGGGTGGACATCGACGCCGCGTTGATCGCGAGGGCGTCGTAGAACTCACCCGGAGCGATCGAGAGGACGGTGATGACGATCTGGACCTCGTTGCGGAGGCCGGTGACGAACGACGGGCGCAGCGGCCGGTCGATGAGGCGGCAGACGAGGATCGCCTCGGTCGAGGGGCGGCCCTCACGACGGAAGAACGAACCGGGGATCTTGCCGGCGGCGTAGGAGCGCTCCTCGACGTCCACCGTGAGGGGGAAGAAGTCGAAGTTGTCCTTGGGGTGCTTTCCGGCCGAGGTGGCCGAGAGGAGCATGGTCTCCTCGTCGAGGTACGCGGCGATCGCGCCCTGGGCCTGCTGCGCGAGGCGGCCGGCTTCGAACCGGACCGTGCGCTTGCCGAACTTGCCGTTGTCGAGAACGGCCTCGGCGAACTTGATTTCTGGACCTTCCACAGGTCTCTCCTTCGTACGTGTGCGCTCCCGTCGAGTGACGGGCCGCGCGTCCCGAATGGACGCGCCGTCGAGCGCGGTCGTGCATGATGCAGCGCGCAACACAGCCGCAGTACTTGCTCAAGCCGCCCGGTCTTCCGGGACTTGGCTGGCCACCAGTAGAACACCACCCGCGGATCGCGAGGGATACACCACCGAGGACCAGCTTCCTGTCGGCTGGCTGTGCGCGGAGCGGACCATCACGGTCCGCCGTCGGCCAGCCTAGCAGAGGGGGGTTCGGCGATCCCCGGAACGACACGGATCCTCAGGTGATGGGCGGGGTGCCGGGAGCGGCCGGAGACGCCGCGCGGCGGCGATCGCGTCCCCAGGACACGAGCAGGAGGAGCATCGCGACGGCCGCTCCGAGGAGGGTGTCGAGCACCCGCTCCCCCACGATCGCGAGCACCGGCTGCTTCGACGAGGACGTGCTGATGATGAGCACGAGCGGCGTGATGAAGACGAGCGCCAACGCGTAGTGCCGGATGACGACGAGCTCGATCGTGAACTGCAGGGCGGCCAGCACGAGGGCGAGGACGTAGCCGTGCGGCTGGAGCGAGGCCACGGTGAGGAAGATCCCGGCGCCGACGACCGTCCCGAGCACGCGGTGCACGCCGCGTGTCGCGCTCAGGGTGCGCGAGTGCCCGACGCTGAGGATCGCGACGGCGGACCCGGCGATCCAGTACCCGTGACCGAGGCCGAGGACCGCTCCGAGGACCGCGCTGATCGCGAGCGCGACGGTGAGGCGTGTCGCGATCCGGCGGTCGGTCGCGCTCAGCCGGTACTCGGGGAACAGCACGCGCATCGGCGTCGGCTTCCCCGCGCCGCGGCGGACCGCCGGCACGAGCAACGGCGCGACGACCACCAGGAAGGCGAAGGCCGAACCGGCCGCCACGAGCAGGATGACCAGCCCGCCGTCGAGCCCGGCGCCGCCGATCGGGACGGGCGCGGTCAGGTGGCCGGCGATGCCGAACACGAGGATGAAGAACAGCGCGCCCGGAGGGCCGAGGACGATGCCCTGCACCAGCCAGATCACCACCGACCCGACGACGATGAGACCGACCGCGGTCAGCGGCCGAGAACCCGACATCGCGACACCCAGCGCCGCGGCCGTGACGAGTCCTGCTCCGATGAGCGGCAGCACCCGCAGACGGTCCCGGCGGCTGAGCGGCGCGCAGTAGAGCGCGGTGAACGCCCCGAGGCCGGTGAGCAGGCCGAGCGGCGTGAGTCCGAAGAACGTCGCGACCGCGACCGGCACGGCCATCGCTATCGCGGCAGTGAGGGCGGCCGGCCAGCGCTTGGGCGATGGCGCGAAGCTGATCAGCGAGGTCTTCAGACCGCGTTCAGCCATCCGGTCCTCCGCTCTCGTGCAACCATCCAACGCTACGCCATCCTGAGCCGGGTGCCCGGGCCCCGTCGTCGCGCGGGCCGCCCCGGGCTACGCTGGTGCGGACCCCAGGAGGTGACGTTGACGCATCCCGCGCCGGCAGCCGCTCGCCCGAAGCAGCGCGTCCCGTTCTGGGACAACGCCCGTTTCGCGTGCATCACGCTCGTGGTCATGGGCCACGCGATCCAGCGTCTGACCTCCGAGTCCGACCCCGCGCTCGTCGTGTACCTGTTCCTCTACGCCTTCCACATGCCGGCGTTCGCGATCATCAGCGGGTACTTCTCGAAGTCGGCCCCTCCCGGACGACGACAGATGCGTCGGGTGATCACGGACATCCTCGTGCCCTACCTGATCATGGAGGGGATCTGGTCCCTCGTGCAGTTCCTCGTCGAGGGCAAACGCGCGTTCAACCCGACCCAACCGTCGTGGACCCTCTGGTTCCTCCTCGCGCTCGGCATCTTCCGCCTCGTCCTGCCCTATCTCGCCCTCCTGCGCTGGCCATTGCTCTGGAGCGTGGTGATCTCGATCGGCGTCGGCTACCTCGACAACGTCGACAGCACGTTCTCGCTCTCGCGCGCGCTCGGGATCCTGCCGTTCTTCGTACTCGGGTGGCAGATCAACCGGTGGCGGCTCGTGGACCGCTGGCGTCTCGTCCGTACGAGGGCCTGGTGGATCCGGATCGCCGCCGCCGTCGTCCTCATCGCGTGGGCGGTCGTCCTCGTCCTCGGGATCGACCTGTGGCGCCGCATCGACCTGCGCTACTGGTTCTTCTACGACCGGGGGTACACCGCGCTCGGGAACGAGGACGGGACGGGCGGCCTGGTGCGACTCGCGGCCATCCTGCTGGCCGTCGTCCTCACCGCGGCGTTCTTCGTGCTCGTCCCCCGCGGCCAGTCGTGGATCACCCGGTACGGACAGTCGACGATGTACGTCTACCTGCTGCACTCCTTCGTGCTCTATCCCCTGCGAGAATCGGGCGTCCTCACCGACACGGGCAACCCGGACCTCGTGCTCGTCGGCCTGCTGGTGCTGTCGGTCCTGATCGTCATCGTGCTCTCCAGCGGACCCGTGCGCCGCATCACGAGACCGCTCATCGAACCCCGCGCGGCGTTCATCTTCAGTCGCAAGCGGGCCTTCGACCCGGAGCCCCCTCGGAGCGACCCGACCGGATCCCGCCGCGACGTCACGAGGTGACGAGGACGACCTTCCCGCGGACGTGACCGTCGATGAGGTGGCGGTAGGCGTCGACGACCCGCTCGATGGGCCACACGCTGTCGATCGGGAGGACGATCTCACCCCGCGCGATCGACTCGCCGAGCGCTGCCAGCTCGTCAAGCGTCGCGTCCTGTCCGCCGACGCCGCGGAACCCGTGCTCGGCGGCGAAGGGTCGGTCCGCGATCGTGTTGACCCGCTCCGGCGCGACGCCGAGATCGCGCGCCAGCTCGAGGGTCGGCCGGCCGTGCGTGTCGATGACGGCGGTGATCCCGCCGGGGGCCGCCTCGAGGACACGCTCGCGCAGGCCGTCGCCGTACTGGACGGGGATGACGCCGAGACCGCGGAGGAACTCCTGATTGGCCGCACCGGCGGTGCCGAGCACGACCGCGCCGGTCCGCCTGGCGAGCTGCGCCGCGAGCACGCCGACCCCGCCGGCCGCAGCACTCACGAGCACCGTGTCCGACTGCTGGACGCCGACGGCGGCCACCGATGCGATCGCCGCGCGTCCCGCGATGTCGAGGGCGCCGGCCTGCTCGATGGTGAGCCCGTGCGGCACGTGGTGGAGGATGCCGGCCGGAGCGATGAGGAAGTCCGCCTGCGCGTGGAACCGGTGTCCGCCGTACACGTGGTCGCCCGTCGTGAATCCCTGGACACCGCTCCCCACGCCGTCCACCACCCCGGCGAAGTCGTTGCCGTTCCCGCTCGGCACGTCCCGTCCAAAGGAGGCGAGCGCTTCGGGTGATGACGCGAGCTTGTGGTCGACGGGGTTGAGCCCTGCGACGAGGACACGGACTCGGACCTCGTCGTGGCCGGGCACCGGGATGTCGCCCTCGACGAGGTGGAACACCTCGGGGCCACCGAACCGGTCGAACCGCACGAACCTCGCCATGATGCCTCCTCCGCCGGCTTCCGCCGACCTCCATGCTCACACGCTTCCCGGGCGAGGACCACCCTGGCCGCAGCGGACGTCACGCGCCGTTCACCCGGCCGAGCGAGAATCACGCGCATGGCATGGGTCGATGAGCTGCAGACGGCGATCACGGCGTGGTTGCTCGAGATCGCCGCGTCGGGCTGGGTGTTCCCTGCGCTGTACCTGCTGACGGTCGCCGACGCCTTCCTGGTCGTCCTACCGAGCGAGACCGCGGTGACGGCGCTCGGAGCGATCTCGGCGTCGAGCGGCTCGCCGGACCTCGCCCTCCTCATCGGCGTGGCCTGGGCGGGCGCCGTGACCGGCGACGTGTCCTGCTACCTCCTCGGTCGGCGGATCGGGACGACGCGGTTCGCCTGGATGCGGCGCCCGCGGGTCGCGGGCGCGATCGGACGTGCGGGCGTCGCCCTCGAGCGCCGCGCCGCGGCAGCCATCCTCACCGCGCGCTACATCCCGTTCGCGCGCATCGCGGTCAACCTCGTCGCCGGGGCGAGTGGTCTCCGCCCCCGTCGGTACCTTCCGATCACGGTCCTCGCAGGGCTCGCCTGGGCACTGTGGAACGTGGGCGTCGGAGCCGTCGTCGGCCGCTTCCTCCCGGATCAGCCGGTACTCGCGACCGCCGTGTCGATCGTCATCGCGGTCGGCCTGGGCGTGGCCGTCGACCGGATCAGCGCCGCCCTGGCCGCACGACGGCGACGGACACGGGCCTCACTCGACGAGCTCGCCCCGCGCCTTCTTGCCGACGATGGAGTGCCGGCGGCTGTAGGCGAAGTAGATGATGAAGCCGAGCGCCAGCCAGACGAAAAACCGCACCCAGGTGAGGGTCGTCAGGTTGAGCATGAGCCAGACGCAGAGCACCGCTGAGAGGATCGGGAGGAACGGCGACCACGGGACGCGGAACGCGCGCGGCAGCTTCGGGTACTTCTTCCGCAGCACGATCACGGCGATGCTGACGAGCACGAACGCGGAGAGCGTGCCGATGTTGATCATCTCCTCGAGGATGCCCACGTCGGTCAGGCCGGCGATCAGCGCGACGAGCGCGCCGACGATGAGCTGCACCCGCACAGGTGTCTTGCGCTTCTCGGAGGTGACACTGAGTGAGCGCGGGAGCAGGCCGTCGCGGCTCATGGCGAAGACCACGCGGGCGAGGCCGAGCAGGAGCACCATGATGACGGTCGTCAGGCCGGCGAGGATGCCGATCGAGATCACCTGCGCGGCCCAGTCCGCGCCGACCGCGATGAACGCCGTCGCGAGCGAGGGGTCCTCAGCCTCGGCGAGCGTCGTGTACGGCACCATGCCGGTGAGGACGAGGCTCACGCCGACGTAGAGGACGGTCACGATGGCGAGGCCACCGAAGATGCCGCGCGGCAGGTTACGCTGCGGGTTCTCGACCTCCTCCGCGCTCGTGGCGACGACGTCGAACCCGATGAAGGCGAAGAAGACGAGTGAGGCACCGGCGAGCAGACCGAAGACGCCGTACTGCGCGGGCGCGGCCCCCGTCATGAAGGAGAACAGCGACTGCGACCAGGCATCGGACGCCCCGCCCTTCGTCGGGACCTCGTCGGGGATGAACGGCGTGTAGTTCGCCGCCTTGACGAAGAAGGCGCCGACGACGATGACGAAGATGACGATCGCGACCTTGATGATCGTGAAGACGCTCGCGACACGCGAGGACAGCTTCGTACCGAGGACGAGCAGGGTGGTGAAGATCGCGACGATGACGAACGCGCCCCAGCTGACCTTGAGCCCGAAGACGTCGAGCTCGCTCGGCACGTCCCAGCCCCAGAGCAGGAAGACGTTGCTGAGGTAGATGCCCCAGTACTTGGCGATGACGGCGGCCGCCGTGAGCATCTCCAGGATGAGGTCCCATCCGATGATCCACGCGAGGAGCTCACCGAGGGTGGCGTAGGTGAAGGTGTAGGCGGAGCCGGCGACGGGCACCGTGGAGGCGAACTCCGCGTAGCACATGATGGCGAGGGCACAGGTGACGGCCGCGAGGATGAACGCGAGCGACACAGACGGGCCCGCGTAGTTGCCCGCGGCCTTGGCTCCGACGGAGAAGATGCCCGCGCCGACCGCGACCGCGACACCCATGATCATGAGGTCCCAGGTGCCGAGCGTGCGCTTCAGGCTGCGCCCTTCGACGCTGGAATCCGCGAGGGAGTCCTCGATGCTCTTCGTCCGCCAGATGCTCATGGTGCTCCTTGCCGTGGTGCGGTACCTCGTGGCCTCGCGCGAAGCCGACTCTCGACCTTGCCAGATGCGTGGCCCATGGTCGAGTCACGGACGAGTTTTTCTGCAGCTGTGGGGTTCCCCGTGGAACACGAACGGGCCGTCATCCGAGTGGATGACGGCCCGTCACGAAGAAGCTCGCGGTGTCAGCGCCCTTCGACAGGCTCAGGGACCGTGGGTCCGGTGAGTCGCCGGAGGGTTCAGAGCTGCTTGCCTAGCGGCGGAGTCCGAGGCGCTCGATCAGCGAGCGGTAGCGCTCGATGTCGACGGCCTGGAGGTAGCCGAGGAGGCGGCGACGCTGTCCGACCAGGAGCAGCAGGCCACGACGCGAGTGGTGGTCGTGCTTGTGCTCCTTGAGGTGCTCGGTGAGGTCCTTGATGCGGCGGGTCATGACCGCCACCTGGACCTCGGGGGATCCGGTGTCACCTGGGTGGGTTGCGTACTCTTCGATGATCGCCTTCTTACGGTCTCCTTCAAGCGCCATAGTGGTGATCCCCTCTCTGTTCGTTGCGCGGTGCCCGTCGCCTGATGCGTGGGCTCTCTTGATCCGCGGCCGTTCGACGGCAACCTTGTGATTCTAGCAGGTTCAGAGCGAAGGAGGTTCGCGGTGCGTCGAGCGCCGCTTCGCGTTCGCCCGCTCCTCCGCCTCGGTGGCTGCGACCCGGCGCCGACGACGCAGTACGAGGATGAGGGCGAGCGCGATGAGGTCCAGAACCAGGAAGGCGAGGAGTAGCCAGACCCAGAGCGGAGGTCCGGCACCGGCGCTCGGCGCAGGCTCGGCCGCGGCCTCCGCCGCCTCGGCCGTCGTCGTGGAATCGTAGACGAGCCGGACCGGGTCGCCGAGCGTGGCCCCGCCGTCGGCGTTCGTCGACACGAGGGCGAGGGTGATGTCGTACTCCCCCGCGTCCGCTCCGCGAAGCCACTGGGTCATGTTGATCCTGGTGGACCATCCGCCGTCGCTGCCGATCTCGATCGGCTGCCCGTCGAAGCGGAACTCGGTCGCCCCCGTCCCGCCGGTGGACTGCAGGTCGCACGAGGCGTCGTCTGCCGTCGAGCTGCTGAAGCAGGCCTTCGCCGAGTCGTAGAGGTCGATCGAGCGCCAGTAGGACAGCACGACGTCGGCACCCGCGTCGGCGGTGCCGGTGACGTCGAATCCGCTCACCTGCTCGCCGTCCAGGGTGTAGTCGACGCGGTAGACGGTGTCGCCATCGGTCGGGCTCTCGATCGTGCCGGTGCCGGCGGCCGACGCGGGAGCGGATGCGGCGAGCGGCAGGACGACGGATCCGGCGCCGAGCGACACCGCCACCACGGCGAGCGCCGCGGCACGAGCGGCACGCTGCAGCAGCGGACCGAGTCGACGCACTCCGGGGATCACCTGGCCACCACTCCCTCCGGCGACGCCGGACGGCGACGCACGCCTCCAGTATCCCAAAGTCCGGGGTGCCGAGCCTGGGAACGACGGAGGCGGGGACCGCACCCGGCGGTCCCCGCCCGCATCGGGGCGGTCGGGCGGAGTCGTCCGATCAGGCCCCGCGACCACCGAGCAGCTCGGAGAACGGGCGGTCGAGCGCGAACGGGTCGTTCAGGCGCCCGGAACGGTCCGAGGCCGCCACGAGTGCGCTCAACTCACCGGCCGCACGGTCGATCCGCGCCGGCAGGGCGCCGAGCTGCGCGTCGCCCGTCCCCCAGTCCTCGGAGGCCGCGAACACGGCGGTCGGCACGGTCACCGCCCGCAGGTAGGCGAACAGGGGACGCACGGCGTATTCGAGGGCGAGCGAGTGTCTGGCCGACCCACCCGTCGCACCGAGGACGATGGGCACCCCGGTCAGAGCGGTCGGCTCCACCACGTCGAAGAACGACTTGAACAAGCCGGAGTAGCTGGAGGAGAAGATCGGCGTCACGGCGATGACGCCGTCTGCGCCGGTCATGGCTTCGATCGCCTCGGACAACCGTGGACTGGGGAACCCGGTCAGCAGGTTGTTCGTGATGTCCTGAGCCAGGTCGCGCAGCTCGATCGACGTCGTCTCGACGTCATAGCCGTCCTGCTCGAGGTGAGCCACGGTGGCGTCGCGGAGGCGGTCGGCGAGGAGGCGCGTCGACGACGGCTGGCTGAGGCCGGCCGACACGACGGCGAGCGTGCGCTTCGCGGTCATCGCGTCCCCCCGACCGCCGCCGCGCCGAACGCCGAACCGGATGCGACCCGGCTCGTCTCGACCGCACCGGAGCGCGAAGCGAGTTCCGCCTCAGCGGCTGCGACCATCGACGCGTGCGTCGGCGCCTCCGGAACGTCGGCCGGACGGTCCTTCGCGAACTCCTTGCGCAGCACCGGCACGACCTCGCCGCCGAGGATCTCGAGCTGGTCGAGCACCGTCGCGAGCGGGAGCCCGGCGTGATCCATGAGGAACAGCTGACGCTGGTAGTCGCCGAAGTGTTCGCGCATCCCGGCGTACCGGTCGATGACCTGCTGCGGGCTGCCGACGGTGAGCGGCGTCTGCTCGGTGAAGTCCTCGAGCGTGGGCCCGTGACCGTAGACCGGGGCGTTGTCGAAGTACGGCCGGAACTGGGCGACGGCGTCCTGCGAGTTCTTCGCCATGAACGCCTGACCGCCGAGTCCGACGATCGCCTGCGCGGCCGTGCCGTGTCCGTAGTGCTCGAACCGCTGACGGTACAGCTGGATGAGCCGCATGTAGTGCTCCTTCGGCCAGAAGATGTTGTTCGCGAAGAAGCCGTCGCCGTAGTAGGCCGCCTGCTCGGCGATCTCGGGACTCCGGATGGAGCCGTGCCACACGAAGGGCGGAACGCCGTCGAGCGGTCGCGGTGTGGACTGGAAGCCCTGCAGGGGGGTGCGGAACTGGCCCTGCCAGTCGACGTAGTCCTCTCGCCACAGGCGGTGGAGCAACGCGTAGTTCTCGATGGCGAGGTTGATGCCCTCGCGGATGTCCTTGCCGAACCAGGGGTAGACGGGCCCCGTGTTGCCACGGCCCATGATGAGGTCGACCCGGCCGCCGGCCAGGTGCTGCAGCATGGCGTAGTCCTCGGCGATCTTCACCGGGTCGTTCGTGGTGATGAGCGTCGTGCTCGTCGAGAGGATGAGGTCCGTGGTCTTCGCAGCGATGTAGCCGAGCATGGTCGTGGGACTCGACGGGACGAAGGGCGGGTTGTGGTGCTCGCCGGTCGCGAAGACGTCGAGACCGACCTCCTCCGCCTTCACGGCGATCGCGACCATCGCCTCGATGCGCTCGTGCTCGGTGGGCGTGATCCCGGTGGTCGGGTCGGTGGTGACATCCCCCACCGTGAAGATTCCGAATTGCATCATGCGCTCCCACTCGTTCTTTCATGCATTTGCATGGATATCAAGGACAACGGCGTTCACACCCGCGCTATTCCCGGCCCGTTCGGCATCCTGTCCACAGCGCGCCGCGCGAGCCGGACGCCGTGTCGGCGGGCTATGGCAGGATCACCGCATGAACGGCTCACCGAACCCTTCGCCCAGCACGCCGACACCCGCCTCTCGACACGTGTGCGGCATCGTCCCACCCTGGTTGCTCGAGCGCATCGCCGGACTCGACGCTCCGCAGCTCGCTCGCGCCGCCAGTGCCGCGCGGTACTCGCTGCTCGCCACGCGACCATACCGCTTCCCCGAGCCCGGGTCGGAGCGGGCCGCCGATCCCGTGCGCGGCGCCACGGCCGGCAAGCGTCCGGTCGGCACCCCGGAGCGCAGCATCCACGACGCCGAGGGGACCGAGACCCTCCCGGGCACGCTCGTCCGCTCGGAGGGCGAGCCCGCCACCACCGACGCTGCGGTCTCCGCCGCCTACGACGGCCTCGGCGACACCCACGCCCTCTTCGCCGAGGCCTTCGCGCGCGACTCCATCGACGGCCGCGGGCTGCCCCTGCTCGCCACGGTGCACTACGGCGACGACTACGACAACGCGTTCTGGAACGGCGAGCAGATGGTCTTCGGCGACGGCGACGGGGAGGTCTTCCGCAGCTTCACGAGCTCCCTCAGCGTCATCGGCCACGAGCTGGCCCACGGCGTGACGCAGTACACGGCGAACCTCGTCTACGAGGGGCAGCCCGGAGCGCTCAACGAACACGTGTCCGATGTCTTCGGCGCCCTCGTCGAACAACACGCGCGCGGCGAGGACGCGGCATCGGCGTCCTGGCTCATCGGCGAAGGCCTCTTCACGGACGAGGTCGAGGGCAACGCTCTGCGTTCCATGCTCGCCCCGGGCACGGCCTACGACGACGACGTCCTCGGCAAAGACCCGCAGCCGGCGCACTTCGACGACTACATCGAGACGACCGACGACAACGGAGGCGTCCACCTCAACTCCGGCATCCCCAACCGGGCGTTCGCGACGCTCGCCGTCGCCCTCGGCGGCAATGCCTGGGAGCGCGCGGGGCTCATCTGGTACGACACCCTCGTCGGCGGTCTGTCGGAGCGCGCCGACTTCGCGACCTTCGCCGCGGCGACGATCGCGGCGGCCTCCGCCAGGTTCGGTGTGGATTCGGAAGAGCACATCGCGGTCGGGCAGGCGTGGGCGCTCGTCGGTATCGAGCCGTCCGCCTGAGCGTCGTGGCAGCGCCCGGGCTCGCGGAGTAGCATCGCGGCATGAAGGTCACGGTGACGAGGAGCGGCGGTGTCGCCGGTCTCACCCGACGCTGGGAGGTCGTCGTCGACGAGCAGCCCGACGTCGACCGGTGGATCGTCCTGCTCGACCGCCTCCCGTGGGACGACACCCCACAAGGACCACCGGTCCCGGATCGGTACGTCTACCGCATCCGATGCGCCCCCAAGGAGGCCACCCTCGGCGAGCAGCAGCTCACCGGTCCCTGGCAGGAACTCGTCGAACGGGTGCGCGCCGTCCAGCCGCCACGCGACTGACGATTCCTCGCCGGTCGCATGACCCCGACGGCGTCAGCGCTGCGGGAAGCGCTCCGCCAGCAGTTCGATCGTCCGCTCACGTGCGGGCGCCGAGTTCGACGGCGTGCCCTCCCGTGCCGACCCGACGGGCGACACCATGACCTCGTCGACACCGAAGCGGTCGGCGAGACCCTGCAGCTCTGCCGCAGCCTGGTCGGCGTCGCCGATGATCCAGGCAGCGCGCATCTGCTCGACGAAGCCGAGCTCGAGATCGCTCTGCTCGGTGGCGGCAGCCTCTTCGACGGTCGCGATGGGTCCGAGCGGCTTGCCGGAGCGCAGTCGCGCCATCTGCTGCAGGTTCGGGAGCGCCAACGCTTCTGCCTCGGCGGCCGTGTCGGCGACCACGGCGTTCGCGGTCAGGAAGGTGCGCGGCGCGTCGAGATGTGCGGACGGCTGGAAACTGGACCGGTAGAGCTCGAGGGCCCGAGCCGTCCCCTGGCCGGAGAAGTGGTGCGCGAAGACGTAGGGCAACCCGAGTGCCGCGGCGAGCGCCGCCGAGTAGTCGCTCGATCCGAGCAACCACACGTCCGGCACGCTGCCGGCCTTCGGCGTCCCCCGCAGGGCGTACTCCTCGCCGGAGGTCATCCGCACGCTCGCGCCGTCGACGCCGAGGAGGGCGACGATGTCCTGCACGTTGTTCGGGAACCGGTCGACGTCGCTCGTGTTGCCGGACTGGCGGAGCACGGCGGAGATGACCGGGTCGCTGCCCGGTGCCCGGCCGAGGCCGAGATCGATGCGGCCGGGCGCGGAGGCCTCGAGGAGCGCGAACTGCTCGGCGACGACGAGCGGAGCGTGGTTCGGGAGCATCACGCCGCCGGAGCCGACCCGGATCCGCTGCGTGGCGGCGGCCAGGATGCCGATGACGACCGCGGGGTTCGTCGATGCGACGGACGGCATGTTGTGGTGTTCGGCCACCCAATACCGGTGGTACCCCAGCTCGTCGGCGCGCTTCGCCAGGGCGATCGTCGCTGCGAGGGCAGCCGCGGTGTCCTGGTCGGTGCGGACGGGGATGAGATCCAGTATCGAGAGTCGCATGGTCACCTTTCGTCGCGCTGCCGAACGGCGACAGACGCATCAGGGTGCAGCGCTCGGACGGCCCGACATATTCCGCCTCGGCCACCGCAGTGGATTCCCAGGGCGATCCAAGCCGGATGCCACACCTGACGCGTACGCTGGATGCCCGCGACCCTGAAGGAGCACAGCATGGGATTCCTCGATCGACTGCTCGGACGCCCTGAGTCCGATGGACCTGTCCAGGCGACGGGTGGTGGGAGCCCCGCCCCGACCAGTGCGCGGACGGAGGACGAGATCGCCGTCGAACGGTACCGCTACCTCCTGCGGACCGCGCCGCCGGAGACCATCGAACAGGTCCACGAAGAGGCCTTCACGAAGCTCACCCCCGAGCAGCGGGGCACCCTGTACCGACAGCTGTCGGAGGGCGCTCCGACCGGTGAGGCACCGGCCGACGACTCCCCCAAGGCCCTCGCGCGTTCGGCCACCAGGGCCGAAGTGCGGCAGCCCGGGACCCTCGAGCGGAACCTCGGTCCGCAGGGCGGCGGGATGGGCTTCGGAGGGATGCTGGCCAGCTCGATGCTCGGCACCATCGCCGGGGTCGTGGTCGGTTCGGCCATCGCGCAGGCGTTCATTCCGGACACCGTCGGAACCGAAGCAGCAGCCGATGCCGGTGCCGATCAGGGTGGTGCCGAGGCCGGGGCAGGAGACGGCGAGACGACCGACGCCTCCGCAGCCGACACGTCCGCCGACGGCGGTGGCTGGGGTGACGGTGGATTCGGCGACTTCGGAGGCGGCGGCGACTTCGGTGGCGGCGGCGACTTCGGGTTCTGAGCCCTGCCGACGCCCGGTCGCGGCACCATGCGTCCGTCAGCGCCGCTGACCACCCGCGGTTCGCGCCGGAGCGGCCGTCCGGAGCTCCACGGCCCGCTGGGCGAGCAACTCGATGACCGCTTCGATCCGTGCATCCCGGTGCGCGTCGTCGGATCGCTCCACCCACGTCGCGAGTTCCCGCTGTGCGCTGTTCGGCAGGCCGCGGAAGAACGACAATCGACCGGCGTCGTCGATCGCCTCCTCGAGGTCAGGCCGCAGCCGCACCACCGTGCCGGTCGCCGAGAGCGGCGCGGCTCCCACATCAGCGTGTCTGCCCATGCGGCAACGGTAGTGGGTCAGGCGGCAACCGTCGAGCGGCTCGGTCCTGACCGACCTCGGCCGGGTCGTCGGGCCGTCGGGACCTCAGGCGAGTTCCCACGAGGCGACGCCACCGCCGACGACGACGAACACCGGGTGCGGCTGCGGTCGCCAGACCTTCGCCCATCGGGACGCGACGTCCGGGCTGCGTCCGAGCAGGTGCCGCCGCAGGTTGCCCCATTCGTAGTCGAGCTGACCGTCGGTCACGACGAGGGGGTCCCGGAGGACGCCGGAGGCGACGACCCGCGCGCGGTCGAAGACGATGTCGCGCTCCTGCGCCTCGTCGGCGACACCGTTGAGATAGGCCGCGATCGCCTCCAACGGTTCGTCGGCCTCGAGGAAGCGCTGGAGCTGCGGGTGTGCACGGAGACTTGATCCTGGCTCCTGCAGGACCCGTTGGGCGATCAGCCCTTCACGCCAGGACGACGTCAGCGCCTGGGCGTCGAAGTACCGGGGATGGATCGACCAGAGACGCATGACTCCATCCTGCCCGAGGGCGCTGACAACCGACTCCGGGCAGCCCCTGCCCCTCGCCGCAGCGCATGACCCTCGCCGTGGAGCCCTGCCGCGACGCGCGTAGGCTGAGGTGCATGTCTGAGCGCGCCACATCCCGTCGCCCGATGCGCCGGTGAGCGCTGCACCCGGATCCGGCCGGCGCGGGCTCCTCGTCGATCTGAGTCCGCTCCGGGAGAGTCCCGCCTTCGCCCGCCTGTGGATCGGCGGGGCGATCACCGGGATCGGCGGCCAGATGACCATCGTCGCCGTCGGCCTCCAGATCTACGACCTCACCGCGTCGACGTTCGCCGTCTCGCTCGTGGGCGTCATCGCCCTCATCCCGATGATCTGCTTCGGGCTCTACGGCGGCATGCTCGCAGACGCGTTCGACCGACGCACGGTCGCCCTGACGGCCGCCGTGGTCACGTGGGTGTCCACGGCGATCATCGCGGTGCTCGCCTGGAGCGGCTCCGAGGTGGTCTGGCCGCTGTACCTCCTCACGACGATCAACGCCGTGTCGACGACCATCGTCGGGACGACGCGGCAGGCGATCCTCCCCCGGCTGCTGCCGGCCCGCCTCCTACCGTCCGCCGCGGCGTTGTCCGGCATCGCCGCGGGGGTCATGGTGACGGTCGGACCAGCACTCGCAGGCGTCCTCGTGGCCGGCGTCGGATTCCGCTGGACCTACACGATCGACGTCGTGCTGTTCGTCGCCGCCTTCCTCGGAATCGCGTCGCTGCCGAAGATCCTGCCCGAAGGGGGCGTCAGTCGACTTCCGGGCCTCGCGAGCCTGGTCGACGGCTGGACCTTCCTCCGGACGGCCCCCAACGTCCGGATGACGTTCATCGTCGACATCGTCGCGATGACGTTCGGCAATCCCCGGGTGCTCTACCCTGCCGTCGGCACCCTGCTGCTCGGCGGCGGGGCGATCACCGTCGGGGTCCTGACCGCGGCCGGCGCGGTCGGCACCCTGCTGTCGAGCCTCGTCTCCGGACGACTCGGCCGGATCGACCGTCAGGGCCGCGCCATCGAGCGGGCCATCATCGTCTACGGGCTCGCCATCGCCTCCTTCGGCGCGGTCCTCGCGTGGGTCACGTTCTCCGGAACGGCGACGCGCGATCCCGCCGACGCGAACCTGCCCGCCATCGTGATCGCGGCGATCGCCCTCGCCGTCGCCGGAGCGGCCGACAACATCAGCTCGATCTTCCGGATGACGATCCTCCAGGCGGCCGTGCCGGATGCCGTCCGAGGCCGGTTGCAGGGCGTCTTCACCGTCGTCGTGACCGGCGGACCCCGCGTCGGCGACCTCTACATCGGTCTCGCGGCTTCGGCCTTCGCGCTCTGGGTACCGGCTCTCGCCGGCGGACTCCTGGTCGTCGTGCTCGTCTGGACCCTCGTCCGCGTCCAGGGGGCCTTCCGCCGCTACGACGCCCGGACGCCGACGCCGTAGCGTCTAGGCGGGAGCCGTGGCGATCGAGAAGACGTCGCGACCGCTGAGCGAGGCTCGGCCGGGCAGCCCCTCGAGCTCGAGCACCAGCCCGAGCCCTGCCACCTCGTATCCGGCGCGCTCGATGAGGTTGACCGCAGCGCCGCAGCTGCCGCCCGTCGCGAGCACGTCGTCGAGGATGAGCACGCGCGTCCCGGCCGGCAGCTGCTCGGTGCGCAGTTCCAGGGCGGCGGCGCCGTACTCGAGTCCGTAGTCCTCGCGGAGCACCTCACCCGGCAGCTTGCCCGCCTTGCGGATGGGGACGAGTCGCGTGTGGGTCGCGTACGCGACCGCCGCGGCGAGCAGGAACCCGCGGGCCTCGACACCGGCGACCGCGTCGAAGCGACCCTCGAAGCGCGACGCCAGCTCGTCGATGATCGCGCGGAAGGCGTCGGCGTCGGCGAAGACCGGGGTCAGGTCGCGGAACAGGATGCCGGGCGTCGGGAAGTCCGGAATGGTCGCCGTCAGGCGGTCGACGTACTGGGTTGCGGTGGTCATGTGGTCCTCGTTCGGTCTGGGAGACATGCGACACCCCTCGCCTCCACGACGCGTCGGTCGAGAGAGACGAGGGGTGACCTGCGGATGGTTACTTGACGCCCAGGAGGTCGATCACGAAGACGAGCGTCTGGCCCGAGAGCTGGTGGCCGCTGCCGGCAGGGCCGTAGGCGAGCTCCGGAGGGACCGTGAGCTTGCGACGGCCGCCGACCTTCATGCCGGGGATGCCGTGCTGCCAGCCCTGGATGAGGTTGCGCAACGGGAAGTTGATGGACTGCCCGCGGCTCCAGGAGGAGTCGAACTCCTCGCCGGAGTCGTAGCCGACGCCGAGGTAGTGGACGTCGACGGTCGAAGAGGCCTGCGCCTCGTCGCCCTCGCCGAGGAAGATGTCCTCGACGACGAGTTCGGTGGGGGCCGGGCCCGTGGGGGCGTCGACCTCGGGCTTGGTGCGTGCTGAATCGGTCATGACTCCATCCAAGCAGTTCCGCCCGATCGGTTCACGCGGATTTCGCTGAGCGCGTGACGCCCCGGGCCGACGGCGGGTGGTGTGGTCGTCGCGTCACACCCGGTACTTGGGGGTTGCGGGCCGTGGCACCCAGGTGCATGCTGGAGGGACAGACCAACTCATCGCCCGGGCGACTCGCAGGCAGTGCCGCAGCACCGGGCGATGAGTCTGTCCGGGGCCGTCGCCCGAGGATCCGCCTCGCATCCCGTTGCGTCGTGTCCGGGCACCCGCAGCTCGGACCGGTATGTCCACAACGCCCGCGCCCGACGCGCCTGCGATACCGTAGACGGGTGAAGTTCGCCCATTTCGTCGCCACAGACCACCAGCCGAGTACCCCCGCAGAGCCGCGGGTCCGACTCGCCGTCATCAGCGACACCGGGGCGGTGTTCCTCGACGAGATCCTCGAGGACGCCCCGCGCGACCTCCAGGAGCTCATCGAGCGCGGCCCGGCCGAGCTGGACCGTGTACGGAGCTTCGTCGAGACGTCGCTCGCCCACGGTGTCAGCGGAGAACCCCTCGACGGGCTCGTCCACGCGTCCGCGGTCCTCCGTCCGCCGACGATTCTCGCGGTCGGGCTCAACTACTCGGCGCACTCGCAGGAGCTCAACCTCAAGACCGACAACGCCCCCACCATCTTCGGCCTGTGGGCGAACTCGCTCACCGGGCACGAGGGCACCACAAGCTGGCCCGCGGCGATCAGCGAGCAGGTGGACTACGAGGCGGAGCTCGGTGTCGTCATCGGCCGGGCCGCTCGCGACGTCGATGCGGCGGATGCGCTCGGCTACGTGTTCGGGTACACCGTCGTCAACGACATCACGGCCCGCAACATCCAATACTCCGAGGCGCAGTGGTCGCGCTGCAAGTCCTTCGACGGGTTCACCCCGACCGGCCCGGTGGTCGTGACCGCGGACGAGATCCCCGACCCGCAGGACCTCCACATCTCGACCGTCCTCGACGGCGTGACGCTCCAGGACTCCTCGACCAGCCACATGGTCCGCAGCGTCGCGACGCTCATCGAACACTTGTCGGGCTCCGCGACCCTCCTGCCCGGAACACTCATCTCGACGGGCAGCCCGGGCGGCGCGGGATACTCGCGCGACCCGCAGGTCTTCCTGACCGACGGCGCGACGGTGACCGTGTCCGTCGAAGGCGTCGGATCGCTCACGACGCACTGCGCGGTCACCGCCGGGTAGTCAGTCCCTCACAGCACACGACGAAGCCGTCCGGACCAGGGTCCGGACGGCTTCGTCGTGTGCAGCCGCGTCGGTCAGCGACTCGGGTCGGAGTCCGCGCCCGGGATCGGCAGATCGATGATCGGGATGGCCGAGGTGACGGCCTCGATCCCCGAGAGCCGCGCGGGCGAGAGCTGCTTCGTCACCTCGTCGCGCGTCATGAGGTTGGCCTCGACCACGAGGTCCGCGACGTTGCGGCCCGTGAGCAGCGCGGTCTTCGCGAGCGCCGCAGCCGACTGGTACCCGATGAACGGGGTCAGGGCGGTGATGACACCGACGGACGCGCCGACCATCACCTCGAGTCGTTCCTCGTTCGCCGTGATGCCGTCGATGCAGTTCACCCGCAGCGTCTTGCACGCCTGCGCCATCCAGACGATGCTCTGCAGCAGCGAGTGGGCGATGACCGGTTCGAAGGCGTTGAGCTGCAACTGCCCGGCCTCGGCCGCCATCGTGACCGTCATGTCTGCGCCGACGACGCTGAACGCCACCTGGTTCACGACCTCCGGGATGACCGGGTTGACCTTGCCCGGCATGATGCTCGATCCGGCCTGCCGTGGCGGCAGGTTGATCTCGCCGAGCCCGGCCTGCGGACCGCTCGACAGCAGACGGAGGTCGTTGCAGATCTTGGAGAGCTTGATGGCGCTCCGCTTCAGGGTGCCGCTGAACGACATGAACCCGCCGGCGTCGCTCGTCGATTCGATGAGGTCGGGCGCCGTCGTGAGCGTGAGGCCCGTGATCTGGTTGAGGTGACGGACGACGGCTTCCGCGTAGCGCGGGTCGGCGGTGATCCCCGTCCCGATCGCGGTGGCGCCGAGGTTGACCTCGGCGAGCAGCCAGAGGGTCTCGTGCAGACGGTCGTAGTCCTCGGTGAGCGTCGTCGCGAAGCCGTGGAACTCCTGTCCGAGGGTCATCGGGACTGCGTCCTGGAGCTGCGTGCGTCCGACCTTGAGGACGTGGGAGAACTCGGCGGACTTGGCACTGCACGAGTCGCGCAGCAGGCCGAGCTCCGTCAGGAGGAACTGCAGCGAGAACGCGAGCGCGATCTTGATCGAGGTCGGGTAGACGTCGTTGGTGGACTGCGACCGGTTGGTGTCGTCGAGCGGGTGCAGGTACTGGTATTCGCCCTTGGCGTGGCCGGCGAGCTCGAGCGCGATGTTCGTGATCACCTCGTTCGCGTTCATGTTCGTCGACGTGCCCGCACCGCCCTGGATCACGCCGACGAGGAACTCCTCGTGGAAGTCACCGTCGATGATGATCTGGCACGCGCGATCGATGAGGTTCGCCTTCGCCGGGTCGAGGACCCCGATCTCGGCGTTCGCGCGGGCGGCGGCCTGCTTGACGCTCGCGATGGCGACGACGAGGTCGGGGTAGACGGAGATCGGACGCTTCGTGATGGGGAAGTTCTCGAGCGCGCGTGCCGTGTGGATGCCCCAGTACGCGTCGGCCGGGATCTCCATCGAACCGAGGGAATCCGACTCCGTCCGGGTCTCGTCGCTGTTCGTCCTGTCCGCCATGTCGTCGTCTGCTCCAAGGGTGGTGGGGATGCTGCTGCTGGTGGTGCTGATCGTCACTCGTGGCTCCGTTGCCTGGTGGGTGGATGTCCCCTCCAGCGTAGCCGGGCGCGATCCCCGATGCCGCTGCGGTGTCTCGGACACGAGACGGTTCCGTGCCTGCGGTTCAGCTCCCGTGGGTCACCGCTTGCGCGAGAACGCCTCGAGCCGCTCGGCCGGGCTCAGGGCGGCCATGCGGTCGACGAACGCCGCGCTGAAGGTGTCGGCGGTGGTGTAGTCGCCCAGCGGCACCGTCGAATGGGTGATGCGGTCGTCGTACACGTGGACGAGGTTGAACGACTGCCCGCCGAACATGCCGTTCACCTCCGACGACGGGCGTGAGAGGTTCATCGAATAGCAGCTCGCGCTCGCGACCTGGACGGGGATGCCCGCGAAGGTGCTCGAGGTGGAGTAGTGCAGGTGGCCGCCCAGGATGGCGCGCACGTCGCTCCCCCGCAGCACGGCCTCGAGCCGGTGCTGATCGCGGAGTTCGAGGATGTCGAAGAACGGGACGCTCGAGGGCACCGGCGGGTGGTGCATGGCCAGGATGCTTCCGAGGGGCGCCGGGGTGGCCAGGACCGTCTGCAGCCACTCCAGCTGGCTGTCCTCCAGCTCGCCGTGATGCCAGCCCGGGACGGTCGAGTCGAGACCGATGACGCGCAGTCCGCCGAAGTCCCAGACGGCGTCGAGCGGCTGCTCCCCCGCCGGGAGGTCGAGCAGCTCCGTCCGCATGACCGAGCGCTCGTCGTGATTGCCCATGAGCCAGACGATCGTGGTGCCGAGGCGTGCGGCGACGGGCTCGACGCGCTCGCGCAGGCGACGGTACGCGTCGGCCTCGCCGAGGTCGGCCAGGTCGCCCGTGAACACCATCGCGTCGGGCCGGAGCTGCATCCGCTCGATCTGACGGAGGGCCTGCTCCAGGTTGGCCTGCACGTCGACCGCGTCGTAGAGGCGTCGGCCGTCGGCCAGGAGGTGCGGATCGCTCAGATGGACGATGACCCTCTCGGGAGCCGGGTACTGACCGAATCGGACGTCGGAAGTCATGGCACGAGTCTAGGACGCACCCCCGACGGAGCCGTCGGCCGTCCGCGGACGGCCGACGGTCCGGTCAGGACGCGACGCCGAGAAGCTGCTCGATGGGTCCGCGGGCGAAGAAGACGAGGAACCCGGCCGCGACGACCCACAGCAGCGGGCTGATCTCGCGCGCCTTCCCGGACAGGGAGCGGAGCACGACCCAGGCGATGAAGCCGGCGCCGATGCCGTTGGCGATCGAGTACGTCAGCGGCATGACGACGACCGTCAGGAACACCGGGAGCGCGACCGAGAACTCGGTCCAGACGATGTCCTTGATCTGTGACATCATGAGCGTCCCGACGATGACGAGCGCGGCGGCGGCGACCTCGGAGGGCACGATCTGCGTGAGCGGCGTGAAGAACATGGCGAGCAGGAACAGCGCGCCGGTCACGAGGTTCGCGAGGCCGGTCCGTGCCCCTTCACCGATGCCCGCGCCGGATTCGATGAAGACGGTCGAGGAGGAGGACGAGGTCGCGCCACCGGCGACCGCGCCGACACCCTCGACGATGAGCGCCGAGCGGAGTCGCGGGAAGTCGCCCTTGGCGTCCGCCACACCGGCCTCCTTCGAGAGCCCGGTCATCGTGCCCATGGCGTCGAAGAAGTTCGTGAACACGAGGGTGAACACAAGCATGAGCGCGGCGAGGACGCCGATGCGCTCGAAGCCGCCGAAGCTCACCTGGCCGAGCAGGCTGAGGTCCGGGACCCCGACGACCTGCGTGGGCAGGGTCGGGACGCTCAGGTTCCAGCCACCGGCGTTCTCGCCGCCGTTCGAGGCACCGACCTTGAAGATCGCCTCCGCGATGATGGCGATGATCGTCGAGGCGACGATCCCGATGAGCAGCGCCCCCTTGATCTTGCGGGCGACGAGCACGCCCGTGAGCAGCAGGGAGATCACGAAGACGGCGGTCGGCACCGTGGCGACCGAGCCCTCGATCCCGAGCCCGACCGGCGGCGAACCGGCGCCCGTCGACCGGACGAAACCGGCGTCGACGAAGCCGATGAACGCGATGAAGAGACCGATGCCCACGGTGATCGCGATCTTCAGCTGGATGGGCACTGCATTGAAGATCATGGCGCGGAGGCCGGTCGCCGCGAGGAGGACGATGATCAGACCGTTGATGACGACGAGCCCCATCGCCTCGGCCCAGGTGACCTGACCGACGACGCTCACGGCGAGGAACGAGTTGATGCCGAGACCCGCCGCGAAGGCGAACGGCAGGCGTGCGACGAGTCCGAAGAGGATCGTCATGACACCGGCGGTCAGCGCGGTCACGGCCGCGACCTGGGCGAAGCCGAGTTCGCCACCGGTGACGTCGGCCGAGCCGCTCAGGATGATCGGGTTGAGGATGACGATGTAGGCCATCGCGACGAAGGTCACGAGCCCGCCGCGCACCTCGCCTCCGACGGTCGAGCCGCGCTTGCTGATCTCGAAGAAACCGTCGAGACGCTCTCGGAACGAGCGCGGAGCGGTGGGCGTCGTGGTCACTGGACCTCCTGGGTCTGCATCGAAGCAACCAGCGTACCGGCACGGCGGACCGCCCCGCGACGACCGGGATGCGAGGGTGCCGCTACGATCGGCTGGACCCCTTAATCGGCACCCTCCTCACGGAATCGAGCTCACATGGCGCTGCCCTGGACTCTGCACGGCGACGGCAAGCACGTCCCGACCCACGCGATCGTCGGCCCCGGTGAACGCCTCACCTGGCCGCGGACCATCGGCCTCGGCATGCAGCACGTCGTCGCGATGTTCGGTGCCACGTTCCTCGTCCCGGTGCTGACCGGGTTCCCGCCCACCACGACGCTGTTCTTCTCGGGCGTCGGCACTCTCCTGTTCCTCGTCATCACCAAGAACCGCGTGCCGAGCTACCTGGGCTCGTCGTTCGCCTTCATCGCCCCCATCTCCGCTGCGGTCGCGAGCCAGGGCATGGGCAGCGCCCTCTTCGGCATCCTCGCGGTGGGCCTCCTCCTGGCGCTCGTCGGCGTCGTCGTGCAGGTCACGGGAACCGGGTGGATCGATGCACTCATGCCGCCGGTCGTCGCCGGTGCCATCGTCGCACTCATCGGGTTCAACCTCGCCCCCGCCGCGAAGAACA
Source organism: Plantibacter sp. MCCC 1A11337 (assembly GCF_013349365.1). Lineage (NCBI taxonomy): Bacteria > Bacillati > Actinomycetota > Actinomycetes > Micrococcales > Microbacteriaceae > Plantibacter > Plantibacter sp. MCCC 1A11337. The sequence continues at coordinate 299,040 of NZ_JABJWX010000004.1, read as the reverse complement.
ACTTCGTGGCGGCTCCGATCACCGCCCTCGTGACGCTCGCGGCCGTCATCCTCTCGACCGTGGTGTTCCGAGGGATCCTCGGTCGACTGTCGATCGTCATCGGTGTCGTGGTCGGGTACATCGTCGCGGCGATCCGCCAGGAGATCGACTTCTCGAAGATCGCGGACGCCGCATGGGTCGGGCTCCCCGAGTTCCACCTCGCGGACAACCCGATCTCGAACCCGGCGGTCTGGGCGGTCCTCCCGGCGTTCCTCCCCGTCGTGCTCGTCCTCATCGCCGAGAACGTCGGCCACATCCGGGGCGTCGCACAGATGACCGACGCCTCCGTGAACAAGCAGACCGGTCGCGCACTCCTGTCCGACGGCCTGGCGACGATGCTGGCCGGCTTCGGCGGCGGTTCGGGCACGACGACCTACGGCGAGAACATCGGCGTCATGGCGGCGACACGGGTCTACTCCACGGCGGCCTACTGGGTCGCCGGTCTGTTCGCGGTCCTCCTCGGCCTCTCCCCCAAGGTCGGTGCGGTCATCAACACCATCCCGGCGGGCGTCCTCGGCGGCGTCACGACGGCCCTGTACGGACTGATCGGCATCATCGGCGTGAAGATCTGGCTCGACAACAAGGTCGACTTCTCGAAGCCCGTCAACCAGTTCACCGCGGCGACGGCCCTCATCATCGGCATCGCCGACTTCACCTGGGTGGCGGGTGGTGACGTCAGCTTCAACGGGATCGCGCTCGGCACGATCGCCGCGATCGTCATCTACCACGTGATGTCGACCATCGGTCGCTGGCGGAAGACCGCCTGACCCGTCCGGTGCGGGTGCGTCAGCGCGGTGCGCCGGCGCCAGCGCGGGTCGTACGCGTGAGCGCGGGTCTCTGGAGCCCCGCGCTCACGTGTGTGACCAGCGGTCACGCCGGGTAGATGCGTTTCACGCCAGCGCACCGCGCCGGCGCGCCCACACGCACCGGGCCCGGACCGGTGGCCCGCGCTCGCGTCAGCGCGGTGCGCTGGCGAACCCCAGGGGTCAGCCCTGGTGGAAGAAGGGCACGATCAGGTAGATGCCGAAGAGGACGGCCCCCGCACACAGGGCGAAGCAGACGTAGGCACCGGCGCGGGCCAGGTTCTGCTGGGCTGGGGTCAACGGGTTCTTCCGAGCGGCCTTCGCAGCGCGCTTCGCCGCCTTCGCGGCCTCCTCCGGCGTGATGACCGTGATCGCGTCGGTGAACTCGGCCGGCGCCACCACGGGCACGCGCCCGGCGGTGGTCAGGAGCCGGAGCCCGAGGGAGTACAGGCTGACGATCGCGGTCGCGCCGACGAGCGACGTCGCGAAGACGATCAGGAATGCTGCCCAGTCGATCACTTCTTCACCTTCTTGGGCTTGGGGTTGCGCTTGATCTTGACCGCGCGACCGGAGTCGGCGACCTCACTGACGACGTTGCTGTGGTCGACCTGGTTCCGGCGCGAGATGAGGAAGATGGTGAGGATGACGCCGACCCCCACCACGGCGTCGATGATGATGCCGACGAGACCGAGGTGGGCGACGGCGGCGGCGAGCGCCCCGACGATGCCGGCCGCGGGAAGGGTCATCAACCAACCGAGCGCGATCCGCCCGGCGGTCCCCCAGCGGACCTTCGATCCGCGTCGCCCGAGGCCGGAGCCGATGACGGACCCGGAGGCGACCTGCGTGGTGGAGAGGGCGAAGCCGAGGTGGCTCGAGGCGAGGATCGTGGCGGCGGTGCTCGTCTCGGCCGCGAAGCCCTGTGCCGGCTTGACGTCGGTGAGCCCGGTGCCGATGGTCTTGATGATCCGCCAGCCGCCCATGTAGGTGCCGAGCGCGATGGCGAGGGCGCAGACGACGATGACCCAGAGTTCGGGGCCGGTGCCGACCGCCTGCACGCCGACCGCGATGAAGGTGAGGGTGATGACGCCCATGGTCTTCTGTGCGTCGTTCGTGCCGTGCGCGAGGGCGACGAGGGACGAGGAGAAGATCTGCGCGTATCGGAACCCGTCGCGACCGTCGGGCTTGCCGTCGTACCGCCGCGTGATCCGGTAGGCGAGCTTCGTCGCCGAATAGGCGACCACGCCGGCCGTGACGGGGGCGATCAACGCCGGGAGGATGACCTTGGAGAGGACCACACCGAAGTCGATCGAGCCGAAGCCGGCGCCGACGATCGCCGCGCCGATGAGTCCACCGAACAGGGCGTGACTGGATGACGACGGCAGACCGAGCAGCCAGGTCAGCATGTTCCAGACGATCGCGCCGATGAGTCCGGCGAAGATCAGCTCCGGTCCGATCCGGATGCCGCCCTCGCCCTCCCGGATGAGCCCGCCCGAGATGGTCTTCGCGACCTCCGTGGACAGGAACGCACCGACGAGGTTGAGGATCGCGGCGAGCAGGACGGCGGTCTTCGGCTTGAGGGCGCCCGTGGCGATCGGGGTCGCCATGGCGTTCGCCGTGTCGTGGAACCCGTTCGTGAAGTCGAAGAACAGTGCCAGTGCGATGACCAGCACGACAGTCAGGGTAACGAGTTCCACTGGTGTCTTTCTCGAGGCGGAGCGAATACGGACACAGTGCTCCCCGACGAGATGTTTGGGGGGAATTCACGTGCTGGATACGGGCGGTTCACCCGCCGTACACGATCCTTACACCCTGCCCGGTCGAGGTCAACTCGACGCCGATCAGCGCCCGCCGCCGCCTCCGCCGCCTCCGCCGCCGCCCGCGAAGCCGCCGCCCGTCGAGCCGCCGGACGAGCTCGCTCCCCCACTGGTGGACCAGGACGCCGACGTACTCGAGGCCGATCCGGAGAAGCCGGAGAACGCGTTCGCGAACATCGCCGCCTGGAACGGGGTGTCCGAGGCGTACCACGACGGCGCGCTCCCGGCCTGCTCGTAGCGGATGCCCAGCTCCTTCGCCCACTCGCGCTCCACGCCCCAGAGCACGGCGAAGGGCAGGAGTCGTTCGGTGACCCGGACGAGCTGGCCGGGGTCGCCGAGGTCCACCCGTTCGGCACCGTCGGGGCTCTGCAACATGCGGAAGCGGTCCTGCTCCGCCAGCGCGAGGTAGTCGCGGAGGCCGAGCAACTCGTCCCGCGCATCGGCACCGGTGGCGGTGAGCGGTTTCGGCGCGATGGCCAACACGATCCCGGCGAGCAGCGCGATCCCGGTCACGAAGAGCGCGGCGACCGACCAGCCGTTGTCCGCTCGCTGGGAGTAGGCGACCCCGAAGAAGACGATCCCGGCGACGCCCAGGACGGCGAGCGCCCCCACGATGATCCACGCCCGCCCGGAGGAGACCGAGCGTCGGAGGCCGAGGTCGAGGGCGTTCCGCTTGGCGGCCGCGAGTTCCGCGGTGACCGCCTTGCCGAGCTCCGGGTCGACCTGCTTCATCTCCCGCGGTCGGTTCCGGTCGGGGAAGAGCGCGGCGAGCACGCGTCGTTCCTGCTCATCGGTCGCGCTGTCGTCGAGGTACTGCAGGGAGTAGTCCTTCTTGCCCGGTCCGTCCACGATCCGGAGCTTGCCGCGGACGGCGAGGCTGACGATCTCGGCTGCCATCGACGAAGAGGCGCGTCCGGCGAGGTCGCCCGCCAGGAGGAGGTTCATCCGCTTCGGGACGGAGTACTGCGGCACGATGACGCCACGACCGGGGTGGTCCCGCCAGAAGCGCAGTCGGATCCACAGGAGCGCCCCGAGCCCCGCGGCCGACAGCGCGCCGAGGACGATCGGGACGATGGAGAACACCGGTGCCTCGCCGGGGCGGGCCGGTTGGACGAAGGTGCCCGGTTCGAACCCGATCGCGACCGTCAGCGTCTGGTGGGCCTGCAGCGGGACGGATGCGGTCGTGAAGACGTCTCCGTCGGCGTCCTCCGCCTGGGCGAGATCGCACGGCGAGCTGTCGTCCGGATCCCCCCGGTAGCAGGCACCGTCACCGGTGAGCGCGTCAGCGATGTCGGGGGCGACCCGCACCGTCATGCTGGCGTCGGCGAACGGCTGGTCCCAACCGGTCCCGGGCGCGTCCCAGTAGAACTCGTCGGAGCGTGTGTCGCGATAGGCGCCGACGACGCCGCGCTGCGTGTAGGTGATCACGTAGCTCTGCGTGCCGCGCACGTAGTCGTCCGTTCCGAGCGACAGCTCGAGGAAGTCGCCGTCGCGGTCGGTCTCCCACTCCACGGGCGCACCGTCGGCGTCGGTCACCGAGACGATCTCCGTGTGCAGCGGTGCCCGGTCGAACTCGTCGGGGATCGCTCGGATGATGCCCTTGTTCTGGTCGGACTGGGGGAACTCCGCGACGAAGGTCTCGACCGCGCGCAGCTCGGCCTGACCGTCGCCGCCACGGCTCAGGGTGTAGTCGCCGTCGAAGGACGAGAAGGTGAAGTCGGAGACGTCGGTCCGAGCGTCGGCCGCGGCGGGCGGCGTGCTCGCGAGGGTCGCGACGAGTGGTGCACCGACCGCCAGGGCGAGGGCGACGAGGAGCACCCGTGACGAGCGGGCACGGACCGGGGACAGGCGACGACGTCTGGGCTTCACCCGGCCAAGTCTAGGAGGGGTGCCGGCGGGCGCGCGGACGCGCCCGCCGGCACTCACATCTCCTCGTGGGTGTTGGGGTCGCCGTCGAAGAGCCTGCCGTCCGTCCGCCCGAGTGCGGTGATCGCCTGCACCTCGGTGTCGCTGAGTGCGAAGTCGAAGACGTCGATGTTCGTGCGCTGGCGTTCCGGGGACGCGGACTTCGGGATGGGGAGCACGCCGCGCTGGTGGTGCCAGCGGAGGACGACCTGCGCCGGCGAGACGTCGTGCGCCGCGGCGGCCGCTGCGACGGGCTCCTCGGCGAACGGTGCCTGCGCCTTGCCGAGCGGGCTCCAGGCCTCGGTGAGGACACCGTGTTCGCGGTGGAACGCGAGGAGTTCCTCCTGGGGGAAGTACGGGTGCAACTCGACCTGGTTGACGGCCGGCAGCACACCCGTCTCGTCGGCGAGGCGGGTCAGGAACTCCTCGGTGAAGTTCGAGACGCCGATGCTGCGGACGAGGCCCTCGCGCTGCAGCTGGATCATGGCCTTCCACGACTCGACGAAGCGGCCGACGGAGGGGTTCGGCCAGTGGATGAGGTACAGGTCGATGTGGTCGAGGCCGAGCGAGGCCAGGGATCCGCGGCACGAGGTGATGGTCTCCTCGAAACCGTGGTCGCGGCCGGGCAGCTTCGTCGCGACGACGAGTTCGTCACGGGACACGTCGGTCTCGCGGACCGCTGCGCCGACGGCGTCCTCGTTGCGGTAGTTCACGGCGGTGTCGATCAGTCGATAGCCCGCGTCGATGGCGGACAGCGTGGCGTCGGTGCCCTCGCGGCCCCGCAGGGGGTACGTGCCGAAACCGATCGCGGGGACGCTCGAACCGTCGTTGAGCGCGAATGTTGGGATGGTCGTCATCACCCCACGCTAGACCCGGCGGCCCTCGGATGGCTCCGAGCGGGCTGGGAGGGCGCGCCTCGACTAGCGTTGGACCATGGCGAAGCTCTCTGCCCCCCGTGCCCAGACCCGACCGACCGAACGCACCCACCACGGCGACACCGTGATCGACCCGTACGAGTGGCTCCGCGAGAAGGAGTCGCCGGAGGTGATCGCGCACCTGGAGGCGGAGAACGCCTACACCGAACAGGAGACGGCGCATCTGGCCGGACTGCGCGAGCGCATCTTCCAGGAGATCAAGCGTCGCACGCTCGAGACCGACCTCTCGGTCCCGACCCGGTCCGGTGCATGGTGGTACTACGGCCGCAGTGTCGAAGGCCGCCAGTACGGCATCCAGTGCCGCATCCCGGTCGCCGACCCGGAGGACTGGACGCCGCCGACCCTGCCCGAGGGCGGCGCGGCCCCCGGCGAGCAGATCATCCTCGACGCCAACGTCGAGGCGGAGGGCCACGAGTTCTTCTCCCTCGGCAGCTTCGACGTGTCGGACGACGGCACGCGACTGCTCTACGGCGTCGACGTCGAAGGCGACGAGCGGTACACCGTCCGTGTCCGGGACCTCGCGAGTGGCGTCGACCTCGATGACGAGCTCCTCGGGACCGCGGGCGGGGCGGAGTTCTCCCCCGACGGCACCGCCATCGTCTACACGACGGTCGACGAGAGCTGGCGCCCCGACACCGTGCACCTGCACCGGGTGGGGACGTCCCAGGACGACGACACCGTCCTCTTCCACGAGCCCGACGAGCGGTTCTGGGTCGGCGCCGGATTCACCCGCAGCCGCGCGCTGCTCCTGATCGAGGCAGGCTCCTCGGTCACGAGCGAGACCCGTCTCGTCTCCGCCGACGCACTGTCCGAGGAGGCGCGGATCGTCTGGCCGCGGACCGACGGCGTCGAGTACAGCGTCGAACACCGGGTGGCCGACGGCGCAGACCGGTTGCTCATCCTGCACAACCGGGACGCGCCGGACTTCGAGCTCGTGGAGGTGCCGCTGTCGGATCCGCTCGGCACGGCGCGGGTCGTCGTCGCGCACAGCAGCGAGCGCCGGCTCGAGGACGTCGAGGCGTTCGAGGCCGTGACCACCGTCTCCTACCGGCGCGACGGCCTGACCCGCATCGGCCTGCTCGATCCGACGAGTGGCGACATCGACGAGATCGTCTTCGACGAACCGCTGTCCACCGTCGGCTGGCACGGCAACGGTGAATGGGCTCAACCGATGCTCCGGTTCGGATACGGGTCCCTCGTGACGCCGTCCACCGTGCTCGAACTCGACCTCCGGTCCGGCGAACGCTTCGTGCGCAAGCAGCAGCCGGTCCTCGGCGATTACGACCCGGCGGATTACGAGCAGTTCCGGGAGTGGGCGACGGCCGTGGACGGGACCCGGGTACCGATCTCCATCGTGCGCCGGGTCGGTGTCGAGGGGCCCGGGCCGCTCCACCTCTACGGGTACGGCTCGTACGAGGCCAGCATGGACCCGTCCTTCTCGATCGCGAGACTGTCGATGCTCGACCGCGGCGTGACCTTCGCGATCGCCCATGTGCGCGGCGGCGGTGAACTCGGGCGCCGCTGGTACGAGGACGGCAAGAAGCTCCACAAGCAGAACAGCTTCAGCGACTTCGTCGACGTGGCCGACCACCTCATCCGCGAGGGCTGGACGACGCCTGCCCGCCTCGTCGCCGAGGGCGGCAGCGCAGGCGGCCTCCTCATGGGCGCCGTGGCGAACCGTGCTCCCGACCGCTTCGCGGGCATCCTCGCCGGCGTCCCGTTCGTCGACGCGCTGACGAGCATCCTCGACCCGTCGCTCCCCCTGACGGTCATCGAATGGGACGAGTGGGGCGATCCGCTCCACGACCCCGAGGTCTACGCGTACATGAAGGCCTACAGTCCTTACGAGAACGTCGACCCGGAGAAGCGCTACCCGCGCATCCTCGCGACGACGAGTCTCAACGACACCCGCGTCCTGTACGTGGAACCCGCGAAGTGGGTGGCCCGCCTGCGGGACGCCGGAGCGCCGGCACTGATGAAGATCGAGATGAGCGCCGGGCACGGTGGGGTGAGCGGTCGGTACAACGCGTGGCGTGAGCGCGCCGAGGAGCTCGCCTGGCTACTCGACGTGCTCGAACTCACGGACACCGATCCGGCCTGATCCGAAGCGACGACGCCCTGCTCCGTCGGGAGCAGGGCGTCGTCGGTGCGGCGGGTGTCTAGCCGAAGAGGATCGCCGCTTCGTCGTAGCGCTCCTGCGGCACGGTCTTCAGCTTGCCGAGCGCCTCTTCGAAGCGGCAGTTGACGAGTTCGGTGCCTCGGAGGGCGATCATCGTGCCCCAATCGCCGGCCATGACGGAGTCGATGGCGGCCATGCCGAGGCGGGTGGCGAGCACGCGGTCGTAGGCACTCGGAACGCCACCGCGCTGCAGGTGGCCGAGCACGGTCGCGCGCGACTCGATGCCCGTCCGGCGCTCGATCTCGGGTGCCAGCACGTCGGCGATGCCGCCGAGACGGGGACGGTTGAACGCGTCGAGTCCCTTCTCGGAGTGCGCGGTCTCCATGGTGTCGAGCGTGAAGCCCTCGGACACGACGATGATCGGGGCGCGACCGCGCTGGTAGACGCTGTCCGCCCACTCGCAGATCTGCTCGATCGACTGCGGCTGTTCCGGGATGAGGATGGCGTGGGCACCCGCCGCCATGCCGGCGTGCAGGGCGATCCAGCCGACGTGCCGGCCCATGACCTCGATGACCATGCACCGCTTGTGCGATTCACCGGTCGTCCGGAGGCGGTCGATGGCCTCGGTCGCGATCTCGACGGCGGTGTCGAAGCCGAAGGAGTAATCGGTGGCGTCGAGGTCGTTGTCGATCGTCTTGGGGACGCCGACGATCTTGAGGCCGGCGTCGGTCAGACGCTTCGCCGCGGCGAGCGTGCCCTCGCCGCCGATGGCGATGAGCGCGTCGATGCCGAGCCGGTCCATGGTGTGCTGGACGTTCTCCGGGCCGCCGTGGGGTCCTTCGAACGGGTTGGTCCGGCTCGTGCCGAGGATGGTGCCACCCTGCTTGGCGAGACCGCGCACACTGTGGCGGTCGAGCGGCATCGTCAGGCCCTCGACGACTCCTCGCCACCCGTCGCGGATGCCGATGAACTCCTGGTTGTGGATCTTCGTCCCCTTGAGGACCGCTCCTCGGATGACCGCGTTCAGGCCGGGGCAGTCGCCGCCGCTCGTGAGCACACCAATTCTCATATCAACAGTCCTCATGGGGATCGGGGCACCTCAGGTGCCGGGAGTCATCCCCGACAATACCGTCTCGCCGACGGTGCTTCATCCGGCGCCGGTGGTCCTCCGGCCCAGAGGGTCGGTGCCTCGTCCACCGGGGTTAGGCTGCTGGGATGAGTGCCGACGACTACCTGCCCGCCGATGGCGGCATCACGATGTTCTCCACGACCTGGTGCGGGTACTGCGCCCGACTGAAGCACCAGCTGTCCGCAGCCGGCATCCCGTTCACCGAGGTCGACATCGAGCAGGTCCCGGGCACCGCCGACCTCGTCGCCTCGCTGAACGGCGGCAACCAGACGGTCCCGACGGTGATCTTCCCCGACCGCTCGACCGCGACGAACCCGTCGCTCGCGCAGGTGAAGGCGGCTCTCGGCGTCTGACCCGCCGACGACGTCCGGCCGGGCGACCCGTGGTCATCCGGTCGGACGTATCGGTCGTCAGGCCCCCAGCGCCTCGCGGAGCAGGTGGACGAGGGCGTTCAGCTGCACCGAGTCGACCGATGCGACGTCCTGGTCGCTGCCGTCGAGCGCGCGAGCGGCCAGGCCCTGCTTGCTGTCGATGAGTTCCGCGACCTTCGCGTCGATCGTGTGCGCGGCGATGATCCGCCAGGCGGTGACCGGCTCCTCCTGACCGATGCGGTGCACGCGGTCGATCGCCTGGGTCTGCTCGGCGGCCGTCCAGGACAACTCGGCGAGCACGACGTTCGACGCGGCCTGCAGGTTGACGCCGACGCCGGCGGCGGTGAGCGAACAGACTGCGACCGCGACCTCCGGATCGGTGTTGAAGGCGTCGATCGCGGCCTGACGCGCCTGCGCGGTCTGGTCGCCGCGGAGCGACACCGTCTTCAAGCCGCGACCCGCGAACAACTGTTCGGCCGCGTTCATGACGTCGATGTGCTTCGCGAAGAACACGACCTTGCCCACGGACCTCGCGAGCTGCGCCGTGTAGTCGGCGGCGAGGACGGCCTTGGCCTGACCGATCTTGCGGATCATGGTGAACACGTTCTCCGTGCCACCGGCGGCCTTGGACTCGTCGAGCTCGGCCTGGGCGACCATGCGCATGAGGTCGGTGTTCGGCTCGTGCAGCGCGTCGACGCGCTCACCACGCGACTCCAGGACCCGCACGTAGCGGGACTTGAGCCGTTGCCCGAGCTCGGCCTCGGCGTCGCGGATGGACCGGATCGCCTCGTCGTCAAGCTCGACCGGGAGGTCGGCGACGCGCTTGGCGGGCAGGTCCTTGGCGACGTCGAGCTTCTTGCGGCGCACGATGCCCATGTCGATGACGGCGGACCGCGCGGCGGCGTAGAAGGCGTGCTCGGCGGGGGTCAGGCCGGTGTCCTCGAGCCGCTCCATGAGTTCGGCGGTCGGCTTGCCGTCCTTGATCCAGCCGAGGAACTGCCAGATGGCGTTGAAGTCCTCGACGTCGTTGATCAGCGGCGTGCCGGTGAGCGCGAGCAGCAGCGGGTCCTGGCCGGGCGTCGCCTTCCGGATCCGGTTCGCGAGTGACAGCACGTGCTGCGAGCGCTGGGAGTGGAGGTTCTTGATGAAGTGCGCCTCGTCGACCACCATGCCGCGGAAGCCGAGCGTCCCGAGCCAGGCGAGGTGGCGGTCGAGGACCTCGTAGTTCACGATGATGACGTCGGCGAAGGCGTCGAGCGCCTGGCCGTCGCCGTGGATGACCGTGGCGCGCCGGTGCGGCGTCCAGCGCTCGACCTCGCGCGCCCAGTTCATCTTGACGACGTTCGGGACGATGACGAGGAGCGGGTACGCCTCGGCGACCGAGGCGGCGAGGACCGACTGTGCGGTCTTGCCGAGGCCAGGCTCGTCGGCGAGCAGGAACGAACGGTGTCCTTCACGGACGCTCTCGACGAAGCGCGCCTGGTGCTTCATGATCTCGAGGCCGCGCGGCGAGAGCCGGTCGAGCTTCGGGGCCTCTGGCAGGTCCATCGAGGCCGCTCCCCCGCCGGAACCGAGCTCGAACGCCTTGTAGAGGGGGCCCATGAGCTCCCAGCTGTCGAGTCGTCGACGCACGGTCGGCTGCGGTGCCGCCTGGCTGAAGTCCGGGGCGAGGAACGGATTGGCCAACTGACGTGCCTTGACCGACTGCGGGATGACCTGCTTCTCGGCGAGCTCGGCCGGGACGACGGATTCCACGACGGGCTTCTCGACGGTGATGATGAGTTCGTCGGCGCTGAGTTCGGCGCCCGACTCGAGGAGCCAGTCGCGTCGGAGCCGCTGCGCGACAGGGCTCGTCGCTGCGTCGGCCTCGAGGAGCTGGATGAGCGAGGTGTCGCGCGCCGCCGTCTTGGCGAGGATGGTCGCCACACCGTCGAGGCGCTTCAGGAGCTCGGCCCGCGTGGCGTCACTGTAGGTCGTGTCGGCTTTGACCCTGGCACGTTCCTCGCGGACGAGGAAGGCGATGACCTGGTACTTGGTCCGGTTGGTCGGCCCGACCTTGCCCTTCTGCGCCTTCGCCTCGACCTCGCGCACCTTGCGGGCGAGGATGGGGATGATCGGCGCGTCGTCGTCGTGACGCGACGAGGATCCTCTGGGGTTCGAGCGGCCAGATGAACGGGTGCTGGAACGCCCCTGGGAACGGCGTTGCTGGCCGGTGTGCGGCATGCTCCTCCTGAGCAGTCGAAGAGCCTCATCGGCCGAGGGGCCGGAAGAGACGGGCGCCGGGCCCGACTGGTCGTCGTGGAGCAACAGAGCGTTGCACGAGACGGACACGGGCGCCCGACGGGCGTGTGCCCAGTCTACGCCATCGGCCGCTTCGGTCGCGAGCGCTCAGTCCGGCGCGCTGTCGACGAGCCCGAACCGCTCCAGTTCGGCGTCGTCGAGCATGCGCGAGCGGATGAGGAAGCGCTGTCCCGTCGGGGCTTCGACGCTGAACCCGCTCCCCCGCCCCTGGACGACGTCGATCGTCAGGTGCGTGTACTTCCAGTACTCGAACTGGGAACGCGACATGTAGACCTCGACGGGCGCGTCGAGCCCGGGCACGTCGAGCGTGTCGAGCAGGACGTCGACCGCGCCCGTACGGAACATCCCGACGGGGTAGCACATGGGCGAACTCCCGTCGCAGCAGCCGCCGGACTGATGGAACATGAGCGGTCCGTGCAGCGCGGTCATCTCCCGCACCAGTGCGGCCGCAGCGTCGGTGACGTCGACCCGTCCGGTCATGGTGTCCTCCTTCGTCGTGTCGTGTGCCCGGCCCTGCCCCTCCGCCGGTCCCCGAGCCTGTCGATGGGCGCCCTTCGACAAGCTCAGGGACCGGATGGGGCTCAGGGACCGGGGACGTCGATCAGAAGAAGCCCATCGGCCCCTCCGCGTAGCTCACGAGCAGGTTCTTCGTCTGCTGGTAGTGGTCGAGCATCATCTTGTGGTTCTCCCGGCCGATGCCCGACTGCTTGTACCCGCCGAACGCCGCGTGCGCCGGGTACTGGTGGTAGGTGTTCGACCAGACGCGTCCCGCCTCGATCGCCCGCCCGGCCCGGTACAGCGTCGTCGCCTCACGGCTCCACACCCCGGCGCCGAGACCGTAGAGGGTGTCGTTCGCGATGGAGATCGCCTCGTCGTAGTCCGCGAAGCTCGTGAGCGCGAGCACGGGCCCGAAGATCTCCTCCTGGAAGATCCGCATGTCGTTCGTCCCCTCGAAGACGGTCGGCTGGACGTAGAACCCGCCGCTCAACTCACCGCCGAGGTCGGCGCGCTCGCCGCCGATGAGCAGCTTCGCTCCGCCCTGTCTGCCGATGTCCATGTAGGAGAGGATCTTCTCGAGCTGGTCGTTCGACGCCTGGGCACCGATCATCGTGTCCGTGTCGAGCGGGTTGCCCTGCTTGATCCTGCCGATGCGGGTCAGCGCGTCGCCCACGAAGCCGTCGTAGATGGACCGTTGGACGAGCGCCCGACTCGGGCAGGTGCAGACCTCGCCCTGGTTCAGGGCGAACATGCTGAATCCCTCCTGCGCCTTCTCGTAGTACTGGTCGTGCTCGCGCGCCACATCCTCGAAGAACACGTTCGGGCTCTTGCCGCCGAGCTCCAACGTCACCGGGATGAGGTTCTCGCTCGCGTACTGCATGATCAGGCGCCCGGTCGTCGTCTCGCCGGTGAACGCGATCTTCCGGATCCGCGGGTGGGAGGCCAGTGGGGCCCCGGCCTCGATGCCGAAGCCGTTGACGACGTTGAGCACGCCGGCCGGCAGCAGATCCTTCACGAGGTCGACGATGAGGTGGATCGACGCCGGGGTCTGCTCGGCCGGCTTCAGCACGACGCAGTTGCCTGCGGCGAGCGCCGGTGCGAGCTTCCACACGGCCATGAGGATCGGGAAGTTCCAGGGGATGATCTGTCCGACGACGCCGAGCGGTTCGTGGAAGTGATAGGCGACGGTGTCGTGGTCGAGTTCCGAGATGCCGCCCTCCTGGGCGCGGATCGCCCCCGCGAAGTAGCGGAAGTGATCGATGGCCAAGGGGATGTCGGCGGCCAGGGTCTCGCGGACCGGCTTGCCGTTCTCCCAGCTCTCGGCGACGGCGATCTCCTCGAGGTGTTCCTCCATGCGGTCGGCGATGCGGCCCAGGATCACCGCGCGCTCGGCGACGCTCGTCTTCGACCAGGCGGGGAACGCCTTCCATCCCGCCTCGACCGCTCGGTCCACGTCGGCCGCGGTGCCTCGGGCGATCTCGGTGAACACGGCACCGGTGACCGGGGTCGGGTTCTCGAAGTACTGGCCGTTCGCGGGCGGGACGTACTCGCCCCCGATGAAGTGGTCGTAGCGGGGGGCGTAGCTGAACACGGCACCTTCGGTACCCGGGTTGGCGTAGACGGTCATGTCACTCCTTGTCGACGACGTTGTCGGTGTCGCACCGCTCAGGTGCGTGCCGTCGACGCTAGTCGGCGGGAGGTTGCAGGAGGTTGCGACGAGGTCCGTGGACCGGATCGGCCGTCAGGACGCCGAGAGCTCGGCGTCGATCGCCTCGATGCGGGCGACGAGGCCGGCGCGCTTCGGTGACCGCGGCGGCAGCAGTCGGAGGCAGGCGTGCAGGACCTCGACGTCGTCGGGCGCGGCCGCGGTCCGGATGTAGTCGTGCAGCAGGTCCGCCGAGGCGTCGGTCAGCATCGCCTCGCGAAGGCGCGTCGCGACCCGCTCGCGGAGGTCGACGACACCGGGGGCGGTGGAGTCCGGCAGGAGCGGACCCGGGTACGCGGCGAGTGCTGCGCGGTGGGCGCCGCGGTCGAGGAGGGACAACACCTGGTGGGCGTCGAGCTGGAGCGGGGTGGTGAGCCGGTACGGCCGCGAGACCGGCACGAGTGTCGGCGCGGTCCCGCCGAGCACCTTCCGCAGCCGGACGAGCTCCGCCCGGAGGGTGACCGCCGCCTCGTCCCCGTCGTAGAGCAGCCCGGCGAGCGCGTCGGCGCTGAGGCCCTGGTGGTGCCAGGCCAGCAGCGTCAGGATCTCGGCGTGCCGTCGGCTGAGCTCGGTCGGGCGGCTCGCCCCGTGTCCGATCAGCAGGCCGGTGTCACGACCGAGCACCTGCAGGCCGGGCCGCACCGCGGTCGTCCGGCGGGGTGTGTCCGTGTGTGCGCGACCGGCGAACCGACGGTCGGCGATCGCGCGAAGCCGCTGCACCATGATCTCGGACTCGACGGCGGCCGCGGTGGCCTCCATCAGTGGCAGCGCATGCGAGGCGACCGCCTGCGGGCCACCGGTGATGTCGATCACACCGATGATCTGCCGGGTCTCGGGATCGTGCACCGGGACCGCCGTGCAGCTCCACGGGTGCACGAGCCGGTTGAAGTGCTCGGCCGCGTGGATCTGGATGCCGTGGTCGAGTTCGAGTGCGGTGCCCGGCGCGCTCGTCCCCACCTCCCGCTCGGACCATCCGGCACCCTCGACGAAGAGCATGCCCTCCGCCCGTCGCCGCAGATGACGGTCGCCGTCCACCCAGAGCAGTCTGCCCATGGCGTCGCCCACCGCGACGAGCATGCCGGAGTCGTCGTCCGCGTCGTTGACCAGCAGCTTGGTGATGACCGGGAGGACGCCGGCGAGCGGGTGCCCGAGCCGGTGGTCGCGCAACTCGTCCTCGTCGAAGGCGAGCTCCGGCATGAGGTTGTCCGGGTCGAGGTGACGGCCCATCGACCGTTCCCACGACTCGCGGACGAGCCGTCGGACGAGTCCGCGCTGCGCTTCGGCACGCGCCGGGGCCGCCAGCCACGGACTGGACACCTCACCACCACCCATCCACGTCGACCGGTTCTGCGGACAGTGTATCCGCCGCAGCCCGTCGGTCGACGGGTAACCTCAGGCGGCCGGACGGAACCGGCGGAGACGCAGGCTGTTGAGCACGACGAACACGCTGGAGAACGCCATCGCCGCACCCGCGATCATCGGGTTGAGGAGGCCGAGGGCGGCGAGCGGGATCGCCGCCACGTTGTACGCGAACGCCCAGAACAGATTGCCGCGGATGATCCCGAGCGTCCGTCGGGAGAGCCGCACGGCGTCGATCGCCGTGGCGAGGGAACCGGAGACGATGCTGAGGTCGGCTGCACCCTTGGCCGCATCCGTGCCCGTCCCCATGGCGATCCCGAGATCGGCCGTGGCGATCGCCGCGGCGTCGTTCACCCCGTCGCCGACCATGGCGACGCGGTGACCGGCCGCCTGGAGCCGTTCGACGGCGGCGACCTTGTCGGCGGGGCTCGCGTCGGCGATCACCTCGGCGATCCCGACCTCGGCCGCGACCCGCGCTGCGACGGCCGCGTTGTCGCCGGTGAGGAGCACGGGTGTCATACCCAGGGACACGGCGCGTCCGATGGCGGCGCGGGCCTCCGGCTTCACCGTGTCGGCGACCTCGACGACGCCGCGGACCTCGCCGTCCCAGGCGACGACCACCACGGTACTCGCACGCTCCGCGGCTGCAGCCAGGGCGCTCGCCGCGTCCGGTCCGATGCGGAAGCCCTGGTCCTCCGCGAAGGCGGGACGTCCGGCCAGCACGGTTCCGCCGTCGATCGTGCCGGTGACGCCGAGACCCTCGAGGCTCGCGAAGTCCGAGACCACCGGACGCGGTGCGTCGCGGCGGGTCGCTTCCGCGACGATCGCCTCGGCGATGGGGTGCTCGGAGGCCGCCTCGAGCGCCGCGCCGAGGGCGAGCACCTCGTCCGTCGCACCGGCCGCCCAGACCTCCGTGACGCTCATCCGCCCGGACGTGACGGTCCCCGTCTTGTCGAGCAGGATGCGGTCGATCCCGCTCGCCCGCTCGAGCGCCTCCGGTCCGGCGATGAGGATGCCGAGCTGCGCACCGCGTCCCGTCCCGACGAGGAGGGCCACCGGGGTCGCGAGCCCCAGCGCGCACGGGCAGGCGATGATGAGGACGGCGACCGCGGCGGTGAACGCCGCTTCCATGGTCGAGCCGGTGAGCGCCCACACGATGGCGGTGCCGAGGGCGATCACCAGCACGACCGGGACGAACACGCTCGAGACGCGGTCGGCGAGCCGTTGGACCCGGCTCTTCCCGAGCTGCGCCGCCTCGACCGCCTGAGCCATACGCGCCAGCTGCGTCTCGGCGCCGACGGCCGTCGCCCGCACCACGAGACTGCCGCCGCGCGCGATCGTGCCACCGATGACCCGCGAGCCGGCTACGAGCTCGACCGGGACGGACTCCCCCGTCACGAGACTCTCGTCGACACTCGCCGCCCCCTCGACGACGACCCCGTCGGTGGCGACGGACTCACCGGGACGCACGAGGAAGTGGTCTCCGACGAGCAGCTGCCCGATCGGGATCCGTTCCTCGGTACGGGTGGGCGCCATGAGGTCGGTGGGGTCCGGCGCACGGTGCCGGAGCACGGAGACCTCCGAGGCGCCCAGCGTCATGAGGTCGCGGAGTGCCTCGCCGGCGGCACGCTTCGACCGCTGCTCGATGAGGCGACCGGCGAGCAGGAAGACGGTCACGCCGGCGGCCACCTCGAGGTACAGCGCGCTCGACGGGTCGGCGTCGGGTGCGAAGAAGGTGAACTCGTGCCGCATGCCCGTCATCCCGGCCATGCCGAAGAAGAGCGCCCAGACGGACCACAGGTACGCGGCCCCCGTCCCGAGCGTGATGAGGGTGTCCATCGTCACCGAGCCGTGTCGCAGCGTCGCGAACGTCGCCCGGTGGAACGGGTACCCGCCCCAGAAGACGACCGGCGTCGCGAGGGTCAGCGAGAGCCACTGCCAGTGGTCGAACTGCCAGGCGGGGATCATCGCGAGCAGCACGACGGGCACCGCCAGCACCGCGCTGACGACGAGGCGGGTGCGGAGCGTCGTCATGGTCGCCGAGGGGTCGGGCGTCGTTCCCGACGTCGGAGTCTGCTCCCGGTTCACTGCGGCGCGTTCGTCAGCGGGCGGACGCACCGTCGCCGTGTAGCCGGCCTTCGAGACGGCCGCGATCAGCTCGTCCGCGGTGACGGTGGAGGGTGCGGTCACCGTCGCCCGTTCGGTCGCGAGGTTGACCTGCGCCTCGACACCGTCGAGCGCGGTCAGCCGCTTCTCGACGCGTGCCACGCAACTCGCGCAGGTCATGCCCTCGATGTCGAGGTCGAGCTGGATGAATGGCGCGCTCATCAGCGACGACCCACGAGCGTGTAGCCGGCTTCCTGGACGCCGGCACCGATGGCGGCCTCGTCCGTCGAGGAGGCACCCGAGACCGTGACCGTCCCCGCGTCGAGATCCACGGCGACCCCGTCCACGCCGGAGAGCGCGGAGAGCTCGGTCGTGACAGCGGACACGCAGTGCGCGCAGGTCATGCCGTCGACGCGGTAGGTGGTGGTTGCGGTGGTCTCGGACATGCGTCCTCCTCAGTGGATCGGAGCCTTCACAATACCCCCAGGGGGTACCCCCTGCAACCGTCCGCGGGACGCGATCGCCTGATCAGCCGAGCAGGCCGAGCGCGCGCACCGCCGCCCGTTCCTCCTCGAGTTCCACCACGGAAGCGTCGATGCGCCGCTGCCAGACGGGCGCGATGTCGAGCCCCTCGACCACCTCCCAGCGTCCGTCGACCGAGCGGGCCGGGAACGAACTCACGAGCCCCTCCGGTACGCCGTACCAGCCCTCCGATGGGAGCGCCACGGAGGTCCAGCGCTCCGGCCGGCCCGGGGCCGCCGTGCCGTCCACCCAGTCGCGCAGGTGGTCGATGGCGGCGGCAGCGGCCGAGGCGGCGGATGACGAGCCCCGGACCGCGATGATCTCCGCTCCGCGCTTCGCCACCCGTGGGATGAACTCGTCGGCGATCCACTCCTCCCCGACGAGTTCGAGGGCCGGACGACCACCGACCGTCGCGTGGGAGAGGTCCGGCACCTGGGTCGCCGAGTGGTTGCCCCAGATCACGACGCCGTCGATCTCGGACACGGGCGCGCCGGTCTTGGCGGCCAACTGCGCGACGGCGCGGTTGTGGTCGAGTCGGGTCAGGGCGGTGAACCGTTCGGCCGGCACCCCGGCGGCGGCCGACTGCGCGATGAGTGCGTTCGTGTTGGCCGGGTTGCCGACCACCAGCACGCGCACGTCGTCGGACGCACCGGCTCCGATCGCCGCGCCCTGCGGTGCGAAGATCCCGCCGTTGGCCGCGAGGAGGTCGGCTCGCTCCATGCCCGGACCACGGGGACGGGCACCGACGAGCAGGGCGACGTCCACCCCGTCGAAGGCGCGCGACAGCTCGGTCGTCGCCTCCACCCCGGCCAGGAGCGGGAACGCGCAGTCCTGCAGTTCCAATGCCGTCCCCTCGGCCGCTCCGAGACCCTGCGGGATCTCGAGCAGGCGCAGGACGACGGGCCGGTCGGGCCCCAGCAGCTGACCTGACGCGATGCGGAAGAGCAGGGAGTAGCCGATCTGGCCTCCGGCTCCGGTGACGGTGACGACGGTGGGTTCGCTCATACGGCCACGCTACTCCGCGACCTCCGGCGTGGGTCGTGAGGCCTGCATGTCCGCCTCGGCGGAGTCGACCGCCTCGTGCTCCTCCGGGGAGACCGGCCCCACCCGGCTCTTCCGCTGCGCCGAGGTCTCGGACGGCAACGCGACCGCCGCCTCCGTGATACGGTTCGCCATCCCGTTGAAGATGATCCCGTGGAACGGCAGGATCGCGAACCAGTAGAGGCGTCCGCCGAGCCCCTTCGGGAAGAAGACCGCGCGCTGCCGGTACACCGAGCCGTCGCCGACCGGGGTCGCGCTCATCTCCAGCCAGGCGAGACCGGGCACGCGCATCTCGGCGCGCAGGCGAAGCATCCGACCGCGTTCGAGGTACTCCACCCGCCAGAAGTCGAGGGCGTCCCCCACGCTGAGGTGCTGCGGATCGTCGCGACCACGTCGGAGGCCGACACCACCGACGAGCTTGTCCATCCAGCCGCGGATCGCCCACGCGAGCGGGAAGGAGTACCACCCGTTCTCGCCGCCGATGGACTCGATCACCGAGAAGAGGCGGTCGGCGCTCGCGGAGGTCTTCCGTTCCTTGAGATCGATGTAGACGGTGTGTCCGGCCCAGTCGGGGTCGCTCGGCAGCGGGTCGCTCGGCGCGCCGTCGACGGTCGCGTTCCGCCAGGAGGTCTCGACCTCACCGTCCCGCATGCGCTGCAGTGCGAGGCGCACCGCGCGTCGGTACCCCGTCAGACCGCCCTCCGGCGGCGGGATGACCGCATCGATGTCGTGGTCGCTCATGACGCAGTCGACGAGCAGCGACTCGATGATCGGCGACGCGAGCCGGCGCGGGATCGGCGTCACGAGGTTCACCCACTGCGAGGCCAACCACGGGGTGAGGACCGGGAGCGGCGCGATCGGGCGCTGCGGGAGGCCCGCCTCGACCGCGTAGCCGTTCATCATCTGTCCGTATCGGAGGACGTCGGGGCCACCGATGTCGAAGGCACGGTTCACGTCGCGGTCGACCTCGGCGCCCGCGAGCAGGTAGTGCAGGACGTCGCGGACCGCGATCGGCTGGATGAAGTTCCGGACCCAGCGCGGCGCCGGCATGTACGGCAGGATGTCCGTGAGATGGCGGATCATCTCGAAGGAGGTCGATCCGGAGCCGATGACCACACCGGCCTGCAGGACGATCGTCGGAACGCCCGAGGCGAGCAGGATCCGCCCGACCTCGGTTCGGGACCGCAGGTGCTTCGACAGTTCGACGTCCTCGGGGTGCAGGCCACCGAGGTAGACGATGCGCGAGACCCCGGCCGCCGCAGCGCAGGCGGCGACGTGCTCGGCGGCGGCGAGCTCCGTCTGCTCGAAGTCGCCCTTGCCGCCCATGGAGTGCACGAGGTAGTAGACGACGTCGACGTCCACGCAGGCCGACGCGACCCGCGCGGCGTCCCCGAGATCACCCTCGACGACCTCCACCTGCTCGCGCCAGGGTACGTCGGTGAGCTTCTGCGGCGAGCGCACGAGCACCCGCACCGTGTACCCGGCCTCCAGCAACCGCGGCACGAGCCGCCCGCCGATGTAGCCGGTGGCACCCGTGACGAGTACGCGCTTCGGAGTCGATGATTCGGTCATGGATGCAACGTTACGACCCGTCGACGACAGCGGCGCCCGGCTGTACAGCCGGGCGCCGCTGTGCAAGCACCACGCGGGTGCTGCAGGCCGCTAGAGGAGCGCTTTCGTGTGCCAGACGGTCTTCACCTCGGTGAACGCGGTGATACGGTCGAGGCTCGCCGGAACCGGACCGCTGGCACCGCTCGGACGGACCACGCGCTTGAGCGTCTCGGCCGCGAGGACCTCGAGCTCGACCCAGTCGAGTGCTCCGGCGCCGGCGAGGTCGATCGCGTTGACGTCGGCGTGCGAGGCGAGCCATGGAGCCATCTCGGCCGGCGATCCGGTCAGCACGTTCACGACGCCGCCGGGGACGTCACTCGTGGCGAGCACCTCGGCGAGGCTGATCGACGAGAGCGGCAGGCGCTCGCTCGCGATCACGACGACCGTGTTCCCCGCGACCAGCGCTGGAGCGACGACGCTCACGAATCCGAGGAGCGACGAGTCCTGCGGCGCGATGAGCGCGACGACGCCCGTCGGCTCCGGAACCGAGAGGTTGAAGTACGGACCCGAGACGGGGTTCGCTCCCCCGACCACCTGGACGTACTTGTCCGCCCAGCCCGCGTACCAGACCCAGAGGTCGATGGCCTCGTCGACCTGTGCCGCGGCCTTCGCCTGCGAGACGCCTTCGGCCTGGACGATCTCTTCGATGAACTGCGCCCGCCGACCCTCGAGCAGCTCGGCGATGCGGTAGAGCACCTGGCCGCGGTTGTAGGCGGTGGCACCCGACCAACCGGCGAGTGCCGATCGTGCGGCGACGACCGCGTCGCGGGCGTCCTTCCGCGAGGCGAGCGATGCGTTCGCGAGGAACTCCCCCTTGGCGTTCGTCACCTCGTACGTCCTTCCGGATTCGCTGCGTGGGAACTTGCCGCCGATGGCGAGCTTGTAGGTCTTCGGGATGGTGAGCCGGCTCATCGCTGCTCCTCCTTCGTGGTGCTCGTGGACGGCGCGACGGTGGCGGCGGCCGATGATCCGGCCGGCGCGAGGTAGGCACCGAGCCCGTGGCGACCACCCTCGCGGCCGTACCCCGACTCCTGGTACCCGCCGAACGGGCTGGCCGGATCGAACCGGTTGAAGGTGTTCGCCCAGATGACGCCGGCGCGGAGCTTGTCCGCAACCGCGAGGATCCGGCTGCCCTTGTCGCTCCAGATACCCGCGGAGAGTCCGTACGGGGTGTTGTTCGCCTTCGCGATGGCCTCCGCGGGTGTCCGGAAGGACATGACCGAGAGGACCGGACCGAAGATCTCCTCGCGGGCGATCCGGTGACTGGTGGACACGTTCGTGAAGATCGTCGGCGCGAACCAGAACCCGTTCTCGGGCAGCTCGCAGTCCGGGCTCCACCGTTCGGCGCCTTCGAGCTCGCCGATGTCCGAGAGTTCGCGGATGCGGGCGAGCTGCTCGGCCGAGTTGATCGCGCCGACGTCCGTGTTCTTGTCGAGCGGGTCGCCGACGCGCAGCGTCTGCAGACGGCTCTTCAAGCGGTCGATGACCTCGTCGTGGATGCTCTCCTGGACGAGGAGCCGGGATCCGGCGCAGCAGACGTGACCCTGGTTGAAGAAGATGCCGTTGACGATGCCTTCGATGGCCTGGTCGATCGGGGCGTCGTCGAACACGATGTTCGCGGCCTTGCCACCGAGCTCGAGTGTCAGGCGCTTATCGCTGCCGGCGATGGTCTTCGCGATCTCGCGCCCGACGGCGGTCGACCCGGTGAAGGCGACCTTGTCGACGTCGGGGTGGCGCACGATCGCCGCCCCGGTCGCTCCGGCACCCGTGACGATGTTCACGACACCGGCCGGCAGCTCGGCCTGCTGGAGGATCTCGGCGAAGATGAGCGCCGTGAGCGGCGTGGTCTCGGCCGGCTTGATGACGACCGTGTTGCCGGCGGCGAGCGCCGGTGCGACCTTCCACGCGAGCATGAGGAGCGGGAAGTTCCACGGGATGACCTGCCCGGCCACGCCGAGGGCGCGCGGGTTCGCACCGAGGCCCGCGTAGTCGAGCTTGTCGGCCCAACCCGCGTAGTAGAAGAACCAGGCGGCGACGAGTGGGACGTCGACGTCGCGGGACTCCTTGATCGGCTTGCCGTTGTCGAGGCTCTCCGCCACGGCGAGCTCGCGGGCGCGCTCCTGCACGAGGCGCGCGATGCGGAAGAGGTACTTGCCGCGGTCGGCGCCCGACAGCTTCGACCACACCCGGTCGTAGGCACGCCGCGCGGCGGTGACGGCGCGATCGACGTCGGCGTCACTCGCCGCGGAGATCGTCGCGATCGACTGCTCGGTGCTCGGCGAGATCGTCTGGAAGGAGCCACCCGTGCCCTCGGTGAACTCGCCGTCGATGAAGAGGCCGTATTCGGAACGGAGGTGGAGGACGGAGGTCGACTCCGGGGCTGGTGCGTATTCGAGGAAGCTCATGATGTCCTAGTCAATGGTGACGTAGTCGGGGCCGGAGTAGTGGCCGGTGGTGAGTTTCTGACGCTGCAGGAGCACGTCGTTGAGGAGGCTCGAGGCACCGAAGCGGAACAGGTGCGGCTGGAGCCACTCCTCGCCGACCGTCTCGGCGACGGTCACGAGGTACTTGATCGCGTCCTTCGAGGAACGGATGCCGCCGGCGGGCTTCACACCGATCTGCTCTCCGGTGAGGCGGTACCAGTCCCGGACGACCTCGAGCATGAGGAGGGTGACCGGGAGGGTCGCGGCGGGCGCGACCTTGCCGGTGGACGTCTTGATGAAGTCGCCGCCCGCGAGGATGGCGAGCCACGAGGCGCGCTTCACGTTGTCGTAAGTGTTCAGCTCGCCGGTCTCGAGGATGACCTTGAGGTGGGCCGAGGAGCCGTCGCTGCGTCGGCAGGCCTCCTTGACCGCGACGATCTCGTCGAAGACCTGGCCGTACCGGCCGGAGAGGAACGCACCCCGGTCGATGACCATGTCGATCTCGTCCGCTCCGGCGTCGACGGCGTCGGCCGTGTCCGCCAGCTTGACCGCGAGGGAGGCGCGTCCGCTCGGGAAGGCCGTGGCGACCGCCGCGACGTTGATCCCGCCGGCGTCTGGTCCCGCACCCGGCTGGGTGTGCGCCGCGCCGAGCGCCTCGACGGCGTACGGCACCATGTCGCCGTACACGCAGACCGCGGCGACGCGCGGAGTGGACGGATCCCCGGCGTCCGGGGTGATGGCCTTGGCCACGAGGGAGCGCACCTTGCCGGGGGTGTCGGCGCCCTCGAGGGTGGTGAGGTCGATGAGTTCGATGATGCGGTCGAGGGCCCAGGCCTTCGACGTCGTCTTGATCGAGCGCGTACCGAGGTCCGCTGCGCGCTGTTCGAGCCCGACGGCGTCGACGCCCGCGAGGCCGTCGAGGTAGCGTCTGAGGCTGGCGTCGGTGACGGGGCCGTCGACGAGTTCGAGCGCCGTCGGCTTCGCCACGAGGTCGCCTGGTGGAGTGGTCATGGTGCGTTCCTTCCGAGCAGTTCCTGCTCCGGGGTGTGCTGCTTCGCGGATGATGGTTCGTGGTCGGCGAGGAGTGCCGTCGCGGTCGCCTCGTCGGTGACGAGCACGGTGCAGAGGCCGCTGCTGACGACGGCCCTCGCGACGGCGTGCTTCTGGGCTCCGGCGATGACCGCGATGCTGCGACCGGCACGTCGGAGCGCTTCGAGTCCGAGCCCGACCGTGCGCTCGTCGAGTGTGGGGTCGACGATCATGCCCTCGGCGTCGATGTAGCGCCCGACGACGTCGCCGACGGCACCGCGTGCGACCAGGACGTCGACGTCTGCGGCCGTGAGGTACCCGCTGTGGACGAGAGCGGAGTCCGGCCCGGCCACTCCGGCGCCGTACAGGTAGGTGTCGGCCGCTGCGGCCGTGCGGAGCACCTCCGCGACCGTGCGGTCCGACTCGATGCTCAGCTTCGTCTCCAGGCGCTCGAAGATCGCCGGGCTCGGGAGCAGGGTGACGTCACCACGGCCCTTCTCGGCGATCCGTGCAGCCGTGGCGGCCGCAGTGCCGACACGCTGGTTGAGACTCACGCCGCCGTTGATCTGCACGACGGAGAGCCCCGTCGCCCAGCCGTCGGACAGGTGGTCGGCGATGTCACGCAGCGTCCTCCCCCAGCTCACACCGAGCGTCCGCGGCACCGGTCGCATGGCGCCGAGGTAGTCGGCCGCCGCGCGCGCGACGCGTTCATGGAGGTCGGCACTGTCGCTCGGGCTCGGCACGACGACCGCGTCCGCGAGTCCGAAGCGCTCGCGGAGCGCCCGTTCGAGCGGGAGGCGGCGTGCGCGCGGGTGCACGATCTCGATGCGGATGTAGCCGAGTTCACGGGCCTGGGCGAGGAGCCGACCGACCTTCCACCGCGTGATGCCGAGCAGCGCGCCGATCTCGTCCTGGGTCTTCGTCTCGTCGTAGTACAGCTCCGCGGCGCGCACCGCGAGCAGCTCGTCGCTTTCGATCACCTCGGGCCTCCTCCGGATCGTCTCCAGCCTAGGACGCCACCACCACCCGGACAACGCCTGTTGGTACCCATGCTCAGATGAGCAGCGGCCGGTGCGCGGATGCGCATCGCCGCCGGGGCGCCGTCGGGAGGACCAGACCGGTCAGCGACCGCGAGCTGCGAGGTCCGCCTCGATCGTCGTCGGTCGGCCGGTGATGCGGCCGGCGATGGCGCACAGCGCGCCCGTGGCCAGCAGGAGCAGCAACGGGACGGTCCACGATCCGGTCACGGCGTGCACCAGGCTCACGACCAGGGGGCCGAGTGCGCCGAGGGTGTAGCCGACACTCTGCACGAAACCGCTCAGGGCGACCGCGCCCTCGTGGGTCGCCGTCCGCAGGTTGATGAGGACGAGGGCGAGCGGGAACAGCAGCGGGCCGAGGCCGGCCAGCAACACCCACAGCCACGTCAGCGTCGCCGGCCACAGGAGCAGCCCGAGATAGCCGAGCACGAAACACCCGCTCGCGACGTAGACGAGGACGGCGACGTTCCGCAGCCTCGCGACGAGCATCGGGACGATCAGGCTCGCCGGGACGCCCATCGCGGAGAAGAGCGAGAGCAGCAGGCCGCCCTGGGCCGGGGTGACGCCGGCGACGTCACCGACGATCGCGGGAAGCCAGGTGAACATCGCGTAGGCGTTCAGTGAGGAGGTGGCGAACACCGCCGCGATGGCCCACGCGATCGGTGAGCGGTGGACGAGGACGCGCCCGGTGCGGGGCACCTCCTCGATCTCGGGGTCGGTCGCTGCGGCGGCCCGGGCGTCCCGACGCTCCCGCACGATGAGCGTGATCCAAGGCAGGACCGCGAGCATGGCGACGATGGACCACACGCCGAGTGACACGTGCCACCCGGCGGCGTCGGCGACCGGCACGGCGATCAGTGGCGGGATGAACGTGCTGACCGACAGGACCGTCGCGTAGAGCGAGGTGACGAGGCCGATGCGGTCAGGGAAGTACTTCTTGACGAGCGGTGGGAGCACGACGTTGCCGATGCCGATGCCGGCGAAGCAGAGCGCACTGCCGATCGCGAGGACGGCGAAGTCGGGGGCGAGCGAACGCAGCAGGTGTCCGGCCACGATCGCCCCGAGCGCGATGAGCAGCACCGGCTCGAGGTGCAGCCGACGCACGAGCCGCGGGGTGAAGACGCCGAAGAGCGCGAAGCAGAGGGGCGGCAGCATCCCGAGGAGCCCCAAGCCGACCGCACCCACGCCGATGTCGCCGTCGATCTCGGCGAAGATCGGTGAGAGTGAGGTG
This sequence comes from Plantibacter sp. MCCC 1A11337, assembly GCF_013349365.1. Taxonomy (NCBI): domain Bacteria; kingdom Bacillati; phylum Actinomycetota; class Actinomycetes; order Micrococcales; family Microbacteriaceae; genus Plantibacter; species Plantibacter sp. MCCC 1A11337. The sequence continues at coordinate 273,062 of NZ_JABJWX010000004.1, read as the reverse complement.
ACGGCCGTGCGGAGGTTCGCCGCGACGAGCACGATACCGACGAGCGCGAGGGCCCTCCCCCGCCACAGGGGACGCGGACCCACTAGGACAGCATCCGGCGCGCGCGCTCGACGTCGTCGGTCATCTGCACGATGAGCGGCTCGATCCCGGTGAACGCGACCATGCCGCGGATGCGCTCGACGAACTGCACCTCGACCTCGTCGTCGTAGAGGTCGAGATCGGTCTCGTCGAGGACGTAGGCCTCGACCTGCTTCTGCGGGACACCGTCGAAGGTCGGGTTGTTCCCGACCGAGATCGCCGCCGGATACCGACGTCCTCGCCAGAACAGCCACCCTGCATACACGCCGTCCGCGGGGATGAGCCCCTGCGAATCGGGAGACAGGTTGGCGGTCGGGAAGCCGAGTTCCCGGCCACGCTTGGCGCCGTGGACGACGACACCCCGCACGCCGGGCGGACGACCGAGGAGCCGCGACGCCTCGCGGACGTCACCCTCCTCGAGGAGTTCGCGGATCCAGGTGGACGACACCCGACGCCCGCCGCCGGGACGGACGTCGTCCACGACGCGCACGGAGAAGCCGTAGACCTCACCGAACGACTCCAGCGTGGCGACCGTTCCGAGGCCGCGATGGCCGAAGCGGAAGTCCTCGCCGACGAGGACCGTCTTGGCATGCAACGCTCCGACGAGGATCGAGGTGACGAACTCCTCTGGCGTGAGCTGGGCCAGTGTCTGGTCGAAGCGCAGCAGCAGGGCCGCGTCGACCCCGGCGTCCGCCAGGAGACCGAGCTTCTGCTCGTTGCTCACGAGCGACGCCGGGCAGCGGTCTGGGTTGATGAGGCTCAGCGGGTTGCGGTCGAAGGTGACGGCGACGGAGCTGAGACCGGCTGCCGCGGCCTCCTCGAGGAGCGCGGCGACGACCGCGCGGTGACCCGTGTGGACGCCGTCGAACTTGCCGATGGTGACGGCCGACGGTCCGAAGGCGTCAGGGACCTGGTCGAGCTCGGTGAACGTGATCATTTGCCGGTACGCCGATGTCCGGCCAACCACCACAGTCCGAGGACCGGGAGGACGAGCGGGATGTAGACATAACCGCGGCCGAAACCGGACCAGACCGTGTCGTGGGGGAAGAGTTCGGGGTCGAGCAGGCTCAGCAAGCCGACGATCAGGACCCCGGCGAGTTCGAAGGAGATCGTGGCCCATGCGATCCGCCGCCAGACGGCGCCTGGAGCGACGAGCGAGACGGTCGCCAGGATGTACACCACCGCGGCGACGGCCGAGAGCAGATAGGCCAGGGGCGCCTCGTCGAACTTGGTCGTGATCTGCACCACGGACCGGCCGGTGGCGGCGAGCGCCAGGATGCCGTAGACGGCGACGAGGACGACCCCGACACCACGGACGCGTGGACGGGCTGGAGCGGTGGTGGGGAGAGGCATGACCCGACGATTCTATGCGACGCGGGCCCTCGCCCCGGCACTTCACGACCGTCACGCGAGCTGCGGTGCCGTCGTCCTCCACCGCCGTCGGTGCGCCGACGGTCAGCCGAGCTGGACGGTCCAGATCTGCTCCATGCGGTAGAGCATCACCGCGATCGCGAGACAGACGACGCCGAGGACGACCGTCGACCATCGGGTGCGTTCGACGAGCGCCCAGAATCCGCCGGCGATCGGCAGGATCATCGCGGAGACGAGGTAGGTGTAGAACTCGGGCACACTCCCCGTGGCGGTGTTCCCGAACGCGGGCGCGGCGATCGCCACCACCAGCTGCGCGATGAGGAGGACCTCGACGAGTGCCGTCGCCCCCATCGTCAGGTCGTTCGGCGCGCGCCCGGCGAACCCGAGCACGATGCAGAGGAGCCCGGCCACGACCGCGACCGCGATCTGGGCGAGGGTGAACCACTCGATCATGCCGGTTCCTCCGCCGGGAAGTTCACGACCGACTTGAGCGAGCCGCCACGGCGCTCGACGAGCCCCACCAGTCGGCCGTCCGGCGCGACGGCGGCGATCGGACCGGTGTGGCCGGCCGGCAGGTCGCGGTCGAGCCGCTTCCCGTGGCCGAGGTCGACCGCCTCCTGCTCCGTGAGCTCGAGGGCACCGAACAGGCGCTTCGCAACGTCGGCCGGGTGCAACAGCGCCGTCTCAACGTCGACGTCGTCGATCGTCGATGCGTCCGTGACGTCGAAGGGTCCGATCCGGGTCCGGCGAAGCGCGGTGAGATGGCCGCCGACGCCGAGGGCCGCCCCCAGGTCGCGGGCGAGGGCGCGGATGTAGGTGCCGGAGGAGCAGACGACCCGGACGTCGACGTCGATCGCCGCGCCATCCCGACGGATGGCCAGCACGTCGAACGCGCTGACCGTGACCGCACGGGACTTCAGCACCACCTCGATCCCCTCGCGGGCCAGGGCGTAGGCGCGCTTCCCGCCCACCTTGATGGCGCTCACCGTGCTCGGCACCTGCTCGATGTCGCCCGTCAGCGGACGGATCGCGGCGATGATCGCGTCGTCGTCCACGGCAGCCACTGCGGCCTGGTCGGCGCGCTCGGTGACCTCGCCTTCGGCGTCGTCGGTGGAGGTCGCCTCGCCGAGGCGGATGGTCGCCGTGTACTCCTTGTCGAGACCGACGATGAAGGTCAGCAGACGGGTCGACGAGCGCGTACCCAGCACGAGCAGCCCGGTGGCCATGGGGTCGAGCGTTCCCGCATGCCCCACCTTGCGCGTGCCGGCGAGCCGTCGCACCCGGGCGACCGCATCGTGGGAGGTGTGTCCCTGCGGCTTGTCGATGAGGAGGATACCGGGACGGGCGGACGCCGACCCGGGTGCTGCTGTGCTGTTCTCGACCACCTTGCAACGGTATCAGCGGCGGTCGGCACCGCCTGGCGGCCGGATCACCCCTGGGCGGCGGCGCTCAGCAGAAGTCGGCGAAGATCCGCCGTGGGTGCCGCTCGTCCGTGTTGTCCACGAGGGCGGTCGCCCGCGCGGTCGGGTCGTCGTCCTTGCGGTAGAGCGCCTGCCCGCCCACGTAGCGTGCGTTGGACGGCGCCGTCGGGTCGGCGTCGACGCCAAGGCGCTCGTGCAGCCGCTCGTAGGCCGTCGCCATCGGGACGTCGAGCCAGACCGACGCATGCCAGAGGCCGCGGAGCTCGGGACGGTTCAGGAAGACGCCGTCGACGATGAGGACGGCGTCCTGCGGGCCGGTCGTCCAACGCAAGGGAGCGCCGACGTCGCGCTGCTCGTCGAACCCGACGAGTTGGAAGCCGGCGCTGCCCGCCAGGCGGAAGGGCTCGACGAGCACCCTGCGGAACAGCGGATAGTCGAACGAGTCGAGCCAGTAGCCCTCGGCCGAGTCCCGCCCCCGCGCGTACCGTTCCTCGCGAGGACGGTGGAAGTCGTCGATCGAGGCACGGAACACCGCGCGTCCGGCCTCGTCGAACACCTCGGCCAGTCCGTCGGCGAACGCCGCCGTGCCGGAGCCGCTGACGCCGTCCACCGCGATGAGGGTGCGGCCTCGTGGGTAGTCCCGCTGGAACTGGTCTCGCAGCTGCCGGAGCAACGCGATCCGTGGTGTCGTGACGAGCTTCATGGCGCCGAGCCTACCCGCGCGGATCGTAGGCTGGTGCGGTGCCGCCCGAACCCTCCGACCTCGCCCCGCTCGTGACGGCCTGGTTCCGCACCGATGCGCGCGACCTCCCATGGCGACGCCCGGGGTTCCCCGCCTGGGGCACGCTCGTGTCGGAGTTCATGCTCCAGCAGACGCAGGTCAGCCGCGTGATCCCGCGGCTCGAGGAGTGGCTCGGGCGCTGGCCGACGCCAGCCGACCTGGCGGCCGAACCACCGGCGGAAGCCGTCCGCGCCTGGGGCCGGCTCGGCTATCCGCGCCGAGCGCTCTGGCTCCATGCGGCGGCCACCCAGATCGCCGAACGGCACGACGGCATCGTCCCGTCGGACGTGGATCAGCTCCTGGCGCTCACCGGCATCGGCGACTACACCGCCCGCGCCGTCGCCGTCTTCGCCTACGGGGACCGGCACCCGGTGGTGGACACGAACACCCGACGGGTCATCGCCCGAGCCGTCCGCGGCCAAGGCGAACCCGGTCCGCCGAACGCCAAGGCGGACCTCCCAGCGATGGAGGCGCTCCTACCGGAGTCCCGCTCGGAGGCAGCCGTCTTCAACGCCGGGATGATGGAGATCGGCGCGGTGGTCTGCACCGCTCGGGCACCTCGGTGCGAGGAGTGTCCGCTCCGCGAGGTGTGCGCCTGGCGCGCAGCGGGATACCCGGCCTACGACGGACCGGTCAAGACGAAGCAGAAGCAGTTCGCGGGCAGCGACCGACAGGTCCGGGGCATCATCATGGCCGAGCTCCGCTCGACCCACCGCTCCCTGACGGACGAGGAACTCCGGACGCTCTGGCCCGACGGCGAGCAGTTCGACCGCGCACTCGCCGGACTGGTCGCCGACCGCCTCGCGGTGCGCGTCGACGGCGGATACGCGCTCCCCCACGACTGACCGGTCCCTGAGCCCTACCCGGTCCCCGAGCCCCGCCTGCGGGCCCTGGGGCCCACTTGCGGTCCCTGAGCTTGTCGAAGGGCGCACGACGACAGGCTCAGCGACCGGACGAAGCAACCCGGTCCCTGAGCCTGTCGAAGGGTCGTGCGAGGTGTCTAGTCCTCGGCGTCGACGTCGCGCGGCTTGACGTAGGGATCCTCGTCGCCGGCGTAGGCGGCACCGGCGGCAAGCCCGGCCACCTCGGTGTCGCGGTTCTTCGCCTCACGCAGCAGGTCTTCGATGTGCTGCGCGTTCTCCGGGATCGCGTCCAGGAAGAAGTCGAGGCTCGGGGTCAGCCGGGTGTTGATGTTGCGCCCGATCTCGGCACGCAACAGGCCCTTGGCGGACTCGAGCGCGGCCGAGGTGTCGGCGCGTTCCTCGTCGGAGCCGTACACCGTGTAGAACACGTTCGCGTGTTGGAGGTCGCCGGTCACCTGTACGTCGGTGATCGTCACGAAGCCGAGCCGCGGGTCGCGGATGCCCTTGTCGAGCCGTTTGGCGATGACTTCCTTGATGCGGTCCGCCAACTTGCGGGCCCTGGGGTTCTCTGCCATCTCGTCCTCCTCTGATGACCGCCGGGCGGAGGGCCGCCCGACGGATGCTGCACACACAATACAAGCAGGAATCCCCGCCGCCCTCCCTGAGGAGGACGACGGGGACCGGCCGGGCGGACTAGCCGCGCGGCTTCTCCTTCATTTCGATCGTCTCGATCTCGTCGCCGATCTGGATGTCGTTGAACTTGCCGAGACCGATACCGGCCTCGAAGTCCGTACGCACCTCGGTGACGTCGTCCTTGAACCGACGCAGCGATTCGATCGCCAGGCTGTCGCCGACCACGACGCCGTCGCGGATGACCCGCGCCTTGGCGTTCCTCGTGATCGTTCCCGAGCGGACGATGACACCCGCGATGTTGCCGAACTTGGAGGAACGGAACACCTCGCGGATCTCGGCGACACCGGACTGGACCTCTTCGTACTCGGGCTTGAGCATGCCGGTGAGGCTCTGCTCGACGTCCTCGAGTGCGTTGTAGATGACCGAGTAGAAGCGGACGTCCACACCCTCACGGGCCGCGCGCTCGCGGGCCTTCGGGTCGGGGCGCACGTTGAACCCGATGATGATCGCGTTGTCGATCGTGGCGAGGTTGACGTCGGACTCGGTGACCGCACCGACACCGCGGTGGATGATCCGCAGCTGGACGCTGTCGTCGACGTCGATCTTGAGCAGCGACTCCTCGAGTGCCTCGACGGCACCGGAGACGTCACCCTTGATGATGAGGTTGAGCGCCTCGACCTTGCCCTCTTCGAGTGCACGGGTGAAGTCCTCGAGCGAGATGCGCTTGCGGGCCTTGGCCAGAGCGGCGTTGCGCTCCGCGGCTTCACGCTTCTCGGCGATCTGACGCGCGGTGCGGTCCTCCTCGGTGACGAGGAAGGTGTCGCCTGCCCGAGGAACGCTCGAGAGGCCCTGCACCTGGACGGGACGCGAGGGACCCGCCTCGGCGACGGTGTCGCCGTTCTCGTCGACCATCGCACGGACGCGGCCGTACGCCGTACCGGCGACGATCGCGTCACCGACGCGGAGGGTACCCGACTGGATGAGGACGGTCGCGACGGAACCGCGGCCCTTGTCGAGCTTGGCCTCGATGGCCACACCGCGTGCGTCCTTGTTCGGGTTGGCTCGCAGGTCGAGACCGGCGTCCGCAGTGAGCAGCACGGCGTCGAGGAGGTCCTTGATGCCGGTGCCGGCACGAGCCGAGACGTCGACGAACATGACGTCTCCGCCGTACTCCTCGGCGACGAGGCCGTACTCGGTCAGCTGCTGGCGCACCTTGGCCGGGTTGGCATCGGGCTTGTCCACCTTGTTGACCGCGACGACGATCGGCACGTTGGCCGCCTGCGCGTGGTTCAAGGCCTCGACCGTCTGCGGCATGATGCCGTCGTCCGCCGCGACCACGAGGATCGCGATGTCGGTGACCTGCGCACCACGAGCACGCATGGCGGTGAACGCCTCGTGACCCGGGGTGTCGATGAAGGTGATCGGACGCTCGACGCCCTCGTGCTCCGCGACGACCTGGTACGCACCGATGTGCTGCGTGATGCCACCGGCCTCGCCGGCGACGACGTTCGCGTTGCGGATGGCGTCGAGGAGGCGCGTCTTACCGTGGTCGACGTGACCCATGACGGTGACCACGGGAGGACGGATGGCGAGGTCCTCGTCGGACTCGTCCTCCAGCTCCTGGTCGAGGTCGATGTCGAAGCCCTCGAGGAGCTCCCGGTCCTCGTCCTCGGGCGAGACCATCTGGATCTTGTAGCCGAGCTCGGAACCGAGCACGTCGAAGGTCGCCTCGTCGAGCGACTCCGTCGCCGTCGCCATCTCACCGAGGTGGAACAGCACGGTGACGAGGTTGCCGGGGCTGGCGTCGATCTTGTCGGCGAAGTCCGAGATGGACGCGCCACGACGCAGACGGATAATGGTGTTGCCATCGCCGCGGGGGACGCTCACGCCGCCGAGCGACGGGGCTTCCCGCAGCTCGAATTCGGCCCTCTTCGTCCGCTTCGACTTGCGTGCCTTGCTCTTGCCGCCACCGCGACCGAAGGCACCTGCGGTACCACCGCCGGGTCCGCGACCACGACCGCCGCCACCACCAGGGCGACCGGCGAATCCACCGGCGGGTGCACCACCGGGGGCACCGCCGGGACGGAAGCCACCACCGGCACCACCGGGACGGAAGCCGCCGCCGCCGGCGGGACGACCTGCGCCACCCGGACGACCGGGGCCACCGGGACGCTGACCCTGGCCGACGCCCGGACGGGGCGAGCCGGGGCGCGGAGCCTGCGGACGCGGGATGTTGCTGGGGTTCGGACGCTGACCCATGCCCTGAGCCGCTGCGAACGGGTTGTTCCCCGGACGCGGCGTGCCGGTGGGGCGTTGGCCCATGCCCTGCGAGGACGCGAACGGGTTGTTCCCCGGACGCGGAGCACCGGGACGGGGGCCGCCCGGCTTCGCGGCGTCGCCGGAGGGCGAGTCGCCGGCGGCCGGAGCCGCGGGTGCGGACGGTGCCGCCGGAGCAGCGGCAGCTGGTGCCTCCGCCGCGGGGGCGGGAGCGGCCGGAGCCTTCGGGCCTGGGGATGCCTGCTTCGGCGCAGGCGCAGCGGGCGCCTCAGCCTTGGGGGCGGGTGCCGCGGGGGCCGGAGCCTTGGGCGCTGCTGGGCCCGGGGTCGGAGCGCCGGGCGTGGCCGGACGCTTCGCGGGGGCGGCGGGGGCGGCTGACGCCTTCGCGCCCTCGGCCTCGAGGGCGGCGCGCAGCTTGCGGGCCACCGGTGGTTCGATACTGGAAGACGGTCCCTTGACGAACTCGCCCAATTCCTTGAGCTTCGCCATGGCGATCTTGCTGTCTACTCCGAGTTCGGATGCGATCTCGTGTACACGTGGTTTTGCAGCCACAATTCTCCTGTCTGAGCTTGCACCCAGGCAGGGGCAAGCGTTAGTGGTGGACGGTGCTCATTTCGAGCCGCTCATGAGTTGTCCATTAGCCGTTCAGCCTGTTCTCTCGGAATGCCGCACCCGGGTGGGGCGGCAGCAGGATGGAGGCCCGGGATCCGGGCCTGATACCTGCGGTGGGAAGCACGGTGTGCGCCGGAGCGCTCTCGCGTGCACTCACCATCGTACACCCCGACCCTGGGTGCGGGCTCACCACCGGGTCGTGAGCGGGTCGTTCGAGCCCGACGACGTCATTCAGCCGTCGGCGCGGCCGGTTCCGTCGACACGAAGGCCTGGACCGCCGACGCGTCGGGTCCCGCATACAACCTGAGCGCCCTCGTGAACGCCCGACGCTGCACCGCCTGGTCGACGCACGCCGACGTCGGGTGCACCCAGGATCCGCGACCCGGCAGGCGCGCCGCGGCGTCGGGGACGAGCGCCCCTTCGACCGCGACGACGCGCAGCAGTGCCGAGCGCGGCTCGCGACGGCGACAGCCGACGCAGGTCCGCACCGGTTCCATCCGGCTCAGTCCGATTCGAGGATCGAGTCCGGCTGGATGTCGATCTTGGCGCCGGTGAGCTTGGCGGCGAGACGGGCGTTCTGCCCCTCCTTGCCGATCGCGAGCGACAGCTGGTAGTCCGGCACGAGCGCCCGGACGGCCTTGAGCGACTGGTCGATGACGTACGAGCTCGTGACCTTGGCCGGGGAAAGCGCGTTCGCGACGAACGTCGGCAGGTCGGGCGAGTAGTCGACGATGTCGATCTTCTCGGCACCCAGCTCGTCGGTGACCGCGCGCACACGACGCCCGAGCTCACCGATGCAGGCACCCTTGGCGTTGATGCTCGGGTCGTTCGCCTTCACCGCGATCTTGGTCCGGTGTCCGGCCTCGCGTGCGAGCGAGACGATCTCGACGATGCCGGATGCGATCTCCGGGACCTCCAACGCGAACAGCTTCCGTACGAGTCCGGGGTGGGTGCGCGAGACGGTGATCTGCGGACCCTTGAGGCCCTTCGTCACGCTCGTCACGTACACGCGGATGCGTGCACCGTGCGGGTACTCCTCACCGGCCACCTGCTCCTCGGGCGGAAGGATCGCCTCGATGGTGCCGAGGTCGACGTGGATCATGCGCGGGTTCGGGCCCTGCTGGATGACGCCCGCGATGATGTCGCCCTCGCGGCCCTTGAACTCACCGAGGACGGCGTCGTCCTGGATGTCGCGGAGCCGCTGGAAGATGACCTGCTTCGCAGCGAAGGCGGCGATGCGACCGAAGTCGTCCGGCGTGCTCTCAGCCTCCCCGATCAGGACACCCTCGTCGTCGAACTCGGGCACGAACACCCCGACGTGGCCGGTCTTGCGGTCGAGCTGGACGCGGGCCGCCGGGACGTCGCCGCGCGCGGTGGTGTCGGTACCCTCGGTGCTCTTCAGGTACGCACTCAGGATGGCCTGCTCGATGATCACGACGAGCTCCTCGAACGGGATCTCCTTCTCGCGTTCGATCGACTTCAACAAACCGAGATCGATGTCCATCGATGGCCTCCTCTATTCAACTGGTGGTGCCGCGGCAAGACGTGCAGCGGCACGACGGGCATGCTGCTGCCGTGCTGCCGAACCCGTCTGTCTACGGTACCGGATGCCGAGGGGTACGTCATCCACTCAGCTGGGAAGCGGCCGCGCGTCCTCGAGGGGTGCCGCCCCGGCTCGACCGCGTCTCGGAGCGGGTGACATGATTGGCCAATGGTCTTGGGCGAGCTGCGGAACGTCATGCGGAGCACGAGGGTGAGGATCCTCGTCGCGATCCTGCTCGCGACGACGCTCGCGATGACGCTCGTGGGCGTCTCCACCTACACGCTCGGCCGGCAGCAGACCCTCGCGACCATCGACGCCCGCCTGGAGCACAGCGCCGAGCTCATCGCCTTCATGGTGGTCGGTTCGGGCGACTCCGCCGACGCCCCGGCGACGAGCGACGCGGCCGTCGACGCCGTGATGCGACGCTGGATCTTCGCCGAGGACGAGACCGCCGTCGGCGTGCGCACCGACGGCTCGACGGTCGCGCCCAGCGCCCCGTCCGCCTTCCGGCTGGACGACGACCCGCGGCTGCTCGACACCATCACGGCCCGCGCGTCCCGCGGCGTCGTCACGGGTGAGGCCACCGGTGACCGCACCGTGCGGTACGCGATCATCCCGGTGCAGGTCGTCGGCGACCCGAGTACGGCCCACGTCGTCATCGCCACGGACGTGCACGCGGCACTCGCGGAGTCCCGAGGCATCCTCGCCGTCGAGATCGTGGTCGCCGTGGTGTGCCTGCTCCTGCTCGGCCTCGTCGGCTGGCAGCTCGCGGGCGGACTGCTCCACCCCATCCGGCTGCTACGGGACGCTGCGGCCCGCATCACCGAGTCGGACCTCGACGAGCGGATCCCGGTCGTCGGTCGCGACGACGTCTCGGAGCTCACCACGACCGTGAACGGCATGCTGGACCGGCTCGACGAGGCCTTCACCAGTCAACGCCAGCTGCTCGACGACGTCGGCCACGAGCTGAAGACGCCGTTGACCATCGTGCGAGGACACCTCGAGCTCCTCGATCCGTCCGACCCTGCGGAGGTGGCCGCCACCCGGGACCTCGCCCTCGACGAACTCGACCGGATGAGCTCCCTCGTCGCCGACATCACGGAGCTCTCGACGGCCGGACTCGCGTCGACCCTCGACCGGGAGCCGGTCGACATCGAGGCGTTCACCGCCTCGGTCCATGAGAAGGCCACGGCGATCTCGCCCGAACACGAGTGGACCCTGGGCGAGCAGGCCGCACTCACCGCGGACGTCGACGCCGGGCGCCTGGCCCAGGCCTGGCTGCAGCTCGCGGACAACGCCGCGAAGTACTCCCCGGCCGGGTCGACGATCGTGATCTCGAGCCGGTTCGACGAGTCGGACGACCCGGCGCTCGTGCTCTCCGTCGCCGACGACGGGCCCGGGGTGCCGGAGGCGCTCCGCGAACGCATCTTCGACCGGTTCACCCGGGTGAGCGGTGGACGGGGTGTCGCCGGCTCCGGCCTCGGCCTGTCGATCGTGCAGGCGATCGCCGCGGCACACGGCGGATGGGCCGAGGTCGAGGACACGCAGCAGGCCGGCTCGCTCTTCAGCATCCGACTGCCGCTCGCGGTGGCGGACGACGACGAGGGGTCCGACGCTGACCTCGACCTCGACCCGGACGAGACTGCGGCGATCCCCCGCAGCGCGATGGCCCAGGCGATCGCGCTGCGAGAGGCGCAGGCTGCTCAGGATGCCGCTGAGGCACAGACGACCGCGGCGATGCAGGCCGGACCGACACCCGGCGTTGCACGCCCCGCGAACGACGAACCGTCACGCTCGCGAGCACCGTCCCCTGAGGACGACTTCCCGGACCTCGTCGACACCTCGGCTCGGCGGAGTGCGCCGGAGGACCACGCATGAGCCGGATCCTGGTCGCCGAGGACGAGACGCGGATCTCCGCCTTCGTGAGCAAGGGCCTGCGTGCCGCCGGACACACGGCGGACGTGACGGTCGACGGCTCGCAGGTCGTCGAGCTGGCGGAGAGCGGCGACTTCGACCTGCTCGTCCTCGACATCGGACTCCCCGGCGTCGACGGCTTCGAGGTGCTCAGACGGCTCCGCGACGACGGCAGCGAGCTCCCCGTCATCATCCTGACCGCCCGTGATTCCGCGCGAGACCTCGTGGCGGGCCTCGACGGCGGAGCGAACGACTACATGTCGAAGCCCTTCCGGTTCGAGGAGCTCCTGGCCAGGATCCGCCGGCGCCTGGCCGAGCGGGCTCCGGCGTCGACCACCGCCGTCCAGGAACGGTTGTCGGTCGGTCATCTGGAGCTCGAGCTGCGCGAACGACGCGTCCTCGTCGACGGGGTGCCGGTCGAGCTGTCCACCCGCGAGTTCGCCCTCGCCGAGGAGTTCTTCCGCCACCCGGACCAGATCCTCAGCCGTGAGGAACTCCTCAGCCGGGTCTGGGGCTACGACTTCGATCCCGGTTCGAACGTCGTCGACGTCTACGTGCGGTATCTCCGGAACAAGATCGGCAAGGACGCCATCGCGACGGTCCGCGGGGCCGGCTACCGCCTCAGCACGAGAGCGCAGTAACGGTCGTCATCCCGTCCGGATGACGACCGCTACTGCGCTCTCGTGGCTCAGAGGGCGAGGTCGGCGATCGCGACCCGGTCCTTCGTGCCGGCGGCCCGGTCCCAGAGCTCGACGAAGCCCTCGGTGGCCTCGCGACCGACGACCACCACGACGGGCACGCCGATCAGCTCGGCGTCGCCGAACTTGACACCCGGGGACACCTTGCCGGTGCGGTCGTCGTAGAGGACGTCCTTGCCTCGGGCCTCGAGCGAGGCCACGAGTTCCTCGGCCACCTCGAAGATCGCCGCGTCGCGTCCTGCTGCGACGACGTGCACATCGAACGGGGCGACGGCCTTCGGCCAGATGAGACCGCGCTCGTCGTTGTTGCCCTCGGCGATGATCGCGAGGATGCGCGTGATCCCGATGCCGTAGGAGCCCATGGTCACCGTGACGAGTTTGCCGTTCTCGTCGAGCACCTTCAGTCCGAGCGCCTCGGCGTACTTGCGCCCGAGCTGGAAGACGTGCCCGATCTCCATGCCCCGAGCGAGCTCGACCGGTCCGGAGCCGTCGGGCGCGGGGTCGCCGGCGCGGACCTCCGCCGCCTCGACGAAGCCGTCGGCGGTGAAGTCCCGCCCGGCGACGAGGCCGAAGACGTGCTGCTGATCGACGTTCGCGCCGGTGATCCACTCGGTGCCGTCGACGACCCGGGGGTCGAGGAAGTACCGGATCTCCGTCGCCGACTCCTCACCGAGGACGGGCCCCTGCGGGGACCACGGTCCGATGTAGCCCTTGACGAGCCCGGCGTTCGCGGCGAAGTCCGCTTCGGTCGCGGCCTCCACCTCCGCGGGGCTGAAGGCCACCTCGACGCGCTTGAGGTCGACGTCGCGGTCGCCCGGCAGGCCGATGACGACCATCTCGCGCGTGCCGTCGAGGTGCCGCAGCGCCAGCACGACGTTCTTGAGGGTGTCGGCGGCCGTCCAGGCCCGTCCGTCGTCGCGCGGGTGCCGCTCGTTGGCGAGGTCGACGAGCGTCGAGATCGTCGGGGTGTTCGGCGAATCGAAGACCGTCGCGGGTGCCAGACCCTCGATGGGGCGGGCCTCCGGGACCTCGGTGGTGTAGGCCTCGACATTGGCGGCGTACCCGCCGGCCGAACGCACGAAGGTGTCCTCACCGACCGCGGTGGGGTGCAGGAACTCCTCGCTGCGCGAACCGCCCATCGCGCCGGCGTCGGCCTGCACGATCTCGTACTCCAGGCCGAGCCGCGTGAAGATGCGCTCATAGGCGTCGCGCTGCGCCTGGTAGCTCGCGTCGAGCCCGGCGTCGGACACGTCGAACGAGTAGGCGTCCTTCATCGTGAACTCACGACCGCGCAGGAGACCTGCCCGGGGCCGGGCCTCGTCGCGGTACTTGTCCTGGATCTGGTAGATCGACAGGGGCAGGTCCTTGTAGGAGGAGTACAGGTCTTTCACGAGCAGGGTGAAGACCTCCTCGTGTGTCGGCGCCAGCAGGTAGTCGGCACCCTTGCGGTCGTGCAGGCGGAAGAGGGCGTCGCCGTACTCCTCCCACCGGCCGGTGACCTCGTAGGGCTCGCGCGGCAGGAGCGCGGGGAAGTGCACCTCGAACGCGCCGGCGTTCGCCATCTCCTCGCGGACGATGGCCTCGATCTTGTTCTTCACCCGCAACCCGAGCGGCAACCAGGCGAAGACACCCGGCGCCTGGCGTCGGATGTACCCCGCCCGCACCAGCAGGCGGTGACTCGTCACCTCCGCGTCGGAAGGGTCTTCACGGAGCGTACGGAGGAAGTAATTCGAAAGGCGCGTAACCACCTGTCCATGCTAGTCCGTCACACGCAGGCAGCCCGGAACCGCTACCAGGGGCGATCGGCGAAGTTCCCGTTGTCGTTGTTCCGACCGCGGTTCTTGGCGTCCTCGGTCGACTTGTCCTGCTGGGCGTCCTGGCCGGCGTCCTTCAACTTGTCGACCTTCCCGTCGACCTCGCTGTCACCGGTACCGCTCGAGCCGCTCGAGTCGCCGTCGCCCTGTCCCCCGTTCGAAGGATCCTGCTGGCCCTGCCCGCCGGACCGGTCGCGCTGGTCGGTCGCATCCTGACGTTTGCGGTCGATGCGATCGCCGGTGTCCTGCAGGTTCTCTCCGGGCGTGCCCTTCGGATCGATCACGTCGGGCTGCTGCCCGGTTCCGCCCTGATCGCCCTGGCCGCCTTGGTCACCCTGGTCCCCTTGGTCGCCCTGGTCGCCCTGACCGCCTTGGTCCCCTTGCTCACCCTGGTCGTCCTGACCACCTTGATCGCCCTCATCCCCCTGGCCACCCTGGTCCTGCTGGTCCTGCTGGTCCTCGTTCTGCTCCTGGGACTCCCCCTCGAAGCAGCCCTCGCCCTCGTCGACGATGCGCTTCGCGGTGTCGTAGAGGTTGATGGCGCCCTGGAAGAACTGGCCCTTCACGTACTCGTCGGCCTGGGTCTCATACGCGCGCGCCAGGTTGACCCGCACGATGCAGGCGGTCTCCTCCGTCGGCGCGAGCTCGAGCGCCTTCCCGAGGTCGTCGGTCCCCTGCACCCAGTCCTGTCCGGCCGCGGCTGCGGTGCCCCGGTCGAACCAGGCGATCCACGGCTCGACGACGTTCGCCGTGAAGAGGTGCCCCGCGCTCAACTGCGCCCCGGAGTAGTCCTCGGCGCGGTACCCGGCGATCGCCGACTGCGCGACGACCGGCAGACTCACGAACTTGACCCCGACGACGAGGGCGACGAGGACCAGCGGAAGGGACCACCAGAACAGCCGACGGCGCAACCGGCTGACCTCGGCAGGGGCCAGCGGCGGACGCCGCGGTTCCTCGAACCGTGGCCGTGGCTCCGGGCTGCGCGGCGCGTCGTCGGGCCGGTCGGTCCGGGTCCGGTCGTCGAAGAGGGTCATGCCTGCCCACCCTTCGTCCGTCGGAGCTCGCCCAGCGCGCCGACCAGGCCGGGGAGCTCGGTGAGGAGCAGCACACCGAACCCGAGCGCGAACACCCAGTACAGCTCATCGGTACGCCGGATGTCCACCTCGTCCTCGACGGTGACGCCGCCGACGGCGAGGCCGTCGAGCGCGTCGTCGAGCGACGCACCCGGGGTCCTGATCTCCGCTTCGACGCCGAGCTGCGACGCGATCGTCTCGAGCGCGCCCGGATCCAGCCGGGACACGGCGGGCTCACCGGTCGAGTAGTCCTGGATGTAACGGACGCTGCCGTCCTGGTATCCCGAGAACTCGCGCATGGTCCCGCCGGCCTCGGTCCCGTAGCCGAGCACGCCACCGCCGCCGATGAGCGGTGCGATGCTCTCGAACGACCCGGGCGCCGCGCCACTCGTCTGCTCGCCGTCACCGAGGTAGAACATGATCCGGTTCCGACCCGGTTCCTGCTCCTCGGCCTGGGTCAGCAGCGTGGTCATGAACTCCACCGGCGCGTCGATGCTGCTGCCGCGGGAGTAGGTGGTGATCTCCTGCGTCATCGCCTCCGCGGCCGACCGGAGCGCCGTCGCGTCCGTCGTGAGGGGCATGCGCTGGACGGCCACGGCGTCGAACGTCACGAGCGCGTAGCGCGCACCGGCCAGCCGGTCGGCGATGCCGGTGATGTCGGCCTTCGCCCCGTCGAGTCGGGTCGGCGGTTTCGGGGCCCCGTTCTCGTCCGTCCCCGACGCGGTCCCGTCCGGCCAGTCCTCGGCGGCCATCGAGCTCGTCGTGTCCACGACGAAGTAGACGTCGAGGTCGCCCATCGCGGACGGCGGGCGATGGTTGCCGGGAATGGTCGGTCGGAGGGCGATGATCACGAGCACGACGACCATGGCCAGTCGGGCGATCCAGTGCCAGGCTCCTGGCCGCCGCACCCCGGCGAGGAACTGCCAGACGGCGAAGACCGCGAGGACGGTGCCGAGCACGGCGATGGCCCAGATCGGCAGAACGGGGTTGATGGTCATCGGCGCAACCTCCAGGCGAGCAGCATGAGCGCCGCGAGGCCGCCGAACGCCACCAGCACGAACACGAACGGCTCGTCGACCTGCACGAGCTGTTTGGCGCCCTTCAGCGTCTTCGTCTGCTCCGCCGTGATCTGCTGGACGATGCCGCCGACCGCGCCGGGGTCGGCGAGCGCGTAGTAGTCCCCGCCGGTGGACGTCACGACCTCGTCCATCTCCGCGGCGAGGTCGTCGAGGTAGTCCTTGCTGGAGACGTCGCCGGGGTTGATCCCGTACACCGTCACGTCCTGCGCCTTCGCATAGGCGCCGGCCTCCTTGAGCGTGAGGATCGGCTCGCCGGCGACGTAGTTGTCGGTCGCGAGCACGATCGAGCGCGACCGTTCCTCGCCGACCTGGTCGAACCGCATGACGCAGGACCCGAGACCGTCGCCGATGAGGGACGACCCGTTCCCGAGATCCGTGCCGTTCCAGTACTCGTAGTCGCTCTCCGGCGAGGTGAGGTCCTCGACGAGGTGGTCGAGCTGCGCGGCCACGTAGTCGTAGTCGCTCGTCAGCGGGAAGTACGTGGTCGCGGACGCGTTGAACAGCACCAGGGCGATCCGCTCACCGTCGAACCGCTGTACGAGCTTCTCGAACACCCCGACCAGCGCGGCGTCGTACTCCGTCATCGACCCGGACACGTCGAGGCAGAGCACGATGTCGCGGTTGCGCAGTTCGGGCTGGAACACCGTCGTGCTCACCACGCGGGATCCGAGAGCCGTGCCGGCGAGCAGCAGCACCCCGAGAGCGGCGAGCGTCGCGATGATGAGGCGCCGGTACCGCGACAGTGCGCGGCGGTATCCGGGGAGCGCGGTGAGCCGTTCGGAGTGCGCGACCCACAGCGGCTCGGCGTTCGCCTTCCGGCGCCGCCCGGTGCGGGCCACGAGGACGACGACGGCGACCACCGCGGCCACGGCGAGGAGCCAGACGAGCGGCATCCACCAGTAGATCAGCTCCACGTCGTCACCACCTGGCGGGCGAGCGTGGCGGCCTCGGCGACACTGCCCGTCTCGGCCTCGCGGAACTCGACCGGATAATAGGCCGAAACGGCACGACTGAGTGGCGCGAGTCCGGCGCGATCGAGGTCTGCGAGCGTCATGACCTGGGCACGGACGCCGCTGGACTCGTGCGCGTACATCCGGAGGATCGCGCCGAGCCGTTGGTGGGCGCGCCGCGTGCTCAGGGCGCCGTCCCCGTGCTCGCGCTCGATCTCGCCGATGAGCGCGAGGTAGCGATCGCGCAGGACGGTCGGAGACGGCTGCGGAGCAGGACGCGGAGCGCTCCCGCGCGCGCGACGGCGCACGTGGGCGAGCATCCAGACGTACCACCCGATCACGAGCGCGATGAGCACGAGTCCGAGCACCGGCCAGAGCAGCGTGTACTGGACCGGAGCGTAGTAGCCGTTATCGCCGGGCATGTCGGTGGGCCTCGAGGAGGTGGAAGAGGACGGGCACGACGTCGTCGGCCCCGGTCACGCGCTGACCGCTGATGCCGAGTTCCTCGAGCTGGTCGAGGTGTCGGGCGGTCGCGCTGGTGACGGCCTCGATGAACTCGCGACGGAGCGCGACGTCCGACCGGATGAAGGCCGGCAGGGACCGCTCGTCGGCGACGTCGACCATCGCCCGACCGGTGTACTCCGCGCGCATGAGGTCGGCGTCCCCGACCGAGATCCAGAGCACCTCGTGCTGGACGTGCAGTCGACGGAGGATCTCCGACCGCTTCGGCGTGATCTCCTCGTCGTCCGAGACGATCACGAGCAGACAGCGCTGCTTGACGGACCGTGCCGCATAGCCGAGCAGCTCGTCGAGATCGCTCTGGGGTGCCGCGAGCGATGCACGCCGGTCGATGTGCTGCAGCAGGCGCTCGAGTGCCGATTCGGTGCCGGCGGGTCGGACGAGTTCCGGTGCGGCGGCGTCACCGGCGACGAGACCGACGAGGTCGCCGTGCCGGATCGCGAGGTACCCCAGGATGCCGACCGCGAGGATGGCGACCTCGCGTTTGGTGCTCCCGCCCTCGGCGAGCGCCGCGAGATCACGACCCGTGTCGACGACGAACAGCACCTGGTGTTTCCGCGTGGCGATGTAGCGCTTCACGAGTGGAGCGCCGTGTCGGGCCGTCGCCTTCCAGTCGATGTCCTTGATCTCGTCGCCCGGCGTGTACTCGCGGAGGTCGTCGAAGTCGAGGCTCCTGCCCTGGAACACCGAGCGGTACTCGCCGTCGAGCATCCCCCGCACGCGGCGGTGGGCGTGGATGAAGAGTTTGGACTTCACCCGGTGGAGCAGCGGGGCTGACACGGGCCTACGGTGCCTGGACCGCTCCGAAGACGGCGTCGATGATCGTCTCGGGCGAGACGTCGTCGGCCGCGGCTTCGAAGTTCAGGATGATGCGGTGCCGCAGCACCTGGTGGCGGTAGCCCTTGACGTCCTCGGGGATGACGTGGTCCCGACCGGCGAGGATCGCGAGCGCCCGCGCGACGGTGCTGAACGCGATGCTGGCACGCGGGCTCGCCCCGTACTCGATGTAGCTCGCGAGCTTCGGCGGCAGGTAGTCGCTCGCATGGCGGGTCACGTAGACCGTCTGGACGATGTAGTTGAGGATCGACGCATCGAGGTAGACCCGCTTGGCGAGGGACTGCAGGAACAGGACGTCCTCGAGGCTCACCCCCGGGCGATCCTGGTCGGTCTCGTAGAGCCCGGAGTTCACCCGACGGACGATCTCGGCCTCCTCGCCGATCGTCGGGTAGTCGAGCACCTCCTTGAGGAGGAAGCGGTCGAGCTGCGCCTCGGGCAGGTGGTACGTGCCCTCCTGCTCGATGGGGTTCTGCGTGGCGAGCACGAAGAACGGCTTCGGCAACGGATAGTGCGTGCCGCCGATGGAGGTCTGGCGTTCCTGCATCGCCTCGAGCATCGCGCTCTGGGTCTTCGCGCTCGACCGGTTGACCTCGTCGAGGAGCACGAAGTTCGCGTGCACGGGACCGAGCTGGGTCTGGAACGCACCGGTGCGGGCGTCGTAGATCTGCGTGCCGATGATGTCGCTCGGCAACAGGTCGGGGGTGCACTGGATGCGTTTGAACGACGCGTTCACCGCTTGGGCGATCGATTCCGCCGCGGTCGTCTTCGCGAGTCCTGGGACACTCTCGAGCAGGACGTGTCCGCCCGAGACGAGTGCCGCGAGCAGGGTGGTGCGCAGGCCCTGCTGACCGACCACCTTCGCGTCGTATGCACCGACGATCTCGGAGAGGATGCTGCGGGCCCGTTGCAGCTCGGCTGGCGCGATGGGGGTGCTCGGCGTCACGGTCACTGGTCTCCCTGGCGAGGCTGGCGGTCCGGACGGATGACCGTCGAACGCGGATCCGCCTGGTGGAACCCGGCGGTCCGAACAGTCTACGTGTGAAGATCCGGAGCCCGGGCTCCTCGGCCACCGGATGGCCACCAGGGCGTCGGAAGCCGTTCGCCCACCGTCCCCCTCGCGTCCACCGCCGCTTCCTACCGTGGATCGATGACATCTGCAGCGCACGGGAGGCACCCGGAGACCGACGGCGCGACGGCGATCGTCCCGGTCAGGGGCGGTTCGAAGGGGATCCACCGCAAGAACCTCAGGACGGTCCGCGGGAGCACCCTCATCGCACGGTCGGTCGAAGGACTGCTGCGGTCGGGTGGCGTCTCGCGCGTGGTCGTCACGACCGATCACCCGGACCTCGCCGCCGCCGCCGTCGCCGCCGGTGCCGAGGTCATCGACCGGCCGGCCGAACTCGCCGAGGACAGCACCTCCTCCGAGGCCGCGCTCCTCCACGCGCTCGGTGTCCTCGCGGAGCGCGGTGAGCTGACCCCCGTGACGGTGTTCGCGCAGGCGACGTCGCCCTTCCTCGACGTGGAAGCGCTCGACGACGCCGTCGCGCTGGTCTCCTCCGGGCGGGCGGACTCCGTCTTCGCCGCGGTACTCGACCACGGATTCCTCTGGACGGAGAAGACGAAGGGTGCCCGAGGGATCGGCCACGACCACCGCGAGCGTCCCCGGCGGCAGGACCGCGCCCCGCAGTACCGCGAGACCGGCTCGTTCTACGTCTTCGACACGGACGGCTTCCTCGAAGCCGGGCACCGCTTCTTCGGCCGGATCGCGCCGGCCGTCACCAGGTCCTTCGCCGCGCTCGACATCGACGAACCGGAGGATCTGCTCGTCGCCGAGGCGATCGCCGGACTCGCCGAACGCCAGCTGGGCATCCCGTCGGGCTCGGAGCGTTCCGAGCACCACCTCGACGTCGACGCCGTCGTCACCGACTTCGACGGGGTCCACACCGACGACCGCGCCAGTATCGACGCCGACGGGGTCGAACGGGTGAGCGTCCATCGCGGTGACGGCCTCGGCGTCCGTCTGCTGCGCGAGGCCGGACTGCCGTTCCTGATCCTGTCGACCGAGCGGGTCCCGATCGTCGCCGCACGCGCGGCCAAACTCGGCGTCGACGTCGTGTACGGCTCCGCCGACAAGGCGACCGCGCTCCGCGACTGGGCCGCGGCGAAGGGCGTCCCACTCGACCGCATCGCCTACCTCGGCAACGACGTCAACGACATCCCGGCACTCGAGATCGTCGGCTGGCCGGTCGTCGTCGCCGATGCGCACCCGGAGGCGCGTGCCGTCTCCCGGCTCGTCCTGGAACGCCGAGGCGGCGACGGCGCCGTCCGCGAACTCGCCGACCTCGTCCTCGCCGCACGCGCACGCGCGGCCCTCGACCCCCTGAAGCTGTCCACGCTGCAATCGAACGGAGCACGACCATGAGCATCCACCAGGACGCGAACGACACCACCGACCTCGACGGCCGGACGCAGCCGTCTCCCGTGCGCATCGACGGCATCCCCGTCGGCGGCGGCGCTCCCGCGTACGTCATCGGGGAGATCGGTCTCAACCACAACGGCGACGTGGAGCTCGCGAAGCGACTCATCGACGTGGCCGCCGACGCCGGCGCACAAGCCGTCAAGTTCCAGAAGCGCACGCCGGAGATCTCGACGCCGACGCACATGCGCGACGTCCCGCGGCAGACGCCGTGGGGTGAGATGAGCTACCTCGACTACCGCTACCGGGTCGAGTTCGACCGTGAGCAGTACATCGAGATCGGCGACCACGCCACCCTGCGCGGCCTCAGCTGGTTCGCCTCCCCGTGGGACGAACCGTCGGTCGACTTCCTCGAGGACCTGGGCGTCAGCGCCCACAAGGTCGCGTCCGCCTCGGTGACCGACTCGGGCCTCCTCACCCGTCTCGCCGCGACCGGGAAGCCGATCATCCTCTCGACCGGCATGTCGACGCTCGAGCAGATCGATCGCGCCGTCGAGATCCTCCGGGGCTCGCCGCTGGTGATCCTCCACGCGACCTCCACCTACCCCTTGCCCGCCGAAGAGGCGAACCTCCGGATGATCGACAGCCTCGCCGCCCGGTACCCCGGTGTGCCCATCGGGTACTCCGGCCACGAGACCGGTCTGCAGATCTCCCTCGCCGCGGTCGCCCTCGGAGCCACGATGGTGGAGCGCCACCTCACGCTCGACCGTGCCATGTGGGGCTCGGACCACGCCGCGTCGCTCGAACCGCACGGTTTCTCGAACCTCGTCCGCGACATCCGGGTCATCGAGACCGCCATGGGTGACGGCGTCAAGCGCATCTTCCCCGGCGAACTCGCCCCACTCGCGAAGCTGCGCAGGGTCGATGCCTGATCATGGGCCCCGACGTCGGGTGATCGGGGTGGTGGACTCCGACTCCTTCGTGAAGTGGGGCGCCGCCACCCTCTCCCGCGCGACCGGCTGGGACGTCGACCTCGTCCTCATCGAGAGCGACGTGTCCGCCACGGACCGGCAGGTGGACATCGCCCTGCTCCACACGGCGTTCGAGGGTCGGACCGTCCGTCGCCTGTCGCTCCGACGACTCGTCGACCTCATCCGGACCGAGCAGCCGGACGGCGTGTTCGTCTCCACGCGGGGGCCGGTCGCCGAGGTCGTCATCTCGGAACTCCTCGCGCTCGGCCGCGCCACCCGCCCGGTCCTCCTCACCGGTCTCCCCGGCATCTCCATCCCGGCGAAGTGGAAGGGGATCTTCCTCCGTGCGCAGGCAGACGTCTTCGTCCTGCACAGCCACCGCGAAGTCGCCGCCTACCGTGAACTCGCGCTGACGCACGGGGTCGAGCCGGCGTTCGCGCTCGCGACCCTGCCGTTCCTGACGGACCCGGCGACCGAGCCACCGGCCGAGCCCGCCCCGCGCACCCGGGTCGTCTTCGCCGCCCAGGCCACCGTCCCGGCCGACCGCGGCGACCGGCTCCGGATCCTCTCCTGGCTGCGGACCCTCGCGATCCGGCACCGCGACCTCGACGTCGTGATCAAGGTGCGCGGCCTCGCCGGCGACCCGCAGACCCATCACGAGCACTACCCCTTCGACACCCTCCTGACCGGTCCCACACCCGACAACCTCCGGGTCGCCACCGGGTCGATGGCGGTCCACCTCGGCCACGCGGCCGGGCTCGTCACCGTGAGTTCCACGGCTGCGATCGAGGCCATCGCCGCCGGTGTGCCGGTCATCCTGCTCGACGACTTCGGTGTTGACCCGGCGCTCATCAACACCGTCTTCGAGGGCAGCGGGCTGCTCGCCTCCAAGGATGACCTCATGGCCGCCCGCTTCCGGTTCCCGAACCCGGATTGGCTGCAGCAGAACTACTTCCACCCCGCCCCGGAGGACGACTGGATCCTGCGGTCGGAGGAGGCGTTCGCCGCGCGCGACCTCGGGACCCTGCCGGTCCGTCCTCGTGCACGACAGAGTCGCGGCGGCATGCTCCGCACCGGTTGGGAGCGTCGTCGGGCGTTCGGGCGGGCCGACACGAGCGCGCTGGGCACGGTCGCCTTCGTCATCGGGCGGCCACTGCAGATCGCTCGCCGTCTGGTCCGTCGCGCTCGGGGCGTCCAGCCGGCCGAGCGGCAACCGATCGCCTCCCGTCGGCTCGCACCGATCGAGACGGAGACGCCGGTGCGCGCGCCGCACGGGGCTCGTCACCGCACAGCCCGCTGACGGGATCACCGCTCGACCGGAGACCGGTCGGGCGGTGATCCGGCTCAGTTGGAGCCGACCGTCACCACCGGTGCGCCCGTGGAGGTGTCGTCCGCGGGCATCTCGGCGGCCAGACGGTTGGCCTCCTGGATGAGCGTCGCGACGATCTCCGACTCCGGAACCGTCTTGATGACCTCGCCCTTGACGAAGATCTGGCCCTTGCCGTTGCCGCTCGCGACGCCGAGGTCGGCCTCGCGAGCCTCTCCGGGGCCGTTCACGACGCAGCCCATGACGGCGACGCGCAGGGGGACGCTCATCCCCTCGAGGCCGTCGGTCACGTCGTTCGCGAGCTTGTAGACGTCCACCTGGGCGCGCCCGCAGCTCGGGCAGGAGACGATCTCGAGCTTGCGCTCGCGGAGGTTCAACGACTGCAGGATCTGGAGCCCGACCTTGATCTCCTCCGCCGGCGGCGCGGAGAGCGAGACACGGATGGTGTCGCCGATGCCCTCGGAGAGCAGGATGCCGAACGCGGTCGCGCTCTTGATGGTTCCCTGGAAGGAAGGACCTGCCTCCGTCACGCCGAGGTGCAGGGGCCAGTCACCGCGCTCGGCGAGCAGCCGGTAGGCCTTCACCATGACGACCGGGTCGTTGTGCTTGACGGAGATCTTGAAGTCGTGGAAGTCGTGCTCCTCGAAGAGGCTCGCCTCCCAGACGGCGCTCTCGACGAGCGCTTCGGGGGTCGCCTTGCCGTACTTCTGCAGCAACCGCGGGTCGAGGGACCCGGCGTTGACGCCGATGCGGAGGGAGACGCCGGCGGCTTTCGCGCGCCGGGCGATCTCGCCGACCTGGTCGTCGAACTTCCGGATGTTGCCGGGATTGACCCGGACGGCCGCGCACCCCGCGTCGATCGCGGCGTAGACGTAGGCGGGCTGGAAGTGGATGTCGGCGATCACCGGGATCTGACTCTTCTTCGCGATGATCGGCAGCACCTCGGCGTCGTCGCGGGTCGGGACGGCCACGCGGACGATGTCGCAGCCGGAGGCCGTGAGTTCGGCGATCTGCTGGAGGGTCGCGTTGATGTTGGTCGTCTGGGTCGTCGTCATCGACTGGACGCTCACCGGGGCGTCGCCGCCGACGAGCACCTTGCCGACCTTGATCTGTCGCGACTTGCGCCGCGGGCTGAGCGTCTCGGGAACCGACGGAAGACCCAGATTGATAGCTACCACGAGCCTCAGCTTACGCGCGCGACGCCCCGCAGGCTCCCCGTGAGCTGAATGCCTGCTGGGACGTCGCGATCCGCGGTCAACGGGCGGGTGGTGCCTCGCGATTCGCACGCAGGACGCCGAGCCGTTCCCGGTACTCGACCTCGTCGATGTCGCCCTGGGCGAAGCGCTCGGCGAGCGTCTGCTCGGCGCTCCGGGACCCGTCCTGACGCCAGGCCCACGGCGGGCCCTGGTGGCCGTCCGGGGACGCCCCGGACCAGGCTCGGCGACGCCACCGCCGACCGACCAGCGCGACGACGAGGACGATCACGGCGATCCAGAACGCGGGGATGAGCAGCAGCCAGAGGAGGTGGAAGCCCGGCCCGGGACCGCCGGGATGCACGGCGGTCGCGGCGAGCACGATCAGGGAGGTGGACATGGAGGACTCCGTTCGTCGGGCGGACGACGACCGTCGTCCGCATCACGACCCCGAGCCTCCTCCGGATGGCGGCCGAGGGCATCCGACGATGGGACGGATCACCGGACTCCCCCGGGAGTACGACCACCCGGCGCTCAGACGCCGGGACTGACGAGCCCCGTCTCGTAGGCGATGACGACGAGTCGGACCCGGTCGCGCGCCGCGAGCTTCGACATGATGCGCGACACGTGGGTCTTCGCGGTGAGCGGGCTGAGGAACAGCGCCGCTCCGATCTCCTCGTTGGTGAGTCCGCGTCCGACGAGACCCAGCACCTCGCGTTCGCGCTCGGTGAGCCCGGCGATCGCGGCGTCGTCGAGCGGCGCGGCGATCGCTCCGGCGACCTGGGTGAGCAGCCGCCTCGTGACCCCGGGCGACAGCAGGGCGTCACCCGACGCGACCACGCGGACGGCCCGGATGAGCTCGGCCGGCTCGGTGTCCTTGACGAGGAAGCCGCTCGCGCCCGCCCGGATCGCCTGCGCGACGTACTCGTCGAGTTCGAAGGTGGTGACGACGATGATGCGGGTGGCCTCGAGCGTCGGATCCGCGACGATGGCTTCGGTGGCGGCCAGACCGTCGCCTTCGGGCATCCTGATGTCCATGAGGACCACGTCCGGCTGCTCCCGACGGACGACCACGAGCGCCTCGTCCCCACCGGCCGCCTCACCCACGACCGCGATGTCGGGCTCCGCGTCGAGGAGGGCGCGGAACCCGCCGCGGATGAGTGCCTGGTCGTCGGCGACGACCACGCGGATCATGCGACGCCTCGGACCGGCACCCGGGCCGTGACACGGAAGCCACCGAGCGGACTCCGCCCGGTCTCGAGGGTGCCGCCGAGGAGTTCGGCGCGCTCGGTCATGCCGAGGAGGCCGTTGCCGTGCTCCGCGGGTCCGGGTGGGGCACCGACTCCGTCGTCCTCCACGAGCAGGCGGTAGGTGCCGTCGACCTCGACGAGCTCGACGGAGACCCGTCCGGCCTGCGCGTGCCGGAGGACGTTCGTGACGCTCTCCTGCGCGATCCGGTACAGCGCCTGCTGCACGGCCGCGCCGGGCGTGGAGACGAGCCGCTGCTCGAGGACCGCGTCGACGCCCTGGTCTCGGAGGGACTGGACGAGGACGGGCAGTGCCTCGAGATCCGGCCCCGGGCGCCTCGGCGCGCCGGTCGTGGGATCCTGGGCCGCATCGGCACCACGGAGGACGTCGAGGAGGCCGCGGACCTCGTCGAGCGACGCCTTGCTCGACCCCTTGATGTTCGTCAGCGCCTCCCTGGCACGTTCGGGCTGGGTGTCCATGAGGTGCAGCCCCATACCGGCCTGGACGGTGATCTGCGCGAGCGAGTGGGCGACCACGTCGTGCAGCTCACGGGCGATGCGCACGCGCTCCTCCTGAGCGGCGGACGCCCGACGTTCGCCTTGACGCCGGCGATCCGCGTCGAGCTGTTCGCGCCGGGTGCGGAGTCCCTCGGCGAGGAGGACGGCGACGATGACGAGGGCGGTCGTGGCCCCGACGCGGAAGCCCGACACCCTCCAACCGACGGCGAGCGCGATGGTCAGGGCGAGCGCCCACCCGAGTCCCAGCGACGGATAGGTCCAGCCGCGAGCCCCACGGACGATGCCGGACCCCGCGGCGAACGCGAGCGCCACGGCGGGAGGGCCCCAGGTGGGACCCGTCAGCATCGAGGCGCTCGACAACACGGCGACCGCCGCGACCGTCGGCCCGGGCGACCGCCTGGCGGCGAGCAGGCAGAGCACGCCGGCGAGTGCCAGGAGGACGGCCGAGGTACGTGACCACCCCGAGGCACCGGCACCCGGGCCGAAGGAACCGTGGAGGGCGAGCACCGCTGTCGCGGGCACCTGGACGAGGAAGGACACCACCACCGGTGCCCAGAGGCGCCAGACGGGGCGCCCGGGTCGGCGATCGCCCGGCGTCATCCAGGGTGCCGAACCCGTCTCGACCGATGCCATCCCTGCATGCTACTCGCGGGTCGGAGCCGCCGCGTCGCCCGCACGGAGCCTCGCGCCGTACTCCCCGAGGAGTACGACCGTACCGGGATGGGAGGCTCCCGCGGGCCCTGTCGGCGTCGGCCTAGCCGAAGAGGTTGACCGGCTTGACGATGTCGGCGTACACGAGGAGCGCGCTCATGCCGCCGAGGACGATCACCACGCCGAAGGTGAGCGGGATGAGTTTCGCCGCGTCCACCGGCCCAGGATCGCGACGTCGGAAGACCTTTGCGAAGCGGCGACGGATCGCCTCCCAGAGCGCTGCTGCGACGTGCCCGCCGTCGAGGGGCAGCAAGGGGATGAGGTTGAAGACGAAGAGCGCGACGTTGAGCGACCCGAGGATGCCGAACACGGTCGCCGCCTTCGACGCGACGGGGATCTCGTCGAGGCTGACCACCTCGCCGACGACCCGTCCGACGCCCACGACGCTCATCGGCCCGTTGGGATCGCGCTCACCGGATCCGAATGCTGCCTGCCCGACGTCGATGAGTCGCTGGGGCAGGTTCAGGATGATGTTGGCGGTTCGGGCGATCGTGTCGCCGACGGTCGGCAGGATCGTGGTGACGGGCTGCGCCACCATCTGCTGCTGCGGGGTGATGCCGACGAAACCGACCTCGTGGGTCTTCGCCGAGCCGTCCGCGTTCGTCTCGATCTTGCCGGTCTTGGCGTCGACGACGTCCCGTTCGAGCAGCAACGGCGTCAGGGTGAGGTCGAGTCGCTGCTCACCGCGGGCGACCTCGAGGGCCAACGGCTTGCCCGGCGAATCCTGCACGGCCGCGGAGATCTCGGCGAAGGTGGAGATCGGGGTTCCGTCGATCGAGAGGATCGTGTCACCCGGCTTCAGCCCTGCGGCGGCCGCCGGACCCTGCGGATCCCCCGCTGCACAGCTCTGACGGTCGCTCGTGGACGGCAACACGCACTCGTACACCGAGGTCAGCGTGCTGCTCTGCTGGGGGACGCCGAACCCCGACACGGCGATACCGATGAACAGGACGGCGAGGACGAGGTTCATGAACGGGCCGCCGAGCATGACGACGATCCGTTTCCAGACGGGCAGCCGGTAGAAGGTGCGCTCCTCGTCGCCGGCGCCGATCGTGTCGGCACTCGCCTCACGCGCGTCCTGGACCAGCGTGTCGAAGAAGCCGGTGCTGGCGTTCCGGGCGGCACCGCCGGGCTGCTTGGGCGGGAACATGCCGATCATCGAGATGTAGCCGCCGAGCGGGATCATCTTGACGCCGTACTCGGTCTCCCCCTTGCGACGCGACCAGATGGTGCGACCGAAGCCGATCATGTACTGGGTGACCCGCACGCCGAACAGCTTCGCGGGCACGAGGTGACCGACCTCGTGCAGCCCGATGGACACGATGAGGCCCACGAGCACGATCACGATGCCGAGGAGGTAGAGGAGGACGGATTCCACGGCGTAACCCTACTCGCGCGGTCGGGTCACCGGCTGCACGCCGGCTGTACGGCCGCTCGGAAGCTTCCGACGATGAACGGGCAGGTCAGCCGATGCGCTGCTGCGCGCGAGCCCTCGCCCAGCGCTCCGCCTCCGCGAGCGCCTCCCGGGTGAGCTCGCCCTCGGGCGCCTCGTGGTCGTCCACGACCGCGCGGACGGTGTCGAGGATGCCCAGGTATCCCAGCCGACCCGCGTGGAAGGCCGCAACGGCCTCCTCGTTCGCGGCGTTGAACACGGCCGGATAGGTGCGCCCCTGTCCGCCCACGAGTTTGGCCAGTCGCACGGCCGGGAAGGCCTCGTGATCGAGGGGCTCGAACGTCCACTGCTGGGGCGAGGTCCAATCGAGCGGGACGCCGACGCCTCCGACCCGGTTGGGCCAGTCGAGCCCGAGGGAGATGGGGAGCCGCATGTCTGGCGGCGATGCCTGGGCGATGGTGGAACCGTCGATGAACTCGACCATCGAGTGGACGATCGACTGCGGGTGGACCGTCACCTCGATGCGGTCGTACGGGACGTCGAACAGCAGGTGCGCCTCGATCACCTCGAGCCCCTTGTTGACGAGGGTCGCCGAGTTCGTCGTGACGACGAGACCCATGTCCCAGGTGGGGTGGGCGAGCGCCTCAGCCGGCGTGACGCCGACGAGCGATGCGCGGTCCCGTCCGCGGAACGGTCCTCCCGAGGCGGTCAGGACGAGCCGCCGCACCTCGGTCGCGGTGCCGGAACGGAGGGCCTGGGCGATCGCGGAATGCTCGGAGTCGACTGGCACGATCTGGCCGGGCGCCGCGATCCGCCGCACGAGGTCGCCACCGACGATGAGCGACTCCTTGTTCGCGAGCGCGAGCGTCCGGCCCGTCTCGAGCGCCGCGAGGGTCGGGCCGAGCCCGATGGAGCCTGTGATGCCGTTCAGCACCACATCGGCGTCGACACTGCGGATGAGCCGCTCGGCGTCGGTCGCGCCCAGGGCCGTGTCGTCGACGTGGAAGGCGGCGGCCTGCTCGGCGAGCAGCTCGGCGTTCGAGCCGGCCGTCAGGCCGACGATCTCGAAGCGGTCGCGGTCACCCCGGATGACGTCGAGTGCCTGCGTGCCGATCGAGCCGGTTGATCCGAGGATGATGACGCGTCTCACGGCGGTCAGTCTACGTCGGCGACCGAGTCGGCCGCTCAGCCCGCGGCGGGAGCCGTGGTGCTGCTCGCATCGAGGATGTCGATGACGAACACGATGGTGTCGTCGGCCTCGATACCCGCCTGGCTGTTGCCGCCACTCGGCCCGTACCCGAGGTCGGGCGGGATGACGGCGATGACCTGCGAACCAATGTGCTGGCCGGCGATGGCGCTCGAGAAGCCCTTCACCACGGCGGACAGCTGGAAGTTGGTCGGCCCGTTGCCCCAGCTCTCGTCGAAGACCTCGCCGGTCCGCCAGTTCACACCCTGGTAGTTGATGATGACCTCGGCGTCGGGCTGCACCACCGCGCCGTCGCCCTGCTTGAGCACCGCGACCTGGAGATCGGCCGGAGCGGGCTCCTCGGGGATGGTGACCGTGGGTCGTCCGGCGGTGTCGAGCTCGACCGCAGGCATCCCGGCGACGGGCTCCTGCGGGACGCCGTCCGCTTTGGCGTCGCTGTGCACCGTGCTGAGGACGTCGGCCACGACGACGAGCGGCTGGTCGGCCTGGACCGTGCCGTCGCTCGACCCCGCGGATCCGAACCCGTCGCCCGCCGTGACGAAGGCCGCGACGCGGGATCCGACCGTCGTGCACTCGACGGCTCGCACGAGGCCCTTCAGGTACTTCTGATCATTGACGACGATCGCCGTGGCCGGGCTGGCGCCGTAGGCGGTCTGCGCGACGATCGACCCGGTCACGGCGTTGTAGATGGACATCTCGACGAACGTCGTGTCGCCGGGATCGACCCGCTCGCCGTCGCCCTTCGCCACGATCGTGCGTTCTGTGGTGTCCGCGGAGAGCGTGCCCTTGGCGAAGGTGACCTCGGGGATCGAGCCGAAGTCACCGCTCACGTTGATCGCCTTGGACGCCTTGCCTGCGCTCGTGTCGGCGCACTCCCCCGGGCTGGCCAGCGCCTGCGACTGCGACGTCGCCGAACTGCACGCGGTCAGCGACACGAGGGACGCGATGACGGCCAGAAGGCAGAGGCTCTTGCGCACAGGGGAACTTTCGGTCGTTGCTGAGGGGTCGGTCCAGTCTCACCCACCAGGCTCCATGCTGGCTGACAGCGCGCCGAACATCCTCGGTGCACCGGCGCGCGTCAGTATGCCGGGTCGCGCATGCGTCGGCGGGTACAGTCGTGCGCATGGCCGATGAGGAGCAGACGCAGCGACGCGCCCAGGAACCCTCCGACCAGGCCACCGTCGAGCCGACGACGGACGACACGGTGGCCACGCCCTCGAAACCCGGTGTCGTCTACTACTTCGGACGAGCCGTCCTGAACACGACGGCGAAGCTGCTCTACCGCCCGAAGATCATCGGCCGGAAGAACGTCCCGAAGCGTGGGCCGGTCATCCTGGCGAGCAACCACCTCTCGTTCATCGACAGCATCGCGATCCCCATCAGCGCCCCACGCCGGGTGCAGTTCCTGGCGAAGTCCGACTACTTCACCGGACGCGGCCTGAAGGGCTGGGTCTCGCGCACGTTCTTCACCTCGATCGGCGCTGTCGGGGTCGAACGTGGTGTCGGGCAGGCAGCGCAGGAAGCCCTCGACCAGGGACGCCGGATCCTCGAGAGCGGGGAGGCCTTCGCCATCTACCCCGAGGGCACCCGGTCGCTCGACGGACGGTTGTACCGCGGCAGGACCGGTGTCGCCTGGCTGGCACTCACCACGGGTGCGAGGGTCGTCCCGGTCGGCCTCATCGGCACCGACGACCTCATGCCGGTGGGCACGACGATCCCGAAGTTCAAACCGGTCACGGTGATCTTCGGTGAACCCATCGACGTGAGCCACCATGGACCTGCGACCTCAGGACGCGCCAGACGCAAGGCGACGGACGAGATCATGGCGGCGATCCACGCCCTCACCGGCCAGGAGCTCGCGAACGCCTACAACGAGTCGCCGCCCGCCGACACCGTCGAGCGCATCAAGCGCGCCTTGCGCCCCGAGCGCCTCTGAGCCGCGGCGTCGGTCCACTCCTCAGGTGGTCGTCGCGACCACGATCGTCGGCTCATGACGGACCGGGAAGTTCACCGAATTGGCGATGAAGCACAGCTCGTTCGCGCGGGCGTGCCCGGCTCGCGCCGCCTCGACCATCGATGCATCGGCGACCGTGACCTGCGGACGCAGGACCACCTCCGTGAACGCACCGCTCCCCGCGCCGTCCTCGACCATGGTCCCGACGGCGTCGTCCGTGTAGGCCGTCACCACGACACCGAGGGTCACGGCGACGTGCAGGTAGGACAGCAGATGGCACTGCGCGAGGGCCGCCAGGAGCAGCTCCTCAGGGTTCCACCGACCCGGGTCGCCGCGGAACGGTTTGTCGGCCGAGCCCTCGAGGTCGTGCTTCCCGGCGGCCGTCACCGTGAGCTCCCGGGAGTAGTCCCGGTACCCGCTCGTGCCCGTCCCGAGGTCCCCGTCCCAGCGGACGCCGATGGTGTAGTCGTGGTGGCCCGTGATCATGCCACCAGTATCCCACTGGCCTCTCCACCGCGGCCCGCGTTCGCGGCCCCGCTGTCGGGAGGTCGCGCTACGCTGGAGGACTATGACTGACACGCTCGACACCACGGACCAGACGACCGCCTCCGCCCCCAGCGTGACGCAGGAGCGTCGCATCGTGACGGCCGTCCCGGGCCCGCGCTCACAGGCGCTGCACGCCCGCCGGACCGCAGTCGTGTCCGATGGCGTGTCGAGTGTCCTCCCGGTGTACATCGAGCGCGCGCACGGCGCCATCGTCGTCGACGTCGACGGCAACCAGTTCATCGACCTCGGTGCCGGCATCGGCGTCACCACCATCGGCCACACGGAGTCCTCCGTGGTCGGCGCCGTCCAGGACCAGGCGGCCGACGTCCTGCACACCCTGTTCACGATCACCCCCTACGAGGAGTACGTGCGCGTCGCGGAGCTCCTCGCCGAGCACACTCCGGGCGACTTCGCGAAGAAGTCGGTGCTCGTGAACTCGGGCGCCGAGGCGGTCGAGAACGGCGTGAAGATCGCCCGCAAGTACACCGGTCGGCGGGCTGTCGCGGTGCTCGACCACGGCTACCACGGTCGCACCAACCTGACCATGGCGATGAACTACAAGGCCGCCCCGTACGCGACCGGCTACGGCCCGTTCGCCGGCGACGTCTACCACGCCCCCAACTCCTACCCCTACCACGACGGCCTGTCCGGAGCGGCGGCTGCTGCCCGCACCATCGCCTACCTCGAGAAGCGCATCGGCGCCACCGACCTCGCGTGCCTCGTGGTCGAGCCGATCCAGGGCGAGGGCGGCTTCGTCGTCCCCGCGGAGGGCTACCTCCCCGCGCTCCAGGAGTGGTGCACGGCCAACGGCGTCGTGTTCATCGCCGACGAGATCCAGAGCGGCATGGCGCGCACCGGCGAGTACTTCGCGAGCTCGCACTTCGCCCTCGTCCCCGACCTCGTGCTGAGCGCGAAGGGCATCGCCGGCGGTCTGCCGCTCGCGGCGGTCACGGGGCGTGCCGAGATCATGGACGCGAGCCAGCCCGGCGGCCTCGGCGGCACCTTCGGTGGCAACCCCGTCGCGTGTGCCGCGTCGGTCGCGGTCTTCGAGTCGATCGAGTCCCGTGGCCTGCTGGCCGAAGCGGATCGCATCGGCTCCACCCTGACGGCGGCGCTGCTCGAACTCCAGGGCAAGTACGACATCATCGGCGACGTCCGCGGCATCGGTGCGATGATCGCGATGGAACTCGTCCAGCCGGGTACCGCCTCGACGACGAAGGAGCCCAACCCGGCCGCCGTCAGCGCCATCGCCGCGGCCGCCGCGCAGCAGGGCGTGCTCGTCCTCACCGCCGGCACCTACGGCAACGTCCTCCGCTTCCTCCCGAGCCTCGCGGTCTCCGACGAGCTCATCGCCGACGCGATGACGGTCATCGATCAGGCGCTCGCAGCACTGTGAGCACGGCGGTCCCCCAGACCTTCGGTGTCTCGGACGCGGTGGAGCTGGCCGTCGTCGAGCGCAGCGGCTTCATCGAGTCACGACACGCCGGTTCGGCGATCGTCCTCGGGCCGGAGGGCGAAGTGCTCGCGAGTCTCGGAGCACCGGACGCACCGGTCTTCCCCCGTTCGTGCCTCAAGCCCTTCCAGGCCATCACGATCATGAACGCCGGGGTGTCCCTCGAGGGCGCTCAGGCCGTGCTCGCCACCGCGAGCCATGCGGGGACCCGGAAGCACGTCCAGGTCGTCCGCAGCATGCTCGGCCGGGCCCGGATCGAAGACTCGGCGTTGCAGTGCCCGGCCGATTGGCCCGGTGATCGCGCATCCCGCGACGAGCTGGTCCGGGACGGACTCGGCACGAGCCCCCTGTACATGAACTGCTCCGGGAAGCACGCGGCCATGCTGCTCGCCTGCGCGCAGAACGGGTGGGACCAGGCGACATACCTCGAGCCCGACCATCCGCTGCAGCTCGCGGTCCGCGACACCGTCGAGCGCTTCACCGGCGAGAAGCCCGCCGCCAGCGGGGTCGACGGCTGCGGGGCGCCGGTCTACGCGATCTCCCTGACCGGACTCGCACGCGGCATCGGACGCGTCGTCAACTCCTCCCCCGCCTCGCCGTTCGCCCTGTACCGGAATGCCGGCCTGCTCACGGCGGCGGTGCTCGCCAACGGCTGGGCACTCGACGGACCAGGGCGGGCGAACACGCTCGTCATCGAGCGCCTCGGCCTGTTCGCGAAGCTCGGGGCGGAAGGCGTGATGGTCATGTCGGCACCCGGCGGCGCGACCGTCGCGCTGAAGGTCCTCGACGGCTCGCTCCGGGCCTCGACGATCGTCGCCCTCCGGCTGCTCGTCTCGGTCGGAGCGCTCGATGCGGCCGCCGTCGACGCCCTCGAACCGGAACTCGACCTGGCCATCCACGGTGGAGCCGCCGTCGTCGGGCGGATCGCCGTCACCGCGGTCTGACCACCCGGCCGACAGCCTCAGTGCCTTCGGGTCAGGAACCGAGCAGGTCCACACGCATCGCCTCCTGTCCGGCTCGCCACCACCAGGCACGGCCGCTCGCGTAGCCGAGGAGCGGTGGGAGTTCACGGCTCCTGGTCACCTGTCGGAAGTCGGCGGCGGAGCAGCCGTGGACCACCAGGTCGGCACCGGCGGTGCTCGGCGGAAGGTCTCGCCCGACGACCAACCGGCCCGACAGCCACGTCTCGGGGTCGACGAGGACGACGATCGCGGCGTCGTCCTCCAGGACGTCGCTCTCGATGCCCGCGACGCCCGCGAGCGGTGCGGACGGGAACAGGTGCGCCGCCGGTTCGATGAGCCGCACGCGTTGCTCCGTACCGGTCGAGCGCTGCAGCATCGCCCGGACCGCTCCGGTCGCACGCGTGACGATGACGGTCGCGCGTGCCGGGCTCGGCCGCCAGCGGTGGACCCCGGGCGCCGAGGACGGAGACGCCGGAGACGGTGGAGCGAGCGCGATCTGCACCTCCGAGTCGTGCCAGTGCGCGCGGCCGGCGGGTCGGCGTGGATCGAAGCAGGAGGCGGGTGCCCCGGCGACGAGATGATCCTGCCGATCGGCGAGGCGGAGGACGAGCGTGCTGCTCAGCTGAGCCGAGAACCGGTGGACCACACCGCCGAGCCGGGAGGCGGCGAGGACGACGCTGATCCCGCGGCGGCCGCCGTCTCGAAGCAGGCCCAGCAGTGCGTCGCGGAGGGCGGCGGCGTGCTCGTCCCCGGCGGTGGCGAGGAGCGACTCCACGTCGTCGACGAGGAGGAGGGTGCGCTCGGTCGGGCGGAGCGGATCCGACAGCGCCATGACGGTGTCCCAGGCCTGCTCGGCATCCTGGCCGACGCGCTCCACGCGGAAGCGATCGCGCGCGCCGACCTCGAGCGTGTCCAGCAGGGTCGTTCGACCGGAACGTCCGGTGCCGAGCACCAGCAGCGAGCCGTCGTGCTCCGGACACCACACCGCGGGGCGTTGCGCCTGCTCCTCGGGGAGGTCCGCGAGGCCGAACACGATGCCCTCCCCGGGAGGACAGTCGACACCGGTGCTCTCCGACCCTCCGGCACGTCCCGCCTCGATCGCCGAGACGGCACCCAAGGCCAGGCGTGCCGGCAGGGGGTCGAGCCATGGTCGCCGAGGTGCAGGCGCCTCGCGCCACCGCTCACGCACCGCGAGGACGTCGTCGGACGACGTGACCGCGGATTGGAACACGAGTCGTCGGTCGCCGTTCCAGACGATGCAGCGGCCCGGTGTTCCGGCCGGGATCGCAGCTGCATCGGGCACACCGAGGATCGCGGCGCTGTCGGGGCGCGAGGTGACCCGGAGCGAGAGACGGAGCGTGCAGTTCGCGAGGATGGCATCGGCGGCGACCGCCGCCGGACGCTGACTGCAGAGGATCAGGTGCAGGCCGAGCGATCTCCCGCGGGCCGCGAGGTCTGCGAACACCTGATGGAGGTGCGGGCTGGCGTCGAGCAGCGCCTGGAACTCGTCGACGACGACGACGAGCCGTGCCGGGCGATGCTCCGGCAGAAGCACGGGGTCGAGCAGGTGCCGCGCCCCGTGTCCGGCGAGCACACGCTCGCGGTGGCGGAGCTCGGCACGCAGACTCGACACGACCCGGTCCGCCGCTCCCGGTTCGAGGTCGGTCACCATCCCGACCACGTGTGGCAGGGCTTCCACCGCTTGGAAGGAGGCGCCGCCCTTGCAGTCGACGAGGAGCAGGGAGAGCTCCTGCGGCGAGCACTGCGCGGCGAGAGCCGTGATCCAGGTGATGAGCAGCTCGCTCTTCCCGCTCCCGGTCGTGCCGCCGACCAGCGCATGGGGCCCGTCCGCCCCGAGGTCCAGCAGCTGCACGCCCTCGACGCCGGTGCCGACGGCGACCCGGAGCGCATCCGGCCGCCAGTCGGATCCCGCCGGCGGGCGACGGCCCCGCACCGGATGCACCTGCGCGAAGGCGACGTCGGTCGGCAGACTCGAGAGGGCCGGGGACTCCCCCGTCGTGAGTGCGGCTGCGGTGAGCGCCCCGACGACGTGCTCCGCCTCGGCTTCCGCGAGCAGGGTCGGCGACACCGACACGGACGAAGAGGCGCCGGTCCCGTCGGCGAGGACGGTCTGCCCGTCGGAGCCGAGCACGAGCAGGTGTCGGCAGCGGGTGGGGATGAGCTCGACGGTGTCGGACAGGGCGACGAGCACACCGCCGGTCGGTGGGCGTCCTCCCGAGCGCCCCGCGGCGGCCCCGACCGCTTCCCAACGCTCGACGACCGAGACGAGGGTCGTCGGGTCCGCCGCACCCCCGTCGCGCACCGGCTCCACCGGGTCCGAGACCGCGCGGTGCGGGAGGTCCTCCAGGAACGCCCAGGTGCGGTCGTCGGGAGCCGCGGGGTCCCCGGAGAACTGCGCTGCCTGCGGCGGAAACTGTCGGGCGAGCTGCAGGAGGATGCTGCGGGCCACCGCGCGCGCGAACACCTTGCCACCGACGATGCCGATCCCCTCGACCGCGTCGACCACGACCGGCGCCTCGGACAGCCGTGCCGCCCACGCCCACCGGTCGTCGTCGGCCCCGGCATCCACCCGGACGGCACTCTTCGTCTCCCCTCGCCCGATGCAGACGAGCGTGCGGCGGGCCTCCGGCACCCGCCACCTGGCGCGATCAGGTCCGTCGAGGACGTCGAGGAGCCGACCGGCAGGGTGGAGTGCTCGCAGTTCCTCGCGTTCCTCGGCATGCGCTCGCGCGACGTCCTGTTCCAGCTCCTGCGTCGCAGCGTCGTACGCCGCACGCGCCCGTCGTCCGCGCCGCCGTCTGGTCCAGCGTGCGTCGATGTAGCCGGCGACGGCGATGAGGGGCCCGAGCGCGGCGAAGACGAGGGTCACGGGTGAGCCGGTGATCGCGAACAGGGCGACCGACCCGACGACCGGGGCGAGACTTGCGAGGATCGGGAGCGACCCGGTGGGCGGCTCTGCCGGCGGGCTGGGGGCACGGAGGCGGGCCGACGTCGTCGCGGGCCGGTGCGAGTTGGTCGCGGAGGGCGTCACGTCCGAAGGGCTCATGGCTCCAGTGGAGCACCCAGCGGCCCTGACCGGCTGACGGGACGGTCCGACCGGGCGCGAAGCCCGCGCGAGCAGCGGCTGTGGAGCGGGCTCAGGAGGCGGGCTGCTCGACGCTCTCGTCCACGGCCTCGTCGACCGCCGCGATATCGAGCACGATGACCGAGACGTTGTCGCGTCCGCCGTTGTCGAGGGCGGCACGTAGGAGGAGTTCGGCCGCGTCGACCGGCGTGGCCCCCTCCGTCAGGAAGTACCAGATCCCGTGATCGGTGAGTTCCTTCGTGAGCCCGTCCGAGCAGACGAGCCATCGGGCACCGGTCTCGATCGGGAAGAGCTCGACGTCAGGTACGGGGTCGTCCGACGGACCGACGGCCCGGGTGATCATGTTGCTGTTCGGGTGGAACTCCGCCTCCTCCGGGCTGATCGCCCCTGCGCGGATCAGCTCCTGGACGATCGAGTGGTCCTCGGTGACCTGGACCAGCTCGCCCTCCTGCAGGCGGTACACCCGGGAGTCGCCGATGTTGAACACCGCGACGCGACCCTCGCCCTCGTCCGCCGTCAACACGACACCGGTGACGGTCGTACCCATGCCGAGTTCGCCCTCCTCCGCGGTGTCGATCATGTCCGCGACGGCCATGCGCAGCGCGTCGACGAGGCCGTCGACGGTGAGGATCTCGGCTCCCTCGGTGGCCTTGGTCAGGCGGTGCGCGACCGCCGCACTCGCGACCTCGCCGGCGGAGTGCCCACCCATGCCGTCGGCCACGGCGAACACGGGAGGGAGCGCCACGAAGGCGTCCTCGTTCAATTCGCGCCGCTTGCCGACATCGGTCATGCCGGCCCACGCGAGTGAGACTCGACGCCCGCCGGGCAGCGTGACGGTCCGTTGCCCGTGCTCGGTCACGTCTGCTCCTCTAATACGGCTGGCGGTGGCTGATGCACCCTCGACGATAGTACGGTACCGGCCGACCGCAGGACCGCCCCACCCGGCTCGGCGGATTCCGTCCGGAGATCGGCGACGACGGATCCGGACGCCGGGATCGGTCGGCCCTGCGGATCCGCTTGCCGCGACCCGTCTGCGCTGTCATGATCGACGCATGACACGAGCGAGCTCCGATGCACCGGCGAAGGCGGCGCCGCCCGACGACACGTCGAAGGCGATCATCGAGCAGCTCCAGACCGACGGACGTCGCTCCTACGCCGAGATCGGGAAGGCCGTCGGGCTCAGTGAGGCCGCCGTACGGCAACGGGTGCAGAAACTCACG
Organism: Plantibacter sp. MCCC 1A11337; assembly: GCF_013349365.1. Lineage (NCBI taxonomy): Bacteria > Bacillati > Actinomycetota > Actinomycetes > Micrococcales > Microbacteriaceae > Plantibacter > Plantibacter sp. MCCC 1A11337. The sequence goes on along the minus strand of NZ_JABJWX010000004.1, from coordinate 234,374 downwards.
GAGTCCGGCGTCATCCAGATCGTCGCGGTGACCGACCCGATGCAGCTGGGCTTCACCCGGCAGGCGATGATCGGTGTCCGTGTGACCGGTGATACGCGAGTGGTCGCGGACCGCCTGTCCGCGTTGTCCGCCGTCGACTACGTCGTCCTGACCGCCGGCTCCTTCGATCTGCTGGTCGAAGTGGTCTGCGAGGACGACGAGGAACTGATCGCGCTGCTCAACGACGAGATCCGCACCGTCGACGGCGTCTCCGGAACCGAGACCTTCGTCTATCTGCGCCTGCACAAGCAGCTCTACGATTGGGGCACCCGCTAGGGGGATTCTCCCGCGCCAGCACAAGCCGTCCTTCGTATCACGCTCCGCCACCCCCCGACAGAGGTACGCTCGACCCATGCCCGCGAAGCCGACCGGAGAACGGACTCCCCCGTCCGGCCCGTCGACGTCGGGTGACACCGCCTCGGCACCGGGTCGCTCGGACACCGGCCCCACGAGAACGGGCCCGCACGCGGTCGAGGTCCCCCGACGCGTCGGCCGGATGACCGGCTACAGTGCCTTCCCACAGCTGCTCTTCGGCCTCGCGGTCGTCGCGATCCTGTTCGCCACGCTCCTGTTCCAAGGCGTCGACGAGAACTCGGTCCTGTTCTACGTCGGCGTGATCCTGGCGTTCATCGCCACGGCACTCGCACCGATCGTGCCCTGGCACCAGGCACCGCGCCTGCTCATCGTGCTTCCTATCCTCGACATCATCGCCATCGCACTCATCCGGCAGGGCGAGCCACTGATCGGTGCGGGCCTCCTCTGGGTCTTCCCGACCATCTGGATGGCGACGGCCTTCGGCCTCGCCGGCGCCGTCACCGCCATCGTGCTCGTGTGCACGTCGAGCTGGTCCACCCTGGCGATGACACCGGGGCAGATCACGATCGCCAACCTGCCGGCGCTCGTCATCCTGCCGACGGTCCTCGCGTTCGTCGCCGTCTCCACCGCGATGACGGCGAAGCGGACGGAGGCGCAGCGCGTGCTGCTGAACAAGCAGGCCGGCCAGCTCGAGACCGCCCTGGGTCGCGCGCAAGACCAGGAGAGCCGCCTCGCGGAGATCCTGAACGCCGTGAACTTCGGCGTCGTCCGCTTCGACCGCATCGGAGCCAGAGCGATGGTGAACCGGTTCCAGACGCGGCTGCAGGACGAGGTCGGCGAGCTGTCCGACGTCAATCCTGCACTCCCGGTGTGGGCCGAGGACGGACTGACCCTCCTCCAGCCGCAGGACAAGCCGTACATCCGCGCACGTCGTGGTGAGGAGTTCGAGAACCTCACGGTGTGGCTCGGCGCCCCCGGCACCGAGCGGATCGCCCTCGCCCTCACCTCCCGCCGCCTCTACGACCACGAAGGCGGATACGACGGCACGGTGCTCGTCTCGCGCAACGTCACGAGCGAGATCAATGCGATCCGCGCCAGGGACGACCTGGTCGCCTCCGTCTCGCACGAACTCCGGACGCCGCTGACGTCCATCCTCGGCTACCTCGACCTCGCCCTCGACGACCCCGGGCTCCCCCCGCGGGTCGCGAAGCAGCTCACGATCGCCCAGACGAACGGCGATCGACTCCTCGAACTCATCGCGGACATCCTCGCCGCCTCGCGCGACGTGAACCGGACCATGGTGCTCGAACGCTCCGAGTGCGAGCTCCGGGAGATCGTCGACCGGTCGGTCGAGTCGTTGGCGCACCTGGCCGCAGAACGGAGCATCAGCATCGTGCGCCACGACGAGGAGACCGTGCCGCTCTTCGCCGACCCGTTCCGCCTCCGGCAGGTCGTCGACAATCTGCTCTCGAACGGCATCAAGTACAACCGCGACGGCGGGGAGCTGAGCGTCGGCGTCACCGCGGAGGGCGACACCGCCTGGGTCATCGTGCGCGACACCGGCATCGGCATCTCCGAGGAGGATCAGCCGAAGCTCTTCGAGCGGTTCTTCCGCTCCGACCTCGTCCGCAACTCCACGGTGCACGGCAGCGGTCTCGGCCTCGCGATCAGTCGGGACATCGTCCGCTTGCACGGCGGCGACCTCACCGTCCACAGCGTGCTCGGTGAGGGCACGACCGCGGTCGTCCGTATTCCGAGAGGCGGCACCGAATGACCTTCGACAGCGAGACCGTCGCGGTGATCAACGCGCTCGTGATCTTCGTCTGCGGCGCCACGTTCATCGTCAACACCTTCATGCGGAAGGACGACGCGAGCGGGCGGGTGTGGTCCGTGTCCTACATGGCCGGGATGTTCACCAGCTTCTCCTACGTCGTCAGCGCGCTCAGCCAGGAGGCCTGGTGGGCGACCGCCGCCGGGAACGGTGGCTACGTGCTGAGCATCGCCGCCCTGTGGTCCGGCGCACGGCTCTTCAACGGCAAATCGAGTCTGCTCTGGGTCTCGCTCGTCGGAACGGCGGTCACGATCGTCGCCGCGCTCGCTGCCGGGCCCTCGGGAGGCCCCTGGGCGGGCGCGCCTGCGACGTTCCTGTGCATCGCCCTGTTCGCGGGCCTCGGCACCGCGGAGACGCTCGTCGGCGCGATGCGGGACAACCCGACCACCCGTGGCTTCACCATCGTGCTCGGCATCGCGTCCCTGTTCTTCGCAGCCCGGCTGATCACACTCCTCGTGGAGGGGCCGGACGGTGCGTTGTTCACGACGCTCTTCGGGACCGTGGCCGCCTCGCTGCTGCTGATCGCGCTCCTGATCGTCGCGACCGTGGTGCTCTCCGTACTGCGTGCGGAGCGGGCCGCGCCGGCGAGCCGACGGCACGGGAGCATCGTCGCGTACACGGGTGACGACGTCCTCCTCCAGGAGTCCTTCGTCCGCATCGTCGAGGACTGGCTGGAGCGGGCCAACTTCCACGACGAGCAGCTCGCGATCCTCCACGTCCGACTCGACGACCTCGATGAGATGACGACGGCGTTCGGAGCGGCGTTCAGCAGTGAGGTCGCCGAGGGGTTCATCTCCTCGGTCCGTCGATACGGTCCGACGCTCTCCGACATCGGCGAGGACGGCGCCGGGTGTCTCCTGATCGCGACCCCCGCGGTGGATGCCGACGTCGCGCTCCAGGCGGCCAAGAGCATCCAGGACGGTCTGCTCGACCACCCCGTCGAGACCACACCGCGCCTGCGCCCGACGGCGAGCATCGGGATCGCGTTGACCGACTACCTCGGATACGACGTCGCCGTCCTCACGCGCGCCGCCGGCGACGCCAGCCTGCGTGCCGCGGCAGCCGGCGGGAACCGCACGGTCCTCGCCTCATCGTCGCCGACGGGCCGCTGACGGCTCCGCGGGACTTCGGTCAGGCGCGCGGGGCGATCGCGATCGTGAGGGTGTCCACCGCAGTCTGCTTCGCATACTCGGCGGACGTCGGCGTCGCCTGCACCAGCAGCTCGTAGGTGATCGTCAAGGTGACGCCGGTCGCCGCGCTGTCCACCTCGGGCAGGACGAACGTCTGGCTGTAGCTGTACGGCGCCTTGATGAGATATCCCGGCGCCACCGTCGACTGGTCGGTGAACGGCGCAGGCGACTCCAGCTGCCCCTTCGGCCCGTGGACCGTCGTGGTCAGCGTCACACGCGACAGGTAGAGCGCCTGGAGGTCGTCGGGGTTGAGCACGCCGCTGAGCGAGAAGCTCACGGGCTTGTTGACGTCGGCGGTCCACGCGTCCATCGACAGGGTGGACCAGTAGTCGACCGTGAGGGTCGCCGCTCCGGCGGTCAGCGTGTGCTTGGCGCTGCCGCTCGCGAGCTCGTTCGTGATGGCGCTGACCGTGGGCCTCGGCGTCTTCGAGGCGCTCGGCGAGGTCGTGGGCTGCGCACCCGGTTCCTCCCAGGGCGGCGTACCGCACGCGCTCAGACCGAGGGCGAGCACGGCGGCGGTCGCAGCCTGGAGCACGTGCTGCACGCGCCGGTTCCGGGCCGGGCTGGGGTGGATCGACATGAGACTCCTGACGGGTTTCGGAGGGATGATCGAGTGGTCCTCGCGGGTCCGCATGACCCACGAACTGGGGCCAGGGCGAATCTTGAGGAAATCCTGAGGCGACGCTATCGCATTCACGCGCGAAAGCCGCGCCGAACGCGGCAGAGTTGCAACTGCAGCGCGACCCGCTGCACTCGACCCTCTCGGAACAGGACCCCTGATGTCAGATCTCGAAGCGCGACCGGACAACGCTCGGCCCAACGTCCAGCAGCCTGACCCTCGGTACATTCAGACGCAGCCGCTTCTCGCACCCGAACTTGAAGCGTATGCCAACGAGTTCATCGACTCGGTCAACTCGCTCCCCGAGTACCGCGCGACCATCGGGTGCATCATCCCCGCCTACAACGAGGAGGAGTCGCTGCCGGCCGTGCTCGCGTCCCTCCTCGAGCAGACGCGGATGCCCGATGTGATCCACGTGGTCATCAACAACACCACGGACCGGTCGGTCGACGTCGCCGCGCCCTACGCCGGCCCGCACTCCCGCGTCGACGAGGACGGCTACGAGCAGTTCACCGAGGTGTTCATCCACGACATCGGGAAGAACCCCGACAAGAAGGTGGGCGCGCTCAACTACGGCTTCACGCTCGTCGAGGGCTACGACTACCTGCTCGGCGTCGACGGTGACACGGTCGCCGACCCGACCGCGATCGAGTCGCTCGAAGCCGAGATCGTCTCGGACAGTCGCATCGGCGGCATCTCCGCGATCTTCTCGATCGACGACGAGCCGTTCAAGAAGCAGATCGTCCCGGCGTTCCTCATCGCCGGCCAGCGCACGCAGTTCGCCGCGTTCAACATGCAGAACATGCTCCGGGGCCGCAACATGGCCGTGCTCGGCGGACAGTACTCGATCTTCTCCGTCCAGGCGCTGCGCGACGCCATGGAGCAGAACCACCAGTCCACCCCGTGGGTCAAGGACTCCGAGGTGGAGGACTCGCTCCTGTCGCTGCAGATCAAGAGCGCGGGCTACCTCACGAAGATCAGCGCCCGCGCCCGTGCCGACGTCGGTGGCATGACCACCGTCCGCTCGCTCGACGCCCAGCAGGTCAAGTGGAACTACGGCGCGATCGAGCTCATGTGGCCCGGCCAGCGCGGCGACACCAAGGGACAGCCGTTCCACCCGAACCTCCGACTGCGGTGGCTCGAGAACGCGGAGATGCTCCTCAACATGGTCACGCGCATCCTCTTCGTCGTGCTGCTCGCCGGCTCGCTGTCGATCCACGCCTTCGTGTTCAGCCCGGTGTGGCTCATCCCACCGCTGATCGCGATCCTCCTCAACCTGCGTATCGCGCTCTCGATGAAGAAGCGGAACGTGCGCGACATCCTCTTCGCGGTCCTCGTCTTCCCGGCCGAGTTCTACATGTGGATCCGCATGGGGCACTTCATCCGAGCCTGGTCGAAGTTCGCGTCGAACAAGAAGGTCGACAACTGGGCCGAGCAGGCGAAGGCCGAGCGAGGCTCGGGCAACGCGCACCTCGCGCCGCTCCTGTTCGTCCTCGCCGCCATCATCGCCATCGTCGCCGCCTGGACCCAGCTCTCCCCCGTCGTCCAGTCCACGATCCTCTGGGCGGGCTGGCCGGTCCTCGGCGTCATCACCGTGCTCCAGACGCTCAGCATGTTCGGCAAGCTCATCCGTCGTCAGCGCGGCTACCGGGTGTGACCTCCCCCGACCCGGGCACGGTCGACGCCGACGAACTGCGCAGGTTGCTCCGAGAACTCTCGGGCGACCTGCGCAGTCGTCGTCGCTTCGTCCAGACCTACGTCGAGATGTGGCCCGTCCGTCTGGCGCGTCTGCGAGCGGCTCTCGACGCCGACGACGCCGACGAGGCCAAGGTCGTGCTCCTGAGCATCCGCTCCTCCAGCGTCATGCTCGGCGTGATCGGGGTGTCCGGACTCGCGAGTGCCGGGCTCCGGGCGATCGAGCTGGGGCAGTTCGAACGCGCGCGCGAGATCCACGGCGCCCTCGACGAGGTCGGCCGTCGGAGCTGCGACCGGCTGCTCGAACTCGACGCGGCGGACGCGGCGGAATCCTGAGCTCCGGCCACCCGGCGTCGTTCGTCGCCGGTGAGCCTGCGTCGCGGTCGGGACCGCGGCGTTCTCAGTCGTCGGAGGTCATGCGGTAGCCGACGCCGCGCACCGTCTCGATGAACCGCGGCGCGACCGTGCTGTCCGCGAGCTTCCGTCGCAGGTTGGCGAGATGCACCTCGATCGCACGCTTGTCGGCTTCGCTGACGTAGTAGGCCGTGATGTAACTCTCGCCACGGAGCATGAGCGCGAGATCAGCCTTGCTGCGCACCCGACGACGGGACTCCATGAGTGCCTGCAACAGGTCGAACTCGCTCCGGGTGAGGTCCACTTCGGTGCCGTCGACCTCGACGATGCGGGTCGCCGAGCTGAGCTTCAGACCGCGGTGGACGAGCCACCCCTCGCCGTCGTCAGGCGCCGCGGCGGCCGGTTGCATGATGATCGGGACGACCGACTGACCGACGGGCGCGACATGACGCGCGACGTTCTCGTGCACGATCGTGGGGTCGGGCGACGACATCTGCTGCTGCAGCGGCGGCGTGGCGACCTGGGCCGGCGCGGCCGGAGCGGCTGCAGCCGGCGCCACCGCGGTCGGAGCCGGTTGTGCCGGTGCCACAGCGGCGACGGCCGGAGCATCCCCGTTCGCGCGAGGCCGACGGAGCATCGCCTCGATGCGGGCACGGAGCTCGCGCGGACGGAACGGCTTCGTCATGTAGTCGTCGGCGCCGGAGTCGAGGCCCTGCAGGGTGTCGATCTCGTCGCCGCGCGCGGTGAGCATGACGATGTAGGTGGAGCTGATGGCGCGGATGCGCTTGGCAGCCTCGAACCCGTCGATACCCGGCATGCTGACGTCGAGGGTCGTGACGAGGGGGTTGTGCGTCCGGACCGCCTCCACTCCGTCGAGACCGTTCGCTGCGGACACCGTCTCGAAGCCGGCCTGCTCCAGGACGGTCTCGAGCAGTTGGCGGATGTCCGCGTCGTCTTCGATGACGACCGCGGTACGACGTTCGCTCAGCTCTTCGGTCACGATGCCCCTACCCGTTCCACCCGTCAGCGACGTGCCGGATGTGGCCGGTCCCGACTCACCACGCGCTGAATCCCTTGGCCAGTTGCACGGCCTGCTCCGGCCACCATACCCCAGCAAGGGGGCCACCGTTGCACGCTCCGTCGCTCTCTCCGGGGGCTTTCACCCAGAGGTTCGCGTCGAGGTGTTCGGCCTGCGCGGTGAGGGGCTGTTGTCCCACCGTCCGGCCGGACGGATTGCACCACTCGCCGTTCGAGCCGCTGCCGTTCCGAGAGGTGTCGATCACGTAATGGGCGCCGTCGAGGAGGCCGCTCAGCTCCTCCGCATAGGCGATCTCGTCCTCGGTCGTGTTGTAGTTGGAGACGTTGGTGGCGAAGCCGGTGGCGTCGGCGACACCGGCTTCCCGGAGGAGCTCGGCCATCTCGGCGGGCGGACGCCAGTCGGAATGCCCACCGTCGAGGTAGACGGGGACGGATGCGTCCGCGAACTGCTCGGTCGCGGCTGCCAGTTGCCGCATCCGCGCGGTGCGGTCACCGCAGTCCGGTGCGAGCGCGACGGCATCCGGTTCGAGGATGACGGCGACGCGATGATCCGCGACGGCGGCGACGATCTCGGCGACCCAGTCCTGGTACTCGTCACTCGACAGCCCACCTGCGGACTGGTTGCCGCAATCCCGCTCCGGGATGCCGTAGACCGTGAAGACCGGCATGGAACCGGAGCGCTCGGCGGACCGGACGATCTCGGAGACGGTGTCCCGGACGGTTCCCATCGGGTAGCGCTCCGGCACGAGCCAGATCGCGGTCGGCTCCGCCGCGAGCCGCTCCGCCGCTGCGAGCTGTTGGGCGACATCGGTCGGGTCGCCGTTCGAACCACCGCTCGTCCCGGCCGTGGCGGACGTCGTCGGTTCCTCGGTCGCGGCCGCCGGATCGGCCGCGGCGGCGCGAGCGGCCAGCGAGGACGGATCGACGTACAACTGCGCGCCGTCGAACGGGCCGGCGGCGGCGTTCGGAACACGGCTCACGAGCGACACCGCGAGCGCGCCGCCGGCGAGGAGGACGGCGACGACGCCGAGGGCGACGGCCGTGCGGGCACGTCGTCGGTCGCGGGGTGTTCTCGGCACGGATCCTCCTGCATGGTCATCCGCAATTGTGCCCGACATTCCTGCGGTGCGGTGTCGATTCCCGCGAATCCGTGCCCCGAGTGGGGGACGGATTCGCTCAGTGGCCGCATGGACGGCCCCACGACGCGCCGAGCTCCGCGAGCGACCCTCCCACTGGGACTGCACACCAGGGCTCCCACCGCAACGTTGTCCGGATCGCCGCTGCTCCCTACCCTTGGTGATCGGGGCGACGCCGGGTCGCCCGCCCGGCCCGAGGAGCGCACACGTGAGCACGAAGACCATCCCCACCTCCGACGCGGCGGCCGGTGACGCCCCCGCGAAGGTCATCCCCTGGGTGCTCGGGCCCTCCCTCGTGATCATCCTCGGTGTCGCGCTGTTCTCGATCCTGCTCCCGGAACAGGCGGAGTCCGTCTTCAACGCGATCCAGTCCGGCATCATCGGTGGCCTCGGGTGGTACTACGTCCTCCTCGTCGCGGCCTTCGTCATCGTGGCGATCGTCTTCGCCGTGTCGAAGTTCGGCGACATCAAGCTCGGCAAGGACGACGACGAACCGGAGTTCTCACTCCTGTCCTGGTTCTCCATGCTCTTCGCCGCCGGCATGGGCATCGGCCTCGTCTTCTACGGTGTCGGTGAACCGTTGACACACTTCCTCGAGCCGCGTCCCGGCGTCACGGGGTCCGAGCAGTCCCTCGCCCAGCAGGCGATGAGTCAGACCTACCTGCACTGGGGCCTGCACGCTTGGTCGATCTATGCGGTCGTCGGCGTGGCCCTGGCCTACGCCGTGCACCGGAAGGGACGACCGATGTCGATCCGCTGGGCGATCGAACCGCTCCTCGGCAAGCGCGTGCAGGGCGGCTGGGGCAACGCGATCGACACCATCGCCGTCATCGGCACCGTCTTCGGCGTCGCGACCTCACTCGGGCTCGGTGTGCTGCAGATCTCCGCAGGACTCGGCTACACGGGCATCGCCGAGCCGAACATCCTCACCCAGGTCATCCTCATCCTCGTGATCACCGGGGTCACGATCTTCTCCCTCGTGTCCGGTGTGCACAAGGGCATGAAGTGGCTCTCGAACACCAACCTCATCCTCGCCGGGCTCCTCCTGTTCTTCGTCCTGTTCGCCGGCCCGACGCTGTTCCTCCTGCGCGAATGGGTGCAGTCGATGGGCGCCTACCTCCAGAACGTGGTCGGACTCACCTTCAACGTCTCCGCGTACCAGGGTGCTGCGGGCGAGGCCTGGCAGTCCTCGTGGACGACCTTCTACTGGGGATGGTGGATGTCGTGGGCGCCCTTCGTCGGCGTCTTCATCGCCCGCATCTCGAAGGGGCGCACCGTGCGGCAGTTCGTGCTCGGCGTCCTGCTCGTCCCGACCCTCGTCACCTTCCTCTGGTTCGCCGTGCTCGGTGGCACCGCCATCATGCAGTCGCTCGAGGGTCGTGACTTCAGCGGCGCCGACGGCCCGGTGGATCTCAACACCGCCCTGTTCAACATGCTCGCAGGCCTCCCCGGCGGATCGATCGCGACCGTCGGCGCCCTGCTGCTGATCCTCCTGTTCTTCGTGACCTCGGCCGACTCGGGATCGCTCGTGATGGGCATGCTCACCACCGGCGGCACGGAGCCGCGGAACCGGGTCCGGATCGCCTGGGCGCTCGTGACGAGCCTCCTGGCCATCTCGCTGCTCATCGCGGGCGGGCTCGCGTCGATGCAGACGGCGGCCATCATCACGGCGCTGCCGTTCAGCGTCGTGATCATCCTCATGTGCGTCTCCTCGTTCAAGGCCTTCGGCATCGAGGTGCGACGAGAGCAGCGAGCGAAACGTCGCCTGTTCGCCGCAGAGCTCACCGAGAGCGTGTCAGCGGACGTGAGCGGACAGCTGTCCGATCAGGTCTCCGAACAGGTCACGGAGCACTTCGGGACGATGACCGCCCAACTCGACCTCCGGCAGCTCGCCTCCCCGGACGCCCCGGGAACATCGGCCGCGTCCCCGGACCCGCAGCAGCAAGACCCGAAGCAGCGCCGCTCGAAGGACTGACCGGGCGGCTCAACCGACGGGGAAGCGGTCCGAGATCCACACCGCTTCCTCGGCGGTCGGCGACCACGCCGAACCGGCTGCGGCGTTCGCGCGGATCTGCTCCGGAGTGGTCGCGCCGGCGATGACACTCGAGAGCCCGTCCTGGGCGAGCAACCAGCCGAACGTCGCCTCCAGCATGGAGATGCCGCGTTCCTCGCAGAAGGCCTGGTAGGCCTCGATCGCGTCCCAGGGCGCCGAGTCGAGCAGGTGCTTGCGCTGGCGCATGATGCGGCTGTCCGCCGGCCCGCCGTCGCGGGAGAACTTCCCCGTGAACAGGCCGTTGTAGAGCGGGAAGTACGGGAGGAAGCCGACGCCGGCGGCGCGCATGGCCGGGAACAGCTCGCGCTCGGCGCCCCGGACGAGCAGGCTGTACTCGTTCTGGGCCGAGATGAAGGCCGGGTGGCCGGCGGTGCGAGCCGCCCAGTCCGCCTCGGTCAGCTGCCAACCGGCGAAGTTCGAGTGGCCGGCGTAGCGGATCTTCCCCTCGTGGACGAGTTCGTCCAGGGCGGCGATCGTCTCCTCGATGGGCGTGAACGGGTCTGGGGTGTGCAGCTGGTAGAGGTCGATCCAGTCGGTGCCCAGGCGGCGGAGCGAACCCTCGACCGCGAGCCGGATGTAGCGACGGGAGCCCTTGGCACCCCAGTTCGGGATCGGGCTCTCGTAGTCCACATGGCCGAACTTGGTCGCGAGGACGATCTCATCCCGCCGTCCGGCGATCGCCTGCCCGAGGAGTCGTTCGCTTAGCCCGTACTCCCGGCCGTAGATGTCGGCGGTGTCGAAGAGGGTGACCCCGGCATCGATCGCCGCGTCGACGACGGCTCGCGTGCCGTCCAGGCTCTCGGTGACCGTGCCCTCGCGCCCGAAGTTGTTGCAGCCGATGCCGACCGCTGAGACGAGGAGGCCGCTGCGACCGAGCGGGCGATAGCTGAGATCAGACATGCATCCAGGCTAGCCCGAGCGTCCTCCACAGGCACCCGTCGGCCCCCGACGCCGCGGTGAGGCCCACGTGACGCATCGCGCCGATCACGGGCTTCCTACGCTCGGTGCATGACCACACACCTCACCATCACCGATCCCGAACTCCCCTGCTCCGTCATCGCCGACCCGACCACCGAGGGCTTCGTCAGGATGCCGACACCGATGGGGCGGATCGAGCTTCGCTCCGTCGACGACGCGGTCTCAGCCGTGCGCTTCGAGCACCACGGGCGACTCCCACTCGACGGGGTGGACGAACGCCCCACCGCGGTCCTCCTCGACGCCGCGGAGCAGATCGACGAGTACTTCCGCGGACGACGCACCGTGTTCGACCTCCCACTCGTCACGACCGGCACGCCGTTCCAGCAGGCGGTCTGGTCGGCGCTCGGCGAAGTGCCGTTCGGCGACACCATCGGGTACGGCGCCCTTGCGGCCGCGGCCGGTGCCCCGCAGGGCGGCCGGGCGGCCGGCCAGGCGGTTCGGGCGAACACCATCGCGCTCCTCATCCCCTGTCATCGCGTCCTCGGAACCGGGCGGATCGTGACGGGCTATTCTGGCGGAGACGGACCGGCCACCAAACGCTGGCTCCTCGACCACGAAGGGATCCCGTACCGCCGATGAGTCCAGCCTCCCCGACCATCGTCGGCACCGACGGCCTGACCCGCTGCGCATGGGCCGGGACGGACACGGAGTACCAGCGCTATCACGACGAGGAGTGGGGCGTGCCGCTCCACGGACAGCGGCAGGTCTTCGAGAAGATCAGTCTCGAAGGGTTCCAGGCCGGGCTCTCCTGGATCACGATCCTCCGGAAGCGACCGGCTTTCCGGGAACGGTTCCACGGCTTCGACCTCGACGCCGTCGCAGCCATGACGGAGGCTGATGTCGAGAGCCTGCTCGATGACGCCCGGATCATCCGGCACCGCGGGAAGATCAACGCGGTCATCGGCAATGCCCGCACCGCCCTCGAGCTGGGCGACGACCTGGACGAGCTCCTCTGGAGCTTCGCTCCCCCGTCACGGCCGGCCCGGTTCGCCCAGTGGACCGAGGTGCCTGCGGTGACCCCCGAGTCCACCGCGCTCAGCGCCCACCTGCGGAAGCGCGGCTACCGGTTCGTCGGCCCGACGACGATGTACGCCCTCATGCAGTCCGGAGGGCTCGTCGACGACCACCTCGTCGGCTGCTGGCGCTCGGAGAGCGCTCCCTGATCCGAAGGGGTCAGACGACGAGGGCGAGCTCGGTCACCCGACCGTCGTCGGCACGGGCGTGGACGTCGAGCACCCACCCGGTCGCTCGCGCCCAGTCGAGCAACGAGTCGACATCAGGGTGGTCGACGCCGGCCTCCAACAGCGCGCGGGTGAAACGGCCCTTGCCCTGCTTGTTGAAGTGGTTGAGCGCGCGACGGCGGCCATCGTCGCCGACCGTGAGCACGCGCAGGTAGACGGCACCGACGCGGTCCGGCAACGGCCCGAGCGCTGCGTAGCCTTCCGAGCGCAGGTCCAACAGGACACCCGGGACGGCGTTCAACTCGCGGGCGACGGGCCCCGCCCAGTGCCGCTTGAGCACAAACCCCGGGAGCCTGGAGTCGTGGGAGAGCCGATAGGCCGGAATGGGATCGAGCGCGCCGACCGGGCCGAGCAACGCCGAGTGCACGACCAGGTGCTGAGCGGCGAAGCGTCGCGCGTCTGCTGGGAGTGTGGCGGCTTCGAGCGCGTCGTACAGCACCCCCGTGTACCGGTCGATCGCCGGCATCGTCGCTGACGTCGCCGCCACACGGTTGCGCTGGACCTCGCCGAGCTGCTTGGGGCCGAGCTTCAGAGCCTTCACCGTCGCAGCGTCATCGGCGGCGAGCGACACCAGGGCGTCGAGGCAATCGTTCCGGGACGAGGAGAGCCCTGGAAACCGCAGCAGGGCGGTGTCCAGGGCTCGTCCGTCGCCGCCGTCCCGCTTCGTCTCCGAAGGGGGAAGGAGGATCAGCACCGAATCAGGAGCTGGTCACGAGCGTGGCGTTGCCGGCCACGACGGTGACGGTGTTGTTCTCGACCGACAGGAAGCCGTCTTCAGCGTTCGCGACGATCTTCGAGCCGTCTTCGAGCGTGACACGGACCTCACCGGCGGCGAGGATGGCCAGCATCGGCTCGTGGCCGGGCAGGATTCCGATCTCGCCGTCGACGGTCTTCGCGATCAGCTGGCGTGCCGGGCCCGACCACACTTCGTGGTCGGCCGCGACGACGCTCACGGTCAGAGGAGCGGAGGCCATGACTAGCCGTTCTCCTTCTGGATCTGAGCCCACTTCTCTTCGACGTCGGAGATGGCACCGACGTTGAAGAAGGCCTGCTCGGCCACGTGGTCGAACTCACCCTTGGCGATGGCGTCGAACGACTCGATCGTCTCCTTGAGCGGAACGGTCGAACCCTCGACACCGGTGAACTTCTTCGCCATGTAGGTGTTCTGCGAGAGGAACTGCTGGATCCGGCGCGCACGCGACACCGTGATCTTGTCTTCCTCGGAGAGCTCGTCGACACCGAGGATGGCGATGATCTCCTGCAGTTCCTTGTTCTTCTGGAGGATCTGCTTGACCGTGGTGGCGACGCGGTAGTGGTCGGCACCCAGGTAGCGGGGGTCGAGGATCCGGCTCGTCGAGGTCAGCGGGTCGACGGCCGGGTACAGACCCTTCGACGCGATCTCACGGGAGAGCTCGGTCGTCGCATCGAGGTGCGCGAAGGTGGTCGCCGGTGCCGGGTCGGTGTAGTCGTCGGCGGGGACGTAGATCGCCTGCAGCGAGGTGATCGAGTGGCCACGCGTGGAGGTGATGCGCTCCTGGAGGAGACCCATCTCGTCGGCGAGGTTCGGCTGGTAGCCCACGGCGGACGGCATGCGACCGAGCAGGGTCGACACCTCGGAACCGGCCTGGGTGAAGCGGAAGATGTTGTCGATGAAGAGCAGCACGTCCTGCTTCTGGACGTCGCGGAAGTACTCCGCCATCGTCAGCGCGGAGAGGGCGACCCGGAGACGCGTTCCCGGCGGCTCGTCCATCTGACCGAACACGAGGGCCGTCTTCTCGAAGACACCCGCCTCCTCCATCTCGTGGATGAGGTCGTTGCCCTCACGGGTGCGCTCGCCGACACCGGCGAACACCGACACACCACCGTGGTCCTGCGCGACGCGCTGGATCATCTCCTGGATGAGGACGGTCTTGCCGACACCGGCACCACCGAAGAGGCCGATCTTGCCACCGAGGACGTACGGCGTCAGGAGGTCGATGACCTTGATGCCGGTCTCGAACAGCTGCGTCTTCGATTCGAGCTGGTCGAACGACGGCGGCTGGCGGTGGATCGGCCAGCGCTCGGTGATCTCGATCTGCTCGCCGGGCTCGGCGTTGAGCACCTCGCCGATGACGTTGAAGACCTTGCCCTTGGTGACGTCGCCGACGGGCACCGAGATGGGCGAACCCGTGTCGGTGACCTCCTGGCCGCGGACGAGGCCGTCCGTCGGGTTCAGGGCGATGGCGCGCACGAGGTCGTCGCCGAGGTGCTGTGCGACCTCGAGCGTGAGGACCATCGTCTGCTCACCGATCACGACGCTGGTCTTCAGGGCGTTGTAGATGCCCGGGATCGCGTCGTGCGGGAACTCGATGTCGACGACCGGGCCGGTGACGCGGGAGATGCGGCCGACGGCGCCGGCCTTCACCTCTGCAGCGCCCTGCTCGGCAGTTGCGGTGGGAGTCATGTTCTTCTCTTCTCTGTCTCTACAGATACGTGTGCGTGTTGCGATGACTAGGACGAGAGCGCGTCTGCGCCGCCAACGATTTCGGAAATCTGCTGGGTGATCTCGGCCTGCCTCGCGTTGTTGCGGAGGCGGGTGTAGTCGGTGATGAGCTTGTCGGCGTTGTCGCTGGCCGACTTCATCGCCTTCTGCGTCGCGGCGTGCTTCGCGGCGGAGGACTGCAACAGCGCGTTGAAGATCCGGCTCTCGATGTAGTTCGGGAGCAGTGCATCGAGCACGCTCTCGGCATCCGGCTCGAACTCGTACAGCGGCAGCACAGCGGTGTCGGTGGGCTCCTCGACGCCTTCGACGACCTCGAGCGGCAGGAGACGGACGACCTCGGGGGTCTGCGTCATCATGCTCACGAGGCGATTGTAGACGATGTGGATCTCGTCGACGCCACCCTCGGAGGCGTCCGTGAGGAACGCCTTGAGGATGGACTCGCTGATCTCCTGCGCCGTGGCGAAGTCGGGGTTCTCCGTGTTGCCGACCCACTCCCCTGCAGCCTGCATCCGTCGGAACGTGAAGTAGGCGACGGCCTTCCGGCCCACGAGGTAGTGCGTGACGTCCTTGCCCTGGCTGCGCAGGAGCTCGGTCAGCTCGGCGGCCTCACGGAGGACCTGCGAGTTGAAGGCGCCGGCGAGGCCTCGGTCGGATGCGAACACGACGACCGCAGCCCGCTCAACCTTCTCCGGCTCGGTCGTGAGCACGTGGTCGACGTTGGAGTACGTCGCGACGGCGGACACGGCACGAGTGATCGCACGAGAATAGGGTCCGGATGCCGCCACCCGCGCCTGCGCCTTCTGGATGCGCGACGCGGCGATGAGCTCCATCGCCTTCGTGATCTTCTTGGTCGTCTGCGCAGACTTGATCTTCTGCGTGTAGACCCGGAGTTGAGCGCCCATGGACTAGCGGCGACCCTTCACGATCTTCTCCTGGTTGACGTCTTCAACCGGGAGCTCCTCGACCTGCTCCGAACCGAGGGCAGCGCCCTCGCCCGTCTGGAACTCGAGCTTGAACTGGTCGACAGCGGCATCGAGCTTCGAGACGGTGTCGTCGTCGAGCACGTTCGTGTCGCGCAGCGTGGTGAGGACCTCGGTGTTCCGACCCAGGTAGTCGAGCAGTTCGCGCTCGAAGCGGAGGACGTCCTCGACCGGGACGTCGTCCAGCTTGCCCTTGGTTCCGGCCCAGATCGAGACGACCTGCTCCTCGACGGGGTACGGCGAGTACTGCGGCTGCTTGAGCAGCTCGGTCAGGCGAGCGCCACGGGCGAGCTGACGGCGGCTGGCAGCGTCGAGGTCGGATGCGAACATCGCGAAGGCCTCGAGCGAGCGGTACTGCGCCAGCTCGAGCTTCAGCGTTCCGGAGACCTTCTTGATGCTCTTCACCTGAGCATCGCCACCGACGCGCGAGACGGAGATACCGACGTCGACCGCGGGGCGCTGGTTCGAGTTGAAGAGGTCGGACTGCAGGAAGATCTGGCCGTCGGTGATCGAGATCACGTTGGTCGGGATGTACGCCGAGACGTCGTTGGCCTTGGTCTCGATGATGGGCAGACCCGTCATCGAACCGGCGCCGAGCTCGTCGGACAGCTTCGCGCAACGCTCCAGCAGACGGGAGTGGAGGTAGAAGACGTCACCCGGGTACGCCTCGCGTCCCGGCGGACGACGGAGGAGGAGGGAGACGGCACGGTAGGCCTCGGCCTGCTTCGACAGGTCGTCGAAGATGATCAGGACGTGCTTGCCCTCGTACATCCAGTGCTGACCGATGGCCGAACCGGTGTACGGAGCGAGGTACTTGAAGCCGGCCGGGTCGGACGCAGGCGAGGCGACGATCGTCGTGTACTCGAGCGCGCCGGCCTCTTCCAGCGCACCCTTGACGGAGGCGATGGTCGAGCCCTTCTGGCCGATGGCGACGTAGATGCAGCGGACCTGCTTGTTGACGTCGCCCGACTCCCAGTTGGCCTTCTGGTTGATGATGGTGTCGATCGCGATCGCGGTCTTGCCGGTCTGGCGGTCGCCGATGATCAGCTGGCGCTGGCCACGGCCGACGGGGATCATGGCGTCGATCGCCTTGATGCCGGTCTGGAGCGGCTCGTGCACCGACTTGCGCTGCATGACGCCGGGAGCCTGGAGCTCCAGCGCGCGGCGGCCGGTGCTGGCGATCTCGCCGAGGCCGTCGATCGGGTTGCCGAGCGTGTCGACGACACGTCCGAGGTAGCCGTCGCCGACGGGGACCGACAGGACTTCGCCCGTGCGGGTGACGTCCATGCCTTCGACGATCTCGTCGAACTCACCGAGGACGACGACGCCGATCTCGTGCTCGTCGAGGTTGAGCGCGAGGCCGAGGGTGCCGTTCGCGAAGCGGAGGAGCTCGTTCGCCATGGCGCCCGGGAGGCCCTCGACGTGGGCGATGCCGTCAGCGGCATCGATCACGCGTCCGACCTCGGTGGCCGCGGCGGTGCCGGGCTCGTAGGCCTTGACGAAGTCCTTGAGAGCATCCCGGATCTCGTCTGGGCTGATCGTGAGTTCTGCCATCATGTTCCTTTTGGTTGTGGAACCCGGGGGTTCCGAGAGGTGCGATCCGTCAGGATCAACGTCTTGAGTTGTGGAGACCGTCGGGCCGGTCTCCGCGCTGCACGGGCCGTTATCCGGCCAGTTGCAGACGGAGGTCGTTCAGTCGGGCAGCGAGGCTGCCGTCGATGACGTCGTCCCCGAGCTGCACGCGCAGTCCACCGACGACGGCGGGGTCGATCACCTGGTTGATCTTCACCTGACGGCCGTAGGCCGTGGCGAGGTGGCGCTCGAGGCGCTGGAGCTGCGACGCCTCGATCGGTGCGGCTGCCGTGACCGTGGCGACCGCGAGGCCCTGCTGGTCGGCGACGATGCCTGATGCGTACCGGAGCAGTTCTCCGATCCGACGGTCTCGCGGCTGCTGCACGAGCTGACCGACGATGCTGACGGTCTGCGGGCTCGCCTTGCCCGCGAGGAGGGACGCCGCGAGGGCACCCTTCGCAGCGGACGAGCCGAGCTTGCTGCTGAGGGCCAGTTCGAGCTCGTGGTTGCTCGACACGAGCTTCCCGAACTCGAACAGCTCGGCCTCGATGTCGCCCTGCGCACCGGCGGAGATCGAGGCGGCCCGGAGGCCGAGCTCCTCGATGCCCGCGAGCAGGTCCGCCTCGCTGGACCAGCGGCCGGAGACGACGGTCTGCAGCAGGCCGAGCGCCTGAGCGCTCAGCTGCGTGCCGAAGATCCGCTCGACGACGGTGCGCTTGGCACCGGCGTCGGCTGCGGGGTCGCTGAGCGCCGCGCTCAGGTGGCTCGAGCCGCCGATGGCCCGGCCCGCTGCGAACAGTCCGTCCGCGGTGGCCAGATCGGCCCCGGCGCCGAGGGCGGCGAGGGCCTCCTTCGACGAGGCGAGTGCTTCTCTGGTCGCGCTTCCCATTACTTGGCTGCCTTCTCCGACGCTTCGAGGTCCGCCAGGAACCGGTCGACGACCGCCGTGGCCTTCGCGTCGTCGTTCAGCGTCTCGCCGATGACACCACTGGCGAGGTCGAGCGCGAGCGTGCCGACCTCGGCACGCAGCGACACGACAGCCGCCTGACGCTCGGCTTCGATCTGTGCCTGAGCGCTCGCGGTGACGCGAGCGGCTTCGACCGTGGCCTGCTCCTTGAGCTCTGCGAGGATCGTCTGACCCTCGACACGAGCCTGCTCGCGGATGCGGCCGGCTTCCTGACGGGCCTCGGCGAGCTGAGCGTTGTACTGCTCGAGCGCCGCTTCGGCCTGCTTCTGCGCTTCGTCGGCCTTGGCGATGTTGCCCTCGATGGCCGCTGCGCGGTCGTCGAGGAGCTTCTGCACCTTCGGCAGGACCAGCTTCCAGAAGAAGCCGAGGATGATGATGAAGACGACGGCAGACCAGAAGATGTCGTAGGCCGCTGGGATAAGAGGGTTCGTCGATGCGCCCTCTTCAGCAGCGATGATCACTGCATCAAACATCTTGCCTCCTTCGGAGATGTGAAAGGGGGCTTAGACGAAGATGAAGTAGGTCGCGATGCCGATGAAGGCGAGCGCCTCGGTGAAGGCGATACCGATCCACATGAGGACCTGGAGACGACCACCCAGCTCGGGCTGACGCGCGGTGCCTTCGATCGTCTTGCCGACGACGATACCCACACCGATGGCGGGGCCGATGGCTGCGAGACCGTAACCGACCGTCGCGATGTTTCCTTCAAGGGCGGCGAGAACGGTAGTTGCGTCCACGTTTGTTTCCTTCCGTTGGGTGAGACCTGGCGGGTGCCGGGCTCGATTAGTGCTCTTCTGCGACCGCGAGCTGGATGTAGACCGCGGTGAGGAGGGTGAAGACGTAGGCCTGGAGGACTGCGACCAGGAGTTCGAAGAGGGTGAAGACGAGGCCGAAGGCCAGCGTCCCGACACCCATCAGGGCGAACCATCCGCCGAGGTTCACGATGAAGAACTGCGTCGCCGCGAAGAACAGGACGAGGAGCAGGTGCCCGACGATCATGTTCATGAGGAGTCGGAGCGTCAGCGTGAGCGGGCGGATGACGAAGGTCGAGATGAGCTCGATCGGCGTGACGATGATGTACACCGGCCACGGCACCCCGGAGGGGAAGAGGGAGTTCTTGAAGAACTTGCCCGGGCTCTTCTTGATACCGGCGTAGATGAAGGTGACGTAGGACACCAGCGCGAGCACCAGCGGGACACCGATGACCGAGGTACCGGCCAGGTTCAGCCCGGGGATGATGCCCGTCAGGTTCATCGCGAGGACCATGAAGAAGATGGTCGTCAGGATCGGCAGGAACCGGAGGCCGTCCTTCTTGCCGAGCAGGTCTTCCGCGATGTTGACGCGGACGAAGCCGAGCCCCATCTCGGCGAGGCTCTGCGCACGGCCGGGGACGAGGCGCATCTTGCGCGTCGACAGCCAGAAGAACAGGAGGAGGGCGATCACCGCGATGAACCGGATCAGGATGACCCGGTTGATCGCGAAGGGCGTGCCCTCGAAGAGGATGATGTCGGGGAAGAACTCGTCGATCGACGGACCGTGGAACTCGCCATCTTCGGCGGCCATCGGTGCGATCAGGTGCACGGCGTTAGCGAACAGCACGTATCTCCAGTTTCGGGGGCGTGGAGCAGAGCTCTCGCGGCGACGAACAGGGGGGATGTCTCCTCGCCGCACGCCGAAGCGGTGCTAGTGGGAGGATTCGTTGACGAGTCTAGCAAGGAAACCCGGCCCCGACGAACCCAGGGGTGGTATTCCACGGCTATATTCCGAGGTGCGACCTTCCGCTGTGCCCCGGATACCGGTTCCGGCATGCTCCCGCGCGACCTGGATGTGTCCGCAGCGTCAGCCCTGGTCGGAGTCCTGCGGCGACGCCTTCGGGAGGATGTCGTCCGAGACGTAGGGCACCCGCACCTTCGCCGCCACGACGGCGTCGATCACGAGCGATCCGACGACACCGACGATGACGCTCCCGAACAAGATCGGTGCGTTGACCCACGGCTGGTCCTTCAGGATGAAGCCGAGCACGAGGAAGATGACGAACTTCACGAGCCAGCTGCCCATCACCACCCCGAACAGGATGCCGACGAAGAACTCCTGGCCGGACCAGCGGTTGGCGAAGAGGATGCTCACCGAGGTGATGCCGAGGAACACGAGCGCCATCGCGGTGCCGATGAGCGCACTCGTCAGCCCGCGGGAACCGTCGACACTCCAGCCGACCACTCCCCCGACGACGGCGATCACGAGCGCGAGGAGCGCGCTGTACCGGAGTGCCGTGCGGAAGACCCGGTTGGCGCTCACGTGCGAGCCGGCCTGGGCGGGAGGAGTCATGGGTGCTGGTCCTTCTTGGCGAGAGAGTCGAGGGTGTCGAGGGTGTCGCCGCTCACGGGCGCCTCGGGGTCGCGCTGCCCGGAGGCCTCGTCGAGCCGATCGTACAGCGCCGACCCGGGAGCCCCCTCAGCGCCGGCGGCCACGCGCTGCGCGAGCCGGTCGGCCCGCCTGCGGCGACCGATCGGCAGGAGCGTGAACGCCGTGCAGGTGACGACGCCCACGGAGACGAAGAGCACGGCCAGCCACGTCGGGGCGGCGAAGAACGCCAGGCATCCGACGGAGATGACCACCGTCCAGCCGTAGAAGATCAGGACGGCGTGCACCTGGCTGTGACCGAGGTCGAGCAGCCGGTGGTGCAGGTGCATCCGGTCCGCGCTGAACGGCGACTTGCCGGCCCGGAGACGACGGAGGACGGCCAGGACGAAGTCGGCGAGCGGCACGACCAGGATGGCGAACGGCAGCAGGATGGGGATGAACGCGGGCAACAGTTGCGTGCGGCCCAGGGCGGCCGGGTCGACCTGGCCGGTCACGGCGGCTGCGGAGGTCGCCATGAGCAGCCCGACGAGCAGCGCACCGGCGTCGCCCATGAACAGTCGGGCGGGGTGCCAGTTGAGCGGGAGGAAGCCGAGACAGGCGCCGACGAGGATCGCGGCGATCAGCGAAGCGAGGTTGAAGTAGTCGCTCGCCCCGGTGGAGGTCACGAGCAGCTGCGTGTAGACGAAGAACACGGTGTTCGCGATGACGGCGACACCGGCGACGAGCCCGTCGAGACCGTCGACGAAGTTGATCGCGTTCATCACGAGCACGATGGCGAAGACCGTCATCGAGAAGGACACCCACGACGAGCCGACCGTCAGGCCACCGATGGGCAAGGAGTAGATCTGCACACCGAGCCAGGCGACGAGCCCTGCCGCCATGAACTGTGCGGCGAGCTTGATCATCCAGTCGAGGTCCCACAGGTCGTCTGCGACGCCGATCCCGACGATGAACAGGGCGGCACCGAGGATCGCGAGCACCGGCTCCGGATCGGCGAACACGAGGTCGAAGAAGGGCAGCTGCCAGGCCACACCGAACGCGACGAGGATGCCGATGAACATCGCGACCCCGCCGAGGCGCGGCGTCGGCGTCTGGTGGACGTCCCGCTCGCGGATCGGTGGGTGGAGACCGTACTTCACACCGACGCGCCGCGCGAGGTGGGCGAAGCCGAAGGTGATGCCCGTGCTCACGACGAGCACGATGAGGTACCCGGAGAACTGGTTCATGGTTCGCGCGACTCGGGGAGCAGATCGCCCACCACGTCGCGGATCGCCTCGCGGGAGACGGCTCCGTCGCGCAGGACGACGATCCGTTCGTCGGCCGTGCCGAGTCGGGTCGCGTCGATGATCGTCGACGACTGCTCGCCGCTCTCGCCGCCGTCGAGGTAGACCGAGACCGAATCGCCGAGCATCTCGAGCGCGGCAGCGGCGGACGTCGCGGCCGGTCGGCCGGTGAGGTTCGCCGAGGAGACCGCGAGCGGGCCGGTGTCCTGCAGGAGTTCGAGGGTCACCGGGTTCGACGGCATCCGGAGCGCGACCGTGCCCGCGGTCTCGCCGAGGTCCCAGGCGAGCGACGGCTGGGCCTCGAGCACGATGGTCAGGCCTCCGGGCCAGAACGCCTCGACGAGCCGGTGCACGGCATCGGGCACGGACGCCGCCAAGGCCTCGAGCGTGTTCACACCGGAGACGAGGACGGGCGGCGGTGACTGCCGGGTCCGACCCTTCGCGTCGAGCAGTCGCTGCACCGCGGCCGGGGAGAACGCGTCGGCGGCCACCCCGTAGACCGTGTCGGTCGGGAGCACGACCAGCTCACCCCTCGCCAGGGCCGTCCGCGCCAGGCGCATCCCGGCGAGCAGCTGCGCGTGATCCTGGCAATCGAAGGTCTGCGGCATGTGGTGGGTCCTGGCTGAACGGGGCCGCCGATCGGTGATCAGTCGGCCGGATGATCGGGGTGACGACGCTCAATCATAGCCTCGGGCGTCTTCCGAGCAGTCTGGGCAGGCACAGGTAGACCGCGAGGACGAGCAGGACACCGAGGACGGCGAGGACCTGGAGGGGCCACGCGCCCGTCGCGACGACCACCCCGAGGAGCCCGGTGGCGAGGGTCGCGACGCTGACGACGGCGGTGGACCCGAGGTGACCGAGTCCGCCGGCGGCGAGCCGCTGGTACGCGTGGCTGCGATGCGCCTCGTGCAGCGGCTCCCCCCGCCGCCAGCGCGCGATGATCGTCGTGCCGGTGTCGGCGACGTACACGAGGACCGGGCCGATCAGCGCGACGAAGGAGATGCCGCTGAAGGCCGCGTAGATGGCGACCGCGACGAGGGAGCCGCCGAGGAGGTAGCTGCCGACGTCGCCCAGGAACATCCGGCGCCGAGCGAGGTTCCACGGCAGGAACCCGAGGAACGCTGCCGCCACGACGAGGCCGGCTGCCGTGACGCCCGGGAGACCGGCCACGGCGCCGAGACCGGCGTAGAACCCGCCGACGACCGTGCCGTGCATCGAGGAGATGCCGTTGACGCCGTCCATGAAGTTCGCGATGTTCGTGTAGGCGACGAGCGCCACGATCCCGAGCGGGATCCACCAGGAACTCGCGGCCATCGAGACGACGAGCACCCAGGTCGCCACGAGTCCGAGCACGACCTGCAAGCCGAAGCGCACCCGGACGGGGAGTCCGCGGACGTCCTCCACGGCTCCGATGGCCGCGTTGACGATCGACACGGCGGCGACGATCCAGAGCGGCAGACTGTGGAGCAGGACCGCGGCCGTACCGAGACCGACGGCGACCGCGAGCGCGACGCCGATCCCTCCCCCGCGGATCGTCGGAGTGACGTGCATGGATCGGTGGTTCGGGGTGTCGACGACCGCCCGACGGATGAGCATCGGGCGGATGGCGAGCTGGGACAGCAGGCTCACGACGAGCGCGAGCACCCCCGCCAGGATGGCAACCGTCATTGCACCAGGTGGTGGGTGCCGGCGCCCTCGTCGGCGATGGTCTCCCGCCAGACGGCGATGTCGAGGAGTGCCGGGTCGAGCGGCTGGATCCGCGTGTGCGAGACCTTCGGGTGCTTCGAGCGGTCGGCGATCTCGTCGGTGTCGATGAGGACCTCGTGCAGCTTCTCGCCGTGCCGGAGACCGGTGTACACGATCTCGACGTCCTTGCCGGACGCGGCGATCATGCGCTTGGCGACGTCGAGGATGCGGACCGGACGGCCCATGTCGAGGATGAGGACCTCGCCCGGGTCGCCGATCGCGCCGGCCTGGATGACGAGCTTCGACGCCTCGGGGATCGTCATGAAGAAGCGGGTGACGTCGGGGTGCGTGACCGTGACCGGGCCACCGGCCTCGATCTGGGCGGTGAACGCCGGGATGGCGGAGCCGCGGCTGCCGATGACGTTGCCGAACCGGACCGAGAGGTACCGTGCGTCGGTCTCCTGGGCGCTCATCCAGGCGGTGAGCTTCTCGGCGATGCGTTTGCTGTAGCCGAGGACGGTCGTCGGGTTCGCGGCCTTGTCGGTCGAGATGTTGACGAAGGTGCCGACGCCCACGGCTCGTGCCGCGTTCAGCACGTTCAGGGTGCCGAGGACGTTGTTCTTCCAGGCCTCGTCGGGGTACTGCTCGAGCATCGGAGCGTGCTTCAGCGCTGCCGCGTGGAACACGACGTCGGGACGGCGGTCCTCGAAGATCTCCATGAGCGAGGGGAGATCGCGGATGTCGGCGAGCACGACCTCCTTGGTGTCGAGCAGACCGTGTCCGGAGATCGAGAGCTGCGTGGTGTGGAGCCCCGTCTCGTCGCGGTCGAGCAGGACGAGCTCCGCCGGACCGAACTGGTTGACCTGCCGGGCGATCTCGGAGCCGATGGATCCGCCGGCACCGGTGACGAGCACGCGCTTGCCGGTCAGGTACCCCGCGATGCTCTCGACCTGCAGGTCGACGGTGTTGCGGCCGATGAAGTCCTCGACGTTGAGGTCGCGCAGGCTCGGCGCGCTCTCGCCCGTCCCGGGAGCCAGCATCGTGTCGATGGGCGGCACGACGAGCACCCGGAGCTTCGCCTCGTCGGCTCGCTCACTGACCTGGCGGATGAAGTCGTTGTCGACGTCCGCGATGCTGATGATGAGCGCCTGCGCCCCGGTGCGCTTGACGGCCGCCACCAGGTCGGCTCCCGTGCCGACCACGGCGACGGAGGCGATGCGGAAGTTGCGCTTCGAGGGGTCGTCGTCGATGACACCCACCGGGAGGTAGGGCGACTGCGGGTCGCGCATGAGCCGAGGGATGATCGACATCCCGAGCGCACCGGCTCCGTAGACGAGGACGCGCTGCGCCTCGATCGGCCGGCTGCGGCTGTCGACGAAGAGTCGCTTGACGTAGCGCGTGATGCCCATGAAGACGATCGCGAACGGGAACGCGATGACCGTGGTGGACCGTGGAACCCCCCACGCGACGCCGAACACCGCGTTGACCGCGATGAGGATCGCGGTGACGATCAGCGCGACGACGATGAGCTGTTTCGCCTCATAGAAGCTGCCGAAGCTGTGCAGGCCGTGGTAGTAGCTCCACAGGTAGGCCACGACGAGCTGGGCGACCACGGCGATGACGCACAGGAGGACCGTCCCCACGAGGGCCACGCGCTCGTACTCGAGCTCGAACCGGACGAGCTGGGCGACCACGATGGCGAGCACCCAGCACAGTGCGTCGAGGGCGGTCTTCGCGGCGAAACGAGGACCGGGCGCCTGCGTCCATCTACGGGGGGCGTCGGGGAGCGTGGAGGTCATAACGTGTCGATCCTACCGATCGCCGGCTCCGCGTTGGCTGCGCACGGACTGCGCGTCGGGGCCGGGCGCACCGCGCTCCGCGGCGAGGGCTGCGATCGAGGACCGGAGACCGTCGTCCGTCGCCGTCGGCATGCGCTCGTGCCCGAGTGCACCGAGCAGTCGGGCACCGGAGACGCGGTAGTCCTCGGTGAGCTTGGCGAGACGCCCGGAGTTGAGCGGCACGGCGGGGACGCGATCGCCGACGGCGGCCGCCAACCGCACGAGGGCCGGTGGGAGCGCCAGGCGACGGACCCGGCGACCGGTGACCTCGGCGATGAGGGTGACGAGGTGCCCCGTCGACACGGGCTTGTCGTCGGCGACGAGGTACACACCCGTCGTGACGGTGGGCGTGTCGATGATGCTCGTGATCGCCCACGTGAGGTTCTGGATCGACACGAAGCTGCGCTCGTTGCGGAAGGCGTCGAGCGGGTACGGGATGCCGCGGGAGAGCAGACCGAACAGGAGGCGCAGATTGCCCTTGTCCCCCGGCCCGTGCACCATCGTCGGACGGAGGACGATCGTCCGGCGACCGGCGGGCGGTTCGACGGCGAGCAGGAGCCGCTCGGCTGCGAGCTTCGACTTCCCGTACGGCGTCACAGGGTGGGGCTCGGCGGACTCGTCGAGCACGCCGTCGACCGTCGCCTCGTTCACCGCGGCGACGCTGCTCAGCTGGATGAAGGTGGTGGCGTCCGACGCGAGGAAGGCGACGTACGCACGTTCGGCGAGGTCGGTGTTGATCCTGCGGTACACCTCGGGAGAGGCGGTGCCGTCGAGGTCGTGCGCCTTCCCGGCGAGGTTCACCACGACGTCGACGTCCGCAGGGAAGGGCTCCCCCGTCCACCCGCGTAACGAGAACGGCACGACCTCGTGGCCGGCCGCCTCGAGGACGGGGACGAGGTTCGTCCCGATGAAGCCGGTCGCACCGGTCACGAGCACCCGGCTCATCGTCCGAACCATCCCCACGTGCGGAAGTACACGAAGGCCCCCTGGATCGAGTACCACATCAGCTTCCGGTTGTGATGCGAGCCCTTCGCGAAGTGGTGGTAAATCGTCGCGCCGGGGTAATACGCGGTCCGGGACACCTGGAGGAAGCGCCGGGTGAGGTCGGCGTCCTCGATGTACATGAAGATCCGCTCGTCGAAGAAGCCGACGCGGTGCAGGGTCGAGGTCCGGAGGAACATGAAGCACCCCGAGAGGTAGGGCACGTCGAACATCGTCTTGTTGTAGTCGTGCGCCGGGTTCTCGTCGATGTCGCGGTACTCGTAGCGGGCCATGCGCTTCGCGACGAGCGGCTTCAGCGGACCGGGCAGGAACCGGCGGGCGAAGAGGTCGAAGACGGAGGGGTTCCGCTTCACCAGGTACTGGAGGGAGCCGTCGGGGTACAGCACCTTCGGCATGACGTGCCCGACCTCGGGGTGCTCGAGCATGAACTCGTGGAGCTCCTCGACCGCCTCCGGCTCGAAGTACACGTCCGGGTTGACCACCATGTGGAACTTCGAGCGCCCGAGGACCTTCGCGATCGCGAGGTTGTGGGCGGCGCCGAAGCCGGGGTTCGAGGGGTTGTGCAGGTACTCGATGCGCGGGTCGTCCACGAGGTCGCGGAGCTCGTCCGTCGGCGAGTTGTCGACGAGGTAGAGCGTCTCGACGAGCGGGCTTCCGAGGGTCGAGTCGATGGCCGCACGCAGCTTGTCGCGATCGTTCCGGTACATGACGATGCAGGCGGTCACAGGACGGTCCACGGTTCACCCTCTCCGGCGGCGGGGACGGCACCGCCGAGGCACGTCGGACGTGGGCCCGACGCGCCTGGTCAGTCTACGTGCTGCCCGCGTCCGGTCCTGGGAGCCCGGGGCCGCATACTGGAGTGGTGCCAGAGCGTGTGTTCTTCTTCGACTGCGACAAGACCCTGTACGACTACGACTTCCGGAAACGCCTTCCGGCGCTCTCGCGGTTGACGGGCGTGAGCCAGTACCGGCTCGCGAAGCAGTGGTGGGTCGGCGGGCACGAGGCCGCGGCCAACATCGGCGAGTACCCGACCAGTGACGACTACCTGGCGGTGTTCGCCGAGGTCACCGGATACCCGCTGACCCTCGCGGAGTGGCGCGAGGCCCGTGCGGCGGCGATGACTCCGGTTCCCGGCGTCCTGGCCACCCTCGCCCGCGCCTCGACCCTCGGCACGGTCTCCCTGCTGTCGAACAATCCGATCCCGTTCCGGGACTCCTTCGCGCAGCTGGCTCCCGAGGCCGCAGCCCTCCTCGGCGAGAACGACCTCGTGTCGGCCGTCCTCGGAGCGGAGAAGCCCGAGCCCCGTGTCTACACCCGAGCGCTCAGCCGGTACGGCGTCGCACCCGGTCGCACCATGCTCATCGACGACTCCGCGGCGAACTGCGCGGGTGCCGAGGCCGTGGGGATGCACGCCTTTCGATTGACGAAGGACGCCTCTGGCGCCTTCGACGTCGCGGGACTCGACGCCGCCGTCGACGCGTTCGTGGCTGCCACCCCCTGACCCGACCTCCGTCCGCGACGGGTCAGCGGATCGCGATGGTGGTGCGGTCGCGGGTGGTGAGGTCGCGGTGCGTCGCCGCGGCGTGCCAGCCGTCGGCCGTGAGCAGCTCGCGGATGGCCTGCCCCTGGAGTTCGCCGTGCTCGATGATGAGCGTGCCGCCCCGGTGGAGCAGTCGCTGCGCGGTCGCGGACACCTGGCGCACCACGTCGAGACCGTCCGGTCCGCCGTACAGCGCGGCCGAGGGGTCGTGGAGACGCACTTCGGGATCGCGTGGGATCGCGTCGTCCGGGACGTACGGGGGGTTCGAGATCACGACGTCCACCGAGCCGTCGAGCTCGTGGAAGGCGTCGGCGAGGTGCTCGAAGACGACGGTGGCGTTGTCGGCACCGGACTCGGCGAAGTTCCGTCTCGCCCAGATGAAGGCCTCGACCGAGTTCTCGGTCGCGTAGATCGCCGCGTTCGGGACCTCGGTCGCCATCGCCAGCGCGATCGCTCCACTGCCGGTGCCGAGGTCGACGCCGATGGGCCGAGGGATCGGTACCGCCCGGAGCGCGTCGATGGCGAACTGCACGACCGACTCGGTCTCGGGGCGCGGCACGAAGACGCCTGGTCCGACCGCGAGTTCCATCGAACGGAACGCGGCACGACCCGTGATGTGCTGCAGCGGTTCACGCGCGGCCCGACGTTCGACCAGCTCGGCGAACACGGTGCGCTCTTCGGCGTCGAGCACGCGACCGGTGATCGCCGCGGCCTGCACGGCACCGCGACCGAGGCCGAGCACGTGTCCGAGGAGGAGCTCCGCGTCGACGTCGGGTGACGGCACGGCCGCGCGGGTGAGGATCTCGACGGCGTGTTGGCGCGCGAGTTCGACGGTCGCAGGGTGGCCGGCTGACGGGGTGTCTGCGGCGGCGGCGGAAGGGGTGCTGGGCATGAGCGAGGTCATCATCTGGGGCGGCCTGGTCGGGTGGGCCGCACCGAGCCTACCCCACCGCCTCGATGCGGCCGCGGGCCGTCGACCCTGCTCGTCACACGGGAGACCGCCGATCGACCAGGTCGTAGGCTGAACCGAGCCCCGTTCGAGGAAGAGGAACACCGTGACCGGCACCGTCTACACCGACATCACCCAGGCCTACGGCCGCACCCCGCTCGTCCGCCTGAACCGCATCGCCGAAGGCGTCGGCGCGACCGTCCTGGCGAAGCTGGAGTTCTACAACCCCGGATCGAGTGTCAAGGACCGCCTGGGCATCGCGCTCGTCGATGCGGCGGAGGCCTCGGGCCAGCTGCAGCCCGGAGGGACCATCGTCGAGTCGACGAGCGGGAACACCGGCATCGCGCTCGCCCTCGTGGGAGCCGCGCGGGGCTACCGGGTCATCCTCACGATGCCCGCCTCGATGAGCAAGGAACGCCGGACCCTCCTCCGTGCCTACGGTGCCGAGCTCGTCCTCACCGATCCGACGAAGGGGATGGCGAACGCCGTGCAGGAGGCGCAGCGCATCGTCGCCGAGAACCCCGGCGCCGTCTGGGTCAGGCAGTTCGAGAACGAGGCGAACCCCGCCATCCACCGACGGACGACCGCGCCCGAGATCTGGGAGGACACCGCCGGCACGGTCGACGCGTTCGTCGCGGGCATCGGGACGGGCGGGACCATCACCGGCGTCGGCGGCTGGCTCCGTGAGCACAACCCCGACGTGCAGATCATCGCGGTCGAGCCCGCGGACTCCCCGCTGCTCAGCGAGGGTCGTGCCGGTGGACACAAGATCCAGGGCATCGGCCCGAACTTCGTGCCCGACATCCTCGACACCTCCTTGTTCAGCGAGATCATCCCGGTCGAGACCGACACGGCCTACGCGACCGCACGACGCCTCGCGACCGACGACGGCATCATCGGCGGCATGTCCTCCGGCGCCGCCGTCTGGGCCGCCCTCGAGGTCGGACGCCGTCCGGAGATGGCCGGCAAGACGATCGTCGTCATCATCCCCGACGCGGGCGAGCGCTACCTGTCGACGACGATGTACGACGACCTGCGCGACTAGGCTCGACGCATGGGAATGCTGTCGCGGGTCCGCGAGGACATCGGTGCCGCACGCGCACACGATCCGGCGGCCCGCGGCACCATCGAGATCGCGCTCAGCTACTCCGGCCTGCACGCCGTCTGGGCGTACCGGCTGCACCATCGCCTGTGGCGGCGCGGCTTCCGCACCCTCGCCCGGTTCGGCTCGCAGTTCACCCGGTTCCTCACCGGGATCGAGATCCACCCGGGCGCCCGGATCGGCAGGCGGTTCTTCATCGACCACGGTATGGGCGTCGTCATCGGTGAGACGGCCGAGGTGGGCGACGACGTCATGATCTTCCACGGCGTGACCCTCGGCGGGAAGAGCCGCGGCGTCGGCAAGCGCCACCCGACCATCGGTGACGGCGTCGCCGTCGGTGCCGGGGCGAAGATCCTCGGGCCCATCCGGATCGGTGCGGGCACCATCGTCGGCGCGAACGCCGTCGTCACCAAGGCCTGCCCACCCCGCAGTCTGCTGCTCGGCGTCCCCGCGGTCGAGCGCCCGCGCGGGAGCGGCGCCCACGGCCTCGCGTTGCTCGATCCCGAGTACCACATCTGATCCGCGAGCGGTGAGGCGATCCGTCGCCCGCGCCTCCCCCCGGACGACGAACTCCCGCATCCCACCCGCATCCCGCTCCTCGAGAGGTCCCCATGAGTCTCATCCGCCTGCACGACGTCACCGTCCGGTTCGAGGAACGCCCGGTGCTCCGCGACGTCTTCTTCCGGCTCGAGCCAGGCGATCGGGTCGGGCTCATCGGCAGGAACGGTTCAGGCAAGTCCACCCTCCTGAAGCTCGCGCTCGACCAGCTCCAGCCGGGCTCGGGCACGGTGACCATCGAGGACGGGACGCGGATCGGGTACTTCTCGCAGTTCTCGGAGCTCGACGGTAGCGCCACCATCACCGAGGTCCTCGAAGGACTCTTCGGTCACATCCACGCCATCGAGGCGGAACTCGCATCCATCGACGCCGCGATCGCCGCCGACCCGAACGACCTCGACGGGATGACGAAGCTCATCGAACGGCAGGCCGAGCTCTTCGAGGAGATGGAGCGCCAGGACGGCTGGGACTACCAGCGCCACATCGACGCCGCCCTCACCACGCTCGGCTTCGACGCCGCGCGCCGCGTGCTCCCCATCGACTCGCTCTCCGGGGGTTGGCGCAACCGCGCGGCGCTCGCGAAGATCCTCCTCGAGCGCCCGGACGTCCTGCTCCTCGACGAGCCGACGAACTTCCTCGACGTCGCGGGGGTCGAGTGGCTCGAATCCTGGTTCGGCTCGTTCCGCGGCTCGGCCATCGTCGTCTCGCACGACCGGACCTTCCTCGACGCCGTGGTCACCCGCATCGTCGAGGTCGAGAACTTCCACCTCCACGAGTACCCCGGCAGCTTCGACGAGTACGTCGTCCAGAAGCAGTTCCGGCTCAAGAGCCTCGAGGCGCAGTTCGTCCACGAGTCCGAACTGCTCGCCTTCGAGGCCGAGGGCATCTCGGACCGTCGCGAGGCGGCCAAGGCCGCCGGGAAGAAGGACCTCTCCTCGCAGCTGGCGAAGATCAAGAAGGCCAGGCCGCCGCGTCCGGTGGACGACATCATCACCGACATCTACGGCGGCCTGCACATCAAGGACACGCTCTGCCGGATCCAGGGGCTCACGAAGGCCTACGGAGACCACACGCTGTTCGACGGGCTCGACCTCGAGATCGGCCGCCGCGAACGCATCGTCGTCCACGGACCGAACGGTGCGGGCAAGTCCACATTCCTCCGGATCCTCGAGGGCGACGAACGCCCCGACGCCGGTCACGTCACGTGGACCGGCGGGGTCCGATACGCGTCCTACAACCAGATGGTCGACGAGCTGGACCTCACCGACACGGTCGCGCACGCCGTCGGCGCCATGCCCGACAGCCTCGCCTTCGCGGCGACGAAGAAGTCGGTGAACCGCTTCCTCGGCATGTTCCAGTTCTCGGACGCCGACCTCAAGCAGAAGATCGGCATGCTCTCGGGTGGGCAGCGCGCCCGCGTCGCCATGGCCCAGTGCCTGCTCTCCGGAGCTTCGGTGCTCCTCCTCGACGAGCCGACGAACCACCTGGACCTCGCGAGCACGCAGGTGATGGAGCGCGCACTCGTGCACTTCCCCGGCGCCATCGTCGTGGTCAGCCACGATCGGTTCTTCGCCGACAAGGTCGCGACGAAGCGACTGCGCATCGGCTGAACGACGAAAGCGCAGTCGTGGTCGTCATCCGAGAGGGATGACGACCCCGACTGCGCTCTCGAGTCCTAGTGCTGGTCGCCGATGTCGGCCAGGCGCGCTTCCTCGTCGGCGGTGATCGCCGATTCGATGATCGGACCGAGCGCGCCGTTCATGACGCCGTCGAGGTTGTAGGCCTTGTACCCGGTCCGGTGGTCGGCGATGCGGTTCTCGGGGAAGTTGTAGGTGCGGATGCGCTCGGAGCGGTCCATCGTGCGGATCTGCGTCTTGCGCGCCGCGCTGTCGAGCGCCGCCTGCTCCTCCTGCTGACGCGCGAGGATCCGTGCGCGGAGGACGCGCATACCGGCCTCACGGTTCTGCAGCTGGCTCTTCTCGTTCTGCATCGACACCACGATGCCGGTCGGCAGGTGGGTGATGCGCACCGCGGAGTCCGTGGTGTTGACCGACTGACCGCCGGGGCCGCTCGACCGGTAGACGTCGATCTTCAGGTCGTTCTGGCTGATCTCGACCTCCTCCGGCTCATCGACCTCGGGGAAGACGAGGACACCCGTGGTGGAGGTGTGGATGCGGCCCTGGGACTCGGTGGCAGGCACACGCTGCACGCGGTGCACGCCGCCCTCGTACTTGAGGTGCGCCCAGACCCCCTGCGACGGGTCGGTCGCATTCGACTTGATCGCCACCTGGACGTCCTTGTAACCGCCGAGGTCGCTCTCGGTGCGTTCGAGGAGCTCGGTCTTCCACCCCTTGGACTCCGCGTAGTGCAGGTACATCCGGAGCAGGTCGGCGGCGAAGAGGGCGCTCTCCGCGCCGCCCTCGCCACCCTTGATCTCCATGATGACGTCGCGGCCGTCGTCGGGGTCGCGCGGGATGAGCAGACGGCGGAGCTTCTCCTGGTTGGTCACCAGCAGTTCTTCGAGCACCGGCACCTCCTCGGCGAACGCCTCGTCCTCCTTGGCGAGTTCGCGAGCGGCGTCGAGGTCC
This sequence comes from Plantibacter sp. MCCC 1A11337, assembly GCF_013349365.1. NCBI lineage: Bacteria > Bacillati > Actinomycetota > Actinomycetes > Micrococcales > Microbacteriaceae > Plantibacter > Plantibacter sp. MCCC 1A11337. The sequence goes on along the minus strand of NZ_JABJWX010000004.1, from coordinate 200,977 downwards.
TCCTGCGTCGCCTGCCAGGTGTGGTAGGCCGCGATGATCTTCGACAGCTCGGCGTAGCGGCGGTTGATCTTCTTCGACCGTGCGGGGTCGGCGTGGACCGCCGGGTCGGCGAGCTGGTCCTGGAGATCCTTGTGCTCGGCGACGAGCGTCTCAACTGATTCGAACATCGTTCTCTTCCTTCATCACCATCATGCGGCACCGGGGGCGAAACGGGACCGACCCCACCCGTTCCCGGTGCCGGTGTGGCGCGGGTACGGATGGGGTCGGTCGGGACCGCTAGCGGTGGTTGTTCTCGTGTCCGTGGCTGTGCGAGGTCGGTGCGGGCATCGACTTCTGCATCTGGACGAGGAACTCCACGTTGGACGTGGTTTCCTTCAGCTTGCCGAGGACGACCTCGAGGGCCTGCTGCTGGTCGAGGCCGGCGAGGGCACGACGCAGCTTCCAGGTGACCTTGACCTCGTCGGGGGCGAGCAGCATCTCCTCGCGGCGGGTCGAGGACGCGTTGACGTCCACGGCCGGGAAGATCCGCTTGTCGGCGAGCTGGCGCGAGAGCCGGAGCTCCGAGTTGCCGGTGCCCTTGAACTCCTCGAAGATGACCTCGTCCATCTTGGAACCGGTCTCGACGAGCGCGGTCGCGAGGATCGTGAGGGATCCACCGTTCTCGATGTTGCGAGCGGCACCGAAGAAGCGCTTCGGCGGGTACAGCGCCGCGGCGTCGACACCACCGGAGAGGATCCGACCCGAGGCGGGTGCGGCCAGGTTGTAGGCACGACCGAGACGCGTGATCGAGTCGAGCAGCACGACGACGTCGTGGCCGAGCTCGACGAGACGCTTGGCGCGCTCGATCGCGAGTTCGGCGACCGTCGTGTGGTCCTCGGCCGGCCGGTCGAAGGTGGAGGCGATGACCTCACCCTTCACCGTGCGCTGCATGTCGGTGACCTCTTCGGGACGCTCGTCGACGAGCACGACCATGAGGTGGACCTCAGGGTTGTTGATCGAGATCGCGTTGGCGATCTGCTGCAGGACGATGGTCTTCCCGGCCTTCGGCGGGGCGACGATCAGGCCGCGCTGGCCCTTGCCGATCGGTGCGACGAGGTCGATGATGCGCTGCGTGAGCTTGGTCTGCTCCGTCTCGAGACGGAGGCGCTCCTGCGGGTACAGCGGGGTCAGCTTGCCGAACTCGACGCGGGCGCCGGCCTCGTCGACGGACAGGCCGTTGACGGAGTCGACCTTGACGATCGCGTTGTACTTCTGGCGGCTGCTGCTGTCGTTGTCGCGCGGCTGACGGATGGCCCCGACGACGGCGTCGCCCTTGCGCAGGTGGTACTTCTTCACCTGGCCGAGGGAGACGTAGACGTCGTTGGTGCCCGGGAGGTAGCCGGAGGTGCGCACGAAGGCGTAGTTGTCGAGGACGTCGAGGATGCCGGCGACCGGGATGAGGACGTCGTCCTCGGCGATCTCGGGCTCGACGTCGTCGTTCTGCACGGATCCGCGACGCTTGCGGTCGCGGTAGCGGCTGCGGCCGCCACGACCCTCGGACTCGTCGCCCGGTGCGCCCTGGTTGCCCTGACCGCCCTGGTTGCCACGGTTCTGCCCCTGCTGCTCCTGCTTGGCGTCGGCCTTCTGGCCGGCATCGGCGTTCTGGTTGCCGTTGTTCTGGCCACCGTTGTTCTGGTTGCGCCCACGGCCGCGACCGCGACGTCCGCCGGACGACTGGCCGTCCTGCTGCTCGCCGTCCTGGGTGTCGTCGGCGTCCGTGTTCGCGGCGTCGTCGTTCGAGTCCTGCTCGGAGGTGTTCTGTGCGGCGCGGCGCTGCTCGCCGCCGGCCTGCTCGCCGGTGCCCTGCTCAGCCGTGTTCTGCTCGGCGTCGTCGGCGTTGCGGTCGCGATCGCGTCCGCGACCACGGCGGTTGCCGCGCGAACGCCTGGGCGTCTGCTCGGGGGTCGTCTCGTCGTCGCTCTGCGCCGCAGCGGTCGCGGCGGCGTCGTCGGACTGCTCGGCGGGAGCCGCGTCGGCCGGAGCGGACGGTGCCTCGGCCTCGACCGGGGCGGGTGCGGCAGCCGGCGCAGCCGGTGCCTCGACGACGGGGGCGCCGACGATCGGGGTCGCGTTCGGGGCGACGGTGGCCGTCGTGGCCCGGCGGGACTTGCGTCGCGCCGGCGGGGCCGCCTTCTCGGCACCGAAGGCCTGGTCGAGCGCGAGGTCGAGCTCGGGCAGCTTGGACTGCACCGGTGCCTCAGGCGCGACTTCGAGCGCGGAGACCGACTCGATGACGTCGGCGGTCTCGGTGGCCGCGGCGTCGGTGTCGGTGCTGTTCTGGATGGTCTGGATGGCTTCGACCAGCTCGCCCTTGCGGAGCTTCGAGGCTCCGGCCACTCCGAGAGCGGCGGCGAGACGCTGCAGGTCGGCGACCTTGAGCGTCTTCGGGTCGGCATCCAGCGAGACGCCCGAGGCGCCTTCGTTGACGTCTGTCACGTGTGTCTTCCTTCCCTTGCGTCGAGACAGAGCTGTCTCGCGCAGGCGGCGATCGCACCGGAATCCTGTGCGGCGGGTGGGTGATGTTCACACGACGCAGAGCCTGTGCGGATAGCCCGGTGCGACGACCCGGCGGAGCGCTGCTCAGCAGGATGGAAACACGGTGGGACCCGAACAGACGCGATCAATTGGTGCGAAAGCGATGATTGTGCGGAATTGCCCCGGAAGCCGGTTACGCCGAAGAGGCGGGGTGGGCCGGGTGCCCTCCCACTGTAGCACCCTTGAAGTCGACCGCGAGCATGAGCGACTGCCACGGGGTGGTGGCGTGCTCGGCGACCAGCGCGGTGGCTTCGAGGCGTCGTCCGGGATCGTCCGCGAGGACGAGGATCGACGGACCGGCGCCGGACACGACGGCGGCGAAGCCGTGCTCGCGCAGCAGCGTGATGAGGGTGTTCGTCTCGGGCATCGCTGCGGCGCGGTAGCTCTGGTGGAGCCGGTCCTCGGTGGCCGCGAGCAGGAGCTCGGGGCTCTGCGTGAGCGCGGCGACGAGGAGGGCCGAACGCGAGACGTTGAACGCCGCGTCGGCGTGTGGCACGTTGGCGGGCTGCAGACTGCGGGCGAGTTCCGTGGACATCGTGTGCTCGGGGACGAGCACGAGCGGCGAGACCCCGCGGTGCACGATGAGCTTCTTGTGCTGTGGGCCGTCGTCCGTCGTCCACGCGATCGTCAGGCCACCGAACAGCGCCGGAGCGACGTTGTCGGGGTGACCCTCCATCTCCGTCGCGAGCCGGAGGAGGTCGTCCGGACCGAGCTCGACCCGACCCTCGAGGAGCCCCTTCGCCGCCATGATGCCGGAGACGATCGCGGCGCCCGAGGAGCCGAGGCCGCGGCCGTGCGGGATGACGTTCCGCGCGACGACGTCGAGACCGGGGAGGTCGTGGCCGTAGGCGCGCAGAGCGTGCGCGATCGCGGTGATCACGAGGTTCGAGGCGTCGGTCGGCACCTCGCCGGCGCCGACGCCGATGACCTCCACGAACACGCCAGGCTCCTCGCGGACCGTGACGGTCAGCTCGTCGTACAGGGCGAGCGCCAGACCGAGCGTGTCGAAGCCGGGGCCGAGGTTCGCGGTGGTCGCCGGCACCTTCACGGTGACGGTGCGTCCGATCGCAAGCGGTTCGGTGTGACTCATAGGGATGCCTGCAATCTGGTGAGAGGTCGGCGAGCGACGCGGTCGGTGGTCGTGCGGTTCGGCACCTACTCGGCTCCTTCGACCCGGAGCACGGACACGACCCGCTCGACGTGGGCGTTCGAGGCGAGCTGCTCGACCGTGGCCGCGAGGGCCGATTCGAGCGCCCGGTGGGTGCCGATGACCAGGGTAGCGGTCGACAGCGTCCCGTCCGAGGAGGCCACGGACTGCTGGAAGGTCTCGACCGAGACGCCGCCGTCGCTGAGGATCCCCGCGACCGCGGCGAGCACGCCGGGTTCGTCGGCCACCTCGAGGGTGACCTGGTATCGCGTCGTGACGCGGCCGATCTCGAGGACCGGCAGGTCGGCGTGCGTGGACTCGCCGACACCGGGGCCGCCGGCGACGTGACGACGGGCCGCGGAGACGAGGTCGCCGAGCACCGCGGAGGCGGTCTCCTTACCCCCGGCGCCGGCGCCGTAGAACATCAGGCTCCCGGCGTTCTCGGCCTCCACGAAGACGGCGTTGTTGCCGCCGTGCACGGCGGCCAGTGGGTGCTCGCGACCGATCAGGGCCGGGTAGACACGGGCGGACAGGCCTTCCTCGCCGGTCGTCTCATCGACGATCCGCTCCGCGATCGCGAGCAGCTTGATGACGTATCCCTCGCTGCGGGCGAGGTCGACCTGCGCCTTCGTGATGCCGGTGATGCCCTCACGGTGGACGGCCTCGACGGGGACGGTGGTGTGGAAGGCGAGACTCGCCAGGATGGTCGCCTTCTGCGCGGCGTCGTAGCCCTCGACGTCGAGGGTCGGGTCGGCCTCGAGGTACCCGAGCTCGCTCGCGACGGCTGCCGCGTCCTCCATCGTGTCGCCGAAGCGGTCCATCCGGTCGAGCATGTAGTTCGTGCTGCCGTTGACGATGCCGAGCACCCGGTTGATGCGGTCGCCCGCGAGGCTCTCCCGCAGGGGTCGGATGATCGGGATCGCCGCGGCGACGGCCGCCTCGTAGTACAGCTGGGCACCGACCTGCTCAGCGGCGTCGAACAGTTCCGGGCCGTGCGTCGCGAGCAGTGCCTTGTTGGCGGTGACGATGTCGGCACCGGCGTTGATGGCCTGCAGGATGTGGCTGCGCGCCGGCTCGATGCCGCCGATGAGCTCGATCACGATGTCGGCGCTCAGGATGAGCTGCTCGGCATCGGTCGTGTACAGCTCCTTCGGCAGGTCGACGTCGCGAGGTGCGTCGACGTCGCGCACGGCGATGCCGATGAGCTCGAGGCTCGCTCCGGCGCGGGACGCCAGTTCGTCGGCGTGCTCGAGCAGCAGACGCGCCACCTGCGAGCCCACCGATCCGGCGCCCAGCAGGGCGACCTTCAGTCCGCGGTATTCGATCATTCCGTGTCCAATCCCGCATCGCGGCTGAGGAGGTCGTGCTCGGTCTCGCCCCGCACGATGACGCGGGCCGCGCCACCCGACACGGCGACGACGGCCGGGCGACCGAGGTAGTTGTAGTTGCTCGCGAGGGACCAGCAGTAGGCCCCGGTCGCGGGGACGGCCAGGAGGTCGCCGTCGCGGACGTCGGCGGGCAGGTAGTCGGCGTTCACGACGATGTCGCCCGACTCGCAGTGCTTGCCGGCGACCCGGACGAGCGCAGCAGGCGCCTCACTCACGCGATCGGCGATCCGGACCGTGTAGTCCGCGCCGTACAGCGACGGCCGGGCGTTGTCGCTCATCCCGCCGTCGACGCTGACGTAGCGGCGGACGGCGGTCTCGCCCTCGTCGTTCCAGGCGACCACGACGTCCTTGATCGTGCCGACCTCGTAGAGCGTGATGCCGGCGCCGCCGATGATCGCGCGTCCCGGTTCGAAGGCGAGCTTCGGGATCCGGACGCCGTGGAGGTCTGCCGCAGCCTGGACACCGGCGAGGATGTCCGCCGCGAGCTGCTCGATCGACGTCGGGTCGTCGGCGCTGGTATAGGCGATGCCGAAGCCACCACCGAGGTTGAGCTCGGGCACGGGGCCGCCCTCGAGCAGGCGCGCGTGCACGGCGAGCAGGCGGGCGGCGGATTCGGCGAACCCGTCGGACCCGAAGATCTGCGAGCCGATGTGGCAGTGGAGTCCGAGGAAGTCGAGCGAGGCGTGGGACCGGATGCGCGCGACGGCGTCGGCGGCGTCCTCGAGCGGCAGGCCGAACTTCTGGTCCTCGTGGGCGGTCGCGAGGTACTCGTGCGTGTGGGCGTGGACGCCGCTGTTCACGCGCAGGCGCACCGACTGGACCCGGCCGGCGCGCTCGGCCGCCGCGGCGACGCGGTCGATCTCGGTGAGGCTGTCGAGCACGATCGCGCCGATCCCGACACCCACGGCTCGCTCGATCTCCGCGACCGACTTGTTGTTGCCGTGGAAGCCCAGCTGGGCCGGGTCGGTTCCGGCGGCGAGTGCGACGGCGAGTTCTCCACCGCTGCAGATGTCGATGCGGAGGCCCTCCGCCGTCATCCAGCGCGCGACCTCGGCCGAGAGGAACGCCTTCCCCGCGTAGTAGACGGCGACACTCGTGCCGCGGGCCGCCGCTTCACGCTCGAACGCCTCTCTCAGCGTGCGGGCGCGGGCCCGGGCGTCGTCCTCGTCGACGACGTAGAGGGGCGTGCCGAAGCGCTCCTGGAGCGTGCGGACGTCGACGCCGCCGAGCTGCAGGAGGCCGTCGGTGTCGCGGGCGGCCGAGGCCGGCCACACGGCCGGATCGAGCGCGTTCGGATCGACGGGCTCGGCGAGCCAGTCGGGGGCGAGGGGGTTTCTGGCCACGGGGGTGTCCTGAGTCCTGTTGAGCGGAAAAGGAGGTTCTCGTTGGGCGAGCGGACCCGGTTTGGCCCCTGAAGCACCGATTTGCAGAGCACCGATGAAGGTGGATGCGCACGACCCGGTGGTTGGTGATCCCGGTCGTCCGCACCCATCGCCGCTCGGTTGGAACGACTGTGGTGGAACACGGGCCCGAGGGCCCGACGGCACACCTCACCGCCCGGTCGGAGCAGTGGGTGTGTGGAAAGTCTAGCGAGACGCGCGTGACCGTGCAGCATCGTGACGTCGAGCGGCTCGCTCCCCTCCCCCGCCGGGTGGCGGGGTGAGGCTCAGTCGCAGCTGCCGAGCGTCTGCAGCGACGCCTCGTCGAGCCGGAGCGTCGTCGACGTCAGGGTGGCGGTCGCCGCCTCCGGCGTCACCGCGAGTCCATCGAGGTCGACCCCCTCGGGCAGGTACTGGGCGACGCAGATGCTCGGCGGGTCGCCCTGCAGGAAGCCGGTCACGAGCGCCCGCAGGTCGATGACGCCGAGGAGCCCGGTGTCGACGTTCACGGACGTCGGCATGAGGTTCACCCGGTCGGCCGTGGTGGTCGGCGCCACGGAGAAGTCGTACGGGATGGTGAACCCCAGGACGGTCGCCTCACCCGCGTACCCGATCTCGTCGGCGCCGAGCGTGAGCGTGCCAGGGAGCCCGGCCGTCTTGGCGAGGTCCGCCGCTCCGGCGGCATCGATCCTGATGGTCGCCACCACCCGACCGATGGTCTGCTCCGGGTCGAGGGGGACCCGGTCCGCGCTGACCCGGAGATCCAGCGGGATGCCGTCGACGCTCGCGTCCGGAGCACGCAGGTCGACGTGCTCGAACGTTCCGGTGAGGTACTGGGCGATGACCGAGGCACCGCCGATCGACACGGAGACGTCCGCGTCGACGTTGTCGGGCAGGCTCTGCTCGATCTGCGTCGCGACGCGCTCCTCGGCGACGCCGCGCACGATCGTGTCGGCGATCAGGAACGCGCCGACGAGGACGACGAGCACCCCGACGACGATGACGATCGGAAGCCAGGGACGCCTGCGCTTGCCCGACGGTTGCTGCTCACTCATGTTCCGAGGGTAGCGAACCGTCGTCTCCGGGCGGCGTCAGCAGACCTGGTCGAGCTCGACCTCCGGCATGTCGAGCACCCTGCCACTGAATCGCTCCCAGTCGGCAGCCGAGGTGGGATACAAGGTCGCCAGTGTGAACCCTTCCAGCTCGGTGAGGTTGGAGTCCTCCAGGGAACTCCTCGTCAGGACGTCCGGTGAGATGAACGCCGCACGAACCGGGTCACCGGGGATGACGAACGCCGGCGCGACCGTCTTCCCGCCCTCGCCCCGGACGACGACGGAGAGTGCCCCGTCGATCTGCAGCGTGCTCGTGCCCACCTCCTCGAGCTCGATCTCGAACGGCGCGCACTGCACCGGAGGCGAGACGATGTTCTGGAGGTAGTCCATGGTGCCCACACTGCCGGCGCGCAGGCCGTCGGGGAACTGCAGGCGGATCGAGACGCCGGACCCTTCCGTTCCGAACGGTGCGAACGCGCGGAGGTCCACGGCCGACGCGGAGGTCGCGCTCGGCGCCGCGGTGCCGGGAACGCCCGAGCCCTGGCCGACACAGCCCGAGAGCGACACGGCCGCCGCGATCACGACGACGACGAGGGACGGGCGGGACGTGAGGCTGCGCATCCTGTCACGCTACCGAAGGACTCGCCGCTCGGACGGCGCACACCGGAGATCGGAGCGAGCGCAGGACCGTTCCCGAGGAACCGTCCTGCGCTCGCGCGGATCTCGTGCTGCGGGGACGCTACATGCGCTCCGGGGCGGAGACGCCGAGGAGCGCCAGCCCGTTCCGGATGACGGTGCCGGTCGCGTCGTTCAGCCAGAGGCGCGTGCGGTGCAGGTCGGTGACCGGCTCCTCCCCCATCGGGACGACCCGGCAGCTGTCGTACCACTTGTGGTACAGACTCGCGGTCTCCTCCAGGTGCCGGGCGACGCGGTGCGGCTCGCGCAGCTGTGCGGCCTGCGCGACGATCCGCGGGAACTCCTGGAGGACGCCGAGGAGCGCCGACTCCGTCTCGTGGACGAGCAGCTCCGGTGCGAAGGCGCTGCGATCGACCCCGGCCGAAGCGGCGTTGCGCGCCACCGAGTTCGTGCGGGCGTGCGCGTACTGGACGTAGAACACGGGGTTGTCGTTCGTCCGGCTGCGGAGCTGCTCCGGGTCGAGGGCCAACGGCGAATCGGCCGGGTAGCGACCGAGCGAGTACCGCAGGGCGTCCGTCCCGATCCAGGCCTGCAGGTCGTCCAGCTCGATGATGTTGCCGGCCCGCTTGGAGAGCCGGGCGCCGTTCACGCTCACGAGCTGCCCGATGAGCACCTCGATGTCGCGGTCCGGGTCGTCTCCGGCCGCGCCCGCGAGCGCCTTCAGCCGGTGGACGTAGCCGTGGTGGTCGGCACCGAGCAGGTAGATCTTGTGCTGGAAGCCGCGGTCGCCCTTGTTCAGGTAGTACGCGGCGTCGGCGGCGAAGTAGGTGTAGACGCCGTTGGAGCGACGGATGACTCGGTTCTTGTCGTCGCCGAAGTCCGTCGTGCGCACCCAGACGGCGCCCTCCTCGTCGAACACGTGCCCCTGCTCGCGCAACCGGTCCACGGCCTGGTCGATGAGGCTCGTGCCGTCATCGCCCGTCGCGTGCAGCGTGCGCTCGCTGAACCAGACGTCGAAGTGGACGTTGAAGCGCTCGAGGGACGCGCGGATCTCACCGAGCTGCAGGGCGTAGGCGCGTTCCCGCGCGACCTCGCGGGCGTCCGGACGCTCGAGGAGGTCGGGGATCTCGGTCAGCACGGTCTTCGCGAGGTCGCCGATGTACGCCCCGGGATAGCCGCCCTCCGGCGTCGGCTCCCCCTTGGCCGCGGCGAGGATCGAGTCCGCGAACGTGTCCATCTGGTTGCCGGCGTCGTTGATGTAGTACTCGCTGACGAGCGTCGCGCCGGACGCGCTCAGGACGCGGGCCAGGGAGTCGCCGAGCGCGGCCCAGCGCGTGTGGCCGATGTGGAGCGGGCCGGTCGGGTTGGCCGAGACGAACTCGATGTTGATGGTCTGACCGGCGAGGCTGTCGTTGCGGCCGAACGCGTCGCCGGCGTCGACGATCACCTTCGCGAGCGCACCCGCGGCAGCGGCGTCGAGGCGCACGTTGATGAACCCAGGACCCGCGACCTCGACCGAGGCGACACCGTCGACCTGCACGAGCGCGTCGGCGAACTCCTGCGCGAGTTCGCGCGGGTTCGCGCCCACCCGCTTCGCGAGCTTCATCGCGATGTTGCAGGCCCAGTCGCCGTGATCGCGGTTCTTCGGCCGCTCCAGCACCACGTCGTCGACCGACACCGCGACCTCGTCGGTGATACCCGCCGCCTCGCGTCGTCGTTCGACGATCGGAACGACGATGGCGTGCAGGGCGGAGGCGAGGTCTTCAGGAGTCACGAGGAGCGATTCTACCCGGGCGCGTCGCAGCAGCGACACGGTGGTCCTCGGGGTGACCGTCAGGCGAGCACGACCGCCTGCGCCGGGTCGTCGGCGGGCAGGACGTCGATCAGGGCGTCGATCCGCATGTCTTCGACGGTCACGTTGCCGTGGTGGTTGCTCAACCAGGCCACGTCCGCCGCGTCGCGTCCGGTGGCGATGCGGACGAGGGACTGGCGCGGTGCCAGACCCGTCGCGTCGACCACATGCCAGGCGCCGTCGACGAAGCCCTCGGCGACCGCGTGGAAGTCCATGGGCACGAGACCCGGGGCGTAGACCGCGGCGTACCGGGCCGGGATGTCGAGCGCCCGCAGCATCGCAATGGTCAGGTGTGCGAAGTCCCGGCACACGCCACGCCCCGCGGCCAGGGTCGACACCGCACTGTCCGACACGGTCGTGGAGCCGGAGACGTAGGAGAGGTGTCGTCCGACCCAGGCCGCCACCCATGGCAGCACCTGCAGACCGCCGGAGACCGTGCCGTCCTCGTGCAGACGACGGTGCTCGAGCAGGTAACCGAGCTCGGAACGCGCGAGCGAGAACAGCGCGTCCGACTCGCAGTACCGGCTGGGACGGAGGTACGTCACCGTCTCCAAGGCGTCCACGGGACGCGGCACGGCCTGCCCGACGACCACCGCCTCGTAGTCGACCTGCAATCGGCCGGGCTCGGCGATGACCCGGTGGAGTCGTGTGTCGTCCGGACCCGCGATCTCGGTCACGGCGCACGGGCCGTCCGAGGAGTGCACCTGCAGTCGCTCGCTCGCCAGCGGGGTGCCGCCGGCTGCAGCGATGGAGAAGATGAGGTCGGCTCGATCATGCACCCGCAGATCGAGCGACGCGGTCAGGGTGCGCTGCATGTCCTCATTGTTCCACGCGATGGGCGACACCGAGCCCGCACGCCTCCGGTACCGGCGTGGGTCCCGACTCTGGTAGCTTGGAGGTGTTCCGCCTTCGTAGCTCAGCGGAAGAGCGCTTCCCTCCGGAGGAAGAAGTCGCTGGTTCGAATCCAGTCGAGGGCACCATCACCATCTCGCGAGGTCCTGCTTCGCATCGCTCCGACTCCGGGACGCGGGGGCCATGCACCGAGCCGATCCCCTGCCGCTGCCGACGGTCCGCCTCCTGCGCTGGGCCAGCGCCGTCGAGCTCGACCTCGCCGGCACGGCCGCCCTGCTGGACGCGCCCGCCCGAGACCGCCTGGACACCTCCTCCGCGACCTCGGCCCGGCGGTTCCTGTTCGGTCGTGCACTGCTCCTGCGCACCGTCGCGGAGACGATCGGTACCGACTCCGAGCGGATCGAGGTCACGGCGGTCTGCCCGGACTGCGGTCTCGCGCACGGACGACCACGGGTGCGCGCGGAAGGCCGGACCGTCCACGTGAGCGTCTCCCACACCACCGACGCCTCAGCGGTGGCGGTGTCGACCGAGCACCCCGTCGGTGTCGACGTCGAACGGATCGACGCGGCCCGGTTCACCGGGGTCGAGGACGTCGCCCTCACCCCCGCGGAACGGGAGCAGTGGCAGCGGCTGCCGGACCGACGACGCCTGCGGGCGCTCGCCGAGCGCTGGACGGCGAAGGAGGCCGTGACGAAGGCTCTCGGTACGGGCCTCACGACCGATCCCGCGACGATCGACCTCGGGCCGGATGCCGGACCGCGCGTCACCGAGACCGCCGGCCACCACTTCGTCATCGACCACCCGGAGCGTGCGCCGGGATTCGTCGTCGCGACGGCCCTCATGCTCCCCTGACCCGGTTCAGCCGACGGGGAACGGCGGGAGCGCCTCCTGGAACAGCCACGCGTCGAGGAGCGGCTCGACCGGAGCCGGCGCATGTCGATCGGCCGTCCGGACGAAGTCGTCCGTCGACACGCTCGAGTGCCGGAAGGACGCCACCCAGTCACGCAGGAGGTCGAAGAAGGCCTCGTCGCCGAGCAGCCGGCGTACGGCGTGCAGGGCGATCGCGCCCCGCTTGTAGACCCGGTCGTCGAACATGTCCTCGGGTCCCGGATCGCCGACGACGAGGTCCTGCGGTGCACGTCGGAGCGCCGCGTAGTGCGCCCGGGCACAGGCGTCGGCGCTCTCGGCCCCGGACTCCTCCGACCACAGCCACTCGGCGTAGCAGGCGAAGCCCTCGTGCAACCAGATGTCGCGCCAGGTGGCGATCGTCAGGCTGTTCCCGAACCACTGGTGGGCGAGCTCGTGCGCGATCAACCGCTCCGAACCGCTGACGCCGTCGACGTGGTTGCGGCCGAACACGCTCATCCCCTGCGCCTCGAGCGGGATCTCCAGCACGTCGTCCGTGACGACGACGCCGTAGCTGCCGAAGGGGTAGGGCCCGAAGGCGCGCTCGAAGCATGCCAGCATGTCGACCTGCTCGGCGAAGTCGTGCCGGAACCGCGCGGTGAGGTCGCGTGGCAGGTGTGCGACGACGGGCACCGTGCTCGTCGCGACCCGAGCGCTGACGGCGAGCCGCTGGTACCGGCCGATCTGCACCGTCGCGAGGTAGGCGGCCATCGGTTCGGGCTGCTCGTAGACCCACGTGGTCCGGCTCGCGCGGGCGACCCGCGACACCAGCTCCCCGGGGGCGACGACCGTGTACGCCGACGACGCCGTGACACTGATCCGATAGGACGACTTGTCCGAGGGGTGGTCGTTGCAGGGGAACCAACTGGACGCACCGCACGGCTGGGACGCCACGATGACGCCGTCCTCGAGTTCCTCCCAGCCGATCTCGCCCCAGGGGCTGCGCACGGGACGGGGCGCACCCGAGTACCGGACGAGCACGGAGAACTCGGCGCCGGCCGCGATGGTGTTCCGGGGCGTCAGCGTGAGCTTGCCCGAGCCGTGCGTCCGCTTCGCCTCGGCCCCGTCGACCTGGACACGGGTGACGCGCAGCGCGGCGAGGTCGAGCGAGAACCGTGTGAGCTCCTCCGTCGCGACGGCGGTGAGCCGAGCCGTGGCGGACAGGGCGTTGCGGTCGACGTCGTAGTCGAGATCCAGCTCGTACCGGACGACGCGGTAGCCACGATTCCCGCTGGAGGGCGTGTAGGGGTCGCCTGCGCTCCGCAGACGGGCGAGAGCCTCCCCCATCAGGACGCGACCTGGGGCTCCCGGTACTCCGCCGTCGTCACCTCGCGCCACGGGCCGATCGGGTTGCCGCTCCACCGGGTGCCGGCCGGGACGCGTTCGCCGCGCATGACGAGCGAGGCCGGTCCGACCGTCGCATCGTCGTCGATCCGCGCCCCGGGAAGGATGACGCTGTGCGGCCCGAGCGTGGCGCCCGATGCGAGTTCGACCTGATCCATACTCATGATTCGATCATGGAACAGGTGCGTTTGCACAACGCAGCCCCGGTTGACCGTCGCGCCGTCGCCGAGTCGGACGAGGTCGGCCTCCGGCAGCCAGTAGCTCTCGCACCAGACCCCACGACCGATGCGGGCGCCGAGCGAGCGCAACCACCAGGTGAGGGCGGGGGTGCCGGTGGCGGGTGCCGCGAACCAGGGCGCCGCGACCATCTCGACGAAGGTGTCGGACACCTCGTTGCGCCAGATGAACGAGGACCAGAGCGGGTGCTCCCCCGTGCGGATCGGTCCGACGATCACCCACTTGGCGACGGTCGTGATCCCCGCCGCGACCGCGCCGGCCGCCAGGAGCACGGCTCCGCTGACGGCGATCGCGACACCGAGACCCCAGGTGTCGGCGAACCAGGCGAGCGCGAGGAGCACCAGGAGCGCGATGCCGGTCGTCACCATGACGGGGACGATGCGGCAGAGCTCCCACAGCGCGCGGGCGATCCGGAGCCGGAGCGGCGGGTCGTAGGTCCGGTCGAGATCGGCGTCGGACACCTGCCGCCGGAGTCGCATCGGCGGGCTCCCGAGCCAGGACGAGCCGGACTTGGCTTTCCGCGGTGCGGCCGACAGCACGGCGACGAGGCCGTTCTTCGGCACGTGCATGCCGGGGCCCGCCATGCCGGAGTTGCCGAGGAAGGCGCGCTTGCCGACGGACGCACCGGCGATCCGCATCCACCCGCCGCCGAGCTCGTAGGAGGCCACCATCGTGTCGTCCGCGAGGAACGCGCCGTCGCCGACGGTCGTCATCCGCGGGAGGAGGAGCACCGTCGAGGCCTCCACGTTGCGCCCGACCTTCGCCCCGAGCAGGCGGAGCCAGACGGGCGTGAAGAGGCTGGCGTAGAGCGGGAAGAGGAGGGTGCGCGCGGCGTCCAGGAGCCGCTCCGTGGCCCACACCTGCCAACCGACCCGACTGCGCACCGGGAAGTAGCCCTCGCTGAGACCGAGGCCGAGCAGCCGGACCAGGCCGATCGTGCTGATCGCCAGGACCACGAACCACACGAGGGTGGCGACGGGCACCCAGAGGAGCGCGCGCCAAGAGAAGTCGAGCAGGCTGGTCGCGCCGGACGCGCCCGCCGCCACGACCGCCGCCGCCAGCACGAAGGCGAGGAACGGCAGCACCGACAGCAGCGCCGATCCCGCGCCGTACGCGAACAGCCAGCGTCGGCGACGCGGGGGTCGCTCGGTCGGCCAGACCGGTTTCGCCTTGCCGACGCGGACGGCGGGCGACCCCGACCACAGGTGTCCGGAGGGGACCCGGCCGAAGACGGAGGATCCCGGAGCGATCTCGGCACGCTTGCCGATCCGGGTGCCGGCGAGCAGGGTGCTGCGAGCGCCGACCGTGCTCTCCGCGCCGATGTGGACGTGGCCGAGTCGGAGCGTGTCGCCGTCGACCCAATAGCCGCGGAGGTCGACCTCGGGCTCGATCGATGCGCGCGCCCCGACGGTGAGGAACCCGGTGACGGGCGGCACGCTGTGGAGGTCCACGTCGGCACCGATCTTCGCGCCGAGCGCCCTGGCGTAGCTCGAAATCCACGGGGCACCGGCGAGACTCACCGCGCCGACCGTGTCGGCGACGCGTTCGGCGAGCCAGAGCCGCACATGGACCGAGCCACCGCGCGGGTAGTCGCCCGGGCGGACGCCGACGAGGAGGAGCTTCGCCGCGACGACGGAGATCGCCATGCGTCCGATCGGGGTGATGACCACGAGGAACCCGAGGGCGATCCACCACCAGGAGACCATGGGGAGGTACGGGACGTCCGCGACGAGGCCGAGGACCCGACTGCCGGCGAGCAGGTACACGAGCCAACGGAGTCCGACGAGGATGAGGAGCGGGACACCCAGGAGGGTCTGTGCCCACTGGGTCGCGAGCGGCGTCGGGAGCACGGGGTCCGCGACGGCAGCCCGACTGCGACGCTCGGGGCGTCGACCGTCGAGTTCGGCGGCCATCGCGCCGAGTCGGGGGTGGCCGTAGATGTCGGCGACGGTGAACTCGGCATCGCGGGTGCGGATGAGCGAGACGAGCTGCGCTGCCGCCAGGCTCCCGCCGCCCAGGCTGAAGAAGTTGTCGCTCTCGGCCGTGACTCGGACCCCGAGGACGGCCGTCCACTGCTCGGCGAGCCACGCGGCGGTGCCCGACAGGGTCGAGGCGTCCTCCCCGTCGGCGGCGTCGAGCGGCCACGGCAGCGCGGCTCGGTCGACCTTGCCGGAGGTGCGGGTGGGCAGCTCGCCGACGACCGCGAGGAGCGGGACGAGCGGTGCCGGGAGCTGCTCACGGAGGGTGTCGAGCGCCCGCTCGAGGGAGAACCCGTCGCGGTCGGGCACCGCGAGGTACCCGACGAGGACGGCGTTCCCGGCGGCGGTGCGCTGGACGGCTGCTGCCGCACCCGAGACGCCCGGCAGCGCCTGCAGGGCGGCCTCGATCTCCCCGAGTTCCACGCGCCGACCGCCGATCTTCACCTGATCGTCCGCGCGCCCCTGGAACACGAGTCCTGCGGCCTCGTAGCGGACGAGGTCGCCGCTCCGGTACGCCCGCGACCACCCGATGCTCGGCATGGGCGCATACCGTTCGGCGTCCTTGGCTGGGTCGAGGTACCGGGCGAGTCCGACGCCGCCGATGATGAGTTCGCCGACGCCGCCCTCCTCGACCGGGACGCCCTCGGCGTCGACCACGGCGAGGTCCCACCCGTCGAGTGGCAGCCCGATCCGCACGGGCTGCTCGCCGGTCAGCAGCGCGGCGCAAGCGACGACGGTGGCCTCGGTCGGTCCGTAGGTGTTCCAGACCTCTCGGCCGTCCACGGCCAGCCGCGCGGCGAGCTCCGGCGGGCAGGCCTCGCCGCCGAAGATGAGCATGCGGATGTTCTCGAGGGATTCGGCGGGCCACATCGCCGCCAGCGTGGGCACCGTCGACACCACGGTGATGCCCTTCGCGGTGAGCCAGGGTCCGAGGTCCATGCCGCTGCGGACGAGCGAGCGCGGCGCCGGGACCAGGCATGCGCCGTGTCCCCAGGCGAGCCACATCTCCTCGCACGACGCGTCGAAGGCGACGGACAGGCCGGCCAACACACGATCACCGGGGCCGAGCGGTTCCGCCTGGAGGAAGAGCCGCGCCTCGGCGTCGACGAACGCGGCTGCAGAGCGGTGCGAGACGGCGACGCCCTTCGGCGTGCCCGTCGAGCCGGAGGTGAAGATGATCCAGGAGTCGTCGCCCGGTCGCGCTGGTTCGAGGACCGGGATCGCCCGGGTGCCCGGGTGGGGTGCCGCGCCCGTCGCGAGTTGCACCCGGTCGGGGTCGGCGTCGTCATCGGCCGGGTCCTCCGTTCCGCGGCGCGAGCGCTCGAAGACACCGCCGTCGACCAGCACGCCGACGACGGCCGCCTCACCGAACACGAGTCGTGCCCGCTCCTCCGGGTCGTCGGCGTCGACGGGGACGTAGGCCGCTCCGGTGAACAGGATCCCGAGGATCCCGAGGTAGAGGTCGCGGGTGCCCGAGGCGATCCGGACACCGACCCGGTCACCGCGGCGGACCCCGGCGGCGAACAGCCCGGCCGCGACCCGCTCGGCACTGAGGACGAGCTCGCGGTAGCTGAGCGCGCCCTCCGCGTCCTCGATCGCCGAGGCCTCGGGATGCGACTCGGCGACGTCACGGAAGATGTCGAGGAGGGTGCGTTCGGCCGGTGCGCGCACGCCACCGAGCAGCGCGGGCTGCCGCTCGATGAGGAGGGCGGTGCTGGTGTCGGCGTCCATACGCGATCCCCTGTCGTCCGGCTGTTCAGCGCCGCCAACGGTAGGCAGCGCGCATGGACGGTTGGTGAACACCAGTCAACCGCCAGATGTCGTGGAATCGTCGGCGACGCTCCGCCGACCCCCGGCATCCTCGGAGGACGCGCGCCTACCATGGCTTGCATGACCATCGACTACTCCGTGCCCCAGGAACGCCAGCTCGTGACCGCCATCCCCGGCCCCCGATCGCTCGCCCTCACGGAACGGCGCCGCCGGGCGGTGTCGCGCGGTGCCGGCAACCTCGCGCCGGTCTGGATGGACCACGGCTCCGGCGGCATCCTCGTGGACGTCGACGGCAACCACATCATCGACCTCGGAACGGGCATCGGCGTCACGACCATCGGACACGCCAACCCCGACGTCGCCGCGGCAGCAGCCGAGCAGGCCACGAAGCTCACGCACACGCTCTTCACCGTGACGCCGTACGAGAACTATCTGCGCGTCGCTGAGAAACTGTCCGAGATCACGCCGGGCGACTTCGAGAAGCGCTCGATCCTCCTGAACTCCGGTGCCGAGGCCGTCGAGAACGCGGTGAAGATCGCGAAGAAGTACACCGGTCGCCGCGCGATCGTGGCCCTCGACCACGCCTTCCACGGACGCACGAACCTGACGATGGCGATGACCTACCGGCCGGCGCCCGAGCGCCTCGGGTTCGGCCCGTTCCCGGGTGAGATCTACAGTGTCCCGCTCTCCTACCCCTTCCGCGACGGGCTCGACGGACCGGCGGCTGCCGAAGTGACGATCGACTACATCGAACGGCACATCGGTGCGAGTGAGGTCGCCGCGTTCTTCGCCGAACCGGTCCTCGGCGACGGCGGCATCGTCATCCCCGCGCCCGGCTACTTCGCGCGCATCAGCGAATGGTGCACCGAGAACGGGATCGTGTTCGTCGCCGACGAGATCCAGGCCGGCATCGGACGCACCGGCGCCTGGTACTCGATCGAGCACCACGGTGTCGTGCCCGATCTCATCACGAGCGCCAAGGGCATCGCCGGCGGCTTCCCGCTGTCGGCCGTGACCGGGCGCGCCGAGATCATGGACGCCGTCCAGCCCGGTGGCATCGGCGGCACCTTCGGCGGCAACCCGGTGTCCACGGCGGCCGCGCTCGCGACGTTCGAGGTCATCGAGCGCGAGGACCTGTTGGGCGAGGCCCGTCGGGTGGAGGCGACCCTGCGATCGCTCATGGGTGACTGGGCCGAGCGCTTCGACATCGTCGGCGAGATCCGGATCATCGGTGCGATGGCCGGCGTCGAGTTCGTCGTCCCCGGCACGAAGCAACCGCACCCCACGGCACTGCAGACCGTCATCGACGCGGCGATCGCCCAGGGTGTGCTCGTGCTCGACGCCGGCTCCTGGGACTCGGTGCTGCGACTCCTTCCGAGCGCGGTCATGTCCGACGAGCTCCTCCGCGACGCGGTGTCCGTCCTCGAGGACGCCCTGGGTCAGGTCGCCAGCGCGGTGCGCTGACGCGAGCGCGGGTCTCTGCGCACGGAACTCACCGGCCAGCGCGGTGCGCTGACGCGAGCGCGGGTCTCTGCGCGCTGGGGCCTTCCGCCAACGCGGTGCGCTCACGCGAACCCGCCCGAATCGGCGCGGGCGCGGCCCGCGCGCGTGAGCGCGGGTCTCCAGAGGGGCGCGCTCGCGGCTGTGCCCCGCGGTGACGTCAGCGCACCGCGCTGGCGCAACCGACGAACGGGTCAGTCGACGGTGACGAAGTCGATGAGCTGCTCGACGCGACCGAGGAGCTCCGGCTCGAGGTCGTTGAAGGTCCGGACCTGACCGAGGATGCGCTTCCAGGCACGGGCGATGTCGGCCTGCGAGTCGTGCGGCCAGCCGAAGGCCTGGCAGATGCCCTTCTTCCACTCGACGGAGCGAGGTATGGTCGGCCACTCGCGCAGGCCGACCCTGGCGGGCTTCACGGCCTGCCAGACGTCGACGTACGGGTGCCCGACGATGAGGACGTTCCGGCCGTTCGGTCCGGCCATGACGGCGTCGGCGATCCGCTGCTCCTTCGAGCCGGGGACCAGATGGTCGACGAGGACGCCGACACGACGGTCGGGGCCCGGCCGGAATTCGGCGAGCGCGGCGTCGAGGTGGTCGACGCCCGCGAGGTATTCGACGACGACGCCCTCCACGCGGAGGTCGTCGCCCCAGACCCGCTCGACGAGTTCCGCGTCGTGGCGACCCTCGACGAAGATCCGGCTCGCGCGAGCCACCCGAGCGGTCGTCTCCACCGCGAAGGAGCCGGAAGCGGTGCGCGCCCGCCCGGTCGGTGCACGCTTCGGCACGACGAGGACGACGGGCTCACCCTCGAGGAGGAACCCCGCCCCCATCGGGAACACGCGCCGCTTGCCGCGGTAGTCCTCGAGCTCGACCGTCTTCGCCTCGACGCGCGTGATCGCGCCGCAGAAGCCGCCGAGTTCCTCGACCACGAGGTCGGTCACCGCCTCGACTTCACGGGCCACCACGCGGTTCTTCTTCCGCCAGTCCCCCGCGAGGACGTCCTGACCGTACCTGTCTTCGAACACCCGTCAACGCTACGACAGCACCGTTCACAACTCAGGATCACCGCGGCGTGGCGGCGGCACCTGCCGCCTCGGGCCGACGACACTCCGAGATCGTCCTGAATTGCGAACCGCGCCGGTACTCAGGCTGCGGCGCGCTCGGCCTCGCGGGCGAGACCGCCGAGCAGGAGCCCGAGCTGGTCGTCCACGGTGCCCGGGTCCTCCGGGTGCCACTGCACGCCCGTGATCGGCAGGGTGCGGTGCTCGATCGCCTCGACGGTGCCGTCGGAGGCCCAGGCGACGGCACGCAGACCCTCGCCGAGCTCGCCGACCGACTGGTGGTGGGCGCTCTGCACCTGGAGGTGACGGGCGCCGAGTCGGAACGCGAGGGCGCTCGAGGGGTCGAGCTCGACCTCGTGCGGGGTCATGCTCTCATCGACCGGGACGCCCTCGTTGCGGTGGGCGCTGTGCTCACCGAGGTCCTGCACGAGCGTCCCGCCGAGGGCGACGTTGATGATCTGGTGACCGCGGCAGATCCCGAGCAGCGGCGTGCCACGCTCGGCGGCGCGACGGGCGACCGCCAGCTGGGCGCGGTCGGCCTCGGGGAAGTGCTGGCCCTCGGCGCGGTAGCCGGTGGTGCCGCCGTACTGGGCGGGATCGATGTCGGCTCCGCCCATGATGACGACGGCGGAGGCCCCGTCGGTCGAGGCGAGGAGCGCATCGGTGCCGAGGTCGTGCGCGGCCAACCGGGTCACGCGCCAGCCTGCCCGTTCGGCGGCGGCGATGGTCCGTCCGACGAGGATCTGCACGTACTCGTGGTACGCCTGGTCGTCCTCACGGAACCTGGTGACCTCGACGAGCGCCAGCATGGGTGAGACGTGTCCTTGCATGATGCTCCTTCCAGGCGTTCCGTGAGGTGACTCCACCAGTCTCACCGGGCGGATGCCCTCGCGCGAGCTACCGCGTCACGGTCGGTAACAGAGTCCCGGTGGGCGTCAGTGGAGCCCGGTCACCGCCGTATAGCACAGCTGTGGTTCGGCACGCTCGCTGGGAGCCCGCTGTAGAGATGTCGAGGGCCCGGACCTAGACTCGGAACCGAGCCGCGGGGTGGGGCTCCATGGTCCGAACGAGTGACGAGGTGGCCGATGCGGGTTCGCTGGGCGGTATCGATCTGGGCCTGCTGCGTGGCCGTGCTCCTCGGAGTGGGAGCCACCACCGCCTGGGCGGAGAGCCCGGTGCAGCTCGGGGCCGGGCGCGTGTCCGACAGCGCAGATGTCCTCAGCAGCGGCGAGGTCACCGAGATCACGACGGCCGTCGACGAGCTGGCCGCGGATCACGGCGTCGACCTCTGGGTGGTCTACGTGCCGACCTTCACCGACCCGAGTGACGCCGAGTCCTGGGCGAACCAGACCGCGAAGGACAACAACCTCGGACCGAACCAGTACCTGCTGGCCGTGGCGACCGAGGACCGCGCCTACTACCTCTCCGGCGACTCCAGCGGACCGGTGAGCGGTGACCAGCTGACCGAGATCGAGCAGCAGCGGATCCTGCCGCAGCTGCGTGATGACGACTGGACCGGCGCCGGCGTCGCTGCCGCCGAAGGCCTGGGTGCCGCCGTCGGCGGCGGGTCGATCGGGGGCACCGGTAGCGGATCAGGTGGCTCGACCGGGTGGCTGACCATCCTGCTGATCGTGGTCGTCGCTGTCGTGGCCGTCGTCATCCTGGTCGTCTTCCTCCGCCGGCGCCGCGCTGCGAACGGCGACGGCGCGGTGACCGCGGGCCGGCAGGGGGCGCCGGTCGACCCGCTGACCATCGCCCCGATCCCCGAGCTCGAACGACTCGCCGGCAGTGCGCTCGTCCAGACCGACGACGCGGTCCGGACGAGCGAGGAGGAGCTCGGCTTCGCGACCGCCTCCTACGGCGAACCGGCCACGGCCGCGTTCACCGCTGCCCTCGCCGGAGCGAAGGACGACCTCTCGCAGGCCTTCGCACTCAAGCAGCGGCTCGACGACGCCGAGCCGGACACGGAGCAGCAACAACGCGAATGGAACCTCCAGATCATCCGGCTCTGCGAGCACGCGAACCACGTACTCGACGAACAGGCCGCCTCGTTCGACGAGCTCCGCGCGCTCGAGAAGAACGCGCCCGCGGCGGTCGAGGAGCTGCGAGCCAGGGCGGCCGCAGCCGGACCGACGGTGACGGCCGCGCAAGACGCGGTGCACGCCCTGCAGACGCGCTACAGCCCCGACGCCCTCATCACCGTGATCGACAACCCGGCGGAGGCGACCGAGCGACTCGCCTTCGCCACTGCGGCGATCTCGGACGCAGCTGCGCGGCTCGCCGCCGGAGACTCGGGCGAGGCCGCCGTCGGCATCCGCGCCGCGGAGGAAGCGCTCGACCAGGCCACCCAGCTCACCGGGGCCGTGAAGCGGCTGCAGGCGGATCTGACGACCGCCGAGCAGCACCTCGCCGCCAGACTGGCCGAATTGGACGGGGACGTCGCCGCGGCGGGCGGCCAATCCGACCCGACCGGCACCCTCGCCGCAGCGGTCGCGAGCACCACCGCGACGGTCTCCCAGGTGCGCGGCGCGCTCGGCGCACCGAACAACCCGATCGCCCTCCTCGCCCGCTTGGATGCGGCGAACACGCAGATCGACGGTGCTCTCCAGGGGGTGCGCACCGCGGCGGAGCAGCGACAACGCGCCGCGGCCGCCCTCGGACAGACCCTGCAGACGGCGGGCGCGCAGGTGTCGGCTGCAGAGGACTTCATCGTCTCGCGGCGCGGAGCCGTCGGCCCGGAGGCCCGGACGCGCCTCGCCGAGGCCGGCCGAACCCTCGTGCAGGCCCAGGGCCTCGCCGCCACCGACCCGACGCAGGCGCTCCCCCTCGCCCAGCGCGCCAACTCGCTCGCGAGCCAAGCGGTGCAGCTCGCCCAGGCCGACCTCGGGCAGTTCCAGAGCCAGTCGGCGGGCGGACTCGGCGGCATGTTCGGCGGCGGCCAGGGTCAGCAGGGCGGCAACGGGATGCTCGGTGCGGTCCTCGGCGGCATCCTGATCAACTCCGTCCTCGGCGGCGGGTCCCGTTCCGGCGGCGGCATGTTCGGCGGCGGCGGATCGAGCGGCGGCATGTTCGGCGGCGGCTCCGGTCGCTCACGCAGCGCCGGCAGCTTCGGTGGCGGCGGCACCCGATCCCGACGCGGCGGCGGTCGCTTCTGATCCGCTGCACCACCCATCTCATCACCAGACACCGACCGACACGACCCAGCAGGACACGAGAGAGGAACCACACCATGGCAGAGAAGCAGTCCATCTTCGGACGCATCGCCCAGCTGACCAAGGCCAACATCAACGCGCTGCTCGACTCCGCCGAGGACCCGCAGAAGATGCTCGACCAGATGGTCCGGGACTACACGAACTCGATCGCCGACGCCGAGAGCGCGATCGCCGAGACGATCGGCAACCTCCGGCTCCTCGAGCAGGACCACCAGCAGGACGTCGAGGCGGCCTCCGAGTGGGGCACCAAGGCGCTGGCCGCGAGTCGCAAGGCCGACGAATACCGTCAGGCGGGCAACGCTGCGGACGCCGACAAGTTCGACAACCTCGCGAAGATCGCGCTCCAGCGCCAGATCGGCGCCGAGAACGAGGCCAAGCAGGCCGAGCCGCAGCTGGCGTCCCAGACGAAGGTCGTCGAGCAGCTGAAGAACGGCCTCAACGGCATGAAGACGAAGCTCGAGCAGCTGAAGACGAAGCGCAGCGAGCTGGTCGCCCGGGCCAAGAGCGCCGAGGCGCAGCGCAAGGTCGCGGACGCGGTCGGCAGCATCGACATCATGGATCCGACGAGCGACCTCAGCCGCTACGAGGACAAGATCCGTCGCGAGGAGGCGAAGGTGCTCGGCCAGCAGGAGCTCGTCGCCTCGAGTCTCGACGCGCAGTTCAACGACCTCGAGGACCTCGGCGAGCTGACCGAGGTCGAGGCCCGCCTCGCCGCGCTGAAGGGCGGCGGTTCCGCGTCGCCCGCGATCGAGTCCTCCGGCCCCGAATACACCCCCAACGCCGGCCAGTAGTGCCGATCCGACGGGCCCTCGGGACAGCCCGAGGGCCCGTCGCCCTCGCCCCCTCGCACCATCTCCAGGAAGGCACCGCATGACGAAGTTCGTCGTCGTCCCCCAGTGGCAGGGCTCCGGCTCGTCCAGGGCCATGCAGTTGATCGATGGAGCCGAGGCGATCCGTGGCGACCTGCCCACGGCGGCCACGACACTCGTCCACGTGCCGACCGAGGCCGGCGAGGCCCTCGACACCGACATCCGGCGCGCCAGTTCCCTCGTGACGACCGCGGAACTCCAACGGCAGGCACTCGTCGGGATCGACGAGCCCGTCATCACCATCGGTGGGGACTGCGGCGTCGAACTCGCTTCGGTCGGCGAGGCCCTCCGACGCGACCCCGGCATCGCCGTCGTCTGGTTCGACGCCCATGGCGACCTCAACACCCCGCTCAGCTCGCCGTCCGGGTCGTTCAGCGGCATGGTCGCCCGGGCACTGACCGGCGAAGGCGCCGCGATGCTCCTGCCCGAGGCCCCGCTCGATCCCGCCCGGCTCGTCCTCGTGGGGGTGCGCGACCTCGACGACGGTGAACTCGCCCACATCGAGGAGCGTGGCATCCCCATGGTCTCCTCGGTGATGACGAGCGCCGCCGAGGTGGTCGCGGCCGTCGAGGCGACGGGCGCCGACCGCGTCTACCTGCACGTGGACGTCGACGTCCTCGACCCCGCGGTCATCGCCGGCGTCAGCTCGGCCGTCCCCTTCGGTCTCGAACTCGGCACCCTGCTCGACTGCATCACCGCCCTCCGGGCACGGTTCGGCTTCGCCGGGGCCGGGGTCACGGGCTTCTCGCCCGGCTCCCCCGACGCCGCAGCCGACGACCTCGGCACCATCCTCCGCATCATCGGCGCGATCAGTCGCGAACCGAAACCCGACAGCATCAACCCGACAGGAGTCACCCCATGAGCCGTACCGTCGATCTCGTCGTCATCGGAGCCGGACCCGTCGGCGAGAACGTCGCCGACTACGCCCACAAGGGCGGTCTGAGCGTCGTCATCGTCGAGAGCGAACTGGTCGGCGGTGAGTGCTCCTACTGGGCCTGCATGCCGTCCAAGGCCCTCATCCGCTCGGGAGCCGCCCTGCGGGCCGCCAAGCGCACGGGGGGAGCAATCCCCGAGGACACCGCGCTCGATCCGCTCAAGGTCCTCGCGCGACGGGACTCGTTCACGAGCGACTGGTCGGACGACGGCCAGGTCGAGTGGCTCGAGGGCGCCGGCATCGAGCTGGTGCGTGGGCACGGTCGCCTGACCGGCGAGCGCGAGGTCACCGTGACGGCCGCCGACGGCTCGACGACGGTGCTCACGGCGACGCACGCCGTCGCGGTCTGCACCGGCTCCGCGGCGCTCCTTCCCGACATCCCCGGACTGTCGGCGGTGGAGCCGTGGACGAGCCGCGAGGCCACGAGCGTCCAGACCCTGCCGGAGTCCGTCGCCTTCCTCGGTGGCGGCGTCGTCGCCGTCGAGCTCGCGACCGCCTACCGCTCGCTCGGGGTCGACGTCACGCTCGTCGCCCGCAGCGGCCTGCTCGGCAACACCGAGCCGTTCGCCGGCGAGCTCGTCGAGTCCTCCCTGCGTGAACTCGGCGTGACGATCGTGCACGCCTCCCCCACCGCCGTCTCCCGGGCCGCCGACGGCGCCGTCACGCTCGAGTTCGACGACCGGGACGCGGTGACGACGGCGGAACTCGTCGTGGCCACCGGCCGGACGCCCCGGACGGACGACCTCGGGCTCGAGACCGTCGGCCTGGAACCGGGTGCCTGGATCGAGGTCGACGATCAGCTCCTCGCTCACGGCAGCGACTGGCTCTACGCCGTCGGCGACGTCAACCACCGGGCGCTCCTGACGCACCAGGGCAAGTACCAGGCACGCGCCGCTGGAGCGGTCATCGCAGCACGGGCGAACGGCGAGGACGTCGACACCAGCCCGTGGAGCGACCACGCGGCGACCGCCGACCACCGTGCCGTGCCGCAGGTCGTCTTCTCCGAGCCCGAGGTCGCAGCCGTCGGACTCACGGCCGCGCAGGCCGAGGCGGCGGGGATCGCCCACCGGGTGGTCGACTACGACCTCGGTGGCATCGCGGGCTCGAGCCTCCACGCCGACGGCTACACCGGACAGGCGAGGATGGTCGTCGACGAGGAGCGCAGCGTGATCATCGGGATGACCTTCGTGGGTCAGGACGTCGCCGAACTCGTCCACGCCGCGACGATCGCCGTCGTCGGCGAGGTGCCGCTGCACCGCCTCTGGCACGCGGTGCCGTCCTACCCGACGATGAGCGAGATCTGGCTGCGACTCCTCGAGACCGACCGGAGCGGTGCGTGACCCGTCCCGGCGACGTCGACGAGCCGCGGAGCCGTCGTTCCGGCGGCCCGTGGCTCGACTCGCCCATGAGCCGGATCGGGTACTGGTACGCCACGCTCACCGGGCTCGTCTGGGGCGCACTCTGGAGCACCGGCCCCATCGAACGGCGGGGCGGCATGATCGTCTTCCGCGGGATGCCGTCGTGGACGTTCGGCCGAGGTGGCTCATGCGTCGGCGGGGTGTACCTCACCGACCGGAACGTGTCGACCCGGGTGCTCGAACACGAGGCGGTGCACAAGCGGCAGTGGCAGCGGTACGGCATGCTCTTCCCGCTGATGTACGCGATCGCCGGTCGAGATCCGCTCCGGAACCGCTTCGAGATCGAAGCCGGTCTCGAAGCGGGAGGCTACCTGCCGAAGCGCCGCTGACGAGCGTCGCGGCGTCTGTGCGGTGCCGTGCCGGAGCGGGGGCGTGTCAGTGCGATGCGCGCTCGACCGAGCTCGAGCGCTGACGCGCACCGATGCTCGCTAGGGTCATCCTGAGGTCGTTCCGGAGACCCGTCAGGTGCTCCGTCTCGCCGCCGATCCACACGTGGTAGTCGGCCGCGTCGTGTCCGTCGACGTCGAGCATCTCGCTCGCCCAGGCCCGCGTCGCTCGCGCGACGGCCTGACCGCGTGCGCACCGGCTGCCCGTTCCGGGTTCCCCCGAACGCGCTGCGCGGACGAGCCACGTCACGACGACGCGTCCCGGCGAGTCGAGGGTGGTGATCGACGCGGCGTCGTCGACCTCGACGAACACCTGACCGCGGGCGCAGATGGGGAGCAGCGCGAGGACGTCGGCCAGCTCGCCGACCGACGACTCGTCGCCCGCGAGCAGCACGTGGCGTGCGTCCGCGACGGCGAACTCCGCCGGATCCTCGAAATAGCTCACGCGATCAGTATAGGCGAGCCTAAGCTCACTTCGATCCCCTGCGCAGGGTCTTCCAAGGCGACGCAGCACATCACGATCCGATCACTCTGTGACGCCCCCTGACACCGTGGCTGGCACCACACACGTCGACTGGGTACGCTCGCTGGAGCCCCAGCGATGCGGCTTTCCGGACGCGGTCCAGTATTCACGCGGCCCAGGCGGGAATGCCCGCTGCCCGGAACCGGTTGTGCGTCTCCAGATGCCGGCCACTCCAGCATCCCCGAAAGGACCTCCATGCGTCATCGTCAGCTGCGTCGTCAGCTCCTCACCGCCGCGATCGCGGTCACCGGCGCCGCCCTCGTCCTCACCGGCTGCGCAGGCCCGGCCGCGACGCCGACGCCCGACGCCGACGCGACCCTGCGGGTCGGGCTCGTCCTGGAGCCCTCCGACCTCAACATCCGCACCACCTCGGGCGCCGCGCTCGATCAGATCCTCATCGACAACGTCTACCAGGGCCTCGTGTCCCGCACCGAGGACAACCAGATCGTCGACACGCTCGCCAAGAGCCATGACATCAGCGCCGACGGTCTCACCTACACCTTCGTCCTCCGCGACGGCGTGACCTTCCACGACGGCGCCGCCCTGACCGCGGCCGACGTCGTCGACTCCATCACCCAGGTGCAGCAGGACCCGACCTTCGTCGACAACGTGGCGCTCCAGAAGGTCGCCTCGATCACGGCCGTCGACGACTCGACCGTGCAGTTGCAGCTCACCTCGCCCGACTCCAACCTGTTGTGGACCCTGACCGGTCGCGCAGGACTCGTGCTGGAGTCGGGCGCCACCAACGACCTGTCGACGACCGCCAACGGCACCGGGCCGTTCACCCTGAAGACCTGGAAGCAGGGCGACAGCATCACCTTCGACCGGAACGCGAAGTACTGGGGCGACGCTCCGAAGGTCAAGGAGGTCGTCTTCAGCTACATCCCCGACGCCTCCTCCGCCGTCAACGCCACCCTCGCCGGCGAACTGGACGTGCAGACGGCGCTCGACGCGAACCTCAAGGACCAGATCACCCGCGCCGACGGGTTCAGCATCACCGAAGGCAAGACGACCGACAAGTACACCCTCGCCTTCAACAACCAGCGCGCTCCCCTGAACGACCCCCTCGTCCGGCAGGCGCTCCGCTCCGCCATCGACCACGCCGCGATCGTCGAGGCCGTCGGCGGCGCCGCGGTCGAGCAGTACGGGCCGATCCCCGAGCTCGACCCGGGCTACGAGAACCTCAGCGAGCTGGTGAAGTACGACCCGGACCAGGCGAAGGCGCTGCTCGCCCAGGCCGGCCAGGAGAACCTGTCGCTGACGCTCACGATCCCGAGCTTCTACGGCACCTCGGTGGCCAACGTCCTCGTGTCCGAGTTCAAGGCCATCGGCGTCACCCTCACCGTGAAGAGCGTCGAGTTCCCGACCTGGCTCAACGACGTCTACACGAACAAGGACTACGACCTCAGCTACGTGAACCACGTCGAGGCGCGCGACTTCCAGAACTGGGCGAACCCGAACTACTACTTCGGCTACGACAACGCGCAGGTCCAGTCGCTCTATGCTGAATCCGTAGCGGCGACCGACCCGGCCGTCGCAGCCCAGAAGCTCAAGGAGGCGGCGTACCTCGTGTCGAAGGACAACGCCGCCGACTGGCTCTACACCGCGATCACCCTCACGGTGGTGCGCGACGGCGTGACCGGCTTCCCCGTGGACTCGGTCAACTCGCGCATCAACCTGGCGAAGGTCGCCGTGACCGGGTGACCCGCTTCATCCTGACGAGGCTGGTGCTCCTCCTCGTCGGGCTGCTCGCCGCGAGCGCCCTGATCTTCTTCACCATCAGGGTGCTGCCGGGCGACGTCGCCCAGGTCATCGCCGGAACGGACGCGACGCCCGAAGCGGTCGCCGCTATCCGCGAACAGTTGGGACTCGGCCAGCCCGTCCTCCTGCAGTACCTCGACTGGATCGGCGGGTTGCTCCGCGGCGATCTCGGGAACTCGCTCATCACGGGCACCCCCGTCGCCAGCGAACTCGCCCAGAAGGCGCAGGTCACCGTCCCGCTCGGCATCATGGCGCTCGTGATCGCGCTCGCGTTCAGCGTGCCGCTCGGGGTGTTGGCCGCCGTCCGGCGTACCCGCGCGACGGGCGTCGTCATCTCCTTCGCGTCGCAGGGGCTCGCCGCCGTCCCGGTCGTCTGGGCCGGCATGATGCTCGTGCTCCTCTTCGCCGTCGTGCTCGGTTGGCTCCCGGCGCAGGGCTTCCCGCGCGCGGGCTGGAACGATCCGCTGGCGGCGATCCGCGCCCTCCTCCTCCCGGCACTCACGATCGGCGTCGTCGAGGGCGCGGTCCTGCTGCGCTTCGTCCGTTCCGCCGCCCTCGACGCGATCGGCCAGGACTACGTCCGGACGGCGGCGGCCAAGGGGCTGACCCGTTCGCAGGCACTCATCCGCCATGGGCTGCCGAACGTGGCCCTCTCGGTCGTCACCGTGCTCGGGCTCCAGATCGCCGGGCTCATCGTCGGCAGCGTCATCATCGAACAGCTCTTCACCTTGCCCGGCATCGGGCGCATGCTCGTCGCCGACGTCGGCAACCGCGACCTCGTGAAAGTGCAGGGCGAGCTCCTCGTCCTCACCGGGGTGGTCCTCGTGATCGGTGCCGTCGTGGACGTCGTCCACCGTCTCGCGGACCCGCGACTCCGAGAACGGGAGCGCAGCGCATGACCGCTCGTCAGGATCACCCGCTTCGGCGCGCGGGATCAGGCGGACTCCGCACCCTCGTGTCCGGCCCGGCCGGCGTGTTCGGGCTCGTCGTGGTCACCCTGCTCCTCCTGAGCGCCGGCGTCTCCTTCCTCTGGACGCCGTACGACCCCCAGCTCACCGACCCGTTCGCGAAGTGGCTGGCTCCGTCGCCGGCCCATCTGCTCGGCACGGACGAGGTCGGACGCGACATCTTCAGCCTGCTGCTCGTCGGTGCGCGAGTGACCGTGGCCGTCGCGATCGGTTCCGCAGTGGTCTCGACGGTCATCGGAGTCGCCCTCGCCGCCCTCGGTTCACTCACGCGGCGCTGGGTCCGGGAGACCGTCGCGGTGCTGATCGACATCCTCATCGCGTTCCCGACCCTCCTGATCGCCATGATGATCGCCTCGGTCTTCGGTGGCTCGCTGTGGGTCGTCATCTGGGCGGTGGGCATCAGCTTCGGCGTGAACATCGCCCGGGTGACCCGCCCCGAGATCCGCCGGGTCTCGCACAGCGAGTACGTGCTCGCCGGCAAGGCCGCCGGTCTCGGGCCGGTGAGGAACCTGACACGACATCTCCTGCCGAACGTCGCACCGGTGTTCATCGTCCAGCTGTCGTGGTCGATGGCGGTCGCGGTCCTCGCCGAGGCGGGCCTGTCGTACCTCGGCTACGGCGCCCCCTCCAGCGTCCCCTCGTGGGGTCGCATGCTCAGTGAGCTGCAGACCTACCTCGCCGTGCACCCGCTGTCGGTGCTGTGGCCGGGGCTCGCCATTACCATCACCGTCCTCGCCCTCAACCTGCTGGGTGACGCCCTGCGGGATGCGACCGATCCGACCCTCGGTCGCCGAGGACCCGCCTCGACCCCCACCTCGCCCCAGGGGGTGACCGCATGAGTCTCGACGTCCAGGACCTCGTGGTCACGCTCGGCGGCCGCCGGGTCGTCGACGGCGTGAGCTTCAGCGTGCAGGCGGGCGCACGGTTCGGCCTCATCGGCGAGTCCGGATCCGGGAAGTCGCTGAC
Source organism: Plantibacter sp. MCCC 1A11337 (assembly GCF_013349365.1). Lineage (NCBI taxonomy): Bacteria > Bacillati > Actinomycetota > Actinomycetes > Micrococcales > Microbacteriaceae > Plantibacter > Plantibacter sp. MCCC 1A11337. The sequence continues at coordinate 170,263 of NZ_JABJWX010000004.1, read as the reverse complement.
GGCGCTGGCGATCCTCGGACTCCTCCCCGACGGCGCTTCGGTGAGCGGCAGCATCCGCTGGCAGGGCGAGGAACTCCTCGGCCGTGACGACCGCGAACTCGCGCGGATCCGCGGGCGTGAGATCGGGATCGTGTTCCAGGAGCCTCGGACGGCGCTCAACCCGATCCGCACCATCGGACGTCAGATCGGCGAGCCACTGCGCATCCACGAGGGGCTGTCGAAACGGGAAGCGCTCGACCGGGCCGTCGAACTCGCCGCGCGGGTCCGTCTGCCCGACCCCGAGCGCATCGTCCGGCGGTACCCGCACCAGCTGTCCGGCGGGCAACGCCAGCGGGTCGCGGCCGCCATCGCCCTCGCCTGCCGACCCTCCCTGCTCATCGCGGACGAACCGACCACGGCGCTCGACGTCACCATCCAGTCGGAGATCCTGGGCCTCTTCGAACGTCTCGTGAGCGAGACCGGGGCGTCGCTCGTCTTCATCACCCACGACCTCGCGGTCCTCTCGCGGATCGCCAGTGACGCCGTGGTGCTCGCGCAGGGGAAGGTCGTCGAGGCCGGGCCCGTCGCACAGCTGCTCTCGACACCGGTGTCGCCCGTGACGCAGCGGCTGTTGGCCGCCGCGAAGACCATGAGCTGGAAGGGCCAGGACGATGACTGAGCCGCTGCTCCACGCCCAGGGGCTCGGACGGGTCTACACCAACCCGCGGGAGTCGCTCTTCCAGCGCCCGAGCCGCACTGTCGCGCTCCACCCGAGCGACCTCGTCGTGGCTCCCGGTGAGGCCGTCGGCATCATCGGTGAATCGGGGTCGGGCAAGTCGACGCTCGTCCGCCTCCTGCTCGCGCTCGACGCCCCGAGCTCCGGCACGGTCGAGTTCGACGGCCGTCCGGTCAGCGCCGCGGCGAGCGCCAGGAGTCTGCACTGGTTCCGTCGCCAGACGGGCGTGGTGTTCCAGGACCCGTACGCGTCGCTCGACCCGCGGATGAGTATCGGGCGGATCGTCGCCGAGCCGCTCTTCGCGCTCGGGATCGACGGCGACCACCGTTCCAAGGTGCGCGCGGTACTCCGGCTCGTCGGTCTCGACGCCGACGCGGCCGACCGCTTCCCGCACGAGTTCTCCGGTGGTCAACGCCAGCGCATCGCCCTCTCGCGAGCGATCGTGCACCGCCCTCGCCTCCTCGTCGGCGACGAACCCCTCAGCGCGCTCGACGTCACCGTCCGCGCGCAGATCCTCGAGTTGCTCGGCGGGCTGCGGCAGGAGCTCGGGCTCGCGATCGTGCTCGTCTCGCACGACATCGGCGTGGTGCAGCATCTCTGCGACCGGGTCGTTGTCATGCGCGACGGATCGATCGTCGAGGAGGGTCCGGTCGCCAAGGTCCTCAGTCGGCCCTCGCACCCGTACACGACCCAGCTGCTCGCCTCGGTCCCCCGCCTCTGACGCCGCCCAGCTCCCGAGCCACCGTCTCGGTCCCTGAGCCACCATCCCCCGGTCCCTGAGCCACCATCTCCGGTCCCTGAGCCACCATCTCCGGTCCCTCAGACACCATCCGGTCCCTCAGACACCATCCGGTCCCTCAGACACCATCCGGCCCCTGAGCCACCATCCCCGGTCCCTGAGCCTGTCGACGGGCCTCAGGCGGCCGGGTCCGCCAGGCGCCGGTGCCGGCGCAGCGCCGCGCGCTGGCTCGGCGACTCACCGTGCAGGACGAGCCCCACGATCCACAGGACGACCCGCGTCGCCGTCACGACCGGCAGCGGTATCGGACCGAGGTGCGCGGTGCGGAGCCCGAGGATGCGGCGGTACTCGGCTGGGATCGTCGCGACGGCTCCCGCGAAGAGGATCCCGTAGGCGGGGAGCAGCGAGCGGTCGAGCGGCGGACGCCGGAGGAACGCCAGGGTCTCGTCCACCCTCGGGCCGCCGGTCAGCTCGCCCGCGTCGAGGTAACCGCGCAGCTGTCGGGCCAGCTCGGCCTCGGAGCGGGGCGGGTCGACGACGCCCATGAGCTCACCCGCGAGTGCCCAGTCGGCCACATAGGCGTCCGCACCACCGGGGATCCGGCCACCCCAGGTCTGTCGCACGCTCAGGAAGGCGTCGGTGAACGCCAGGTGCACCCAGCGCAGGAGGTCCGGGTCGTTGGCCGCGTACGGGCGCACCACGCCATGGGCGTCGAGGTATTCCCCGACGACGCGTTCGTGGAGCTTGAGCACGTAGTCGCTCGTCCGACGGGCCGTGTCGCGGTCGCCGTAGGTGACGGTGAAGATCCAGCGGATGGTGCCGTCGAGCCGTCCGAGCGGGTCCTCCCGGTACCGGGACCAGTCGTGCACGCCGGCGAGCGCCCCGGGGTGGGCCGCCTGCAGGAGGAGCGCCCGGATGCCGGCGACCATGGTCTCGACACCGCCGTGCACCGTCCAGGCCGCGGAGTCGGGCGTGAAGAACCCCGCGTCGGTGCCGTCCTCGAGATCGAGCGTCCACTGCGGCGGGCGGTCCTGCTCCACCGCGAAGACCGCGAGGATGCGTGAGCGGAGCCCGGCGAGCAGGCGGGTGCGCAGGCGGGAGACCGGTCGCCGCCCGGTGCCGACATCCACCACTCGATCGTCCTCCACTCGCCGTCACGACGAGCCTACGTCGGGATGCCAGCGGCCCCACCCGTAGGGGGATCATCTCCTCCATCGCGGTCCCTGAGCCTGTCGAAGGGCGCCTCGGCAGGGCCCCGGTCACCGGATGGGCTTGCGTGCTTCGATGAGGGTTCGGGAGGAGTGCGCGACGAACGGGCCGTCCTCCTGCAGGGAACGGTGCAGCTCCCGCAGGCGGTCGAGGTACCGCGCGGAGGTGAATCCGGGCACCATCCAGATCACCTTGCGCAGGAACCAGACGATCGCACCGACGTCGTGGAACTCGATGCGCAGCCGTTCGGTCCGCAAGCACACGATCTCGAGCCCGGCGGCACGGGCGCCGGCGGCCTCGTCGTCGGGATGACGCGCGCGACGGACCGCTTCGGGCTGTGGGCCGAGGAAGGCCTCGACGAGTTCGAACACGCTCGCCGGTCCGACGTGCTGGGCGAGGTAGCTGCCGCCCGGGGCGATCACCCGAGCCACGTCGGTCCAGTCCACGGCGACGGGATGCCGACTCGACACGAGCGCGAACGAGTCGTCCGCGAACGGCAATGGAGCCCCCTCCTCCGTGCGAACGACGACGACGCCGCGCGGGTGCAGGCGGGCGGCGGCTCGGGCGAGGTTCGGTGGCCAGGACTCGGTGGCGGCGGCCAGCGGCGGAAGCACCGGCGCCGTGTCCAACACCTCTCCCCCGCCGGTCTCGAGGTCGAGCGATGACGGGACGTCGGCCAGACGTCTCCCGAGCGACTCCGAGAACCGCCAGGAGGGGCGCTCCTCACTGGCCCGGCCGTCGAGCCAGGAGAAGTCCCACCCGTCGACCGAGGCGGCGTCGGCCTCGGCGACGAGGTCGTCGAACGATCGTGACATGGTCTCCTCCGTGCGCGGCTCCGTGGTCGGTGCGCTCATCCGACGGCCTCGAACCGGCTCGGATCGAGCCGCTCGACGTCGAACCGCGGCACCGCGTCGAGCAGCTCCCGAGTGTACGCGTGCTGCGGATGTCCGAGGACGGCCGAGGCCGGGCCCGACTCGACGACGCGCCCGGTCGACAGCACCGTCACCTCGTCGGCGATCTGCCGGACGAGACCGAGGTCGTGCGAGATGAACAGGTAGCTGAGCGCGTGCTCGTCCCGGAGGTCGAGGAGCAGTTCGACGATCTGCGCCTGCACCGAGACGTCGAGCGCCGAGGTGGGCTCGTCGAGGACGAGCACCGACGGTGCGAGGACGAGCGTCCTCGCGAGTGCGACCCGCTGGCGCTGACCGCCCGACACCTCCCGTGCACGACGCCCCTGCGCACTCGCGGGGAGGGCGACCTGGTCGAGGATGGTCGCGACGCGGCGCCGGCGTTCGGCGGCGCTCCGCACCCCGTGGATCCGCAGGGGCTCCTCGATGATCTGTCCGACGGTGTACCGCGGATCGACCGCCGAGAGCGGGTTCTGGTAGACCAGCTGGAGGTCGCGCGCGAAGGGGTTGGCGACGGCGTTGTCACGCGGGAGTTCCCGGCCGACGACCCGCACCGAGCCGTCGTCGAAGGAGGTGAGCCCGGCGACGATGCGCGCGAGCGTCGATTTGCCCGACCCGGACTCGCCGACGAGCGCGTGGATCGAACGCGGACGGAGGACAAGCGACGCGCCGTCGAGTGCGGGCGGCGCCTGCGGATCGCGTCCGAACCGTTTGGACACGTGCGACACCTCGACCACCGCGGGCGCCGCGTTCGTCTCGCCGCGCTGCTCCGCGTGCACCTGCTCGGCCGCAGCGCGGATGCGTTCCCGGTAGCGCAAGGGCGAGGACGCGGGCGAGTCGGAGAGCAGCCCCACCGTGTAGGGGTGCCGCGGTGCGAGCAACACCTCCTCGGCCGGGCCCGACTCGCGGACGTTCCCGTCCTGCAGGACCACGATCGCGTCGCTGCGCTCCTGCGCCAGCGCCAGGTCGTGGGTGATGAAGAGGATCCCGAGCCCGAGCTCCTGCCGGAGGCCGTCGAGGAGGTCGAGGATGCGCCGTTGGACGGTCACGTCGAGCGCGGACGTCGGCTCGTCGGCGATGAGCAGCTTGGGCCTCGCCGCGATGGCGATCGCGATGAGCACCCGCTGCAACTGCCCGCCCGAGAGCTCGTGCGGGTAGGACCGCACGCGGGCCGAGGCCTGACGGATGCCCACGTGCTCGAGCAACTCGATCACGCGCGCGGGGACCTCCGAGCGTGGGGTGTCGCCCGCCACCTGGACCGCCTGGGCGATCTGCACGCCGATCCGCTGCAGCGGGTCGAGTGAACTCAGCGGATCCTGCGGGATGAAACCGAGCGTCGAGCCGCGCAGGGGGCGCCACTGCTTCCGGGAGAAGTCGGCGACCTCGTGTCCGGCGACCGTGACCCGACCGGCGGTGACCGAGCCGTTGCCGGGGAGGAGCCCCGCGACCGCACGGGCGATCGTGCTCTTCCCCGAACCGGACTGGCCCACGAGCGACACCGTCTCGCCGCGTCCCACCTGGAACGACACGTCGCGCACCGTGTCGGTCGGCCCCCTCGAGCCGCGCGTCCGGTACCCGACGGCGAGTCCGTCGACGAGCAACGGCACCGGAGCCGCGTCGACGACGTGGAGTGCGCTGTGCTGCAGGGCTGCCTGGTTCATGCGGTGGTCCTCTCGCGGGTGAGTTGGCTGAGACGGCTGATGGCGAGCACGGTGACGGCGATCACGAGGCCCGGGACGACGACGAGCCACGGCGAGGACACGACGTACTGACGACCCTCGGAGACGAGCAGACCCCACTCCGGGTCGGGCGGCGGAGCTCCGTACCCGAGGAAGCTGAGCGAGGAGATCCAGATGATCGCGAGTCCGAACTGGAGGGCCGTGAGCGACAGCACCGCGGAGTACGAGTTCGGGAAGACGTGCTTGGCGAGGACGTACGCCCGCGAACCGCCGAGATGGTGACTCGCCTCGACGAACGGCAGGTCCTTCACCGTCAACACCTCGGAGCGCATGATCCTGGTGAACGCCGCGATCGAGGAGATCCCCACGGCGACGGCCGCGTTCAGGGTGCCGAAGCCGAGCGCCACGACGACGACCATCGCGAGGAGCAGCCCGGGGATCGAGAGCAGTACGTCGACGATCCGGCTGATGACGGCGTCGACGAGACCGCCGAACGACGCGGCGACGAGACCGAGGACCGTGCCGGCGCCGAGACCGATGAGGACGGCGACCGCCGAGCCGAGCAGGGTCCGACCGGTGCCGTGGATCACCCGTGACAGCAGGTCGCGACCGAGGGAGTCGGTTCCGAACCAGTGCGCGACCGATGGAGCGGCGAGCGCGTTGGCGTCGTCGGGCTCGAGCGGGTCGTACGGCGTGAGGAGGCCGGGTGCGACCACGGACACGAGGACGAGACCGACCACGATGATCGCCAGGACGTCAGCGACCCCGAGGCGGCCGAGGAGTCGACGGAACGCGTCCGGCCCGTCGTCGGCCGCGGTGACGTCGCGGTCCGGTCGGAGTCGGAGGCTCATGCGTCCACGCTCGCTTTCGTCGGGATACCGCCGGGTACTGCCGTCCCCGTCACCGCCGCTGTCGCGACCGTCGGCCCGGCGAGGCGGGAGCGTCGGGACCGCCCATGCCCCGGGCGGACGATGCGCGGGTCGAGGACGGGGTAGACGAGGTCGGTCACGAGATTGATGCCGACGTAGATGGAGGAGATGAGGATGACGACGGCCAGGATCACCGGGGTGTCCTGATCGCGCACGCTCTCGAAGGTGATGAATCCGAGGCCGGTGCGGGTGAACACGGCCTCGACGACGACGGCACCGGCCAACAGCTCTCCGACGACGAGGGCGAGCATCGTGATCGACGGGATCGCACCGTTCTTCAGGACGTGGCCGAGGGCGATCCGGACCTCGCTCGTCCCCTTCGCGCGGAGCACGGTGACGAAGGGTTCGTCTGCAGCCTTCCGGAGTCCCTGGATCAACACCTGCGTCAACGGACCGTTGACGGCGAGCGCCAGGGTCAGTGCCGGGAGCACGTAGGACACGAAGCCCTGATCGCGCACCGACGACACCCAGCCGAGCTGGAAGGAGAAGATCGCGAGGAGCACGAAGCCGATGAGGAAGCTCGGCGCGGAGATGGAGGCGATGGGCGCTGAGGCCGCGATGCTCCTGATCGCCCTGACGGGGGCGTACACGGCGGTGAGTGCGATGGCGAGCGACAGCACGATCGTCATGACGAACGCCACGCCTGCGAGCACGATGGTGTCCGAGAAGCCCTGCGCGACGAGGTCCGAGACGGCACGACCGCTGACCAGCGAGTACCCCAGGTCGCCCTGGAAGAGTCGGCTCACGGTGAGCACGAACTGTTCGATCGGCGACAGGTCGAAGTGGTAGTAGGCCCGCAGTGCTTCGCCGGCGGACGGGGGCAGTGGGTTGAGCGGGCTCGTCAGCTTGTTCTCGATGGGGTCGCCGGGCAGGACGAAGAGGGTGAAGAAGACGAGCGTGTAGACGAGGGCGATCACGAGGAGCGCCTGGGCGACGCGCCTGATCACGTACTCGCGGTACTGCCGGCGTCGCGTGTCCGCCGCGCTGGCGTTCGGATGCTGGTTGGACATGTGGGGCCTCCTCTCGGAAAGGGACGGGACCGGAGACGTGAGGGCCGTCCGGTCGACGGCCCTCACGCTCGCTCAGTCCTCGATCGAGGTGTTGTAGAACTCCGGCAGGGCGCCGTCGGTGAGGGAGAAGCCCTTCACCCGCTGCTGGGTGACGAACACCTGGCTGTCGTTGAGGATCGGGACGACGTAGGCCTGGTCGATCAGGTGGTCCTGGATCTGTCCGAGGATCGCCGCACGGGTGTCGTCGTCGGTCGCCGCGTTCTGCGCGTCGAGCAGCGACTGCAGGGTCGTGTCGGAGCCGGCGAGACCGAGGAGGTCGGAGCCGTCCTTGCTGTAATACTCGCTGAGGCCCTTCGAGGGGTCAGGGTGCGGCCAACCGACTCGGAGCGCTCCGACCTCCGGGTCCGCGAACGCGGTCGCCCAGTAGGTGGAGTAGTCGAGCTCGTTGAGTGACAGCTCGATCCCGACGTCCTTGAACTGGTTCTGGATCTGCTGGAAGAGGCTCTTCGCCGTGTTGTCGTAGACGTCGATGTAGGTCTTCACCGTGAGCCGCTCGCCGCCCTTCGTGCGGTAGCCGTCCGCGTCGCGCTCGGTCCAGCCGGCGCCGTCGAGGAGGCGGTTCGCCGCATCCGGGTCGTAGGCGAACTTCGCCGATTCGTCGACGTAGCCGAAGGTTCCCGGCGACAGGACCGACGTCGCGGGCGTCCAGCTGTCGGTGTACTGCGTCTCGATGATCTGCTCACGGTCGATCGCGTGCAGCAGCGCCTTGCGGACGTCGACGTCGTCGAGGAACGGCGCCTGGCTGCGGAGGAACCACTGGTTGCTGAGACCGACACCCGTCTTGGACACGATGTCGTAGCCGGAGTCGACGAGCCCCTGCTCCTCGCTCGGTTGGACGTAGCGGATGACGTCCGCCTCGCCCGACTTCAGGGTGCCGAGCCGGACGCTGTCCTCCTGCACGGGGATGACCGTGACCGAGGCGAGGTGCGCCTCGCCCTGGTTCGGGGAGGACGGCGGGGCCCAGGCGTACCCCTCACGACGGTCGAGCACGATCTCCTTGCCGTAGGTCTCGGAGGCGACGACGAAGGGACCGGAGCCGATGAGGTTCACGAACTTCGACTGCTCCTCCTTGCTCGCGTCGATCGTGGCGTCGGCGACGAGCCCGGATCCCCACCCGGTGAGCACGTTGAGGAAGGGCGCGTAGGGTGCGGCGAGGACGACGGTGACGGTGCTGGTCGCGTCGTCCGGCGTCGCCACGAGACCGGACGGGAACTGTGCGTTCGGGGTCGTCCCCTTCGCCTCGTCGCCGGTCGACTGCCAGTTCAGGTTCTTCGCGACGCTCGCGGCGTCGACGGCGGTGCCGTCGCTGTAGGTGACGCCGTCACGGATCACGAAGGTGTACGTGAGACCGTCGGGGCTGACGGTCCAGGAGTCGGCGATCCACGGTTCGAGTTCGCCCGTCTCCGCGTTCCGGTAGAGCAGGCGGTCGGTGATGTTCTGCTGCAGCGCACGGGTCTGCCACGTGCCCGCCTCCTGCACCTGCGCCGAGGTGGGGATCTCCGCATCGAGGTAGGTGAGGCTGCCACCGTCCGCGTCGGACGAGGCCGACGCCGCCGAGCAGCCGGTCAGCGCGATGCTCACGGCGACGAGGGCTGCGGCGGCGAGTCGTGCTCGCCGTCTGGTGGTTCGGGTCATGACGGGTACTCCTGTGGGTCGGGGTGGTCCGGTGCGGTGCCGGTGTGGTTGCCCATCCTGGACGGCGCACCGGGCCACCCCGCTGCTCTGTTACGACAGGTTTCCCACGGGTTCCCTCGATGACGCCGTGTGACCGTCGACCGTCCCGTCGTGCCGGTCGCCGAGGTTCCGTCCTCCGCGGTATCGTGCGGCCGGGTGGTCGTCCGGGAGCCGGGCCGCCCCGCCCGTCAGGCGCTCACGGAGCGTCTCCCCCGGTCGATACGCGTCGCGCAGCCGCCCACGGCGACGCAGCTCCGGCACGACGAGTTCGACGAAGTCGGTGAGCGTGTCGAGGCTGTGGTACTGCCGCAGGTTGATGCCGTCGATGCCGACCTCGTCCAACCATCGCTCGATCTCGTCGGCCACGACCTCGGGGGTGCCGACGGCGAAGAAGTCCCGCTCGAGGTCGCTGCCGACCCGGCTGATGAACTCGCCGACGGTGCCGGCCGTCACCTGGGGCGGGAGCGCGTCGGCCGGGACCCCCTCTGCGGCGAGCGCCTCGGCGACCGTCCGGTCCTCCGGGTGCGCCTCCGGGTCGAACGGCAGCCCGGCGTGGACGAACCGGCCGACGATGCTCGCGTGCTCCCGGTACTGCGCGGCCTTCGCCTCGGCCTCCTCCTGCGTCGGCGCGACGATGACGGCGGCCTGGACGACGATCTTGAGCGCGGCCCCGTCGCGTCCGTTGTCGGCCGCCGCCGCACGGAACCGTTCCAAGAGCGGTCCTGCACCGCCGGGACCCCGTACGCCCGTGAACACCGCCTCGGCGTGCCGTCCGGCGAACGCGATGCCGGCCGGCGAGGCGGTCGCGGTGTAGAGCAGCGGTGTCCGCTGCGCGCTGGGCTCGGACAGGTGCGGTCCGGCGACCTGGAAGTAGCGCCCGACGTGGTCGATGTACCGCACCTTGTCGGGGTCCGAGTAGACGCCGGCCTCCCGGTCACGGATGACGGCGTCGTCGTCCCAGGACCCCTCCCAGAGCTTGTAGAGGACGTCCAGGTACTCCTCGGCGATCGCGAACCGCTCGTCGTGCGGGATCTCCTCGGCGAGGCCGAAGTTGCGTGCGGCGTTGGGCAGGTACGAGGTGACGATATTCCACGCGACGCGGCCGTTCGTCAGGTGGTCGAGGGTGCTCATGCGACGGGCGAAGGCGAACGGTGGCTCATAGCTCGTCGAGAAGGTGATGCCGAAGCCGAGGTGCTCGGTCACGGCGGCCATCGCGGGGACGACGAGCAGGGGGTCGTTGTTCGGGATCTGCAGGCCCTCGCGCAGGGCGTCGGCCGGGCCGCCACGGAACACGTCGTAGGCGCCGACCACGTCGGCGATGAAGATCGCGTCGAACCCGCCCGCCTCAGCCGTCCGAGCGAGCGTCGTCCAGTACCGGATGTCGGTGTACTGGTCGCGTCGGTTGTCCGGCAGGCGCCAGAGGCCGTGGGTGATGTGGCTCACGCAGTTCATCTCGAACAGGTTGAGGATGAGCTGCTTGGGGTGGGACTGCGTCGGGCTGGACGGTGCGTTGATGATCGACTCCTCCGGTGCGGCGGCGATCGGTCCGTCCGGACCGGGCCGTCTGAGCACCCTAGGCGCAGCGGGAGGGGCGAGGTCCGGCCGCGGTGTCACATCACGTCATACGGAGCGCTGCGACGCGGGGTCCACGTCGATCGGTCAGCGGGCGACGGGTCAGCGGGCGACGGACGGGACGCGGTCCTGCCAGCGCAGGCGCCGCTCCAGTTGCGCACCGAGGGCGAGCAGGGTCGCCTCGCCGCCGGGACGCCCGATCAGCTGAACGCCCATCGGCAGTCCCTCGGACGTCTCGTGCACCGGGAGCGTGATGGCCGGCAGGCCGGTCGCGTTCACGAAGGAGGTGTGCGGCGCATAGCGCACCTGCTGCTCGAAGTTCAGCTCGGGCGAGTCCTGGTCGTACCATCCGATGGGACGTGGCGTCTGGGCGAGGGCCGGCGTGATGATCGCGTCGAAGGGTGCGAACTGCGCGAGGACGCTGCGTTCGAACCGGTGGAGACTGGCGAGCGTCTCCATCAGCCGGGTCGCCGGCAGGGCCCGACCGCGCTCGACGAGGGACCTCGTGATGGGTTCGAGGAGCGTCAGCTCCGCCTCCGAGGTCGCCGGCACACCGGCCGCCGAGGCCTGCCAGATCGTCGTGAAGTCGGCCGGGTACCGTTCGGCGTCGCGGAGGGTGAGCTCCTCCAGGCCGTGCCCCATCGCGGCGAACGCCCGGGTGGCGACGTCGACGGCCGCGAGGGCCTCAGGGTCGACCGCCAGCTCGAAGGCGCTGTCCCAGGGTGAGCCGGCGAGGACCGCCAGCTGGAACCGGCCCTCGCCGCGCACGGCGTGCCCGAGCAGCGGTCCGTCGTCGGCGTCGGGTGCGCGCAGCGTGAAGTGGTGGTCGATGCGTCCGTGTACGCGCTCGATCATCGCGTCGAGCAGGAGGGCCGCGTCGGCGACGGTCCGGGCGATCGGCCCGGGGACGACGAGGCCGGCGAGTCGGTCGACACCGGAGCCCGCGGGGACGAGCCCCCGCGTGGGCTTCAGGCCGACGAGCCCGCAGGCGGCCGCAGGAATGCGGACGGAGCCGCCGCCATCGGAGCCGGGGGCGAACGGGAGGAGCCGCGCGGCGACGGCTGCTGCGGCCCCGCCACTCGACCCGGCCGCCCCACGGTCGAGGGCCCACGGGTTCCGGGTCGGTGTCCCGTCGAGCGGCTCCGTGTAGCCGTAGAGCCCGAACTCCGGGGTCGCGGTCTTCCCGAGGCTCACCGCACCGGCCCGGTCGAGGACGCCGACGAGCTCGTCGTCGGACGTCGCCACGAGATCCGCTGTGAGCCGCGACCCGAAGCGGACGGGCTGACCGGCACGGGACACGAGGTCCTTATCGCCGATCGGGAGTCCCCAGAGCGGTGCTGTCCGAGGAAGTGCCTCGACCGCCTCCACGCGTTCGGCGAGCGATCCGGCGGCGACCGAGGTGAAGGCGCCGATCGCGTCGTCGAGGCGCTCGATGCGGTCGAGGTAGTGCCGGGCGAGCTCCGTCGGTGAGACCTCGTCCCGCTGTAACGCCTGCCACTGCTCGAGCGCCGTCAGCTCGTGGAGTTCCGCCATGCGACCAGCCTAGGCGCGGCGGTGGCCACAGCCCGTCCGTTCCCTGCCCGTTCCGGTCCCCGTTCCCGGGCGGTTCCGGTCCCTGGGCCTGTCGAAAGGCGTCGACGGGTTCAGCGCTTCAGGGACTTCTGGAGGAGGACCGTGCCGATCCAGCGGTCGAACTTGAACCCGACACGGCCCATGCGGCCCACCTCGGTGAACCCGAACTTCTCGTGCAGGGCGATCGACGACTCGGCGCCCTTGTCGGCGATGACGGCCAGCATCTCCTTGAGCCCGGCGGCCTTGGAGCGCTCGATGAGCTCACCGAGCAGATCGGTGCCGAGGCCCTTGCCGGTCGCCGCGGCTCCGAGGTAGATCGAGCTCTCCACCGTGAAGCGGTAGGCGCGCTTCTGCTTCCACGGCGCACACAGCGCGTACCCGAGGATCTGTCCGGTCGGGTTGACGGCGACGATGAACGGGAGCTGCAGCCGCTGCAGGTAGGCGAACTTGGAGCGCCATTCGGCGAGGGTCATCGCGTCCTCGTCGAAGGTGACCATGCTGTTGGCGACGTAGTGGTTGTAGATCGCCCGGACGTCGGGCAGGTCGGCCGCAGTGGCGTCGCGCATCGTGAATGCGAAGGGGGTCTCGGGGGTCGGCGGCTTGCGCAGGTGCGGCGGCAGCCGTCGCCTCGGCTCGTACTCCTCTTCCAACATCCCCCAAGCTTAACGAGCGGGTGGGTCGGCGGACAGCCCTTGCGGCCGACCCCGACCCGGTCGTCAGTCGAGCGACCAGTCGATCGGGTCCACGCCGCGGGAGACGAGGAAATCGTTCGTGCGGCTGAACGGCTTCGAGCCGAAGAACCCGCGTGAGGCGGAGAGCGGACTCGGGTGCGCCGAGACGATGACGTGACGGTCGGGGTCGTTCGATGATTCGAGCAGCGGGGCCAGTCGTTCGGCGTCCTTACCCCAGAGGATCGACACGAGCGGTGCGGGGCGTGCGGCGAGCGCCCGGATCGCCTGTTCCGTGACCGCCTCCCAGCCGTGTCGGCGGTGGGAACCGGCGGAACCCGCCTCGACTGTGAGGACGCGGTTGAGGAGCAGCACGCCCTGTCGGGTCCACGGACTGAGATCGCCGTGTTCCGGCGTCGGGACACCGAGGTCGTCGCGGAGTTCCCGGTGGATGTTCGCGAGGCTGCGTGGCAGCGGGCGCACATCCCGGTCCGCGGCGAACGACAGGCCGATCGGATGACCCGGTGTCGGGTACGGGTCCTGCCCGACGATGAGGACCCGGACCGCGCTGAACGGCGTGCGGAAGGCACGCAGGACGAGCTCGGGGGCCGGCAACCATCGGGCACCGTCCGCCGCTTGCGCCGCGAGCCAGTGGTCGATCGTCGCAAGACGATCGGCCACAGGCGCGAGCGCGTCGGCCCAGCCCTCGTCCATCGACCCCGCCGCGGCGAGCTGTGCCGGGGTACCGCCGAGGATCCCGTTCGTCATGGCCTACTGCTGCTGCGGCTGCTCGGCACCGATCGTTCTGACGACGACCCCGTGCTCGGCGGTGAAGACCTGCCAGACGCTGCCGCCGCCGAGGACGGAGAGCGCCCCCTGCCCGACCACGAGCGCCGTGTTCTCGTCGATCGCGACCCCGCCGTCGACGACCCCGGCCTCAGTCGCGGCGACGAGCCGCCCGAGGGTGCCCCACTGAGCGGCGTGCGCCTCGACGGCGATATCGACGAGCCCGAGACCGTCGCCGATCGTGACCTCGTCGAGTTCCTCGGACGCCGCCTCGGGGCTCACGGGGACCTCGCCGACACGCCATCCGCCGATGATCGCGTGCTCGGCGGCGATCATCGCGCCGGCCGAGATGCCGAGGTAGGGCAGACCGGACGCGACGAGGCGTCGGATGTCGGTGGCGACCGGCGCGACCGCCTCCGCGTAGGCCGAGGGCAGCCCGCCGCCGACGACGATCCCGTCGACCTCGGCCAGCTGAGCCTGCGCGACCACACCGCCCTCGCGGACGACCACGCGGATCGCCTCGATCTCACCGGAGCGTGCGACGGCACGTTCCAGGGCGGCGGACTGCTCGAGTCCATCGCCGTCGTGCACGACGACGATCGCGATGCGCGGGGCCAACCGACCGGCGACGACCGCGAGCGCGGCCGCCTCGGCGATGAACGCTGCGTAGACGGTCGACTCGGTCTCTGGGGCGGCCGGACCGCCGAGGAGGAAAACACTCACCCTGAGACCCTACCCGGCACCCCGGATCAGGCGGGGACGATCAGGCCGTGATCGTCGGCAGCGTCGACCAGGGGAAGGAGATCCAGCGGTCGACGCGCTTCCACACGTAGTCGGGACGGAGCACCGTCTGCGGCTTCTCGTACAGCGTCACCGTGCGGACCTCCGCGCCGCTCGCCTGCATGAGTTCCAGCACCATCGCGAGCGTGCGACCCGAGTCGGACACGTCGTCGACGAGCAGCACCCGGCTCCCCGGCAACCCGGCCACGTCGAGCAGCGGCGGGAGCACGACGGGCTCGGGGAGACGCGCGTCAACCCCGGTGTAGAACTCGACGTTCAGCGCGCCGCACGCCTTCACGTCGAGGGCGTAGGCGATGGCACCGGCGAGCAGGAGCCCCCCGCGCGCGATCGCGACGACGGAGTCGGGCCGGAACCCGCTCGCGACGATCGCACTGGACAGTTCGCGGGCCGCGTCACCGAACGTGGGCCAGTCGAGGACCTCTCGCTCCGGGGACGCTGCGCTGGGGTTCTCGGTCGACATCCCCCAACGCTATCCTGCCGGCCGGGCCGCCTGTACCATCCCCACATGGCGCGAGACAGCACGACGACCGGCGGAGCCTCGGCGACCGGATGGCGGACGTCGATCCGTGGGTCGGCAGCTGGTATCACCGCAGGACTCATCGGCTGGTTGTTCCTCGTCGAGATCACGAGCGGTGTCCTGCAGGGCTACTACGTCCCGCTCATCCCCGACCTCGTCGAGCACCTGGGCATCCACGACGCGGACTTCAACTGGTTCGAGGCCGCGCAGCTGCTGGTGTCGGCACTCGTCGTCCCCATCCTCGCGAAGCTCGGCGACATGTTCGGACACAAGCGGGTCCTCCTCGTCTCCACCGTGTTGACGGCCGGTGCCAGCTGGTGGCTCGTCGTCGCCGGGGACTTCGGGTCGTTCCTCGCGGCCTGGGCGCTGCAGGGCTTCTACGTCGTCTGGCTGCCGCTCGAGATCGCACTCATCTTCGAGCGGGGCCGCCGCTCCGGCACCGGGGCCTCGCAGACCCGGCGGGCCGCCGGCCTCCTCGTCGTGGCGCTCGAGGCCGGGGCCATCATCGGTGCGCTGTCGAGTGGACGCATCCTCACCGCCCTCGGCGGCGACATCCCACTCACGATGATGCTGCCGGCCGTCGCGGTGACCCTCGTCTTCTTCGCCATCCTGTTCGGCGTCCCCGAGTCCGAACCCCTGCCGGGCAGGACCCTGGACCTCGCGGGCTTCGTGCTCCTCAGCCTCGCGCTCCTCCTGATCACCTCGGGGCTCACCTTCCTGCGTCTCAACGGTCCGCAGACGTGGTGGGTGTGGGGGCTCATCGCGATCGGCGTGCTCGCGTTCCTGCCGTTCGGGCGACATGAACTGCGGCAGCCCGACCCGGCGATCGACCTGCGGGTGCTGCGGCAACCCAACATGTGGCCGGTGCAACTGACCGCGGGGCTCATCGGGATCAGCCTGCTCGGCGCCCAGGCGCCGCTCAGCACCTATGCGGGGACACCGCGGGAGAACGGATACGG
Source organism: Plantibacter sp. MCCC 1A11337 (assembly GCF_013349365.1). Classification (NCBI taxonomy): domain Bacteria; kingdom Bacillati; phylum Actinomycetota; class Actinomycetes; order Micrococcales; family Microbacteriaceae; genus Plantibacter; species Plantibacter sp. MCCC 1A11337. Next base: position 154,465 of record NZ_JABJWX010000004.1, on the reverse strand, counting down.
CCTCGGGCTCGACGCCGGTGACATCTCCACGCTCATCGGCGCCTACCTGGTCTCGATGATCGTCGGTGCACTCCTGTTCCCACTCGTGTCGCGCTGGGCGACGCCTCGGATCGCGCTCATCGTCGCCGCATCACTCGTCGCGGTCGGGTACCTGCTGTTCCTCCCCTTCCACCTCGAGACGTGGCAGGTCTTCCTGAACATGGCGATCGCTGGTCTCGGCTCCGGTGCCCTCGTCGGCGCCATGCCGGCCGCGGCCGCGGCCGCCGCACCTCGCGGGCAGACGGGTGTCGCGTCGGCGCTGACCAACACGACGAAGACGATCGGTGGCTCCTTCGCCTCGGCCGTCTTCGGCGTGGTCCTGTTCGCCGGCGCCGCGCAGGCCGTCACGGCCGGAGCGTCGAGCCTGTCCGGCTATCTCACGGTCTGGGCGATCTGCGGGGCGGGCGCGCTCGTCGCCGCCGTCCTGCTCTGCTTCGTCCCGAAACTCGCCTTCGCGGACGCGGCCCCGGTCGACACGGGACCCGAGCCACGCATCGATCCCGCTGCTGAGCACCCGACCGGTCACTGACCTCCCGACCGGTCCCCGAGCCCCCGAGCCCCCGACCGGTCCCTGAGCCTGTCGAAGGGTTACTCCGCGACGCGCAACGGCCCCTTCGCCAGGCGGTACGGGGCGGCCTGGGCGACCGGCTTGATCGTGATGAGGTCGAGGTTGACGTGCGGCGGCAGCGAGGTCGCGTGGACGATGGCCTCGGCGACGTCGTCGGCCGAGAGCGGATCCGGCACGTCCTCGTAGACGGCGTCGGCGCGGTCCTGGTCGCCACCGAAGCGCACGAGCGAGAACTCCTCCGTGTGCACCATGCCCGGCGCCACCTCGATCACCCGGATCGGTTCGCCGTTGAGCTCGAGCCGCAGCACCTCGAAGAGCGCGCGCTCCGCGAACTTCGCCGCGTTGTACCCGCCGCCACCCACGTAGGCGACGTGGCCCGCGATCGAGGTGACACCGACGATGGTGGCGGCACCACCCTCCGGGATGCTCCGACGGAGGATCGGCAGGAGCGCCTGGACCACGCGCTTCGTGCCGAGGACGTTGATGTCGAACATGCGCCGCCAGTCCTCCGCGTCGCCGTCCTCGACGGACGCGAGGCCGAAGGCACCGCCCGCGTTGTTGACGAGCGCCTGGGCGCCGCCGAGCTCCTCCACCCGGGCGGCGAGCGCGTCGACGTCCGCCTGCACGGTCAGGTCGGCGACGACCGCGGTGCCGCCGATGTCCGCGACGAGCGCCTCCAGCCGCTCCGCACGGCGGGCCACCGCCACGACCTCCCAACCGTCGGCCGCGAAACGCCTCGCCGTCGCCTCCCCGATCCCTGAACTCGCACCGGTCACCACCACACGTCTCGTCGTCATGCCTCCAGGGTAGCCACCGGGCCGAGCCGTTACGCCGTGTGTCCGCGCGGTTGGCGCGTGCAGGCGGGGCCGGTAGCCTCGGGGTCACGACGGAGCACCACCCGGAGCCACGCCCGGCGACATCGCTGTCGGACCGAGCGGCCTCACCGGCGGCACCCATCACCCGAGCAGCACCGACCACCCGAGCAGAGGGGACCATCCACCATGAGCGATGCCACGAACGACTGGAAGTTCGAGACGAAGCAGATCCACTCCGGAGCAGCGCCCGACCCGGTCACGAAGGCTCGGGCCACGCCGATCTACCAGACCACGAGCTACGTGTTCGACAACGCCGACCACGCCAAGAACCTCTTCGCCCTCGCGGAGTTCGGCAACATCTACACTCGCATCCAGAACCCGACGCAGGCCGTCGTCGAGGAGCGCCTCAGCGCGCTCGAGGGCGGCAGCGGCGCCCTCCTCCTCGCCTCCGGACAGGCGGCGGAGGCCTCGGCGGTCCTCAACATCGCGCAGGCGGGCGACCACATCGTGTCGTCGTCGTCGATCTACGGCGGCACGTACAACCTCTTCAAGTACACGCTCGCGAAGCTCGGCATCGAGACCACCTTCGTGGAGAACCAGGACGACGCCGAGGAGTGGCGGCGTGCGGTGCGCCCGAACACGAAGCTGTTCTTCGCGGAGACCATCGGCAACCCCAAGATCAACATCCTCGACATCCGCCTCGTCGCCGACGTCGCGCACGAGGCCGGCGTCCCGCTGATCGTCGACAACACGATCGCCACGCCATACCTCATCCGACCCTTCGAGCACGGAGCGGACATCATCGTCCACTCGGCGACGAAGTTCCTCGGCGGTCACGGCACGGTCATCGGCGGGGTCATCGTCGACGGCGGCACCTTCTCCTGGACCGGGCACGCGGACAAGTTCCCAGGCCTCACGACGCCGGACCCCTCGTACCACGGGGCGGTCTACACCGACGCCGTGGGCGACTCGCTCGCCTACATCATCAAGGCGCGCGTGCAGCTCCTGCGCGACCTGGGTGCGGCCATCGCCCCGGCGAGCGCCTGGCAGCTCATCCAGGGCATCGAGACGCTCAGCCTCCGCATCGAGCGCCACGTGCAGAACGCCCAGCAGGTCGCCGAGTGGCTCGACGCCCACCCCGACATCGCCAGCGTCAACTACTCGGGTCTGCCGTCGAGCCCCTGGTACGCGGCTGCCAACCAGTACGCGCCGAAGGGCGTCGGAGCGGTCCTGTCGTTCGAGCTGAAGGGCGGGGTCGACGCGGGCCGCGCCTTCGTGAACTCCCTGCAGTTGTTCTCACACCTCGCGAACATCGGCGACGTCCGTTCGCTCGTCATCCACCCGGCGTCGACGACGCACTCACAGCTCACTCCGGAGCAGCAGCTCACGGCCGGCGTCACCCCCGGGCTCGTGCGGCTCTCGGTGGGACTCGAGAACATCGACGACATCACGGCCGACCTCCAGGCCGGTCTGACCGCCGCGAAGCAGGTCGTCGAGGCCGCCCGGGTCTGAGCCCGTCCCACCGCGTCCCCTCCCCGGTTGCGCCAGCGCGGTGCGCTGACGCGAGCGCACCCCACAGCCGCGAGCGCGGGTCTCCAGAGACCCGCGCTCGCGTCGTTCGTTGCGCAGTCGGGCCGGTTCCCCGCCACTCGAGCCCGTTCCGGTGCGCCGGAGTCGGCGAAAGCGCACTCGCGTCAGCGCACCGCGCCGACTTCGGCGGATCGGGTGACGTAACACGGCCGGTCGACGCCTCCGGGCACGCCACAATGGAGACCTATGGACTGGCAGACCCCGGAAGACAGCGTGCCCTCCCGCTTCGTGACCGAAGCCGAGGTCGGCGCTCTGCTCGCGAACCCGCCCTCGAGCGGCGCCTGGCGCGACGGCGATCGGCCGGGCGACCGACTCTTCGCCCCACTCGGCCGCCTCGACTTCGAGCACGGCGGGAGCATCCCGCACGCCAGACTCGCCTACGAGACCTGGGGCACCCTCGACGACGACGGCGGCAACGCGGTCCTCGTCCTCCACGCGCTCACCGGAGACAGCCACGTCCTCGGTGGCGCCGGCAACGGGCATGCGACCGCCGGGTGGTGGGCCGGCATCGTCGGTCCGGGACTCGCCGTCGACACGGACCGCTGGTTCGTCGTCGCGCCGAACATGATCGGCGGCTGCCAGGGCAGCACCGGTCCCTCCTCCTTCGCGCCCGACGGCGTCGAGTGGGGTTCACGATTCCCGTACACCTCGATCCGCGACCAGGTCGAGGCCCAGCACCGGCTGCTCGGACACCTCGGACTCGACCGCTGGGCCGCGGTGATCGGCGGATCGATGGGCGGCATGCACGCCCTCGAATGGGCCGCCACCCACCCCGAGCTCGTCGACCGACTGGCCGTGATCGCCGCACCCCCGGTCACGACGGCGGACCAGATCTCGCTGAACTTCGTGCAGCTCGAAGCGGTCCGCACGGACCCGCACTTCCAGGGAGGCGACTACTACGACGCCCCGGACGGTGAGGGCCCGCACCGCGGCCTCGCCCTCGCCCGACGGATGGCCCTGCTCAACTACCGCAGCCCGGGTGAGTTGAACGCCCGCTTCGAACGCAGCTGGCAGTCGAGCGTGAGCCCGCTCGGGCATGGTGGACGCTTCGCCGTCGAGTCGTACCTCGACTTCCACGGCAACAAGTTCACCCGACGCTTCGACGCCGGGAGCTATGTGACCCTCGTCGAGGCGATGAACTCCCACGACGTCGGACGCGATCGCGGCGGCGTCGGCGCGGCGCTGCGGGCCTACGCCGGTCCGTCGCTCGTGCTCGGGATCGACAGCGACCGGCTCTTCCCGGTCAGTGGACAGGAGGAGATCGCCCTCCACCTCGCCGGCAACCTCGACGGCACCCGACCGTCGGTCCTCCGGTCCGATTTCGGACACGACGGCTTCCTCATCGAGAACGCGCTGGTCGCGCCGCATCTCAGCCGGCTCCTCGCCGTCTGACAGCCGCGCTCCGTCTGTCCGACAACCGTTCCGCGGCGCCCGTGTCACCCGATAAGGTGACTCCTCAGAGGAGCGTGAGCATGGATCGGGTGGCGAGGACCCAGCGACGGCTGCTGCTGCGTACGACGCGCCTCTTCGGGCTCGCGGGCTGCGTCACGGCCGCGATGATCCTCAGCGTCCCGGGCGTCGTCTCGGGCGGTCGGTACGCCGTCCTCCTCGTCCTCGTCGCCGTCCTCGCCCTCACCCACGTGGCCGCCGAGCAGTACGACGGTCAGCGGTGGGTCCTGCTGGTGTTCCTCGTCGGTGTCGGCGTCGTCGTCGTCATCGGTCTGTCCGACGGGAACACCGGCCAGGTCGGCTCCGCGAGCGCGATCGCCGCGATCACCTCCCTCGGGATGGGTGCTGTCGCGGCCCGACTGGTGCCGATCCGTCGCACCTGGCCGCTGCTCCTGACCGCGTTCGTCGTGACGGCGGTCACCATCGTCGTCGTCACCGGGCCCACCGCGCTCACGATCCCGACCATCGGCCTGACCGCGGTCGTGTGGATCGCGATCGGCGCTTTCGGCGGGTGGCTCGACACGAGCATCCCCCGACTCATCCGTCGGGTCGACACCATCGGCAACGCCTACAACGCTGAGCGGCTCGCGAGTCAGGCCGAGTCGCAACGGCGACAGGACGCACGCCTCCTGCACGACACCGCACTCGCGACCCTCACCATGCTCGCCCACTCCGGTCGGGGCGTCGATGGCGCCGCCCTCCGCTCGCAGGCCGGGAACGATGCGCATCTGCTCCGCAGCCTCCGCCTCGGCGAGGAGCTGACCCCCGTCTCCTCCGGCTCGTACATCCTGCAGCGCGGTGTCGACTTCACCCTCGACGAAGGGATCGAGGCCGTGACGGACCGGGTCGCCGGGCTCGGCCTCACGGTCAACGTCTACGGCGGTGGACAGGCGAACCTCGACCCACGCGTGCGCGAGGCGTTCCTCCTCGCTCTCGGGGAGTGCCTGGAGAACGTCCGGCGTCACTCCGGCGTGGATTCGGCAGACGTCACGGTCTCGATCGACGAGCTGACGGCCCGACTCCTCATCACCGACACCGGCACCGGGTTCGACCCGTCGGCAGTGCCGGACGGCCATCTCGGCGTCGCGGAATCGGTCGTCGCGCGCATCCAGGAGGTCGGCGGACAGGCGCGCGTCTTCTCCGCCCCCGGGGCCGGGACGACGGTCATCCTGGAGGTCCCGCAAGCATGAGTGTCGACGCCCTTGAGGAGGCCACCGGACCGACCCGGCGCTACCGTCATCGTCGCGCCATCGACCGGCAGCGTTCGTCACTCGGAACGACACAGCTGGGGATCGGTCTCTCGGTGTCCGGCGTCATCCTCGTCGTCTACGCCGCGATCCGCTTCGTCAGCTCGGTCCACCACTACCCGCGACCACTGCTCAGCGTCGTCGCCTGGCTGCTGCTCACCGCGGCGATCGTGTCGACCTTCCTCCTCCTCCGCCGCTCCGCGTTCCACCTCTCGGATCGGCTGTTCGTCGCGCTGCTGATCCAGCTGGTGGTGGTCGCCGCGCTCGACCTGGCGAGCGTCTGGAGTCGCGACGCCGTGGGCGTCTATCCGACGGCGGCCGCGGCGGTCGGCGGCGTCCTGCTCGCGGTCGTGACCCTCCGCCCGGTGCGCGACGTCGCCGCCGCGACCGTGATGCTCGGGCTGATGCTCGTGGGCTCGATCCTCACCGTCACGCGGACCCAGACCGCGACCCTCGGTGCGGAGCTGCTCTTCGCCGCGGTCGCCGTCGTCCCACCGCTCATCGCCTGCGCGATCGTCTCCCAGTACCGCCGGATCGTCCGCCTCGAACTCGACCGGGTCATGGTCGCCTCCACCGTCGCGAGCGTCCGGGACGCACTCGGGTTCTTCGACTCGGAGGAACTCGTGACCCTCGACCTCGAAGCGGAGGAGCTGTTCGTCGGTGTCGCCGACGGCTCGGTCGACCTCCCGCTCAGCCCCGAGCTCGCGGCGCGCGCCTCCCGCCTTGCGACCGAGCTCCGGCGCCACCTCATGTCCGAGGGCAAGGAGTCCTGGCTCGAGCACGCGTTCCAGGAGTCATCCGTGTTGTCGGACAGCGCGACCCTGCGCGACCCCGAGCGACTTGCGACGTATCTCGCAACGGATCAGCGGGATGGACTGCTCTCTGCAGTATGGTTGCTCCTCGGGGAAGCAGATGCGCAGAGTGCCAGAGCTGTGCTGACGCTCGGACCGGTCGACCGCTCCGAACGACCGGGCCGATCAGGTGCGCTCGTCATCCCGATCGTCCTCGAAGCGGTCGGAGTGCAACGCGCCAAGGTGGATCCCGCGGTGTGGGAAGCGCTCGGACGAGTGGGCAGCTCTACGGACACGTACCAGAAATCCCGGATCAGGATCGAGATCGACAGCACCGTCGACAATCCTGCTGCGGGCCAGCGGAAAGGGGAACGTCAATGACGTCACAGGAGTCTCGCATCAGGGTCGGCATCGTCGATGACCACCGGATGCTGCTCGGTGCGCTCACCGAGTGGATCAGGAGCGTCGCCGACGACATCGAACTCGTCGTCGTGACCCCGTCCTGGCCGGAGCTGCTGACGCACCCCGCCTTCCCCGTCGACGTCCTGCTGCTCGACGTCGACCTCAAGGACAACGTCCCGGTCGCCGTGAAGCTCGCGACGCTGAAGACCACGGGCGTCACGACCGTCCTCATGAGCACCTACAGCGACCCGGCAGTGGTCCGTGAAGCCCTGGCCGCGGGCGCTCTGGGCTACCTCGCGAAGAGCGAGGACGCCGAGACCATCGTGCACGCCCTGCGTGCGGCGTCACGCGGCGAGTCCTACATCTCCCCCGAGCTCGACCTCGCCCTCGCGAGCGGAGCCTCCGGGACCGGCCCCCGCCTCAGCGCGCAGGAGCGTCGTGTCATGGCGCTGTACGCCGCCGGTGAGCCCGTGAAGATGGTCGCCGAGAGCCTCGGCATCTCCGACGAGACTGCGAAGAGCTACCTCAAGCGCATCCGCGAGAAGTACCGCAACGCCGGCATCGACGTCGGTACCAAGGTCGCCCTGCGCAAGCGGGCGATCCTCGACGGCATCATCGTCGACTAGCAGCGCGGTGCGCTGACGCGAGCGCGCGGGTGTCGGCGTCAGCGCGGTGCGCTGACGCGAGACCGCACGGTGCGGCGTGAGCGCTACTCGGATACGTGAGCGCGGGTCTCCGGAGACCCGCGCTCACGCGTATGGGTCGCGCTCGCGTCAGCGCACCGCGCTGGCACCATGCCCTACCGCACCCCACAGGCCGGGATGGGCGACGGGTATCGGTCAGACGGGGATCGGAGCCGTCGGCGGGTTGCGGTCCGCGATCCGGCGTTCCTCGGCGTCGTTCGCCCGCAGGAGTTCGCGCCGGAGCTGCCGACGTTCGACCGTGAAGCTCGTGATGACGATCCCGAGGCCGATCACGGTCAGCACCACACCGGTCCAGACCGGGGCGAGGTAACCGAGGCCACCGGCGATGACCACACCGCCGAGGAAGGCCCCGAGCGCGTTGCCGATGTTGAGCGCCGAGTGGTTGAGCGCTGCAGCAAGGGACTGGCTGTCGCCGGCGACGTCCATGAGCCTCGTCTGGATGGCCGGGCCGAGGCCCTGAGACGCGAAGCCGACGGCGAAGACGAACAGGAACATCGTCGGAGTCCACGTCGCGGTGAGCGCCAGGGCCGTCAGGACCACGATCATGAGCGCGAAGAACACGATGAGGGCCCGCCTCACCCCGCGGTCCGCGAGGTGCCCGCCGACCAGGTTGCCGATCGTCATGCCGACCCCCATGGTCGCGAGCGCCCATGGGACGAGGGTCGCCGACTCCCCCGCGACCTCGGTCACGAGGGGCGCGAGATAGCTGTACACGGCGAAGAGCCCGCCGAACCCGATCGACCCGAACCCGAGCACGAACCACACCTGGCCGCGCCGGAAGACGCGGAGTTCGCGACGCATCGTCTGCTGCGGGTTGCCTGCCTGCACCGGCACGGCGAACCAGATGGTCACGGTCGCGAGCGCGAAGATGCCGGTGACGATGAGGTAGGCGGAGCGCCATCCGAACTCCTGGCCCACCCAGGTCGCGAACGGCACGCCCACGACGTTGGCGATCGTCAGCCCGGTCATGACGAGCGCGACGCCCTTGCCGCGCTTCCCCGGCCCCATGAGACTCGCGGCGACGAGGGCGGCCATGCCGAAGTAGGCGCCGTGCGGCAGCGCCGCGACGAACCGGGCGAGGAGGACGAGGCCGAAGCTCGGCAGGACCGCCGACGCGAGCGTGCCGACGGTGAACGCGACGCCCAACCAGAGCAGGACGGTCTTGCGCCGGTACCGCGCGACGAGCGCGGCGATCGTCGGCGCACCGACGACGACGCCGAGCGCGTACGCCGTAATCAACCAGGCGGCCTGCGCGTTCGCCTGTTCCTGGCTGCGAGCGGCCAGCTCGGGCAGGAGGTCGGTCGCGATGTTCGGCAGCAGACCCATCGCCACGAACTCGGTCGTACCGATGCCGAAGGCCCCGACGGCGAGCGCGAGGATGGCAAGACGAACACGGGTCGGCGACAGCTGCGTCGACCCGTCCAGGATGGTGGGCATGGATCGAGTGTACGGGAATCCTCGAATCGATTCGAGTCCCGACGGACGAAACCGGACGACCGCTGCCCGATGGGCTCAGCCGTCGTTCTCGAGCGCGGCGTCGAGCCGGTCGAGCTTGGCGGTCAGCTCACCCGTGTAGCCGGGGCGGATGTCGGCCTTCAGCACGAGCGAGACCCGGCTGCCGTAGGCGCCGACCGCCTCGGTGGCGTCCTTGATGACCGCGAACACCTCGTCCCACTCCCCCTCGATGGTCGTGAACATGGAGTCGGTCCGATTCGGCAAGCCGGACTCGCGGACGATCCGCACGGCCGCGGCGACCGCGTCGTGGACGGAACCGTCCGAGTTGCCGGTGCCGCTGGGGGCGACGGAGAAGGCGACGAGCATGGTCACTCCTTGTGGGTTCGAGCGGGGACGGGGATGGAGACCGAGGAGACGTCCTCGTCGTGGTGGTGCGGCGAGAACAACGCGTGGACGGCCCAACCGGCGAGGACCAGGTAGGCGAGGTTGCGGACCGTCAGCACCGTCACGAGGACCGGGTCGACGTTGAGCAACCACAGGTACAGATAGGGGTAGACGAGCTGCGTGAGCGCGGCGATCATCAGCGCGAGCACGGCCGGCGCGAGGAAGCGCCGACGCTGCAGGACGATCCCGAGGATCACCGGTGCCGCCAACCACATCGCGAACTGCGGCGACCCGACCTTGTTGAAAATGATGAGCGTGAGGACGAAGAGGAGCGACAACGGCGCGAGCACCTGCACGAGCGGGCGTCCGGATCGCACCGCGAGCACCCCGAGGAGCACGGCGCCGGCGACGGCGAGGCCGAGGAGCGGCGTCATGACGGCGATCGCCGTGTCGACACCCGGGCCCGTCACCTGGAAGGTCAGGATGTCGCGGTCGTAGTAGACGAAGCTCTGCGGGACACCCAGGACGGCGAGCCACAGGTAGGCGTTGCCGATGGGCGACTCGATCTGGAGACCGCGTCCGGTCTGCTCCGTCACGAAGCTGACCGCGTTCGCGCCGCCGAGCACGAGGCCGACCCCGAGGACCACGACCGACGTCGCCGCCGCCGCGATCAGCACCTGGCCGCGGTGGCGGTGCGCCAGGACGATCGCGCCGATCAGGGCCGCCGGCCAGATCTTCATCCAGGCGGCGAGCGTCAGGAGGACGGCGGCGACCCGCGGGCGGCCGGCGACCCAGAGGAGCCCGACGATCGCGATGGGGACGGTCACGGAGTCGATCCGGGCGAGCGCGATCGGTCCGAGCAGGAGGAGGAACGCGAGCCACCACCACGCCGCGATCAACCGTGGGCGTGAGTGGCCGTTGCCGAGGAGGACCGCGAACGCCCCGGCGTTCATCCCGGTCACCAGCAGGAGCCAGCCGACGCCGTACCAGGCACTGCCGAGCAGCAGGGGGATCAGCATCGGCACGATCGCGAGGATCGGATAGACCCAGGGCTCGTCGATGGCGGGGATCGGGCCGCCGGATGTCGCCTGTTCGACCCACGGCCGGTACACGAGGACGACGTCGCCGAGCGGGAGACCCTCCGCCACGAGGCACAGCCACCCGACGAGGAGGTGCACGAGGCCGAACCCGCACCAGAGGAGCCAACGCCGCATCACGTGGACCATCCTAGGCTCGCGCCGCCCGTGGAACCCGTCCGCCACTCGCTCGACGCCCGAGCGGGTCGGGTCCGCGAGCCCGCTGATCAGTACCCGCTGAAGGCGTCGGTGCGGACGTGTCCGACGCCGATCCCGCGCAGGGCGGGCTTCAGGGCCTCGATCATCGCGGGTGGCCCGGAGATGAAGACCTCACGCTCGGCCAGATCCGGGACGGCCTCGGCGAGGCGTTCGTGGTCGAGGCGCCCGGGTCCGAGGCCGCGCCAGCCGTCCGGCAGCCGGACGTCGTCCGTCGGTCCCACGACGAGCACCGGTGTCCCCCAGGTCTCGAGCTCGGCCGCGTAGGCGAGCTCCTGCGCGTCGGACACGACGTAGACGAGGACGACGTCACGCTCGTCGGCGCGGAGGTGCAGGCGGGACAGCTGACTGGCGAACGGGGTGATCCCGATGCCGGCGGCGATGAGCAGGATCGGCTTGCTCGCGTCCTTCGGCAGAACGAAGTCGCCCCACACGCCGGTCGCCGAGAGGCTCGCGCCGACCGGCAGCGCACTCAGCGCCCGTTTGAAGCTACTGGCCCGCTCGGGCACACGCATCGCCACGCGGATCGTGCGGTCGTCCTCGGGTGGCGAGGAGATGCTGAAGACACGCCTCGAGCCGCGGACGTCGGCTCCGCGGTGCGGCAACGACAGCTCGAGGTACTGGCCGGCCGCGAACGGGATCGACCGCTTCGAGCTGAACCGGTACTCGACCGCCGTCGGGGTGAGGGCTCGGGTGCCTTCGAGCGTCAGACGCATCCCCCGACGTCGGGCGACGGCGAACGCGAGCACGTTGCCCACGATGAGCGCGAGCTCGGGGGTCGACGCCACCTGGCCGAGCATGAACGGGATGGAGAACAACACCGCGACGATCGCCGCCTCGGCGAGCTGCTGCCAGCGCCGCGGTGGAAGCGTGAGCGGCTCGGTGAGCATGAACGCTGCGAGGAAGAGGATCGGGTACGACGTGAGCGGAGCCAGCAGTGCCGGTCCCAGCTCTTGACCACCGGTGACGAGCCGGACGGTGACGAGCGCCCAGGAGAGCACGATGAAGACGAGTGCCATGGTGAGTCGCTTCGTCCGGATGAGGACGAGGCCGCCGAGGATCACGACACCGGGCAGCAGCCACGGGTTGGCGACCCACCAGACCGACGGTGACACGCCCGGGAGGGTGACGTAGCTCGCCAATACGCTCATCACCAGTGCGGCGATGGCCGACGGATTGAGGACGTGTCGACCCCGGATCGCGAGCAGGTACTTCGACGCCGAGGCGGCCGTGGCGGCGAGGGCGATCCAGGCCAGCGCGGTGGGCTCGCTCGTCGGCCACAGGATGAAGAACAGCAGGAGGGAGGTGATGACGGACGACTCGCTGTGCGGCTGCACCTGGAACAGCGCACCGAACAGGCGGTTCGTCAGGTAGCCGACGAGGAGCAGCGTCACCAGGGTGGCGAGGAGCTCGAGCGGCTTGTAGAACACCTGCCCGAACAGCGACAGCACGAAGGCGTAGATCGCGAGGGTGCCGAGTGACAGCGTCACGAGGCGGTACATGGTGACCCGCCCGAGGACGGTGCCGAAGAAGGAGCCGGTGCGGCCGTTCATGTGCGGTCTGCTTTCTGGGAGAAGGTGCCGTCCGGGCTCAGGCCCTGTGGCGCGTGACTCAGGTGAAGAGTTCGCCGGGGAACCCGACGGACCGGTCGGCGAGACCGGTCGTGAACATACGGACGCTTTCGAAGATGAACGCCTCCGCCAGGGTCTCGTGATCGGTGAAGAACAGCGCGGTGGCCAGTCCGTCGGCCACCATCGCCTCCCGGGCGGTGACCCAGGTCGCCGCGACGGTCCTCGTCGGTTCGCCGGTCCGGCCGTCGATGACGTGGTGGAGCCCGTCGCCCCAGGCACGACGATTGGTCGCGGAGGCGCACAGGGCTCCGTCGTCGATCGTCGCGACCCCGATGGCCTTGCTGGGATCGTATGGATGCTCGAGCGCGATGCGGAGTGGGTCCGACGTGCGGGACCCGTGCTCGTGACGCAGGTCGCCCGAGGCGTCGACCGTGAAGGACTCGTGGCCGTGGCTGCGGAGGAGGTCCGCGACGAGGTCGACGAGCCGCCCCTTGCCGGCCGCACCGATGTCGATCACGAGCGGACGGCTCGTCTCGAGCACCTCGCCGTCCCACCGGGCCACGTCGTCCCAGTGCGGGGCGGCCACCGCCGGGCCCTGGGGGACGAGCGAGTAGGAGGCGTCGTAGCCGAGCCGTTCGAGCGAGGTGCCGATGAACGGCGTCACGGCTCCGGCGGTGGCATCGTGCAGACGCCGGTACGTGTCGAGCAGTGCGACCGCGTCCTCGCGCGCGTCGTCGGGGAAGGCGGTCGAGACCGCGCCGGCGGCGAACCGCGCGATGAACGCGTCGTCCCGGAACCTCGACCAGGTCCGGTCGAACCGGTCGATGCACGCGGCGACGGCCTCGGCGGTCTCGGGCTCGAGCGGGAGAGCCGTGTCGAGCTCCCATCCGGTGCCGATCGCCTCGAAGCGCAGTGTCGTCTCGCTCATCGTCGGTCCGGCCCTGCGGCTCAGCCCTTCGCTTCGGTCTTGATCGTGTCGATGGCCGCGTTGAAGCCGCCGCTCGTGAGCGAGGAACCGGCGACCTTGGAGACCTTGAGGCTGTCGATGTCCTTGCCGACCACCTCGGCGGCGATCCCGGAGATGAACTCCGCCTGGTAGCGCTTGCTGTTCGCGCTCTCGGCGTGCGAGACGACGTCGACCGCCGTGACCGTGTCCGCGGCGAGGGTGACGGTCACCGTGATCGACTCGGTGCCGTTCGGCGACTGGTAGCTGCCGTCCGCGGTGTAGGAGCCGTCCTGGTAGTCGGTGGCGCTCGAGCCCGCCGCGGCGTCGGTGGAGGTGGTCGCCTCCGGCGCCGCCGTGCTCTTCGTCTCGGGCGACGTGGTCGTGGTCGAACTGCCGGCGTCGGCCGCCGAGCAACCGGCCAGGCTGCCGACGAGGGTGAGGCCGGTCAGGGCCGCGAACGTCGTCTTCTTCGCCGCCACGGACAGCCGTGGCGTGCGGACGGGAGGCTGGGTGGTGGTGGGGTTGCGCATCGTTCAATCTCCTCGGGCGATGTGTGGGCCGCGGTGCGGCGGCCACCACGGCGAGGTCTCCGCCGCGGTGGCACCAGTGTCCTGAGCTTCCCTATGGGCGAGCTATGAGCGTTCTGGGAGTTGTCCTTCGTCCACCGATGAACGCTCGTTCAGCGGAGGAGACCATCGACGACACCGCGCACCGCTTCGGCCACGTCGAGCGCGGCCAGCGGGCCGTCGGCTGCGGCGGCGTCCCCTGCGGCCGCGTGCAGGAGCACCCCGCTCGCGGCGACGCTCGCCAGGCAGCCGGGGTCGGCGAGCACCCGCTCGGCGTTCGTGGCGACGAGCGCCCCGATGATCCCGGCCAGGGCGTCGCCGGTGCCGGCGGTCGCGAGCCAGGGCGATCCACCGGAGACCGTGATGGCGTCGCCGTCCGGCGCGACCACGTGGGTCGTGCCGCCCTTCAGCACCACGATGATGCCGAGGCGGGCGGCGACGTCGGCCGCGTACGACACGGGGTCGGCACGGATGTCCCCGACCTCGGCCGGGCTCCCCAGGCCGCTCAACATGGTCGCCAGTTCACCGACGTGGGGGGTGGCCACGATGCGCCACGACTCGTCGACACCGAACGCCCGCTGGTGGGCACCCGCGGCGACGCGACGGAGCGACCCGGCATCGGCGACGACCGGCTCGCCCCCGTGCAGGGCTGTGTCGAGCAGGGAGCTCTCCTCGCGGGTCAGCTTGCCGGGGTCCATACCGGAGCCGATGAGCCACGCCTGCACGCGCCCCTCCGCCGTCACGATCTCGGGGCGGCGCTGCAGGACGAGGTTCGCCGGTCGGTCCGCTCCGAGGTAGCGGACCATGCCGACGCCGGTGCGGATCGCCGCCTCGACACCGATCACGGCGGCACCCGGGTAGCGGTCGGACCCGGTCACGACACCGAGGACCCCCCGGGAGTACTTGTCCGATTCGGCATCGGGCACGGCGATCCAGTCGCGTGCGTCGGCAGGGGTCCAGAGTCGCGGTTCGGCCATGCCATCACCCTAGGCCAGTCGCCGCGGCGACCCGGCTCTGAGCCGTCGATCGTCGGTCATCCCGGTGTCGGGAATCCGAGCGCGCCCGGGGACGTTGAGCCGGATGGCGACGCCCGTCGCCCCGAGACCCGAGGAGTTCCGTGCCCCAGCTGTTCGATCCGATCACCATCCGCGACCTCACCGTCCCCAACCGCCTGTGGATCGCCCCGATGTGCCAGTACAGCGTCACCGCCCGGGACGGGGTCCCGACCGACTGGCACCTCATGCACCTCGGCCAGTTCGCGGCGGGCGGCTTCGGCCTCGTCATCTCCGAGGCGGCGGCGATCGGCCCCGAGGGTCGGATCACCCCCCAGGACGCAGGCATCTGGAACGACGAACAGCGCGACGCCTGGCGACGGATCACCGCGTTCATCACCGAGCAGGGCGCCGTCCCCGGCATCCAGCTCGCGCACGCCGGCCGGAAGGCCTCCACGTTCGCCCCCTGGGGCACCGACGGGCACGGCAGCGTGCCGCTCGAGGAGGGCGGCTGGTCGACCGTCGCCCCGTCGCCCGAGGCCTTCCCGGGCTACGCCGTCCCGGAGGCCCTCGACGAGGAGGGGATCGACCGCGTCGTCGACGACTTCCGGACGGCGGCCGTCCGGTCGGTCGACGCCGGCTTCCAGGTCATCGAGCTCCACGCCGCGCACGGCTATCTGCTGCACCAGTTCCTCTCCCCGCTCGTCAACCACCGCGAGGACGGCTACGGCGGCTCGCTCGAGAACCGGGCCAAGCTCCTCCTGCGCGTCGTCGAGGCCGTGCGCGGGGTCCTCCCGGCCGGTCTGCCGTTGTTCGTCCGGTTCTCGGCCACGGACTGGGTGGACGACGGATGGGACGAGCACCAGACCGCGACCGTCGCCGCCTGGTGCGCCGAGCGAGGCGCCGACTTCTTCGACATCTCCACCGGTGGAGCCGTCGGCGGCGTCCGCATCCCGCTCTCCCCCGGATACCAGGTCCCGTTCGCGGCGCACATCGGATCGACGGGTGTCGACACGAGCGCCGTCGGGCTCATCACCGACGCCCAGCAGGCCGCGGCCATCGTCGCCGACGGGCAGGCGGAGGCGGTCATGGTCGCCCGCGAGGCGCTCCGTGATCCGCACTTCGCGTTGCGCGCCGCGACCGAGCTCGGCGTGGAGGTCGCCTGGCCGGGCCAGTACGAGCGGGCCAAGCCGCGCGCCTGAGCGCTACCCCGACACGACGACGGCCCGCACGCGAACGCGTACGGGCCGTCGTCGTGTCGGGGCTCCGGCGTCCGATCAGCGACGCCGGGTGGCGTCCTGGACCTCGCCGACGAGCTCCTCGATGATGTCCTCGAGGAAGAGGACCCCGGTGGTGGCGCCCGCTTCGTCGAACACCCGGGCGACGTGTGCTCCCGAGCGGCGCATCGTGGTCAGTGCGTCTTCGACGTCCGAATCCTCGAACACCGACACGAGCTGCCTGATGTGCTTCGCGGGCACCGGCCGCTCCTCGTCGCCACTGCCGTCGAGGTCGTCGTACCGCAGCACGTCCTTCAGGTGCAGGTAGCCGATCGGCACCGACTCGTCGTCGACGATCACGTACCGCGAGTAGCCGTACTTGGCGACGGCGCGCTCGACGTCCGAGGGGGTGGCCTCCTCCGTCAGCGTGATGAGGCTCCCGAGCGGCAGGGCCACGTCGTGGACCTTCTTCTCGGTGAACTCGAACGCCGCCACGAGCGCACCCGTCGAGTCGGTGAGCACACCCTCGCGGGTGGACTGGTCCACGATGGTCGCCACCTCGTCCAGCGTGAACGCACTCGCGGCCTCGTTCTTCGGCTCCACCCGGAACAGGCGGAGGACGGCGTTCGCGGTCGCGTTGAGGGACACGATGATCGGGCGGAAGACGCGCGCCACGAAGACGAGCGGCGGCGCGAGCAGCAGGACCGCGCGATCCGGGATCGAGAAGGAGAGGTTCTTCGGGACCATCTCACCGAAGACCACGTGCAGGTAGGAGACGAGCAGCAGCGCGATGATGAACGCCACCGTGCCGATGGTCTCCTCGGGCCAGCCGGTGAGCGCCAACGGCACCTCCAGCAGGTGGTGGATCGCCGGTTCGGAGACGTTCAGGATGAGCAGCGAGCAGACGGTGATGCCCAACTGACTCGTCGCCAACATGAGCGTGGCGTGTTCCATGGCCCACAGCGCGGTCTTGGCGCTCCGGCTCCCCTGCTCGGCGAGGGGTTCGATCTGCGACCGACGCGCGGAGATGACCGCGAACTCGGCACCGACGAAGAAGGCGTTCGCGAGCAACAGCACCACGAGCCAGGCGATTCCTGCCCAGTCGCTCATACGTCACCACCGTCCTCCGACACGACCGGCCTCGGGGTGAATCGGATCCGATCGATCCGTCGGCCGTCGAGTCGCTCGACGCGGAGCGTGCCGTCCTCGAGCTCGAGCTCGTCGCCCGAGACCGCGAGTCGCCCGAGTTCGCTCATGACGTAGCCCGCGACCGTCTCGTACGGGCCGTCCTCGGGGACGCGCACGCCGGCGCGTTCGAGGAGTTCGTCGGGACGAAGGCTGCCTGGGAAGGTCGTGGAGTCGCGTCCGCGGACCACCCCGGCACGCGAACGGTCGTGCTCGTCGGCGACCTCGCCCACGAGTTCCTCGACGAGGTCCTCGAGGGTGGTCACGCCGGCGGTGCCGCCGTACTCGTCGACCACGACGGCCATCTGGTAGCCTCGTCCGCGCAGCTGCGAGAGCAGCACGTCCAGCTTCATCGTCTCCGGGACGCGCAGCGCCGGTGACTGCAGGGCCGAGACGGGCACCTCGCCGCGGCGGTCGCGCGGGACCGCGATGGCCTGCTTCACGTGCACCACACCGGTGATGTCGTCGACGTCGGCATCGGTGACGGGGAAGCGCGAGTGGCCGGTCGACCTCGCGAGGGCGAGCACCGCCTGGGCGGGTTCGCCGCGCTGGATCGACGCGATGCGCGGCCTGGGCGTCATGACGTCCGACGCGTCGTGGCTCGAGAAGCGAAGGGTGCGGTTGAGCAGGGTAGCGGTGTCGGCCTCGAGTGTGCCCTCGAGCGCCGATCGACGCACGAGGGAGGACAGCTCCTCGGCCGTCCGTGCTCCCGACAGCTCCTCCTTGGGCTCGATGCCCATCGACCGAAGCAGGCCGTTGGCGCTGCCGTTGAGGACCACGATGGCGGGCTTGAACACCCAGGTGAAGGCCGTCTGGAACGGGACGACGAACTTGGCCGTCTGTCGGGGCAACGCGAGCGCGAAGTTCTTCGGGACGAGCTCGCCGATGATCATGCTGAGCAGCGTGGCGAGGGTGATCGCGACGATCGTCGCCACGACGGCGACGACGCCCTCGGGGATCCCGATGGCGCCGAGCGGACCGGCGAGCATCGACGACAGCGCCGGCTCCATGGTGTAACCGGTGAGGAGGGTGGTCAGGGTGATCCCGAGCTGCGCGCTCGACAGGTGCGTCGACGTGATCTTGAGCGCTGCGATCGTCATCGTCAGGCGAATCTCACCACGGTCGCGGCGGGCCTCGAGATCGGCGCGGTCGAGGTTCACGAGCGCGAACTCGGAGGCGACGAAGAAGCCCGTGCCGATGGTCAGTACGAGGCCGACGCCGAGCATGATCCACTCAGACATGACGATCCCGTCCGTGCTGAGCGGTCGATGCCGGAGTGGGGGATCCGTCGCCCTGATGGGCGGTCGTCTCCCGTGATCGGGTCAGCACGGGGCTGGGATGGTGGCCGGGGGATCTGTCTGAAGGAGGGTCGTCCATTGTGCGGACGAGTCTATCGGACATCCGCGTCTGTGGACCCCGGATTTCCGGGGTTCTTCTCAGCCTCCGTCTGCCGCTGGCGATCCTCGGCCGCGCGACGCTTCCGACGCCGCAGGAGGAGGAACCGTGCTCCGATGCACGCCGCGGCGAGCGCCGGGACCCCACCCGAGACGATCATGCCCACGTGTGGCCCGGCGACCTCGACGAGCCAGCCCATGAGCGGACCGCCGATCGACTGCCCGCCGAGCAGCACGAGGATGTACAGCGACATCACCCGTCCGCGGATCGCCACGTTGGACGAGAGCTGGACGAGCGAGTTCGCCGCCGTGATGAAGAGGAGGTTCGCGACCCCGCCCGCGACGAGCAGGAGGGCGAAGGGCAGGAGCACGGGCATCGCGCCGGCGGCCGCCTGCAGGACGCCGACCGCCGCCGCCGCGACGATCACGATGCGCAGGTCCACACCCCCACGCCTCGTCGACGCGAGCGCCCCGGTCAGCGCTCCGACGGCGACGAGGGCGTTGAGGAACCCGTAGCCGCTCGCGCCGATGTCGAAGACGTCCGAGGCGTAGGCGGCGAGCAGGACCGGCAGGTTGAAGGCGAACACCGACATGAACGCGACCATGATGACCGTCCACCGGATGGCCGGTTTCCGCATGGCGTAGCCGAGCCCCTCCTTGAGCTGGCCCTTCGCCTTCGCGACGACCGGGGTCGGAACGAGTTCCGAGACGCGCATGAGCGCCAGGGTGAGCACGACGCCGGAACAGGCGAGGGCGTTGATCGCGAAGGACCACCCGGAACCGACGGCGGTGATGAGGACACCGCCGACGGCCGGACCGACGAGCTGCCCGAGCTGGAAGACGGCGGAGTTGAGGCTGATGGCGTTCCGCAGTCTCGCCGGGCCCACGAGCTCGTTCACGAACACCTGTCGCGCCGGGTTGTCGACGACCGTGACGAGCCCGAGCATGAAGGCGATGACGTAGATGTGCCACACCTCGACCGCGCCGCTGAGCGTCAGGATCGACAGCGCGACCGCGAGGACGGCGGCGAGCGACTGCGTGATCATGAGCAGCACGCGCTTCGAGTAGCGGTCCGCGATCACGCCGCCGAGCAGTCCGAACAGCAGCATGGGCGCGAACTGCATCGCGACCGTGATCCCGACGGCGGCGACGCTGCCGGAGAGTTCGAGGACGAGCCAGTCCTGCGCGATGCGCTGCATTCCGATCGCGGTCGTCGCGACGATGTGTCCGATCGTGAAGAGCCGGAAGTTCGGGACGCGGAGCGAGGAGAAGGTGTCCCGCCAGGCGGGACGCTCCCCCACGATCGGCATGGGGGCGGTGGGCGGCGGCGGAGCGACGGCGGTGTCGGATGGAGGGGTCACGGAGAGAGCCAGCGTTTCGTATGTCGAGTGCGTGTCGTATGGGAGGAGCCGCGGAGACCGTCGGCTCCCGTCCACGCTATTGCCGACGCGGCCATTTCCGAGCAGGATGATCCCTATCAGTCCTATTCGATTCCTGAATGATCGGCTCACGCATGTTCGACCCGGCCCTGCTGCGCACCTTCCTGGCCGTCGCCGAGACGAAGAACTTCACGCGTGCCGCCGCGCAGCTCGGGTTGAGCCAGCCGACGGTCAGTCAGCAGATCCGACGGCTCGAGGAGGCCGCCGGCCGATGGCTCGTCGTCCGGGACACGAGGGCGGTCCGCCTGACCGACAACGGTGATGCGATGGCCGGGTTCGCGCGGACCATCCTCGCTGCACACGCCTCGGCGGAGAGCTACTTCACCGGCTCGGCGATGAGCGGTCGCCTCCGTTTCGGGGCCGCCGACGACCTCGCGATGACCCAGCTCCCCCGGATCCTGCGACACTTCCGGCAGGGTCACCCGCAGCTGAACCTCGAACTCACGGTGAACCAGAGCGGGCCGCTGTACCGCCGGCTGAAGGCGGGCGCCCTCGACCTCATCTTCATCAAGATGCACCCCGGCCAGAACGAGGGCAAGCTCGTGCGGACCGACTCGATGGTCTGGGTCGGTCTCGAGAAGACCACGATCGAGCCGGGCCAGCCCGTCCCCCTCATCGCCTACCAGGATCCGAGTCTCTCCCGGCAGTTGGCGATCGACGCCCTGGAGGCCGCCGGGCGCACCTGGCGGATCACCTGCAGTACACGGGAGGTGAACGGCGTCCTCGCAGCCGTGCGGGCCGGGCTCGGCGTCGCGGTCTTCCCGCGCAGCCTGATCCCGAGCGACCTCGTCATGCTGAGCAACCGGCTGGAACTCCCGACCCTTGGCGGCGTCGACTTCACCCTGCTCGCGAACCCGTTGGCGGCCGCCGGCCCGGTGGAGGCGCTCTCCTCGGCCATCATGGACCGGTCGCTCGCCTGAGCGAGCCCACGGCGGTCAGGCGTCGACGGACTCCGACGCCTCGGCGAACGGCGCCGGGATGAGGTAGGTCTCGCGGACCTCGGCCGATTCGTGCGGGCCGCTGCCGTCGGGCGCGATGAAGGGTTCGTCGAACTCGACGATCCACGTCGTCAGCTGTTCGGTCCACACCGAGACGAACGCCGCGGCGCGCTGGCGGCCTGGTGCGACGATGACCCCGGAGGCACGCTCCCCCGTCGAGGGATCGGATGCCGGGTCCACGAGCACGAGGACCTGCATGCCGACACCGAACCCGTGCGTTCCACCGTTCACCACCATGGGCCCATCATCCCACCGCGGTCGTGCGAGCCGCACCAGTGCCCCGGCTCACCAGGAGACGGGCAGCGCCTTGCCCTCCTCGTAGCCGGCGGCCGACTGGACGCCGACGATGGCGCGCTCGTGGAAGCCGGGAACCGAGTCGGCACCCGCGTAGGTGAACGACGAGCGCACACCGGCGGTGATCATGTCCAGGAGGTCCTCGACCGAGGGCCGGAGCGGGTCGATCATGATGCGAGAGGACGAGATGCCCTCGGCGAAGAGCGTCTTCCGCGCGAGTTCGAAGGGATCGAGTCGACCGAAGCGCTCGTGCACGGCCTTCGTCGACGCCATGCCCCAGCTCTCCTTGTAGAGCGACCCGTCGGCGGCGCGCTGCAGCTCACCGGGGGCTTCGATCGTGCCGGCGAACCAGGAACCGATCATGACCGAGGACGCACCGGCCGCGAGGGCGAGGGCGACGTCGCGGGGGTAGCGGACGCCACCGTCCGCCCAGACCTTCGCGCCGAGTGCGCGGGCGGTCGCGGCCGTCTCGAGCACGGCCGAGAACTGCGGACGTCCGACCGCCGTCATCATCCGCGTGGTGCACATCGCACCGGGTCCGACACCGACCTTGAGGATGTCCGCGCCGGCGTCGACGAGGTCCTGCACCGCGACGGCGGACACGACGTTGCCGGCGACGATCGGGAGGCCCAGACCGAGCGCGCGGACGGCCGCGATCGCCCGGAGCATGCCCTCCTGGTGCCCGTGGGCGGTATCGATCACGAGGACGTCCACCCCGGCGGCGGCGAGCGCCTGCGCCTTGACGGCGACGTCACCGTTGATCCCGATCGCCGCGGCGACCCGCAGTCGGCCCGACGCGTCGAGCGCCGGCGTGTAGATGGTCGACCGGAGCGCGCTCGTCCGGCTGAGGGTGCCGACGACGGCGCCGTGGTGCAGCACGGGCGCGAACTCGAGGTCGGCGGCCACCATGAGGTCGAACGCGGCCCGGCCACCGGTCACGTCGTCGGCGTCGATCGAGGCGAGCGATCCGCGAGCGAGGTCGCCGAGCCGTGCGTCTGGCAGCGCCGTGGCGAGACGTGCGGCCGGGATGCAGCCGGCGAAGGCGTCGCGCTCGTCGTGGAGCACGATGCCGTGACCGGCGACCGCGGGGATCAGGCGCAGGGCGTCGGCCGCGGTCTGATCGGCGCGCATGATCAGCGGGGTGTCGAAGGCGACCGGCTGCTCCTTGACCCAGCGGATCGCCGCGTCGAGCTCCTGGAGCGGCATGTCCTGCGGCAGGACACCGAGTCCGCCGCGCCGCGCCAGGGCCGCCGCGAGGCGTGGCCCGGTGACGGAGTTCATGTTGGCGGAGACGATCGGGATCGTGGCGCCGGTGCCGTCGTCCGGAGCCAGGTCGACGTCGAGTCGACTCGTGATCCCGGAGCGGCTCGGGACGAGGAACACGTCCGAGTACGTCAGGTCGTGGCTGGGGATCTCACCGATGAACCGCATGAGAACACCGTATCCCGAGCGGCGTCCGAGCCGCACCGACGACGGAATGGGTTTAGGCTTGATGACTGGATCGTGCGGGCATGTTCCCTGCCTGCAAACAGTGAGAATTCAACGGAGAGAGTGGGCGATCGACGGTGTCGAGCCAGATGACCGGAGTGGGCGCCGATGACGGCGCAACGAACGAATTCGGAGCCAATGAATGGCTCGTCGACGAGATGTACGAGCAGTACCTCGTCGACAAGGATTCCGTGGACCGCTCCTGGTGGCCGATCCTCGAGCACTACCGGCCGGTGAACGGCGCAGCCCAGGGGACGACGGGCGGCCAGTCGGACGACGGTGCGGCGTCCGTCGGCACCACGGCGCCGGCCCCCGCCCCCGCGGCGGCCGAGGACGCGGCCCGGGTCAACCCGCCGACGGCCCCGATCCAGGTCATCGGCGCGCAGCCGGTCGCCCGCACCACCTCGGTGCAGGCGAAGCCGGCCCCGATCCCGGCCGACGCCCCGATGACGAGCCCGAACCAGGTCCAGCAGCCGAAGAGCGACCAGACCGAACCCGCTCCGGAGGACGTCGACAAGGTCACCGTGCTGAAGGGCATGGCCAAGTCGCTCGCCACCAACATGGACGCGAGCCTGACGGTCCCGACCGCGACGAGCGTGCGCACCATCCCGGCGAAGCTGATGATCGACAACCGCATCGTCATCAACAACCACCTGAAGCGCGCCAGAGGCGGCAAGGTCAGCTTCACCCACCTCATCGGCTGGGCCCTCATCCAGGCGTTGAAGGACTTCCCGAGCCAGAACGTCTACTACGAGGAGACCGACGGCAAGCCCACGGTCGTCGCCCCGGCGCACATCAACCTCGGCATCGCCATCGACCTCCCGAAGCCCGACGGCTCCCGCGCCCTCATGGTGCCGGGCATCAAGCGCGCCGACACCCTCACGTTCAACGAGTACCTCTCGGCGTACGAGGACCTCGTGACCCGCGCCCGCAAGGGCAAGCTCACCGGAGCCGACTTCCAGGGCGTCACGATCTCGCTCACGAACCCCGGTGGCATCGGGACCGTGCACTCGGTCCCCCGCCTCATGAAAGGCCAGGGCTGCATCATCGGCGCCGGTGCCCTCGAGTACCCGGCCGAGTTCCAGGGCGCCTCCGAGCGCACGCTCAACGAGCTGGCGATCGGCAAGACGATCACGCTCACGAGCACCTACGACCACCGCGTCATCCAGGGTGCCGGCTCGGGCGAGTTCCTCAAGGTCGTCCACGAGCTGCTCATCGGCAGCCGCAGCTTCTACCAGGACATCTTCGCCGCGCTCCGCATCCCGTACGACCCGATCCACTGGTCGCCCGACATCAGCGTCGACCTCGCCGACGCCGTCGACAAGACCGCCCGCGTCCAGGAGCTCATCAACGCGTTCCGCGTCCGCGGCCACCTCATGGCCGACATCGACCCGCTGGAGTACGTGCAGCGCTCGCACCCCGACCTCGAGATCGAGACCCACGGCCTGACCTTCTGGGACCTCGACCGCGAGTTCGTCACGGGCGCCTTCGGCTCGGCCCGCACGGCCAAGCTGCGCGACATCCTCGGCGTCCTCCGCGACTCGTACTGCCGCACCACGGGCATCGAGTACATGCACATCCAGGACCCCGCGCAGCGCAAGTGGATCCAGAGCAAGGTCGAGCGCAAGTACGAGAAGCCGACGCACGACGAGCAGATGCGCATCCTCGGCAAGCTCAACGAGGCCGAGGCGTTCGAGACCTTCCTGCAGACGAAGTACGTCGGCCAGAAGCGCTTCAGCCTCGAGGGCGGCGAGTCCACCATCGCCCTCCTCGACACCATCCTCCAGGGTGCGTCGCAGGCCCAGCTCGACGAGGTCGCGATCGGTATGGCCCACCGCGGCCGCCTCAACGTCCTCACGAACATCGCCGGTAAGACGTACGGTCAGATCTTCCGCGAGTTCGAGGGCACGCAGGACCCGGCGAGCCACGGTTCCGGCGACGTGAAGTACCACCTCGGCACCGAGGGCACGTTCAAGGCCGAGGACGGCCGCGAGATCCCGGTCTACCTGGCCGCGAACCCCTCGCACCTCGAGGCCGTCAACGGCGTGCTCGAGGGCATCGTCCGCGCGAAGCAGGACCGCGGACCGATCGGCGCGTTCGGCACCCTCCCGATCCTCATCCACGGCGACGCGGCGATGGCCGGTCAGGGCGTCGTCCTCGAGACGATGCAGCTGTCCCAGCTCCGTGGCTACCGCACGGGCGGCACGGTCCACGTCGTCATCAACAACCAGGTCGGGTTCACGACGCCTCCTGGCGAGGGCCGCTCCTCCATCTACAACACCGACGTCGCGAAGACCATCCAGGCGCCGATCTTCCACGTGAACGGCGACGACCCCGAGGCCGTCGTGCGGGTCGCGGAGCTCGCCTTCGAGTACCGCCAGGAGTTCAAGCGCGACGTCGTCATCGACCTCGTGTGCTACCGCCGACGCGGCCACAACGAGGGCGACGACCCGTCGATGACGCAGCCGCTCATGTACAGCCTCATCGAGGCGAAGCGCTCCGTGCGCAAGCTGTACACCGAGGCGCTCGTCGGCCGTGGCGACATCACCGAGGAGGAGTACGAGGCCGCGCACCGCGACTTCCAGGACCGCCTCGAACGCGCCTTCATGGAGACGCACGCCGAGCAGACCTCGCCGACGCCGATCCCGACCGAGGTCCTCGACGAGGACGGCTACTCCGGCGAACTGGAGACGACCGGCGTCTCCGAGGGCGTCGTGCAGCTCATCGGCGACGCGTTCAACAACAAGCCCGCCGGGTTCACCGTGCACCCGAAGGTGCAGCAGCTCCTCGAGAAGCGACTCGACATGAGCCGCAACGGCAACATCGACTGGGGCTTCGGAGAACTGCTCGCGCTCGGATCGGTGCTCATCGAGGGCACCCCGGTACGGATGTCCGGACAGGACTCCCGCCGCGGCACCTTCGTGCAGCGCCACGCCGTCCTCCACGACCGGGTCAACGGCCAGGAGTGGCTGCCGCTCGCGAACCTCAGCGACAACCAGGCCCGCTTCTGGATCTACGACTCGCTCCTCAGCGAGTACGCGGTCATGGGCTTCGAGTACGGCTACTCGGTCGAACGCGCCGACGCGCTCGTGCTGTGGGAGGCGCAGTTCGGCGACTTCACCAACGGCGCGCAGACGATCATCGACGAGTTCATCTCCTCCGCCGAGCAGAAGTGGTCGCAGCGGTCGAGTGTCACGCTCCTCCTCCCCCACGGCTACGAGGGCCAGGGGCCCGACCACTCGTCCGCGCGGATCGAGCGGTTCCTGCAGCTCTGCGCCGAGGACAACATGACCGTCGCACGGCCGTCGACCCCCGCGTCGTACTTCCACCTGCTGCGTCGCCAGGCGTACGCCCGCCCGCGTCGGCCGCTCGTCGTCTTCACCCCGAAGGCGATGCTGCGTCTGCGTGGCGCGACCAGCCCGGTGGCGGACTTCACCTCGGGCCGCTTCGAGCCGGTGATCGACGACGCACGGATCACCGACAAGGCCGCGGTCAAGCGGGTGCTCCTGCACTCCGGGAAGATCCACTACGACCTCCTGAGCGAGCTGCAGAAGCAGCCGAACGACGAGATCGCCCTCGTCCGCGTCGAGCAGTTCTACCCGGTCCCGGTGGCCGAGCTGAACGCCGTGGTCGCGCAGTACCCGAACGCCGAACTGGTGTGGGTGCAGGACGAGCCGGAGAACCAGGGCGCGTGGCCGTTCATCTGCCTGGAGGCCGCCAAGCACCTCGAGGGTCGGACGATCCGGAACGTGTCCCGCAGCGCGTCCGCATCCCCCGCAACGGGTTCGGCCAAGCGTCACGCCGCCGAGCAGGCGGAGCTCCTCCGCACCGCGTTGGCGCTCTGACCCCAGCCGCACGACCGACGACCGCCCGTTCCGACGGGCGGTCGTCGTCGTCTGCCCCGTCCTCTGAGCGGGGGTGGTCAGCACGGCGACAGCGATCCGTGAGTGGGTGGTGAGCCACCGCCAATAGGCTGACGCCATGGACTTCGCATTCCTCGCCGTCGTCGCGGTGGTGACCATCGTCGCGGTGGCCCGCTTCGCGAACAAGCTGCGCGTGGCGGCCCCGCTCATCCTCGTCCTGGTCGGGCTCGCCCTCAGCTATCTGCCGTTCGTGCCGGACGTCGAGGTCAAGCCGGAGTGGATCCTCGCCGGCGTGCTGCCACCGCTCCTCTACTCCGCCGCGGTCAACGTGCCCCTGGTCGACTTCCGCCGCAATCTCAAAGCGATCTCCGGACTCTCGGTCGTCCTCGTCGTGGTGTCGTCGGTCCTCATCGGCTGGATCCTGTCGACGATCCTCCCCGACCTGAGCCTGGCCGCCGGCATCGCCCTCGGTGCCGTCGTCAGTCCGACCGACGCGGTCGCCGCGACCTCCATCGGTAAGCGGCTGGGCATGCCGTCACGACTCGTGAGCGTCCTCGAGGGCGAGAGCCTCGTGAACGACGCCTCGGCCCTGGTCCTCCTGCGCTCCGCCATCGCCGCGACCGCCGGCACGGTCTCGCTGTGGGGTGTCCTGGGCGACTTCGCCTATGCCGTGGCGCTCGCGATCGCGATCGGGATCGTCGTCGGGTTCATCACGGTCCGGATCCGGTCCCGCCTCGGCGACCCGGTCCTCACGACGGTCATCTCCTTCGCCGTGCCGTTCATCGCGTATCTGCCCGCCGAGCACTTCCACGCTTCGGGCGTCCTGTCGGTCGTCGTCGCCGGACTCTACACCGGGCATCAGAGCGCGAAGTACTTCACCGCCCAGGACCGCATCAGCGAGCGCATCAACTGGCGGACGACGCAGTTCCTCCTCGAGAACGGGGTGTTCCTGCTCATGGGCCTCGAGCTCGAGGCCATCGTCTCGCAGGTGGAGCAGGACGACCTCGGCATCTGGTCGTCGATCGGCCTGGGGTTGCTGACCGCCAGCACCCTCATCGTCGTCCGCATCGTGTTCGTCGGCGTCCTCGTCTGGTCGTTGCGACGCGACGAACGGGAGGCTCTCGCCCGGCGCCCGAGGCTGGCGGAGGTCTCAGCACGTCTCGAGGAGCATCCGACGGAGAACGCGCGCTCAGCCAAGCGCAAGGCCGCCTTCTCGAGGTCGATCGCCCGGCGGAGCGCCGACCTGGACTTCCTGCAACGCGAGGGACTCGGGTGGCGCGGCGGCGCGGTGCTCGCCTGGGCGGGTATGCGTGGGGTCGTCACGATCGCCGCCGCGCAGTCGTTGCCGCTCGACACCCCGTATCGGGCGGAGCTGGTCCTCATCGCGTTCACGGTCGCGATCGTCACCCTGCTGCTCCAGGGCGGTTCCCTCCCGCTCGTCATCCGCCTGTCCCGGGTCGGCGGGACGGACGAGCAGGCCGCGATGGCGGAACTGGCCGGTCTCGTCGAGGAGATCTCGACCGTCGGTGTGGCCGCCCTCGACGACCCGCAGCTGCGCACGGACGGTGGCGAGCCGTTCGACACCGCGGTCGTCGACCGGGTGCGTACGAGCAGCCTCATCCGCGTCGAGTCGGCGGCGGAACGCACCGATGCCGGCGTGGGTCCGCACGAGCAGTTCCGTCAGCTGCGACGCCGGGTGCTCGACGCCGAACGCGACGCGCTCCTCGATGCGCGGGCGACCGGCAGCTACTCCTCCGAGGTGCTGGCGAAGGCGCAGCGGATGCTGGACGTCGAGGAGTCACGCCTCGACGGTGCCGGCTGATGCCGTCGGTCGGCCGTCAGGCGCTCTCGTGGGTGGCCTGGGTGGCCCGGAGCGACGCGAGGACCTGGTTCTTCAGGTCTTCGGGTGCCGTCTCCTTGCACGCCCGCTGCACGGCCTCGGTGAGGGTCTGGGCGACGAGCGCCTCGTTCTGACACTCCGGGCAGTTCGCGAGGTGCTCGCGGATGTCGGCGGCCTCCGTCTTGCACACCTCGTGACGGAGGTACTCCTCCAGGTCTCGCTTGGCCTTGTCGCAGCCGCAGTCGCTCATTTCTTGCTCCCCTGCTTCGTCACGGTGAACCCCCGGGACGAGGCGTAGTCGGCCAACAGGTCGCGGAGGAGTCGTCGGCCACGGTGCAGACGACTCATCACGGTCCCGATGGGCGTTTTCATGATGTCGGCGATCTCCTGGTAGGCGAAGCCCTCCACGTCGGCGAGGTACACCGCGAGGCGGAAGTCCTCCGGGATGGCCTGCAACGCGTTCTTCACGTCGCTGTCCGGCAGGTGATCGATCGCTTCGGCCTCGGCGGAGCGGCTGGAGGTGGCGCTGATCGATTCGGCACCGCCCAACTGCCAGTCCTCGAGGTCGTCGATGGTGCCCTGGTACGGCTCGCGCTGCTTCTTCCGATACGTGTTGATGTACGTGTTCGTGAGGATGCGGTAGAGCCACGCCTTGAGGTTGGTGCCCTGTTCGAACTGCGCGAACGCGGCGAAGGCCTTCACGAACGTCTCCTGGACGAGGTCCTGAGCGTCCGACGGGTTCTTCGTCATGCGCATGGCAGCGCCGTACAACTGATCGATGAACGGCAGTGCCTGTGCTTCGAACAGTGATCGGGGGTCCGGCTCGGCCGGAAGGGCTTCTGGGTCGACGGAGGTCATCACCGGCCAGTCTACGGCCAGCGCCAGACGGCCGTGCTCGGCCTCCGTCACCGGTCGTTCCAGTACCGCTGTGGACATCCGCTCCTCCTTCTGCTCTCGACCCCGACTACTGTTGGAACCAATGTTGACCAATCCGTATTCCGCACCAGATTTCGACGTGTACGGCGATGCCGAACCCGAGCACGACGACGCAGCCTGGCCGGCGCCCGTCGCGGCCGGTCCGGTCGATGCGACCGTCTCGCTCCCGGGCTCGAAGTCGCTCACGAACCGCGAGCTCGTCCTGGCCGCTCTGGCCGACGGGCCCTCCCTCCTGCGCGCCCCGCTCCACTCGATGGACAGCACCAACATGGTCGAGGCGCTGCGCGCACTCGGGACCACCATCGTCGAGCGACCGGCGTCGGGCGCCTTCGGCAAGGACTGGCTCGTCACGCCGGGCGAGCTGTTCGGCAGCACGACCGTCGAGTGCGGGCTCGCCGGCACCGTCATGCGGTTCGTCCCACCGCTGGCCGCCCTCGCCCTCGGGCCGACCGTGTTCGACGCCGACCCCTCGGCCAGGAACCGGCCGATGTCCACCATGATCGGCTCGCTCCAGGCGCTCGGCGTCGACATCAGCGACGACGGCCGGAAGGCGCTCCCCTTCACGGTGCACGGCACGGGCACGGTGAAGGGTGGCAAGCTCACGATCGACGCGTCGTCGTCGAGCCAGTTCGTGTCCGGCCTCCTGCTGGCCGCAGCCCGCTTCGAGCACGGCCTCCACCTCGTCCACGAGGGCGATCGTCTGCCGAGCCTGCCGCACATCGAGATGACCATCGCGGCCCTCGCGGCCCGCGGGGTCACCGTGGAACAGCCCTCCGTCGGTGAGTGGGTCGTCGCCCCCGGCACGATCGCCGCGCTCGACGTCGACCTCGAGCCCGACCTCTCCAACGCCGCACCGTTCCTCGCCGCGGCGCTCGTCACCGGCGGAAGCGTCACGCTCCGCGGCTGGCCCACCTCCACCACCCAGGTCGGTGCCGACCTGGCGGACCTCCTGCCCCGCTTCGGCGCGACGGTCACCCTGGACGGCGACCGCCTCACCGTCACCGGCGGCGAGCGGATCACCGCGGTCGACCTCGACCTGACCACCGGCGGTGAGCTCGCGCCCGCCCTCACCGCACTCGCGGCACTCGCCGACGGACCGTCGACCATCACGGGCATCGGGCACATCCGTCACCACGAGACCGACCGGCTCGCGGCCCTCGCGACGGAGATCAACAAGCTGGGTGGCGCCGTCACGGAGCTCCCGGACGGTCTCCGCATCGAGCCGCGCCCCCTCCACGGCGGCGAGTGGTCGAGCTACCACGACCACCGCATGGCGACCACGGGAGCGATCCTCGGTCTCGTCGTGCCCGGGGTCACCATCGAGAACGTCGCCACGACCGCGAAGACGCTGCCGCAGTTCACCGAACTGTGGCATGCGATGGTCGGGGGCTGAGCCGATGAGCTGGTGGGACGACGGCGTCGACGACGACGAACCGGAACTCGATGAGTCGAGCATCAGGATGCGGCCGAACCCGAAGGCGAACCGCCCACGGACGAAGACGCGGCCCGAGCACCTCGATGCACTGACCGCCCGCGTCCTCGCGGTCGACCGCGGTCGCTACACCGTGCTCCTCGACGAAGGCACGCCCGAGGAGCGCGTCCTGACGTCGACTCGCGCTCGTGAACTCCGCAAGCAGGCCATCGTGACCGGCGACCGGGTTGACGTCGTCGGCGACACCTCGGGCGCCGAGGGCACGCTGTCGCGCATCGTACGGATCGTGCCGCGCACGACGCTGCTCCGCCGCAGCGGCGACGACACCGACGCCATGGAGCGCGTCGTCGTCGCCAACGCCGACCAGATGCTCATCGTCGTCGCCGCCGCGAACCCCGAACCACGGGCCCGCCTCGTCGACCGCTACCTCGTCGCCGCCTACGACGCGGGGATCACCCCGATCCTCTGCATCACGAAGACGGACCTCCAGGACCCCGACGAGTTCCTCGCGAACTTCGCCGGGCTCGGCCTGCGGGTGTTCCGCAGCCGGGAGGACGACGTCCCTCTCGCAGAGATCACCCAAGCCCTCATCGGTCACGACACGGTCTTCGTCGGCCACTCGGGCGTCGGCAAGTCCACACTCGTCAACGCCCTCGTCCCGACCGCTGAGCGCGCCACGGGGCATGTAAACGTCGTCACCGGTCGTGGCCGCCACACCTCCTCGTCGACCGTCTCGTTGCGCATCGAGGCGCCCGGAGGATCCGGGTGGGTCATCGACACCCCGGGCGTCCGCTCGTTCGGTCTCGGACACGTCGACACCGCCAACATCCTG
The DNA here is from genome assembly GCF_013349365.1 of Plantibacter sp. MCCC 1A11337. Lineage (NCBI taxonomy): Bacteria > Bacillati > Actinomycetota > Actinomycetes > Micrococcales > Microbacteriaceae > Plantibacter > Plantibacter sp. MCCC 1A11337. Next base: position 122,736 of record NZ_JABJWX010000004.1, on the reverse strand, counting down.
AAGTCGTTCACCGACCTCGCGGAGATCGCGCTCGAGTGCCCACGCGGCTGCACCCATCTGCCCGACGCCCCCGACTGCGCGATCATCGAGGCCGTCGCAGAGGGGCGGCTCGGGGAGAACGGCCCGGCACGCCTCGACTCGCTCCAGCGGCTGCTGGGGACCTTCGCCACGATCAAAGCCGACCAGTACTCCTGACTAGGCTTGGGGTATGCCTGAACCCCTCCGTCTCTCCGCCGGCGACCCGGCCCCCGCGTTCACCCTCACCGACCAGGACGGCACCAGCGTGTCCCTGTCGGACTTCGCCGGACGACGGGTGATCCTCTACTTCTACCCCGCCGCGATGACACCCGGCTGCACCACCCAGGCGTGCGACTTCCGCGACAACCTCGCATCGCTCAGCGGTGCCGGGTACGTGGTGCTCGGCGTCTCGAAGGACTCCGTCGAGAAGCTCAAGGCCTTCCAGGAGGAGGACGGGCTCACGTTCCCGCTCCTCAGCGACCCGGAGTTGACGGTCCACCAGGCGTACGGAGCCTACGGCGAGAAGAACTCCTACGGACGCATCGTCACGGGAGTCCTCCGCTCGACGTTCGTCATCGACGAGACGGGCACCCTCACCCTCGCCCGGTACAACGTCAAGGCCACCGGCCACGTGAAGAGCCTCCGCAAGGCCCTCGGCCTCGACGCCTGACGCGTCGCTGCTGGACCATCACGACCGACGAGTCGCGCTCAGATCTCGCGTCGGGTCACGGCGGCGACCGCCGGCGTGAACAGGAGCCCGAGGACGGCCAGCGACGGCAACAGCAGGAACCACCCGATCGCGGGTTGCGCGAAGACCCCCTGGAACGCGCCGACGGCGACCGCGATCTGCACGAGCTGCCAGGTGACCGCTCCCCCGCGGATCCAGCTCCGTCCGCGGATCGCGCCGAGGGCGAGCGCCGTGACGAACGCCGTGGCGATGAGCAGGATCACGAAGATCGCCAGTGCGCTCGTGAACGAGGCCGGCGTCGCCGCGACCAGCTCGAAGAGGAACCAGGCTGAGAGCCCGATCATGAGCAACGCCTCGGCGACGAGCAGGACGATGAAGGCCAGCACCGCCGGATGACGACGGTCCTCCGGGTTCGGAGCGGAGGTGGCGTTTCGATCGGTACTCACAGGGTTCACCCAAACTTGGCTATTGATTTGCTCTTACCGATATGAAACCATGTTTGAGGCCGACATGAGGTCCACGAGGGTGTGGACAGATCCCGAATCCCGGACGATCATCCCCCTCGCATTTCGGCTTTCGCTTCCCGATACCCCTCACTCGGTTGAAGAAATCTCACCATGCAATAAAAGGAGCTCCCCTATGGATTGGCGCGATAAAGCTGCCTGCCTGACCGTCGACCCGGAATTGTTCTTCCCGGTCGGGAACACCGGTCCGGCGGTCGATCAGATCGACAAGGCGAAGGCCGTGTGCGCCACCTGCAGTGTCACGGAGCTGTGCCTCCAGTACGCGCTCGAGACCGGCCAGGACTCCGGTGTGTGGGGCGGCCTCAGCGAGGACGAGCGTCGCGCTCTCAAGCGTCGCGCGGCCCGCGCCCGCCGCGCCTCCTAACCCCAGACGAGAACCCCGGGTGCCGAACGGCCCCGGGGTTCTCGCATGCCCGCGGCCGTTCACGAGGCACCAGGACCTCAGCTCTTGGCGACCCAGCGCATCGGGATCGCGATCGTGACCTCGGTGCCGCTCCCCATGAGCGTGTGCCAGTCGATCGTCCCGCCCAGTTCCCCCTGGATGAGCGTCCGCACGATCTGCGTGCCGAGACCGGACCCGACCTTCCCCTCCGGGAGCCCTACGCCGTTGTCGCGGACCTGCACGCTCAGCAGCTCGTCCGTGCGGTCGGCCGTGATCTCCACGTCGCCGTCGCGGCCGTTCAAGCCGTGCTCCACCGCGTTGGTGACGAGTTCGGTGAGCGCGAGAGCGAGTGGCGTCGCGTACTCGCTCGGGAGCACGCCGAACGAGCCGGAGGACTTCGGGCGGACCGTGGTGTTGTGGGAGCTCGCCACCTCGGCGATGAGCAGGAGCACGCGCTCGAAGACCTCGTCGAAGTCGACGTTCTGGTTGAGCCCCTCGGACAGCGTGTCGTGCACGACCGCGATGGCGGCCACGCGCCGCATGGCCTGCGTGAGGGCGTCGTGGGCGTCCTCCGAATGCGTCCGCCTGGCCTGGATCCGCAGGAGCGACGCGACCGTCTGGAGGTTGTTCTTCACCCGGTGGTGGATCTCGCGGATCGTCGCGTCCTTGGTGATGAGTTCCTGCTCCTGGTGACGCAGTTCGCTGACGTCGCGGCAGAGCACGATCGCGCCGACCCGCTCGCCGCGGCTCCGCAACGGGATCGCCCGGAGGGAGACCGTCACACCCTTGTCCTCGATGTCGGTCCGCCACGGCGCCCGACCGGTGACGACGAGTGGCAGCGACTCGTCGACGGTGACGGTCCCCGTCCCGGAGAGCAGATGGGTCGTGACGTCCGCGAGCGACTCGCCCTCGAGTTCCTCGGCGAAGCCGATCCGGTTGAAGGCCGAGAGCGCGTTGGGGCTGGCGAAGGTGACGGTGCCGTCGACATCGAGCCGGATCAGGCCGTCGCTCGCGCGCGGTGCGCCACGGCGTGGTCCGGTCGGCGCACCGAGATCCGGGAAGTCGCCGACCGCGATCATCTCGAACAGGTCGCTCGCGCAGTCGTTGAAGGTGAGTTCCTGGCGGCTGGGCGTGCGAGCCTCACCGAGATTGGTGTGGCGGGTGATGACCGCGATCGGTCCGTCGGCATTGGTCGTCTCGGTCGGAGATATCCGCCGGGCGACGGGTACGGCACGAACCCTGGTCGGGGTCTCCTCGTACCAGTCCGGTGCGGAGGACTCGATGATCCGTCCACTCTCGAAACAGTCGGTGACCTGCTTGCGCCATTCCTGCTTGATGGATTGTCCGACGAAGTCGCGATAGAAGAGTGTCGCGGCACTCGACGGACGCGAATGCGCGACCGCGATGAAACTGCCGGAATCGGTCGGTACCCAGATGACGATATCGGCGAACGCCAGATCCGCGAGGAGTTGGCTGTCAGCGAGCAGCATGTGCAGCCACTCCACGTCGGCCGCACTGGAGCGGCCCTGGGCGAGAACGAGATCACTGAGCGTCGACACGATGCCAGTCTAGGCTCGGCCGACCGGCACCGAGTGCGCCGGGCGTCCCCTGACGACCGCTGATCGGGCAGGCACGGAACGACGACGGCGCTCAGCGGCCCGCCTGGGGCCGCTGAGCGCCGTCGATCGGACGTGACGCGTCAGTTGGCCGCGCGGTAGGCGTCCTGGACCGCCTGGGGGATGCGTCCGCGCGACGACACGGCGTGCCCGTTCTTCGCGGCCCACTCGCGGATCGCGGCGAGGTTCTCGGCGCTGTTGCGGGTGCTGGTGCTCGAGGTGCGGCGCCCACGCTTGACCGGGCGTCCGGCTCCGATGTACGGCTTCAGCGACTCGCGGAGGTTCTTCGCGTTGTCCGCACCGAGATCGATCTCGTATTCGGTTCCGTCGATCGCGAACCGGACGGTCTCTCCTGATCCGGAAGCGAGTTCGCTGCCGTCGAGATCGTCGATGTATGTGGTGATGACTTTCTGAGCCATGGGGGTCCTCCTGAAGATATCCGTGGTGAGTCCGACGGTTATCCGATCATATCGAACACCACCAAGCGAATCTGAATACCGACACGATATCGGAGTAATTCATCACCCAACGGATAGCGATGCATCGGAGGAGAATGCAGATGCATATATCGGCGCGCAAATGCATATTCGGTTGATCACCCAATTGTATTGAGTGACTTCGTCGGGACTATTCCGCTCGGCGCGATCCACTCCGCACACGACGCCCGCGTGCTCCACCCGCCGAGCGCCGCGAGCGGTCCCGCACCGGCGTCGACGGTTGGTCGAGGACGGTGGACACGAACCGCCGCAGCGCGACGGGAAGCGCTCCGCGCGGGGCCTGGTCACGCAGGCTCCTCCCCGCGATCACCGCGGCGTCCACCACCCGTTGGTCCTCCGGCAGGAGCGCGGCCGCTTCGATCCCGCCGAAGCGGGAGAGCGTGGACGCCAGCTGGCCGGCCGGACCGGTACCGAGCGCGACGCCACGCAGCCGGTTCACGACCACCGAGATGCGCGACGGATCGACGAGTTCGACGAGTTCCGCGTGCCCGCGGAGCAGCCTCGTGACCCCGACCGGGTCGGCCGCGCCGACCTCGACCACCCGGTCTGCGGACCCGAGGACGGCGAACGCCGCCCCGTTCCGTCTGGGCGCGAACAGGTCGCTCGAGATCTCCTCGTCCGCCTCCAGGCAGAATGCCGTGTCGATGACGATGTCGTCCATCCACGCCCGGCACCGTTCGATGGTCGTCGTGACGCGCTCCGTCGACAGTTCCGTCCAGCGCGCCGCACGGGAGATGCCGGTCAGGACACGGAACGCCCCGGACGGCGACGGATGGACGACCGCGATCCGCTCGAGCTGCTCGATGTCGAGCGCTCCACTTCCGGCCAGCCGGCAGGCCGCGGCGAACCCGGGTGCCTCGTCGAGGAGGCCGAGCATGGCCGCGACGGATGACCCGTAGGTGTCCGCGTCGATGAGGACGACCCGTCGTCCGCGGGCGGCGAGTTCACTGGCGATGCCCGCGGCGACGGTGGTCGTGCCGGGCGACCCGGCCGCGCCCCACACCGCGATGACCCGCCCGGCGGCCTGGGCGACCGGACGAGGGCCGTCACCGCCGAGGTCGAGCGGCGCGATGGTCCGATCCAGCTCCTCGGGATCGACCGGCAGGAGGACGATGTCGACCAGGCCCAGCCCCGCCGCATGGCGACGCTCGGACTCACCGGACGCGAGCGCCACGACCCTCGTACCCACGCGGTCCGCGAGGTCGATGAGTTCGGCGCTCAGGCGGTCGACCCCGGGTGACACGAGCAGTACGTCGACGGGCGTCCCGGCACCGATGCGCTCGTCGAGTTCGGCGCCGTCGTGACAGCGCCAGGCGACGCGGTGTCCGAGGTCGAGCATCGTCGCGAGGATCTCGCCCTCGACCCGCGGATCGAGGGCGAGTCCGACACGCAGCATCAGCGTTCGCCGGGCTCGGTGGGGACCACGGACAGCAGGTGCGCTGCAGCCGTCGCCGAGAGGACCGTCGCGACGGCCGAGCGTGGGACCGCGAGCTCGAGCGCGACCGAGCCGCGGCCGGACAGGAGCCCTTCGTCCTCCCCGACCCGGACGACCGTCGCAGCCGAGACCAGCACCTCCGGCACTCCGTACCCGTCGCCGTCCGGTGCGGCCGCCCAGAGGTCGACGACGGTCCCCGGCACGACGTCGGCGCCGAGCCGGCCGGCCGGTTCGACGACGAGCGTGGTCACGCCGACGGCGCTCGCCTCGCCGAGCGCGTCGAGCGGTACGAGCTCCCCCGCCGCGATCGTCCGCGTGACGACGATTCCCGCCGGCGGCGCCGCTCCGGCTCCGAGATACCCGCTTTCGACCGATCCCAGACGTGCGTCGATCACTTGTAGTGAGGAGCGGTCGAGCCGCGTTCCGGGCGTCAGCGTCTCGGAGGCCGCATACACCGGGGTCGTCCGACTCGAGGTCGTGACGAGCCACCACACCCCCAGGATCGACGCGACCACCAGCATGAGGCCCACGAGGAAGCGTGGGTCCACCCAGATGCGCGACCGGGACACCGGCCGTCCGCCGACACCATGACGCAGTCCGGCGAGACGGTCGCTCATCCGCTCGTCGCCGTCGCTTCGCGCCCCTCCGGATTCCGATCCGTGTCCCCGCTCGCTTCCCCGCACCGTCTCCTCCTTCATGGGCACCCCGCGCGCCGCTTCCGGTCCCATGCTGCCCGGGCTCCGGACATCGCGCCGAAGTTATCCACAGCCCGGCGGACGATGCTCGCGCGAGAGGATAATCGAGGAATGGAATCGCAGCGCGATGCGGCCCCGCTCGGTCGCTTCCTCACCGTCGCCGACACGGCCGAGGTCTTGAACGTCTCGGCCCAGCACGTGGCCGAGCTCATCTCGAGCGGTGAGCTGCCCGCCATCCGGATCGGGCGCAGCGGACCGTGGCGCATCGAGTTCCCGGCGCTCGAAGCCTTCATCAGCGGTCAGTACGAGGAGGCACGTCGTGCAGGCCTCTGGCATCAGGCGCAACTCACCGAACTCGCCGAGTTCTCCGGCGCACCGATGCTCCGGCCCGTGCCTCCCCTCGGCTGAGCCCCGGCCCCGGCGGGCGTCCGCCGAAACGCCTCAGGCAGCTCGCTCGACGATGACGACCTCCGAGAGCACGACGACGCGGATCTGTTCGACGCTCCGGCTCCGGCGCGGCGACCCCGGCTCGTGGACGGCCAGATCGAGATGATCGCGGCCCACCCGGTCGATCGTGCCCGTCCAGCTGCCCGTCCGGGTCCGCACGACCACCGCAGCACGGCGCCGGCACAGATCACGGAGCAGGAAGGAGACGGTCAGGCGGTCGAGCAGCCGCGGTTCGCGGACCGCGACGTCGTCGAGACTCCAATCGACCTGGGTCTGCGTCATGGCGACTGCCGCGATCGCATCGAACGGGACGACGACCTCCCGGCCGCCCGGGGTGCCGGAATCGGCCTGCAACCAGTCCTTCCCGATGCTCCGGACCCGCAGCCGCCAGGTCGTCCCGTCGACGAGTTCGACGACGAGCGGTCCCGGTGCGCCGGCATCGCCGCAGAGGGCGACCAGCCGCTCACGGAGGGTGAGACGCCCACGCCGGAGCCGCTCGGCCTCGATGCGGACGGCGTCGTCGTCGACAGCGAGCTCGTCGTCGAGCTGACCGGCGAGATCGTCGAACAGGCTGTCCCAACGCATACGCCGACGGTAGTGCGCCGAGAGCGGCCTCGTCCGGCGTTCTCCACAGACCCCTGGTCCTGGACGCGGGGTACCTGACATGATGAGTGTGACATTTCAGATTCCGGTCGCCCGACTCGTGGCGCCCGCGCACCCCTCGGAGGCCCCATGAGCACCGCTGCCCGGCACGACGACGACGAGCCCGAAGCACGCACGGCTCGCCTCCGGCCCGCGCCTCCGCTCCCCGAGCGACGCACGCGAGAGGTACGGGCGGCCGCCCGCCCCGGTGCGGACGACTACTTCGCGCCCCAACCGGCGCCCCGAGCCGAGCTCCCCGATCCGCGACCACTGCTCGAGAACCTGACTCGGAGCGTGATCGAGGTGATCGCCGGAGCCCGCGATCTCACGCAGCTCGCGCGCTGGATCACCGCCGACGTGCACACCGTCCTCCTGAAGCGCGTGATCCTCGCCGAACGGGCACGACGCGTCCGCGGCGTCCCGGGCACCGTCCCGGTCGTCTCGATCGGCACCGTGACCGTCTCCGAGCCACGCGACGGCGTCGTGGAGTCCGTGGTCATCGTCCACGGACGAGCCCGGTCCCGAGCCGTGGCCATCCGACTGGAGGGCTTGGACGGCCGCTGGAGGGCGACCTCGGTGAGCGTGCTCTGACCGCCGCTGCATCCGCGCAGCACCCGACAGACGAGAGCCCTCCGGACCGATGTCACCATGGTCCGGAGGGCTCCCGTTTCGTGCCGGCGTGGGCCTACTTCTTCTTGCCCTGCTTGCGACGGTCCGAACGGTTGCTCGGAGCAGCCGCAGGGGCTTCTGACTGCTGACCGAAGGCCCCGCGCGACGCCTTCGCGGCCGGGGCCGCCTTCGTCGCGGGAGCCGCATCGCCGGCGGGACGGTTCGTCTGCTGGAGGCGCTGTGCGCGTTCGGTGGCCGCCTTCTCGATCTGCCCGCGCTGGTTGCGGACCTCGACCCCGCCCTGCTCGGTCGGTGCGGAGTAGCTGAGCTTCTCGGTGTCGGGGGTCTCCTGCGTGAGGCCCTTGGCCGTGATCGCCGGTGCGGCCGTGCCGGCATCGACCTCGCCGGCGACCTCGACCTCGAGGTTGAACAGGAAGCCGACGCTCTCCTCACGGATCTGGCCCATCATCTGCTGGAACATCGCGTAGCCCTCACGCTGGTATTCGACCAGCGGATCGCGCTGCGCCATGGCCCGGAGACCGATGCCGTCCTTCAGGTAGTCCATCTCGTACAGATGGTCGCGCCAGCGGCGGTCGATCACCTGGAGGACGACGCGGCGCTCGAGCTCGCGCATCGCCGGGGCACCGAGCGACTCCTCGCGGTTGGTGTAGGCGAGTTTGGCGTCGGAGAGGATCTCGCGGCGCATGAAGTCGCGGTTGATCCGCCCCTTCGTCCCGGCCTCCTGGACGACCTCGTCGATCGTCAGGCCGACGGGGTAGAGCGTCTTCAGTTCTGCCCAGAGTGCGTCGAAGTCCCAGTCGTCGCCGTTACCCTCGCCGGTGTGCTCGTCGAGGACGTCGTCGACGACGCTCTCCAGGAACTGCTGCGCACGATCGTGGAGGTCGTCTCCCTCGAGGATGTGGCGGCGGTCGGAGTAGATCGCCTCACGCTGCCGGTTGAGGACGTCGTCGTACTTGAGCACGTTCTTGCGGATCTCCGCGTTCCGCGCCTCGACTTGCGACTGGGCACTGCGGATCGCGCGGCTCACGATCTTCGACTCGATCGCGAGGTCGTCGGGCACGTTCTGGCGCCCCATGAGGCTCTCCGCGGCTCCGGCGTTGAAGAGGCGCATGAGGTCGTCGGTGAGGGACAGGTAGAACCGGCTCTCGCCCGGGTCTCCCTGACGACCGGAGCGACCGCGCAGCTGGTTGTCGATGCGGCGCGACTCGTGGCGTTCGGTACCGAGGACGTAGAGTCCACCGGCGTCGATGACCTTGTCGGCCTCCTCCTTGACCGCTGCCTTCACCTCGGTGAAGACCTCGTCCCACGCGGCCTCGTACTCCTCGGGGGTGTCGATCGGGCTGAGGCCCTTGGCGTTCATCTCCGCGACAGCGAGGAACTCGGCGTTGCCGCCGAGCATGATGTCGGTTCCACGACCGGCCATGTTGGTGGCGACGGTGACCGAGCCGAGTCGGCCGGCCTGGGCGATGATCGCGGCTTCACGCGCGTGGTTCTTCGCGTTGAGGACCTCGTGCTTGACGCCCTTCTTGGCGAGGAGCCGCGACAGGTACTCGCTCTTCTCGACGCTCGTCGTGCCCACGAGGACCGGCTGGCCCTGCTCGTGGCGCTCGACGATGTCCTCGACGACCTGTGCGAACTTCGCCTCCTCGTTCTTGTACACGAGGTCCGACTGGTCGATGCGCTGCATGGGGCGGTTGGTCGGGATCGGGACGACGCCGAGCTTGTACGTCGACATGAACTCCGCCGCCTCGGTCTCGGCCGTACCGGTCATGCCGGACAGCTTCTCGTAGAGACGGAAGTAGTTCTGGAGCGTCACGGTCGCGAGGGTCTGGTTCTCGGCCTGGACGGCGACGCCCTCCTTGGCCTCGATCGCCTGGTGGATGCCCTCGTTGTAGCGACGTCCGACCAGGATGCGACCGGTGTGCTCGTCGACGATGAGCACCTCGCCGTTCATCACGACGTAGTCCTTGTCCTTCTTGAAGAGCGCGCGGGCCTTGATCGCGTTGTTCAGGAAGGAGATGAGCGGGGTGTTGGCGGACTCGTAGAGGTTGTCGATGCCGAGGTAGTCCTCGACCTTCTCGATGCCGGGCTCGAGCACGCCGACGGTGCGCTTCTTCTCGTCGACCTCGAAGTCCTCACCGGGCTCGAGTCGTACCGCGAGCCGGGCGAACTCCTGGAACCAGCGGTTCGCCTCACCGGAGGCCTTCCCGGAGATGATGAGCGGGGTCCGTGCCTCGTCGATGAGGATGGAGTCGACCTCGTCGACGACGGCGAAGAAGTGACCGCGCTGGACCATGTCCTTGGCCTGCCACGCCATGTTGTCGCGGAGGTAGTCGAAGCCGAACTGGTTGTTCGTGCCGTAGGTGATGTCGGCCGCGTACTGCTCGCGACGCTGCTCCGGCGTCTGCCCCTCGACGATCACACCGGTCGTCATGCCGAGCGCACGGAAGACGCGCCCCATGATCTCCGACTGGTACGACGCGAGGTAGTCGTTCACCGTGACGATGTGCACGCCCTTGCCGGCGATGGCGTTGAGGTAGGCCGGAAGGGTCGCGACGAGCGTCTTGCCCTCACCGGTCTTCATCTCGGCGATGTTGCCGAGGTGGAGCGCGGCCCCACCCATGATCTGCACGTCGAAGTGGCGCATGCCGATCGTGCGGCGTGCAGCTTCGCGCACCGCGGCGAAGGCCTCGGGGAGGAGGTCGTCGAGGGTCTCGCCGTTCTCGAAGCGCTCGCGCAGCTCGACGGTCTCGCTCTTCAGCTCCTCGTCGCTCAACTCCGTGAAGTCGTCCTCGAGGGCATTGACCGCCTTCGTGAGGCTGGTCAGCTTCCGGAGGATGCGACCTTCGCCGACGCGAAGGATCTTCTCAAGTGGTGAGGCCACGAATTGCTCTCCATTACGTGTTCCTGATCTCCGTCCTGGTCGACTGACCGGGACGGACGGGGTGCACCAGAACGGGGCAGTCCTCTGAACATGTTAGCGGGGAGTCCCTTGAGTGGACGCTGTGTATCGAGGGGCGGACGGATGTCGACGGAGCGCCGCCGCAGCGCGGGACGGACGGCTCACTAGGCTGGCGACACCCTACCGCGTAGGTAATTCATGGAGGTTCGATGTCGGTCAAGCACGGTCTGCTCGCGATCCTCGCGCTCGGTGACGACTACGGGTACCGTCTGCGTGGCGAGTTCGACCGGCGGACGACGCCCGACACACCGCTCAACGTCGGCCAGGCCTATGCGACCCTCGATCGTCTCGAGCGGGACGGGCTCGTCGAGCGCGCCGCCGTGGACGCACAGGGGCATGTCTTCTACCGCATCACCGCCGACGGGCGCGACGTGCTCGAACGCTGGTGGGCGACACCCGTCACGGCGAGCGCCTCGCGCGACGAGCTCCCGAACAAGGTCGCCCTCGCAGCGTCACTCGAGGGCGTCGACGTGTTCGGGGTCATCGCCGTCCAACGCGCGTGGGCACTCGATCTCGTGCAGCAGCTCGACGAGGACCTCTCGGCGCTCCCCCCGACGCCGCAGGGTGACATCGCGTGGATCGGGCTCGAAGCCAGACGGCGACGCTCCCTGGCCGAACTCGACTGGCTCGAGGCGACCTCGGCACGCCTGCGCGTGCACGACGCCGTCTTCGAGGTCGGCACCGACATGCCACGACGCGGCCGCCCGGCGAACCGGGCGACCGCGTCGGTCGGGGTGCAGGACGCTAGTTCGAGCCGTCCTCGAGGCTGATCACGCCGTAGTCCCAGCCCTTGCGGCGGTACACGACGCTCGCCCGCTCCGACGAGGCGTCGATGAACAGGAAGAAGTCGTGGCCGACGAGTTCCATGCGGTCGACGGCGTCCTCGACGCTCATCCACTCCGCGGGGAACTCCTTCGTGCGGATGACGACGGGAGAGTACGCCTCCTGCTCCTCGTCCTCGTGGGTCAGCGTCGCGACGCTGCCGGTCGCGACCTGCTCGAGCAGCTCCGGTGCGGCAGGGGTGATGTCGACGCCGCTGAACCCCTCGCTGCTGGCGGCGTGCAAGGAGGTGCGGTGCTTGCCACGGTGCTCCTTCTTGCGGTCCTTCGAGCGGCGGACGCGCTCGAGCATCCGCGCGATCGCGAGATCGAAGGCCACGTACTTGTCGGAGCCGGTCGACTCCGCACGAACCAACGGTCCGGGGCCGACGAGCGTCAGCTCGACACGGTCCTCGCCCTTGCGCCCGTTGGCGTCGTGATGGCGGGACACCTTGATGTCGAGCGACTGCGCCTGCTCGACCAGATGGGCGACCTTCTCCGCCTTCTCGGTCGCGTACTCGCGGAACCGATCGGTGATGCCGAGTCCAAGTCCGACGATGTTGATATCCACGTTCGACCTCCTCATCCGGCTGACCACCCGGTCCCGGGCGGTCCTTTCACGCCGTTCTGCCACCGTAGTGCCCGAGCCTGCGGAAGTCATCAGCGGTGTTCAGGGAACGTTCATCTTCCGGCCTCGTGACCCGCCGTCCGTTCACGGTCCGACCCTGGCGAGGGCCACGACACCGACCACGAGACCACCACCGTCGCGCATCGCCCGAACGGCCTCCCCGACGGTGGCCCCCGTCGTGACGACGTCCTCCACGAGGAGGAATCGGCGCCCGTCGAGCCGCCGCGCCGCGACCAGTGCCCCGGCGAGGTTCTCCAGACGCTCAGCCCGACCGAAGTCCCGCTGGTCGGCTGGCTGCCGCGCCCACCGCAGCGGGCGCGACGGTCTGGTGCCGAGCCGACGCACGAGCTGCTCCATCGGATGGAAGCCCCGATCGCGGGCGGCGCATCGCCTGGCCGGGATCGTCGCGATCTCCGGCGAGACGCCGCCCATCGCCCGGCTCGCCTCGAGCACGGCGGACCGGAACGCCGGTTCGAGCGCGGCGGCCAGCGGACGGACGAGGCCGGTCCGGGCGTCCTCCTTGTAGGCGAGGAGGACGGCGCCGACGAACTCGTCGTACCGACGGGCGGCGAGACCGGGGGTACCGCCCGCATCGCTCCACCGCACGAGGTGGGCATCGTCGTCGGAGGCCGCCGGCCGGACCAGCCGCCCGAGGCAGTCGTCGCACAGCCCACGGTCCGGCGCACCGCATCCGGCGCACGTGACCGGGACCAGCAGGGCCCACGCGTCCAGGCAGGCTTCGCGGACATGAGCGAGGGGCGCACTTCGACTCGACGAGGATCGCATCATCCGATGGTCGCGCCCACGCAGCGCGTCCGGTGGCGCATCGTCCGAGACGCAGACGGCTCCGGGACTTCGGACGCGCTGTGGAGCGCGCTCACTCAGTCCGGCGACCCCAGCTGGGTCGCTATGAACCGGACGTCGCTGCCCGCCTCCTGCCAGCTCGATCCACGGGGCAACAGCAGCCGGCCGTCACTCGTGAGGGCGCGCAGTTGCGTCGGTCCGTTGCCCCCGACCAGGTTCGTGACGTCCGCCAGCTTGGGCACGGGCGCGGAGCGGCCGCCGATCTGCTGCGTGACGATCGTCGTCCCGTCACCGCCGCCCAGCAGGACGGCGACCGTGATGTCGTCGACCCAGGTGACGGTCGTCGCCTCCGTGGACATCACCCGGAGCTCCACGGGGTCGCCGAGTCGCAACGGCGCGTTGCGGTCACCGCGGATGATCGCGGCGGCCACGAGCCGCGACTGCGTCCCGTCCCTGAGCAGCGCGACGAGGCGCGTTCCCTCCCGGGACACCTGGATCGAATCGATCGTGGACGCGCCGGTCCAGCTCGTCGCGACCTGCACCGTGCCACCCGCGGCGTCGTGCGCGAGCAGTGCGGACGGCGCCGCTGCCGGGACCGTCCAGGTGAAGCCGAACGGGTCCATCGTCGGCGGGAGGAGGCCCTGGCGGTTGTCGACGAGCCGGACGTCGCCGTCCGCCTGGATCACCGTGACGCCGGCGGCGGAACGGACCGCGGCCTGGTCATGGTCGGCGGACAACACGGCCGCGTCGGCCCCGGCCGCCACGACCGCCGCCGATATCCCCGGCACGGCCTCGAGCCGGTTCCCCGAGGCGAAGCCGAACTCGTCCCCGCGCTGGACGAGTGCCCGGGGGTCGACGCGTGGTGCGGCGAGCGACAGCGGCGAGACCGTCTGCGTGGAGTTGCCCACGACGGTGATCGCGACGTTCGAGACGGCGGCGACCCCGCCGACGCTGCCCGAAAGCTGCACCAGGCTGCTGCTCAGTTGGAGCTGCATCCGCTGGAGGGTGACCGCGTCCGCCTGCAGGGCCGGTTTGGTCAGGTCCACGCGCGCGGTCCCTGCCTCGACCGGAACGGCGTCACTCGTGAGCGAGGTCCCCTCGGGGAACGCCGTCGCCACCGCGCCCTTCAACCATTCGGCCGGTCCGTCGAGGAGCGCCCCGACGATCCTCGTCGCGGTCGACGCTCGCGAGGGGAACCAGCGCTGGTCGGGGACGAGTCGGGTGAAACTCGGGTCGAAGTAGCTCAGGGAGTACGCCGCGAAGACGTCGGCGAACGTCGAGGACTCGAGGACGATGCCAGGCGGAGCAGCCGCGATGCGCCACTCCCCCCGCACCTGCTCGAAGGAGTAGGTCCAGCTGAGCGGCGACGAGTTCCCCGATTCGCGGTACTCACCCCGATCATCGACCGCCGCGACGGGGCTGACGGTGAGTTGCACCGTGTCGGCGACCGGGGCGAACGTGCGGCCGCCCTGGTCGATGGTCACTCCGGCGTCGGGATCCCAGTCGGACCGGAGCGCCGGTGCGAGGAACTCCCGCGCGATCTCGTAGTTGTTCTGCGGGCTCGCGGCGGCGTCGATGAAGCCCCGGAGGATCTGCTCCGGCGTCGCCCCCTCGGCGGGGCCCGGCGCGATGAAGTTGACGTCGACGTCGCCGCCGTCCCCCTCGACCGTGCCGCCGTCCTGCACGGAACCGCCCCGCGGGATGCCCACGCAGGCGGTGAGCACAATCACGAGGAGCATCGGCAGCGCCGCCGCAGCGATCCGACGTACTGCGGACCGTCGTCTCGGCGATCGTGCGGGGACGTCAACCACGAGCATCCTCCTTGTCGTCGTCCGTCGATCGCACGGTCGGGAGTGAGCGGGTCGTCGGCGCGGTGAGCTCGTCGACGATGGACTCGATCGCATCGTCGGGCGGCAGGCTGATGGGCGAGCGGACGATCTCCGTCCCGGGTTCGCGTGGGATGGTGAGGCGGAAGGACGAGCCGGCGGCGGGCTCCGACCAGACCTCCAGCCACCCCTCGTGCAGGACCGCGTCCTCGAGGGAGATCGCGAGCCCGAGCCCGGTCCCGCCGATGGTGCGCTTGCGCGACGGGTCCGCGCGCCAGAAGCGGTCGAACACGCGCTCGGTCGCCTCGCGCGTCATGCCCTGGCCGTAGTCGCGCACCGCGATCGCGACCGAGGACTCGTTGCTGTCCACCGACACCACGATCGGTTTGCCCTCGCCGTGCTCGATGGCGTTGCCGACGAGGTTGCGCACGATCCGCCGGATACGCCGCGGGTCCATCGGGACCGCAGAGTAGCCACCCGGTGCGACGATCCGGAGGTCCGAACCGGTGGGCTCCGCGAGCGGGCGGAGCTCCTCCACGACCTCTTCGGCGAGATGGACGAGACTCGTCGGTTCCAATTCGAGTTCGATGCTGCCCGCGTCGTAGCGGCTGATCTCCAGCAGATCGGCCAGCAGGATCTCGAACCGCCCGACCTGGTCGTGGAGGAGCTCGGCCGTCCGCTCGGTGGCCGGCGGGAAGGAGTCGCGCTGGTCGTAGAGCACGTCGCCGGCCAGGCGGATGGTCGTCAGGGGCGTGCGCAGCTCGTGCGAGACGTCCGAGACGAACCGTTGCTGCACGAGCGAGAGCTCCGCGAGTTCCTTGATCTGCTTCTGCATGCTGGCGGCCATCCCGTTGAAGGAGCGGGCGAGGATGGCGAGCTCGTCCTCGCCCTTCTCGGGCATCCGCACGTCCAGGTCACCGCCGGCGAGACGTTGACTCGTCTCGGCGGCGGACCGGATCGGTGTCGCGACGAAGCGGACGATGAACCACGCGGCACCACCGACGAGGATCATGAGGCCGACGCCCGCGACGAAGAGGGTCCGTTGCACGAAGCCGAGCGTCTGCTCCGATTCGCTCAGGTCGTAGCCGAGGTAGATCTCGTAGGAGCCGGCGGTCGGCATCGAGACCTCCGAGCCCACGACGATGCCGGCCGTCGACGAGCCGTCGGCCGCGGTGAGGGTGACCGACTGCCATTGGAGGGTGTCCGGGTCGGCCCGGACCGCCTCGGTCAGCGCGTCGGAGATGACACCGCCGCCGAGCCCCGGCGACTCGAAGCCCGGGGGTGTGACCTGACTGAAGTCCTGGCCCGGTGCTCGGTAGGCGGCGATGAGGCTGCTGCCGGACGTCGTCTGGAGATCGGTCCGCACGGTCCCCATGAGCTGCTGCAGGGCGACCCGCTCGCTGGCGTCGGACGCGTCGAGGATGCTCTGCGCGGACGCGATGGCGCGACCGGAGCCGCCGAGCGCCTGCTGCAGCCGGGATTGGAAGAGGTCGTTGCCGATGCTGAACGAGAGGTATGCGCCGGTCAGGAGGATGGCGAGTCCCGAGAGGCCGACCGTGATGGCGACCGTCCGGAACTGCAGCGAGCGCCGCCACTGCGAGCGCACCTGCTGCGGCCACCTCCGCCACAGCCGCCAGTCGGCCGCCCAGCCGGCGAGTCGGGAGGCCATGTCGGATCAGCCGGTGACCGCGCCGGCGCGGTATCCGACGCCACGCACCGTCATGACGATCTTCGGGTTGTCGGGGTCTTCCTCTACCTTGGCGCGGAGCCGCTGCACGTGGACGTTCACGAGTCGGGTGTCGGCCTTGTAGTGGTATCCCCAGACCTGTTCGAGCAGCATCTCGCGGGTGAAGACCTGCTGGGGTTTGCTGGCCAGTGCGAGGAGGAGGTCGAACTCCAGCGGCGTGAGCCCGATGACGCCGTCGGCGCGACGGACCTCGTGGCCCGCGACGTCAACGGTGAGGTCGCCGATGCGGAGGGTCTCCGCGAGGTCGGCGGCCGGCGCGCGCAGCCGCGTGCGGATCCGGGCGACGAGCTCCTTCGGGTTGAACGGCTTCACCATGTAGTCGTCGGCGCCGGACTCGAGCCCCTTCACCACGTCCGCGGTGTCGGACTTCGCGGTCAGCATGATGACCGGGACGCCGGACTCCTGACGGATCAGGCGGCACACCTCGATCCCGTCGATCCCCGGGAGCATGAGGTCGAGGAGGACGAGGTCGGGCTTGGTGTCGCGGAACGCCTGGAGCGCGCCGCCGCCGTCCGCGCAGAACGACGGCTCGAAGCCCTCGGTGCGCAGCACGATGCCGATCATCTCGGCGAGTGCGGTGTCGTCGTCGACGACGAGAATGCGTGCGTTCATAGCTCCGTCTCGGGTGTGACCGGCCGGCCGCGCTGCCTGACCGGTGTCCTTACGTCTCGCCTCAGCGTAGTCGAAGTGTCCAGGAGAACCGCCGAACCGCCGGTCGCGGGCAGGCTCGGTGTGACAACATGGAGGGGTTCGAGACGGCGAGGGGGTGTTGCTGATGGACACGGAACAGCGAGCCGGGGGCGAGATGGGCGATCAGGATCCGAACCCGTGGGCGACGCCGCAGGGGCCACAGCAGCCGGTGGCGCCGGAGCAGGCGACACCGCAGCCGTCCCCAACGCAGCAGGGGTATCCACAGCAGCCCGGCTCTCCGCCGCTGGCCCCACAGGGAGCCCCGCAGCAACCCGGCTATCCGCCGCAGCAGGGATACCCGCAGCAGCCCGGGTATCCGGCGCAGGCGGCGTACCCACAGCCGGGATACGGCCAGCAGCCGTATCCGCAGCAGGTCCCGCCCCAGTACACCCAGCCGTACACCCAGGCTCAGCAGCCCGGGTACGGGACCCCTCCCTCGGCTCCGACCGCCGCCTACGACGCGAATCCCTACGCGACCGGTGCGTCCTGGGCCCCGGGTCCCCAACAGGGATGGGCACCACCGCCGAAGCCGGGGCTCATCCCGCTCCGGCCGCTGTCCTTCAGCGATCTGTTCGGCGCGCCCTTCCTCGTGCTGCGCCGCAACCCGAAGGCGACGTTCGGGAGCGCCCTGCTGCTGCAGGGGCTCACCGCCGTCCTCTCCCTCGTCATCGTCGGCGTCGTCACCTGGCTCTCGCTGAGCCGGCTGTCGCAGGCGGCCCCTGGCGAGGAGGACGCCATCAGCGCCGGGGCCATCACGGCCATCATCCTGTCCTTCCTCATCCCGGTGGCGGTCTCGATCGCCGGTAGCGCGATCCTGCAGGGCATCATCGCGCAAGAGGTCGCTCGCGGCACCCTCGGTGAGAAGCTGCCGCTCGGCGCGCTCTGGCGGCGCACGAAAGCGCGCTTCCTGCCGCTCATCGGCTACACCTTCCTCCTGATCGGTGTCGTGACGGTGTTCATCGCCGTCGCCGTGGGCCTCGGATTCGTGCTGACCGGTCTCGGCGGGACCGCGGGCGTGGTCCTGACGGTGGTCATGGGCATCGGCGCCCTGCTCGTCCTGATCGCCGCTTCCGTGTGGCTCGGGACGAAGTTCTCCCTCACACCGAGCATCATCGTCCTCGAGAACGGCAAGGTGTTCCCCTCGCTCGCTCGCTCCTGGCGTCTGACCGACGGCTATTTCTGGCGGACCTTCGGCGTCCAGTTCCTCGTCTCATCGGTCGTCAGCGTCGCGTCGCAGGTCGTCGCGACCCCGATCAGCCTGCTCGCGAGTCTCGTCCCCGTGCTGTTCGTCGGGGTGGACTCGGAGGCGACCATGATCGTCGCCACCATCGCCGCGCAGGGCCTGTCCCTGCTCGTCTCCGTCATCATCGGCGCGATCACGGTCGTCGTCATCAGTGCCACGTCGGCGGTCATCTATGTCGACCTGCGGATGCGCAAGGAGGGGCTCGACCTCGACCTCGCGCGGTTCGTCGAGGCGCGCGCGGGCGGTCGCGAGACGGTCGACAACCCCTTCGACGCCGCCGCCGGGGGCAAAGCGACCCGATGAGCCCGCTGTTCCTCGCGTCGCGCCTCGACGTCCCGCTCGTCCCGGATGCACCGGGCGCCCGGGACCTCCTGCAGCGTGAGCTGTCGAAGCCCGAGTACCAGACGGCGCAACCGTCGTTGTGGGACATCGTGTCGAAGGCGTTCTGGGACTGGGTGAACTCCCTCCGGGTACCGGGTGAGGGCCCCTTCACCGGCCTGTTCCCGATCATAGCGATGACCGTGGTCGTCGTCGGGATCGTCATCGCGTTCATCGTGTGGGGCCTCCCCCGCCTCAACCGGCGGAGCGCCCGTCAGCTCGACCTCTTCGGCGAACGCGACGATCGGACCGCCGAGCGGTTGCGTCAGGACGCGAGGACCGCCGCCGCGGCCGGCGACTGGACACTCGCGCTCCAGGAGCTGTATCGGGCGATCGCTCGCGGACTGTCCGAGCGGACGATCGTCGTGGTCACCCCCGGCACGACGGCGCACGGTTTCGCCGCCCGGGCGGCGGCCGCGTTCCCGCAGGACGGGCGCGCGCTCGCGGAGGCCGCGGACGTCTTCGACGCCGTCCGCTACCTCGAGGCGACGGGTACCGAGGCACAGTACCGGGAGCTCGAAGCACTCGACGCGCGGCTCTCCGTCGCCGCGCCGCAGCTCCTCGCCGACCCCGAGGAGCTGGTCCGGTGACGCTCACGACGAAGCCCACGGAGCATGGGCAGCCCGAGCCCGACGTCGCCACACCACGGCTGCGGACCCGGCTGCGACGGAACCGGTTCTGGATCATCGCGGCGGTCTTCGCGGTCGGGATCGCCCTCGTGCTCATGTTCGCGACGCGAGGCGCGTCGATCGACGCGGCGCTGCTCAGTCCGGGCAACCAGACCCCGAACGGCGGACGCGCGCTCGCGCAGGTGCTCCGTCAGGAGGGCGTCACCGTGACGGAGACCACCACGCTCGATGCGACGCTCGAGGCGGTCGAGGACACCGACAGCACCGTCCTCCTGTTCGATCCCAGCGGGCTGCTCGACGCCTCGCAGCTCGAGCGGTTGGGCGACGCCGACGCCGGACTCGTCGTCGTCACCCCCCGGGCCGCGGCGCTCCGCACCCTGTTCCCCGGCGTCTCGTTCGCGGGCAGCTCGGATGCCTCCGACGTCCTGTCGTCCGACTGCGGCGACCCCACCGCCGAGCGGGCGGGGACGGTCACCGGTGGCTGGACGCTGTACACGACCACCGACGCCGACGCCGAGGGCTGCTTCACGGCCGACAGCGGCGGGAGCGCGGTCGTGACGCAGGCGGACGGCGCACGGGTGCTCCTCGGCTCGGCCGACGCCCTGACGAACGACGTCGTCGACCGTGCGGGGAACGCCGCCCTCGCGCTCGGCCTGCTCGGCTCGACCGAGCAGTTGGTCTGGTACCTGCCGAGCCTCGCCGACGTGCCCGTCACCGGCCCCCCGAGCCTCGACGCGCTGACGCCGAGCTGGGTCGCCGGGGTCACCGGCACCGTCATCATCACGGCGATCCTGGCCATGTTCTGGCGCGGGCGGCGCTTCGGCCCGCTCGTCATCGAGGACCTGCCCGTCGCGGTCCGTGCGAGCGAGACGATGGGGGGGCGCGCACGCCTCTACCAGCGGTCCGGCAACCGTCAGCGGGCGCTGGACGCGCTGCGGATCGGCACCGTGTCCCGCCTCGCGGTCGCCGTGGGCCTCTCGCGCCACGCCTCGGTCGTCGAGGTCGCCGACACGGTCGCCGGACTCGCCGGACTCGACCCTCGGCACGTGCGGTCCGTCCTGCTCGACGCCGTACCGACGAGCGACGCCGAGCTCGTCTCCCTGTCCGATCACCTGCTCGATCTCGAAGCCGCCGTCGCGCGCGCCACGGACCTCACCGGAAGGAACCATCCATGACCGACGCCCCCGTGCCAGGATCCACCGCACCGAACCCGGACGACCTCCGGCGAGCACTCGCCCAGGTCCGCGTCGAGGTCGGCAAGGCCGTCGTGGGTCAGGACGCCGCCGTCACCGGGCTCGTCATCGCGCTCCTCGCCAAGGGCCACGCGCTCCTCGAGGGTGTGCCCGGCGTCGCGAAGACGCTGCTCGTCCGATCACTCAGCCACGCGCTCAGTCTGGACACGAAGCGTGTGCAGTTCACGCCCGACCTCATGCCCGGCGACGTCACGGGCTCCCTCGTCTACGACGCCAAGACCGGGGAGTTCGAGTTCCGCGAGGGCCCGGTGTTCACGAACATCCTGCTGGCCGACGAGATCAACCGCACGCCCCCGAAGACCCAGTCCGCCCTGCTGGAGGCGATGGAGGAGCGCCAGGTCAGCGTCGACGGCCGTTCCCTCCCGCTCCCGGACCCGTTCATCGTGGCCGCCACGCAGAACCCGATCGAGTACGAGGGCACCTACACACTCCCCGAGGCGCAGCTCGACCGCTTCCTGCTGAAGCTCGTCCTCGACGTGCCCGAACGCGACGTCGAGGTGGAGGTGCTCCGGCGGCATTCCGCCGGGTTCAGCCCGCGCGACCTCACGGCTGCGGGTGTCCTGCCGGTCATGGGCGCGGCCGATCTGCGAGCGGCGCAGCTCGAGGTCGGACGCGTGGGTGCCAGCGCCGACGTCCTCGCCTACATCGTCGACCTCGCGCGCGCCACGCGGCGCAGCCCGTCCGTCCGGCTCGGCGTCAGCCCCCGAGGGACGACCGCCCTCCTCGCGTCGGCGAAGGCCTGGGCCTGGTTGAGCGGCTACCAGTCGATCACCCCCGACCACGTGCAGACGATGGTCCTCCCGGTGTGGCGCCACCGCATGCAGCTGCGACCCGAGGCCGAGCTCGAGGGTGTCTCGGTCGACGCGATCCTGCGCTCGATCATGCAGCAGGTGCAGGTGCCCATCTAGATGGCCGTCACCGGGAGGTTCGTCGCGCTCGTCGCGTTCGGCATCGTGCCGATCGTGGTGCTCGGCGTGCTCACGGGCGACGCCGCTCCGGCGTTCATCGCGTGGCTCGTGCTCGCCGCCGCGCTCGGAGCGCTCGACCTGGCGGTCGCCGGTTCGCCTCGGGACATCGTCCTGCAGCGGCAGCTGCCGTCCCGGGTCAGGCTCGGTGACTCGGCGACGAGCACCCTCTTCCTCACCAACCGAGGACGTCGCCGCGTCCGGGCGCTGGTGCGCGACGCCTGGCAACCATCGGCCGGCGCGCCCACCGAGCGACTCCGCGTCGACCTCCCGCCCGGTGAGCGGCGGAGCCTCAGCCTGGTGCTCACCCCGTTCCGTCGGGGCGAGCGACGGGTGTCCCAGGTCACGGTGCGGTCGTCCGGTCCGCTCGGTCTCTTCGCTCGACAGGCGACGCTGAACAGCGCCGGGCATCTCCGGGTCCTTCCAGCGTTCACTTCCCGGAAGCACCTCCCGAGCCGGATCGCACGCCTCCGCGAACTCGACGGCGCGACGAGCGTCATGGTCCGCGGTCAGGGCACCGAGTTCGACTCCCTCCGCGAATACGTGCGAGGTGACGACGTGCGTTCGATCGACTGGCGTGCCACGGCACGACGCGGCGACGTCATGATCCGCACCTGGCGGCCCGAGCGTGACCGCCGGGTCGTCATCGTCACCGACACCGGCCGCACTTCGGCTGCCCGCATCGCCGATGAGCCGCGCATCGACACGGCGTTCGAAGCCGCGCTCCTGTTGGCCGCGCTCGCCACGAGAGCCGGGGACCGCATCGACTATCTCGCCTACGACCGGCGGGTGCGTGGTCGCGTCCAGGGCGCGACCGGTGCCGAACTCCTCTCGAGGATGGTCGACGCGATGGCGCTCGTCGACCCGGAACTCATCGAGACCGACTGGGACGCCGTCCCCGGCCAGGTCAGACAGATCACGAACCAGCGCGCCCTCGTCGTCCTGCAGACCTCGATCGACGCCCCCGGGGCCGCGCGCGGGCTCCTCGCCGTCCTCCCCCAGCTCACGCAGCGCCACACGGTGGTCGTGACGAGCGTCGTCGACCCGGCGACCCTCGAGGCCACGCGCGACCGCGGCGACCGCGAGACCGTGTACCGCGCCGCTGCGGCCGAACGCGCCCTGCTCGACATCGAACGCGTGTCGGCGGCGATCAGACAGCTCGGGGCCGACGTCGTCACCGGTTCACCCGAGACCCTGCCTCCGGCGCTCGCCGACGCCTACATCGCGCTCAAGGCCTCCGGTCGACTCTGACCCGATCCGTCGCCGATCGACGGGGTCCCTCCGCGTGCCGGCGGGACCCGGGAGAACGGATCAGCGGCCCTTGCGCTTCTTGCGGCGTTCCCGGGCGAGCTCCTCCTGCTTGGCCTTCCGCGCGGCGAGCTGGGCGCCCCGGCTCGTCCCGGCGGCGGTGCCCTGGGTCGAGCCGGCCTTCGGCTTCTTCCGTCGTCTCGCGGCCTGCTGCGGTGCAGGAGCGGCGGCCTGCTCGGTCGGGGCGGACCGTCGCGAACTGTTGGCCGTGCGTCCGCGCACGATGCCGATGAACTCCTCCACGGCTTCGTCCTCGCGGTCCTGAGGCCACACCAGCACGACCGGGATGGATGGAAGATCGGCGATCGGACGGTACTCCACGTCCTTCCGCTGGTGCAGTCGCGCGACCGACTGCGGGACCACGACGATTCCGACCTCGGACGCGGCCAGCTCGACCGCGGCCTCCGGGTCGTCGGTCAACGGCGCCGCCGAGGCGTCGAACCCGAGCGCGGCGGCACGTTCGGCCCACTCGAGGACGAGCGGCGTCATGATCAGCTGCTCGTCGGCGAGCGCGGCCATCCCGACCGTGTCCTCGGCTCCGAGGACAGCGCCCTTGGCGAAGACGACGACGGGGAGCTCCTCGAACAGGGCGATCGTGTTCAGCCCGTCATGGTCGATCGGGACCCGGGCGAGCACGACGTCCGCTGCACCGGAGGCCAGGACCGCTCGCTGCTCGTCGAGGTCCACCCGGATCAGGCGGAGTTCGTCGTCCGGACGGCGCTCGCTCCAGATGCGCGCCCACTTCCCCGGGTTCACGCCGCGTGCGTAGGCGACGGTCAGCACCGGCGGGACGTTCTCCGGCACCGTGTCGGCGCCGATCCCGTCGTCGCCGATCTCGATCCCATCGACCTGGTCGTCCTGCCTGTCCATCGAAGCCTCCACTGCTCGGCTTGCCACACTACTGCAGCTCAGTCGACGGGTGATCCGGGCCGGTTGGGCGAGGACACTGCAGCGAGGTACGCTGAGCGGATGGGTGCGAGCGAACAGATCATGAAACCGGCGACCGCGGCGAAGAAGCTCGGGGTCTACCTGCCGGCGACCCCGGCGTCGTTCCAGGAGGAGCCGATCACGCGGTCGGCGTTCCTCGAACTGCAGGCGAACCCGGCGGACTGGCTCGTCGAGCTCCGCAAGAACGGACCGCACCCGCGCGACGTCGTCGCCCGCAAGCTGGGCGTGTCGACCTCCGGTCTGGCTCGCGCCGAGATCACCGAGGCGTTGACCACCGAACAGATCCAGGAGCTGCTCCGCACGCTGCCCGCATGGCTCGTGCAGGAGCGTGCCGTCCACGCCGAGGTGAACGCCGAGAACGCCCGGGTCAACGCCAGGAACGCCGAGCGCCGCGCACGATCCGAAGCCGGCGAGTAGCCGTCAGCCGGCGACGATCCGCTTCGCGCCGGCCTCGAACTCAGCCAGGTCGCCGCGCTCCCCCGAGCGGTACGCGCGACCGCCCCACCAGCACATGTAGGTCAGGAACGCGGCGAGCGCTCCCCCGCCGATGAGCATCTTGACCGCCCACGGCCACGGTGCCGGCGTCACGAAGCCCTCGACGAGCCCCGAGACGAAGAGCACGATCACCAGCCCGATGGCGATCGTGAACAGCGCTCGGCCCTCCTCGGCAAGCGCCTGGCCCCTCGTCCGTGGCCCTGGTGCCACCCAGGCCCAGAAGATGCGGAGACCCGCCGCTGCCGCGACGAACACCGCCGTGAGCTCGAGCATGCCGTGCGGGAGGATGTACTCGAAGAATACGTCACCCTTGCCGTAGGCGAACATCACCCCTGCGGCCTGCCCGACCCCCTGGGCGTTGGTGACGATGATGTACGGGACCCAGACGCC
Organism: Plantibacter sp. MCCC 1A11337; assembly: GCF_013349365.1. Classification (NCBI taxonomy): domain Bacteria; kingdom Bacillati; phylum Actinomycetota; class Actinomycetes; order Micrococcales; family Microbacteriaceae; genus Plantibacter; species Plantibacter sp. MCCC 1A11337. The sequence goes on along the minus strand of NZ_JABJWX010000004.1, from coordinate 98,078 downwards.
GCTGATGCCGAACGCCACGCATTGCGCCGCGATCCACGCGTTGTTCGTCCACACCTGGCCGGCGAAGCTCGCAGCCGGGTTGTTGGAGTAGTAGGCGACGAAGTCGTCCTCGACGTACTGCTTGAGCTGGGCGTCGGTCCCGAGGTTCGCGAGGACCTGCGGGTTGCCGGCGATCCACACGGCGTACAGGGTCGCGATGACGACCGTCGCGACCGCGACCGCGAGAGTCACCCACCGGACCCGGTAGAGCGCGGCCGGCAGGGCCAGGACGAAGAACCGCGGGACACTCGACAACACGTTCGCACTGGCCCCGGTGAACCGGAGGCGCGCCCGCGACAGCGACACCGAGAGGCGGTCGCCGACGAGGGTCGATCCGGCCGTCGTCTTGATCGCGGAGAGCTGGGTCGCCCCGGCTTGATAGCGGTCGATCAGCTCATCGGCCTCCGGCCCGCTGAAGAACCGCTGCTTGCCGAGCGCGTCGAGGCGGTCCCATTCCTGGCGGTGGGCTGCGGAGTAGGCGTCGAGGTCCATCGCAGCCATGCTACGCGTTGGCGGCGCTCCATGGCCGGTCCCCCGCGCATCTGCTTGAATGGAGCACATGTCCGAACCGGCCCGGGTCCCGCTGCACGAGACGACGCTGGACGACGGCACCGAGCTGATCACCGGCGAGGCCGTCGCCCTCGACGTGCGGCCCACCGGGTTCATCCTGCGCGCGGCGGGCGCCATCATCGACTACGTGGTGTCGATCCTCGTGTTCGTCGGCCTCATGCTCGCGATGTTCTCCTGGATCCTGTCCGGGGTCGCCATGGACACCGCGATGTTCACCGCCATCGTGCTCGGCCTGACGGTGCTCTGCCTCGTCGTCCTGCCGGCAGCGGTCGAGATCGCCACCCGCGGACGGTCGCTCGGCAGACTCGTGGTCGGTGCCCGCATCGTCCGGGACGACGGGGGTGCACCCGGCTTCCGGCACGCGTTCATCCGCGCCCTCACCGGGTACTTCGAGATCTACGCCACAGCTGGCGGCATCGCCGCACTCACCGGCCTGCTCAGTGCTCGCTCGAAGCGTCTGGGCGACGTGCTCGCCGGGACCTACAGCCAACGTGAGCGTCTGCCGCGGGTGGTGGAGCCCGTCGCGATGATCCCACCGCAGCTCGCCGCCTGGGCCGGCGGCGCCGACGTGGCCCGACTGCCCGACCCGCTGGCGCGGCGCGTCACCCAGTTCCTCAAGCAGGCCGGCTCACTGACCCCGGCCACGAGGACCCGATTGGCGGCCGAACTCGCGGCAGAGGTGTCCCGATTCGTGTCGCCCCTGCCGATCGCTCCGCCGGAGGCGTTCCTCGTCGGGGTCTCCGTCATCCGCCGGGAGCGCGAGTACCAGGCCCAGCTCGCGGCCCGTCAGCGCCTGTCGCTCCTCCAGCCGGTGCTGAGCGGTCAGCCGCACCGGTTCCCCGACCGCTGAGGCGGGGAACCGGCGACACCGCCTAGTAGCGGTAGTGGTCGACCTTGTACGGGCCCTCGACCGGCACACCGATGTAGTCGGCCTGCTCGCCCGTGAGCGTCGTCAGCTGCACGCCGAGCGCGTCGAGGTGCAGGCGAGCGACCTTCTCGTCGAGGTGCTTCGGCAGCACGTACACGCCGATCGGGTACTCCTCGATCCGCGTCCAGAGCTCGAGCTGCGCGAGCACCTGGTTCGTGAAGGAGTTGCTCATCACGAACGAGGGGTGCCCCGTCGCGTTGCCGAGGTTCATGAGGCGTCCCTCGCTGAGCACGAGGACGCTGCGCCCCGTGGGGAGGCGCCACTCGTGGACCTGGGGCTTGATCTCGATCTTCTCGGCGCCCTCGAGCGCCTCGAGCGAGGCCATGTCGATCTCGTTGTCGAAGTGCCCGACGTTCGAGACGATCGCGAGGTGCTTGAGCGCGAGGATGTGGTCGAGGGTGACGACGTTGAAGTTGCCGGTGCACGTCACGATGATGTCGACCTGCTCGGCGACGCTCTCGAGGGTCGCGACCTGGAAGCCGTCCATCGACGCCTGGAGGGCGCAGATCGGGTCGACCTCGGAGACGATGACCCGAGCGCCCTGGCCGCGGAGGGCCTCGGCCGCGCCCTTCCCGACGTCGCCGTAGCCCGCGACGAAGACGACCTTGCCACCGATGAGTACGTCGGTCGCGCGGTTGAGGCCGTCCGGCAGCGAGTGCCGGATGCCGTACTTGTTGTCGAACTTGCTCTTCGTGACCGAGTCGTTCACGTTGATCGCGGGGAACAGCAGCTCACCCTGCTTCGCCAGCTCGTAGAGGCGGTGGACACCGGTGGTGGTCTCCTCGGTCACGCCGAGGATGTCGGCGGCGACCTTCGTCCAGCGGTCGCTGCTGCCGGCGAGCGAACGGCGGAGCACGTCGAGGACGATGCTGTACTCGTGGCTGTCGGCGTCGGTCGTGTCGGGGACCGCTCCGGCCAGCTCGAACCGACGGCCCTGGTGGACGAGCATGCTCGCGTCGCCACCGTCGTCGAGGATGAGGTTGGGGCCGGTCCACTCGGCTCCGGCCGTGGCCGCTTCGGTCGACCAGTCGAAGATCTGCTCGGTGCACCACCAGTACTCTTCGAGCGTCTCGCCCTTCCAGGCGAAGACCGGCACACCGGCCGGTGCCTCGACGGTCCCGTGCGGACCGACTGCGACGGCGGCCGCCGCCTCGTCCTGGGTCGAGAAGATGTTGCAGCTCGCCCAGCGGACCTGGGCACCGAGCGCGACGAGCGTCTCGATGAGCACCGCGGTCTGCACCGTCATGTGCAGCGAACCGGCGATACGGGCGCCGGCGAGGGGCTGGCTCGCGCCGAACTCCTCGCGGAGGGCCATCAGGCCGGGCATCTCGTTCTCGGCGAGGCGGAGCTGGTGTCGGCCGGCCTCGGCGAGCGACAGGTCGGCCACCTTGTAGGGCAGGGTGGTCGTGGGGGCAGACGGTGCGGAAGAACTCATGACGCCATTCTCGCAGACCGTCACGCGTCGTGGACCTTCATGTCGGCCCCGAGATCGGCACGGCGCGGTGGGATGCCGCTGCTCAGGAGCCGTAGCCGACGTCGCCGAGGACGCTGTGTTTCACGACGCTCCAGCCCTGCGGCACGCTCAGCCGTACGGCATGGATGGAGCAGAGGTCGTAGCTGTGTGGACTCTTCTCGATGCTCAGCGGTCCGAGGACCGCCATCGAGTCACGGTAGTCATAGGTCAGCGTCGCTACGGGCTCGCGCGAGCAGCCGACCTTCGAACACATCCTGTCCACCATTTGCCCCAGCGTAGCCCGGGGGCGCCGGCGGCACCGTCCGGCTCGCCGGTCGAGCGGGTCTGAACCGGGCCGCCGGCGACACCTAGACTGGACGCATGGCGCAGGCTGACGAGGAGACGCGAGGCGCCCTCTCGCGCCGCCGATCACGGCACGGTCGCAACGGTCGTTCGAGCGTCGTCGGACCGGACGTGCCACCGATCGACACCCGGATCGACCAGTTCGACCTGACGGTCGCCACCACCGCCGACTACCTCCGCGGAGCCTGGCCCGCCGAACTCGCCGACGTCAGGTTCGAGGTCGGCGCGATGCCGGCGCAGAACTCCGGGACGGACGGCGTCGACCGCTGGTTCGTCGACCGAGCACGCCGACGGATCATCCTGTACCGGCTGCCCATCCAGCGGATGAGCAAGCTCCACCGGGACGACGAGCTGCATCAGCGCATGATGGTGGAGAGCTGCGTGTTCCGCGCCGTCGCCGAGCTCCTCGGAAAGGACCCCTGGGACCTCGGGCCGGAACGCTACCGGTTCCTCTGACCCGCCGCCGCCGCGGTCAGCGCGGGTAGACGCTGATCGGCGCCGCCAGCGGGTTCGGTGGTGTGACCGGCAGTGATGTGAGCCGCCCCGCCGCAGCGAGACTGATCGAGGCGTGGAGGCCGTCGCCCCCGGCGAGGACGTAACTCTGACCCGAGCCGACGCCGAGCGTCACCGCCGCGCCTGCCCCGATCTTCGCCGTGGTCTCCTTGCCGTCAGCCCCCGTCAACGTGAGTTCGGCGTCGGTGCCGGTCGGGTTGAAGACGTGGAGCTTCTGCCCCGGCCCGGTCGGGACGGTGAAGGCCGCGGTGTCGTCGAGTGCGGGCGTCGCTCCGAACCAGGCGAAGTCCTCGAGCGTTCCGCCGCGCGAGTTCGTCCTGGCCGCGGCGACCACCGGTCGGGTCGAGGTGACCTCCAGCGAGAACTCACCGGCCGGGAGGTCGGCCAGGGCGATCTCGCCGGGAACGCCCGGCTGGATGGTGGCGTCGATGACGATCGGCTCGTCCTTCGCGTTCTCCCGAGTGGCGGTGATCACGACGTCGGCGGGCTCGGATCCCGGCGCGAACAGTCTGAGGGCCGTGGCCCGGTCGTCGACGGACGCGGTGTCGGAGCTCGCCCCTGCGGCCGCCGGAGCCGTGACGACGACGCCCGGGATCACGAGGTCGGTCGAGGGCGACGCGGTCGGCCCCTGGACCTCCACGCCGCCGGGGGTCAGGACGCGGACCGTGCTCTGCTGGAGCGCGGCCACCACCTGACCACCCTCGCTCGTCACGTGCACGACGGGGGTCGGCTCGTTGGGCGCGAGGCCGGTGAGGGCGATCACCCGCTGCGTGCCGGTGGCGACGACGATCCCGGCGGCACCCGGAGCGTCGATCCGCCCGGCAGCACCGAAGACCTCGAGGGTCACGTTCGCATCGACGGCCGACGGATTGCTCAGCAGGACCAGCGTGGTGCGACCGATGTCGCTCGACCCACCGACGAGCCAGCTCTCGGCCGAGGCCGGCGTGCAGGCGGCAGCCGCCAGACCGGCGACCTCGGCTTCGGCGGCGATCTGCGACTGCGCGCCACTCAGTGGGGTCACCGTCCCGTCGGTCGCGCCGGGGACGGTGATCACCGTGGGCCCGCCGTCCGCCGCGCCGCTCGTGTTGTCGGGTGCGGCCAGCTCACGCGTCGTGGGCGTCACCCCGTTCGCTCCGAAGTCGACACTCGCCGGGCCGAAGGAGCCGGCTGCCGTGGCGGCCGTCGCGTCCTGGGCCAGGGCGAGTAGCGGCCCAGGGCACACGACCGACTGGTCGCCGGCCACCGGAGTGACTCGGATGTCCTGAGGGGCGATCTCGACCGTCGGGAGGGGCAGTTGCCCGGCCGCTGCGATCGTGACCGCGGCGATCCCGATCCCGACGAGGCCGGTGACGATCCGACCGGAGGTGATGGCGACTCCGCGCTTACTGGGCATGCGGCTGCTCCGTTCCCGGGGTGTCCCGGCGGGTGGTGTCGGTATCCGGCGTCGTCACGGTCGCGTCGCTCGGATCCGCCTCGGACACGACGGCATCGCCCGTGGCGATCGCCGGTTCGTCGGGGACCTGGTCGGCCGTGGTGTTCGAGTCCACGACGGCGTCGGCGGCCGGCGTCGATCCGGTCACGTCGGGGTCCGGGTCGACGGCGTCTTCCACCACCACCCCGGTTCCATCGCGAGCGACGGTGTCATCGGCCGACGCGGCGTCGGGGGTCGACGGAGCGTCATCGACCGACACGGCGTCATCGGTTGCCTCGGCCTGTGCCGACGCGGGAGCGGGTGCCCCGGCGGAGGCCTGACCCCGGCGCCACCAACGCGGCTTGGAGGGACGGGTCGACCCGTCGGCGGTGTCGGCCGACGCGGATCCCTCCGCCTCGTCGTCGAGAGCGGCGGTCGGTTCCTCGTCGTCATAGGTGCCGGTCGCGTCGTCGTCGATCACCGCGACCGTCGCCCCGGACGCGGCCGCCTTGCGAGCGGCACGGCCCTTCAGCTTCGCCGGCTTCCTGGATCCCGCGCGGTACCCGTCGCGGGACGCACCGTTGGGGATGCTCAGGAGCAGGGTGATGAGGAACACGACGCCCAGGCCGACACCGATGAGGGTGCCGAGCACGTTGGACGTGGGGAGCTCGGGGCCGGTGCCGACGTCCGCGACGGTGCGCCAGAGCGTCCCGCTCGTCGTGTCACCGACGGCGACCAGCGCTGCGTTGGCGTCGAGCGCACTCGCCGCGCGGCCGGCGGTCTGACCCGCCACCGTCTGCTCCTCGCCGTCTGCGACCGGCGACAGCAGCACGAAGGCGATGCCGTGCTCGACGAGGGTCTCCGTCGGGTCCAGCCCGCTCTGCGACGCGAGGTTACCGGCGAGCTCGGCGACGACGCGGTCGTCCGAGGACACGCCAGGGGCCGTCTGGGCGATGGTCGACTGGCCGTCGAGCGTCTCCCCCTGGCCACGGATGACGACCGCGGTGATGGTGCCGTCGTCACCGGGTGTGATGACGAGGGTGCCGAGCCGAGGATCGGTCTGCGTCGCGGCCGTCACATAGGCGGGCAGCTGGCGGCCGGAGCTCTCACGGACCACCGAGGTGCCGAGGGGCTGGGCGAGGGCGAGTGGGAGGGCGATGACCGCAGCGGCGAGGGCCATGACGAGCGCCGGGACCGCCCGGAACCGTGGGATGCGGTCGAGGCCGAGGGTCGCAGCGCCCACGATTCCGAGCCAGTACAGGCTGATCGCCGCACCGGCCCAGACAGGGACGGCCGTTCCGGCGGCGGAGGCGAGGAGGAGATGCGTGGCGAACACTGCCGACACGAGACCGAGGAACGCCGCGATGAGCAACGGGACGGCCCGTCGGGAGCCCGGGAGGAACAGGGCCAGCAGAGCGACGATCGCGAGCGGCGCGAGCAGCGCGGGCACCACGATCACGGGAGCCGCACCCGGCAGCCCGAGCGCCGCACCGAGCTGGCTCCATCCACCCAGGCTGCCGCCGGGGAAGCCGAGGGACAGTTGCCAGCCGGACGCCGCGGTCGCAGGCGTCGCGACACCCGGGTCGGCGAGGAGTCCGAGCCAGTTGTTGCGATGGATGCCCTGCTGCCAGATGAGCGGGGCGAACAGCGCGATGGCGGGGATCGGGACGAGGCCGACCCTGGCGACTCCCCGACCGGCGAAGACCATCGCCACGAGCCAGATGACGAGCAACGCCGGGGCGAGGGAGGGCGAGCTCGCGACGATCGCGGCAAAGAGGAAGGCGCTCGTGCCGGCTGCGGCCCACGACCGGGACGCGACCGCACCCGCGTAGAACAGCCAGGGCAGCAGGACGTGCACGATGACGGCCGCGGGACGACCGTCGGCGAGCGCGGTCAGGAGCGTCGGGGCGAGCGCCCAGAGCAGCGCCGCCACCGCACGGGGTCCGCTGCGCTCCGTGAGTCGGGTGGCGGCGAACCAGGCGCCGAGCGCGGAGAGCGGCAGCGCGAGCAGGAAGAGCAGGACCAGGGAGAACGAGGGCTGCCAGAAGGTGATGGTCCCGAGCACCGCGAGGACGGCGCTGAACGGGTCGGCGGCACCGACGAACCCGAGGCCGACGTCGCGCCACCCGAAGCCGATGTGCTGCCAGAGGTCGCCGACCGTCGCCGAGAGCGGGAGGAGTCCCCCGCCGGTGAGGTAGGTGGCGCCGAGGAGCGGGGCGAGGATCGCCGCTCCGATGACCGCCGTAGCGAGGACGACCCAGGCGCCTCCGCCGGAGAAGAAGCGGAGGTCGCGTTCCTCGCCGATGAAGCCGATCTGCGTCGCCTCCCGCGCGAGCGCGCGTTTGCGTCGCACCTCGTCGAGTCGCATCCGCAAGCCGGCGATGCTCGACCAGCCCAAGGTCCGGTTCTTCGCGAGCTGGCGCCGGGCGCTCCCGACCTTCGTCCCGGAGAACGCGACGGCGAACGCCGCCGAGAGCTCGCCCAGCACGAGCTCGGGCTGCTTCTTCACGAAGTGCCCGATGACCCGCAGGATGGCGAGGGGCACGAGGCTGAGCCAGTGCACCGGGACCATGATCCCGGGCGCATAGACGAGACGGCGGTGGAGCTGTGCGGCGCGGGCCTGACGGTGGCGGCGGCGACGCGCGCCGAGCCGGTTCGACCAGGAGGGCCCGGCGATGCCTTCGCCCGCGGAGGCGACCCGCGCCGTCGGCACGACCGCGACCAGGTAGCCCGCGAGGCGGGTCCTGATGCAGAAGTCGAGGGCGTCGTCCGCCACGAGGGCCTGGTCGAAGCCGCCCAACTGGTCCCACAGCTGATGGCGGACGAGCATGCCGGCCGGACCGACCGCCATCACGTCGTTCATCGTGTCGTGCTGGGCCTGGTCGAGCTCGTCCTCGACCACCGGGACCGCCGCACCGAGGGTGGTGATCGTCTCGCCGTAGCGACGGAGGAACGACGCGTCGTCCCAGTCGAGGATCTTCGGGCCGGCCACACCGACGGACGGTGAGACCTCGAGGGCACCCAACAGGGCGGCGAGCGCCGTCGGCTCGGGAGCCGTGTCCTCCGAGAGCAACCAGAGCATCTGCTCGGCGTCCTCCGGCTGATCGGTGACGCGGACGCCGGCGGCCACGGCCTGCGCGAAGCTGAGGTCCTCGGTCGAGGTCACGAGCTTCATGCCGGGGACGCGGCCGAGTTCCTCGATCGTCGCCTCACTCGCGCGGGTGGCGACGGCGATGATCCCGTCCGCCGGACGGGTCTGGGCACGGAGGGCGTCGAGCGTGCGTGCGAGCGGCTCTGAGCCGTCGCGCACCACGAGAATCGCCGTTACTCGGGGAGACATCGGATTCAGACTAAGCGGGTCCGGCCGGAAGAGCGGGAACCGAGCGGGCGCGCCCCGAATCGGGGGCGTTCCGGTGAGCCGGGAGCGGCTCGGTCGGCGTTCGAAGAAGCGTCAGACGGCGCGTTTGCGCAGCTTCCGGCGCTCGCGCTCGGAGAGGCCGCCCCAGATGCCGAAGCGCTCGTCGTTCGCGAGCGCGTACTCCAGGCACTGCGACTTGACGTCGCAGCTGGTGCAGATCCGCTTCGCGTCGCGCGTGGATCCACCCTTCTCGGGGAAGAACGCCTCGGGGTCGGTCTGCGCGCACAGCGCATCGGTCTGCCAGGAGAGCTGGGTGTCGTCCTCGCCCTCCGCAGCGGGCTGACGGACGCCGGGGACTCCCAGATTGACCGGATCGACGAACCAGTCGTCGGGTACTCCGGCACGATACTCAGGAATCGCCATACCGTCTCCCCACCTACTCGTACCCTGCGCCACGCGGCGCGATACATAATTACACCCTTGTAGTTATGGTCGAGTCAAGTCGCACATCGTAAAGCCTCAATCACGAGGTGAGGGTTCGCGACGCGCCGCGTGTGACCCGAACTGGGTGTCGGGGCCCGTCGGGGCGGATCGTGCGGCCGCGCGACGTCAGTCGGCGGCGCGCCTGGCCCGCCATGCGCTCTCCACCATCTGGCGCAGATCGTGTCGCATCCGCCAGTCGAGGTCGCGCGCTGCGAGCGCGCCGGACGCGACGATCCGTGCGGGATCGCCCGCCCTCCGCGGCATGATCTCGGGGGTGAAGTCGATCCCGGTCACCTCCGCCATCGCGGTCATGATCTCGCCGACGCTCGACCCGTCCCCGCTTCCGAGGTTGTACGCCGCCTCGAGGGGCTCACCCGCATCGAGCCGCTTGGCTGCGGCGACGTGCGCGGCCGCGAGATCCGCGACGTGCAGGTAGTCGCGGACGCAGGTGCCGTCCGGCGTCGGGTAGTCGTTGCCATTGATGCGGGGGGTGCGTCCGGCGAGGAGCGCGTCGAAGACGAGCGGGAAGAGGTTGTGTGGGCTCGTGTCGTAGACCTCGTCCGTCCCGGAGCCGACGACGTTGAAGTACCGCAGCGATGTGTGGCGCAGCCCGGTGGCGACACCCTGGTCGCGGAGCAGCCACTCACCGATGAGCTTGGACTCGCCGTAGGGCGACTCGGGCGCTTTCGGGGTGTCTTCGGTGACGAGGTCGACGTCCGTGGTCCCGTACACCGCGGCGCTCGACGAGAAGACGATGCGCTCCACCCGGTGCTCCTCCATCGCGGCGAGCAGCATCGCGGTGGCCGTGACGTTCTGGGCGTACGTGTGGAGCGGGCGCTGCACGGAGACACCCGCGTACTTGTACCCGGCGACGTGGACGACACCGCTCAGCTCGAACTCGGAGAAGGTGCGCTCGAGGACCGAGCCGTCGAGCAGGGTTCCGCGGACGAACGGCACACCCGCAGGAACGAAGCGCTCGTGTCCGCTCGACAGGTCATCGAGGACGACGACGTCGATCCCCTCCGCTTGGAAGGCCCGCACCACATGGGCTCCGATGTATCCGGCTCCGCCCGTCACCAGCCACGCCACGATGCTTCCTCCAGGGAGTCCTCCACCTGCCGTGCTGCAGACGGAGTGACCAGACTACTGGAGGCGCGTGCGTCGTGCGCCGGCACGGCTGGGGACACGGCGATAGCCGTCGGTCAGGACGGCACGGAGGGTCGCGGCGGAAGCGACGACGGCGATGAGGACGGTGAGGATGCCGATGACGAGTGCGATGATGGACATGTCTGAAACTCTAGGAATGGCGAAAAACTGCCACCAGTGGCAGGATGGACGCAAATGAGCACATTCCTGCCAAGTCGATCATCCGGAGGTCCCATGCTGTCGAAGGTCGCCCTGCTCGCCATTCCGGGGTTGCAACCGTTCGAGTTCAGCGTCGTCTGCGAGGTCTTCGGCATCGACCGGTCGGACCAGGGCGGTCCCGCCTTCGACCTCCGCATCGTCACGAAGGACCCCGGTCCGGTCCGGATGAACCTGAGCGACGACGGTGCGCGGGGCTTCGACATGGTCGTCGACGACGACCTGTCGTTCGCGGCCGAGGCGGACCTCGTGGTGATCACCGGTCGTGGTGGATCGCGTGCCGGAGCGGTCGACGAGGCCTACCTCGACGTCCTCCGAGCGGCGGAGGCACGGGGTGCCTGGGTCCTCAGCGTGTGCAGCGGGTCGTTCGTCCTCGGTCAGGCAGGACTGCTCGACGGTCGGCGCAGCACGACCCACTGGATGTACACCAGCGAGCAGCAGACGACGTTCCCGGGCACCACCGTCGACCCGGACGTGCTGTTCGTCGAGGACCGCAAGGTCATCACGGGCGCGGGGACCGCGGCCGGCATCGACGCGTGTCTGCACCTGGTACGACAGGAGTACGGCGCGGCGAGCGCCAACGTCATCGCCCGCAGGATGGTCGTCCCGCCACAGCGCGACGGCGGTCAGGCGCAATACGTCCTCTCCCCCGTCGCGGCGCAGCAGTGCGAGTCGCTCGCCCCGGTCGTCGACTGGATGCTCGACCACCTCGCCGAGGACCTGCCCATCGGGCGCCTCGCGCGGCAGGCGCACATGTCCGAGCGGACCTTCGCACGCCGCTTCCGCTCGGAGCTCGGCAGCACGCCGGCCGCCTGGCTGAACCGGCAACGCCTGTTCCGAGCCCAGGAGATGCTCGAACGGACCGACCACGGTGTCGAGCGGATCGCGGCCGACACCGGGTTCGGCACCGCAGCCGTCCTCCGTCACCACTTCGACCGCGTCCTCGGGACCACGCCTGCCGCCTACCGGCGGAGTTTCGGGGTGCGGGAGAGCGCCTGAGCTGGGTGGACCGGGCCACCCGGCCGGGCGGTCAGGCCTGGGTCGTCGCCAGGAACAGGGTCCCGGTCCCGGAGAAGCGCAGCTCCGCCTCGTCGGGCGTGATGAAGGCGTAGCCACCTCGACCGAGCTCGATGGACGAGGTGGCTCCGGTGATCCGTACCGAGCCGTCGACCACGATCGCGATCCCGGGGCCGGGGAGTCGGAACGACGACCCCTGCTCGGACGGCTCACCGGACAGGTCCACCCGCAGCAGCTCGAAGTCCGGCACGTCGGGGACGAAGAGGCTGAGCCCCCCACCCAGGTCCGTCGGGGTGAGCCACGGCACCGGCCGCGGCTCGAACTCCAGGACCTCGAGCAGCTCGGGCACGTCGACGTGCTTCGGGGTGAGCCCGCCGCGCAGGACGTTGTCACTCGCGGCCATGAGCTCGACGCCGATGCCGCGGAGGTAGGCGTGGATGTTCCCGGCTGGGAGGTACAGCGCTTCGCCGGCTCGCAACGTGACGAGATTGAGGAGGAGTGCGACCGCGATGCCGGGATCGCCCGGATACTCCTGGGCGAGCCGTCCGACCAGGGTCCGCTCGGCGTCGAATGCACCCGAACCGGGAGCAGCGGCGGACGCGACGAGGGCGTCGAGCAGCCCGCCGGGGAGCTGCTCGAGCAGGGTTCGCACGGTGTCGCGGAGCCCGTCGGGGGCGGCCAGCATCCCGCGGAGCATGGTGATGCGCGCCGCAGCAGCCGGATCGGGCGACGAGGCCACCAGCTCGGCGAGCAGCGCATCGGTCGCATCGAGCTCGCGGAACCCGCAGAGCGCCTCGAAGCCGTCCCGGAGGGCGACGATGAGTTCCGGCTTGTGGAGCGCGTCCTTGTAGTTGCGGTGCGGGGCGTCGAGCGGCACCCCTCGCGCGTTCTCGGCGGCGAAGCCCGCGGCGGCGCGGTGCAGGTCGGGGTGGGCCTGCAGCGAGAGCGGATGAGCCGCTGCGAGGACCTTGAGGAGGAACGGCAGCGAGCCGTGCCCGCCGAGCGCGGAGGGATCGGCGGCGAGCCAGCGCTCGAGGTCGGCGTGTCCCCCCACCGTCGACGGATCCGCGATCGGCGTCGGCGCCCCGGGGTGTGCGCCGAGCCAGAGTTCCGCCTCCGGGCGCCCTGAGCGCTCGGACCCGAGCACCTCCGCGATCGCCGTCGACGACCCCCACGCGTAGTCACGAGGAGTGGCACGGAGCGGCACGAACATGGTGGGGCCCTTTCGACGGACGAGGGTGACGCGCCAGCCGGACCCTGGGGCCGCTTGGCGTCGTCCTACAAGCCGTGCGACGCGGTCGCCCGGCACCGTGCACCAAACTACCAAGCCGTTGTCCGCGCCGAGCGCACCTGCCTAGGCTGGCCGGGACGCCGATCCGGCGCCAGCGGACGCAATGGAGCAACGGACCATGATCTTCGAACCCCTCGCCAGCGACTTCTACGGCTTCGAGAGCCTGCTGACGGCTCCCGAGCAGGAGGCCATCGCCCGCCTTCGAGCCTGGGCCGAGACCGAGGCGAAGCCGATCGTGAACGAGTACTGGGAGCGAGCCGAGTTCCCGAAGCACCTCATCACCCCGCTCCTCGAGCTCGACGTCGCCCGATGGGCCTGGCCGGAGACGACGCCGTTCGAGAACAGCGCCGTGTTCCGCGGCCTCGCCTCGATGGAGCTCTCCCGGATCGACGCGTCGATCTCCACCTTCGTCGGGGTGCAGGACGGTCTCACCATGGGCTCGATCAGCGAGTGCGGCTCCCAGGAGCAGCAGGACGAATGGCTCCCGAAGCTCGCCTCCGGCGAGGTCCTCGGTGCCTTCGGACTCACCGAACCGCAATCGGGGTCGGACAGCGCACAGGGGCTCCGCACCACGGCGACCAGGGACGGCGACGACTGGATCCTGTCCGGCTCGAAACGGTGGATCGGCAATGCGACCTTCAGCGACATCACGATCATCTGGGCGAAGGACACCGCCGACGGTCAGGTGAAGGGCTTCATCGTGCCGACCGACTCCCCCGGCTACTCCGCGACCAAGATCGAGGGCAAGATCAGCCTGCGCATGGTGCAGAACGCCGACATCACCCTCGACGACGTCCGGGTCCCCGAGCGCCTCCGGCTGCAGCACGCGAACTCCTTCCGCGACACGGCGAAGGTACTGCGGCTCACGCGAGCCGGCGTCGCCTGGTCGAGTGTCGGCGTCGCTGTCGGCGCGTACGAGGCGGCGGTCGCCTACGCCAAGGAGCGCGTGCAGTTCGGCAAGCCGATCGCGGGCCACCAGCTGATCCAGGACCTCCTCTCGAAGTGCCTCGGGAACATCACCGCGTCGATGGCGATGTGCGTCCGGGTCTCGCAGATGCTCGACGAGGGCACCCAGCGCGACGAGCACTCCGCGCTCGCCAAGGCGTTCTGCACCGCGCGGATGCGCGAGACGGTCGCGTGGGCACGGGAGATCATGGGCGGGAACGGCATCGTGCTGGACTACCACGCCGCCCGGTTCTTCGCGGATGCCGAAGCCCTCTACAGCTATGAGGGCACGCGGGAGATGAACGCGCTCATCGTCGGGCGGGCCATCACCGGCACTGCGGCGTTCGTCTGACCACCGCGCTGGACCAGGGCCTCGGCGGCGGCCGCAGCCGCTACCCTGGGGGCACGATGCTGTCCACCGAACCCGCCCCGCCCCGCCCGCCGGCAGCGCTGACGACACGCGCACTCGTCGTCAGGCACGTCGCGGTGTTCGCGACGTTCGCGGTGCTCGCCGGGACGTTCTGGACGAACCTCTTCACCATCTGGGGCTACACGGCGGTGGCACTCGTCTCAGGTGGTGCCGCCCTCGCGTGCCTGATGGTCGTCCGCCCGAACTGGCGCCGCACCCGGGTGCCGTGGTCACTCGTCGGCTACGGGGTGCTGTCGATCGTCTCGATCGCCTGGTCCGCCTACCCCAGCGGCACGGCCGCGACCCTGCTCGGTGCGGCGCTGTGCACCATCCTCGGCGTGACCCTCGCCGGCTGTTTCTCCTGGCCCGAGGTCATCCGCGTCCTCGGCCGTGCCGTGACGTGGGTGCTGTCACTCTCCCTCCTCTTCGAGTTCGTCGTCGCGGCGATCATCCGGCACCCGGTCCTCCCGAACTTCTACGCCGGGGACTCGGCGGACCCGCCCCTGCTCGACTATTGGTCGCGGGACCTCCTGTTCTCCGGAGGACGCATCCAGGGCATCTCGGGGAACGCCAACCTCCTCGCCGTGGTGGCGCTGCTCGGGATCATCGTCTTCGGGCTCCGGCTGGCGGCGCGCCGCGACGAGCCCGGCGCAGCCGGGCTGGCCGGCCCGGAACGTCGCTGGACCCTGCTCATCCGTCTCGGTCTCTCCGTCGTGATGTTCCTCCTGAGCTTCTCGACCACCATCCTGCTCGCCGCCGTGGTGACGGCGGTGGTCCTCGCCGCTGCACTGGCGATCCGTCGGGCACCTCGCCCGGAGGCGAGGACGCCGGTGTACCTCGGCTTCCTCGGCATCGGGGTCGTCGGTGCGGTGGGAGCGGTCGTCTTCCGGACGCAACTCCTCGGCCTGCTCGGGAAGAGCCCGGACCTCACCGGTCGACTCGACATCTGGGCGACCGTGTGGCGCCTCATCGAACAGCGGCCGGTCTTCGGATGGGGCTTCTCGAGTCCGTGGGCACCGTGGGAGCCGCTCTTCACCGACCTGGTCATCCGACGCGGCGTCCGACAGCTCCAGGCGCACAACGCCTGGCTCGACGTCTGGTTCCAACTCGGCGTCGTCGGCCTGGTGCTCTTCGCCGCGGTCGTCCTGTCCATGTTGACCCGCACCTGGTTCCTGGCCGTCGACCGTCCACGCGTCGACCTCGACGCACAGCGGCCGTACACGGCCCTGTCGCTCGCGCCCGTCCTCATCGCGGTCTCCCTCGTTGTGCAGTCGGTCGCGGAGAGCCGGATACTCATCGAATCCGGCTGGGTCCTCCTCGTGCTCCTCGTGGTGAAGACCAAGCAGGAACCCGCCTGGCCTGTTCCCACCGTCGCGGCCTCCTCCGACCTCGCACCCGCGCACCGGCGCGACGTCATCGGCGGATGAGCCCGGCGTGAGACCGGCGGACTTCGACGCGTTCTCCGTCGCCGCGCGCGTCCTGTCGTCGGCGCCGCTGGCCGCCGCGTTCGCCACCATCGCCGTCGCGACCGCCTTCGGTGAGCACCTCATCACGAGCCTGATCGGTATCGCCGGGTTCAGCGCGATGCTCGTCGGCCTCACGACGATCGGCACGGGCATCCTCCTCGCACGCCTCCCCATCATCGAGTGGCGTGGCCTCCTGCCGATCTCGGTCCTGCTGTTCCTCGCCTGGAGCGCGGTGTCGGTGGTGTGGAGCGCCACGCCCCTCGCGACCCTGCCCGCCATCGGCGGACAGCTCGCGTGGGCCTTCATCGCCATCGTGATCGCGCTGACCCGCGACACCATCCAGATCGTCCGGGCGACGGGCACCGCCTTCCGCGCGCTCCTCGGCACGTCCCTGGCGCTCGAGGTCGTGAGCGGCGTCCTCATCGACACCCCGTTGCCGTTCCTCGGCATCAGCGGGAACCTCGCCTTCGGCGGTCCGCTGGAGGGGGTCTTCGGAACCCGGAGCGCCCTCGGGATCGCGGCCCTGCTCGGTCTCGTCACCTTCGTCGTCGAATGGCGGACCCGTTCCGTGCGGCACGGGGTGACGATCGGGTCCATCGCGCTCGCCGCCGGGCTCATCCTCGGCACGCGCTCGCCGAGCGTCGCGCTCCTCGCCGCGGCCCTCGGCATCGCGACCGCCGTGCTCTACGTCTTCCGGCAACTCCGGCCGGAACCGCGCCGCACCTGGCAGTTCGTCCTGCTCACCGTCCTCGCGCTCGTCGGCCTCATCGGGTACCTCTTCCGATCCGAGGTGTTCCGCGTCCTCGGTCTCGGGCTCGAAATCGAGCAGCGCTACGCACTCTGGCAGGAGACCCTGCGACGCCTGGCCCCGAGCGAGCTCAACGGCTGGGGCTGGACGGGCGGCTGGGTCTCCGATGCGGTCCCGTACCGGTTCATCGACGCGAGCCTCGGCCGCACGAACGACTCGGCGCTGAACGCCTACCTGGACGTGTACCTGCAGCTCGGACTGATCGGGCTCGCCCTGTTCCTCCTCCTCGGCGGTCTGGCGCTCGTGCGGACCTGGCTCATCGCGACCAACCGGCGCAGCGTCGTGCACGTCTGGGCTGCCCTCATCGTCGTGACCCTGCTCGCATCGGGCGCCGCCGAGAGCAGCCTGCTGCTGAGCGGCGGCTGGCTGCTCCTCGTCGTCTGCGCGGTCATCGGTGCCGGCGGACTGAGCTGGCGGCACAAGCTTCCGGAACGCTGAACCCGGCCCCGAGCGGCGCCGGATCACCGTGCATCGGTTCCCGGGGCGACGACCGCTCGCACCGTCTGCGCGAGGATCTTCAGGTCGATCGCGGCCGACCGGTTCTCCACGTAGTACAGGTCGAGGTCGACCGAGTCGTCCCAGGAGAGGTTGGACCGCCCGCTGACCTGCCACAGTCCGCTCATGCCCGGCTTCACCAGGAGGCGTCGCCGGGCGAGCAGGTCGTAGCGTTCGACCTCCCACCCCCGGTGCGGCCGCGGACCGACGAGGCTCATCGAACCCCCCAGGACGTTCAACAACTGCGGGAGCTCGTCGAGCGAGTACTTCCGGAGGATCCGTCCGATCGGGGTCACGAGCGGGTTGTCCGAAGCCTTCGAGAGCAGTTCGTCCGCGTGCTGCTGCACGGCGAGGGCTGCTCCGGTGTCGGCGTCGGCGACCATCGAGCGGAACTTCAGGATCTGGAAGGGGCGGCCGCGCAGGCCGACGCGCTCCTGCCGGTACAGCACGGTCCCCCGACTCGTCGTCTTCACCGCGAGCGCGACCGCGAGCATGACCGGGGCCAGCAGCAGGAGCAGCGTCGCGGAACCGATGACGTCGAACGCCCGCTTCGCCGCCGCCTCCAGCCGCGACAGCTCCAGGTGGTCGACATGGATGAGCGGGATGCCGGCCACCGCCTGAAGGTACAGGCGGGTCGAGGCCACCCCCGTGAGCGTCGGCGCGATGATGAACTTCACCCCGCGCTCACTGAGGTCCCAACCCAGGCGGCGGAGCTCGGCGGGGGTGAGTTCGACGGGGCCGACGAGGATCACCGTGTCCGCTTCGACCTCCTCGGCGGCATCGACGATCGAGGGCCGCCCGGTGAGGACGGGGGCACCCACGATGCGGTCATCGTCGACGATGCCCGGGGTCGCGACGCCCACCACCCGATGCCCTGCCCAGTCGCCCCGGCGCATGCGCTCGGCGACATGCACCGCCTGGTCGCGGTCCCCCACCAGCAGCGTGCGGTAGACGAGTGCGCTTCCGCGTCGCCGCGCACGGAGGTGTCGACGGGCGCCCCATCGGACCGCCAGGAGGAGGGCTACCCCGAGCGGCATGGCGGTGAGCAGGAACCCGCGTCCGATCTCGAGCTTGAGGAGGTAGGACGCCATCGCCACCGTGCCGAAGACCGTCGTCGTCACGACCACGACCCGTCGATAGGGTGTCCAACCGTCCGCGAGGACCCGCGGGTGGCGCGATCGGGCCGCCGCCAGGGGCGACCACCACGCGACGGCGAGCGCGAGGGTGACCGCCGGGTAGCCGAGGTCTCGGCGTCCGAACGGCCCCACGACCTCCACGGTCCCGCGCCAGTACGCGTCCCACCACAGGAGCTGGGTCACGGTGAGCGCCAGGGTGACGGCCAGGAGGTCGAGGACGAGGACCATGCGCGAGCACCGTCGCTCCCAGCAGCGGCGGGCTTCGACGAAGGGCATGCGGTGGCCTCCCTGGGGATGTTCTGGTGTGCATCGGATCGAGCCTCGGCGCGCACGAGGCGCGGTGGGCGAGGTCGATCGCCGACGTGCGAGACGACCCGGCGACAATCGAGCATAATGTATTCGACCAACTGAAGTATCCGATTCCAGCGCAACGCTCGGTGTCGATCCGGACGGAGCACCCATGCCCTACCTCGAGACCATGCGACGGCGCGCCGAGACCTCCTTCGTCGAGCTGCATCGCGGCGTCACCGAACTCCACTACACCCAGTTCCCCGATCACCGGAACTCGGGCGATTCAGCCATCGCCCTCGGACAGGCCAGGTTCTGGCGCGCACACGGCATCGACGTGCGCACGACCTCGAGCGCCGGCAGCATGCCCGAGCGGGTCCGGGACTCGTCGATCCCGGTCCTCATCCAGGGCGGCGGCAACCTCGGAGGCCTCTACCCGGTGCTGAGCGAGGCTCGCTACGAACTCGCGGAGCGCCTCCCAGCCGACACCTTGCTCATCCAGGCACCGCAGTCGGTCGTCTTCCCCACGGATGCGGACCGCCGGGCGTTCTCCCGACGGTTCGCCGCCCGGCTCAACCTTCGGGTCGCCGTCCGCGACCAGACCTCCTACGACCTCCTCCGCGACGAGGTCGAGGACCTCAGCCTCTCGCCGGACGCGGTGCACCTCCTCGGCCCGATCAACGCCCCCGAACCGACCCAGCGGCGCATCGTCATCGCCCGGACGGACGGCGAGAGCGCGGGTGGGCTCGTGGGCTCCGAGAGCGCCGACTGGCCGGCCGACCCCCTGGACCTCCGGGCGCACGAGTGGCTCGGCTGGCGCGCGGCGAAGCACCCGGTGTTGAAACCGCTCATGGAGCGCGATCATGCCGCGTGGATGCGGCGAGCCGAACGTCGATTCAATGCCGCCGTCCGGCTGATCGCCCGCGGCGAGGTGGTCGTCACCGATCGCCTCCACGCCATGCTCATCGGGCTGCAGATGGGCCGCCGGGTCGTCGCGCTCGACAACAACAACCGCAAGCTGTCGAACTACGCGGAGACCTGGTTCGGCGACCTCCAGCCGAGGTTGCGCTTCGAGCACACGATCCGTCCGTGACCTCCCGGCAGCCTTTCGCGGAGCTGACGCGGCGGGACGCGGCCAGGGCCCGCGCGGAGGCCAGCGCCGACCGGGCCGTGTGGCGCCGGCAGCTGACGCGACGGACGCCCGATGTCAGCGGGCGGGAACGTGACCGCCCGCTCGTCGGCGGTTCGCTCCTCCTCATCGCCTCGCTCCTCACGCTCGCCTGGGTGGCAGCCGAGCAACCAGGACTGCCCGGGCACTTCGCGAACGACGAGGGCACGATCATCAGCGTGAATCGGGGGACGTTCACCGAGGCCGACTCGTCGTTCCGGCTCATCGCCGCGGTCTACCGCTGGATGGGCCTGGCCGAGCTGCCGACGCTCGCCGCCCTCGTCGGTGTCGCGAGCTACCTGCTCGTCCTGACGGCGGCGATCTCACGCACCCGGACGACGACGGCCGAGTGGGTGGACTGGGCCATCATCATCAGCTGCGTCGCGCTCGCCGCGGTCTACCACGGCGCGTACACGAAGGACCTGCTGACGGTGGGCGCGGTACTCGCCCTCATCGCCCACCGCGGACGAGGTCTGTTGGCCGAGCTGGTGCCGGTGGCCGCGATGCTGCTGTACGCCCAGGGCTTCCGCACGTACTGGTTCCTCGTGGCCGGCCTCTATCTGGCGCTCCGGCTCGCGCTGCGAGCACGGCGCGGCTGGACGGCCACCCCGGCGGTCGTCCTCGTGCTCTACGCCGGGCTCTCCGTCGTCTTCCCGCTGATCGTCGGTGTCGACCTCGACCACTACCGCCTGACGGTGAACGAGCACCGCACCGCGGAATCGGTCAACACCCTGATCGTGCAGTTCTTCCCCGGTGCCGGCCCCGTGTCCGGATTCGTCAACAGTGTCCTCACCTTCGCCTCGTTCATCATCCCGATCCCGCTGATGCTCCGCGGCGGGGCGATCTACCTCGTCGTGGCGCTCGTCCTGCTGGTCATCTGGGGATCACTCATCGCCGCGATCCGGTCGGCGAGGCTCCGAGCGCCCCGCGGCGCTCCGATCCTCACAGCGTTCCAGAACCGCTTGTTCGCGGCGATCCTCGCCTTCCTGATCGTGCAGTCGATCTTCGAGCCGGACTACGGCTCGTTCCTCCGGCATCTCACGCCGATGCTGATCGTCGCCGTGTGCCTCCTCCTGTCTCTGCGACCCGGAGCGACGGCACCCCCGGCCCCGCGGAGGCCGACCTCCGCTGCGTCCCGCGCGCATCAGCGACGTACGGACACGACGGATGCTGCGGCGACGCGCACGTCCGCCGCGACGCGCGCCCACGAGAACGGACCCGCTGCAGCAAGGACACCCGCCGCTGAGAGCGTCTGGTAGCGACCGACGTCGGCGAGGATCTCCTCCAGCGCATCGGCGAGCGCGGTCGACGTCACCGCCGTGGCCACGATGCCCGATCCTGACGCGATCGCCTGCTCGGCGAGGCCGCCGACCGGCGTCACGACGGAGGGCACCCCGAGCGCCATCGCGTAGGCGAGCACACCGGACTGACTGGCCTCGGTGTAGGGCAACAGGGCGATGTCGAACCCGCCGACCACCTGTGCGATCTCCTCCTGACCGACCCAGCGGTTCTCGAGCTCGTCGTCCTCGTGTCGGAGGAGGTCGAGAGCGTCGTCGGTCCCGGACCCGACGACCCGCAATCGGACCCGGGTCCCGCGACGTCGTAGTTCGGTGATCGCTCCCACCCCGAGACCGAGCCCCTTGTACGCCGACAGCCGACCGAAGCATCCGACGACCGGAACACCCTCCCGGTACGTCGACCGGACCACGGCACGGTCCGCGTCGACCTGGTACGCGGCGTGGACGGTTTGATGGACACGGCCCGCGCTGAATTCACCACGCGACGTGAGCGCAGCGGCGACCGGCTCGGAGAACACGATCGCGCCGTCCGCAGCTCGGCGCTCGGCACGACGCAGGAGGTGTTCGAGCCGCGAGAAGTCCCCGGGGTGCATCGTCGCGTCATGGACGCAGAGCAGACTCCGACGACCGCCGAAGCGGAACACGGGCGCGACCGCCCCCTGCCAGAGCTGCTCCATGGCGATGACGACGACGTCGATGCGATGACGCCGGAGGAACCGGTCGAGCCGGAACGCCGCCCAGAGCAGACGCGGGAGACCGAGCACCGCGCCGCGCTTGTCGCGATACGTGCGGATCGGGAAGGACGGCACACCGAGTGCCACGAACCGGTCGGCCACCTCGGCGTCGAGGGAATAGGACACGACGACATCGCAGCCGTCCTCCTGAAGCGCCTGAGCCAGTTCCTGAGCGAAGAGCGGGCCCGCACCGGTGCGGCCCCACTGCACCACAGCGACCCGCATCAGGCCACCTGCGGCATCCGGTAGGCCTCGGCGAGCGCCGTCCGCTGATGGGCGGGCGTGTGGCCCCGGAGGCGGTCCGACCAGCGGGCGACGTTCGCCTCGGCCCACGCGGCGAAGGCCCGGGGCCCGGCCAGCCTGCTGGCGATGAGCGCCTCGAGACCATTGTCGAGCGTGAGGGCGTCCGGGAGCGTCCCGAACGCGGCGATCGGGCGGACGAGCGTCGGGACACCAGCCTGCACCGCCTCCAGGACGGCGAGCGGGAACCCCTCCCAGGCGGCGGTATGGAGGTAGACGTCGCTCTGCGCGAGCCGCCTGCCCACCTCGGCGTGCGGAATCCACCCGGTGACGTGTACACCGGAGGCCTCCAACCGGGTGACGTCGTCGTCCGCACCACCACCCATCCAGACCGGGACCACCTCGATCCCTCGCGCACGGATCGACGCCGCGGCGTCGGCGAACCGCATCGGGTCCTTCTGCGGAGCGATCCGCCCGAGGCTCGCGACCAGCAGCGGCCGGTGCCGCTCCGGGCCGTCTCGGCGGGCATCGCACAGCGGAACCGCGACCACGTTCGGCACGTGGACGACGCGCGGTCGGAGGGGCCCGCGCCGTTCCGCAGCTGCGGCTTCGCCCTCGGAACAGGCGGCGATGGTCTCGACGTTGAACGAGAGCAGCCACTCCACGGCCCGGAACGCACGGCGGCTCCAGACGGAGAGGTCGGCGCGCTCGAACGCGTAGCAGTGCGGGGTGTAGACGATGCGGGTCCGCGGCGAACTGCGCAGGGCCACGCGGGCGTACGCGCCGGCGAAGCTCGAGTGGGCGTGCACGATGTCGGCCGCGGTCCGACGGCGCACGCGGCGGATCGCTCGCACGGCAGCGAGCGGTCGCCGTCCGAGGGCGGTCACGGACGCGAAGCAGTCGGACAGCGTGTCGTCGACGGGGGCACCGTCCGGGATCTGCGCGAGCAGGTGGTGTTCGACACCCGGCGGCGAATTCCGCACGTACGCCTCGATCGCCACGGGGATGCCACCCGCATAGCAGTCGGTGACGTGGAGCACGATCACCCTGTCGGCTGCTCGTCGAACGGGAGGTGCGGGCGGACGACGGTCATCAGTCTCATATCTCACACGTGGTATGTTAGACGACGAAAAAGTTGGTCACCTCGCTCATGCCAGATCCGGAGGCCCGTGTACTCGATCGTCATCCCCTGCCGAAACGGCTCGGGTACCCTCGCCACGCAACTCGAAGCCCTGCTCGCTCAGCGCTCGCCCGGCGACATCGAGATCGTCGTCGCCGACAACGGCTCCGTCGACGACACCGCAGCACTCGTCCGCCGGTTCAGTGAGGTGGACGGGCGCGTCCGCCTCGTCGACGCGAGCGGCAGGCCAGGTATCAACCACGCTCGCAACACCGGCGTCCGGGCATCACGGGGTTCAGCGGTGCTGCTCTGCGACGCCGACGACGTCGTCCAGGTCGGCTGGATCGAGGCTCACCGGCGCGCGCTGGAAGCCGGCGCGGACTGCGTCGGCGGCGCGCTCGAGCGGACCCTCCCGGACGGTACGAGGTTGGGGAGGCAGGAAGCGGTCAGCACCGTGCACGGCTTCCATCCATGGCCCGCGGGAGCGAACTGTGGTTTCCGACGACGGGTGTTCGACCGGCTCGGTGGATTCGACGAGACCCTGCTCGGCGGCGGCGACGAGACGGATTTCTTCTGGCGGGCGGCGGCGGCCGGTCACCCGACCACCGCAGTCCCTGAGGCCGTGGTCGAGTACCGACTTCGCGGTGACCTCCGAGCCGTGGCTCGGCAGTTCTTCGGCTACGGCCGGGGAACGGTGCGGTTGTTCCGACGACACCGCGGGCTGGGCATGCCGCGATCATTCGGCTGGGAGCTCCCCATCGTCCTGGTCGTCGGAGCGCTGCAGGTCATCATCCCGAGCCGCGACGGCACGCGGCGTCGACGCGGTGTCGAGCGGCTCTCGTCGAGAGCAGGACGCGTGGTCGAGAGCCTGCGATCGAGGACGTGGTACCTGTGATCACGACGATCGAGGCCGCCGACGGCGACGTAGACCCCGCCGGCGCGACGACCGCGCTCGCCGACCGATGCGCGGGTCGACCGCCATGCCGCTGAACGGCCGATGATCCATCTCGCCTGGGCGATCCTCGAGCGGATCCTTCCCCGGGTGGCGTCGGCGCTCATCATGCTCGCCCTGGCCGCCCGGCTCACGCCATCCCTCGTCGGCATGTACGCGTGGATGGTCCTCGCCCTCACGCTCGTCCAGACCGTCGGCGACACGGCCGCCCGGCAGACCGCCGTCGTCCACGGAGACACCGAGGCCGGGGACCGGTTCGTCCGCCGGTTCCGGGTCTGGTCCGCGCTGATCGGAGGCGCCGCGCTCGCCGTGACCGTCGGAGCCCTAGTCCTGACGCATCATGCGGAGGACCGATGGCAGGCGATCGCCCTCGCGCCGTTCGTCCTCGTCCCGGCGGCTTCGGCCGTGGGAATCGACGCCCTGGTCCGGCTGCAGCGAGCTGGGAGATGGAAGGAGATCGCATCGCATCAGGCATGGTCGTCGACGGGCTCCCTGCTCTGCAGCGTGCCGACCCTCCTGGCGACGGGATCGCTCCTCGCCAGCGCCCTGCAGGCGATGCTCGCGGAGGCGGGGTTCGCCCTGCTCAACCGGCGACGCGCAGCGCGACTCCCCCGCGCGTCCGCCGCCGACGCGCATTCCCGCGAACCGACCGTGAACGTCCTGGGCGACTACCTCCACACGGCACTGTTCTCGCTGCTCGGCTGGGGACAGGGACAGACCGACCGCCTCTCGATCGGGGCTCTCGCCGGCGGGGCACGTCTGGGCCAGTACGCGTTCGCCATGTCGCTGTCGCGGAGCATCGGCGACGCGGCGGCGCTGGCTGCGATCAACGTCCTCCGGCCGGTCCTCGCCGAAGCGGCACGTGACGGCCGGGGGTCCGAGATCGTCGCGCTCACGGAGGCTTCGCTTCGACGATCCCTGGTCCTGGCGGTCGTGGCCGCCGTGGCGACGAGCATCGGGGCTGAGCTGGTCGTGGGCCCCTTCCTCGCAGACGACTGGGACCCCGCCCTGGCACTCGTCCCAGTCCTCACGCTGTCGGTCGCTCCGTCGGTCGTCGCCTGGTCGGTCACGGCAGTCCTCCAGGCCGAGAGCCGGATGCGCTGGGCGAGTCCCATCAAGGCGGTCGGTGTGCTGCTGTCCCTCCCGGTCGGCGTCGTCGCCCTCCACGACCTGCAGCTCGCGGCCTGGCTCGTGAACGCCCGGGAACTCGTCGTGATGGCACTGCTCCTCCTCGCCGCGCGTCATCGGGCGCCGTGGCGGGGCGGCCTCCTCGCGCTCGGCGTGGTCGTGGCCGGCGCGGCCGTATGGCAGGTGACCCGAGGCTAGGCCGGCTGCAGCAGATCCCGCACGATGTCGAGAGCCCCCTGGCTCGCATACCGCTGGTACTCGCCGCGTCGGGCACGGAGCAGGACGGGGATGATCCGCCGCCACCGGGCCGGAGGGAGATCGGCCCGGAACCGCTCGAAGGCCGCTTTGGCGACGACGGCCGAGGGATCGGCGAGCGGCGCGTGGGCACGAGGCTCATCGAGCCACGACGCGAGCCCTGCGACGCGGTCGGCGATGTCCCGATTGCGCTGACGCCCCGGCTGCATCAGCCTCGAGATCTTGTACGCCAGCGTCGGCTCGACGATCCCGATCTGGTTCGCGCCGTGCTGCCGGTAGTCGACGAGCGGTTCGTCCAACAGCTCGATGGGTCCGCGCGATGCGGCGACGATCGCCAACCACTCGTCGTGGACCCATGGAGCCGGGAACGGCACGGCCGCGTCGAAGACCTCTCGTCGGAGCATCGCGGTCGCACCGGTGACCAGATTGCGCCGCAACAGCACGCCGAACGCGTCACCAGCCCGGATCCCGTCGCGTTCGTGCGGGCCGATCGACAGCGACGCGAAGAGCGTGGTGCCGAGGGACGCCCCGTCGGCTCCGACGAGACGGGCGTCGGAGCACACCATCTGGAGCTCCGGACGCGCGTCGAAGGCGGCCAGGGCACGCTCGAGACGGTCGGGCCGCCACACGTCGTCCTGATCAGACAGGACGACCAGGTCCCCGTCGGTGGCACGGATCGCGCTCTCGAAGTTGCGTGTCACACCGAGCGCGGTCGGATTCCGCAGGAAGCGCACCGGGACCGACGACGCCTCGGCGAAGCGCTCGACGATGGCCGACGTCCCGTCGGTGGACTCGTCGTCGCTGATCACGATCTCGCCGGGCAGTACGGTCTGCCGGTCGATGCTCGCCAGCTGCTCGGCGAGGAACGCCTCACCGTTGTAGGTGCAGAGGGCGACGGAGACGCGTGCGTCGACTGGTGCTGCTGGCATTGACCCGCTCCTCACCGCTCGCCGGACCGCCCACCAGCCTATCCCCACCGTCCCGCTGGTATCCTCGGGCCTTATGCCCCGCGTAGCCGTCGACCTCCTCTCCTACACCGGGACGAAGGGCGGCATGGAGACCTACGCCCGCGAGCTCTATCGGGAGATCGGCCGGCAGGGCAGCGAGTTCGAATTCGTGGGGCTCGCCAGCCGAGAGGGCTACCGGCTCGACCGCTCCTGGTTCCCCGGCGAGATGGTGGACACGGGGATCAGCGGCGAGAACCGGTTCATCTGGGCCTACGGCGAGCTGTTCCAGGTGGCCCGCCAGGCGAAGCGACACGGAGCGGACCTCATCCACTCCCCCGCCACGCTCGGGCCGGCGCGCTCGTCGATGCCGTCGGTCGTCACCATGCACGACATGCTGTACTGGAGCAATCCGGAGCTCATGACGACGCCGCTGTACACCGCTCCCGTGAAGCTCATGGAGCGCCTCACCTCCAGGAACGCCACCAGGGTCCTCACCATCAGCGAGGTCTCACGCGCCGAGATCGAGAAGTACCTGCACGTCCCGCGGGCCAGGATCGACCTCGTGCCCCTGGCCGGCACCATGCCGACGATCGACGGCGACCGCGAACCGGATCAGGAGCGCCCGTTCGTGCTCGCGACCGGGAACCGCCGCCCGCACAAGAACTGGGCGAGCCTCATCCGCGCCCTGCCGTTCCTGGCCGAGCACGAACGCCCGCGGCTCGTCATCACCGGCAGCCACGGAGAGGATCCCCTGCAGGCGGTCGTCGAGGAGACCGGCATGCAGGACTGGGTCGAACTCAAAGGTTGGCTCACGAGCGAGGAACTGGGTGAGCTCTACCGACGAGCGACCATCATGGCGATGCCCTCGTTCGTCGACGGTTTCAGCCTCCCGGCACTCGAATCCATGATGGTCGGCCTCCCCGTCATGATGAGCGACATCCCCGTCTACCACGAGGTGTGCGGCGACGCGGCCCTGTACCTGGACCCCACGTCACTCGACAGCATCGCGGCGGTCATGCGCACCGCCGTGACCCGGCCCGATGAGATGCGACGACTGGCCACGGCCGGTCTCGAACAGGCTGAGCGGTTCTCCTGGGAGCGCACGGCGACCCAGACGCTCGAGACCTTCCGACGGGCCCTGACGGTCTAGCGTCGAGCCGTCTCCCGGGGCCGGGAGCCGACCGACCGTCCACTGACCCACTCGACGGTCGGTCGAGCGGAACAGCGGACGACGGTCGGTGCCTACTCCGACTGCGGCTGGATGACCGGGATCGACTCGGTGTCCGCCGGCCCGAGCGCGATGGTCGGCATCGACACGGTGATGAGCGAACCGTCGGCACGGCGGCTGCCCTCGATGTCGCTCGCGCTCGGCTCGCCGACGAGGTGCGGACCCTGGTTGTCGAGCGGAACGGTGACCGTCGTCCCGGCCTCGACGAGCACGTTGCCCCCGCCGACGACGAACGAGGCGGAATCGCCCTCCTCGACGGTGAACCGCATCTCGGTGCGCCGGACGGAGATGCGCACCCGCGTGCCCTTGACCGTGAGTCGGAAGGTGATGCCCTGCCAGTCGACCGGCAGGCGCGGCGAGAAGGAGATCACGCCGCCGTGGTCGCGCATGCCCGCGAAGCCGAGCACGAGCGCGCTCCACACGCCACCGGTGGAGGCGACGTGCACACCGTCCGGGGTGTTGCGGTGCAGGTTCGCGAGGTCGACGAACAGCGCCGACCAGAAGTACTTGAGCGCGAGCCGCTGGTACCCGACCTCGGCGGCGATGATCGACTGCACGACCGCCGACAGAGTCGAGTCGCCAGTCGTCAGCGGGTCGTAGTAGTCGAAGTCGGCGAGCTTCTCCTCGTCGGTGAAGTGGTCGCCCTGGAGGAGCAGCGCCAGCACGACGTCCGCCTGCTTGAGCACCTGGAACCGGTAGATGACGAGCGGGTGGAAGTGCAGGAGCAGCGGGAGGTGCTCAGGAGGGGTGTGATCGAGGTCCCACAGCTCCTTCTCGAGGAACTGGGCGTCCTGCGGGTGGATGCCGAGCCGCTTGTCGAAGGGGATGTGCATGTGCTCGGCGGCGCGCTGCCACTCGCGGACCTCGGCGTCGTCGAGCGACAGCCGCGTGACCAAGCGCTCGAAGGAGGCCGGGTCGTCCTCGCGGAGGCGCTCCACGGCCTCGACGGCCGACAGCAGGTTCGCCCGTGCCATGACGTTCGTGTAGAGGTTGTCGTTCACGACGGTCGTGTACTCGTCGGGTCCCGTGACCCCGTAGATGTGGAACGAGTCCTTGCCGTTCGCGCGCCAGAAGCCCAGGTCGGCCCACATGCGCGCCGTCTCGACGAAGATGTCGACGGCTCCGCGGGCGAGGAAGTCCTCGTCCCCCGTCGCCGCGACGTACTGCCGCAGCGCGTAGGAGATGTCGGCGTCGATGTGGTACTGCGCCGTGCCGGCCGCGTAGTACGCCGACGACTCGAGCCCGTTGATCGTGCGCCACGGGAACAGGGCACCGTGCTGGTTGAGCTCGGTCGCGCGGGAGCGGGCGGCGTCGAGCATGTTCTGGCGGAACCGGAGGGCGTTCCGTGCGACGAGCGGCGCCGTGTAACTGAGGAACGGGAGGACGTAGACCTCGGTGTCCCAGAAGTAGTGGCCACCGTACCCGGACCCGGACACACCCTTCGCCGCGACACCGCCGCCGTCCGTGCGTGCGGACGCCTGCGCCAGCTGGAAGAGGTTCCAGCGCGTCGCCTGCTGGATGGCCGGCTGTCCGTGGACCTCGACGTCGGAGCGCGCCCAGAAGTCCTCCAGCCACAGCTCCTGGTTGCGGATCGCGGATTCGATGCCGTTCTCGGCGGAACGGTCGAGCGTGCGGGCGCAGCGGTCGGCGAGTTCCTTCGGCGGGACGGCGTTCGAGGTGTGGTAGCTGATGATCTTGGTGAGCTTCGTGGGCACGCCCGCGCGACCGCGGATCGTGTACACGTGCTTCGCGAGGTCGGACTCGATGTGCGTCGAGACCTCGTACTCGTTCTCGGTCTCGATCGTGTGGTCGGCGCCGGCGACGATCGTCATGCCGGAGTTCGTCGTCTGGTACCCGAGCATCGCTCGTGGACCGTCGATGAGCTTGTAGCGAGGCTGCAGCACCCGCTCGGTGAGGGACTCCGCCTTGCGCGGGTCGCCCATCCCCGGCTCGGGTGCGTTCGTCAGGTAGTCGTCCTGACGGTCCTGGCGGTTGATGATCTGACTGGAGAGCACGAGCGACGCATCCGCGTCGAGCAACGTGACCTCGTAGTCGAGGACCGCGAGGTGGCGGTCGGTGAAGGACACCATGCGACGGGAACGGATGTGGACCCGCTTCCCGGAGGGCGTCCGCCATTCGAGTTCGCGGCTGAGGACACCGGTCTTGAAGTCGAGCCGACGCTCGAAGCTCAGCAGGTCGGCGTCGTTGAGGATCAGCGGCTCGTCGTCGACGTAGAGGCGGACGACCTTCGTGTCGGGCGCGTTGACGATCGTCTGACCGACGCGGGCGAAGCCGAACGCCTCCTCGGCGTGACGGATCGGCCAGGTCTCGTGGAACCCGTTGATGAACGTCCCGTGGACGTGGCCGTCGCGGCCCTCCTCGACGTTGCCGCGGAAACCGAGGTAGCCGTTGCCGAGCGCGAAGAGGGTCTCGGTCGTTCCCTCGTCGTCCGCGTCGACGTGCGTCTCGACGAGCGCCCAGTCGTCGAGTGGGAACCGGTGACGGTCGAGCGGGTCGCTGGTGATGTGGTTCATGCCTGGTCCTCGGAGGAGTCGTGGGGTGCCGTGGGGGTCTGTGGGTCGGCCGGCGCGTCCGGCCCGGCTGTTCGCGAAGCCGACCGCAGTGGGTCGACGAGGTCGGCGAGGTCATCGACCACGATGTCCGCGCCGGCATCGATGAGCGCCTGGTGTCCGATACCGCGGTCGACGCCGAGCACGAGACCGAAGTCGCCGCGGCGGCCGGCCTCGACCCCGGAATGCGCGTCCTCGACGACGACGCACTCCGACGGAGCGTAGCCGAGCAGACGACCGGCCTCGACGTAGGTGTCCGGCGCGGGCTTGCCGGCGATCCCCTCGCGCGCGGCGACGACGCCGTCCATCACGACCGGGAACCGCTCACGGAGCCCTGCCGCTCGGAGGACGACCTCGGCGTTCTTGGAACTCGACACCACGGCGACCTGGAGACCCTCCTGCTCGACCGCGTCGAGGAACGACAGGGAGCCGGGATAGGCCGCGATGCCGTCCTCCTCGAGCACCGCGGTGAAAACCGAGTTCTTCCGGTTGCCGAGGCCGCACACGGTCTCGAGCTCGGGGGCGTCGGTCGGTGAACCCTCGGGGAGCGTGATACCGCGCGACGCGAGCATCGCCCGGACCCCGTCGTACCGCGGTTTGCCGTCGATGTACCGGAAGTAGTCGGTGTCGGTGTACGGCTCGGTGATCCCGCGGGCGACGAGCTCGTCCGTGAAGAGCTTCGCCCACGCGTGCATGTGGATCTCGGCGGTCGGGGTGATGACGCCGTCGAGGTCGAACAGCACCGCCTTGCATCCGAGGAGGCGCGAGGCCGCCTCGGGGAGGCTCAGGACGTCGTTCGATGGCGCGTTGATCGGCTGGTTCACGGTGCACGGTCCTCGTCGGTCGGGGGAAGAGGTGGACAGTGGGACGGAAGCTGCTGCGGACCGGAGGGGCGACCGCGCAGACCCAGCCTAGGAGAGTTTGGCCACCACGTCGTACACGCGGTCGATCCCGGCGTGGACCGGGAAGTGGTGGTTGCCGACGAAGAGCCCGTCCTCGTGGATCTTGTCGGCGGCGGGGAGCTCGGCCGGGACCCTCGCGTCGAGGTACTTCATGACCGGGTTCTTCGTGAAGTTGCCGGCGACGATGGGCCGTGACTCGATCCCCTCGGCCGCGAACGCCCGCACGACCTCCTTGCGGCGACCGGCGAGCGCGCCCTCGAGCACGAGCGAGAATCCGAACCAGCTGCTCTCGCCCTGCTCGCGCTGGATGCGCACGGAGTCGAGGTCGGCGAAGCGTTCCGTCCAGTACACGGCGTTCTCCCGACGACCGGCGATGAGCTGTGGGACCTTCTGGATCTGCTCGATGCCGATCGCGCCGGACATCTCGAGCGGACGGACGTTGTAGCCGGGCAGGACGAAGCGGAAGAGGTCGTCCCACTCGTCGCCCGACTTGTCGTGCACGGCGTTCTGCTCGGGGAGTCCACGCGTCCAGCCGTGGGCTCGCAGCGAGATGAGCATCTGCGCCGTGGCCTCGTCGTCCGTCAGGATCATCCCACCCTCCATCGTCGAGATGTGGTGGGAGAAGAAGGCGCTGAACGTGCCCATCGCGCCGACCGTGCCGGCGAACCGGCCGTCGTCCTTCGCGCCGAGGGACTCGCAGTTGTCCTCCAACAGGAGGAGACCGTGACGTTCGGCGAGTGCCGTGAGCGCCGCGAAGTCGTTCGGGTTGCCGAGGAGGTTGACCGCGAAGATCGCCTTGGTGCGCGGGGTGATCGCCGCCTCGGCGAGCGCCAGGTCCAGGTTGAGGGTGTCGACGTCGATGTCGACGAAGCTCGGGATGAGGCCGTACTGCTGGAGCGGATAGTAGGTGGTTGCCCAGGACACGGCGGGCACCAGCACCTCGTCGCCCGCCTGCAGGTCGACCCGGTCGTCGAGCACGGCAGCGGCGATCGCGAGGAGGTTCGCGCTCGACCCGGAGTTGACCATGACACCGAACCCGGCGCCGAACGCACTGGCGAAATCGCGCTCGAACTGCGCCACGAGCGGACCCATGGTGAAGCGGCCGCTGTCGACGACACGCTGGATGGCGGCGTATTCCGCGGCATCCCAGGAGGAGGTCGCGAGGGGGAAACCGGAGTCGAAGATGTCGTCGGTCATGGTGTCTGTGGCTCCTGAGCTGCGAGGTAGGCGTGGTAGCTCGCGGCGACGCCGGTCGCGAGCGGGGTGGTGGGGTTCCAGCCGAGCGCGCGGGCGGCGGCTGAGTCGAGCAGGCGCTGGTGGACACCGGAAGGCTTGGTGGCGTCGTATCGGAAGCGACCGGTGAAGCCGACGGCGCGACCGGCTGCCTCGTAGTACTCGGTGATGCTGTGGTCGACACCCGGCCCGAGGTTGAGCGTGACGGGCCACGCGTCGAGTGCGCCGAGCTGCGTGACGAGCCAGGCCGCGAGGTCGGGCGTGTAGGTGAACTCGCGTCGGGCGGTGCCGTCGCCCCAGACCTCGACCTCGTCGGAGCCGCTCGTCACGGCGGCGTGCACCTTGCCGAGGGCGGCCGCGATCAGATGCGCCTGGCCGTGGGTGTAGTCGTCGCCCGGGCCGTAGAGGTTCGACGGCACGGCCGCGCGGTAGGCGAACCCATACTGCCGGCTCGCGTACTCGCAGAGCTTCGTCCCGGCGATCTTCGCGAGTGCGTAGCCCTCGTTCGCGCCCTCCAGCGTGCCGCTGAGGAGCGCGGCCTCACCGATCGGCTGCGGGAGTCCCTCGGGGTAGATCGCAGCACTCGACACGTAGAGCAGCTCCGGGACACCGGCGTCGATCGCGCCCCGGATGACCGAGGTGTCGATCAGGAGGTTGTCGAGCAGGAAGTCGGTGGGACGCTGGAGCTTCGCCTGGATGCCGGCGACCTTGGCCGCCGTGTGCACGATCGCGTCCGGCGCCGTCCGGCCGATGAGGCCTGCGACGGCGGCTCGATCGGTGAGGTCGGCGTCCGCACGCGTCGCCACGATCAGCTCGTCGGCGGCGCGGAGCTTGGGCCAGACCTCGGCGATGCTCGAACCGAGCATGCCGGCACCACCGGTGAGGAGGACGCGCACCGCGCCTAGACCTCGGCGGTGTCGATGTAGGGCGTGCCCGACGCCTCGAGCTCGGCGACGTCCGAGTCGACCATGATCTGGGCGAGCCGGGGCGGGAGCACCTTGGGCGACCAGCCGAGGACCGACTCGGCCTTCGCGTAGTCGCCGATCAGCGCGTCGACCTCGGTGGGACGGAGGTAGCGCTCATCGAACTTGACGTACTGCTCCCAGTCGAGGTCGAGCCGCTCGAAGGAGAACTGGAGGAAGTCCTTGACCGTGTACGCGGTGTTGGTGGCGAGCACGAAGTCGGTCGGCTCGTCGGCCTGCAGCATCCGCCACATGCCCTCGACATAGTCGGGCGCGTAGCCCCAGTCGCGGACGGCGTCGAGGTTGCCCATGTACAGGAAGTCCTGCTGGCCGGCGGCGATGCGCGCGGCGGCACGGGTGATCTTGCGGGTCACGAAGGTACCACCGCGACGCGGCGACTCGTGGTTGAACAGGATGCCGTTGACCGCGAACATCCCGTAGGCCTCGCGGTAGTTCCGGGTGATCCAGTAGGAGTACACCTTCGCGACGCCGTAGGGCGAGCGCGGGTAGAACGGGGTCTCCTCGTTCTGCGGCGGCGGTGTCGCACCGAACATCTCGGAGCTGGACGCCTGGTAGAAGCGGCAGTGGAGACCGATCTGGCGGATGGCCTCGAGGAGTCGGACCGTCCCGATGCCGGTCGTGTCGCCCGTGTACTCCGGCTCGTCGAAGCTGACCCGCACGTGCGACTGCGCGGCGAGGTTGTAGACCTCGTCGGGCTGGATCTCCGCGAGCAGCGTCGCCAGGCGCGAGCCGTCGGCCAGGTCGGCGAAGTGCAACTGGAGCCTGGGCGAACCGTCGTGGGTCGCCTCGGGGTCGTAGATGTGGTCGATCCGCCCGGTGTTGAAGGTCGACGCGCGGCGGATGAAGCCGTGCACCTCGTAGCCCTTCGCGAGGAGGAGCTCGGCGAGGTAGCTGCCGTCCTGACCGGTGATACCGGTGATGACGGCCTTCTTCATGGGGGTCTGGATCACAGGGTGCTGCTCCGTCATGGGGTCCGCTCCGGATCGCTTCGCGCTGATCCTCGGTGAATGGTTCGTCCCTCTGCTGAGGCACATCGACCCGGCCGAGCTTACCCGAGTGGCCCTCGGCCCCCGCTATGCTCGGCTGTCGTGCCCCTGCTTGCCGTCGATCTCCTGTCGTTCACCGGGACGAAGGGTGGCATGGAGACCTACACCCGCGAGCTCTACCGCGCGGTCGGTCCGCAGGCGGCGGAGTTCGACCTCGTCGGTCTCGCCAGCACGGAGGCGATGCATGGTGATCTCTCCTGGTTCCCGGGCGAGATCATCGCCACCGGAATCAGCGGCGAGCACCGCTTCGCCTGGGCGGCTGGGGAGCTCTGGCGCATCGCCGGGATCGCGAAACGGAACCGCGCGGACATCATCCACGCACCCGCGACGCTCGGACCGGCACGTACCGCGCTCCCGCTCGCGGTCACCATGCACGACCTGCTGTACTGGAGCCACCCGGAGCTCATGTCGACACCGTTCTACACGGCACCGGTGAAGTGGATGGAGCGTCAGGTCGCTCGGGCGGCCTCCCGCATCATCACCATCAGCGAGGTCTCGAAGGCGGAGATCGTGAAGTACCTCGGGACCGACCCCGAGCTGATCGACGTCATCCCCCTGGCGGCGTCAGCCCCGTGGACGGCCACCCGGGAACCGGATCGCGACGCCCCCTTCATCCTCGCCACGGGCAACCGCCGCCCGCACAAGAACTACGACGGCCTCATCCGAGCACTCGCCCTCGTCGAGGAACGCGTCCGCCCCCGACTCATCGTGACCGGCAGCCACGGGCTCGACGATCCGCTGCGCGCCGTCGTCGCCGAACTCGGCCTGGAGCGGTTCGTGGACCTGCGGTCCTGGTTGTCCCCGGAAGAGCTGGGTGAGCTCTACCGGACGACGACCGCCCTGGCCGTGCCGTCGTTCGCCGAAGGCTTCAGTCTGCCGCCACTCGAGGCCATGCTCAGCGGCGTTCCGGTGCTCGTGAGCGACATCGACGTCCACCGGGAGGTGTGCGGCGATGCGGCGTTGTTCGTCGATCCCCACGACCTCGCCTCGATCGCGGCCGGTCTCCGCACCCTGGCGACCGACACCGCCGAGGTGACGCGCCTCACCGAGCGCGGACGGGCGAGAGCCGCCACCTTCAGCTGGGCGTCGACCGCCGAGCGCACGCTCGACGTGTTCCGTGCCACGCTCGACCCGACGGCGTCGCGACCCCGGTGAACCGCGATCGGGCCCTCGCGGCCCGGCGATCTCGACAGCCGGACGAAGCTTGCTAGCGTAGCCGGGTGACGCTCGACATCATGATGCCCTTCTACGGCCGCTTCGACCACTTCCAGGCGGCGGTGGAGAGTGTGCTCGCGCA
This sequence comes from Plantibacter sp. MCCC 1A11337, assembly GCF_013349365.1. NCBI lineage: Bacteria > Bacillati > Actinomycetota > Actinomycetes > Micrococcales > Microbacteriaceae > Plantibacter > Plantibacter sp. MCCC 1A11337. The sequence goes on along the minus strand of NZ_JABJWX010000004.1, from coordinate 62,642 downwards.
GTCCGACCCCGACTGGACGCTGACGATCGTCGACGACGTCTACCCGGATCTCGCTCCCGGTGAGTGGGCCGTCGCCCTCGGCGACCCGCGCATCACCTACCTCCGGAACGAGGTGAACCTGCGCCCATCGAAGAACTACCGCAAGTGCGTGTCCCTCATGACCGGCGAGTTCTCCGTCATCATGGGTTGCGACGACGTGATGCTGCCGAACTACGTCCGTCGCGTGCGCGAACTCATCGCCGGCCACCCCGACGCCTCGATCATCCAGCCCGGCGTGTCCGTCATCGACGAGCACGGCACGCCGTCCAGCCCACTCGCCGATCGGATCAAGGCGAAGTACCGGTTCTCCGGGACAGGGGCTCGCGAATACCGGGGCGAGCAGCTCGCCACGAGCCTGCTCCGCGGCAACTGGACCTACTTCCCGTCGCTCGTCTGGCGGGTCGAGGCGCTCCGGAAACACCAGTTCCGGCTCGACCTCGACGTCGTGCAGGATCTCGCGATGCTCCTCGAGATCACGAAGGACGGCGGGAGCCTCGTCCTCGACGACGAGATCTGCTTCGCCTACCGCAGGCACTCCCAGAGCGTGTCCGCGGTCACCGGACCGGACGGATCGAAGTTCCGGCAGGAGCGGACCCTGTTCGCCGAGGCACGACGTGATCTCACGGCGATGGGGTGGAGTCGCGCGGCGCGAGCCGCCGCCAATCACTGGACGTCGCGCGCCAACGCGCTCAGCGAGCTGCCTGCAGCGTTGCGGTCCCGCAACGCCGCAGGGCGTCGTGCCCTGCTCGAGCACGTGTTCGCCAGGGTCTGACCGCCCCCACCTCCCGAGCGCTCCGCCCTCCGATTGCTAGGATTCCGCACATGACGACCTCCCTCGCCGGCACCCTCATCGTCATGCCAGCACTCAACGAAGAAGCGTCCGTGGCTACGGTCGTCCGCGAGGTCCAGGAGAAGCTACCCGGTGTGGCGGTGCTCGTGGTCAACGACGGCTCCACCGATGCGACCACGACCGAGGCGCGTGCGGCCGGAGCGATCGTCGCCGAGCTGCCGTTCAACCTCGGGGTCGGCGGCGCGATGCGTGCGGGGTTCAAGTACGCGCTCGCCCACGGCTACCGCAACGTGGTGCAGGTCGACTCGGACGGCCAGCACGACCCCGCCGGTGTCGTCCGCCTCGTCGAGGAGCTGCAGTCCGCCGACCTCGTCCTCGGTGCGCGGTTCGCGGGTGAGGGCGACTACGAGGTCCGGGGTCCGCGCAAGTGGGCGATGGTCGTGTTGTCCGGCGTCCTGAGCGGCGTCGCCAGGACGAAGCTCACCGACACCACCAGTGGCTTCCGTGCCACGGGTCCTCGTGCCGTCCGGCTCTTCGCCGAGCACTACCCGGCGGAGTACCTCGGTGACACCATCGAGTCGCTCGTCATCGCCGCGCGCGCCGGCTGCGTCATCCGCCAGGTGCCCGTCGCCATGCGCCCGCGCGCCGGCGGTACCCCCTCGCACAATCCGTTCAAGGCAGCCCGGTACCTCGCCAGGGCCGGTCTCGCGCTCGTCTTCGCGCTGATCCGACCACCCGTCGCGCTCCACGAAGGGGTGGTGACGGCGTGATCCCCATCGGCACGTACATCCTCGGCATCGTCGCGGCCCTGTTCACGCTCGGCCTCGTCGTCGAGATGCTCCGTCGGCGCCAGCTCCGCGAACGCCATGCGATCTGGTGGCTGATCGCGGGCCTGCTCGCACTCGTCATCGGCGTCTTCCCGCAGGTCCTCGTCTGGGCAGCCGGCGTGATCGGCGTCGAGATCCCGACGAACCTGGTCTTCTTCGTCAGCATCCTCATCCTCTTCCTCGTCAGCATCCAGCACAGCTCGGAACTCACGACGCTGGAGAACCGCAGCCGCACCCTCGCCGAAGAGGTCGCGCTGCAGGACCTCCGCATCCGCGCACTGGAGCAGCGGCTGGCAGACTCACGTCGAGGCGGCCGCTCCTCCTGAGGCCGACGGCTCAGGCCGTCGGCGGCACGGGCGGGGCGCCTGCTCCGGCGGCGTCCGCCCTCGGCTGGCGGAACAGGGCTGCGCCCTGCAGCAGGAGTCCCGCGAGCGGGCCGACGGTCAGCGCCAGGATCGTCCGCTCGTGCAGCCCGAGGGGAAGGAGCAGCATCCCCACCGTCACGACGGCGGCGAGGATCCAGCCGCCCGCGAACGCGCCGTGCTGTGCTCGTGACAGCGTCGCAGCTCCGGTCACGCAGAGCACGCCGACGAGGCCGGCGGTCGCGACGAGCAGGCCGATCGTTCCTCCCGCCAGGACGTCGGAGCGTCCGAAGAGGACGGAGAGCGCCCATGGGCCGAGCCACCAGGCGAGGAGCGCGAGCAGTCCTGCACCGACGAGGACCAGCGCGGAGAGTCTGGCGACCCAGCCGAGGACCGCGTCGGCATGGGATCGGAACACCACCACGAGGTAGCTCTGCAACGCGAGGACGACGATGACGATCGGTGCGCGGGTGAGGGTGATCGCGTACGTCAGCGAGCCGAACGCGTCCGGCGACACGGTGTCGCCCGTGGCCTGGATCATCAGCGGGAGACCGCTGACCATGACACCGGTCGCCGCGGCCGCGACGACGGTGCGGAGCACGTTCCAGCTGAGTTCCCGCGGACCGACGTCGACGGCGAACCGCCCGACGACCCCGCGGCGGATGAACAGCCAGAGGACGACCGGAGTGACGGCGAACGGCACGGCGACGCCCCAGGCGAGGACGGCGGTGTCGGTGGTGACCAGGAGCAGGCCGCCGACGAGGGCGAACCGGAGGACACCGTCGATGACGGTCATCGCGGCCGCCGCGGCCCAGAACGACAGCCCGTACAGCACGCCCGAGACGGCCGCCACCACCAGGTAGGCGGAGACGCCGAGGATGAGCGGTGGCACGAGCGCCCAACCGTCGTCGGGGAACACCGCGCCGACCCAGATCCAGGCCGAACCGGCGAGGATCGCCGCCATGCCGACCACCGCCACGAGGGTGAAGTTCCGCACCACCGGGGCTCGTCGGGTCTCCCCGGGCAACGCCCCGGATCGGTCGAGCGGGTGCGTCGCCCGGGCGATCTCCTGCTGAGCGCCCGACAACGCGCTGACGAGCAGGTAGAGCGCTGACCAGAAGACCGCGAACGAGGCGTAGGCGGCGGTCCCGAGCGCGACCCCGGTGACGATCTGCAGCAGGTACCCCGCTCCCCCGCCGACGGCGGTGGCCAGGAGGATCAGGACGGCTCCGTTCGGCCCGCGGCGCGCAGCCTCGGGCGACACGCCGTTATCCCCGGACGTCGCTGCCACGCTGGGCGGCGATCCACTCCTGCAGTGCCGCCACACCGCGCGTGACGTCCCAGGCCGGAGCCCAGTCGAGACCCGCGAGCGAGTCCTCGATGCTGCACTCGGCGTGCCGGACGTCGCCGTCGCGGTACTTGCCGTTGATCATCGGAGCCGGAGCCCCGTGGTACGCCGCGATCGCCTGCGCGAGTTCCAGGATCGTCGTGCCGACGCCGGACCCGATGTCGAAGCGCGACACGTCTGCCGAGGGCCCCGCCGTGATGACGGCTCGGAACGACTCGGCGATGTCGTCGATGAACACGAAATCGCGGACGATCCGGCCGTCTTCGTAGACCTGGATGGTGCCGCCGTCCATGGCGAGCTGGGAGAAGAGGGACACGATGCCCGTGTAGGAGTTGATGAGCGACTGACCGGGACCGTAGACGTTCTGCAGTCGCAGGACGGTCAGCTTCGCGTCGTGGGCGGCCGTCCATGCCGACAGGATGTGCTCCTGCGCGAGCTTGGTCGCGCCGTAGACGCTCGTGGGCGCCGGCATCGTCACCGCGGCACGGCTCGGCAACGGCTTCGCCGCCGGGAAGTCCCACTCACCCCGCTCGAACTGGGCGTGCGAACGCTGTCCCGGCTCGAAGACGGTGCCGTCCTCCCGCTGCCACTGCCCCTCGCCGTAGACCGCGCGACTCGACGACAGGACGAAGTGCCCGGGGACCTGCCCGGCGCGCCCCAGGGCGTCCAGCATCTCCGTCGTGCCGACCACGTTCGCCTCGGCGTGACTCGTCGCGGCGTGGAGCGACTGCGCCGTCCCGGTCTCAGCGGCGAGGTGCACGATGACGTCGGGCCGGACGTCGGCGAGCAGCGCGTCCCACGCCGCGGCGTCGGTGACGTCGCCGACGACGAGTTCAGCCGCCTCGTGGAGGTCCGCCGGGCGCTCCGCGCTCGGGTGCACCTGCGGGTGCAGTTTGTCGATGACGACCCAGCGCTCCGCGGCCGCAGCCAGCTTGTGCGAGAGCGCGCAGCCGATGAAGCCGGCGCCTCCCGTCACGAGAACGGTCCCGAGGGTTGATGCAGTCACGAAGCGGTGTCCTTAGCTGTAGGCGAGTCGACATTCGATGGTACTGGACGAGACCGCGGCGAGAGGAAGGCGATGCCTCGGCCCGGTCCACGGTCCTTCAACGCCATCGCCCGCTTCTCGACGAGGTGCCAGCTCAGCCAGGCGCACCCTGCGGTGACGGCGATCGTGAGCACGACCCACGCCCAGTAGCCGAGCAGGTGCCAGCCGAGGAACGCGGTGAACTGCTGCACGAGGAAGCCGTACACGTACATGCCGTAGGAGTAGTCGTTCTTCGCGCCGATCCACTGGACGCGCTGGGGCAGCCGAGCCGCGAGCCAGAGCACGAAGTAGGCGTAGGCGGGATACCCCAGGAAGAACCATCCGCCGGTGAACAGGGTGACGACCATCACGACGCCGCACGCCGCACCGATCCAGTCGTTCAGCGGAATCCTCCGCGAGTACATGGCGAGGGTCGACCCGATGAGGAAGACGAGGGTCAGGGTGATCTTGAACCGATCGGAGAAGTAGGGCAGGTACACCTGAACGCCGAGCGGGAACAGCGTGTGGGCGATCAAGAGGAGATAGAAGACGCCGGCGAGGGCGGGTACGACCCACTTCGCCCGACGGAGTGCACCGGTCACGAGCAGGATCGCGATGAGGAGGTAGCAGGACCACTCGTACACGAGTGTCCAGAGCGAACCGTTGAACACGCTCTGACCGCCCAGCGACTGTCCGTACGGTGTCGTCTGCGCGAAGATGTCGTAGATCCCGTACTGCCGCATGACCAGGTCGGCGTTGAGGACGATGTAGCTGATCGGTTGTCCGCCGATGTAGGACTGGAGCGTGTTGCCGCTCAGCATCCAGACGACGGGTCCGACGACGACGGCGCCGACGATCAGGACCGTCCAGAACGCCGGGAAGATCCGCAGCGCACGACGCCACAGGAACTGGACGATGTCGGCGGACGCGCCGCTCTTGGCGATCAGGTAGCCGCTGACCGCGAAGAACCCCGCGACCGCGATGCCGCCGATGGTGTCCTGACCTCGGCTGAGGTGCAGCAACGGGTCCTCGCCCCAACCTCCCGTCGGGAAGGCGTGGGAGAAGATCACGGCGGACGCGAGCACCAGGCGGATGATGCCGAGCGAGTTGCGGTGGCCGGCGAGTCCGTCGCTCAACGAGACCCGCGGGCCGCGTCGTCCGCGAGCCTGGGCCGGCTGATCGAACGGTACGTTCGTCGTCGACGTCATGCGGTCCGATCGGTCGTGCGGGAGGGTCGCCCCAGAATACCGCGCTCGTGTCGGGTTACCCGGCGTTCCGTGCACACGCCAGTAGACTGACCGGCGAACGAACGGCGGTGACGCCCCGCATTCCGATTGGACCACTCCGCGCATGGCAGCTCTCGCTCCCACAGACCGTCCGACGCGATGGGAGCGACGGCGGTGGCTCACCTTCCTCGTCGCGTTCGTCGCGATCCTCGCGCCCATGGCCCTCTGGGCGCTCGCCTCCCCCATCGGCTCGGTACCGGACGAACCGTCCCATGCGATCCGCGCCGCCGCGGTGGCACGTGGCCAAGTCGTGTCCGAGCCCTGGGACAAGAACCCGTCGCTCGCCGAAGCGACGGTCCCCGAGAACATCGCGAACGCGCACGACCTCGTCTGCTTCGCGTTCGACGCCGAGAAGACCGCCGACTGCCAGGACGCCGTCCGGGACCGCGACCAGGACCTGGTCGCCACCGGAAGCTCTGCGGGGCTCAACTCGCCCGTCTTCTACGCCCTGGTGGGTTGGCCGTCCCTGTTCCTCGAAGGTGACGCGGCGTTCTACGGCATGCGACTCGCGGGTGCCGTCCTCTGCTCGCTCGCGCTGGCGATCATGGTCATGCAGCTCACCCTGCTCGCCCGGTTCCGCTGGGCGGTCGTCGGCGGGATCGTCGCGATCACGCCGATGGTGCTGTACCTGGGCGGTTCCATCAACCCGAACGGGCTCGAAGCCGCAGCAGCAGGTGGCCTCTTCGCGACGCTGCTCGCCACGTTCCGCGGCAGACAGCTCGGCCGTCGGCTCTGGGAGCAGGCCGGTCTCGCCCTCCTCACGGCATCCTTCCTCCTGACCGGTCGCAGCATCTCACTCCTGTGGGTGCTCGTGATCGCCGTCGTCGCGATGCTGCTCGGGAGCCGGGAGCGGACGCTCGAGCTGCTTCGGAAGCCTGCTGCATGGGCACTCATCGCCGGGTTGGCCGTCGTCGGCCTCCTCACCGTGCTCTGGTACGTCTTCCCGCCGGTGTACGGCGCCGAGACCGAACCCGGGAAGCCGAGCATCGTGGGCCTGGCGTTCGTCTTCGTCTTCACCCTCCTGCAGACCGTCGACTTCTTCTTCGGCATGATCGGCTTCTTCGGGTGGGTCGACACGGGTGCACCGTCGCTGACCATCGCCGCGTGGATCGGCGCCATCCTGCTCCTGCTCGCGACCTCCGTCCTGTGGGGACGCAAGGGCACCCGCTGGGCCGTCTGGGTCCTGCTCGCCGTCACCGTCCTGGTCCCCGCGATCACGCAGATCGGGGTGTATACGCAGTACGGCTTCATCTGGCAGGGCCGGTACATGCTCGCGATCCTGGTCTGTCTGCTGATCGTCGCCGGGCTCGCCCTGGACGACGCCGGCATCGGTGCGGATGCGAAGCTCTCCCGATTCGTGACGGGCGGGTACGTGCTCCTCGCGGCAGGACAGCTCCTGGCCTTCTTCATGGTGCTGCGTCGCTACATCGTCGGGGCGAACGGGAGCCTCTCGGCCATGCTGTTCGACGACGGCTGGGAGCCGCCGTTCGGCTGGAACAGCCTCGTGGTCCTCTTCACGCTCGTCATGATCGTGTGGGTGCTGCTCGCGCGGCGGGTGTTCCGCGCGGCTCCGGTCGTGGAGCCATCGCACGCCGTCGAGCAGGACAGCCGCCCCCGTCTCGACGCGTGAGCCGGCGTCTCCCGACGGTCTGGAGCTTCGGGGACGGCCGCGGTCAGATCGCGTGCGTCAGCTGACGGTTGCGAGCGCGTCGCGACCACCCTGCGACGGCCATGACGACTCCCCCGAGGCCCACCAGGAGGAGTCCGAGCGGCGATGCCTCGACACCGGTGTCGGGAAGGCGGGGTATACCGCCGTCCGACCCGGCATCCGGCAACGCCGCCGACGCCGGCCCGGCCTCGACCGTGAACGTGTGGGCGACCGGGCTCGAGATGCCGCCCTCCTGCTCCTCCGTCACGCTGACCTCGTGATCTCCAGGACCGACCGCGGTGTCGAACCGCAATTGGAAGACTCCATCGGCGTTCGGTGTCGCCTCGGCTGTCTGCGGGACGCCGTCCAGGACCGCACGGATGATCGACCCCTGGGCCGCGAATCCGGCGACCTCGACGGGAGCCTCACTCAGCGGGAAGACGTACTCGTCGACGGGCGAGAGGATCCGAGGCGGGAAGTACAGCGAGAACGACAGGAACGCGGGTTCGGACGTCTCGGTGCCGACGGTCTGCGTGGCACTGAAGTCGTACTCGTTCGACGGGAACAGGGGCGGGATGAACGGGACCGACCAGGTTCCGTCGGGCTGGACGACGGCCGTCCTCATGCCTCCGCCGTCGAGCGCGATCGTCGCTCCCGGAACACCGGTGCCGTGAATGCCGTACAGAATACCGGGTATGCGCTCGCCGTCGTCAGGAAATGTGCAGCAGCGATCCGCGCGAATTCCCCATCGACATGGTCGTCCCCCCGAGTAGTCCGATGGCCGATACTAACGTGGCGCCTCGCCCGACTGGTCGAACGCTGCCGCCAGCAGAGCGAGGTCCCCGTCCTGATAGCCGGCGGCCTGCGCGCCGCGCAGATTGAGACCGTGCACGCGGACGGGGTTGCCATACGCCTTCGCGAAGTCCGGGACGTCCCGCGTGACGACCGACCCCATGCCGACCATGGCGCCCCGGCCGATCTCCCGACGCTGGTGGACGAGCGCGCCGAGACCGATGTTGGCACCATCGCCCACGCGGACGTGTCCGGCGAGACGCGCTCCCCCGGCGATGGTCACGTCGGCACCGATCTGACAGTCGTGCGCGATGTACGACTGGTTCATGATGAAGGCGCGATCGCCGATGACCGTGGCCGCCTGCCATCCCTGATGGACCTGGCTGTACTCGCGGATCACGGTGTGGTCACCGATCCGGACGCCGCGCGGCTCCTCAAGGCCGTCCGGACCGTCGACCGGCAGGTGCGGGAAGGAGCGGACCTCGGGGATGGCCCCGATCACCGCGCCCGCTCCGATCCAGTTGTCGTCGCCGATGGAGACCGGACCGGTGATCACGACGAACGGGCCGATGACGTTGCCCTCCCCCATCGTGACCTCGCCGCTGATGATGGCCGTCGGGTGGAGAGTGTTCATGCCCACAGCATAGAAGGACGCGCGTCGTTCACAGCAGACGCATAGCGGGTATCGTATCCCTTTGGGGGACGTCCCCCGTGCACGTAAGAACGAGGCGACATGATTCCAATCACCACGGTCCGATTCGGCGAAGCCGAGGAGCGGCGGGTGCTCGACGTCATCCGATCCGGAGTCATCGCACAGGGGCCCGTCGTGGCCGAGTTCGAAGCCCGGTTCGCCGCGCTCCATGATGCCCGGCACGCGATCGCGGTCAACAACGGCACGACGGCGCTCGTCGCCGCGTTGCAGGTGCTCGACCTCAAGCCCGGCGACGAGGTCATCACCTCGCCGTTCACGTTCGTCGCGACGGTCAACGCAATCCTGCAGGCCGGCGCGACCGTGCGGTTCGCGGACATCAACGACACGGATTTCGCGCTCGACCCGACCTCCGTGGAGCGCCTGATCAACGACCGGACGCGGGTCGTCATGCCGGTCCACCTGTACGGCCAGATGGCGGACATGGAGCCCATCGAGCGTCTGGCGGCTGCGCACGGACTCCGCGTGGTCGAGGATTCGGCGCAGTCGCACGGCGCACGGTACCGGGGACGAGCAGCCGGCAGCTTCGGGATGGGCACCTTCTCCTTCTACGCCACCAAGAACATCACGACCGCTGAAGGCGGCATGATCACCACGGACGACGACGACATCGCCGCGCGCCTCCGCATCCTCCGCAATCAAGGGATGCGGGCGAGGTACGAATACGTCATGGCGGGCAACAACTACCGCCTCACCGACCTCCATGCGGCGCTCGCCCTCCCACAGCTCGAACGCTACTCCGAGACCGTCGCACAGCGACGTCGGAACGCGGCGGCCCTGACCGACGGCCTCCAGAACGTGCGCGGTATCGTCACGCCCGTGACCTTCGCCGATCGCGATCATGTCTGGCACCAGTACACGATCCGGGTGACGAGCGAGTCCGCCGTCACGCGGGACGCGTTCGTCGGTGCGCTGGCCGAACGAGGTGTCGGTAGCGGCATCTACTACCCCGGCCTGATCATCGATGCCGAGGCGTACCAGGGCCGGCCCGACGTCATCGCCGACGCGACCCCGGTCGCAGCTCGTGTCGCGTCGGAGGTCCTCTCCCTCCCGGTCCACACGGAGCTGTCCGAGGAGGACATCGCGACGATCGTCGAAGCGGTCCGTGCCGTCGCCGGAGGTGGACGATGAGCGCCCGGAAGCGGTTCGCGGTCGTCGGCGCGGGGATGATGGGCAGCAACCACGCGAGAGTCGTGGCGCAATCCGATCTCGCCGATCTCGCCGTCCTCGTCGACCCGCGCGAGGACGTCGGTCGCCGCCTCGCCGAGCAGTACGGCGCGCACTGGTCGCCCGAGCTGCCGGACCTCCAGCAGATCGACGGCGTGATCGTCGCCGCCGCCACCGAGGCCCACGAACCTCTGGCGATGCAGGTGCTTGAGAGCGGGACGCCGCTGCTGATCGAGAAGCCGATCGCCGCCGACATCGGGCAGTCACGCGACATCCTCGCCGCCGCCGACGTAGCCGACCTCCCCTTCATGTGCGGTCTGCTCGAGCGGTTCAATCCTGCGGTGCTGACGGCCCGCTCCTTCATCGAGTCACCCGTCCACCTGTCGGCGACACGCCACTCGCCCTACGCACCGCGCATCCGCACCGGTGTGGCGTGGGACCTCCTCGTGCACGACGTCGACCTGTCGATCGTGCTGGCGGGTGGGCAGACCACCTCCGTGTCCTCCTCACTCGGGTTCTTCCACGAGCGCTCCGAGCGCGGTGCGGAGGATGTGGCCGAGACGGTCCTGGGATTCGACACCGGCGCGATCGCGCACATCTCCGCGAGCCGCATGGGCCAGAAGAAGATCCGGCAGGTCTCTGTCTACGAGCGCGAGCGGCTCATCGAGATCGACCTCCTTCGCCGGGACGTGACGGTCTACCATCACATCTCCGAGGACCTCGTCGGCGGCGCCAACCGGGGCTACCGCCAGCAGACCGTCATCGAGATCCCGGAGATGGTCACGAGCGTCGAGCCCCTCACGGCACAGTTCTCCCACTTCTGCCGGATCATGGACGGCGTCGAGGACGCGGCCACCGAGCGCAGGAGCCTCTTGCCCCCGCACGAGGTCATCGCCCAGGTGCTCGACAGCGCCCTGGCGCGGGCGTGACCGCTCCCCGGCCAGGACGGCTCCGCAAGCTGGTCTGGAACAGCGGCGTCCGATACCTCCTCGTCGGAGGCTCGGCGTTCCTCGTCGACCTCGGCCTGCTCGCGCTGTTCTACACAGTCCTCGGGTGGCCGCTCCCGGTCGCGACGGTCGTGGCCTTCCTCTTGAGTTTCGTCTACACCTACTCCATGCAGCGCGTGTTCGCGTTCGGGTCGCAAGCCCCGCAGGGCGGTGCGCTCGTGAAGTACGCGATCCTCGTCGTCTTCAACACGATCGCGACCGCCGCGATCGTGTCACTGATCGACACCACGTTCGCCGGATGGATCGGCGGCAAGGTCGTCGCGACCGTCGCGACGACGATCTGGAACTATTTCGCCTACCGGTACTGGGTGTTCGCCCATCGCCCCGACACCCCCGCCGGCCCCGCCGGCCTCCAGGAGGAGTGACCGTGTTCAACGGAGCAACCATCGCAGCCGTCGTCCCCGCCTTCCGCGAGGAGAAGATGATCTCGACGGTCATCGACACCATGCCCGACTTCGTCGACCACATCGTCATCGTCGACGACTGCAGCCCGGACGACACGAGCGGCGTCGTCAGCCGCTCAGCCGATCCCCGCGTCGTCCTCATCCGCCACGAGGTCAACCAAGGTGTCGGTGGCGCCATCATCACCGGACACCGCCGCGCCATGGAACTCGGGTCGGACGTGAACGTGATCATGGCCGGCGATGCGCAGATGGACCCCGAGTACCTTCCCGAGCTCTTGACGAAGGTCACGACCGACGGCTACGGCTTCGCGAAGGCGAACCGGTTCTTCTCGCCCGAGTCCTTCCACGGCATGCCCGGCTACCGCGTGTTCGGGAACATCGTCCTCTCGTTCATGACCAAACTTGCCTCCGGGTACTGGCACCTCTTCGACCCGCAGAACGGCTACACCGCTGTGCGGACCTCCGAGCTGCGTCGGGTCCCCCTCGACCACGTCTCACGCCGCTACAGCTTCGAGAACGACTTCCTGATCCACCTCAACATCCTGCAGGTACCCGCGGTCGACGTTCCCATCCCCGCTGTCTACGGCGAGGAGGTCTCGAGCATCAAGCTCAGCCGCGTCGTCCCGGAGCTCCTCAGCCTGCTCACGCAGGGGTTCTGGCGCCGCATCTGGTACCGCTACGTCCTGTGGTCGTTCTCACCGATCGCCTTGCTCCTCAGCCTCGGACTCGTGCTCTTCGTGTTCGGTCTCGCCGTCGCCATCTGGGTGTGCTTCCAGGTCGCCGCGTCGGTGGTCGCGACTGCGGCAACGGTGATGCTCGCCGCGCTCCCCCTCATGATCGGGACGCAGATGCTCATCAGTGCTCTGCAGCTGGACATCCAGGCCAGCCCGCAGACACCGACGCACCCTCCGTACGACTCGGTGTGACGGATCCTCCCCGGGTCTCAGTCAGAACCCGGGACGACCTCGAAGATGTAGAAGGTCGACGGGCCCTGGTGCACCGTCCGCATGAGCTGCACACACGGCTGCTCGATGAGGAACTCCGACAGGACGTAGCTGACGTGTTCCTGCGCGAACGAATTGCAGGAGTCGAAGGTCAGACGGATCTGATCGTCGGTCGGGTTGAACGGTGACGGCGGGCCTTCGCCGACGCCCCAGCTGACGTTGCCGAGCCGGTTCCACGCGTTCTCGGAGGCGCGAGTCGGGTCGATCATCCGCCACATCTCCGTGGGAGGGAAACTCTGCACGCCGTTGAAGGAGGTCAGGCCCGATTGCACGAGGGTGACCCCCAGCAGACCGGAGTTCCCGGCGCCGACCCAGGCCCCCGGACGCGCAGCGTCGATCTCCTTCATCGTCTTCACGAGGGTCGTACCGTTCAGGTCGTAGACACCGACGTAGACGGGATTCGCGTTCCCGCCGACGAGCAGTGACACCAGCGCGAACGCCGCCGCGCCGACCGCCACCGGACCACGCACGAACCACCAGACCGCGGCGACGGACAGGAGGACGATCCCGATCCAGAGCGTCCCGGCGGTCAGGATGTTGTCGTACCGGAGCACGTACCACGCGATGGCCGCGGTCGTCGCAGCGGCGAGCCCGGTCGTCGACACCGGCACCCAGAGCGGCAGCCGTCGTTCCCCGGCCCGCCGACGTTCGTCGAGTCGCACGATGAGCAGGACCGTCAACACCATGGCGATCATGCCGACAGCGAGGCGGATCCGACTCACGGGAGAGCGGTCGAGCAAGAGGAGGTGCGCTATCGCGTCCCATCCGGGCACGAACATGAATGCCGCGATGAGGACGAGGAGGATGAGCATGGAGGCTGACGCCCAATCGAGCGGCAGCTTCCGACGGACCTGACCGATGATGAGCCACAGGATGGGCAGCGCGAGGAACACACCGGCCAGGATGAAGGTCGATGCTTCCGAGGCGTTCATGCCGAAGGGCACCCCTTCGGCCTCGCCGAGCCAGCGTGTGAAGGGCCCGGAGAACAGGGAGAGGAGCTCTTTGGGACCGGCGACCCCGGTGCTCTGGAGCCGCTCGCCCGGATAGACCGTCGACGTGAACCCTTGAATGGTGCTCCAACGGGTGGCGACCCAGAGTCCGAGGACACCGGCAGCCCCGGCACCAGCGACGAAGATCGGCCACAGCGACCGCAAGCGGCCTCCGACACCGGAGATCGAGGAGCTGCTCCTCGTCACGACGAACCCGATGCAGAAGGCGAGGGCGACCAGTGTCGCCGGGATGATGAACGGGACGTAGACGCCCATCCCGACCGGTACGGCGGTGTATCCGACGAGCAGCGGGAGGACGATCCTCGGGAGTAGTCGGCGTGTCCGGAGAAGCCAGACGACCGCGGCCATCAGGAGGAACGCCCAGGCCACAGGCCAGAAGGTGATGGGGAGATACCACCACTGGAAGAACGGCGCGAAGAAGAAACCGACCGACAACAGGACGGAGGTCACCGGCCGACGCGGCAGGAGCGTGATGGCGAACAGGTAGACCGCAGCGAGCATGGCGAACGCGGGGAGCCACCACCGGACGGCCATCGCGTTGTCCAGCGGGAGGACGCTGAACCCCAGCAGGTGGGGCCGGAACGCCATCGACCAGTCGGCGCTCGGAAGATCGTTCTGCACGGTGGAGTCCATGCCACCGGGGAAGTTCTCGTTCACGACCGGGAGGCCCTGCTCCACTTGCGAGATGACCCACGAGGTCTGAACAGACCACTCATCGCTTCTGATGTTCCGCGGCTCACCGGCCAGGAGGTTCGGATCAGCCGCAGAGTTCACCGACTGGTTGAGGATGCCGCTCGAACTCCCGGTGATACCCGCTGCGACGAGCGCGATGAAGACGACGAGGAGCGCGATGAGCGGCACCATGAGCGTCCGTCGGTTCGGCAGCCCCTCGGTCGTGGGCTCCACAGCGTCGGCGAAGCGCCGTTGCCAGGTACGGATGACGGTCGGGGCACGCATTCTCCCCACCCTACCGGGGACGCGACCCGGCAGCTGCCGGCTACGCGTTCGGGCCGACCGGGAACTGATCCGACAGTGTGTACGGCACGTCCAACCAAGCACCGACGACGCCTCCGAGCTCCGCGAACCGAGCCATCGAGGAGATACCGCGTTTGGTGCCTCCCTCGAGCAGGTAGATCGTGCCGTTCGGCGTTCGGATGAACTTGCCCGCGTCGATACCCGGAGTCAGGAGAGCGCACGTGATGGGCGACAACGCCGTGAACCGGATGGGGTACAGACTCTTCAGGGAGGGGTCGAGCTTGTGGATCGTCCCGGCGGCTGCAAGGTAGTCCTGACCGTTGCAGGTGATCCCGAAGCCGAGCGGTGCCGGGTCGACGGTGTATGCGTCGAGGTGGGCCTGAGCGACGAACGAGGTCCCGGTGAAGCCGAGCGCCGTGGTGTAGTCGAAGCTCGAGACCGGAACGCGGTTCTGGGCGCCGTCGATGAGGTACACCGTGTTCGAGCTCTCGGTGCGTACCAAGGAGCCCGGGGTCAGAACTGGTGCGCCTGGGGCCAGTTGACCGATGACCGGTGGCGGCAGCGTGATGATGGACGGGTTGGCGTTGTTCACCATCGCGACCAGTGCGTTCCACGAGGTGTACGTTCGCAACTTCCCACCGGTCAACAGGTAGACGGCGGACGTCGCCCCCTTGACGTTGGCCCCGTCTCCGATCGTGCCCAGCGCCGGATAGCTGTCGATGAAGGACTGGGTGGCGGGAACCGTCGCGAGGGCCGGACCGCCCTGCCAGGAGTAGCGTCCGGCCGCCGTCACGATCTGCGGCGTCGACGTGGCGGTCGACACGACCGCACCGGTGAACGCACCGCCCGCTCCGAGCTTCGCGACGTTCCGCGGCCAGAGAGCGCTTGCCGACCGGCCAGGGAGCCCCAGGGTGGGTGCCGTACCGGCTCCGATCGTGTAGCTCTTCCCGCTCACGACGTAGTTGTACACGCCTTGCCCTCGGGAGTTCAGATAGATCGAGTCGCGTACGATCGGCGCACCGTCCGGAAGATTGGCGATGCCGTCCTCGGTGAGCACGATGATCGGCGCGGGGATCCCCGCCGCTGCCTGCGCGGTCGCATCCGAGATCTCGCGCTTCGTGCCGAGCGTGACGTAATACCGAGCCCCTGCGGTGGTCGCGAAGACCGGAGTGACCACGGCGGCGGAACTCACGAAGAGGGACGTCTGCGCATCCGTCAACTGGGTGTAGCCACCCGCATTGCACGAACCGCCGTAGTCGACGACCATCCCGCAGCTCGAGAACCCGACCTTGATCCCGGCATCGATGAAGTAGATGCCGCCACTGGCCGAGCGGATGATCCGCGTGGCATTGCCCGCCGTCGGATACCGGTCGAGCGTGGACCGGGAGACCGTCGCGATCCCACCGAGGGACGAGTAGGCGGCGAGCGTGGTGGTGTCGGTGATGTAGTACTTCTGGGTGTCGGTGACGACGTAGATCGCTGCGGAGTCGGCCGTCTTCATGAGGCTGGATCCGCCGGTCGTCGACCCGTACCAGTCGGTGTAGAGCCGCCAGAAGTTCCGGTTCCCGTAGGCGCCGCACGCATCGCCGGTGCCGTACAGGTTGGCGAGCGCGGAGGCGTTGGGTTGGTACGGCGTGTAGTTGTACAAGCCGGCCGTCGCGGCGTTCTGGATGAAGACGTTACTCGACCCGCAGGCAGCGTTCGGATTGAACCGGACCGCGTTCACCCGGCCAGCGACGTGGTTCCACCGCGTCGGGTTGGCCTGGTAGTTCTTGAACTGCAGCGCCGCGGCGTAGACCTGGTTGAAGAACCCGTAGTAGTTCGTGTCGCAGTCCGCGGTGTCCGGGCATCCATAGCCCATCGCGCTCCGGTACTGCCGAGCGGATGGCCAGTCATCGGTGATGAGGCTCTGTTCCTTCTCGAGCATGACGATGAGGACCTTCTGGCTGATCCCGCACGCCGCACCGACCTTGGCGATGATCGTCGCGGCCGACTCGAGCGCTGATCCTGCGTAGGCCGCACAGCGTCCTGCGACGGCGGCGCGACTCGGTGTCGCCTGCCCGTAGTCCTTCAGACAGGTGTAGCCCGAACGACACGACGGGCGTGCTGAGTTGAGGAACCCCTGCACCTGCCCGGCCGTCATCGCTCCACCGTCGTAGAACAGGGCGTCACTGATGATGTTGCCCGCCTGGAAGTCGCTCGCGACTGCCGCCGAGGCGGGCTGTGCGACCACCGGCGCGACGGTGAAGAGACCGGCGAGGAGCGCGATCGAGGCCAGGACAGCTGGAATCCGTAAACGCATCACGGCACCTCCACAGTGAGAGCAGACGAAGTGAGAGTGCCGGCGGCGGCCGACGTGTAGCTGAGGGTGACCGACCAGGTCCCCGACGGGAGTTGCGCGATCGGGACCGACACCGTACCGCAGCTCGTCGTGCTCGAGTCCGCGATCCCTTCGGAGGCGACGGAGACCGGTTCACCCAGACCGGTGAAAGTAAAGGTGCAGGCCCCACCGTTCTCCAGGAGCCCCTGGACGTAGCCGGCGGCGGAGACCTGTGTGCCGTCGACATCGACGCCGGCAAAGCTCATGACGGCGTCCGCCGGGTCCGGTTCAGGTGTCGCGTCACCCTTGTCCGTCGGCTCGACGCCAGGCGCGATGCTGGTCGATGAACCCGTCGGATCGGGAGCGTCGTCACCGAACGTGCAGCCGGCGAGCCCGAGGGCGACGAGCGCCACTGCGACGGCGGCGGCTCCCCCTGACATCCGTGTCGGCATGGTCTTCCTCGTTCCTCGACAGCGACTACCCCCGTTCAGGGTAGCGGTACCGTCGACACCACCGCGACACCTGGGCGGTATCGGTGCGGCGACGGGCACGACGAGGGGATCAGTCACGCAACGAGATGAGCAGCTCCTCGTAGGTGGCGCGGACGCCGTCGTCGAGGTCGACGATCGACGGTGTTCCGAACTCCTCGGTGTACCGGCTCACATCGAGCACGACCCGGTCGACGAACGTCGGCGGCGCCGGTCGGTCCTCGATCGGGAAGTCGATGCCCGTGACCCGACGGAGCGAGTCGAAGACCTCGTTGATCGAATAGCCCGCCCCGCTGCCGATGTTGTAGAGGTCGTGTCGGCGATCACGGCCGACGATCGCGGTGATCATGCGAACCGCGTCCTCGACGTAGATGTAGTCACGGACCATCGAGCCGTCGCCGAGCCGGACCGTGGTCTCCCCCATGGCGACCTGCCGCAACGCGATCGGGATGAGACCCTGTTTCTTGTGCGGGTGCTGCCTGGTGCCGTACGGGTTGGAGATCCGCAGGCTCGTGGAGTCGAGCCCGTGCATGGTCCGGAAGTAGTGCAGGTAGTGCTCGATCGTCAGCTTGCCGATGCCGTACGGCGAAACCGGGAGTGCGCGGTCGGTCTCGCCGTAGCTCTCCTTGCCCTGCGGCCCGTAGATCGCCCCACCCGTCGACGCGAAGTAGAAGTGCCCCACGCCGGCGGCCGCAGACGATTCGAGCAGTTCCACCGTCTGCGCGACGTTCGTCCGGATGTCGAGCGTCGGATCCGCCTCGGCGGTCGCGGGATTCGTCGTCGACAGGAAGTGGAAGACGTGGTCTTTCCCGCGAACAGCGGAGTCGAGGTCGGTGCGACTCAGGAACTCTCCACGCAACAGCTCGACACCGGAGGAGCGGTAGCTCGGCTCCCCGCTGCTGAAGCGGTCGAACGCGGAGACGTCGTGTCCATCGGCGACCAGGGCGTCCACCAGGTGGGACCCGATGAAGCCGTTGGCGCCGATGACGAGTGCTTTAGCCACGCATTGCCCGTTCGAACGCCTCGACGAACTGGCGGCCGCTGTCCTGCCAGGTCGTGTTCTCGAGCGACTCCGACATCGCGATGGATCGCGCGACCGCGTCGGGACGATCGACGACCTCCACGAGTCGCTTCGCGATCGCGCCGGGCGCGGGCTGTACGTATTCGATGAACGGGTTGTCCGAGACCAGACGGTTGTTCGGGGCGTCGTTGACCACCGGGGCGACGCCGCTCGCCATCAGTTCCAGCGGGAGGAGCGACATGTTCGAGAGCGACAGGACCAGGCCGGCGGCGCATCGGTTGTAGATGGCGTTCAACTCGGAGATCTCGAGGCCGGAGAGGTTGTTGTACTCGAACGGGATGTCCCAGTCCGAGACGTCCCATCCGGCCATGTTGATGATGTACTCCGGCCGCTGCTTGGCGAACTCGGTCAGCGCGATGACACCGAGCTCGAAGGCGCGGCGTGGCGTGACCGGGCGTGCGTAGAAGAAGATCTCCTTGCGCGGTTCGCGGTTCGTCACGGAGTAGTACTTCCGCTCGACGGAGAAGTCGAAGTGATCGGTCGGCATGCCGTATTCGTCATGCAGCTTCGTCGAGAGCCAGCCGCCGGCGGTGATGCCGTGGAAGCCGAACTTGTAGGTGTTCTCGGCCAGGATCGCCTCGGTCCCGGCAGCGTAGAACGAGGGTTCGAAGTCCTGGACGAAGTAGAACCGCCTCGCGTTCGAGGGATCGGTGTACGCGGGGTAGGCGGTCTCCCACCCGGTGGCGAACAGCGCATCGTGCCCGGGGCCGACGCCGCGCTTCGGATCGTAGTTGTGGAAACTCGCCTTGACGTCCGGGTAGGCGTGCGACTGCGTGAGCATCCGACGCATGTCGCGTACATCGACCACGACCCCGATGCTGTTGTAGAAGTGGATGCTGCAGGTGTGACCGGCCTGCTCGGCGAAGTCGATGAACCGGAAGAGGTTCTGGTGACCGCCGCTGGTGGCACTCGGGGGCGACATGATCCACGCGATGTGCGACTTCCGGTCGGTGACGACGACGGGATCCAGCAGCTGCGGGCCGGGCTCGGTCCAGTCGACGGCGATGGCGTCGTCGATGATGACCGGCAGGTAGATCGTCTTGCCCTTGACCCGGGCGCGCAGGTTCATCTGCACGCGACGGACGAAATGCCGTGGACCCTCGTGCCGGAGCACATGGAGGCTGACCTTGAGGTAACGCAGGAGGGATCTCATGATTCTTTCTCTGTCACCTAGACAGGGTACGGCCAGTAGCCGGGCTGGTGCATGCGGTGCTCCCAGCGACCCCACGCGGTCGCGACCTCGTAGTGTCGGACACGGGCATCGCGGGTCTTCGATTCGTAGTGGTAGAGCTCGGCGTGCGGCGTCCAGAGGATGTCGTACCCCTGCTGCAACACCTTGAGGCACAGGTCGACGTCGTTGAACGCACCGGGGAGAAGCGTGGTCATGCCCCCGACCTCGAGATACACGGAGCGCCGCATCATGGCGCACGCCGCGGTGATCCCCACCACCTCGCGCTCGACCCGATAGCCGTCGGTCGGCCCGGCGGTGCCCCGCGGAAGGTTCATTCCGACGTGGATGGTGTCGCCGCGCCAATAATGGTGACCGGCGTGCTGGATGGTGTCGTCCTCGTAGTAGAGCATGCAGCCGGACATCCCGGCGTTCGGCAACTGGGCGAGCGCGAGCATGGCCTCGAGCCAGTCAGGCGTGAGCACGCGGACGTCGTCGTTCAGGATCAGGACGTACTCGCCGACGGCGTTGAGGACACCGAGGTTGATCTTGCCCGAGAAGTTGAAGGACTCGGTCCAGGTGACGAGGTGCAGTCGGTCGCCGGCGAGCTCCGCGATACGCTCGATGACCCCGGCATCCGCCACGTCGTCGACGACGACGACGAACTCGTAGTTCCCGTAGGTGCTCCGCTCGACGATGCTCTCGATCGCGTCGACGAGGTAACTGCGCGTCGACCCGGGGAGGTGTTGACCACGCGTCGGGATGACGATCGAGATGAGCGGTTCGCCCTGCACGGGGCGCACGGTGTCGTGCACACCGTCACGTCCGATGGAGCGGACGGTCCCGCCTCCGGTGGCGCTGAGGTGTTCCTCCAGAGCGCGACGCGCGGGCTCCACGCCGGACTCGTCGAGGGCGCCGAGCTTCGCCTCCGCGTCGACGACGACCGCGGGGGTCGCCAGATGACGGATGGACAGCCCCGCACGTGTGGCGCGCAGCGCCAGGTCGTAGGCGGTCGCGTCGGCGAACCCCTCGCGCGGACCTCCCAGCCGACGGAGGGACTCGGTCCGGAAGACGACGAGGTCGCCCCAGAAGTACTGGTTCCGGAGGCGTTCCGGTGCCGGGTCCGGCTTCAGGACGTCGGAACGGCCGGCCTCGGTGACGAAGGCCTCGTCCGTGTATAGGACCTCGGTGTCGGGATGGGCGACGAAGGTCTTGGCGATGTCGGCGGCGGCACCGGGAGCGAACACGAGCGGCCGGGAGACGACGGCGACCAACGGCGTCGACACGAGATCGATCGCGGCTCCGACGACCGCGGCATCGTCCGATTCGAGGGCGACGGTCTCACCGGCGTCGGCCGGGAACGAATCGCGGAGGCGGGCGAGGGCACCGTCGGGCAACCCTGCGGCCAGGACGGTCAGGGTTTCGGGCGCGACAGCTGACACCGTCAGCTCCGGCCTCGCGACACGATCCGGAGCGGAGCGAGTACGGCACGCCCGGCCTTCCAGGTTCGCGTCGTGTGGAGGGCCGCGACCTGCTGCCGAAGCCCCTCGTTCTCGCGCTCCAAAGCCTCGAACTGCTCGCGCGTTGGGTTGTTGTAGACGGAGACCCGCGCGAGTTCGGCTTCGAGACCGAGGATGCGGTCGACGAGTTCGAGCACGCGACGCTCCTCGACGATCCGTTCAGGTGTCGGACGGTCAGCTGACATGGTGATGGGCCTCGCTCTGCGTCTGCCGGATGAACTGGTCGAGTGTAACACCGGGGCTCCGAGGGGCCCTCTGGGCGCACTCAGGAACGTCTGAGGCCCTGTACCACTCGGCGGAGCGGGGCCGTCACCCGCCAGGACGTGCTGTGGAGGACGGCCGCCCGATCGCGCTCGGCCCGTGCGACGAGGTCCTCGGCGACCGCGAGTCGAGCCTCGGCCTCGGTGACCGCCTCGGCCGCCAGGTGGAGACGGTTGCGGTAGTCGAGGTCCTCCTCGTATCGGACCGCCACCGCACGGCCGAGGTGGTGGTAGTCGGCTCGCACGCGCTCCGCGTCCGTGCGTGCAGCACGGAAGAACGCGCTCACCGACTCCGGCAGTTCGTCACCGACGCCGATGACCCCGAGTCCGTGGCCGTGCTCGAACTGGAAGCTCGTGTCGGGGAACCGCTCGACGAGTTCCGCCCACAGTCGGTGGACCCCGAAGCCGTTCTCGAACTCGAAGGTGTCGTGGAACATGACGACGCCGCGACTCGACAACTTCGGTGCGTACGTCTCCCAGTCCTCCACCGCGTCCTCATAACCGTGCCGACCGTCGATGTGCAGGAGGTCGACCGATCCGTCCGGGATGTGGTCGGCGCTGTCGCTGAAGTAACCACGGAGCAGTGTCGCGACCTCTGCGTACTCCTCGTCACGGATGGTCCGGACGGACTGGTACACGTCCTCCCCGTAGAAGCCCGCCTGGTCGTCCCCCTCCCAACTGTCCAGGGCGGTGCAGGCCGTTCCGAGGCCGAGGCGCGTCACCGCATCGCAGACGGTGAAGAAGGAGAAGCCGTTGTGCGTCCCGAGTTCGACATAGCTGGCGGGGCGCAAAGCGTCCACGATCCAGAAGGCGAACGGCGCGTGCTCCAACCAGGCGGACTGGACGATGTGGTTCGGCATCCAGTAGGAGGCCGGGCTGATCCACGGGGACCCGATCACCGGGTCTCCGACGACGGGTCGGGTTTCGTCGGCATGGCTCATGAGGCTCCTTCTCGGGGTGGGTCGTGCCGTCGGCGCGATGTCCAGGAAAGCTAAGGTAGATTGACGTGGTTCACGTCGTCGAATCATCTCCCGAATGCACAATCGAGGCTCAATGCAGTATCTCAGGGATCTGGCTTCCGCCAGGGAACTCCTGGCGAATCTCACCCTCCGAGACATCCGCGGGCAGTACAAGCGGACCATCTTCGGACGACTGTGGTCACTCGCCAGCCCGCTCGCCTCGATGCTCGTGTACACCTTCGTGTTCGCCTTCATCTTCCGCGTCCAGCCGAGCCCCGGCGACCCCAGCGGGGTCAACGTCTTCGCCATCTGGCTCCTGTGCGGACTACTGCCGTGGACCTTCTTCTCCACGGCCCTCAGCACGAGCATGGGTTCGATCGTCGGTGGCGCAGGGCTCATCACCAAGGTCTACTTCCCGCGGATGGTGCTCCCGATCTCGTCGGTGCTGACGGTCGGGTACAACTGGCTGTTCGAGATGGCCGTCCTGACCATCGCACTCCTCATCGTCGGATCGTTCGTCCTTCCCTGGCTTCCCCTCGTCGTCCTGATGATGGCGTTGCTCGCCGTGTTCGCCACCGGCGTGGGTCTCATCCTCGCCGTGGCGAACGTCTACTTCCGGGACACGCAATACCTGTTGGGCATCGTGCTGCAGATCTGGATGTACCTCACGCCGATCGTGTACCCGTCCACCCTGGTCAGCGATGCGTCGAAGAACGTCGGAGGGCTGTTCGGAACACCGATCACCGTTTGGGACGTCTACGAGCTGAACCCGATGCTGCACTTCGTCGACGTGTTCAGGAACCTCATGTACGACAACCGTTTCCCCGACCCTGCCGACGTCCTCGCATGCGTGGCCTGGGCCGTCGTCGCCCTCTTGGTCGGCATGTGGGTGTTCGCACGGAAAGAGAAGAGACTGGCGGAGATCCTATGACCGACATCGCAGTCCACGTCGACGACGTGAGCAAGAAGTTCCGCCTGTACCACGAGCGGAACCAGAGCCTGAAGTCGGCGATCATGCGTCGCAAGATCTCCGTGCACGAGGACTTCTGGGCCCTCCGCGACATCAGCTTCGACGTCCCGACCGGCTCGACGTTCGGCCTCATCGGCAGCAACGGTTCGGGCAAGTCGACCCTGTTGAAGTGCCTGGCCAAGATCCTCTACCCGGAGACCGGCACCATCACCGCCAACGGCAAGGTCGCCGCGCTCCTCGAGGTGGGTTCCGGGTTCCACCCGGAACTCTCCGGACGCGAGAACGTCTTCCTGAACGGTTCCATCCTCGGCATGAGCCGCAAGGAGATCCAGGGCAAGTTCGACGAGATCGTCTCCTTCTCGGGCGTCGAGCAGTTCATCGACCAGCCCGTCAAGAACTACTCCTCGGGCATGTACGTGCGTCTGGGATTCGCAGTCGCGATCAACGTCGACCCGGACATCCTGGTCGTCGACGAGGTCCTGGCCGTCGGCGATGCGGAGTTCCAGCAGAAGTGCTTCCAGAAGTTCGAGGACTTCAAGGCTGCGGGCAAGACGGTCATCCTGGTGAGCCACTCCATGGGCTCCGTGAAGTCCATGTGCGACCACGCCGCTTGGATCAACAAGGGGAACTTGGAACTCGTCGGCGAGGCGGATTCCGTGATCGCGGCGTACGAACAGTCCTACCCCCACCAGCCCTAGGCGGCCAGCCAGTACGGACGCCCCTCGGGTACGCTACGGGTGTCCCCCGAAGAAAGGACCCCGATGTCGACGGCAACCGAGCATCGCCCGTCCGGAGCTGACTCCGACACCCTCGCCCACGTGATCCTCCAGCTCCGAGACGAGCTGATCGCCCAGGCCGGCCATACGGCCGCGCTGCAGGCCGCCCTGGATCGCGAACACGAGACGCGGATCGCGGGCGAGGCGAGCGCCGCGTTGGAACTCGAGCAACTCCGCCGCCGTCATGCGGAGGACCTCGCGGCCGTCGAGGCAGCCGGTGTCCAGGCGTTGTCCGATCTCAGCCATCAGTTCACCGGATCCGCCACCTGGGGTGCGGGTAAAGCGCTGCTGGCGCCGGCCCGACTCGTCAAACGACTCGGCAACCGCGCCCGATGACCGAGGCTCACGCAGACCTCCGTCCGTTGATCTCCTTCATCGTCGTCGAGGGCGACGCCGCGCCTGGCGCGCTCGACGCGACGCTCGAATCCCTCGCCGCTCAGCTCTCGAGCGATTGGGAGGTGCTCGTCGTCGGCGCCGCAGAGGGCCCCGCCTCGGACGACCCCCGCGTCCGCTCGCTGTGGAGCGAGCCGGGGGCCACCGCGATCGCATCGATGAACCTCGGTCTGCGTGCCGCGACCGGGTCGTTCGTCGCGCTCGTCCGACCGGGCGACTCGCTCCGTGATGACGCGGTCGTGCGGATCGCCGCGGCCCTCGCATCCTGCCCGGACGCCGACTTCCTGTATTCCGACGAACACGTCCGGGTCGGCGACGACACGACCACCACCGAGTTCACCAAGCCGGAATGGTCTCCGGAGCGCCTCCTCGGTCAGCCCTACGCCCTCCGTCTCGCGGTCGTCTCCCGCTCCCTCGCCGACCGCATCGGCGGGTTCGAGGAGCGCTTCGAACAAGCGGCACCTCAGGACTTCGTGCTCCGCGCGACCGAGCAGGCCGGGCGGATCGTCCACGTTCCACACGCCGTGTACCGCGTGGCCGGCGGTGGACGCAGCCTCTCGGACACCACCGATCCGGTCGGCTGGGAGTTCGGCCGACAGTCGGTGCAGGCGGCACTGGATCGCCGCGGTATCGCCGCCTCCGCCGTGCTCGGTCCCCTACCGGGCACGTTCGGGGTGCATCGACACCCGGGCGACCCCCGCCACGTCAGTATCGTGATCCCGACCCGGGGCACCTCGGGCACGGTCTTCGGGTCGGAGCGCGTGTTCGTGCTGGAAGCCGTGCGATCGGTCCTGGCGGCGCAGACGATCCACCACCTCGAGGTCGTCATCGTGCACGACCTCGACACGCCGGGGCCGGTGCTCGACGCACTCGTCGGCCTCTCTCCCGATGCCGTCCGGCTCGTGCCCTTCGACGGACCGTTCAACTTCAGCCGGAAGTGCAACGTCGGTTTCCTGGCGTCGCACGGCGAGATCGTCGTCTTCCTCAACGACGACACCGAGCTCATCACCCCGGACGCGATCGACCGCCTGATCGCGCCGTTGCGCGAACCCGACGTCGGCATGACGGGCGCGAAACTCCGATACGAGGACGGGTCCCTGCAGCACGCGGGGCACCGGTACAACGACAACGAGTTCACCCACGCCTTCCTCACGGCGGCTGACGATGATCGCGGGTTCGGGGCCCTCCAGGTGAACCGTGAGGTGTCCGGCCTCACGGCGGCGTGTGTCGCCCTCCGGCGCGACGTCTTCGAAGAGGTCGGTGGATTCTTCGAGGGGCTTCCGATCAACTTCAACGACGTCGACCTGTCGCTCAAACTGCGGTCCGTCGGCTACCGACTCCTCTGGATGTCCGGAGTCGAGTTCTCGCACTTCGAGTCGAAGTCCCGGGCGCCCGAGTTCTCCCGGAACGAGGTCGAGATCCTGCTGGCGCGCTGGGTGGCGTTCGGTCGCGACCCCTACACGCCGGTCGTCTGACCGCCCACCCTCGGCTCCGCGTCGTTCTCGACCCCCACGTCGACCGGCCTGCGGACGCGACGGATGACGCGCGCTCCGATCCACCAGAGCAGCAGCAGGCCGACCGTCCCGAGGGAGACCGCCGCGCCTGCGGCGAGCCCTGGGGCACGGTAGACCAGTTCGACGGCGTGGTCTCCCGGCGGGACAGCGATCGCAGCGCCCGCGTGTTCTGCGTCGAGCAACGGCACGGACGTCCCGTCGATCGTCGCGGTCCATCCCGGCCGACGGAGTGAGTCGTCGAAGACGACCCAGCCGGCCTCGGTCCCGGACGTCTCGACGCGGATGTCCCCCGTGACCCCGGTGTCTTCGACCCGGGTGATGGCCGATTCCGCGGGGACGGCGTCATCGTCGGTAGCGGGCTCCGCCGTCCGAGGCGGGAGGTCGGACGGGTGTTCGAGCACCACGGTCGAACCGGGGAGGTCCGGGTCCGCGAGCATCGACACCCGTCGCTCCGGGTCCGACTCGACGATTGCGTCTGATGCCCATCGGACACGATGCAACGCATCGGCTCGCTCCAGGACGGTCGCATCGCCCGTGTGCACGACGTTCAGGCCGTCGTCGGCCGGAGCGGTCGTCGACATCGCCGGTACGGTCGGGTCACCAGCGGCCGCGAGGAGCGAGGACCGGCCTCGATCGATGGAGAAGACCGCATACCATGCCGTCCCCGCGGCGATCTCGTCGCCGTCGACGGCGATGTTCTGAGAGCCACTGAGCATCGGCTGCCAGGTCGAGGTCGACGCGATCGACTCCCCCGAGCTTGCATCGACGATGTCGGTCGTGAGCTCGACGTCGTCGACCGGAGCGACCGAGCCGTCGAACTGCACCGTCAGGGCACGCACGGGGCCCGTCCTGACTCCGGAACGGAGTGGCGCCGATCCGTCGAACTCGAGGCTCCCACCGCCGGCGAGTTCCTCGGTGACGACGCCGGGGACGGCGACCCCTGGCCCGAGGAGGGCGTACCGGACTCCGAGCCGGTCGAGGACCGACGAACGCAGTGAGGAGCCCAGCTGCGCCGACGGCAGGGTCGAGTAGGTGGGCGTGAGCAGCATGTCGGGGTCGATCTCGGTGAGGAGATCCTTCCACTGGGAGGTCTGATAAGCGTGACCGTCCACCGAGCGGAGTCCGTACATCGCGTTCGTGCCGGGGAAGCCCGCCTGATCGACGCTGACGTAGCGTTCATCGCCGAGGTGGTCCGCCAGGTAGTCGAGCGCCGGCGTAGCCGGGTACACGGTCGTCGTCGGCGAAACCGGCCACCAGGTGTCGGCGAGCGTGAGCGCCGGGGCAGCGACGAGCACCGGGACGACGACGAGCGCCGACAGCCGCAGTGGCCGCAGTCGCCCGAAGCGGGCGACGAGTACGGCGATGATCCCGACCGAGCCGATCCACGCGGCGGAGACGGAGGCGTCGCGGATATAGCTGCGGTACTCACTCGGCACGAGCGCAATGGCGTCGCGGAGGACCAAGACGCCGCCCACGAGGATCGCGAGGACCACCACGGTGGCCGACGCCCGACGGGCCCATCTGGTGCGTCGGGACTCGACCGGAGTCGTCGGGTCGACGCCCGAGGTCGGTGCGGTCGACGCCCCGTCGAGCAACCGCCCGCCGACGGCGGCGAACCCGAGCGCAGCCGCCACGGCCGCGAAGAACCCGAACATCACGCGCAGGCGCCCGATCGGGTTGTTCGAGAAGATCGGCAGGTGTTGGGCGGCAGCGAGGAGGGGGCCGCCGATGTAGATCAGGACACCGCACAGTGCGAGGCCGCCGACGAAGTACCACAGGACGGGGCGCCGCCCGCCCCGCGCTGGAACCAGGATGATCGCAGCGAGGACGAGCAGGACCGCCACGACGCCGACGTACGAGAGGCGCTCGATGGGCGATCCGTCGCCCCAGGTGGCGCCGCTCGCTTCGAACCCGACGAACTGCGCCACGACGGCGGAGGCCAGGTCAGTGACCTGCAGATGATCGGCCGGCGTCTGCTCTCTGACCGAGAAGTCGAGGACGCTCGATGCATTGATCGCGAAGGGGACGAGGGTGACGGCGGCGAGCAGACCGCCGAGGACGACCCCTGTCGCGCTCACGACCGCCGCGCGGATCAGTGCCCGCAGTGTGCGGTCGGCCACCAGCGAGCGCAGGACGACGTACGCTCCGCCCGCGTAGAGCGCATAGCCGACAACCGCCGGGAACCCTCCGAGGAACATCGCCGCAAGCGTGGCACCGACCGGCACCGCGTCTCGGAGACGCCTCGCCACCGCGGCGCGGTCCAGGGCCCAGAACAGCAGCGGGATGAACGCCGCCACGCGCGTCTGTGGCCAGTTCGTCCAGGCGATCATGAACCCCGAACTCACGAAGATGAGGCTGCCGATCGCCCATGCGGCGTTCGGAGCACCGAGCCGGCGGAGCAGGAGCGACATCCCGAGCGTCGAGACGGCGATCTCGATCAGCTTCGTCACGCCCGGTGCGTACTCCAACGGCACCACCCACCACGCGATCGAGATCGGCGAGTAGACACCGGAGTTGGGTAGCGCGCCGAGCTCCGTGCCGCCGCCGACCCAGGGATTCCACGCCGCGAACACTCCATCCTTCGCTGCCTGCACGATCGACCAGGCTTGCGGAGTGACGGTGTCGACCGTGTCGCCGATCATGCCGTTGGTCACAGCGAGGGAGTGACCGAACGCGGAGGTCCAGGGTGGGAGGACGCGGAGGACGTCGGTTCCGAGGAAGGTCCCACTCCCGATCAGTGGACCACCGATCGAGAGGAGGGTGAAGACGACGAG
The DNA here is from genome assembly GCF_013349365.1 of Plantibacter sp. MCCC 1A11337. Classification (NCBI taxonomy): domain Bacteria; kingdom Bacillati; phylum Actinomycetota; class Actinomycetes; order Micrococcales; family Microbacteriaceae; genus Plantibacter; species Plantibacter sp. MCCC 1A11337. The sequence goes on along the minus strand of NZ_JABJWX010000004.1, from coordinate 34,027 downwards.
TGCTCCCCAGGCCACGATGGACACGGTCACTCGAAGCGACCGGATCAACAGGCTCCCGCGAGCGTCACGGTCGTCGTCTCGGTCCACGGCGGGAGCCGTACTCACATCGATCGTCCTGCTCCTTCACACCGGGTCGGCTCGGGTAGCCCCGTCAAGTATGCCAGGCACGCACGGTGGGCCCGGTTTCTCAGACCTCGGGGATAATGGGAGGGTTGTGTCCGCAGCCACCCGAGAAGGTCGTATGAAACTCATTGTTCAGATCCCCTGCCTGAACGAAGAGGAGACCCTGCCGTCGGTGCTGCAGTCCATCCCCACCGTCATCCCGGGAATCGACGAGATCGAGATCCTCGTCATCGACGACGGGTCGACCGATCGCACGGTCGAGATCGCCCGGGCGCACGGGGTGCACCACATCGTCCAGCACACCCGGAACATGGGTCTCGCGCGATCGTTCCGCGACGGCGTCGACTACGCGCTGCTGCACGGCGCCGACATCGTGGTGAACACCGACGGCGACAACCAGTACCCACAGGACCGGATCGGAGATCTCGTCCAGCCCATCCTCCGCGGTGACGCCGACATCGTCGTCGCCGACCGCCAGACCGCGCTGATCGAGCACTTCTCGCCGTTCAAGAAGTCCATGCAGCGCTTCGGCAGCTTCGTCGTGAACAAGGCGGCGGGCACCGACCTCCCCGACGCGGCGAGCGGCTTCCGGGCGTACTCGAAGTACTCACTGATCCGACTGAACGTCGTCACCCGCTTCAGCTATTGCATGGAGACGATCATCCAGGCAGGCTACAAGCGTCTCGCGATCACCAGCATCCCGGTCACGACTAACGCGAAGACCCGCGAGTCCAGGCTCTTCCGGAACATCGGCGAGCACATGTACCAATCCGGCGTCGCGATCACCCGCGCCTATCTCATGTATCGGCCATACGTCGTGTTCGCCGGTCTCGGAGCCCTCCTCGCTGTCGCCGGACTGATCCCGTTCCTGCGCTACGCGGTCCTCATGTGGATCGACGACGGCGGGAACCACCTGCAGTCGCTGCTCGTCGGTGCCACGCTGCTGATGGGATCGCTCCTCTCCTTCGCGATCGGGGTCGTGGCGGATCTCACCCGGATCAACCGGACCCTCAGCGAGGAGACACTGGACTACCTCAAGCTGCGACGCTACGGCGACTGAGGGCGGTTCACCGCGCGCGCTCGGCGAGCACCTCGTGCAGCACCGCCGAGTACCGAGCGCCCGCCGTCTCCAGGGAGTACTCGGTCGCCCGTTCCCGGGCGCCCCGCCGGAGGTGCGCACGGAGTGGAGCATCGGCGAGCAGTCGACCGAGCACCTCGGTCAGACGGTCTTCGTCGTCCGGTGGCACGATCAAACCGCTCACCCCGTCGACGACGGCCTCGTTCAGACCGGGGAGGTCGGAGACGACGATGCAGGCTCCGGCAGCGAACGCATCCAGGATGACCACCGGCAGGCCGTCCTGATCCCCCGAGGCGGACAGCACCGAGGGGAACACCACGACGTCGGCCCTCGCGAAGGCGGCATCGAGCGCGTCCCGATCCAGCTGGCCGTGGAACGTGACCGGAAGGCCCTCGGCCTGCACCTCGGACGCTCCGCGGAGTGGCCCGTCCCCTCCCACCTCGAGGGTCCAGGCAGGACTGGCCGGAAGCCCACGGAGTGCGCGGAGGAGCACGTGCAGCCCCTTCTTCTCCACGAGGCGCCCGACGAAGAGGATGCGTAGGGGGCGTTCGCCCTCCGGAAGCGGCACGATGTCGGGTCGCGAGTCGGCTCGCGCGTCGACCGCAGGCAGTCGGGTGCCCATCGGCAGCACCCTGGCGTGCTCAGCGGGGACCCCGAGCTCCACGGCTCGCGCCAACATGTCCCGGTTCATGACCGTCACCCGGTCCGCGTTCCCGAGTACCCAGCGCTTCACCCGGCGCATCGGCGCCGAATCGAGCGCGTAGATGTCGCCGCCCGGCGAGGTGAGGAGCTTCGGCACCCGAGCGGCGGCGACACGCGCGATGATCCCCTGCGGCACGATCCAGTGGACGTGGAGCACGTCGGGCTTGAATCGTCGCACCGCCCTGCGCGTCGCGACGAGCTGCCCGAGCAGGAAGAACGGCAGTTGCAGCCACCGCGTCCGGCGGGCGCGAAGGTTCTCGAGGATGGCGCCGTCCGCCAGATCCTCCCATCTCGTCGGGAAGAAGCGGTACCGCCGGACGAGGATCGGTCCGTCCTGCTCCTCGGCCGCGGAACCGGGCACCCTCGGCACGAGGGCGAGCACCTCGAACTGCTCCGCCTCCTCGATCGCGAGGTCGCGGACGAACGACGGCGTCCCGTCCTCAGGGACCGCCGGCCAGGTGGACGCCAGCACGAGGAGTCTGGGCTTCGGCATCGGGTGACTCCTTCACGGGTCGCTGCGGGATAATGGGCACATCCCATGAAGATCCTCACCAAGTATAGGAAGCCGCTCCAGGTCGGCTTCGCGGCCGTGGTCGTCGCCTGCATCGCCTGGACCGTGGTCGCGAATTGGTCCTCGTTCTCGACGAGCGTGGCACGGATGGACCCGTGGTGGCTCGTCGGATCCGCGATCGCCGGGTTCGCCGGGGTGGCGCTGTCGATGCTCGCGTGGCGCGCCATCGTGATCGCGTTCGGCCACCGCATCTCGGTCCGCGAAGCCGGTTACGTGGTCTTCGTCTCGCAGATCGGCAAGTACATCCCGGGCGGGGTCTGGCCGATCGTCGCCGGCAGCCAGCTCGGGCGTCGCGCAGGCCTGCCGACGGCCACGACGGTCGTGACGCTCACGGCACAACTGGGAGTCAGTCTCGTCACCGGCTCGACGCTGGCGGTCGGAGCGCTCTTCGGGTTCCCCGCGCTCCGGCAATACGCGCCGCTCCTGATCGCCCTCGTCGCCATCGGCGTGATCGCGCTGCTGCCCCCGGTGATGCGGCTCGTGCTGGGATGGATGTTCGCCCTGATGCGGCGGCGGGAGAAACTTCCGCAACTCCGCAGTCTGCCCCTCCTCTCCGCCGTCGGCTGGTCGCTGGCCAGCTGGGGCGCGTTCGGGCTCCACCTCTGGTGCATCGTGTCCGCACTGGGCACTGTCGACCCGACGGCGATCCTGCCGGCGGTCTTCGGCTACTCGCTCGCCTGGGTCGCCGGCTTCCTGGCGGTCATCGCTCCGGCGGGTGCGGGAGTCCGCGAGGCGATCCTGGCCCTGGTGCTCGCGAACACCGTCGCCGTCGGTTCGATCCTCGGTATCGTGCTCGTCAGCCGCTTCCTGCTCATCATCGTCGACGTCGCCGTCTGCGTGTACGCGGTCGTCCGAGGTCGTGTGACCGCGGTCGTCGTCCATCCGGAGTCGGCCGATGCAGCAGACCTGGACCCACCGGCGGACGCTGAAACGCCGACACCCGACCCACGCTGAGCGCAGGTCGGGTGCGGGGAGCGAACCGATTCAGCTCTGCTGTGCCAGCAGCGTCTGCAGGTACCGGCCGTAGCCGCTCTTCACCAGCGGCGCGGCGAGGGCGGCGAGCTGCTCATCGTCGATCCACCCGGCGCGCCAGGCGATCTCCTCGATGCAGCCCACCTTGAAGCCCTGGCGGTCCTCGATGACGCGCACGTACTCGGACGCCTGCATCATCGACTCGAAGGTGCCGGTGTCGAGCCAGGCGGTACCGCGGTCGAGCACCTGGACCTGCAGCGCGCCCTGCTCGAGGTAGCGCTCGTTGACCGTGGAGATCTCGAGCTCGCCTCGCGCAGAGGGCTCGATCGTCTTGGCGATCTGGACGATCGAGTTGTCGTAGAAGTAGAGCCCGGGAACCGCGTAGTTGCTCTTCGGCTTGGCCGGCTTCTCCTCGATGGAGAGCGCCTTGAAGTCGTCGTCGAACTCCACGACGCCGTAGGCCTTCGGGTCTGCCACCTGGTACGCGAAGATGAGCGCGCCGTCGATGTCGTTGTGGCTGCGGAGGGCCGAACCGAGGCCGGTGCCGTGGAAGATGTTGTCGCCCAGGACGAGGGCGACGCTCTCGTCGCCGATGAACTCCTCACCGATGATGAAGGCCTGTGCCAGGCCGTCGGGCGAGGGCTGCACCGCGTACTCGAGCCGGATGCCGAGGTCGTCACCGTTGCCGAGGAGCGCACGGAACTGCTCGTTGTATTCAGGGGTGGTGATGATGAGGATCTCCTTGATCCCCGCCATCATGAGCGTCGACAGGGGGTAGTAGATCATGGGCTTGTCGTAGATGGGCATGAGCTGCTTCGAGATGCCCTTGGTGATCGGCCAGAGCCGCGTGCCGGATCCACCGGCGAGAATGATGCCGCGCATCGTCAGTTCCCCTTCAAGGTCGCGTAGAACGCCCGGGCGTCGTCCCAGGTCGGCAGGAGGCCGGCGGCGGCCGCCTCGTCGAGGCCGGGGGCCTCGGTGTCCTTCGGTGAGAGCAGCGGGGTGCCTGCCTCCGGCGGGATGACGAGACCGACCCGCTCGTCGAGCGGGTTGATACCGTGCTCACGGTCGGGACGGTAGACGTCGGTCACGAGGTAGCTGACGGTGGCATCGTCGGTGAGCGCCACGAAGCAGTGACCGAGGCCCTCGGAGATGAAGATGGCCCTGCGGTCGGTGTCGTCGAGTAGCACCGAGTCCCACTGGCCGAAGGTCGGCGAACCCACACGGATGTCGATGACGTAGTCGAGGACGGCACCGCGCGTGGCGGTGACGTACTTCGCCTGCCCGATCGGGATGTCGGCGAAGTGGATGCCCCGGACCGAGCCGCGCTTCGACACCGACGTGTTGGACTGGGCCAGCTTGATGGACCGACCTGAGGCCTCTTCGAGCTTGTCGAAGCGGTACCACTCGAGGAAGACGCCTCGGTCGTCGCCGAACTGCTTCGGCGTGATCTCATAGCTGTCGGGGACGTTCAGTTCGCGGATCTGCACCCGGGGAGTCTACCAAGACGGTGCCCCGTGGCGGCATCCCGCGGCTCCGTTCCCGGCCGCCTCAGGCATAATCGAGTGTCCGCGCACAGAACGGCCCGCCATGATCCCCCAGCTCCGCCGCCTCTGGGACGGCGTCGCCGCGTACGCGGTGAAGTTCGGCGTCGTCGGACTCATCGGCTTCGGCCTCGACGTCCTCGTGTTCAACCTGCTGCGGGTCGGCGTCTTCGGGCATGACCACCTCGCCCAGTCCCCCATCGGCGCCAAGGTCATCAGCGTCTCGGTCGCGATCGTCTTCAATTGGATCGGCAACCGGTACTGGACCTTCCGCGAGCACCGCCGGAAGAACTTCATCCTGGAGCTCGGCGAATACGTGATCGTCTCCCTGGGCGGGATGGCCATCGCGGTCGGGTGCCTCTACATGAGCCACTACGTGCTCGGCTTCACCTCGCTGCTCGCCGACAACATCGCGTCGAACGTCATCGGACTGGGCCTCGGAACCCTCTTCCGCTTCTTCCTCTACCGGTTCTGGGTGTACGGGCACCACCGGGCGGACGGCCTGGCCAACCTCGCCCGTGTGGAGGAGGCCCAGCGGACCCTGTTCCAGGAGCCGCCGGCCGGCGCCGCCCGGTCAGCGACCTCCCCGACCGAGCCGGGTACGATGAACGGGCCACTCCCGAGAGGACCCCTATCTTGACGTACCTGATCACCGGCGCTTCCGGCATGCTCGGCCACGACCTGCAGGAGGCCCTGACGGGTCGCGAGGTCACCGCCCTCGGTCGCGCCGAGCTGGACGTGACCGACCTCGAGGCCGTCCGCGCCGCTGTCGCGGGTCACACCGCCGTCATCAACGCCGCCGCCTATACGAAGGTCGACGACGCCGAATCGCACGAGGCCGACGCAGCCGCCGTGAACGCTGTCGGCGCCCGCAACCTCGCGGTCGTCGCCCGGGAGGCCGGCGCGAAGCTCGTCCAGGTGTCCACCGACTACGTCTTCGACGGCTCCGCCACCTCGCCGTACCAGGAGGACCACCCGCTGGCCCCGATCAGCGCCTACGGCCGGACGAAAGCCGACGGGGAACGAGCCGTCCTCGCCGAGCACCCGAACGGCGGCTACATCGTCCGGACGGCCTGGCTGTACGGCAAGAACGGACCGAACTTCGCCGCGACCATGGCGAAGCTGGCTGCGAACGGCGTCGACCCGGCCGTCGTCACCGATCAGCTGGGGCAGCCCACATGGACCGCCGACCTCGCTGCGCAGATCGTCGCGCTGCTCGACGCCGACGCACCCGCCGGTGTCTACCACGGCACCAACGCCGGGCAGGCCTCCTGGTACGAGTTCGCCCAGGCGGTCTTCACGGCGGTCGGCGCGGATCCGGCACGGGTCTCCCCCACCGACAGCTCGGCCTTCGTCCGCCCCGCCCCGCGCCCCGCCTACTCGGTGCTCGGTCACGACGCCTGGTCCACCGCCGGTCTCGCCCCGATGCGTGACTGGCGGGAGGCCTTCGAGGCAGCGACGCAGCACGGCGTCGTCACGGCGCCGTGACCACCCTGCGCGTCGTCGTCGACCAGATCGTCGCGCCGGTCGCCGGTGGCGTCGGTCGATACTCCGAGGAACTCACCCGGGAGCTCATCGCGAGCGCCCCGGCGGGGTGCGACGTCGAGGGCATCGTCTCGGCGGTGCCGAAGGAGAAGATCGACCTCCTGGAGTCCAAGCTCCCCGGACTGGCGGCGCTGCATCGCACCACGCTGCCGCGTCGCGAGCTCAGTGCCGCCTGGCAGCTCGGCATCGTCGCACCCGGGACGGCGAACGGCATGGTGCACGCCCCGGGGCTCCTCGCCCCACTCAACCGCCACGATCGCATCAACGACGGCAACCAGATCGTCGTCACCATCCACGACACGCTCGCCTGGTCGCACCCCTCGTCACTGACGCCGATGTCGGTGGCCTGGCAGAAGGCGATGGTCAAGCGGGCGCGGAAGCACGCGGACGCCATCGTCGTCCCGACGCATGCGGTCGCCGACGAACTGCGCGACATCGTCGATCTCGGCGATCGTGTCCGGGTCATCGGCGGCGCGGCCGCGACGACACTCACCATCCCCACCGACGCAGACGGGCGCGCACGGACGCTCGACCTCCCGTCCGAATACCTCGTGTCGGTCGGTTCGCTCGACCCCCGCCGCGGGATCACGGAGCTCATCACCGGCCTCGGCCGCCCCGGCGCCCCCGACCTCCCGCTGCTCATCGTCGGCACCGACAGCTGGGGCGACGTCACCCTCGCCCAGGTGGCCGATGAAGCCGGCCTGCCGGAGGGGCGGGTGCGTGCACTCGGATTCCTCGACGACGCCGACCTCGCCGTCGTCCTCGACCGCGCGACCGCCTTCGTCTACCCGAGTCTCGCCGAAGGGTTCGGGCTCCCGCTCGTCGAGGCGTTCCGCTTCGGCACGCCCGTCATCCACTCCGACGTGCCGGCGCTCGTCGAGGTCGGCGGTGGAGCCGGCGTCGTGGTCGAGTCCGGAGCCAAGGGGTACGCCGATCGTCTCATCGCCACCATCAACGACGTCATCGGCGACAGCGAACGCCTCTCCCGCCTGCGCATCCTCGGCATGGACCGCGAGCAGGCCTTCAGCTGGCGCGATTCCGCAGAACGCGTCTGGCAGCTGCATGCGGAGATCTGAGCCGGCCGGAATGATGACGATCGGCGTCGATCCACACCGCTGAACCCGCCCGTTCGTAACGTGGGCGGACGAGCGATCCGACACTCGTAGGGTTGATTGGTGACCTCATCGACCGCTCGCGAGCGCTACACGCTCGGCCACCACCCCAGTGTCCTGCGCACCCATTCCTGGCGCACCGCCGAGAACTCCGCAGCGCACCTGCTCCCCCATCTGCACGCAGGCCTCCGGGTCCTGGACCTCGGCAGCGGGCCGGGCACGATCACGCTCGACCTCGCCCGCCTCGTGGCGCCCGGCAGCGTCATCGGCGTCGACGCCTCGGACGAGGTCACCGCCGACGCCCGAGCCCGCGCGGCCGCCGCCGGCATCGGCAACGTGAGCTTCACCGTCGGTGACGCCTACGCACTCGACCTCCCCGACGACAGCGTCGACGTCGCGCACGTCCACCAGCTCCTCCAGCATGTGGCCGACCCGGTCGCCGTGATCCGCGAACTGCGGCGGGTGGTCCGACCGGGCGGCGTCATCGCCCTGCGCGAGATCGTCTACGGCGGAGCGGTCTGGTACCCGCTGTCCCCCGGACTCAGCCGCTGGATGGAGGTCTACCAGGAGCTCGCCAGGGCGAACGGCGGTGAACCGAATGCCGGGAGCAGGCTCAAGTCGTGGGCGATGGAAGCCGGGGTGGCGGACATCCGGAGCAGCGCGAGTGTCTGGTCGTTCGAGACTCCGGAGGACAGGGAGTGGTGGGGAGGCGCGTGGTCCGAGCGGGCGCGAACCTCCAGTTTCGCCACCCAGGCGCTCGAGACCGGGATCGCGGACGACGCCGACCTCGCGCTGATCTCGACAGCGTGGCGGGACTGGGTCGGCGCGGACGACGGATGGTTCGCCGTCCCGCACGGTGAGATCATCGCGACCGTGCGCTGAGCCCTTCGACAGGCTCAGGGACCGATAAAGTGGCGCAGGGACCGCCCTTCGACAGGCTCAGGGACCGGGAAGTCGTCTCAGGGACCGGGAAGCCGCCTCAGGGACCGGGCTCAGCCGGCGTCGGGCTCCGGGCTCGGCGACGGCGGGAACAGCTGATCCTGCACCATCTGGTGGATGAGCGTGTAGTCGGGCTCTTCCGGATCGATCGTCGGCGGGACGAACTGCAGGGAGTTGATCGGCAGCTCGCGCGTCTTGAGCGCGAGGTTCACGAAGTAGCCGAGCATGCCCTGCGGCACATCGGTCTTGACGACGTCGCCGCCCGCGGCTGCCACGTCCTGGAAGCGCGCCAGGACGTTCGCCGGGTTGAACTGTTTGAGCATCGCCGTCTGCAGGATGTGCTGGCGCTCCATGCGGTCGTAGTCGCTCGTCGAGTGCCGCGACCTGGCGTACATGAGCGCCGTCCAGCCGTCCATGTGCTGCTGACCGGGCTCGATCCACGCCGTGACGTTCTCGAGGTCGGCGTCGCCGTCCATCGGGAGCCGCTCCTTGACGTCGATGTCGACTCCACCGAGCGTGTCGATCAGCGTTGCGAAGCCGTACATGTCGATGAGGACGTACCACTGGATGTGCAGCCCGGTGATGCCCTCTGCGGCCTGCTTCATCGCCTCGATACCGGGCTCACTCGCCTCGGACGTCGCCTTGGGGAACAGTTCGGGGTTCTTCAGCTCGATCTCGGTGTAGATCGAGTTGAGCTGACAGACGTCGACATCGCAGGAGTCGTCGTAGCCGTCCGGGTACAGGGACGCCATCTCGCTGCCCGCGGGGAACGGGACGTCGACGAGGTCGCGCGGCATGGACATCGTCGTCGCCTGCCCGGTCTCGGCGTTGATGCTGACGACCGACATGCTGTCCGGCCGCATGCCGTCGCGGTCGGGGCCGGCGTCACCACCGAGCAGCAGGATGTTGTAGTAGCCGTCGACCGGCGGCTCCGAGGGACCCGTGTTGCCGAAGATGGAGGAGATCGAGCCGCGCGTGGCACCGGCGACGACGGCCCCGTACCCGGCGCCACCGGCGACCAGGACCATGGCGAGGGTCGTGAACAGTGCGACGCCGAGCCTGGCGTTCGGTGAGGCCTTCACGAGGCGGACGAGCCGCAGCGTGTCGAGCGTCAGCACGACCCACAGGATCGCGTAGGCGACGAGGAGGACCTGGGCGACGGTCAGCGCGATCGGGTTCGTCGCGAGGGTGAAGAGCACCTCGCGGGCGAGGAACATCGTGGCGATGCCGACGACGACGAGCAGCCACAGGAAGAGGGTGAACCCGAGGCCGAACCGGCCGAGCTTCCGGTTCCCGGCGAGCACCTGTGCAGAGCCGGGGATCAGGAGGTTGAGGACGACGAGCCACCAGGCACGCTTCGTCATCACCTCGCGTGAACGGGTGTCGGGATACCGCATCGGCTTCGCGGCGGTGGCTGCACTCGTCATAGCTGCGCTTTGAGGTTCCGGTTCTTCTCCTCGACCGAGTCGGCGAGGGCTTCGGCGTAGGCGACGAGCGCCTGGTGCAGGGCGTCGTCGGCCGTGGCGAGGATCTTGACGGCGATCAGTGCGGCGTTCTTCGCGCCGCCGATGGACACGGTCGCGACCGGCACCCCCGCGGGCATCTGCACGATCGACAGGAGCGAGTCGAGACCGTCGAGGCGGGAGAGCGGCACCGGGACGCCGACGACCGGCAGGGTCGTCACGGAGGCGAGCATCCCAGGAAGGTGCGCCGCGCCGCCGGCTCCGGCGATGACGACCTTCACGCCACGGCCATGGGCGGCCTTGCCGTAGGCGATCATCTTCTCGGGCGTGCGGTGGGCCGACAGCACCTCGACCTCGAACGGCACGCCGAAGTCGCGGAGCACCTGCGCCGCATCGCTCATGACGTTCCAGTCGGAGTCCGAGCCCATCACGACGCCGACGAGCGGCGGGGCGTCAAGGGACGGGGCGGAGTTCTCGGGCATGAGCACCATCGTAGATCGCGGCGGCTGAAGATCAGCTCATGACGCACCGCAGGTGGCGGACAAGCCCTCGCCGAGGCGGCCCCGGTCCGAGGACGCCTCCGGACCGCGCAGCGCCCCGATCGACCGGTGTCTGGGAGAATCGGCGGATGAGCACGTCGACCGCGGACGGATCCGCAGCACGCCCTGAGCCACCGAGCCAGCGCGAGCTGCGGCGGTGGCGCGGATACCTCGCCGACGAACGCGCCGAGGCCGCCGTCTACCGAGACCTCGCCGGTCGGCGGAGCGGTGAGGAGCGCGACATCCTGCTCGCGCTCGCCGAGGCCGAGAAACGCCACGAGTCGCACTGGATCGCCCTGCTCGGCGACGACGTCGGCAAGCCGCAACGCGGTGACCTGCGGACCCGGCTGCTCGGCTGGCTCGCGAGGCGGTTCGGATCCGTCTTCGTCCTGGCGCTCGTCCAGCGTGCCGAGTCACGCTCGCCCTACGCGACCGAACGCGCGGCCACCGAGCGGATGGCCGCCGACGAGCAGATCCACGAGGAAGTCGTCCGGGGCCTGGCCGCCCGTGGACGCAACCGACTGTCCGGAACCTTCCGGGCGGCCGTGTTCGGAGCGAACGACGGACTCGTCTCGAACCTCGCACTCGTCATCGGCATGAGCGCCACCGGCGTCGGCAACGGCGTCGTCCTCGCCGCCGGGCTCGCGGGCCTCCTGGCGGGCGCGCTGTCGATGGGAGCCGGCGAGTACGTCTCGGTCCGGTCGCAGCGGGAACTGCTCGAGGCGTCCAGCCCCAACCCGGCGGCCGACGACGCCCTCCCCCACCTCGACGTCGACGCGAACGAACTCGCCCTCGTGTATCGCGCACGCGGAATGGACGTCGGGGAGGCCGAGGCCCACGCCGCGGATGTCCTGGCCCGCGTCGGTGCCGGGACCTACGAGCGCGAGGCCCGTGCCGCGCTGGATCACGAGGCCATCGGGACCGGGCTCGGAGCTGCACTCTCGAGCTTCTGCTTCTTCGCATCGGGCGCCGTCATCCCGGTCCTGCCCTACCTGTTCGGGCTGCAGGGTGTCGCCGCACTGCTCGTCGCCGCACTCCTGGTCGGGGTGGCCCTGCTCGGAACCGGCGCCGTCGTCGGGCTCCTCTCCGGCGGTCCACCACTCCGCCGGGCACTGCGGCAACTCGCGATCGGATACGGGGCGGCCGCGGCGACCTACGTGCTCGGCCTGCTCTTCGGCGCGAACGTCGGCTGACCCGATCGTCGGTCGTCCGTCGTGAACACCTGAAGCCGAAGCGAACCGGTCATCTGCCGTCCACGAGTGCGTCACCGGCGTTCCCTACGCTGAGCCCGCCGTCCGTCGACCCGGACGGCGGAGGAGATCGCGTGAGGCTGGTGCAGGAGCGGACCGGCGCGTCCCCCCTCCTCGGAGCGGTTCCGCGCACGCAGCCCGACATCCAGCTGCTCCGCGCGATCGCCGTCCTGTCCGTCGTGGTCTTCCATCTGTCGTCGACCCTCCTGCCCGGCGGCTACGTCGGCGTCGACGTGTTCTTCGTCGTCAGCGGGTATCTGATCACGAGCCACCTCGCGCGCCAGGCCGATGCGACGGGACGCGTCGATCTCCAGGCGTTCTGGGCCCGCCGGATCCGGCGGCTCCTGCCGGCCGCCCTGCTCGTGCTCGCCGTGACCGCCGTCCTCATCTGGCGGCTGGCTCCACCGAGCGCCTGGACGCAGTTCTTCACCGAGACCGTGGCGAGCGCGACCTCCTGGGAGAACTGGTTCCTGGCCGGGAGCTCGGTGGACTATCTCGCACAGGGCAGCGCCGCGTCACCGGTCCAGCACTTCTGGTCGCTCTCCGTCGAAGAACAGTTCTACCTCGGCTGGCCGCTCGTCGTCGTGCTGTGCGTGTGGCTCACCCGGCGGCGAGCGTTGGACCTCCGCCGCACCCTCGGTGTGGCGCTCGGGATCATCGGTGCCACCTCACTCCTGTGCTCGATCCTGTACACGGCGGCGGACCCGGCACCGGCGTACTTCGCCACGCCGACCCGTGCCTGGGAGTTCGCGGCCGGCGGTCTCCTCGCGCTGCTCGGGCCGGTCGTGGTCGTGCACCGCACCCGTTGGCGGACGGCCTCCGGTGTCCTCGGCGTCGTCCTCCTGGCGGTCGCGCTGGTCGCCTTCACCGAGCGGACGGCGTTCCCCGGGATCGCCGCCGCCCTCCCGGTGCTCGGGACGCTCCTCGTGATCGTCGGTGGGTCGTCGACCCACCGGTGGTCCGTGACGACCCTCGCGCGGACGCGTGCGTCGCTCCTGCTCGGCGATCTCTCCTACTCGCTGTACCTGTGGCACTGGCCGCTCATCGTGGTCGCACCGTGGGTACTCGGCGTGCCCCTCGCGCTCGACGACCCGCTCGGTCGGGCGATCGCGGCCGCTCTCCTGGTCGTCGCCGTGGTCCTCGCCGCGCTGACGAAACGGTTCGTCGAGGACCCCGTCCGACGAGCCCCCGTCCTCGCGCACGCCCGCCCCGCACGGACCGTCCTGTCGGCCGGCGCGGCGACCGCACTCGTGCTCTGCATCCCGACGGCGGGGTTGCTGACCGTCGCCGCCGAGGAACGCACCCTCGCGAGCACCGTGGACGCCTACGTCGCAGACGGTGAGCCGTGTTTCGGTGCCGATGCGGCCGTGTCGGGCTGCACCAATCCGGCGTTGGCGGATGAACTCCTGCCGCCGCTGTCGGTGCGGACCGAGGACACGGGCGACACCTTCCGGTGTTCCGCAGCCGCCGACGCGCCGGACTTCCCCGGCTGCACCTTCGGTTCGGATCGCCCGGACGCCACGCGGGTCGCGCTCTCCGGGAACTCGCACGCCACGATGCTCATCCCAGGCCTCGTCGACCAGCTCGAGGCACGCAACTGGCGGCTCGACGTGTACGTCGGCAAGGGCTGCGAGTGGCGGGCACCGGGACCCGACGACTCGGCGGCCTGCGACGCCCGGCGGACGCTCATGCAGGAGGCGTTCACGGGTGGGCGGCCGTACGACATCATCCTGGTGACCTCCAAGAGTCCGGACGAGACCTCGGTGGCCGAACAGGCCGCGATCCGAGGCGCGACGCTCGCCGCATGGACACCGGTGCTCGAGCAGGGGACGTCGATCGTGGTGCTGCGGGACAATCCCCGCGTGCCGACCGAAGCCGCGGCCTGCGTCGACCGCGCGAGCGCCGCCGAGCTCATCGCAGGGGCGTGCGCCTTCCCCGTGGCCGAGGCGTACCCGACGTTCGACCTGAACACCGCTACGGCGGCGATGACCGACGGCGCCGTGCCGGTCGTGGATCTCGGCGAGCTGTACTGCGCCGCAGGGACCTGCCCGCTCGCCGTCGGGAACGTGCTCGTCTATCGCGATCTGCACCACATCACGGCCACCTGGTCGCGGACCCTGGGCCCGTTCCTCGTCGACCGCATCCGAGCCGCCACCGCCCGGGGGTGACCAGCCCCTGATCTGGTGGAGTGCCAGCGCGGTGCGCTGACGCGAGCGTGTCGAACCCGGCGTCGGCGCGGGGCGCTGACGCGAGCGTGGGGGAACCGGCACGACCGCGGGGCACACGCGTGAGCGCGCCCCTCTGGAGACCCGCGCTCACGTCCCCGACCCGCGGTGACGTCAGCGCACCGCGCTGGCGACCACCCAAGACAGCCGGGGCGCGGGAGCGGTCAGGCGGAGGTGCGCTCGTACTGCCGGCGGTCGCCGACGACGCCCGCGAAACGGAACGGCGCACCCGTCTCGCGCGGACGGTCGGAGTCGTGGACGTCGGCCGACGCCGCGTCCTCGAGGAGCTGCAGGTAGCGGGCGTCGTCGACGACCGTCCGCGCATCGAGCTGCGCACGGTTCAGGTCGCTCCGCAGAGCCGAGCGGTAGCCCGGACGCACGATGCCGCTGAAACACTCCGCGACCGCACCCGATCCGTAGCTGAGGAACGCGATGCGCCGACCGGTGAGGTCGTCGTCACCGTCGAGCAGCGCGAGCAGCGCGAGGTACACGGAGGCCGTGTAGCTGTTCCCGATCCGGCGGTTGTACCCGGTCGTCGGCTCGATCTGTGCGTCCAACTCCTCCTGGGTGCGCCCTGCGCCGAGCGACTTGGCCAGGTGCCGGTGCGCCTTGATCGCCATCTTCGTGAACGGCTGGTGGTAGCAGAAGTGGTCGACCTCGGAGAAGTCCGCTCCGCCGCGTGACCGGTAGTCCGCCCAGGCCCCCTCGATGGCGTCCTGGTAGGCGGAGATGGACAGCTTGCCGTCGACGATCGCCGTCGCACTGTGGTTCGGGCGCCAGAAGTCCATGACGTCCTGCGTGTAGACGCCGGTCGCGGTCTCGAGCTCGAGGATGGCCGGATCTGCGGCAACGAGCATGGCGACGGCCCCGGCGCCCTGCGTCGGCTCGGCGTTGGAGTGCAGTTCGTACCGCGCGACGTCGCTCGCGATGACGAGCACGGTCTCCTCGGGGTTCCGTGCCACGAGTGCAGCCGCGAACTGCAGCGCTGCGGTGGCCGAGTAGCAGGCCTGCTTGAGCTCGACCACGCGGACCGCCTGCGGCAGGCCGAGCAGCCGGTGCACATAGACGCCCGCGGACTTCGACTGGTCGATCCCGGACTCGGTGGCGAACAGGACGGTCCGGAGCCGGTCGCTGCCGTGCCGTTCGATGATCGGCGCTGCGGCTGCGGCGGCCATCGTCACGATGTCCTCGTCGGCGGCCGGGACGCTCATCTCGCTCTGGCCGAGACCGACGTAGTACTTGGCGGGCTCGACGCCGAAGCGCCCCGCGAGCTCGGCGAGGTCGATGCGGTTCGCACCGGTCGCGAAGGCGATGTCGTCGATGCCGACGGCGGGGCTGGTGGTCTGGTTGGTGTTCACGTGCGGGGTGCTCCGTTCGAGCGTCGACGATGCACCGGTCCCCCGGTGCGGTGGGAGGGTCAGGCGGGCGCGCCGGCCGCGGTCTGCGCGCTGCGTTCGAGCTTCAGGTGGGCGGCCATGAGCTCACCGGGGTTGGTCTGCGCGGCGAGGAGTGACAGTTCGCCGCACCAGACGGCGGCAGCACACAGGACGGCGAGTCGCCGGGCGTTGGCGCCGGGTTCACGGTCCTCTCGGCACCCGAGGCGGGTGAGGTTCTCCTCGACGAAGCCGAGCCCCTTGCCGTTGCCGACCGTGCCGACGATGAGGTTCGGCAGGGTGCAGGAGAAGTAGAGGTCGCCGTCGTGGACCTCGGCGTGCGTGACGCCCTGCGAGCCCTCGACGATGTTCGCGGCGTCCTGGCCGGTCGCCAGGTAGAACGCGAGCAACATGTTGGCGTAATGGGCGTTCGCGCTACGCAGGCCACCGGCGAGGATCGTCCCGACGAGGTTCTTGCGCACGTTCAGCTGCACGATCTGCTCGGGCGTCGTGTGCAGGAACCGCTCGACGATCGCCCGCGGGATCGTCATCTCGGTGACGACGTTCTTGCCACGACCCAGGATGCCGTTGACCGCGGTCGCCTTCTTGTCAGAGCAGAAGTTGCCGGAGATCGAGCCGTACCGGAGCATCGGCCAACGCTCCATGATGTACGGCATGAGACGGTCCGCCGCGAGCGTGACCATGTTGTGCCCGGACGCGTCACCCGTGCGGAACTCGAGGCGCAGGAAGAGCAGGTTGCCGGCGATCTGCGAGTTGATCTCGATGAGTTCTGCGAAGTGGCTCGACTGTGCGACGACGGCCTGCAGCTCGGGGAGGCTGCGCTCGATCTCGCGGAGCGCCTGCAGGGCGTCGCCGGCGGAGTCGACCTCGAACAGGACGGAGCGGCTCATCCGCTCGTCGACGAGCGTCGCGCGGATGCCGCCGGGGACCATGGAGGAGATGCGGGCGCCCCGACGGACCGACGGCCAGAGCGGGCTCTCGTAGGTGGCGAGCGGGACCTCCTGCTCGCCCTCCATGACGTTGCCGCTCAGGTGGAGCGGACCGATCCACTTGAGTGGGACCGGTGCGACGCCGTCGGGTTCGTTGCTCATGCGTGGTGTTCCGTTCCGCCCCGGAGGACGTCGTGCTGCTCGGCGAAAGCACGAGCGTAGGTGGATCTGATGGATTCGACCGCGTCGTCGTCGGTACGGCTGATCTCCGACGGCCCCCACGGGCTGTGGGCGGCGTCGATGAGTCCGGTCGGCGGATGCACCGTGAGCGGGAGCCGCTCGATGCCGTGCGCCGACCAGTCGTCTTCGAGGGCGGCGGTGGAGACGGACTGGCCGATGAACGCGATCCCGCAGTCGCCACCACCGGCACCGGACGACTTGGCCGCCCCGCCGAGACGCTCGGCGGCGTCGCAGAGCTGAGCAAGCGCGGCGGTCTCGATGTCGACACCGGCGTCGCGTCCGAGACCGGCGAGCGTCGCGCGCGCGGAGCGGACGGCACCGAGCACGAGGGCCGGGTCCTCGTCGTTCAAGCCGATCGTGAGGGCGTCGACGGCGGCGCGACTGGCCGCGAGGAACGAGGTGTAGTGGGCGGTCTCCGCCCATTTGCGGGACTGCAGTTCGTCGACGAGACGCGTGGTCGAGGCGGGCTCGCCGGTCCAGCCGACGAGGAGCCGGAGCGAGGTCGGCGGCGACAGTCGCTCGAGTCCCAGCTCGGCCCAGGGGTCGCGGAGGGCGGCGAGCACCCCTTCTCGGTGGCGCACCTCGCGCAGCCGAGCCCGATCGGGTGAGGTGTAGCGGAGCCAGCCGCCGAACATGCTCGCCGCGAGGTCGCCGCCGGAGGCTGCCGGCGCGACGTCGATGGTGGCGAGGATCGCGAGCTTGAGCATCTGCGTCCGGGTGAGGTCGAGCTGGTAGAACTCGTCGAGGGCGCGGATGGTGGCGGTCGTCACGGCGGCACTCGAGCCGAGGCCGAACTTCCTGCCGCTCGCGTCGTCGAGCTCACTGGTGATGGACAGCGCGGAGAACCGCTGCGCCACGCCGAGCTCGGCGACGAGGGTCTCCATCGTGCTCACGGCGGAGAGGACGTGGTCGAGCGGGCGTTCCTCGTGCTCGACGACGACCCCGTTGCGGTTGCGACGCCAGATGATGGGCGCTCGGCCGTACTGGTCGGAGAAGATGCGGCCCTCGTGCTCGCTCGCTTCGAGTCGGACGGTGACACACCGGTCGACCGCGACGAGGATGGAGGGGTGCCCTGGTTCGACGACGGCGTACTCGCCGGCCACGAAGAGCTTGCCGGGCGCCTTGATCTCGATCATCGCGCTCCTTCCGTTGTCTGCTCGCCCGCCGATCCGCCGGGCTCCGAGGTGATGAGCCTCGCGCCCCGTCCGGCTCTGGCGGGGATGACGCCGATGTCGGGCTGCGCCTCGAGGATCCGAGTCGCGAGCTCGTCGACCGCGTCGGCTCGACACAGGATCTTCACGTTCGGGCCGGCGTCCATCGTCGCATAGCATTCGAGGCCGTCGCCTCGGAGGTTTGCGACGAGATCGAGCAGTTCCACGCTCGCCGGTCCCCAATACCTGACCGGCGGCTCGGCGCCGAGCATCGTGGCGTGCATCCGCATCGCGTTCCGCTCCGCGATCGTGCCCACCGCGGTGAAGTCGGCGCGGGCGATCGCGGCGAGCATCTCCTCGAGTTCGACGGGGGTGCGTTCGACCCAGGCGGGGTAGTACGGGGAGGTGTCGACCGTGCGCCGCATGCCGTCGCGACTGGAGACCGACTTGGCCCGGGCGTCGAGGACGGTGAGGACCATGCCGAGCTCGAGTCCGCGCGCGGGCACCGCCTCGGCGAAGGAGCTCTCGTCGTCGTGCCCGGCGTGCCAGACGGCGATCCCGTCGAAGATCGAGCGGGAGGCCGATCCCGAGCCACGGCGCGCCAGCCGGGAGAGGGCACGGCGATCGAGGTCGAGTCCGAACGCGGTCGATGCGGCGAGCGCCAGTGCAGCGAAGCCGGAGGCCGAGGAGGCGAGGCCGGCGCCCGTGGGGATCTCGTTGTGGGAGTCGACGGTGACGCGCTCGTCTCGGTCGGCGAGCGCGCGCACGAGGTCGATGAAGCGTGTGACGCGGGAGCGGGCGGTGCCCTCGAGGGCTCGTCCGCCGAGGAGCACGACGTCGTCGGCTGCGTCCGTCAGTCGCACCGTCGTCGTCGTGGGCGCCGCGTCGAGGGTCAGTGAGAGGCTTCCGGTCCACGGGAGGATGAGCGCCTCGTCCCGCTTGCCCCAGTACTTGACGAGGGCGATGTTGGGGTTGGCCAGCGCGGTCGCGGCGCCGTCGGCCGACGCGGTCTCGGCGTGCTGTTGCGGGGTCAGGGTCACGCGTAGTCCTCCGCGTCGATCGTCCAGGTGCCGAGTGCTCCGGCCTCGAGGAGGGCTTGCGAGATGCGTCGGGCTGACGCGGGGTCCGCGGCGAGGGTGATGATGCATCCACCCTGCCCGCCGCCCGTGAGCTTCGCGCCGAGGGCGCCGTTCGCCGTGGCGACCTCGATGAGCGCGGTGATGGCGGGGTGGCCGGCGCCGAGTTCGTCGAGGACGACCTGCGCCGTGTTCATGCGGGTCCCGAGGTCGTCGCGGCGGTCCGCGGCGAGGTCTGAGACGCCCGCCAGGGTCCCGCGTTCGAGCTCGGCCAGGAGCGTCCGGCCGCGCTCGGGGTGCAGCTCGACGAAGGTGCGGACGTCGGCGACCGCCTTCCGGGTCGACCCGCGCGCACCGGTGTCGGCCACGACGAAGCTGCCGCCGAAGCGGATCGGCGGATGCTCGACCCGGCCGGCGGTGAAGAGGATGGGTGTCGAGGCGCTCGTGGCCCGGGCGTCGAGGCCGCTGGGCGTCCCGTGGGCGACGCGTTCGCCGCGCTGCACGAGCTCGAACCGGTCGGCGTCGTCGAGCGCCACACCGTGGAGGTCGGCGACGGCGTCCACGATCGCGTTGGCCGCTGCGGCGCTCGAACCGAGGCCCCGTCCGATCGGGAGCGTCCCGCGGACGACGACCTCGACGCCGGCCGGGGCCGCACCGACGTGCGCGAGGGTCTCGAGGACGGTGGTCCCGAGCGGATCGGAGGCGTCAAGCGGGCCGAGCGAGATCTCGGTGTCGAGGACAGAGGCCCCGTCGATGCGCCGGGCGGTCGCCTCGACCCGGAGCGACGGGATGGGCAGGGCGACGGCTGGAGAACCGTAGACGACGGCGTGCTCGCCCAGCAGGATCGCTTTGGCGTGCGCGAAGCCGCGACCGGTCGCAGCCGTGTGCTCTGTCGTCATCTCACCATTCTGGTCCGAAAAACATGCAGCTGGCTGCACATCGGTCGTCCGGTCGCGATCCGATCCACCACGGGCCGGCTCGTGAGCCGCCCCGCAGCGCATCCGGGCGCTGCGCGATGGGCCGTCGACGGGAGCCGCCGGAGCGCTCACGGCGTGTCCCATACGTACCGGAAACACCCAGCCTACGCCGATCGGCCGGGTTCGGCTCGTTACGGTTGAGTGGGCGGGACGGCCCGGTTAGGATCGGAACACCTCCATTCATGCAGACGACGGCCGCCGCACCCAGCGCCCGCGTCGACACGGACCCAGCCTCCAGCGACGTAGATCCGGTCCCGTCATCTCACCGTCTCCGGGCCGTCCAGCGCCCGCATTCCGAGGGGTACCCCGTCGTGATCTCGTCTTCCGTTCCACCGCGCCCGCGCACCGCAGCACCATCGCCCCTGCCCGACCTCGTCGATCGCCAGACCGACAAGAGCGACTGCGGCGTCGGCTTCATCACCCGTAAGGACGGCGTGCAGAGCCACGACGTCATCGCCCTCGGCGACACCGCCCTGTGCGCCATCCCCCACCGCGGCGGCATGTCCTCCGAGGGTGTCGGCGACGGAGCGGGCGTGCAGATCGACCTCTCGGTCGACTTCTTCAGCTCCCTCGTCGGCAAGCCGCTCGTCGCCGGGCGGTTCGGCGTCGCGAACGTCTTCCTCCCGGTCGACCACGGTCGGATCGGCGACGCCGAGGCGCTCATCGAACGCTCGCTCGTCGAGGCCGGCTTCACCGTGCTGCTCGCGCGTGCCGTGCCGACGGTCGACGCCGTCCTGCGCCCGAAGGCGGTGCAGTACCAGCTGCCGATCCGGCAGTGGATCTTCGAGCCGTCGGACGACGCCTCCACGGAGGACCTCGACCGGCGCGCGCACGCGGCCCTGCTCGCGATCGAGGCCACCGCCTACACGGACCTCACCCTCGACGGCCTGTACCCGCTGTCGCTCAGCACGCGCACCCAGGTCCTCAAGGGACGCCTCAACTCCGGCGAGGTCATCCCCTACTTCGCCGACCTGGCCGACCCCCTGCACCGGGTGAGGACCCTCGCCTTCCACACCAGGTTCTCGACGAACACCGCTCCCCACCCGTCGATGGCGCAGCCCTTCCGCCTCATGGCGCACAACGGCGAGCTCAACACCGACCGCAAGAACCGTCTGTCCGAGACGGCGCTGGCGGCATCGCGGGGCCGGAAGATCATCCGGGCCAGGGGCCAGTCGGACAGCTCGCGCCTCGACCAGACGCTGCACAGCCGCGTCGTCGAGGACGGCCTCGAACTGCTCGAGGCGGTCGTATCGGTCATGCCCCCGGCCTGGGAGAACGATCGCACGCTGAGCCGCGAGGTTCGGGCGATGCTCGAGTACTTCTCGCTCGTCGAGGAGAAGAACGACGGCCCGGCCGCCCTCATCTTCAACGACGGCACGACCGTCGGCGCCCGGCTCGACCGCCTCGGCCTGCGCCCGCTGCGCAGCGTCGAGACGGCAGACTACCTCTGCGTCACCTCCGAGGCGGGGCAGCTGCCGTTCCCGGACGACGAGGTGGTCCACCGCGGTCGCATCGAGGCCGGCGGCATGCTCGCCTACGACCACCGCACGGGCACGCGCCTCCGAACGGGCGAGGCGCTCGAGCTCCTCGCGGCACGCAAGGACTACCCGGCGATGCTCGCCGCATCGGCCACCGACCTCGACGCGCTCGAGGACCGGGGCGTCCCGGTGTCCGCACCGACGGCCTCGGCGGACGACGCGTTCGCCTACCGCGGTGGGCTGAGCCAGGTGCAGCGCTACGTCGCCTACTCCCTCAACCAGGAGAGCTTCCGGTTCATGACGGACCCGATGCTCGCCTCTGGCAAGGAGCGGATCTCGGCGATGGGCTACGGCAACGCCATCAACGCCCTGTCCGACCAGGAGGGCGGCCTGGCGAAGTACTTCTCCCAGCGCTTCGCCCAGGTGACCAACCCGCCGCTCGACAGCATCCGTGAGGCTGACGGCATGACCCTGCGGGTCGCGCTCGGTCCGAAGCCCGGTAGCGGCACGGTCGGCACGAAGCAGCTCGTCCTCCGATCCCCCATCGTCAGCGAGGACGAACTGCGGCGCCTCAGCGCTCAGCACGAGTCGCCGGTCGCGTGGTTCGACATCCTCTACCGGCCCGAGGTGGACGCGCAGGCGAACGCCGACGCGCTCGAGGCCGCCGTCGAGCGCGTGGCCGCGGAGGTCGCCGGGTTCGCCGCAGAGAACGGCGGCATCGCGATCCTCAGCGACCGCGGCGTCCACGCGGAGGGTGCCGCCCTGCCGCTCATCCTCGTCGTGGCGGCCGTCAACCAGCGACTCATCGACGACGGCCTCCGGCTCCGCGTGTCGCTCGTGGTCGACAGCGGCCAGCTGCCGTCCTCGCACCACGTCGCCTCCGCCCTCGGCTTCGGTGCGTCGGCGGTGCACCCGCTCGCGGTCCGCCTCCGCGCCGAGCAGCAGCACCCCGACGAGGTGGAAGCCGCGTTCCGACGGTTCGCGTACGCCGCCGAGAAGTCGCTCCTGAAGACCATGGGTCGGGTCGGCTTGTGCACCGTCGAGAGCTACATCGGCGGAGAGTTCTTCGAGCCGAACTACCTCGACACGAGCGACCCCGTGCTCGCGCGCGCCTTCCCGCACCTCCGCGCCCCCGTCGGCGGCGTCGGGTTCGCCGGGATCGCCCGGACGGCGAGCGCCTGGCACCAGCGCGCCCTGACGACGTCGAGCGACGCGGACGTCCCGCTCCTCGGCCTGTTCAAGGAACGCGCCGAGGGCGCCGGCCACTCCTACGGGACGACCGCGGTCCGCGGCTTCGTCGACCTCACTGAGGAGCCCGTGCAGCTGCCGCGAGCGGGCACGACCGCCGTCGACCGCGACGGCGGCACGCTCGGCGACGACCCGCTGCGCCTCCACACCATCGGGAACCTCGAGGACGCGTTCGGGATCGACGACGACGCCTACCAGCACACCTCCTTCGACGCCCTCGACGACGACGAGATCGACGCCTTCACCATCACGCCCGGCTACCGCTCCTTCGTCCAGTCGATGACCACCGAGCGGCGCCGTCGCCCGGCCGCCCTCCGCGACGTGCTCGTGCTGCCCGAGGACATCACCCGGCTGACCACCCCGGAGGAGTTCGCGCGCGAGCTCGATCGGCTCGGCCCCGTCGGCAACTCCTCGATCGTCGTCCGCGGCCTGCGCGCGACGCGGACCGAGCAGGGTCGGCACCGGCTGCAGCTCACGGGACCGCTCGCGGGCGACCTCACCCGGGTCTCGGCGCTCGGCGAGTACTACGTCCACCGCTTCGGCGGCGAGGTGACGGGGCACTGGATCTCCGGTGGCGACCTCATCGTCGAGGCGACGGGGTCCGCCGACGACTACTTCTCGATGCTCGTCGAGGGGGCCGAGAGCATCTCGACCGACCTCGTCCAGCCGGCGAGCGAGATCACCCGATCCCTCGCATCCGGGGCGATGAGCCACGGCGCCCTCGTGGCGACCGCGCACGAGGCGGTCGCGCACGGCACCAACATGGTCGGCGGGATGTCGAACAGTGGCGAGGGCGGCGAGCACCTGTCCCGCTACGGCACCATCCGCGGCTCGCGCATCAAGCAGTTCGCCTCCGGGCGCTTCGGCGTCTGGGCCGGCTACCTCGCCGACCCGATGCTCCAGGAGCTCGAGATCAAGATCGGCCAGGGCGCGAAGCCCGGCGAAGGCGGTCAGCTCCCGGCTCCCAAGGTGACGGTGGACATCGCCGCCGCCCGGGGTGGCACGCCCGGCATCGAGCTCGTCTCGCCGCCACCGCACCACGACACCTACTCGATCGAGGACCTCGCGCAGCTCATCCACGACTGCAAGGCGGCACGGGTCCGCGTCGTCGTCAAGCTCGTCTCCTCCGAGGGCATCGGCACGATCGCCGTCGGCGTCGCCAAGGCCGGTGCCGACGTCATCAACGTGGCCGGCAACACCGGAGGGACCGGCGCAGCCGCCGTGACGAGCCTCAAGTACGCCGGACGCAGCGCCGAGATCGGCATCGCCGAGGTCCACCAGGCCCTCAGCGCGAACGGTCTGCGGTCGAAGGTCACCCTGCGCTGCTCCGGCGCGCACCAGACCGGTCGCGACGTCGTCATCTCCGCCCTGCTCGGCGGCGACAGCTTCGAGTTCGGGACCACCGCGCTCATGATGCTCAAGTGCGTCATGGCGAAGAACTGCAACGTGAAGTGCCCGGCCGGTCTCACGACCAACCCGGAGACCTTCGACGGCGACCCGCGCGCGCTCGCGCAGTACCTCCTGAACATCGCGCACGACGTCCGCGAGCGGCTCGCCATCCTCGGCCTCCGCTCGCTCCGCGAAGCCCGCGGTCGCACCGACCTCCTCCACCTCGTCGACCATCCGGCCGCCGTCGCGGACCTCGACCTGCGGGCCATGCTCGCGGTCGTCCCCGAGGTCGTCGTCACCGACCCCGTCTACCTGGAGAAGGACTTCACGCTCGACGACGCCCTCATCGAGCGGGTACGGGCAGGACTCTTCGACGACGGCCGGACGACGCTCGACCTCGGAGCCGAGGACGCCGACGGCGGGATCCGCCTCGGCAACCGCTGGCGTTCCGTGGGCGGGCAGCTCGCGATCGACCTCGAGCGCATCCTCAACCATGAGCTCGACGACGCCCAGGCGGCGGCGATCCCGTCCGTCGTCACCGACGACCGCGGCCACCGTTCGCTCGCCGCCGACACCGTGACCATCCGCACCGAACACTCCGCGGGGCAGTCGTACGCGGCGTTCTGCGTCGACGGCCTGCACTGGCGGCACACCGGCACCTGCAACGACGGCGTCGGGAAGAGCGCCTCCGGTGGCACCATCGCGATCCTCTCCCCCGGCGGCGGCAGCTCGGAGGACGGCGGCAACGTCCTCATCGGCAACTTCGCGCTCTTCGGGGCGACCGGCGGCCGCACCTTCGTCCAGGGCGAGGCCGGCGACCGCTTCGCCGTCCGCAACTCGGGCGCCACCGCGGTCGTCGAGGGCGTCGGCGACTACGCCTGCGAGTACATGACCAACGGCGCCGTGCTGAACCTCGGCGGCTTCGGTATCGGCTTCGGCAACGGGATGAGCGGTGGCTTCGTCTACCAGTACGACCCGCGGGGCGAACTGCCGAGCAAGGTCAGCGCGGACTCGCTCCTCCTCGGATCGATCACCGAGGGCGAGCAGGCGGCGTTCCACGAGGCCGCCGTGCTCCTGCTGCTGGAGTGGCACGTCGAGGCGACCGGCTCGCCGCTCGCCTCCCGGTTGCTCGCCGAGTGGGACACGGCGAGGCACCAGTTCGTGTTCGGCATGCCCCGCGCACTGCTCCTCTACCAGGACAGCGACGCGATCCTCGCAGCCAAGAGCCGGAAGGAACTCCTCGACGAGCTCGGCGCGGCCCTCGCGGCACAGCAGCTCCGCACCTTCAAGCTCGACTACCGCGACCGCCGGCCGGTCCGCGGCGGTCGTGCCCCCGGACTCGGCGAACCGGCGGCTGACCCGCAGGACGT
This sequence comes from Plantibacter sp. MCCC 1A11337, assembly GCF_013349365.1. Taxonomy (NCBI): domain Bacteria; kingdom Bacillati; phylum Actinomycetota; class Actinomycetes; order Micrococcales; family Microbacteriaceae; genus Plantibacter; species Plantibacter sp. MCCC 1A11337. Next base: position 8,712 of record NZ_JABJWX010000004.1, on the reverse strand, counting down.
CTACGCACTCCTCACGAGCTACACGGTGCTGAAGCTCGCCCAGGAGGTCGCGCTGTCCCGCACACCAGGCGTCGACGACCCGTCGCACCCGCTCGTGCAGGCGAGCGTGCGCACGCTCATCCTCACCGAGGACTTCTTCGTCATGCAGCGGGTGCAGCGGGCGGCTCGAGAGCTGCTCGAACGGTACGACGACGGGGCGCTCGCCGCCATGATCGCGTCGAAGCGACTCCACGACTACACGGAGGCCCTGCGGCTGCGGAACGTGCGGTCGATCGACCACCCGGGCACCACGGGGTGGATCATGCACCAGCACGCCAAGAACCGTGCCCGATCCGCAGCGACCGGTGGCACCGAAGCACTCCTTGCATCGGCCGCTCTGGCCGAACTGACGCTGGCGGGTGGCCGATGAACGCGCCCGGCCCGGAGGGGATCATGACCGAGACACGGACACCGACGGCGATCGGATCGAGCCCGGTGCTCTTCGAGGCGCTCGCCGCGCTCGGCAGCAGCGCCGACGACCCGTTCATCCCGGCGGACGCACCGTTCAGCCCCGAGCAGCGTGTCTGGCTCGCCGGTTTCCTGGCCGGTGTCCGCTCCAGCGCGATCGACGCCACCGACGCAGGTGGCCGCACGCCGCAGCTCGCCCTGCACGTGCTCGTCGGGACGCAGACGGGCACCGCGGAGGCCATCGCGGAGGATCTCGGCCGAGCCGCCTCCGGCTACGGCGTGGCGGTGACGACGATCGGGCTCGACGACGTCGAGGTCGACCGGCTCCCGACGATGGGACACGTCGTCGTCATCACCTCCACGTACGGCGAAGGTGAGATGCCCGACAACGCCGGACTGTTCTGGGAGACGCTTCAGGCGAGCACCGCACCACGCCTCGACGGCCTGAAGTTCTCCGTGCTCGCGCTCGGCGACTCCGGATACGACGGGTTCTGCCAGGCGGGCAAGCTCATCGACACGCGCTTGGAGCAGCTCGGCGCGGAACGCATCCTCGCCCGCGTGGACTGCGACGTCGACTACGAGGAGCCCGCCGCGGCGTGGACCACGCAGGCGCTGTCGCTGTTCGGCGCCCTCGCCCCGACGGATGCCGATGCGGCACCCGCTCCCGCGCCGGCGGCCAAACCGGCGAAGAAGCCCGGCCGCACGCGTTCACCGTGGACCCGCAAGACGCCGTACGGCGCGACCCTCGCCGTCAACCGCGTCCTGTCCGGGCCCGCCTCGTCGAAGGAGATCCGGCACTACGAGTTCGACCTTGGCGACAGCGGCATCGAATACGCGGCCGGCGACGCCCTCGGCGTCATGCCGAGCAACGACCCGGCGCTCGTCGACGCCATCATCGCCGAACTGGACGCGACCGCGGACGAGTCGGTCGACGGCTCGACCCTGGCGGACCGGCTCACCCACGGGTTCGAGATCCGCACCCCGTCGAAGGACCTCGTGGCCGAGCTCGCCGACCGCGCGCCGGGCTCGGAGCTGGCGGGGATCCTCGCGCTCGCCCAGGCGGAGACGCTCGACTCCTGGTTGCGCGACCGCGACATCCTCGACCTCCTGCGCTCCACCGCGGTCCGGTTCGACGCCGCCTCGCTCCTCGACGTGCTGCGTCCGCTCCAGCACCGCGCGTACTCGATCTCGTCCAGTCCGCTGGCGGCCGACGGGCGCGTGCACCTCACCGTAGCGAGCGTCCGGTACGCGGTCGGCGACCGTCTGCACGGCGGCGTCGCGTCGACGCATCTCGCCGACCGGGTCGCGGAGGGTGCCACGAGCGGGATCTTCGTCTCCGCGAACGCGGGCTTCCGGGTGCCCTCGGACGACGATGCACCGCTCATCATGGTCGGCCCGGGAACCGGGATCGCGCCGTTCCGCTCGTTCCTCCAGGAGCGCCGCGAGCGCGGGGCGACGGGTCGGAACTGGCTGTTCTTCGGCGACCAGCACCGAGCGCACGACTTCATCTACGAGGACGAACTCGGCGAGCTGCTCACCGGAGGGGTGTTGGACCGTCTGGACCTCGCGTTCTCCCGCGACCAGCGCGAGAAGGTGTACGTCCAGACCCGGATGCGCGAGAACGGCAAGGAGCTCTACGCCTGGCTCGAGGAGGGCGGCCACTTCGCCGTCTGCGGTGACGCCTCACGGATGGCGAAGGACGTCGACCAGGCGCTGCATGAGCTCATCGCCGAACACGGCGGGCGTTCGACCGAGGCCGCGGCCGAGTACGTGCACACGCTGAAGCGCGAGAAGCGCTACATCCGCGACGTGTACTGAGGCGCTGCGGGCTCGTGAGCAGGGCCCTTCGACAGGCTCAGGGACCGGTCACCGATCCCCGGGCGCCCCGCCCGGTCCCTGGGCTCCCCGCCCGATCCCTGAGGCCCTCACCCGGTCCCTGAGGCCCTCACCCGGTCCCTGAGGCCCTCACCCGGCCCCTGAGCTTGTCGAAGGGCGGTCAGGCGTTCTCGGCTCCGAGCAACGCCGCGGCGGCCCGTGCCTCGTACACGACGTCGTCGAGGTCGTCGCCGGCGACGTTGACGTGGCCGACCTTACGCCCGGGGCGCGGGTCCTTGCCGTAGTTGTGCACCTTCGCCAGCGGGTGCGCACCGAGGACCTGCGGGTACCGGTCGTCGAGCGTCCCCTCCGCGGGCCCGCCGAGGACGTTCACCATGACGGTCCAATCGCGGTGGCAGCCCGTCCAGCCGAGGGGCAGGTCGAGGACGGCCCGCAGGTGCTGCTCGAACTGGCTCGTGACGCTGCCGTCCTGCGTCCAGTGCCCGCTGTTGTGCGGACGCATGGCGAGTTCGTTGATGAGCAGGCGGTCGTCGTCGGTCTCGAAGAGTTCGACGGCCAGGACGCCCGTCACCCCGAGCGCGGTCGCGACGGTCACGGCGATCTCCTCCGCGGTGTCGGCGAGCCGACCAGCCGAGCCGGGCGCCGGAGCGATGACCTCGCTGCACACCCCGCCGAGTTGGACGGTCTCGACGACGCGCCACGGCACCACCTCGCCGGACGGGCGCCGGGCGACGAGCTGGGCGAGCTCGCGCCGGAACGACACCAGCTCCTCGACGAGCAGTGCTCCGCCGTTGGCGTCCTCGGAGAGCGCCGTGAACCAGTCGTCGACCTCGTTCGGTCCGTGGACGACGCGGACGCCCTTGCCGTCGTAGCCACCACGTGGCGTCTTCACGACGCCCTTCCCGCCGTGCTCGGCGAGGAAGGCGGCGAGCTCCTCCTGATCGTGCACGCGCGCCCAGTCGGGCACCGGCAGTCCGAGCTCCGTGAGGCGTTCGCGCATGAGCAGCTTGTCCTGGGCGACGGCGAGCGCGTCCGGTCCCGGGTGTACCTGGACACCGGCATCGACGAGCGCCCGCAGGACCTGCTGTGGCACGTGCTCGTGGTCGAAGGTGATGACGTCGACCGTCTCGGCGAAGGCGAGCACCGTGTCGGCGTCGCGGTAGTCGCCCACCTCGACGGTGGCGAGCCGGGCGGACATGCCCTCCTGCTCGGCGAGCACCCGGATGTCGAGTCCGAGGTTCACGGCCGCGGGCACCATCATCCTGGCCAGCTGACCGCCGCCGATCACTCCGACGCGAATGCTCATGGGTTCACTCCAGCTCTCCGGCGACCGGCCGGCGGGTCTCGTTTCGGCAGGCGGGACGGGCGGATCCTGAGGCGGATCGGCGGGTGCCCCGACTCGAACATCGTACCGGCCGGGCGCGCCCCGCACCGGTCAGCGTCGGACCGGTGGCTGCTGCATCGGAGGCGGAGCTGCCGGGTACGGCGCGGCGATGCTCTGGTTCTCCGCAACGAGCTCGTGCAGGGCGTTCTGGACGAGGACCGCACCGGGCACGTCCCGCAGGACGACGGGCACCTCGCCACCGCTCGTCACCCGGACGTTGCCGCTCCCGAAGGCGCTCTGCACCCAGCTCTTGTGCACCGTGATGCCGTAGCCGCGGGCGTGGTAGAGCTCCTGGCGCGTCCGCACGAAGAACCCGCGACGGACGATCAGTCGCCGGGTCGTGATCACGTAGCGGACCGACAGCCAGGCGATGAACGGCAGGACGCAGGCGACCAGCACGATCACCCCGCCGCCGATGAGGACGGCCCAGTTCTGCCACTCGAGGTCGAACGAGCCGAAGAAGTACGCTCCGGCGCCGCTCACCGCGATGAGCAGGAGGGCAGGGAGCAGGAGCCGCCGGGCATGCGGACGCAGGCGTGCGACCACACGTTCGGTCGCCGCCGCGGGAGGAGCCGGCCTGCCCGGCCCCGTCATACCGGGATCAGCCATACTCCCATTCTTAGCAGTCGCGGCAACCCGCCGCCTGCTCCCACCCCGCCCGTCGGCGATCCCGAGCATGCGTGCATCGGCCGCCCGGCTAGCATGAAGGCGTGAAACCGGCCGACAGCACCGCACCGACGGCGCAGCACCCCGGCGTCGTCGGGTCGTTCCTCGAGGGGATCGGCATCCTCTTCGGCGGGTTCCGCCTCTGGGGTACCTCGCCGAAGCGCATGCTGCTCGGCATGGTCCCCGCCGCGATCGTGGGCGTCGTGTTCATCGCGCTGCTCGTCCTCCTCGGCGTCAACGCCGCCACGATCGTCGACTGGGCGACACCGTTCGCCGACACCTGGGACGAGCCGTACCGCTCGTCCATCCGGGTGGCCGCAGCGGTGGCATTGGTGGCCGTCGCCGTCGTGGTGATGCTGTACGCCTACGCCGCAGCGACGCTCCTCGTCGGCGACCCCTTCTACGAGCGGATCTGGGCCGACGTCGAACGCACCCTCGGCGACGCTCCTCCGGAGTCGGGTGAGTCCGCCTGGCGCGGACTCCTCACCGGTGTCACCCGGGCACTCGGCCTGCTCATGCTCACCATCCCGACGGCGGCCGTCCTCTTCCTCCTCGGCTTCGTCCCGGTGGTCGGCCAGACGGTGGTCCCGGTGCTCGGGCTCGCCGTGAGCGGTTGGTTCCTCGCCCTCGAGCTGACGGGCTACGCGTTCGACGCGAGGGGATTGTCGTTGCGCGACCGCCGCCGGACCCTCGCGAGGAGACGCGCCCGCACCCTGGGCTTCGGGATGACGGTCGCGGTCCTCTTCCTCGTGCCGGTCCTGTCCGTGCTGGTCATGCCGGCAGCCGTCTCCGGCGCGACGGTACTCGCACGCCGGTCCCTCACCGAACAGGCGGGAACGCTCAGCGCACGTGCGTGACGTCGCCGGCCGCCACCGCGACCGGCGCACCACCGTCGGTCGGTCGGACGACGAGCCGCCCGTCGGCGTCGATCCGCTCGGCCGTCCCGGTCAGGATGTCGCCGCCGGGGAGTTCCACCCGCACCGAGCTGTCCAACGTCACGCATCGCTCGGTGACCGCAGCTCGGAGCCCGCTGGCCTCGGCGTCACCGGACGCCGCCAGGTAGGCGTCGTACAGTGTGCCGAACGCGCGCAGGTAGCCGACGAGGACGGTGTCCGGGTCAGGATCGACGAGACCGGCGAGCGCGAGCGAGGTGGACCGGTCGGTCGGCAGTTCCTCGGCACGCTGACGGAGGTTGACACCGGTCCCGAGGATCACCGCGTCCCCACTCGGCAGCAGCTCGGCGAGGATGCCGGACACCTTCCGACCGCCGATGAGCACGTCGTTCGGCCACTTCACGTCGGCGGGCACCCCGAGCTCCCGGAGCGACTCCGCGAGCGCCGCACCCGCGAGGAGCGGGAGCCAGCCGTAGGCCTGCAGCGGGAGCGGATCACCCGACGGAGTGACCGGCCGGAGCAGGACCGAGACGGCGAGTGACGTGCCGGGTGGCACCGTCCACACGCGACCGAGGCGGCCTCGTCCCCCGCGCTGGTCGTCGGTGACGACGACCGCGCGGTCCGGCCACGCGGCGCCGCCGTCCTCGCGCACGCGTCGGGCGAGTTCGTCGTTGGTGGAGCCGGCGTGGGCGAGGATCTCGAGGCGTGGGACGAGGGCGGCGGCGAGGGGCAGATCCATGGCACAACCCTACTGAGGCCCGTCGTCGGTGCCCGCGTCGCCCACCGGCATGCTTGGACGATGCCGACAACGGATCAGCGCGCCGCTTGTACCCGATCGTCAACGGGTCGGCCGGGGGACCACCGGGTAAGGTGAAAGCGTGACCGACGAAACCACCTCCGGCCCTGACCTGTACACGACGGCCGGGAAGCTCGCCGACCTCAAGAATCGCTATCACGAGGCCGTGACGGCGAGCGGCGAAGCCGCCATCGAGAAGCAGCACAAGAAGGGCAAGCTCACCGCGCGGGAGCGCATCGAGCAGCTGCTCGACCACGGCAGCTTCGTCGAACTCGACGAGTTCGTGCGGCACCGCACGACCGCCTTCGGCATGGACCGCTCACGGCCGTACGGCGATGCCGTCGTCACCGGCACCGGCACCATCCACGGCCGCCAGGTCGCCGTGTACTCGCAGGACTTCACCATCTTCGGCGGTTCGCTCGGCGAGGTCGCCGGCGACAAGATCATCAAGATCATGGACCTCGCGTTGAAGACGGGCGTCCCGATCATCGGCATGCTCGACTCCGGCGGCGCGCGCATCCAGGAGGGCGTCGTCGCGCTCGGCAAGTACGGCGAGATCTTCCGACGCAACACGCAGGCCTCCGGGGTCATCCCGCAGATCTCCATCATCATGGGTCCGGCGGCCGGCGGTGCCGTCTACTCCCCCGCACTCACCGATTTCGTCATCATGGTCGACAAGACGAGCCAGATGTTCGTCACGGGGCCCGACGTCATCAAGACCGTCACGGGCGAGGACGTCGGCATGGAGGAGCTCGGCGGCGGGTACACGCACAACACCCGCTCGGGCGTCGCCCATTACCTCGCGAGCGACGAGCCGGACGCGCTCGACTACGCCCGGACCCTCGTCGGCTTCCTGCCCGACAACAACCTGTCCGAGGCCACGGTCTTCGACGTCGAGGTGGAGCTGGAGACGACGGACGAGGACCGCCGACTCAACACCCTCATCCCCGACTCGCCGAACCAGCCCTACGACGTGAAGACCGTCATCGAGCACGTCGTCGACGACGCGGACTTCCTCGAGGTCCAGCCGCTCTTCGCGCCGAACATCGTCATCGGTTTCGCGCGCGTCGAGGGACGGTCGGTCGGTGTCATCGCGAACCAGCCCTCCCAGATGGCCGGGACGCTCAACATCGAAGCGGGCGAGAAGGCGAGTCGGTTCGTCCGGTTCTGCGACGCGTTCAGCATCCCGATCCTCACCCTGGTCGACGTCCCCGGCTACCTGCCCGGCACCGACCAGGAGTGGACCGGCGTCATCCGCCGCGGCGCGAAGCTCCTCTACGCCTACGCCGAGGCCACGGTGCCCCTGGTGACCGTCATCCTGCGCAAGGCCTACGGCGGCGCCTACATCGTCATGGGCTCGAAGCAGCTCGGGGCCGACATCAACCTCGCCTGGCCCACGGCCGAGATCGCGGTCATGGGCGGGCAGGGTGCCGTCAACATCCTGTATCGCGGCGAGATCAAGCGGGCCGAGGAGGCCGGCGAGGACGTCGCCGCCGTGCGCACGCGCCTCGCGAACGAGTACACCTACAACGTGGCGAGCCCGTTCCTCGCCGCCGAGCGCGGCGAGCTGGACGGCGTCATCGAGCCGGCTGCCACGCGGGTCTCGGTCATCAAGGCGCTCCGCGCACTCCGGACGAAGCGTGCGAGCCTGCCCGCCAAGAAGCACGGGAACATCCCGCTGTGAGCACCGGCACCGAGCCGAGCACGACCGAGCCGTCGTCGATCGATCTGCGGATCGTGCGCGGTGCGCCCACAGACGAGGAACTGGCTGCGCTGACCGCGGTGCTGAGCGTCGCGATCGCCGAACAGGCGCTGCGCGACGCCGACACCGCCCCGGCGCCCCGTGTCCCGTCGACGTGGGAGCGGACGAGGCGGAACCTCCGTACGGGGATCACCGCGGGCCCCGGACACTGGCGCGCGTTCACGGGCTGATCCGCCTGGGCGGACGACCACCGGTTGCCCCTCGTGGCGCGCGGTGCTGTCCCCCGTTCGTGTCCTCCATAGTGCCGACTGTCGGGGGTACCCCTGATGGGGGATGATCATTCTCGACAGTTGAGTCTCATCGAGACCACTTCACCAGCTCCTGCTCCATCTAGGGTAAGCGGGCAGGAGTTCGGGGGCGGGTCAGAGCGGTATTCGGGTTACCGCTCTGACCCACGAACGTCACGGAGGGCCAGCATCGGGTGCTGGCCCTCCTTTCGTTTGACCTCTCCCGCCGCCTGCGCGACTTCCCCCGGGTCCCTGAGCACCCTCCCCGGTCCGGAGCACCCCCGGTCCCTGAGCAACCTCCTCCGATCCTCTGAAGCATCCTCCCCGGTCCGCTGAGCGCCCTCCCCGGTCCCTGAGCTTGTCGAAGGGCGCACGTAAGCACTTCGACAGGCTCAGTGATCGGAGGAGGTGCGCCCGATTTCCCTCCGGCTCTGAGCAGCCCTTTCCCGGTCCACGAGCGACCCTTCCCCGGTCCCTGAGCCTGTCGAAGGGCACACGAGGAGACTTCCACAACCGGTGCGACTCGGCATCTGGAATGTCAGTGGTCCATGGTGGAGTTGTCCCATGACCGAGACCACCATCACCGCGACCCTCGTCGGCGACGAATACGCCGCGCAGCTCGCGGAGTTCTCGGAGCAGTACGAGGAGATCCAGCGTCGGCGTGCTGCTCTGGACGCCGAGGAGGTCCGCCTCCTCGCCCG
>NZ_JABJWX010000003.1:0-653793 GCF_013349365.1 Plantibacter sp. MCCC 1A11337 | reverse complement strand
GCACCCGCCTGTTCACCCGCGGACAGAAACTCGCCCTCGCCGAACGCGACGGCGGCTGCGCCTGGACCGGCTGCACCCACCCACCATCCTTCACCGAAGCCCACCACATCACCTGGTGGTCCCAAGGCGGCCCCACCAACCTCGACAACGGGGTACTCCTCTGCCCCTTCCACCACCACCGCATCCACGACGACCACTGGACCATCACCATCCAAAACAGTGTCCCCTGGTTCATCCCACCCAGCGACATCGACCGCCACCAAACCCCCATCCGAGGCGGACGCATCCACCTCGCCGCCTGAACCCGAGGCACCCGCCTGCCCCCGCACACGCCTGCCCTTCGACAAGCCCAGGGACCGACACGCGAACCACCCTTCGACAAGCTCAGGGACCGAAACGGGAACCACGCTGCGTCGACAAGCTCCGCGACCGACACGGGAACCACCACGCGTCGACAAGCCCGGTGAACGACGCCGTCCTCGACAACCCCGCCACCCCGGTCCCTGAGCCTGTCGAAGGGCACACGAACAACCGGCACACCCACCCTTCGACAAGCTCAGGGACCGAACCGGGGAACCACCACGCGTCGACACGCTCGGCGAACGACGTCGTTCTCGACAACCCGGACACCCCGGTCCCTGAGCCTGTCGAAGGGCACACGAGGCGCGCCCCGTCCTCCGCAGACTCACCCCGCGGCGACGACCTCTTCCACCGCCACCCGCGCACCGACGTCCGCCAGCCGCGCGCGCGCCGCGATGAACGCCTCGCGCAGCCGCGCGTCCGATCCGAGGTCGCCGAACACGACCTCCAGGTCCAGGAACGCCCCAGGGCGCTCCGCCTCCTGCGCGACGGCCGCCTGCAACTCGGCCAACCGCCGGTCGACCGGGGCAAGCTCCCGCCCGTCGTCACCGACACCCTCGATGAACCGACTCCACGCTGCGAGGACGAGCCCCGAACGCGCGATCCCGCCGCCGGTCAGCAACTGCTCACGGACCACCGGGAGCAGGAACTTCGGGATGCGCTCCGACCCGTCGACGATCTGCCGCGCCAACGTGTCCTTGATCGCCTCACTGCCGAACCGGCGCATCAGCTCCGCACAGTACGCGTCGATGTCGATGCCCGGGACCGGCGCGAGCGTCGGCCGCGCCTCCTCGTGCATGTACCCGAGGAGGAACCGCGAGAACAGCTCGTCGCGGCAGACATCGTGCACGTACGTCTCCCCCGCCAGCAACCCGAGGTAGCTCATCGCCTGGTGGGAGGCGTTCAGCAACCGGAGCTTCATCAGCTCATACGGCTCGACGTCCTCCACGAGCTGCACGCCCACCTGCTCGTATGGCGGACGACCGTCGGAGAAGTCGTCCTCGAGCACCCACTGCTCGAACGATTCCGAGAGCACCGGCCAGCGGTCGTCGATCCCGAACCGCTCGGACACGAACGCGCGCTGCTCGTCCGTCGTCGCCGGCGTGATGCGGTCGACCATCGAGTTCGGGAACCGCACCTCGGCACCGATCCAGGCGGCGAGCGCCGGGTCGATGCGCTCGGCGAAGGCGAGGATCGCCGTCCGGGCGACGTGCCCGTTGCCCTGGATGTTGTCGCAGGACATGACCGTGAACGGGACCGCACCGGCGTCGCGTCGGGCACGGAGGGCCGCCGTGATGAACCCGAGCGGGCTCTGCGGCAGCGCCCCCGCCGGCAGCCCGTCGAGGTCCGCGAGCGTCGCACCGTCGCTCGGCTCGAAAGCCCCGGTGGCATCGTTCACCCCGTAGCCGCCCTCGGTGATCGTGAGCGACACGATCCGCGTCGACGGATCGCTCACGCGGGCGAGGACCGCTTCCGGGTCGTCGGGAGCGAACAGGTACTCGACGATCGACCCGACGACGCGTGCCTCGACCTCGCCGTCCGGACTCGTCGTCACGAGCGTGTAGAGCCGGTCCTGAGCGCCGAGCGCGTCCCGCATGGCGGCGTCACCGGCCAGTGTGCCGACGCCGACGAGCCCCCAGGACGCGTGTTCGTCGCCGGGGAGCCCGAGCACGCGGTCGACGAACATCGCCCCGTGCGCACGATGGAAGGCGCCGACCCCGAAGTGGACGATGCCGGGTCGGATGGCCGAGCGGTCATAGGCGGGGACGGCCACCCGCTCGTCGAGAGCGGTGAGGGTGGCGTCGGAGAGCTGGGTCATGTGGTGCCTTCTCGTCGGTGAGCGGGTTCCGGGTGGTGCAGGTCGAGGGTGATGCAGGTCGAGCGTGGTGCAGGTCGAGCGTGCTGGGGCTGCTGGGTGGGTCAGACGCCGTGGGTGGATTCGGTCTCCACCGGCGTCGACGCGTCGAGGGTGACGATCCGGGTGGCACGTTGCTTGGTCGCGTCGACCAGGCGGGCGTTCGGCTCGTCGACGCCGAGCACCCAGGCTTCAGCCTCGTCGCGCGGGTGTCCGTGACCGAGGCGTCGGGCGATGAGTCGGTCGCGGCGGACCTCGTCGTCCACGTCGACGTACCAGGACTCGTCGAGATGCGCGGCGACACCCTGCCAGCCGTGGTCGTCGAACAGGAGGTAGTTGCCCTCCGTGATCACGAGCGGCACCTCGGGTCGGACGAGGACGGCACTGCCGATCGACGCCTCGAGCGAGCGGTCGAACCGGGGTGCGTAGATCGGTGTGCCCGGTGCATCGGCGGTGCGTCCGGCACGGGCGAGGCGGGACAGCAGTGCGACGTAACCGTCGACGTCGAAGGTGTCGGGCGCGCCCTTGCGGTCGCGCCGCCCGAGGCGGACGAGCTCGGCGTTGTCGAGGTGGAAGCCGTCCATCCCGACGATCACGGCCTGGTCGCCGAGCGCCGCGGCGATCGTGTCGCTCACGGTGGACTTGCCCGCACCGGGTGCCCCGACGATCCCGAGGATCCGGCGGGACCCGGTGGCGGCGAGCGAACGGGCGTGATCGATGAGGCCGTCGAGGTCGACGAAGCCATCGAGGCCGGTCCCGGCGGTGGTCGTCGTGCCGCTCATCGTGATGCCTGACCTCTCCTGGGAGCCGACCGGTCGCGGTCGCGCCGTCGCCCGACTCACGGTAAGTCCAGGGGATGCGTGTGTCAACATCAGATGTCACCGGTGTCATCACCGGCCACAGAAATCCATGTCACGGGTGACATGACCGTCATTCCGTGGTTATGATGCTCGCGACCCGGTGCACCGACGCACGGGCCTCATCACGTCGATCGGACCACCTCATGACTGACTTCAACGGCCGCACCATCCTCGTCACGGGAGCGAGTGGCGGTATCGGCGGCGCGACCGTCCGCCACCTCGTCGCAGCGGGCGCGCAGGTGATCGCCTCCGGTCGCAACGTCGAGCACCTCGACGCCATCGCCGCTGAGACGGGCGCCGAACCGCTGCCCTTCGACCTCACCTCGGAGGACAGCATCCGCGACGCGATCGAGGGACGCGACATCTGGGGCGTCGTCAACTCCGGCGGTTGGGGCGGCGAGATCGCCTCCCCGCAGGAGACCGACATCGACGTGTTCGACAAGGTCATCAGTATCAACGCACGCGGGTCGCTGCTCGTCACCAAGTACGCGTCCCGCGAGATGATCCGCCAGGAACGCGGCGGCGCGATCGTGAACGTCTCGAGCCAGGCGAGCCTCGTCGCCCTCTCCGGCCACATCTCCTACGGCTCGTCGAAGGCCGCGCTCGACAACATCACGCGGGTCTCCGCCCTGGAACTCGGGAAGTACGGCATCCGGGTGAACGCCGTCAACCCGACGGTCGTGATGACGCCGATGTCCGCCTGGTACTGGGGTCGGCCCGACATCGAAGGCCCCTTCCTCGAGGCGATGCCGCTCGGCAAGTGGGCCACCGAGGACGACATCGCCGGCCCGATCACCTTCCTGCTGAGCGACGCCGCCGGCATGATCTCGGGCGTATCGCTGCCGATCGACGGCGGCTACACCGCGCGCTGACCCGAACCGGCAGGACCGAACGGGAGGGACGAGCATGGCCACGATGCGCCAGATCGCCGCAGCCGCCGGCGTGAGCGCGAAGACGGTCTCGCGGGTCTTCAACGACGACCCGCACGTCCTCCCGGCGACCCGAGAACGGGTCGAGTCGATCATGCGGGAGCTCGACTACGTGCCGAACTCCCTGGCGACGGCGTTCCGCTCGGGCCGCCCGTCGGTCATCGGGGTCGCCGTTCCCGACATCGTCGACCCGTTCTTCGCCGAGATCGCGCGTGCGGTGGAGCGGACGGCGCGCGATCACGACATGTCGACGCTCGTGACGAGTCTCGGCGATGACCCGGACCGCGAGCGCGCGGTCCTCGAGCCGATGCTCCGGCGTCAGCTGGCCGGAGTGGTGCTCGCGCCGATCAGCGACGACCAGAGCTCACTGGCAGCGTGGGCGTCGCGGACGCCGTTCGTGTTCGTCGACCGCGCGCCAGGCGGGCTCGCTGCCGACGCGTTCACGCAGGACGACTTCGATGGAGCGTTCGCGGCGACGACCCACCTCGTCGAGCACGGCCACCGCCGGATCGCCTTCGTCGGCGACCAGCTGGCCCTACCGACGACCGCCGAGCGGCTGCGCGGGTACCGAGCGGCACTCACTGAAGCCGGGCTGCCCGCCGACGAGGAGCTCATCGCCCTCGGTGCGGCGACCCGCGAAGGGGCGGCGCGCGCGCTGGCGGCCATCGACTCGCGGGCGACGGCCCTGTTCTCGTCGAACGCCGTCTGCACGATGGCGTTGCTGCCCGCACTCGCCGAGCAACCGCTCCCACTCGTCGCGTTCGGCGACTTCCCCCTGGCCGAGCTCCTGCGACCGTCGGTGTCCGTGATCACGCAGGACCCGGAGGCCCTCGGCCGACTCGCGGCGGAACGGATCATCGATCGCCTCGACCGCCCCGACGCGCGGTACCGCCGGAGCACGGTCCTCCCGGTGCACCTCGTCGAGCGCGACTCCTGCCGCGCCGCGTCCGCGGTGCGCTGAGCCCTCCCCGCTGGACGATCCGGGTCCCCCCGCCCGCACACGTGCCCGCGAGCGCTTCCCACCCCTCGACGGGCTCGGGAGCGGCAGACTATCGCCCACGCAGTGCCGCGGCCTCGCTGAGCCATCGGCTGTAGAGGTCCCAGGGGTCGACGTCGCGGGCGACTGAGGCGATGTGGGCGAGCAGTCGGGGCGACCCCGTGAACCATTCGGAGCGTTCGAGGCGCTCGCGGGCGAACTGTTCGTGACGCGCACGCTCGACGTGCCGGTCGCCTCGTTCGAGGGCGAGCAGTTCGTCGTGCCAGATCGCGGCGAACCGCTGGCGTGGATTCGTCGTGGTGCCGATCTTCACGCGGTCGCCATGGCGCAGGTAGTAGACGACGTCGATCCGCGGCCGGGCGAGGTCGTCGTCGGGCACGTCCCCGTGCCGCCACTCGCACGAGGCGCACAACCAGGCGGACGGGTAGTGCCGGCCGAGCCGCGAGCCGCACATGATGCACGGCGAGGGCAGGGCGTCGACCACGCCCCATCGGCGCTCCGCCCAGTCGGCGGCGAGGGCCAGGTGATCCTCGCAGAGCGCGACGGGCGCGTCGACCGATGCCGCGGCGTCGCACCCGGGTTGTACGCATCGTCTGTGGGGCATCTCCCGAGTGTCCCCCACCCCGCCGACACCGGCCTCCGCCCACGGACGGGACGCGTGGCCCACCCTTCGACAAGCTCAGGGACCGATCGGTTGGGCTGGCAGCGACCGACCGGACGGGCGAACAAAACGACCGACTCCAACCCCGGTCCCTGAGCCTGTCGAAGGGCACCCGGCAAGACCCCACCCCTTCGACAAGCTCAGGGGCCGATCGGTTGCGCTGGCAGCGACCGACCGGACGGACGAACAAAACGACCGACTCCGACCCCGGTCCCTGAGCCTGTCGAAGGGCACCCGGCAAGACCCCACCCCTTCGACAAGCTCAGGGACCGAACGGTTGCGCCGGCAGGGACCGCTCGGTTGATCACTGCAAGGAACCGAACGGGCGAAGCGGCAGGGGCGAACGAAGGTCCTCCACAACTCCGCGTGATCCGAGAGCGTCCACCGTCGGACGTCAGCGCAAACCGACACGATCGAGGTCCTGCGAGGCTTCCCGGATGCCCTACGTCTACATCCTCAAATGCGCCGACGGATCCTTCTACACCGGCAGCACCATCGACCTGGCTCGACGACTCGCCGAGCACATGGACGGCCTCGGAGCGACCTACACCCGCGAGCGACTGCCCGTCACACTCGTCTGGTCAGCCGAGTACGACCGCGTGGACGACGCATTCTTCATCGAGAAACGTCTTCAGGGGTGGAGCCGGGCGAAGAAGCAGGCCGTGATCGATGGGCGGTTCGACGACCTCCCGCGCCTCAGCTGCTCGCGGATCACCGCGTGGCGCGATCCGGAACCTGGAACAGACCCGGGGGCCGGTCCCTGAGCTGCGCCGCATTGAGCGTGTCGATATGTCGAAGGGCGCGCGACCAGACCCCGCCCTTCGACAAGCTCGGGGACCGAACGGGTGCGCTGGCAAGGACCGGCCGAGTGAGCGGACAGGGGCCGACCGTTCGGAACGACCGACTCCGACCCCGGTCCCTGAGCCTGTCGAAGGGCACACGAGCAGACCCCACCCTTCGACAAGCTCAGGGACCGAACGGGTGGGCGGGCAAGGACCGGCCGAGTGAGCGGACAGGGACCGACCGTTCGGAAACGACCGACTCCGACCCCGGTCCCTGAGCCTGTCGAAGGGCACACGGACAGACCCCGCCCTTCGACAAGCTCGGGGACCGAACGGGTGCGCTGGCAAGGACCGCCCGAGTGAGCGGACAGGGACCGACCGGTCCGAAACGACCGACTCCGACCCCGGTCCCTGAGCCTGTCGAAGGGCACACGGACAGACCCCACCCTTCGACAAGCTCAGGGACCGAACGGTTGGGCTGGCAAGGACCGAACGGTCGGGTCGGCGGGGACCGATCAAGCTCAGAGGCCGGACGGCGCGCTCCCGGCTGGGAGACGATCGGGTGGCCTCCCAGCCGATGCGCACGTCACAGCGCGATCGCGCGACCCTCCTCGTGGGAGCGGATCGCCGCTCGGTAGATGTCGTGGGTGAGCGCTGCCTCCTCGGGGCGCGCCGCCCCGAACCGGTCACCGAGCGAGCCGTGCCGCTCGGCGAGGAACACGGCCCACATCTGGAGGATCGTGTCGGAGAACCCGGACTCGAAGTTCGGGCCGGTCACCGTCGGCCACACCGACTGGCTGCCCGCGTCGAGCTGCTGCCACACCTGCTCCCGACCGCCACCCGGGATGTCCCGCACCGCGAACACCTCGACGAGCTTCGGGTTCTTCGTGCTGAACCGGACTCCGCCGTCGAGACCGATCGCCTCGAACTCCCACGTGTTCTTCTGCCCGGGATCGATGCGCTTCGTCTCGGTCGTCAGCGGGAAGCGGACACCGTCCTGGGTCGCCCAGCTGTGCAGCACCGCGTTGTCCCAGGTGTCGCACGGCACCAGCGAACCGTCGGGGCCCGGACGCTCGGTGACGATGTTCTGCAGCACCCCGTACACGCTCTCGGGTGCCCAGCCGAGCCGCAGCGGCACGTGCCAGGTGTGCATCCCGAGGTCGTTCATCACGCCGGCCTCACCGCAGAACCGCGTCTGGCGCTTCCAGTTGATCTGCTTGCCCCGATCGATGTCGCTCGAGTGCAGGAAACTGTTGCGCGCCTCGACGATCGTGCCGAGCGCCCCGGACCGCACATAGTCGATCGCCAGCTGCGCACCCGGGAAGAACGGCATCTCACTCGAACACCGGACGAAACTCTCCGGGTGCTCGGCCATCGCCGCGAGGACGGACTGCGCGGCCGCCGCGTCGATCCCGAAGGGCTTCTCCGCCAGCAGGCCCTTCCCGGCGCGGATGACGTCCGTGTAGATCTGCTCGTGGAGGTCGTGACGCACGGCCACGTAGACGACGTCGACTGACGGGTCGGCGAGCAGCTCAAGGTAGTCCGTGGTCTTCGTGACGACCGTGTCGATCTCGTCGAACCAGTCGAGCGCCGCCGGGTTGATGTCGCAGACGGCCGTCAGTCGCGGTCGCACCGGGTGGTCGATGAGCGCCGGCCAGCGCTGGATGGCGGCTGCGATCTCGCGCCCCATGAGTCCGCCGCCGATGATCGCGACGTTGACGCGCTCCGCCGTCGCCCGGTCGGCCGTCACCTGGTCGGCGCTCATGCGCGAGCCGCCTCGAGGATCGCGAGGCCGGCATCGGCGTCGGCACCGTCGTGCAGCACCGCCATGAGTGCCGCGGTGATGGCTGCCGGGTGCTCGTGCTGGATGATGTTCCGGCCGTAGACGATGCCGCTGACCCCGGCGTCGAGGACGGCGACCGTCCGCTCCAGCAGGGTCCGGTCGTCGACGCGACCGCCGCCACGGACGAGGACGGGGACGTCTCCGGCGACCTGCACGACGCGCGCGTACTCGGTGATGTCGCTACTCGGATCGGCTTTGATGAGGTCGGCGCCGAGTTCGACCGCCTGGCGCACGAGGGTGACGATCTTCTCGATGTCGCCGTCGACCTGGTACCCGCCGGCCGTCGTGTTGTCCTGCATGACGAGGGGTTCGATCATGAGCGGCATCCCGTACCGGGTCGCCTCGCGGCGCAGGGCCATGATCGAGCGGATGTTCGCCTCACGGACCTCGGGGTGCTCCGGGATCTGCATGAGGTTGACGCACACGGCGACGGCGTCCAGCCGGACGGCCTCCTCGATCGCGTGCGGCACGTGGTGGCTGTAGAGGATCGAGTCGAGGGGGTTGCCGTAGACGTTCGCGACGTCCGTCCGAAGGACGAGCGCCGGCTTGTCCTTGCCGAGGACCTGCTGCAGGAGACGGGCCTGACCGAGGGTCAGCTGGACGGCGTCCGGGCCCGCGGCGACGAGCGTGCGGACGACCTCGCCCATGTCCTCGATGCCGGTGATGAACGAACGCTCGCCGAAGAACCCGTGGTCGACGGCGACGTCGAGCGCGCGACCGGATCGGGCGTTGAAGAGACGATTGAGGCGGTACAGCGACATTGCGGCGGCTCCTGATCGTGACGGGGAGGGTTTCCGAATCGTCCCTCGGTGTGTCACAGTAGTGGCCTGAGACAACGTTGTCTAGCTTGCGTCGGGTCAGCCCCGGGGCGAAGAACGGAGGGTCCATGGGCGAGATCGTCGTCGCCGGTCACATCTGCGTCGACCTGTCGCCGGGGCTGAGCGCGAGCGCACGCATCGATCCGGGCGCCCTCATCGACACCGGCCCGCTCCGCATCTCGCTCGGTGGCTGCGTCGCGAACACCGGCCTCGCCCTCGCCGATCTCGGGAGTACGGTCCGCCTGCACGCGACCGTCGGCGACGACGAGCTCGGCGCGATCGTCGCCTCACGCATCGCGGCGCACGACCGGCTCCACCCGGCGCTCGAGGTCACCGACCAGGCCACGACCTCCTACAGCGTCGTCGTCGAGCCCGCCGGCCTCGACCGGACCTTCTGGCACCACACGGGCGCGAATGAGGTGTTCACCGGCGAGCACCTGGCCGTCGGCGACGCGGACCTGGTCCACCTCGGCTATCCCCCGCTGCTCCCGGGAATCGTCGCCGACGACGCGGCGCCCCTCGCGAAGCTGCTCGAACGGATCCACCGACACGGCGCCACCACCTCGATGGACCTCGCCGTCGTCGACCCCACGAGCGCCGTCGGCCATCTGGACTGGGAGGCGATCCTCCGGCGCACCCTGCCGCTGACCGACGTCGTGAGTCCGAGCGTCGACGACCTGCGTTCGGCGCTCGGCACGCGCCGTCTCCCGGCCGGGACCAGCGCATCGCCCCTGGCCCAAGCGGCGGCGTTCGCGGACCTCCTGCTCGCCTGGGGTGCCGGCGTCGTGGCGATCTCGGCCGGCGAGGACGGTCTGCTCCTGCGGGCGGCCGGCGTCGACCGCCTGCGACTGAGCGGACGGATGCTCGCACCGCTCGCCGAGGCCTGGGCCGACGTCGACCTCGTCGCGCCGCCCGTCGCCGCACCCGCGTTCGTGTCGACCAACGGCGCCGGGGACGCGTCGACCGCCGGCCTGCTGTTCGCGATGTCACGCGGTGCAGCACCGGCGGAAGCGGCCGAGCTCGCGGGCGCGAGTGCCGCTGCGACGATCGCGGGACGCCGGCCGGCGGCGGCTGAGATCACCCGACTGCGCCCCGGACTCAGCGGCCTCTTCGCTGCCGCGGGCGCGGGCGAGCCGGTCGTGTGACCCCCCCCCCCCCATACGCCAGGATGGTGAGCATGCGCAGCTCCCGACCCCCGACCATGAACGACGTCGCCGCGGCGGCCGGGGTCGGGCTGAAGACGGTGTCACGGTATGTGAACGGCGCGACGAACATCAACCAGGAGCTGTCGGAACGGATCGGCGCCGCGATCGAGGCCCTCGGCTACCGACACAATCTGGCGGCCGCGAGCATCCGGCCCGGACGGTCGAGCAAGGTCATCGGACTCATCATCAGCGACCTGGCGAACCCCTACTACTCGGTGCTGGCACGCTCGGTGGAGCGCGTGTGCACGGAACACGGCTACCTGCTGATGTCGGCGAGCTCCGAGGAGGACGCCGACCGGCACCGACTCCTCGTCGACCGGCTCGTCGCGCAGCGCGTGGACGGCCTCGTCGTCGTGCCGCCACGCCAGGCGACGACGGCCTGGGCCACGAGCACGATCGTGCACGTCCCGATGGTGCTCGTCGACCGACCGACCGGGCCACTCGAGTCGGTCGAGGCGCACACGGTGCTCGCCGACAACGCGGGCGGAGCGACCCGGGCGACCGCGGCCATGCTCGCCGCGGGCGCACGACGGGTCGCCTTCCTCGGCGACTCACTCGAGTTGTACACGATGCGCGAGCGACTGGCCGGCTACCACCGGGCGCTCGCCGAGGCCGACCTCGGCGGCGCGGCGGGGACGGGTCCGATCGAGCCGATCGTCTCCGACGGCGCCCACTCCGTCGAGGACGCTGCGGCGGTCGTGGCGGGGTTCCTGGCGTCGGGCGAGGTGGACGCCGTGTTCGCCGCGAACAACCGGGCCGCGATCGGGGCGGTGCAGGCGTTCGCGACGGCCGGGCGCCGGCTTCCGCTCGTGGGGTTCGACGACTTCGAGGCGGCACCGCTCGTGTCGCCTGCGGTGTCCGTCGTGGCGCAGGACGTGGCGCTCATGGGCCGCGTGGCGGCGGAGACCCTCCTGGCACTGATCGCCGGCGAGGCGGGCCCGCCCGTGACCCACACGCTGGACGTGCGTCTGGAGCTTCGCGGCTCCGAGCGCTGACACCCTTCGACAAGCTCAGGGACCGGGAGGGGTACACCCGGACCGCCCTTCGACAAGCTCAGGGACCGGAAGAGGTGCTCCGGGACCGGAAGGGGTACACCCGGACCGCCCTTCGACAAGCTCAGGGACCGGAAGAGGTGCTCGGGGACCGGAAGAAGTGCACCCGGACCGCCCTTCGACAGGCTCAGGGACCGGGAGAGGTGCTCCGGGACCGGACGGGGGCGCGCAGGGACCGGGAGGGGCGCTCAGGGACCGGCGGGGTAGGTGAGGCCGTGGCCGAAACGGAAGAGCGGGTCCTCGGTGTCGTAGGGGACGTCGGACCGACTCGCCTCGACGGCCGCCATCGAGCGCGGCAGGTCGAACGGGAGCCGGCCCTCCGGCAGCACCCGGCCGAACACGACGTCGAGGAACGCCGCGTCGCTGCCGCCGAAGCTCGCGACGAGTGCCGCGACCGCGTCCACCACCCCGGTGAGGATCGCCGGTCGGTCGAGGTGCATGTCGAGCACGGTCGGCACCGCCAGCGCGAGCGCCCGCAACCGCTCGACCTCGTCGGCCGCGATGTCGAGCGATCCGGCGTGGAACATGGCCTCGAAGCCGCCGGGCCGCGGTTCGTACGGCGTCTGCATGCGCACGAGGGCGACGTCCGCCGAAGCCGGATCCGCGACGACCTCGCCGTACGCTGCGGCGACCTCGGGATCGACGCCCTCCACATACAACCGCGGACGCGGCGAGCGCACCGGCAGCGTCTCCTCCACGTTCGTCAGGACGGTGAAGGCGCGGCGCTGTGCGGCCTCGCCGGCGGCGACGAAGTCCGCGCGCCCGACGATGCCGCTCGCGGCGCCCGCGTCGACGTACGGCTGCTCGAAGAGCCCGAGCACGAACTTCTCGCGCAGCAGTCGACGCACCGAGGCGTCGATGCGGTCCTCGGTGACACGTCCCTGCTCGACGAGTTCGACGACGAGCTCGGGTCGGGCCTCGCCTCCGAACTGGTCGCAACCGGCCTGCAGGATGCGCTCGACCCGGGACAGCTCGTCGAGGTGCTCCAGGCCCCACGCCCGCGCTGGCATGTCCTGCCCCATGATCGACGTGTCGGTGACGAGTCCCCAGTCGGTGCAGACGATGCCTGCGAACCCGAGCTCCTCGCGGAGGAGCCCGGTGATGATCCCGTGGTTGAAGGCGAACGCGACCTCCTCGTGTTCGGTCCCGACGGGCATGCCGTAATACGGCATCATCTGCGCGGCTCCGGCGGCGATCGCGGCGCGGAACGGGATGAGGTGGTAGTCGAAGTTGTCGCCGGGGTACACCTGTTCGCGCCCGTAGGCGAAGTGCGGGTCCTCCCCGTCGAGCTGTGGCCCACCGCCGGGGAAGTGCTTCGTCATCGTGGAGACCGACTGCGGCCCGAGTTCGGCGCCCTGGAAGCCTCGGATGTAGCCCGCGACGAGTTCGGCACTGAGCTCGGCGTCCTCACCGAACGTGCCGCCGATGCGCGACCAGCGCGGTTCGGTCGCGAGGTCGACCTGCGGGTGGAGCGCCAGCCGGATCCCGACGGCGAGATACTCCTGCCTCGCGGTGTCGGCGAACGCCTCGACGAGGTCGGCCGATCCGATCGCCGCGAGGCCGAGCGTCTCGGGCCACTGCGAGAACGCGCCGGCACGGGCCGCCGTCCCCACGTTGTCGGTGAAGTGGTTGCGCGGGTCGGTCGACAGGGTGACGGGGATGCCGAGTCGCGTGCGCGAGGCGCGCTCCTGCAGGGCGTTGGTCCACTCGGCGAGGGCCGTCGTGTCGGGCGCGGTGCCGAGGACGTTGAAGTGGGACATGAGCTGCTCGCCGATCATGTGCTCGCCGCTCGCGAGTCCCATGTGCGGGTTCGCCTCGTCGATGGGGCCCGGGGCGATCATCGTCTGGAAGAGCATGCCGGCCTTCTCGGCGACGGTCATCCGTCCGAGGAGGTCCTCCACCCGGTCCTCCACCGGCAGGCTCGCGTCGCGGTAGGGCAGCGCCGGTTCATGCTCGCTCATGGGTGGTCCGTTTCTCGTCGGTGAGTGGGGCGGCGTCGGGATCACCCGGGCTCGGGCGAGCCGGAAGCGAAAACCGAACTCCGTTCGGGAACGGAGTGTGACTCCAGTATGCCCGCTGACGAGGATCACGCAAGACTCAGCCGGCGTGGTTCCCCACGGCGCGCAGCCCGTCGGCCAGCCAGTCGAGCGACGGGGAGACGCCTGGCGCGACCGGATGGCGATTGAGGTGGCCATGGAGGACGCCCGGCTCGAGCCGACTACGGACGGGTGCACCGGCCGCCTCCGACGCCGCGATGAGCAGCTCCCCCGACGGCCGGAGGTCGTCGAACTCCGAGAGCAGGACCGACAGCGGCGGGCGGTCCGGGGTCACGGGGACGATTCCCGGCAGGGCGAGCTCGGGCACGTCGTCGAGTCGACCGACGTAGTTCTCGACCATCCAGTCGATCGACTCGGTCGGGAACCGCATGAAGTCCGGCAGGACCACCATCTCGGCCAGGACGTCCGCGGGCAGGGCGGGCACGACCGCGTGCAGGAACGGGTAGGCCAGCAGCACGGCGTCCGCACGACGATCGCTGCGGAGTGACGCGGCGAGCGCGAGGGCCGCTCCGGCGCTGGCCCCACCGATGGCCGTCCGCGCACCGGGAACGGTCGACCGCTCGTCGTCGAGCTGCTCCCAGACCGCCAGCACGTCGTCGAGCGGCACCGGGTATCGCGTCGTGCCGTCCGCCAGGCGGTAGTCGACGGAGACGACCTCCGCGCCCGCTCGCGCCGCCAGTTCGGCGCTCACGACGTGCGCCTCCGGCCAGTCGAGCGTCCCCGCCGCGAAACCACCGCCGTGCACCCAGAGGAGCGCGACGCCACTGGGATCGGCCGGGACGTAGCGTCGGATCGGGACCGTGCAGTGCGGACCGTCGACGACCTCGTCGGTGACCACCACATCACTCGGCGGGGTCCACGGCCCGTCGTCGCCGTAGGCTGCGAGTCGTTCCTGGAACGCCTCGTCGAGCGCTCCGCCGGCGGCGGCGCGATCGGCGTTGGAGAACCCGTCGAAGAGGCTCAGGCGGTCGCGGTAGTACGGATCGAGTGACATGCGCCGAGCCTACCCAGCCGACTCGCTCGACTCGGTCGACTCAGACCACGACGCCGCCGACGCGCTGGAGGTAGACGTCGATGGCGTCCCGGCTCTCCTGGATGCAGCCGAGCTTCGCATCCAGTCGCTCGCGATGCTCGAGCAACCGCTCCAGCACCTCCGCCGAGGGCGTCACCTGGTAGATCGTGTCGTCGTCCTCGAAGCAGGGCAGGACCTGGAGGATGAGCGCGGTCGGCATGCCGACGGCGATCAGCTCGCGGATGCGCTGCACCTTCGCGACGAGGTGGTCCCCGTACTCGCGGTACCCGTTCGGGCAACGGGTCGGGCGCAGCAACCCCTGTTCCTCGTAGTACCGGAGCAGCCGCGGTGTGCTCCCGGTGGCCGCCGCCAGTTCGCCGATGCGCATGCAAGACCCCTTCGACCGAGTTGTGTCCTCTTGGAGCAGCCGTCGGTGCCGGGCGGATATTCCCGGGGCATCCTCGTCGGCTTGACCCTGCCACCAGTGGCAGGCCGGGAGACTCACCGACATGACCACCGACAGCGTGCGCACGGCACGATCCACGACCCCTCCTGCCACCCGAACCCGCTCTCCCCTCCCGACCGCGCTGCTCCTCGCCGCCGTCGGATTCGTGACGCTCCTCACCGAGGTGCTCCCGGCCGGAGTCCTCCCCGCGATGGCCGCCGACCTGGGCGTGTCGGAGTCGATCGCGGGCCAGAGCGTCGCCGTCTTCGCACTCGGCTGTATCGTCGCCGCGATCCCGATCAGCCGTGCGCTCGCGAGACTCGACCGCCGGACGATCGTGCTGCTCGCCCTGATCGTCTCGGCGCTCGCGAACGCCGGCACAGCTGTCGCGCCCGACCTGCTCACGCATCTCGCGGCCCGGTTCGTCGCGGGGCTCGTGGCCGGCGTCGTGTGGGCGATGCTTCCGGGGTACACGCGCGGGTTCACCACCCCGGAGCGGTTCGGCTCCACACTCGGCATCGTGCTGTCCGGTGCCACGCTCGGCTTCGCGCTCGGCGTCCCGGCCGGCGCGGTCCTCGGTGAGGGGTTCGGTTGGCGCACGGTGTTCGGGATCGTCGCCGCCGCCACCGCGCTCCTCGGTGTCCTCGCGGTCGTCGTCGCTCCCCGGGTGGCAGGCAGCGCCCCCGGGCGTTCGACACGTATGGGTGCGGCGCTCCGCATCCCCGCGGTCGTCACGATCCTCGTGGCCCTCGCCGTCTGCATCATCGGCCAGAACATCGCGTACACCTACCTCGCACCGGTCCTGTCCTCCCGCGGGACGCCCGTGCCGCTCGGGTTGCTCCTCGCCACCTTCGGTGTGGCGTCGGTCGTCGGGACGCTCGGCGCCGGACGGCTGGCGAACCTGCGCCTCGGGACGACCATCCTCACGGCCGCCCTCCTCGGGACCGTCGGCCTCGCGGTCGTGGCCTGGGATCCCCCGGTCGTCGTCCTGCTCATCGCAGCGGCAGGCTGGGGGCTCGCCTTCGGCGCCTACTCCGTGCTCTTCCAGGTGGCGATCGCTCGGGTCGCCGGCAACGCTGCGGACGCGGCCCAGTCGGCGCTCGTCACGGTGTGGAACTGCTCGATCGCCACCGGCGGGGCGGTCGGCGGGATCATCCTCGGCACCTGGGGCCCGGCCCTGCTCCTCCCGGCGGCGGCCACACTGACCGTCGTCGCCATCCCCCTCTGCGCCGTGATCGCACGCGCCGTCCGCCGCGGGTGAACGACGGAGGACCCGGCACGCCGCAGCCGGGTCCTCCTAGACTCGATGCGATGCCCGTCCCGTTCCTGCACTCGCCGAACATCCTGTTCGACACGGTCGTGGACCGCACGGAACGGCTGTCCCCCGGCTTCGTCCGCCTCACCCTCGCCGGCGCCTCGCTCGTCGACTTCGCCCCGTACGAGCGGGACCAGCGGATCAAGATCCTGCTGCCGGGAGACGACGGCGCGTACCCGGACGGACTCCACGGCGGCCTGCCGGAGCACGCGTGGCGGCGCGCCTGGCGAGCGCTCCCACCGGCGGACCGTCCGGTGATGCGCAGCTACACCGCCCACCGCGTCAGGCCGGCGCAGCAGGAGGTCGACCTCGACGTGTTCATCCACGAGCCGGCCGGTCCGGCGAGTCGTTGGGCGCTCGGGGCGCGGCCGGGCGACCGGTTGCTCGTCTCGGGGCCGGACGTCCGTCGCGGCGACCCGACGCACGGTGTCCAGTGGGCGCCCGGTACCGCGACGACCGTGCTCATCGCCGCCGACGAGACGGCCTTCCCCGCCGTCCACGGGATCCTGCGCTCCCTCGACGAGGACGTCCGCGCGCACGTCCTCCTCGAGCTCGGCGATTCCGCCGACACCGCCCTGCTCGGGCCACTGCTCGAACGTCACGCGGTCGAGGTCCATGAACGGGCCGGGCGGCCTGGCGGTGACGCGCTCGTCGCCGGCATCGAGCAGTGGCTCCATCTGCACGGGTCGTCGGCGGCGACACTGGGCACGGACTTCGCCGCCTGGCTGGTGACCGAGAGCACCCGGATCCCCCTCCTGCGCGCTGCGACGACCGACCACGGCATCGGTCCCGAGCGCGTCCACGGGCAGGGCTACTGGAACGCTCGCCCCAGAACCACGCCCGAATGAAGGTTATGCTTGCCTTACTCGGTCGCGTCCGTCGCGGCCCGTCCGAAAGGTGATCCGTGCCCCTCCCCCTCGCCCATCGTCGACGTCTCGTCGCCGTCGCCGCCCTCTCCATCGCCGCCCTCGGCCTCTCCGCCTGCAGCAGCTCGAGCGCCTCGACCCCCTCGGACACCGCGACGAGCGCGACCCACGTCATGGAGCACGCCCACGGCGAGACCAGCATCCCCGACGCACCCAAGCGGGTCGTCGTCCTCGAACCGGTGCAGCTCGACACGACCGTCGCGCTCGGCATCACCCCGGTGGGCGCAGCGGTGCTGAACGAGACCGCCGGCGTCCCCACCTACCTCGGCGAGGAGGCCGCCGACATCCCCACCGTCGGGACCGTGGCGGAGCCGAACGTGCAGCTGATCGCCGCCGCGAAGCCCGACCTCATCATCGGCACCGAGTCACGGCACTCCGCCCTGTACGACCAGTTGTCCGAGATCGCGCCGACCGTGTTCATGGCGACGCAGACCGACCCCTGGCGCGATAACGTGCAGTTCGTCGCCGAGGCACTCGGTGACCCGGACGGCGCGGACGAACTCCTCGACGCCTACGACGCACGCTGCGCGGAGATCGCGAAGGAGCACGACACCGCCGGCAAGACGGCACAGCTGATCCGCCCGCGCGACGGCGTCCTCACGCTCTACGGCCCCACCTCCTTCGCCGGCAGCACCCTCGAGTGCGCCGGGTTCACGACGCCCGAACACGCCTGGGAGGACATCTCCCTCGACCTCTCCCCCGAGCGCGTACTCGAGGCGAAGGCCGACCAGGTCTTCGTGACGAGCGTCGACCCCGACGACACCTCGACGCTGCCCGCCTCGCTCACCGCGAACACGGACGCCTTCCCCGAGCTGCACCTCGTCGACCAGTCCTTCTGGATCACCGGCGTCGGCCCCCTCGGCGGCATGGCCGTCCTCGACGACCTCGACCGGCTGCTCTCCGACGGGTCGTGACGAAGCCGACCGCGATCCTGACCGCCCGCGACACCTCGGTGAGCGGGCGGGCGCCGCAGCGACACCGTTTGCTCGTCGGACTGCTCGCGGGCGTCGCGGCGCTCGCGGTCGCCGTCCTCCTGTCGCTGTTCGTCGGCGCGAACCCGATCGCACCGGATGACGTCCGTGCCGCGCTTCTCGGCACGGGCTCGGACGAGGCGAACTTCGTCGTGTGGGATCAGCGGGTGCCACGCACGGTCGCGGCGCTCGCCGTCGGTGCGGCCCTGGGCGTCGCTGGCGCGCTCATGCAGGCGTTCACCCGGAATCCGCTCGCCGACCCCGGCATCCTCGGCGTCAACGCCGGGGCAGGCTTCGCGGTCGCCGTCGGCCTGGCGTTCCTCGGCGTCCGGGCGCCGGGCGACATCGCCTGGCTCGCGTGCGGCGGGGCGCTCGTCGTCACCCTCGTCGTGTACGCGATCGGTTCGGGCGGGCGCGAGCAGTCCTCCACCGCTCGCCTCACCGTCACGGGTGTCGCCTTCGGCGCCGTGCTCGCCGGACTGACGACGGGGATCGCGATCACGCACCCCGACGCGTTCGACCGGATGCGCGGCTGGAACGCCGGCAGCCTGCTCGAACGCGACCTCGGTGTCGTCGTGCCGGTCCTCCCCTTCCTCGCCGTGGGCCTCGTCCTGGCCGCGGCGAGCGCGCGGAGCCTCAACGCGATCGCCCTCGGCCCGGACGTCGCCAGAGCACAGGGCGTCAGCGTCACGCGCAGTCGCATCCTGGTGCTCGCCGCGGTGACGCTGCTCGCCGGCGGCGCCACCGCGATCGCCGGGCCGATCGCCTTCGTCGGCCTCGTCGTGCCCCACCTCGTGCGCTGGTCGGTCGGCAGTGATCAGCGACGCATCCTCGGGGGTTCGGTCCTCGTCGGCTGCGTCCTCGTGTTGTGCTCCGACGTCGTCGGACGGATCGCGGTGCTCCCGGGCGAGATGCCCGTCGGGCTCGTGACCGCATTCGTCGGGGCGCCCGTCCTCATCGCGCTCGCCCGACGCAGAACGGCCTCGGGCCTGTGAGCACGACACGGGAACGGGAGACCGGACGTCCGATCACCGGGCGCCGACCGGCACGACGGACCCTCCTCGTCTGCGCCGCAGCACTCCTGGCGATCGTCGTCGCGGCGATCGCCGGTCTCGCGCTCGGCGACTACCCGCTGACCACCGAGGAGGTGATCGGCGTCCTCACCGGACGCGTCGACGGCCTGGCCCGCACGGTCGTGCTGGACTGGCGCCTGCCCCGGGTCCTCGCGGCGATCGGCTTCGGTGCAGCGCTCGGTGTCTCGGGAGCGATCTTCCAGACCCTCACCCGGAATCCACTCGCGAGCCCCGACATCATCGGCCTCGCGAACGGCTCGTTCACCGGGATGCTCGTCGCGCTCCTCCTCCTCGGCGGCAGCTGGCCGGCGTTGATGGCCGGGTCGTTGCTCGGCGGTCTGGCTGCCGCGGTCGCGATCTTCCTGCTGGCCCTCCGCCAGGGCTTGTCGGGGTTCCGGTTCATCGTCGTGGGCATCGGCGTCTCGGCCATGCTCGCGGCATTCAACAGTTGGCTGTTGCTCCGGGCCGACCTCGACGTCGCGCTCTTCGCGGCGGCCTGGGGCGCGGGGACGCTCAACACCGCGACCGCGACCGTCGTCTGGCCGACACTCGCGTGCCTCGTGGCGCTCTTCGCGGTCCTGCCGTTGGCCGCCCGTCCGCTCCGCCAGCTCGAACTCGGTGACGATGTGGCTGCCGCGACCGGGGTGCGCCTCACCCGCGAACGCGCCATCCTCATCGGCCTCGCGGTCGCGCTGGTGAGCGCGGTGACCGCCGTCGCCGGCCCGATCGCCTTCATCGCCCTGGCCGCTCCGCAGATCGCACGCCGGCTGACCCGCTCGCCGGGGATCCCGCTGGTCGCGACGGGGCTCGTCGGCGGCGTCCTGCTCCTCGCGTCCGACCTCGTGGCCCAGCATCTGATCCCGCTGACGGTCCCGGTCGGCGTCGTCACCGTGGTCGTCGGCGGGCTGTACCTCACGCAGTTGCTGCTCCGCGAGCGGCGGCACTGAAGGTCGGGTCCGAACCACTCAGCGGGCGTCGTCGAGCTCCAGCAGTTCGCCGACCGTGCAGTCGAGCACCCGGCAGATCGCCGTCAGGGTCGAGAACCGGATCGCCTTCGCGCGGTCGTTCTTCAGCACCGAGAGGTTCACCACACTCACCCCGACGAGCTCGCTGAGCCGGGCGAGGGTGAGCCCACGGTCGGCGAGCAACCGGTCGAGGTTGCAGTGCACACCGGTCGCGACGTCCTCCTCGGGCGTCGGCACCATCAGACGAGTCCCTCGGTGTCGGCGCGCAGACGCTCGCCCGCACGGAACGCGATCGCAAGGCCGCCGACCGCCATGGCGACGAAGAACGGGATCCAGGTGAGCGGATACGGGGTCCCCTCGACGGCCCCGTCGGTCGCGACAGCGAGCGCCCCGTTCGAGGCCATCGTGCCGAACCAGGTGTCTGCGATCCACCCGCAGAGGATGGCGATCGAGGCGATCGAGAGCAGCCGCGCGTTACCGGGTGCGAAGGCGTCGCCACGCAGCAGACGGCGGAAGAAGCGGAACGCGCAGACGATGACCACGAGGTTCGCGATCGCCGGCAGGATCGCGGCGAGCAGCACACACACGAAGGTCGCCACCGGGAGGTCGGCGACGACGACCGAGCCCTGGTCGATCGTGAAGGAGTCGGCTCCTGCCGCACCCGGCAGGACCGTGTCGACGGCGTCGAAGAACACGGGCACCCGGGTCCCATCGGTGCCGAAGACGTCGAGCAGCCGGAGGACGAGCATGACGACGACGGCCCCCGCCGCGACGACGGCGGCACCGAGCACGGACACGAGGTCGTTGCGGGTGGAGCGCTGGGTCTTCGCAGCCTGCCAGGCCGCGTGGTCGAAGCCGGACGGCGTCGGGCGATCGGTGGACTCGGTCATGATCATCACATCCATATCGATTGTCGTTGGTATCGATAAACGATATGCCGAGATCGATCAGAACGCAAGAGCGGGCGGAGCGCAGGTCCACCCGGCCGGATCACCCTGCTGATGACTCGTCGAGCGCCTCGAGCTCCCGTAGCGCCGCCTCGGCGCGCCCGAGTCGATCGGCCTCCGGCTCCTCCCACCATTTCGGGCCGCGTTCACCGAGCCCGTGCTTGGCGAGGCCGACCCGGCGGCGGGCAGCAGCGACCGCGTCGTCATCGCCTTCCCGCTTCGCGACGCCGACACCGGAGCGCCCGCGGCCGAGGTGGGACTGGAGGGACGCGACGAGTTCCGACGGCAGACTCGGATCCGTCCGGCGCCAGCGTCTACCGTTCACGACGAACCAGTGGTCGTCCTCCTCCGGCCCGTCGTCCGATCGTGGCGTCACGGGCACCTCCTGGAGACGACACAGGGCCCGGCCCACCGCGAACGCGGACGAGACCGGACCCTGGAGGTCATGATGGCGCGATCAGCCGTTCTTGACGGCGTCGAGCACGCCCGCCCAGCCGAAGGCGGAGATGGCGTCGGCGAAGGTCGAGTCACCGCGCCCCTCGCCGATCTGCTTGCCCGAGGCGTCGCGGACGACGACCGTGTGGTCCTTCTCGGCCTCGGTGCCGTTGCCCTCCTCGATGAAGTCGATGTGGATCTCGCTGTCACCGAGGGTGCCGGTGACCGTGGTCGTGGCGTCCTGCTCGGTGGTCTTCGTCGTGAGGAACGGACCGCCGCCAAGTGCCGCGAGCGCCTCGTTGATCTGGTTCGTGAGCGATGAGGTGTTCATGTGTCTCTCCCTACGGTGATGAAGAGTCCAGGCTAGTGAGCGGACCCGGGAAGGGCGGGAGCATGGCGCTCGTGCACGAGATGTGCGATGGGGCGACCGGAGACGGCGACAGGACACGCCGGCCGGACTCGCCACAGGAGCAGAAGATCCGCCTCACGTCAACGGTCGGCGCGATCCAGGTGCGGTCGGAGCCACGAGTCGTAGGCTGCGAGCCACGCAGACCGGCACCCCGACACCGACGGGCCGGTCGACGAGACGAAGGAGACCCCATGGCCGGAGACACCGACCCCTACACGACCCTCAACAAGCTGCTCGCGGACTTCCGCTTCGCGATGCTCACCACGGTGGACCTCGACGGCAAGCTCGTCGCCCACCCGCTCACCGTCCAGGAGCGCGAGTTCGACGGCGACCTGTGGTTCATCGTCGGCAAGGACGCCTCCGCCGTGCAGCAGCTCGACGTCAACCCGAACGCCGGCGTCACGCTGAGCTCGGACAGCTCGTGGGTGTCGCTCGCCGGCACCGCCGAACTCGTCGAGGACCACGCCAAGTTGGAAGAGTTGTGGAACAGCGTCGTCGAGGCATGGTTCCCGGACGGCCCCTCCGACCCGCGCGTCGGTCTGCTCAAGTTCTCGGCCGACAGCGCCGAGTACTGGGACAGCCCCGGCGGCAAGATCGCGACCGCCGTCGCGTTCGTGAAGTCCAAGGTCACCGGCGAGACCTACGACGGCGGCGACAACGCGAAGCTCGACCTGTAACGAGCGGTCGCCTGAACACCTTCAGGCACGTTCGTCCGCCAGGACACCGGCGAGGATGCGGGCCGCTTCATCGAAGCGGCCCGCGTCCTCGCCGGAGTAGTTGACTCTCAAATAGGGCCCCGCGGGTTCCGCAGGGAACCACTCGGTGCCGTCCGAGACGATGAGCCCGTGGCTCTCGCAGGTGCGGACCACGCGCGGCACATCGGTGCCCTCCGGGAGCCGCAGCCACAGGTTCAGTCCACCGAGCGGCAGCCGCTCGAGGTGCGCCGTCGGGGCGTGCTCGCGCAGACTCGCGACCAGCAGGTCCCGTCGAGCACGGAGGAGCGGTCGCAGACCGCGGAGGTGCGACCGCCACCCGGGCTGGGTGACGACGTCGAGGGCGGCGGCCTGCAGGACCCCGCTGATGTACATCGACTCGGCGGCCAGGTCGGCCAGGATCCGGTCGTGGGCCGGGCCCCGGGCGATGACGGCGGCGACGCGCAACGCGGGCGAGACGCTCTTGGTCAGCGACCGCAGGTAGATGACGTGGCCGTCGTCGTCGAGCGCGGCGAGCGGCCGGGCATCGACGTCGATCGCGAGATCGTGGGCCCAGTCGTCCTCGACGAGGAACGCGCCGTGTCGCCGGACGATCTCGAGGATCGCGACCCCCGTCTCCGGCGACCAACGACCTCCGGTCGGATTCGCGAAGGTCGGCTGTGCGTAGAACGCCCGCGCACCGGTGTCCTGGAACGCGCGCTCCACGACGTCCGGGTCCGGTCCGTCGGGACCGGTCGGCACGGGAACCAGCGTCACGCCCGCCTGCTCGGCCGCGAGGATCGCGCCCCAGTAGCTCGGCGACTCGATGAGCATCGGCTGCCCAGGGCCGACGAGTGCCCGGAAGATCGAGCTGAGTCCACTCTGACTGCCGGAGATCACGATGACGTCCCGGGCGGTCGGCGGCGCGACCCCGGGCGGTGCGGCTGCCGCGAGGTCGGCTGCGAACCACGCCTGGAGCTCCGGCGAGCCGGCCGCCGGTGATCGGGTCATCGCCACGTCGGTGCGGGCGGCGCGCGCGAGCGCGGCGCGGACCAGCCGTTCAGGCAACAGTTCTCGGGCGGGGTATCCGGAGTGCATCGCGATCGCGGCGGGTGCGACCGACCGTTGCGCCGAGGACAGCGCGCCAGAGCGCCACGGGAGCGCGCCGAGCGCAGCGGTCTGCCAGCCGTAGTCCACCGATCGCGCCGGACGAGCCGCCCGCACGAAGGTGCCGACGCCCGGCCGACTCTCGATGAGCCCTCGCCCGGCGAGCTGGCGCATCGCGTTCTGGACGGTGACGGGGCTCGCTGCGAACTCGGCGGTCAACGCCCGGTTGGAGGGCACGCGTGCACCCGGAGGCGCCGCTGCGATCCAAGCGGTCATGGCGGCGACGATCCGCCCGGTGCTATCGTTGTCCATGAGTGCACAGAGTAGCGTTATCGCGACACCGACGCGAGTGTTATCCCGCAGCGGGCTCGGCTGGGGCTTCCTCGGCGTCCTGGCGTTCTCCCTCACGGTCCCCGTCACGAAGGTCGCCCTCGTCGGCCTCTCGCCGCTCCTCATCGGTTCCGGGCGCGCGGTCGTCGCAGCCCTGCTCGCCGCGATCACCCTTGCCACCCTGCGAGCGCGGCGACCGACCGGAATGCAGTGGGCACGCGTCGCGATCGTCGCCGGCGGCGTCGTCGTCGGATTCCCGCTCCTGACCTCTTTCGCGCTGACCACCGCTCCCGCCGGTCACAGCGCCGTGGTGATCGGCCTCCTCCCGGCGGCGACGGCGGTCGCCGCCGTCCTCCGGGGTGGCGAGCGCCCGACGCGTCGCTTCTGGATCTTCGCCGGCTCGGGCGCGGTCGCGGCGATGGTCTTCGCCTCGGTGCAGCACGGCAGCCTCGCGTCGATGGCCTGGTCGGACCTCCTCCTGCTCGGCGCCGTCGTCGCAGCCGCGATCGGCTACGCGGAGGGCGGACTGCTCGCCCGGGAGCTGGGCTCCTGGCAGACCATCTCCTGGGCGCTCGTCGTGGCATCACCGCTCATGGTCGCCCTCACGGCACTCGCGGTCGTCCAGCAGCCGCCGACCGCAGCCATCGGCAGCTGGCTGGCGTTCGGCTACCTCGGCGTCGTGAGCATGTTCCTCGGCTTCTTCGCCTGGTATCGCGGACTCGCGATCGGCCCGATCGCCCGGGTCAGCCAGATCCAACTCGTCCAGCCGGTGCTGAGCATCGTCTGGGCGGCCCTCATCCTCCGCGAGCGACTCGACTGGGCCACCGTGCTCGGCGGGCTCGTGGTCATCCTGTGCGCCGGCCTCGCCGTCCGCACCCGTCTCGACCGGAAGTGACCCCACCATGCGCCACACCCCCACCTACCTGATGACCGACGTCGACGAGGTCAAGCGCCTCATCCGCAACCACCCGTGGGCGACGTTCGTCTCGCCTGCGAGCACCGGTCTCGTCGCCTCCCACTACCCGGCGATCCTCGAGGAGAACCGGGACGAGCTGTCGATCGTCAGTCACTTCGGCCGACCGGACGAGCGCTCGCACGAGCTCGGCGAGCACGAGATCCTCGTCATCATCCAGGGACCGCACGACTACGTCTCGCCGAGCTGGTACCCGGAGGGCCAGGTGATCCCGACGTGGAACCACGTCACCGCGCACCTGTACGGCACGCCGGAGGTCCTCAGCGAGGACGAGAACTACGAGATGCTCGCGCGACTCACCGACCACTTCGAGGACCATCGACCGGACGGCCGCCACCTGTCCCAGGACGAGGCCGGCACCCGGCGCGCAGCGAAAGGGACGGTCGGCCTCCGGATGCGCGTGACCCGCTTCGACGCCCGCGCGAAGCTCAGTCAGAACAAGGCGCCCGAGGTGGTCGACGACATCACCGCGCACCTTGCGGAGCGGAATCCGGCACTGGCCGAGGAGATGCGCCGTCAGCAGGATCGGCGGCCGGCGGGGCACTGACCCTACGGGCACCGACGCGACCGCGGGCGTCGCTCACGAGTACGAGGGTGACGCCCGCCGCGCTGAGTAGGAACCCGCCGGCCGTCAGGAGCGTGAACGGCTCCTGGAACAGGAGCGCACCCGCGACGGCGGTCGTCGGGGCGACGAGGAACAGGAGCGCGTTGAGGACTGTGACCCCGATGCGACGCAGCAGCCACCAGTAGAGCCCGTAGGCCGACAGCGTCGGGACGAGCGCGAGGAAGAGCGTCGTCAGCCAGAAGATCGTGTCGCCCGGCGGCATCGCGGCGCCGGTCGCGAGGGCGAGCACGGCGAGGAGCACTGTCGTCGCCGTCGCGTGGACGGTCAGCGTGAGGAGGACCGGGGATCGGTGCGGCGAGCGCCGTTCGAGGATCGTCGCGGTGATGAGGCTAGCCATGGCGAGTGCGGGCAGGGCGTAGGCGATCGGCGGCGCGTCCGAGGCGCCGAACTGGGATTGCACGATGAGGAACACTCCGACCGCGCCGATCCCGAGTCCCAGCCACTGGGCCCCCGGAACCCGCACGTGCAGCAGCGGTCCGGCGAGCGCCGCGATGACGAGCGGCTGGACGGCGTCGATGAGCGCGGTCGTCCCGGTCGAGATGCCCACGGCGACCGAGGCGTAGACGAACACGACGTAGCCGAACTGCGCGAACAGGCCGATGACGAGCTGCGAGCGCAGCTGAGCCCGGGTGGCGTTCCGCCACTGCCCGCTCAGCACCAGCACGATCGCGAGCCCCACGGCGAGCGGGACGAACCGCCAGAGGAGCACGGTGAGCACCGGCACGTCCTCGGTCCCGATCTTCGCGACGATGAACCCGGAGCTCCACGCGAGGACGAACCCGATCGCCGCGAGGGGGACGATGACGGCACGGATCATCCGCGCCACAGGTATACCGATCTGTCTACTCATCCCTGCAGTATACAGACTGGTATAGTTTTCGCATGACGGGCGACACTCCAGAGCTCGCACCCCTCACGCCGGGCGCCCGACGCGTGCTCGACGCCGCCTCCGTGCTCTTCTACGAGAACGGCATCCACGCGGTCGGCGTCGACACCATCGCGGAGGCGGCCGGGGTCACGAAGAAGACGCTCTACGACCGTTTCGGCAGCAAGGAGGCCCTCGTGCTCTCCTACCTGCAGCATCGCGACGCGCGCTGGCGAGCGTGGGTCGACGACGTCCTCGCGCAGCACCCGGAACCCGGGGTCGACCGGGTTCTGGCGATCTTCGACGCGGCGATCGGCTGGTCGGACGACAACAGCCCCAAGGGCTGCAGCGCCGTGAACGCCCGCGCGGAGATCCCCGACCACGCGACCAGCGGCCTCGTGCTCCCCGAGGTCACCCGGCAGAAGCAGTGGCTGCTCGAGCGCTTCGCCGAGCTCATCACCGAAGCCGGCCTGTCGGACGCCGGAACGCGCGCCCGCGAACTCATGTTGCTCTACGAGGGCGCGATCGTGACGGTCGGGATGCGCACCTTCCGCGAACCGTTCGAGACCGCCCGCGCGATCGCCGGTCGACTCCTGGCCGCCTGACCGGAGCCGGGCGCGGCCTGTCGGCGACCACCCGACATCGCGTATGGTCTCGGGATGGACTTCACCGATGACGCCACCGCCACCGACCGCATCGCCATCGTCACCGGGGTCGGGCGCCGCCGCTCGATCGGCGCGGGACTCGCCACCGGTCTCGCCGCGGACGGCTGGAACCTCGTCCTCAACGCCTGGCGACCCTACGACGACCGCGTCGGCTACGAGCGGTCCCCCGACGACCCCGAGTCGATCGCGGACGAGTGCCGTGCGCTCGGCGTGACCGTCGAGCTCGTGCTCGGTGACCTCGCAGACCCGGCGTTCCCGGCCGAACTCGTCGAGCGCGCAGCGCAGCTGGGGCCCGTGTCGGGGCTCGTCATGTCGCACTGCGAGTCGGTCGACAGCTCGATCCTCACGACGGACCTCGAGAGCTGGGACCGCCACTTCGCCGTGAACGCGCGGGCGACGTGGCTGCTCATCAAGGCCTTCGCCGAACAGCTCCCGGTGCAGGAGACGCCGCCCCGGGTGGCCGGTCGCATCGTCGCGCTCACGAGCGACCACACCGTGCACAATCTGCCCTACGGGGCCAGCAAGGGTGCGCTCGACCGCATCGTGACGGCCGCGGCGGTGGAGTTGGGCGAGCGCGGGGTGCGGGCGAACGTCATCAACCCGGGTCCGATCGACACGGGCTGGATGACCGACGACATCCGCCGCTGGGGAGCCAAGGCGACGCCCGCCGGCCGACTCGGCACGCCGTCCGACACCGCCGACCTCGTGCGCTTCCTGTTCTCGCCTGCAGGCTCCTGGATCAACGGCCAGGTGCTCTCGAGCAACGGCGGATTCGACGTCGGTTAGGAACGCGTCCACCCGTCGACCTGCGCGCGGACACCGGCGATGTCGGCCGGCATGACGCGACAACAGCCGCCGACGACCGTCGCCCCGGCCTCCAGCCAGGCCTCCACCTCGCCGACCCCGGCGGCTCCACGCCAACAGCGGGCGTCGGCGTCCCAGCGCTCGCCCGAGTTCGGGTAGACCACCACCGCCTTGTCCGTCACGGACCGTGCAGCGGCGATGGCCGGGAGGACCTCGTCCGGGTGCGAGCAGTTGACACCCACCGCCTGGAACTCGTCGATCCCCTCGACCAGTCGGAAGCCCTCCGCCATCGGCTCGCCCGAGCGGAGACGACCACCCTCCACCGTGAACGACAACCACGCAGGCACTCCCGAACCCCGCACGAGCTCGGCGAGCGCCGTCGCCTCGTCGAGCGTCGGAATGGTCTCGAGGGCGAGGAGGTCGGGGGCCGCGTCGACCAGCACGGCCAGACGCCGCTCGTGCCACCGCTGCAGCTCGGTCCGGCTGAGACCGGAGGCACCCTCGTACTCCGAGCCGTCGCCGAGCGTCGCGCCGTACGGACCGACCGACGCGGCGACGAGGAGCGGGCCGTCGGGGTTCGATTCCGACCGCGTGTCGCGCGCCGCACGCGCCAGCTCGACGCTCGACCGCAGGAGCCGTTCGGTCTCCGGAACCGAGATGCCGATCCGATCGAACGCCTCGAAGCCGACCTGGTACGACGCCGTGATCGCGATCTGCGCACCCGCGGCGAAGAACTCCTGATGAGCCTCCTGAATCGCCCCAGGATCGCGCGCGAGCAGCGCGGCGCTCCAGAGCACGGTGGACACGTCTCGGCCGCGCGCTTCGAGCAGTGTCCCGAGACCGCCGTCGACCGTCCAGATGCCGCGCCTCAGGTCCATACGTCCCATTGTGCTCGCGTCGCAACCCGATGAGGCGCCACTGGACAGCTGGTATGGTCTATACCCGTCCAGAGCCGACAGGACACGTTCTCCCCGAGAACGACCCGCCACCCGACGTGCAGCTCCCCCGAGCTCCGTGCCAGTGCAGCATGGCGATCCTCCGGCATTTCTCGGGCACTGAGCGATTACGCGAGTGCCGAACGATTCAACACGACTGTCAGGAAACGAGTACTGCTTGTGAACTCCAGCGACAACGCGGCATCATCGTCCCCCGCATCCCCCTCCCCCAGAACCGGCCGGAAGCCGGCCCGCAAGACCAGGCGCCTCCGCGTCGACGACGTCCTCGTCGTCAAGACGTCCAAGGTCCGCACCGCCATCTCGGGCACCGTCGTCGGCAACTTCATGGAGTGGTTCGACTTCGGCATCTACGGCTACCTCGCGGTCACAATGACCGTCGTCTTCACCGAGGGCCTCCCTCCTGAGGCCGGCATCCTCGTCACCCTGTTCGGTTTCGCCGTGTCGTTCCTCGTGCGTCCGCTCGGCGGGCTCGTGCTCGGACCGCTCGGCGACAAGATCGGCCGGAAGAAGATCCTCTTCCTCACGATGTCGATGATGGCCGCGGCGACCGCCCTCATCGGCGTGCTGCCGACCGCCGCCCAGATCGGGCTGTGGGCGATCGCCCCGCTGTACCTCCTCAAGATGATCCAGGGCTTCTCGACCGGCGGTGAGTACGCCGGCGCGTCCACCTACGTCGCCGAGTTCTCTCCCGACCGCCGACGCGGGTTCTGGGCGTCCTGGCTCGATGTCGGGTCCTACGTCGGTTTCGCGGCAGGCGCCGGGACCGTCGCCCTCACCACGTTGATCGCGGAAGGCCTCGCCGGTCCTGACGCCATGACCGAGTTCGGGTGGCGCATCCCGTTCCTCATCGCCCTGCCGCTCGGCGCGGTGGCGGTGTGGTTCCGCCTCAAGATCCCCGAGACCCCGGCCTACGAGGTCACCGAGACCGCCGGCGGCATCGAGGCGGAGCACGAGGACCCCATGGCCCGCCAGGGGATCTTCGGGATCTTCCGTCACTTCTGGCGCCAGATCCTCATCGCGATGGCGATCGTCGCCGCGACGAACACCGCCGGCTACGCGCTCACGAGCTACATGCCGACCTACCTCGAGAAGGACGTCGGGGTCTCCAACCTGACGGCCGCGGTCGCGACCATCCCGGTCCTGCTGATCATGTCCGCCTGCCTGCCGCTCGTCGGCCGGATGTCCGACAAGCTCGGCCGCAAGCCCGTCTACCTCATGGCCGTCGGTGCGACCCTCGCCCTCATGGTGCCGGCGTTCGCGGTCATGCAGATCGGTGAGATCTGGGCCATCTTCATCGCCCTGTTCATGGTCGCCGCCCCGGTCGCCCTGTGGGCGGGACCGTCCGCGGCCTCGCTGCCGGCGTTCTTCCCGACGGCGTCCCGCTTCGGCGCGATGGCGATCGCCTACAACCTGTCGGTCTCGCTCTTCGGTGGCACGACGCCGCTGTTCAGCGAGTTCCTCATCCAGGTCACCGGGAACACCTTCATGCCCGCGTTCTACATCATGTTCTTCGCTGCGGTGGCGGGCGTCGGCGTGCTCACGATGCGGGAGACGGCTCGTCGTCCGCTCATCGGTTCCGTGCCGACGGTCGAGACGAAGGCCGAGGCGGTGGAACTCGTCAAGGGGCAGGACGACAACCCGCTCATCGACACCCACACGATGCCGCTCGACATCCTGCCGCCCGCGTCGACCACCGGCGCCGCGGCGGACGGCCAGGACGGACGCGTCACGACGCCCGCCGGCTAGCGGGTTCGTCGACGCGTTCGTCGAGGACGACGCGTTCGGTGATCACGATCGGGGCGGGTGCGCGGTGCGCATCCGCCCCGTCGCGTCCGACCCGTTCGAGCAGCGCGGCCTGCCAGCCACCGCTCGCGACCGGCTTCGCCGGGGCGGACGGCACGGTCGGGTCCTGGTCCTCAGCCGCCGGCTCGCGCGGCGCATCCGGCCCACGTTCCTCGACGAGGGCCTCCTGGACGATCCGTCGGGGATCGAACTGTCGAGGGTCGAGGCGTTTCCACTCGGCCGGGTCGAA
The DNA here is from genome assembly GCF_013349365.1 of Plantibacter sp. MCCC 1A11337. Taxonomy (NCBI): domain Bacteria; kingdom Bacillati; phylum Actinomycetota; class Actinomycetes; order Micrococcales; family Microbacteriaceae; genus Plantibacter; species Plantibacter sp. MCCC 1A11337. The sequence goes on along the minus strand of NZ_JABJWX010000003.1, from coordinate 622,827 downwards.
CTCCGGTCCGAGCTCCTCGGCTGCTCGCGCCTTGGTCGTGGCGACGAGGTCGCGGACGGTGCGGACGAGCACTCCGAGTCGCTCGGCGTACACCGGCAACTGTTTCGGGCCGATGAGCACGGCCGCGAGGACGCCGATGACGATCAGCTTGTCCATGGTGAGTCCGAACACGATGCGCTCCGATGATCAGGCAGCCGGAGTGTCGGCGCGGGGGTCGGTGTCGGCCGACACCTCGTCCTTCAGGATGCGTGCCGACTGCCCGACGCTGCGGGCGAGGCTCGGGAGCTTCGCGGCGCCGAAGAACAGCAGGATGACGGCGAAGACGATGAGGGCGTGCCAGCCGGTGAGGTTCTGGAGGAATCCCATGACGGGTCCTTTCGGGTCGATGCGGGTCGGGACGGGAATGCGTGGAGGTGCCGCGGTCAGCGTCCGCTCGGCGGCGTTCCTCCGCCGCCGCCAGCCCCGCCACCGCCGGACGGGGCAGCACCGGCGGTCGGCGTCGTCGTGGTGTCCACCCGGACGGTGAGCGCCACCTGATACCCGGAGGTCGCATCACCCGTCACCGTCGCGAGTTGCAGGGCACCGCCGTCGTCGCCGAAGACGTTGTCGTCGTCGAGACTCACCTGGGCGAGGTTCGCGCTCGAACCGTCGTAGCCCGACAGGGCGTAGACGGTGTCGCACGCCGCCTGCGGGAGGGCGACCTGCGAGGTCGCGATGGCGTTCGCGGAGTCGGAGATGTCCGCGACCGTGGGGTACACCTCGAAGTGGATGTGCGGCCACCGGCCCGAATAGCAGGCCGGGAAGATCGAGGTGTACGAGACGGTCCCCGAGCTGTCGGCGACCTGGACGCCGCGGAGGTAGGTCTCGTCCTCGATCCCGTCGGAGTACATCGAGTAGCCGCCCGACGCGTCGCAGTGCCAGACGTACACGGCGACGCCGGCGAACGGGGCGTCACCGTTCGCCATGTCGAGGATGGTGAGCGAGAGGGCCATGGGGACTCCGCTCGCGGTGGTGCCCGACCCGATGCTCGACCGGATGTCGCTGCGGACGATGCCGGACTCCTCGAGCACGTCGGCTCCGTTGGAGCCGTCGCCCGGGTAGGGGCCCGCGGTCTCGTCGGGGATCTCGCCCGATGGGAGGCCGGCGGTCGCGGTCGCGGTGCCCGTGTCGGTACTCGCGGCGCCGGAGCTCGTACTGCTGCTGCCGGACGCCCCGGTGGAGCAGGCGGCGAGCGCGACGGCCCCGACCCCGGCGCCCACGAGGCTCAGCACCGTGCGCCGGCTGACGAGGGTTCCGAGGTCGAACGCGACACCCTGGTCGACGACCTCCTCGTCGGCCCGGTCGAGTAGACGGCCCTCGTAGGCCGGGCCGTCCGGGGTGGTCTCGGGTGCTGGGATCCTGCTCATGGTGCGCCTCGCCTTCGTCTGCGATCGGTGGTCTCGATCGGTCGTGAGACGAGCATCGGCGTGGCGGCTATGGGCTTCCTATGAGCCGCCCATACGTCGTCGATGGGTCTGCTGGGCGGTTGCCGAGTCCGCATCGTCCCACCAGGCGAGGACCCGGGAACCGATGAGCGTGAGCCACTTCGACGGCTCACCCTCCGGCACGTCGGTGTCGAACCAGACGCGTCCGGGGAGGACCCGTCCCTGCAACCAGATCCCGTCCGACCGCCGTGCCGCGCGGACGAGCTCGACGGCGTCGGCGAGGCGCGGATCCGGGGGTGTGCCGCCGGCGAGAGACGCGTCCCGGAAATGGTCGAGGGCGGCGAGGGCGCTGTAGCGGTAGCGGTTCGGGTAGATGAAGTGGTCCACGAACGGGCCGACCCGCTCACCCGTCGTCGCCCGGTTGAGGAGTCGTCGCGTCAGGAGGTACTCCTCGCCCCCTTGTCGGGCCTCACGAACACTCGAGTCCCCCGTGTACGACTCATACGCCAGGAGACCGCGCACCGCGTTGAGGGTCGAGTGGAAGGAGGACCGCACCGAGTCGCCCTCCTCCGCCTCGCAGTTCCAGCCGCCGTCGGCGAGGCGATGCGTGGAGAACCAGGCGGCGAGCGGGGTGACGTCGACGTCGAGCCAGGCGCCGGTGGCGAGCGTGAAGGAGTTGATGCAGACGTCGACCTCACCGCCCCAGTACGGCAGATCGTCGTACTCCCAGCGACTGTTGGCGGTCAGGCGCTCGGCCGTGTCGGTCAGGGCCCCGGCATCGACACCCCATTCGCGGAGGTCCTTGAGCGCCCAGGTGGTCCCGACCCAGGGCTGCCCGGGCTCCTCCTGCTCGGCACTGCCGAAGAACCCGGCCGGGAAGTAGGCGCCGCCCGCCCACTGTCCGTCAGGGTCCTGATGCGCGAGCAGCTCGGCACCGAACCCGGTCGCCGCCACGGCGCCCCGCGTCGCCTCCCAGACCGCGGGTGGCGCTCCCGCCAGGTCGCGTTCGACCTGCCACCGGATGGCCGGGTCGGCGTCGAGCAACCAGTCGAGCAGCTTCGGATCGATCGCCATGCGGGAACGCTACTCCCCGGTGGCGCGCTCCGACAGGCTGGATCAGCGCGGGGTGGCCTTGAGCCCGTTGGGCGGCCCGTCGCGGTCGGACGCGGTGCGCGGGACGTCGTACCGCACGAGGGCGTCCGCGCGTTCCAGGCTCGGTTGCACACTCATCAACACCCGCTTGAGTGGATCGATGTCCCAGGCGATGACGAAGTACGCGTCGGCACCACCCCGATCGCGGCGCCGTTCGATGACCGCCTTCGGGATCACCGGGTCGTTCCGCATCACGAGCCACGTGTCGTGGTCGAGGCGGATCGGACGCGGGCGGGTCATGTGTCGAACATACGTTCGAATGTCGCGTGAGGCAAGTCGATACTCGAGCTGCTTAACTTTGCTTAACCGCTTGACCATCGTCACTGCACCTCGCTACGGTAACTGCGTAACCGATTAACCACTCACTGCAGAGGACGTCATGAACCAACGAGGGTTCCACCAGCCGAACGGCGCATGGGTCGGAGACGTCATCCCCTGGCAGGAGGACGGTGTCTTCCACCTCTTCTACCTGCACGAATCGCGTCGCGTCCCCAAGATCGGCATGCCGTGGCATCGCGTGACCACCCGGAACCTCGTCGACTTCGATGAGCTCGGTGAGGCACTGCCGTCGGGCGGACCGTCCGCGCCGGACTTCAACGTCTACACGGGCAGCGTCATCCTGGACCCCGACGGCGTCCACCACGTCTTCTACACGGGACAGCACCCGGAGCGCCGCGGTGCCGACGGTCTGGCGCTGCAACTCGTCATGCACGCCGTCAGCACCGACGGCATGCGCACCTGGGAGCGCCGGGAGGCCGACACCTTCGGCGCCACCGCAGGATATGAGACCGCCGACTGGCGGGATCCCTTCGTCTTCTGGGACGAGGACGCGGCCGTCTGGCGGATGCTCATCACCGCCCGACACGCACACGGCCCGGAACGGCGTCGCGGCGTCATCGCCCAGTGCACCTCCACGGACCTCTCGACCTGGGAACCCGTCGAGCCGTTCTGGGACCCGCGCCGCTACATCGCCCACGAGTGCCCCGAGGTCTTCCAGTGGGGCGACTGGTGGTACCTCGTGTCCTCCGAGTTCAGCGAGTCGTTCACGACGCGCTACCGGATGTCGCGCACCCTGCACGGCCCCTGGCTCGTCCCCGAGCACGACACGCTCGACGGACGCGCCTACTACGCGGCGAAGTCCGCCTCCCGCGACGGACGCCGGTTCTTCTTCGGCTGGATCGCCTCGCGTGAGGGAGCCCACGACGCGGGCGCCTGGCAGTGGGCCGGCACCATGTCGGTCCTCGAAGCGGAGCAGCGTGCCGACGGCACCCTGGCCTTCCATCCGCCCACCGAACTCCGCGACACCTTCGCGCCCGCCGACGAGCCGACGGACACCGTCGTCACCTCGGGCACGGTCCTGAGCGCCCCCGACGGGTACGCCGACGCCCTGTCGGCCGTGGACGCACCGAGTTCCTTCCGGCTGGTCGCCCGGTTCGACATCGCCCCCGGCACGACCGAGTGCGGTGTCCTCCTCCGGGCGAGCGATGACGGCGACGAGGGCTACGTCCTGCGCCTGGAGCCGAAGCGCGACCGCCTCGTGTTCGACCGCTGGCCCCGCTCCAGCACCGGCACGGAGCAGTGGCAGATCTCGGGCGACGTCCCCTTCGTCGTCGAACTGGAACGCCCCTGCCACCTCGCCCCCGGCTTGCACGAGCTCGAGGTGATCGTCGACGGCGACCTCTGCGTCGCGACCGTCGACGACGCGGTCGTCCTCAGCACGCGCCTCTACGACCGACCGGCCGGTCGCGTCGGCGTCTTCGTCGGCGAGGGGACCGTCACCGTCGAGGCGTGCACGCTCCTCGAGCGCGACGGCGGCGACTCCGACGACGACCTCACCTCACACCGACTGCTCACCAGCACCACGTCCTGATCCCGACACCACGCTCCGCCCGCCTGCACCACCACCCGCACACCCGCACCCACCTGTGATCGATCAACGGAGATTCCGACCATGCCAACCACCGCACGCCCCCGCACCATGCGCCCCACCCGCAGCACCGCCTTCGTGGCCCTCGTCGCCGCTGCAGCACTCGCCCTCTCCGGCTGCGCCGGCGGATCGAGCGCCACGGACCCGACCGACGTCGACCCGAAGGGCGACATCGTCCCCCGCGAGATCTCGTGGCTGCTCTCCCGCCCGGCCGACGGCGGGGTGATCACCGCGATGGAGCAGATCGCCGACGAGTACGCGAAGGACCACCCCGGCTTCTCGCTGAACCTCATCACGACCCCCGACCGCCCGTCCTACATCCAGAAGTACGAGACCCTCGCGGCCGCGAACAAGCTCCCCGAGCTCTTCGACACCGACGCGACCCCGTTCGCGCAGAAGCTCGCGAAGCAGGGCCGCATGGTCGACGTCGACCTGCTCCTCGAGGACCTCGGTCTCGCCGACTCCTACCGCGAGGCTGCGCTCAACTACCAGCGGTTCGACGACGGCTCGCTCTACATGGTGCCGTTCGAGTTCCAGCTGGAGTTCTTCTGGTACAACCGCTCCCTGCTCGAGGACGCCGGTGTCACCGTCCCGGCCACGCTCGACGACTTCCCCGCCATGTGCAAGGCGCTCCGCGCCAAGGGCGTCACCCCGATCGCGCTCGACGGTCAGGACCAGTGGCCGCTCGAGCGCTACATGGCCTACTACCCGTTCCGGATGGCGGGTCCCGAGTACATCCAGGACCTGAAGGCCGGGAAGGCCTCCTTCTCCGACCCGGCCGGGAAGGCCGCGGCCGAGTGGCTGTACGACCTCGGGCAGGCCGGCTGCTTCCAGGAGGGCTTCTCCTCGACCGGTTACGCGGACGCGCAGGCGCTCTTCACCTCGGGCAAGGCCGCGGTCTACAACATCGGCACGTGGGAGCTCTCGAACCTCGCGACGGATGCGCTCGACCCCGGCGTCCGTGACGCGGTCGGCACCTTCACGCTGCCGACCATCGACGGCGCCGTCACCGCCGACAACGAGTACGTCACCCCGTCCGGCATCGGCATGGCGGTGAACGCGAAGACGTACGACCCGCTCGTCCGCGACTTCCTCGCGTTCGCCCTCGAGCGCTACCCGGAGCTCTACGCGGCGACTGGCGCGCTGTCGCCGACGACCTCCGCGCAGACCACCGTCCCCGCGAACGCGACCGAGCTGTACGCCAGCTCCGTGGCCCAGGCGGACGGCGTCGGACCGGCGATCGCGATGCCCTGGGACACCCAGCTCGATCCGGCCACGAACACCCGACTCCAGCAGGAGCTGACCCTGCTCGTGCAGGGCGACATCACGCCGGACGAGTTCATCGCGACGATGGACGCGGCCCTCACGGAGAACGTCGATGACTGAGCTCACCCAGACCGCGGTGGGCGCGGCACCGGCCCGCCCACCACGGCGGCGGAAGCCGATGTCCACCTCGATGCTGCCCCGCCGGTCGACCTTGTCGGTGCTCGTGTTCCTCGTGCCGCCGCTCGTCCTCTACGGTGTGGCGGTGCTCCTGCCGATCGTGCAGTCGCTGTTCCTCAGCCTCTTCTCGTGGGACGGCATCACGGACATGGCGTTCGTCGGACTCGACAACTACGTCAAGATGCTCACGCGGGACGACGTCTTCTGGACCTCCTTCGGCAACGCCCTCGGCTACCTCGCGATCTGCCTGGTGCTCCAGCTCGGCGGCGCGCTCCTCGTCGCCGGACTGCTCACCGCCCTCCCCCGGGCCCGCGAGCTCGTCAAGACGCTGTACCTCCTGCCCGCCGTCATCTCGACGGTCGCGATCGCCATCCTGTTCCAGCGGCTGTACGCGCTCGAACCGGTCGGGCTGATCAACCAGCTGCTCGCATGGGTCGGACTCGGCGACCTCCAGACGGCCTGGCTGTCGAACGTGCAGACCGTCCTCGCCGCGGTGTCGATCCCGGAGGGCTGGCGGTTCACCGGCCTATACATGCTCATCATCTACGCCGCCCTCATGGCCGTGCCCCGCGACCTCGAGGAGGCCGCCCGGCTGGACGGCGCCTCCTGGTGGCAGATCTTCTGGCGGATCCGCTTCCCGTACATCCGGCCGGTGTGGATCACGACGACGGTCATGGCGACGACCTTCGCCCTCCGCGGCTTCGACATCCCGTACCTGCTGACGAACGGCGGGCCCGGTCAGTCGTCCGAGCTGCTGACCACCTACATGTACAAGACGGCGTTCGTCCACACGGATTACGGCTACGCCAGCGCGATCTCCATGTTCATCGTCGTCGAGTGTCTCGTCGCCGTCGGCCTCATCTTCCTGCTGCTCCGACGGAAGGACAAGTCATGACCGCCACCCTCCCCGCCCGGCCGACCGAACACGTCGCGCCCCCGGCGGCGTCGACACCGAAGCGGAAGCCCCGGCACACCCCGCGCGTGCGGGTGCAGCGGGCGATCCTCACCGTGACCGTCGTCGCGATCGTGCTCGTCCAGGTCTACCCGCTCGTCTGGTTGTTGGTCACGAGCTTCCGGACGGCGGCCGACTTCGCCGGTGGCAACCCCTTCGCGCTGCCGTCCGAGTGGACGCTCGACAACTACGCAAGGGCGTTCTCAACCGGCAACCTCGGGCTCAACATCGTCAACAGCCTGATCGTCACCCTCGGGTCGAGTGCCCTGATCGTCATCGCCGGCATGATGGCGGCGTACGCGCTCCAGGTCCTCGGGTTCCGGTTCAGCGGGCTCGTCCGCGGTCTGTTCCTCCTCGGCATCATCGTGCCCGTGCAGATCGCGCTCGTCCCCCTGTTCATCGATTACTCGCAGGTCGGCCTGCTCGACACCCACCTGTCGATGATCATCCCGCTGGCGGCGTTCGCACTGCCGATGGCCGTGTATCTGTTCTCGTCGTTCTACGAGTACATCCCGAGGGAGATGTACGAGGCCGCGTCGCTCGACGGGGCGGGTCCGTACCGGATCTTCGGCCAGATCACGTTCCCGCTCTCGGTCAACACGATCATCACCGTCGTGCTCGTCAACAGCATCTTCATCTGGAACGACTTCATCTTCGCGAACACCTTCGTGCTCTCCGACGGATTGAAGACCATCCCGCTCGGCCTGCAGAACTACATCGGGGCGATGGGGAACACTGATTGGACGGCGACGTTCGCCGCCGTCTGCGTCACGGTCACACCGCTGCTGTTGGTGTTCCTCGTGTTGAACAAAGCGATGATCAGCGGCCTCGAGAGCGGAGCGACCAAGGGATGAGCAGCACCGACCAGCCGAAGCCCGGCTCAGACCACCCGAAGAACACCTCGGGCATCACGATGCGCGACGTCGCGAAGGCCGCCGGTGTCTCCGTGGCGACCGTCTCGCACGTCGTCAACGACAAGCCGGGGTCGCGGATCGGCGAGGACGCCAAACGTCGGGTGCACGAGGCGGTGGCCAAGCTCGGCTACCGGCCGAACGCCCTCGCGAAGACGCTGTCCCAGGGGCACTCCCGGTTCATCGGCCTCGTCGCCGACGCGATCGCGACGACCCCGTTCGCCGGCCAGATCATCCACGGCGCCCAGGACGAGGCGTGGCGCCACGGCTACGTCCTGCTCGTCGCCAACACCGACGGCAACACGGCCGCCGAGGAGGAGGCGATCGCGATGATGCTCGAGCACCAGGTCCGCGGGATCCTCTACTCCACCTGGTTCCACCACGAGATCACCGTGCCCGAGGCGCTCCTCCAGACCGACACCGTGCTCGTGGACTGCTACGCCGCCGGAAGCGGGCTCCCGGCCGTCGTGCCGGATGAGGAGCAGGGCGGGCGGACCGCGACCGAGGCGCTGCTCGCGGCCGGCCACCGACGGATCGCGTTCGTCAACACGACGACCCCCTCACCGGCACAGACCGGCCGGCTCGCCGGGTACCGCTCGGCGCTGCAGGCGGCGGGAGTGGCGTTCGACGACGCCCTCGTGATCCCGGCATCACCGGAGCAGGAGGGTGGGTACGCGGCGACCGCGGAGGTCGTCGACTCAGGCGCCACCGCGGTCTTCTGCCACAACGACCGCGTGGCGATGGGACTCTACGACGGGCTGCGCGAGCGCGGACTGCGGATCCCCGACGACATGGCGGTCATGGGGTTCGACAACCAGGACGTCATCGCCGCCCACCTCCGGCCCCCGCTGTCGACGGTCGCCCTCCCCCACTACGAGCTCGGAGCGGCCGGCGTCCGTCGGCTGCTCGGTCTAGACGCCGCGCTGCCCGCCGGGCCGCAGCTCATCGCCTGCCCGGCCGTACCGCGGCACTCCGTCTGAGGGCGCGACCGTGCACGACGAGCAGCACGCCCTTCCACGGCCCGGCTTCCACCTGACGCCACAGCGGAACTGGATGAACGACCCGAACGGCTTGGTCTTCCATCGCGGGCGGTGGCACGCGTTCTTCCAGTACAACCCGGAGGGCAGCGACTGGGGCAACATGAGCTGGGGTCACGCCTCGAGCGTCGACCTGCAGCACTGGGACGAGCATCCGGTCGCCCTTCGGTACACCGCCGAGGAGCAGGTGTACTCGGGATCCGTGGTCGCCGCGGGTCCCGACGGGCGCCTCACGGCGTACTACACGAGTGTGTCCACCGACGGTCGGCAGGCGCAGTCCCGGGCGACCAGTGACGACGACGGGCTCACCTGGCAGCGCGACCCGGAGAACCCGATCCTCGACCGCGGCTCGCACGCCTTCCGCGACCCGAAGATCATCCGGTACGAGGACGCCGCGGGTTTCCGCTGGATCATGCTCACGGTGGAAGCCGTGGAGCGCCAGGTCCTCGTGTACTCCTCCACCGACCTCCGCACCTGGGAGCACCTCAGCACCGTCGGTCCGGTCGGTCCCACCGGCGTCGTGTGGGAGTGCCCCGACCTCATCCCGCTCGCGGTCGACGGACGCCCGGACGAGGTCCGGTGGGTCCTGCTCCTCAGCACCAACCCGATCGGCGACGTGCAGGACCCGGACGGGTCGTCGATGAGCTATCTCGTCGGCGACTTCGACGGCTCGGTGTTCACGCCTGAGCGGGCCGAGCTGCAGCGGCTCGACCACGGTCGGGACTTCTACGCGGCGGTCGGGTTCGACCGCGCTCCGGACGGTGAAGCGGTGATCCTCGGTTGGATGGGCAACTGGCGCTACGCCGCCGACCTCCCCGCCTCGCCCTGGCGGGGCGCGATGTCGCTCCCGAGACGCCTGTCCTTGACCACGGTCGACGGCGAGCCACGACTCGTGCAGGAGCCACCGGCCTTCGTCAGGGAACGACTGGCCGCGATCGACCCGACGACCGTCGCCGTGTCCTCGGACGCCGTCGACCTGGGGCTCGAGGGTGACGGCGTGGTCGAGCTGCGCTGGGATCCGTCGATCACCGGTGGGTTGCGGCTCCGGCTGACGGCCGACACCGACGGTGCGGTCCTCATCGTCCACGACCCGGCGACGGCGTCACTCTCCGTCACCCGGTCGGGCGGTGCCATGGACACGGTGCACCCCGACTTCGCCTCCACGAGCATCGTTCCCCTCGTCGGCGACCGGCCGGCTCGACTCCTCCTGAGCCTCGACGGCCCGCTGCTCGAGCTGTTCGTCGACGGCGGTCTCGCCACCGTCTCCGACCTCGTCATCCTCGGGAGCGGACGACCGACGCTGAGCCTCGCGAGCGAACGCGCCAGTCCCGTCTCGGTGGCCGTCGCCGTCCTCGACCGGGCGCCCGCCACCGACCAGGTGCACGCGCTCGCCTGAGCAGTCCTCCACCGCACGATCCAGCACCATCCCGCCACGGGTGCCTTCGGCGCGCCCGCGGCACCGACGAAAGGAACAGCAATGACGCACGACCTCTCCCGCCGGACCGTCCTCCAGGGCGCCGGCCTCGGGGCGCTCGCCCTGTTCGCGAGTACCGGCACGCCCCTCGCCGCCCAGGCGGCGACCACCGCCCAGGCGCAGGCCTCCCTCAGATCGGTGTTCCACATGACGCCGCCGTCGGGGTGGCTCTGCGACCCGCAACGACCGGTGTTCACGAACGGCGCGTACCAGCTGTACTACCTGCACTCCGGCCAGAACAACGGTCCGGGCGGTTGGGATCACGCGACGACGACCGACGGCGTCGCCTTCACCCACCACGGGACCGTCATGCCGCTGCAGCCGGACTTCCCGGTGTGGTCGGGTTCCGCCGTCGTCGACACCGCGAACACCGCCGGCTTCGGGGCGGGTGCGGTCATCGCCCTCGCGACGCAGCCCACGGACGGCGTCCGGAAGTACCAGGAGCAGTACCTCTACTGGTCGACGGACGGCGGCTTCACGTTCACGATGCTCCCCGACCCGGTGATCGTGAACACCGACGGACGTGCGGCCCAGACCCCGGCGGAGATCGAGAACGCCGAGTGGTTCCGGGACCCGAAGGTCCACTGGGACGCGGCCAGGAACGAATGGGTGTGCGTCATCGGCCGGGCGCGCTACGCGGCCTTCTACACCTCGCCCGACCTCACGACGTGGCAGTTGCAGCACAACTTCGACTTCCCGAACCACGACCTCGGTGGCATCGAGTGCCCGGATTTGTTCGAGATGCGAGCGGGCGACGGCAGCTGGCACTGGGTCTTGGGCGCCAGCATGGACGCCTACTCGATCGGCCTGCCGATGACCTACGCCTACTGGACGGGCACGTGGGACGGGACGCGGTTCACCGCCGACGACCTCACCCCGCAGTGGCTGGACTGGGGCTGGGACTGGTACGCCGCCGTCACCTGGCCGAAGGCGGAGTCGCCCGACGACCGCCGGCTCGCGATCGCGTGGATGAACAACTGGAAGTACGCGGCCCGCGACGTCCCCACCGACGCCTCGGACGGCTACAACGGCCAGAACTCCGTCGTCCGGGAGCTGCGACTCGAGGCGCAGTCCGGTGGTCGGTACAGCCTGCTCAGTTCGCCCGTGGACGCTTTGGCCGGGTATGCGACCTCCACCGTCTCCCTCCCCGACCAGACGGTCACCGGGAGCGCCGTCCTGCCCTGGAGCGGCCGGGCGTACGAGATCGAGCTCGACCTCACCTGGGACACCGCGACCAATGTCGGTCTCTCCGTCGGTCGTTCGGCGGACGGCTCTCGCCACACCAACATCGGGAAGGCCGGGGCCGAGCTCTACGTCGACCGCGCACCGTCCGACCTGGCGGGCTTCTCGCTGCAGCCGTACACCCGGGCCGCAGCACCGATCGACGCGGCTGCACGCTCGGTCCATCTGCGGGTCTTCGTCGACACGCAGAGCGTCGAGGTCTTCGTCAACGCCGGTCACACCGTCGTCTCGCAGCAGGTGCACTTCGCCGAGGGCGACACGGGGATCTCGCTCTACACCGACGGCGGACCGTTGACCGCCTCGGGGATCACGATCCGCGAGTTCGGCACGGCGATCTGAGGCGAGCGCCCGCATCCATACGTCAGGATGGACGGATGGATCTGCAGAACCTGGTCGAACACGGACATTGGACGACGGCCCCTGCGGCGGTGACGACGGAGCCGGACGGTTCCCTGCTCGTCACCGCCGTCGAGGGCAGTGACGCCTGGCGACACACCTCCTACGGTTTCGTCCACGACACGGAGCACGCGCTGATCGCGCCGATGCAGCGACGGGCGGCGATCGAGGTGTCGTTCGTCCTCCCCGGCTCCGAGCAGTTCGATCAGGCCGGGGTGTTCCTCCGCGCCTCCGAGTCGACGTGGATCAAAGCCGGGGTCGAGGTGTCCGACGGGGTCGCCCAGCTCGGTGCGGTCGTCACGCACGGGACCTCCGACTGGTCGGTGGCACCGGTCCCCGGTTGGCTCGGACGAACGGTCACCGTGCGCGCGAGCCGCGACGGCGACGCCGTGACCGTACGCGCACGGGTGGACGACGAGGACTGGCGACTGGTCCGTGTCGCCCACCTCGACCCGGAGGCCGACGTCGAGGCGGGGCTGTTCTGTGCAGCCCCGACGCGCGCCGGCCTCACGGTGCGGTTCACCGCCGTCCGTCTCGGTCCGCCGGACGACGCGCTCCACGGCTGACGCTCTGCCCGGTCGCGGCATTGCGCTCCGCGAGCTGTGCGAACGCGGTGACGAGCTCAGGCGGCTCGACGACGTCGACGTCGGTGTCGAAGCGGTTCACGGACGCGGCGAGCGCCACCCACGACCACGCGCCGGCGGTGTAGCGCGTGCGGTCCGGACCGAGGGGCTCGGCGGTGCCGTCACCGACGAACGGCCGGACCGCATCGAACGGCAGGTGGAGCACGACGGTGCCGACACAGGGCCAGGCATCGGCCTGCTCGGATCCCTTGAACCTCGCAGCCACGAACGTCTGGACGTCTCCACCCGGCACCTCGCGCGGACGGAACCGCGGTCCGGTCGGCGTCCTCGGCACGATGCGGTCGGCGCGGAAGATCCGCCAGTCGTCGCGGTCGAGGTCCCAGGCCACGAGGTACCAGCGCCCCTGGGAGGTGACCAGGTGATGCGGTTCGACGCGCCGAGGGGGTTCCGGGTCGTCGACGGATCGCCCGAACCGGAGCACCTCCCGCGCGCGGATGGCCGCGGACAGCGCGAGGAGGATCGGCACGGCCACCTGCGGGGTCGGTCCGCCGCCTGAGCGGGGCACCGAGGTGACGTCGAGGGCGTCGAGTCGATGCCGCAGCCGCGACGGCAGGACCTGTCTCACGGTCGTCAGTGCTCGGAGCGCCGGCTCCTCGAACCCGGATCCCGCGACGGCCGTGGTCTGGAGGGCGATGGTGAGCGCGACGATCTGCTCGTCGTCGAAGAGCAGCGGCGGGAGTTCGCTCCCGGCGTCGAGGTGGTACCCGCCGTCCGGCCCCATCGTGGCCTCGATGCGATACCCCATCTCCCGGAGTCGGTCGACGTCGCGGCGGATCGTGCGGTGGCTGACGTCCAGCCGGTCGGCGAGCAGGGCACCCGGCCAGTCGCGGCGCGCCTGCAGGAGCGAGAGCAACTGCAGGAGTCTGGAGGTCGGTGAGGCCATGGTGCGAGCGTAGTCCGAGTGCAGGACATGATCTGTCCTAGACGCCTGAAACAGTGGTGCTCGACCGGGAGGAGCCCGGCACGACTCGAGGAGCACTCATGAGCATCACGACCACGACCCACCTCAACTTCCAGGGCGACGCCCGCGCTGCGCTGGAGTTCTACCAGTCCGTCTTCGGCGGGCGGACGACGATCGCGAGCTACAGCGACCTCGGGATGCCGAAGGACGCCCCGGGTGCCGACCTGGTCGTCTTCGGTCAGGTCGAATCCGAGGACGGCTTCCGGGTGATGGCGTACGACAGCCCCGGAGCTCCGGTGGCGTCCCTGATCGGCGCCGCACCGACCCGCCGTGAGCACGGTGCGACCGTCACCGGACAGTCCTGCTTCGTCGCGGTGCGTGGCGAGACGCTCGCGGAGGTCGAGGTGTTCTGGAACCGACTCGTCGTGGGAGGTTCGGTCGTCGAAGAGCTCGCCGCGTCCGCCTGGAGCCCCGGCTTCGGCATGGTGACCGACCGGTTCGGCGTCACGTGGGTGCTCGACGTGGCGGCGGCCGGCTGAGGCGTCCACGCCCGTCCGGCGAGACAGGGAACGGGCCGGTGCGGACGATCGTGTCCGCACCGGCCCGTTCCGGTCGTCGGGTTGCGACTCAGCGCACGGTGTCGAACCGCTGACCCTCGGGCTTCGAGGGCAGGAGGAAGAGGACGAGCAGGATGATGCCGCCGACCGACGGGATGAGCGAGAAGAAGTAGAACGGGCCGGGGAAGTTGGCGTCGTGGAGACGGCGCCAAGCGAGGGCCAGGTTCGGGACGATGGTCGCCAGCCAGATGAGGCCGAGGAGGACGACGCCCGTCAGGATCAGCGGAGCAGCCCCGGGGATCTCGAGGATGCCGGGCTGGGTGTAGTAGGTCCGAGAGCCGGTACTGCTGTCGAACACGACGGCCTCGCGCTGCGCGGCAGCGGATGTCGCGCCGATCAGGACGCCGGTGAAGAACAGGATGTTCGGGATGAGCGTGACGAGGAAGACGAACAGCGTGACCCACCAGTACTCGCTCCGAGAGGCACGGCCGGTGAAGGTCGCGTACTTGCGGAGGTAGCGCTTGACCGCCTGCGGGAACGTCGCTCCATAGAGCGGGAGCGTCAGGTCATCCGGGGAGGCGGCGCCGTGGATCGGAGCGGGCGCGTACGGCTGCTTGTACGTCGGCGTCGCGGGGTAGTCAGAGGTGGCGTTGGAACTCATGGTGCCTTTCGATCGAGGTACTCGGTAATGAGACCCTGGCATAACACATGTCCACCTCAGAACAACTTGCGCGACCGACCGACTTCGGGCATGCTCCGCGGCATTTCGGTGATCCTCGGCCAGCCCCGAGCACCCGCTCCGGTCTCACGAATCCGGTGCCCTTCCCCCGGTCCCTGAGCCTGTCGAAGGGCACACGAGGACCCTTCCACATCCGACCCGACTCGGCATCTGGAATGTCAGTGGTCCATGATGGACTTGTTCCATGACCGAGACCACGACCTCCGCAGTTCGAGCTGGCGACGAATACGCCGCGCAGCTCGCGGAGTTCTCAGACCACTATGCCGACATCCAGCGTCGGCGTGCTGCTCTGGACGCCGAGGAGGCCCGGCTCCTCGCCCGTTCCGCCGCCTACGCCGACGCCTTCGCCGACGCCACGGTCCCGGCGATCTTCCCGCCCGCCGAGCGTCAGGCACTCTCACGCCGATCCACCTGCGCGGCCCTCGCGATGGCGACCCGAACGCCCGAGCGGACCGTGCAGCGTGCGAGCAACGACGCGGAACGCCTCGTGAACGAAGCGCCGGCCGTGCTCGCCTCGCTCGAGGCAGGGCGTATCTCGGCGCGGCATGCGCAGACGATCATCGACCAGCTCAGTGACGTGCCGGCAGCAGGGCGGGCGGTGTTCCTCGCCGAGGTCCTGCCGGTCGCGGAAGAGTCGACCAACGCGTACCTCCGGAAGCGCGCCCGCGTCCTCCGCGAGCGCCTCCACCCCGAATCGATCACCGCCCGAGCCGTCCGCTCCGAGGCCGACCGCCGGGTGGAATTCGAGCCCGCAGCCGACGGCATGGCGTGGGTGCATCTCTTCACGACCGCGCCAATCGCGCAGGGCATCGCCGAGCGGGTCGAAGCGGCCGCCGCCGAATCGCGCGATGCCGGTGAAACCCGCACCTGCGGACAACTGCAGGCCGACGCGCTCGCGGCGCTCGCCCTGACCGGTGTGACCCCGGAGGACGTCCTGTCGAGCCCGGTCCTCCCGCACCCGATCGAGGTCCAGGAACACATCAAGCCCACGGTTCAGATCACCGTCCCGGCACTCAGCATGGCCGGTGTGAGCGATGCCCCGGCTACCCTCGACGGCTACGGCCCGATCGACCCCGAGACCGCGGCGCGTATCGCGGTGAACGCGCCGAGCTTCACCCGGATCCTCGTCCAACCGGAAACAGGCGCGGTCCTCTCCGTCGGCCGAAACCAGTACCGCGTCCCGGCCGACCTGCAACGGGCAGTGCGCCTCCGGGACGGCACCTGTCGGGCACCGGGCTGTGGCAGACGAGCCAGAGCCTGCGACCTCGACCACTCGGTCGCGTGGGAGGACGGAGGGGCGACAGACGTCGGAAACCTCGCCTGCCTGTGTCGACATCATCACCGGATGAAGCACCTCCCGGGGTGGAACCTCGACCACAAACCGGGCGGCGTCCTCGAATGGACGACACCCGACGGCAAGCACCACCGGACGGAACCAGACCCCGCCCCGTTCTGACCCCGCCGACGAAGGCTCCTTCGTGGGCACTTCGACAAGCTCAGTGACCGGAAGAGGTGTGCTCGGATCCGTTTCGGTCCCTGAGCCTCTCGAAGGGTTCCTCGTAGGCACTTCGACAAGCTCAGTGACCGGAAGAAGTGTGCTCGGATCCGTTTCGGTCCCTGAGCCTGTCGAAGGGTTTCGCGTGGGCACTTCGACAAGCTCAGTGACCGGAAGAGGTTCACCCGGGATATTTCGGTCCCTGAGCCTGTCGAAGGGTTTCGCGTGGGCACTTCGACAGGCTCAGTGACCGGGAGAGGTGCGCCCGGAACGACGAGGGGTCCTCGTAGGCACTTCGACAAGCTCAGTGACCGGGAGAGGTGCGCCCGGAACGACGAGGCGTCCTCGTGGGCACTTCGACAGGCTCAGTGACCGGAGGAGGTCCAGCCGGAACGTCTCGGTCCCTGAGCCTGTCGAAGGGCAGTCGGGTAGGGACACCTCGGCGAGCGGAAGCGGTCCACGCGGGGCTCTTCCGGTCCGCCGCCGGCCAGAGCGCACACCGAACCGTGTCCCGGAAAGCGCTTGCCGAGCGGGCGCTCGCACCGGTAACCTCGTCCGGAACCCCACCCGGAAGGTCGCGATGCTGCGCCGAAACGACACCTCCACCACGCCGATGGTCGTCAACGACAACGCCGCCTGGTGTTGGTTCCAGGACGAGCGCGCACTCGTCGATCCAACGTCGAACCTCCTCGTCGTCGGCTCGATCGCGTCAACGGACGGCGTCGACGGCGAGCAGCGCGGCGGCAACGTGGAGGTCACCGTCGTCGACCTCAGCACCGGTACCGCCGACATCGTCGTCCTGCACGAACGCCTCGAGTCCGACGATCACGACGTCCCGGCTCTCTGGCGGCGGCGCGACGGGCGCTGGCTCGCCATGTACACCCGCCACAAGACCGACGACCTCACCCGCTGGCGCATCAGTGAGCCGCACGACCCGCGTCACTGGGGGCCCGAGCAGACGTTCGACTGGAGCGCCCACACCGGTGGACTCGGCGTGACGTACTCGAACCTCCACGAACTCGACGGCCGCCTGTACTGCTTCGCCCGCGCCGTCAACGACGACCAGTGCGCGCTCGTGTCGGACGACGACGGCGACACCTGGAACTACGCCGGCAAGCTCTTCACACGGCCGAAGGTCGGTTACGTCAACGGCTACACGCGCTACGTCTCCTCCCCCGGTCGCATCGACCTGATCACCACCGACCACCACCCGCGCGACTACGACAACAGCGTCTACCACGGCTTCCTCGACGCCGACGGGCTCCACCGGACCGACGGCGCCGTCGTCGACCCGCATCCGTTGCGTGGCGACGCACCCTCGCAGGTCGAGCTCACCACCCTCGTCGCCGCCGGCTCACGAATGCCCGACGGCGGCACCTGGGCCGGCGACCGACTCTCCCACTGCTGGACCGTCGACGTGCGACGAGCCCCCGACGGCACCGTGGCCGCCGTCGTCTCCGCCCGCGCCGACGACGGACCAGCGCATCCGGACGAGGCGACCGAACGCCTCCGGCCCGTCCTGGACCACGGGTTCCTGTTCGCCCGCCTCACGCGCGGCGGCTCCTGGCAGGTGCACCCGCTCACCGTCGCCGGCCCCGGCCTCCTCCCGCACGAGCAGGACTACACCGGACTCGCCGCCATCGACCCGGACGACCTCGACTCGCTCTACGTCTCGACGCCGATCGATCCGCGGAACGACCAGCGGCTCGCCCACCACGAGATCTTCCACGGTCGCACCGGCGACGGCGGAGCGACCTGGACGTGGACACCGTTCACGGAGGACTCGGACGTCGACAACCTGCGTCCGATCGTCGCACCCGGTGACCCCTCGACGGTCTCGCTCCTGTGGTTCCGCGGGGACATGGCGAGCTCGCAGGACTACCGGTGCGAGGCCGTCCTGCTCAGGCTGCCACGCACCGAGTGACGACCGGTCACTGGGCCAGGACATCTCGCCGCTGAAGTCCGAAACCTTCCGGAGCTCGGCCCGGATGAACGGCCAGCTCACGCCGCATGACGACCGGTCACTCGGGCCAGGACACCTCGCCACCGAAGTCCGAATGCTTCCGGAGATACGCCTGGATGAAGGGGCAGTACGGGACGATCGTCAGTCCTCGCTCGACCGCATCGTCGAGTGCCGCGGCGGCGAGGACGCTGCCGAGCCCCTGTCCGCCGAAGTCCGGATCGATCTCGGTGTGGGTGAAGAGGATGCGACCGGGCTCCTCCCGGTATCCGGCGATCCCGGCGACGCGCTCCCCCACCCGGATCTCGTACTCGTGGCTGTCATCGTTGCGGACGACCTGCGGGCCGTCCTCGGGTGTGCTCGATGTCGACATCGGGGCTCCCTTCCGTTCGTTCCCCACTGTACGTCGAGCGATCCGTCATGTGCTGTTTACGCAGGGGCCGATTCCGCAACGTGCCGGAAACACGCGCACAGGCAATCGGAAACACGCCGGTGTCACGCTGGGCGCACCCGACGCGCTCCAGCCGCGTCCCTGCGGAGAGGCACCTCGAATGGATCAAGGAAACACAGCGTTCATCCTGATATCAGCGGCACTCGTGCTGCTCATGACACCAGGGCTCGCGTTCTTCTACGGCGGCCTGGTCAAGGCGAAGAGCGTCATCAGCATGATGATGATGAGCTTCGGCGCACTCGGCCTCATCGGCGTCCTCTGGGTGCTCTACGGGTACGCGATCGCGTTCCCCGGCTCCGAAGGCACCGTCGCCCCCTGGGCGATCGACACGGGGAACATCGGCCTGACCGCCGCCCTCGAGACGCCTGAGGGAGCGGCATACCCGCCACTCGCCTTCGTCGCCTTCCAGGCCACCTTCGCGATCATCACCGTCGCCCTCGTCTCCGGCGCCATCGCCGACCGCGCGAAGTTCGGCTCCTGGATGATCTTCGCCGGCATCTGGGCGACCGTCGTCTACTTCCCCGTCGCCAGCTGGGTGTTCAACTTCGGCCTCGCCGACGACGGCAGCTTCGCCTACGGCGGTTGGATCACGCACGGCCTGCAGGACGTCTTCGGCGTCGGCGTCATCGACTTCGCCGGTGGCACCGCGGTCCACATCAACGCCGGTGCTGCAGCCCTCGCGCTCGCGCTCGTCCTCGGCCGCCGCGTCGGGTTCAAGAAGGGCGTCCACGTGCCCCACAACCCGCCGTTCGTGCTCCTCGGCGCCGGTCTGCTCTGGTTCGGCTGGTTCGGCTTCAACGCCGGTTCGGAACTGGCGGCCGACGGCACCGCTGCACTCGTGTTCGTCAACACCATCGCGGCGCCGGCAGCAGCCCTGCTCGCCTGGCTCATCGTCGAGAAGATCAAGGACGGCAAGCCGACCTCGGTCGGTGCCGCATCTGGTGCCGTCGCCGGTCTCGTCGCGATCACCCCGGCGTGTGGTTCGCTGCACCCGATCTGGGCCATCGTCCTCGGCCTCGTGGCCGGTGTCGTGTGCGCCCTCGCCATCGAACTGAAGTTCAAGCTCGGCTTCGACGACTCGCTCGACGTCGTGGGTATCCACCTCGTCGGTGGCCTCATCGGAACCCTGTACCTCGGCTTCTTCGCCAACGGCACCGGCCTCTTCATGGGTGGTGACGCTTCGCAGCTGCTCGTCCAGGCGATCGCCGCGTTCGCCGTCCTCATCTACTCCTTCGTGCTCGCCTTCATCATCGGCTTCGCGATCGAGAAGACGATCGGCTTCCGCGTGAAGAACGAGGACGAGATCGCCGGCATCGACACCGTGGTCCACGGTGAAGAGGGGTACGTCCTGGTCGACACCAAGGCCTGATCCACCGGCCTGAACGACCTGCCCGACCCGACCCGACGAGGACGAGATGCGCGGAGCAGCTGGACCCGAACCGGCTGCCACCCCCGCTCATCTCGTCCTCGTCGACGTCGCGTCACGACCACCGGCCGACCCGGGCCCGCCCCGGCTCGTCCGGTTCGCCGACCTCGTGCGGCAACCACTCGACCGTGGCCGTGGCAGCGTGCGAGACGTCTGGACGAGCACCGACGTCGACCGCCTCATCCGCTGGCGACTGCAGGTCGTCGAGCTCCGTGACGCCGCCGGACTCATCGCCGCTCCCGACGACATGAACCACGCGATCGTCGGCTTCGCCGGCCCACAAGTCGCGGTCCGCGCGGGCGGGAACGAGCTGAACGGCCCCGGGCGCATCCTGCACCGCGACGAGGTCCTGACGGTCCGCGAAGCCTCGGTGCGCCTCTCGAGACCACGACTCCGGGCCTCGGGGTCGAGTTCGATGATCCTGCTGAGCTACAGCACTTCGGAGGACCCGCCGACGCTGAGCTTCGAGCAGCCGGACGCCGCGCACGATCCCGCCGACGGCCTGCGGATCACCCTCGCCCTGCGCGGTCCGATCCGGCGCGGCGATGGCGAGGTCCCGCAGGGCGCCGCCCTCGTCTCCACTCCCCTCGCGGTTCCGCCGCGCTACCGCTGATCGCTAACGCTGACCGGAGGTCCGGCCGTCGGCGAACCGCTGGCGCGCGTGCTGCTGCCGCGACCCGACAGGCACCGCCTCGGTCGCCGCCGGGAGCCCCATGGACGGGGTCGACACGTAGATGCTCTCGGCGCGATCGACGAGGAACGTCTCGTGCCAGACGCCGACGGCCTTCGGCGCGGACCGGGCACGCTTGTTGAAGCGCGACCAGGCGGGCCGATGGGCGGAGGCCGGAGCCGACGCGTAGGCGTAGAGCTTGTCGATCGACGACCAGTACTGGACGAGGTACGGGCCACTGGAACCGAGCAGGACGTGCGAGCCGAGGAGCCCGGACTCCGGATCGGACATGAGCTCCTGCAGCATCCGCGGCATGTCACCGAAGATCGGGAGCCACTTGTCCACCCGCCACCACTGGTTGATGGTCATTCCGATGTGGAACACGACGAGCTCGCCCTCGTGACGATGGGTGATTCGGCCGACGACGACGCGCGACATAGACTACTCCTATTCGATAGTGACGCTATCCAAGTTGGATAGTAGCACTATCCAGACGGAGAGGACAGGATGAGGATCTCGGAACTCGCGGCGGTGTCCGAAGTGCCGGTGGCGACCATCAAGTACTACCTGCGCGAGCAACTCCTGCCGGAGGGCGAGCGCACCTCGGCGACCCAGGCGAGCTACGGCGACGCCCACGTGTCCCGGCTCCGCGTGATCCGCGCGCTCCTCACCGCCGGCGTGAGCATCGCGGAGACCCGCCACGTCGTCGCCGCACTGGACTCGCCGCCGGCGGGCCCCTACGACCTCCTCGGCGTCGCCCACACCGCCGTCACCCCGCGCCCGAGCGGTCCGGTCGACACGACCCGCGCACTGGAGCTCTACGAACGACTCGGCGGGATCGAGGCGCAGTGCGACCCCGGACTCCTCGCCGGCCTGGCCGGGGCCCTCAACACCCTGGAACGAGCCGGCTTCACCGTGCCACCCGCGGTGCTCGACCGCTACGTCGACGCAGCCCGCAGTATCGCCGAAGCCGAGATCGACGGCATCCCGGCGGACTCCCCCGAGCTCGCGGTGCAGTACATCGTGCTCGGCACCGTGCTCACCGAACCGCTGCTCCTCGCCCTCCGTCGGGCGGCCCAGCAGGTGGTGTCGTCTGAGCGTTTCGCCGGGACGGAAGCCCCGGTGTCCCAGCCGTCCTGAGGCTCAGGCGCCCAGCGCCTCAGGCGTCGAGTTCCGCCGAGGTGGGCGGGTTCGCCCCCGGCCGCGACACCGTGATGCTCGCGGCCCGCGCGGCGCGGTCGAGCAGCTGCTGCAGCACCTCGTCGGACACCCCACGAAGTCGCTCCTCGGCCCCGGGCCCAGCGATACCGGCGGTCAGCAGTCCGTCGATCAGCGCACCCATGAACGTGTCGCCGGCACCGACGGTGTCGGCCACCTGCACCCGTGGCGTGTCGATCTCGAGCACGGAACCGTCTCGCACCGCGACAGCCCCGTCACCACCCATCGTCACGACCACGAGTCCCGGCCCGGCCGCGACCCACTCCCGAGCGGCGTCGACCGGCGCCACACCGGGCAGCAGGAACGCGACGTCCTCGTCACTCGCCTTCACGACGTGTGCGCGCGCGATGCAGTCGAGCGCCGCCTGACGGACGCGGGCCGCGTCGTCGATGAGCGACGGCCGGATGTTCGGGTCGTAGGTGATGAGCGCCGAGGGACGACGCGCCTCGACCAACTCGCGGAGGCGGTCGGCACTCGGCTCGAGGACCGAGGCGATCGAGCCGGTGTGGACGACGGCGGCGTATGGCGCACCCGCGGCCTCCAGATCGAGCGAGAGGTCGAATTCGTAGGTGGCCGCGCCTTCGGCGTCGAGGGTCGCCTGCGCCGTGGACGTCCGGCCGGTCGAAGCCGACACGAGGGTCACCGCGGACGCGTCGAGCCAGGAGCGGATCGCCGCGCCTCGCTCGTCGTCGCCCACATGGGTCACCAGGGCCGGGGCGCGGCCCAGCCGACCGAGGGTGATCCCGACGTTCGCCGGGCTGCCGCCGGGACTCTCCGCCTGCGTCCCGTCGAGCCGCCGGACGATGTCGATGAGGGTCTCGCCGGCGATGAGGACGTCGGTCGTGGGGGCTGCGTGCATGGCATCTCTCTCTGCTGGATCCGAGGGTCGGGTGGCGTCAACCGGCGTCGGTCGACACCGCGGCGATGAGCGAGTCGCGCTCGATGATCGGCATGGTGACCAGCTCGTGCCCGAGGGCGTGCTGACCGAGGAGCATCGAGGCTCCGAGCGCGCCGATCTCCTGGTAGGGCAGCCGTGCGGTGGTGAGGCCCGGGCGCAGGTAGCCGGCGAGGATCTCGTCGTCGAAGGAGACGACGGAGACGTCCTGCGGGATCCGACGTCCCTGTTCGAGCAGCACCTGGTAGGCACCGAAGGCGACGCCGTCGTTCGCGGCGAGGATGGCCGTGACGTCCGGGTGGCGCTCGAGGAGCGTAGCCGTCGCCTCGTAACCGGGTTCCGGCTGCCACTCGACGATGTCGACCCGAGCAGGTTCGATCCCGGCCTCCGCGAACGCCGCGGCGATGCCTGCGAAGCGGAGTGCCACCGTGGCCGTCTGTCGCGGATCGCTGATGACGTCCTGCGGCAGGTCGCCGACCACGCCGATCCGTCTGTGGCCCGCGTCGACGAGCCGTTTCGCGACCGCGTACCCGGCCGCGCGCTCATCGGGGAGGACGTTCGCGTGCCCCGAGGAGGACGCTCCGTTGAGCACGACGACCGGGACACCGGTCGAGGTGGTGGGGAGGTCGATGAGGCGGGCGCCGAGGAGGCCGATGAGGATGCCGTCGACCCGGTGGTCGATCATCGTCTCGAAGGCGCGGGCGAGACCACCTTCGATCCCCTCGGTCTCCGCGATGAGCATCGTGTGGTCGTGGGCCTTCGACACCTCGAGCGCACCGCCGATGAGCCCCGAGGCGTGCCGGGTGAGCGTGACCTCGTCGGAGATGAACCCGATCGTCCTGGTCTTCCCGCGGCGCAGCACCTGGGCCGCGGGGTTCGGGCGGTAGTCGAGCTCCGCCGCGGCGGCGCGTACCCGCTCGACGGCGTCCGCGGACAGCCGGGAACCGGGGCGGTCGTTCATGATCATGCTCACCGCGGCCTTGGACATGCCCGCGCGCTCCGCGACGTCCGCGAGGGTCGTGCGGCGGCGTTGCGTGGACATGACACTCCCTCGTGCGGTTTGCTGAATCAGTTCAGCATATCGCGCGGAGCTGTGTTATGTTTCGTCTGCTGAATCCGTTCAGCACCTCCATTCACGGCTCATCGTCCGCGCCCTGCGAACGGTCGGCCCCGATTTCGCAGGAGCAACAACGTGGTTGATCTGAGTCGCAGGGCGGTACTCGCCCTGCTCGGTCTCGGTCTGGCGGGCACGGCCATCTCCTGGCCGCGCCTCACCGGCGGAGACATCCCCGGCCGAGGTGACGACGCCCTCACCGTCGCCCTCTTCGGCACCGCCCAGGACGCCGCCGCCCGGCAGTCGCTCGTGGACGGCTTCCAGAAGCTGCACCCCGACATCCCCGTCCGGATCATCGCGATCCAGGGCCAGGACTGGGGTAACTTCTTCGCCAAGATCCTCACGATGGTCGCGGCCGGCACCCCGCCGGACATCGTGTCGGTCGCCACGGAGGGCACGCAGCTGTTCGCCGAGCGACTCGCCCACCCGATCGACGAGTACGTGCAGCGCGACGCCGCCGAGCTGCAGGAGTACTTCGACGACGTGAACCCCTCGCTCATCGAGTCGTTCATGTACAAGGGCAACCTGTTCCAACTGCCCGACAACTTCAACGCGGCGAACATGTACTACAACACCTCCGCGTTCGAGCGGGCCGGCCTCGAGCGCCCGCGCGACGACTGGTCGGTCGAGGACTTCTTCACCGTCGGCCGCACCATGCAGGCCAGTGCCCCCGGCTCGTTCCTGCCGTACTTCTGGAACAACCGTCTCTGGGGCGGCGTCGTCCCCTGGTTGTACATCAACGACACGAGCTTCCTCACCGAGGAGAAGGCACCCGGCGGCGACTGGATGTGGTCGAAGTTCTACCCGGACGAGACCCCGCGTGGTGGCGGGTACCTGTGGGAGAACGCCGATGCACTCAGCGACCGCACCGTCGAGAGCTTCGAGGTCCTGCAGCGCATGGTCTCCGAGGGCATCGCCGCGAACCCCGCCCAGGGCGGCGGCAACGAGCTCGTCTCGCTCTTCTCCCGCGGCTCGGTCGGCATGACGCCGGCCGGCGGGTTCTGGGTCAAGGGCCTCAACGACGCCGGCCTGGGCGACGACGAGTACGACGTCACCTACTTCCCGAAGATGCGCGGACAGCGCCACCAGTTCGGAGCCGGCGGCTACGCGATGATGCAGACCTCCGAACGCAAGGACGAGGCGTGGGAGTGGATGAAGTACTGCATCTCCGTCGAGGGCATGTCGATCGCGCACAGCCAGCCCGACTCGTCGCTGCCTCGGCGCTCGCTCAACGCCGAGCTGTACGGCGGTGACATCGGCCCGAAGCACTGGGAGGTCTTCTACGACACCCTCGACCGGTTCCCGACGACCGGCCCGATGCCCGCACCGCCCCAGCAGGCAGCCGTGGAGTCGGCCCTCATCAAGAACGTGGTCGGCACGATCACGAACGGCCCGAACGGCGTCCGCCGCGGCCTCGAGACGATGCAGCGGGACCTCGAGCTCGCGCTGAAGGGACGATGATGGCACTGCAGTCACCGACGGCGACCCGAGCCCTGGTCGTCCCGCCCGAAGCCGAGACCGGACGCCGGAAGCGGGCCCCTCGCGGCAGCCGGCTGCTCGTCTGGGTGTTCCTCGCCCCGACGCTCATCGGCCTCGGACTCTTCAGCTTCGTCCCGATCATCGGGTCGTTCGTCCTCGCCTTCTTCCGGTGGGACATCATCTCGGCACCCGAGTTCGTCGGCGTCGGCAACTTCGTCGACCTCGCCGCCAACCCCACGGTGCGCGTGTCCTTCCTGAACACGGTCGGCTTCGTCATCGTGGCGGTCACGCTGCAGCTCGCCGTCGCCCTCCTGCTCGCGATCCTCGTGCAGTCGCGGATGCCGGAATGGCTGCGTACCTTCTTCCGCTCCGCACTGTTCTTCCCGTTGGTGCTGTCGGCAGCGTCCGTGTCGCTCGTGATGTCGTACCTGTTCAACCAGGAGTTCGGCCTCGTCAACGAGTTCCTCGGACTCTTCGGCGTCGGGAACATCGGCTGGCTGACGACCGGGTTCGGCGCGAAGATCGTCGTCCTCCTCGTCTACGTGTGGCAGAACTTCGGCTTCACCTTCCTGCTGTTCATCGGTGGACTGGCCGCGATCCCGCGCGAGGTCTACGAGGCGTCGTCGCTCGACGGCGCGTACGGCTGGAGCCAGTTCCGGAACGTCACCTTGCCCCTCGTGAGCCCGACCATGCTCGTCGCGTCCGTCATGGCCATCATCAGCGCCCTGCAGATCTTCGACCAGCCGTACGTCCTCACACGAGGTGGGCCGGGAGACGACACCCGCACCGCGGTGATGGTGATCTACGAGTCCGCGTTCCAGCAGCTCGACTTCGGTCTCGCCGCAGCGATCGGCATCGTGCTGACGCTCCTGATCATGCTCGTCACCGCCGCACAGTTCCGACTGAGCAAGCGTTTCGTCTTCTACGGATGAGGTCCCAGATGTCCATCGCAGCAGTCACCCCCGACTCATCACGCCGCCGACTCGCCACGGCCGGGAAGTTCCTCGTCCTCGTCATCGCCGCGTTCCTCACGCTCGCGCCCGTCGTGTGGACGCTCATCACCGCGCTCACCCCCGCGAACGTCGACACCGGGCAGACCGAGTTCGGCCCGGGCGCGTTCATCGACGTCTTCCAGAAGATCCCGATCCTGCTCTACACGTGGAACAGCGCACTGGTGACGCTCCTCATCGCGGCCGGACAGATGCTCAGTGCGGCGATGGCCGGCTACGTGTTCGCGCGCTTCGACTTCGGCGGCAAGCGCATCCTGTTCGGACTGATCCTCGCCACGATGATGGTGCCGATGCAGGTGACGATCGTCCCCGTGTTCATGCTCATCCGCGGCATGGGACTGTCGGACACGCTCCTCGCACTCATCATCCCGATGATCCCGACGGCGTTCGGCACCTTCCTCATGCGGCAGTACTTCATGGGGTTGCCGCCGGAGCTCGCTGAGGCGGCGCAGATCGACGGGGCGGGACCGTGGAAGATCTTCTTCCGCATCTACCTGCCGCTCGCCGCCCCGGGCCTCGCGATCGTCGGCATCCTCGCGTTCAACTACCACTGGAACGAGTTCTTCCGACCACTGATCCTCACGATCAGCGAGCAGAACTTCACCCTCCCGCTCGGGCTCGTGACCCTGCAGGGCAACCTCGGCACCGGGTCGGTCGCGACCGTCCTCGCCGGTGTCGTCCTGTCCATGATCCCGGCTGCGCTGGTCTTCGTCTTCGGCCAGAAGCCGCTGCGCGAAGGGCTCACCGCCGGCGTCAGCAAGTGACCGGCACCACCGCCCTCCCCTCGATCCGATCGATCTCGAACCGAAAGGAAGCCATGACCGGCCTCCACGCAACGCACGTCCTCGACCGCGGCTTCCCGCTGCTGCACCCCCGACCCGAGGCCGGGTGGTTGAACGACCCCAACGGCATCATGTTCGTCGACGGTCGCTGGCACGTCTTCTTCCAGTACAACCCGGGGTCGGCCAGGCACGAGGACATCCACTGGGGTCACGTGAGCTCGCCGGACCTGCTCGCCTGGGAGGAACACCCCGTGGCCCTGGCTCCACGCCCGAACACCACCGACGGCTTCGGCTGCTGGAGCGGCGTCGGGGTCGTCGATCAGGGCCGGCCGGCCGTCGTGTACTCGGGCGCGCGTGATCGACACGGGTTCTCGGAGGTCGTCGTCGTCCACGGCTCGGCGGATGCGCAGGACTGGAGCGGCGAACGTGTCGTCGCGGCCTCGCTCCCCGCCGATGAGCGCGTGACGATGGTGCGCGACCCGTTCGTCTTCGAGCTGGGTGGGCGCCGCTGGGCGATCCAGGGCGCGGGCCGCTCGGACGTCGGTGGCGCACTGCTCCTCTACGGCGTCGACGACCTCGACGCCTGGACCGAGGAGGGGTACCTGCTGACGGCCGAGGCGCCGGTCGTCTCGGAGCTCGCTCCGTGCGAAGGGTGGGAGTGCCCCCAGCTCGTGCGCGTCGGCGACGACTGGGTGCTGCTGGTCTCGCTGTGGCTCGACGGCCGTCCGCACCGCGGGGTGGCCTGGGTCCTCGGCTCGATGGAGCTCGACGAGGCCACCGGGCGACCCGTGTTCAGCGCCCGCCGGACCGGCATCATCGACGAGGGGTCGAGCTTCTACGCGCCGCAGGCCGTGCAGTCCGACGGCTCGGACGGACAGTCGGAGCGGGTACTGCTCTGGGGCTGGGCCCAGGAGATCGCACCCGAGGGCGTGCGTGGCCGGACGCAGGCGGACACCGACGAGCAGGGGTGGTCGGGCATGCTGACGTTCCCGCGCGAGCTCGTGGTCCGCGGCGACGAGGTCGAGCTGACGCCGGCGCGGGAGCTGACGAGGCTCCGTGCCGAGCTCGTCGACGCGGCGGAACTCCCTGATCAGGCGGAGGTGCGACTCACAGGCGCAGGCACGGCCTCCCTCGAGCTGGAGGGTTCGGACACGCAGCTGATCTGGCGGGGCGAGCTAGTCGAGGGCGACGAGGTCCGGATCCTCATCGACGCGTCCATCGTCGAGATCCACCACACCGGGCACCCCGCTCGGACCTTCCGCGCGTATCCGGCCGATGGCGAGCGGTACGCCGTGCGGCACGACGCGGGGGTGCGAGCCGACGCCTGGTCGCTGGCCCTGCCCGTCGCGGGCGGCGTGTCGGCGTCCCACTGACGCGGAGACGCGGTGACGCGCAGCGCTGGGTGCGCCGCGCGTCACCGCATGCGGTTGCCGGACCTACTTCGCGAGGAACTCCAGGATGGCCCGGTTCCATTCCTCCGCGTGGCTGACGTTGACGCCGTGCGGCGCACCCTCGACGACGTACAGCGTCGACGACGGGATCGCCGCGTGGGTCCGTGCACCGGAGCCCTCGAAGGGGACGGTCGCATCGCTGTCGCCGTGGATGACGAGGGTCGGGACGGTGACGTTCGGCAGGTCGTCGCGGAAGTCGGTGTTCGCGAACGACGCCATGGCCTCGAGCGCGGCGGGCTTGAACGCCTGGTGCGCGAGCGCGAGAGCCTCCTGACGCTGCTCCTCCGTGACCTTCAGCTCGCCGTCCACCGAGAAGAAGTCGGTCGTGAACTGATCGTAGAACGCGTCCTGATCCGCCGTGAGCCCGGCCGTCATCTTCGCGGCCTCGGAGACCGGGAGGGGCCCGTCAGGGTTTCCGGCCGTCTGCAGCAGGTACGGCGGAACCGCGGAGGCGAAGACCGCGCTGTGGATGCGCTCCGAACCGTGGCGGCTGAAGTACCGGGCGACCTCACCGCCACCCATCGAGAACCCGACGAGCGTCACGTCGCGCAGGTCAAGTGCTTCGAGCACCGCCTGCAGGTCGTCGGTGAGCCGGTCGTAGCCGTAACCGGTGAGCGGCTTGTCGCTGCGACCGAAGCCGCGGCGATCGTAGGTGATGACGCGGTAGCCTGCGGCCTCGAAGGCCGGGACCTGTTCCTTCCACGACGCACCGGACAGCGGCCAACCGTGGATGAGGACGACCGGGCGTCCCGTGCCACCGGTGTCGTCGACGTGCAGGTTCGTGTCCTTCAGCAGGCCGTGGTGTGCGGTGATCTCCGTCATGGTGCTCCTCTCCCGGGCCGCGGGTCGCGGCCACTCAGACCAGCTTCGACGGAGGCGGTGCGAGCGGATGGGGGCTTGCGAACCGCGAGGCGATGTCCTATCCGCTGAAGACTCCGGCGACGTGGCGACCAGAGACGTTCACCGCTCGGTCGGGAGCAACCCCAACCGCCGCGCGGTGGCCAGCGCGTCCTCGCGGGAGTCGACGCCGAGCTTCCGGTAGACGTTCCGGAAGTGGAACTTCACCGTATTCGCGGACACGTACAGCGCCTGTGCGATGTCCTGCCTGGTCCGGCCCTCTGCGGAGAGCTGCAGGATCCGGCGCTCGGTGGCGGTGAGCTCCACGAGCTGCACGGTCTCCGGCGTCGGCTCGGGACTCGAGGCGAGCGTCCGCTCGATCCACGCGTGTGTCGCACTGGGCGACATCGTGCCGAGGAGGTGTCGAAGCGGCCTGCGCGGCGCGACCACGAAGGGCGTGAGCATCCCGGTCCGCGCCGTCGTGGCGATCGCCTGGAGGAGGTGCCGCCGACCGTCCTCGTCCGAGTCGTCGGCGAGCGCCGAGGTGATGAGCAGCTCCGTCTGCGCACCGGCGTCGATGTGCTCCTCCGCGAGCCCGGCGGTGGCGAGTTCCCGCGCGAGGGGTTTACGGTCGGTCAGGAGCGCGAGCCGCGAGGCGACCGCCGCGGTGTGGGCGTTCCGGTCACGACCGTCGAGGAGGACGCTGGCCTCCGTCGGGCGGTCGAGGGCGAGGAGGAGTGACGCTTCAACGGCGTCGAGGAGTCGCTCCGATCCGGCATGACGCAGGCTGCGACCGGCGAACACGCGGGTGCGCTCGATGAGCTGCAGCGCCGCCCGTCGATCGCCCCACAGGAGCGCGTGCTGCGCTTGCGCGTAGGTGATGAACGGGGCCCAGGACCGCTCACGGTTGACCTGGAGCTCCAGCGTCGCGAGCGCGGCCTCCGCCGCCGCACGGTCGACGCGGGCGATGGCGATCAAGGCGCGGGCGATGGACCCGGACAGTTGGACCAGGGGCACCATCCACCCGTGCGCGCCGCCCCCGTCGTCGTGGCGCTCGAGCCAGCGGTCCGCCTCCACGATCTCGCCGCGCACCGCGTAGAGCAGGGCGAGCTTGCCGGAGGCGTCCCCACCGTTCCGGCCGTCCCAGGACTCGTGCCGGAGCTCGTACGCCTCGCGCAGCACGAGGCTCGCCTCGTGGAGGTCTCCCACGAGCAGTTTCGTGATCCCCACCTGCAGCAGGGCGGTGGGGACGCGGGGCGCGAACTCGGTCGGGCGGTGCACGCGGGCTCGGCGAGCGAGCTCCTCGGTGATCCGCGCGTAGTGCAACGCCCGCTGGTGCCGGCCGTGCACGCGGTAGGCGATCATGAACGCCGTCGATGCGCTCAGGCTGATGCGCGCGAGCTCGGAGCGGGCGCGGTCACGGATGTCGTCGGGATCAGTCGGGAGCTGGAACCGCCCCACCGACTGGTCGAGTGCGTCGGTCTCCCCGCGGATGTTGAGCCGGATCTCGCGGACGGCGAAGACGATGGGGTGGTTCGAGAGCACGCGCGCCGGCAGCGCCTGCAGCGCGCGGTCGAGCGTCGCGAGGTCGAGCGCCATGAGGATCCCCCACTCGTACTCGATCACCGAGACGACCGTGTCCCAGTCCTCCTCCTGGATGGCCGTGGTGAGGAGACGGGTGACCGGGGCGACGTCCGTGGGGTGGAGGAACCCCGCCCCGAGGGAGGGAAAATACCTCTTCCAACCGGTGTGCACGGGTCAACCCTAAGTGACCGCCACCTGTCGGGGAACACCCGGGGCAGGATGCGGGGTGGTCTTTGGCCGATCCGCCCGGACCGCGTCGGGGTTGCCGCTCTACTGATCCTCGGCCCCGCAGCTGGGGCCAGGTTTTCGGCGGGCGCACCGCCGCTTCACGGGGAAGGCGACACACATGCAGCAGCACACGGGTCGAAGGAGTCACCGCGCTCGGTGGCGGAACCGGTGGGGGGCACCGTCCGCCGGTCGCGCGACCATGGGGATCATCGGGGTGACCGTCCTGTCGGCGCTCTCGCTCGTCGGGGTCGGCTCGAGCGCGCAGGCGGTACCGGGGACGCCGGGGACCCCGCAGTCGGGCTCGGTGGTCTACTCCGAGGACTTCGAGAACGGCGTGACGTCGCCGACGTACCTCGAGGACTACGTCGGAGCCGACGGCACGCGGTACACCGCGGACGCCTCCTGGCGCGACCACACCCAGTGCAACGGGAACATCACGAGCTTCGCCTCGTCCGCGGAGCCGCAGTGCCTCGCGGCGTCGGCGTCCGGTGAAGGGCGCACGCGGCAGCTCGCCTGGGCCCTCGGCGCCGGCGACACGGCCAACCACTCCGTGAGTGCCTGGACCTCGCAGCAGACCCTCACGATGAACCCGCCGAACGCGGTCGAGTTCGCGACCGTCGACCCGATCGCGCTCACGAGCGCCGGCCGGTACCTCACGACCTCGGTGGATCTCGCCGCGGTGTCCTGCAACGCGTCGCAGCAGCCCGTCCTCGAGTTCTTCCTCACCGACGACCAGGGCGGCGCGCACTCCGTCGGGGCCGTCAACGGCTGTACCGCAGCCGGCTCCCGGTCCGTCACCGCACCGGCCACCGGCGCGGCCGGGGCCGAGAACGTCCGTGTCGGCACCTACGTCTCGCCGGGAGCGGTCCTGCTCCCCGGGGCGACCGTCGGCATCGTCGCCCGCAACCTGACCGGTGGCGGCACGGCCGGCAACGACCACGCCTTCGACAACATCCAGGTGCTCGACGTCTCCCCGCAGTTGGACAAGTCGTTCAGCCCGGCGAGCGTCGTCGCCGGTGAGACGTCCACGCTGACCCTCACGATCACCAACACCGACGAACTCGCGGCGAAGAACGGCTGGTCCTTCACGGATGCGCTGCCCGCCGGCCTGACGATCGCCGACGGCGACGCGTCGACCACCTGCCCGTCGGGTGTCGTCACCGCGCCCGAGGGCGGCTCGTCGATCGACGTCACCGGGAACCTCAGCCAGGGCATGACCTCCTGCGCCGTGACCGTCGAGGTCACGTCGCCCGTCGCCGGGACGTTCACGAACGGGCCCGACAACATCACGAGCGTGGGCCTCAACCCGCCGGCCGACGCCACGGTCGAGTTCGTGCCGCAGGCTCCCGCGATCACCGTCGTGAAGTCCGCGTCCCCAGTTGCGGCGGAGTACGCCGTCGGCGACGAGATCACCTACTCCTTCCTCGTCACCAACACCGGCAACGTCCCGCTCACCGACGTCCAGGTCGACGAGGGCACGTTCACCGGGACCGGTGAACTCTCCGACGTCGTCTGCCCGCCGGCAGCGGCGACGCTCGCACCCGCGGCGGCGGTGACCTGCGAAGCCACGTACACGATGACGCAGGCCGACATCGACGCCGGTACCGTCTCCAACTCGGCCACCGCGACCGGGACACCGCCGCAGGGCCGGCCGCCGGTCTCACCGCCGTCCGAGGTCACCATCCCGGGCGTGGCCCAGGCCCCGGCGCTCACTGTCGCGAAGTCGGCGAAGCCGACCACGGGCGCGAACGCCGGCGAGGACGTCACCTACTCGTTCCTCGTCACCAACACCGGCAACGTCACCCTGACCGACGTCTCGATCGTCGAGGGCGAGTTCACCGGCACCGGCGAGCTCTCCGACGTGGTGTGCCCAGCCGCAGCCGGCTCGCTCGCCCCGGCGGCGACCGTCACCTGCGAAGCGAGCTACACGGTCACGCAGGCCGACGTCGACGCCGGCTCCGTGACCAACTCGGCGACCGCGACCGGCACCCCGCCGGCAGGCGGCACTCCCCCGGTCTCACCGCCGTCGGAGACCACGGTTGCGTTCCCGGCAGCGCCCGCCATCACGGTGGCGAAGTCCGCGACGCCGACCACGGTCGCGAACGCCGGCGAGGACGTCACCTACTCGTTCCTCGTCACCAACACCGGGAACGTCACGCTCGCCGACGCCTCGGTCGTCGAGGGCGAGTTCACCGGGACCGGTGAGCTGTCCCAGGTCGTCTGCCCGCCCGCGGCAGGCTCGCTCGCCCCGGCTGCGACCGTCACCTGCGAGGCCACCTACACGGTGACCCAGGCCGACGTCGACGCGGGATCGGTCACGAACAGCGCGACCGCGACCGGCACCCCGCCGAACGGTGGCACGCCCCCGGTCTCGCCGCCGTCGGAGACCACGGTCGTGTTCCCGGCGACACCCGCCATCACGGTCGTGAAGTCGGCCGATGCAGTGGCCCAGGGCGGCCTCGCGGTCGGCCAGGTCGTCACCTACTCCTTCCTCCTCACCAACACCGGGAACGTCACGCTGACGAACCCGACGGTGGTGGAAGGGGAGTTCTCCGGCGCCGGCGAGCTGTCCGACGTCGTCTGCCCGGCCGAAGCCGCTTCGTTGGCGCCGGGCGCGACGATCACCTGCGAGGCCACCTACACGGTCGTGCAGGCCGACGTCGACGCGGGCCTGATCACGAACTCGGCGACCGCGACGGCGACGCCGCCGAACAGCGTGAACGGTGTCCCGCCGGTCTCGCCGCCGTCCGAGGTCACGATCCCGTCGCCGCCCGTCCCCGGTCTCTCGGTGGTCAAGACGGCCGACGTCGAGCGGGCCACGACTGCGGGACAGGTCATCACCTACTCGTTCCAGGTGACGAACACCGGCAACGTCACGCTGCGTGACGTCGCGGTCCAGGAAGGTGACTTCACCGGTACCGGGACGCTCTCCGCGATCACCTGCCCGACGGGCACGGCGCTCCTCGCCCCCGGGCTCCAGGTCGTCTGCACCGCGACCTACACGGTCACCCAGGCGGACCTGAACGCGGGCTCGATCCGCAACACCGCCTTCGGGACCGGCGTGACGCCGGGCGGCGAGTCGTTCACCTCCGACCCGTCCACGGCCACCGTGAGCACGCCGGGTCCGGTGCTCGCCTCGACCGGAACGACCATCGCACCGCTGGTGGTCGGGGCGGCGGTCCTGCTGCTGCTCGGTACCGGGCTCGTCATCCGACGCCGCCTCGTCACCGGGCGCTGACCCGGACCTGACCGATCGGGCGGGTCGAGCCTTCGGGCTCGGCCCGCCCGTCGTACTTCCACCACCACTACCCTGTTGAGGCCATGAGATCCGCGACCACCACGACCCTGCTGCGCTGTGCGGCCTTCGGCGCCGTCGGTGCCGTCATCCTCTTCCTCGTCAGCCCGCTGACCTCGACCGCCGCGGTGCTCAACCCGGTGCTCTACGCCGCGATCGCCGCCGTCACGATGGTGATGCCGATGCTCGCCAGGCGCTGGACGGGCGTCCCCGGTGCGACGGCGCTCACCGCAGCCGTCACCGGGCTCCTCGCACTGCCCGTCACGGCCCTCGGCCCGGCGATCATCGTCGCGCTCGTCGTTCCGGCAGCGGCGATCGACCTGGTGCTCGCCCGCCGCCGTCTCCCCGCCCGCGTGACGACCTGGCTTGCGGCGGCGGTCGGCGGCGTCGCGATCTGGGCGCTGTCGTTCGCGGTGATCTCACCCGACCTCGTCTCGCCGGCGCTCGTCATCGTGCTGCTCGCGGTCCGCGTCGTGAGCTACGTCCTCGCCATGGAGCTGGCCGGTCTCGTCGCCGGGTGCCTCCGCCGTTCCGGCGTGCGATCCGTGCGTCGCGGCGACGCCCGCCGAGGATCCTCCGACGCCTGATCCGGATCAACGTTCGACAGCAGCGTTCCACCGGGGGCGGTCGGGGTCGGCGTCCCACTCCTCCAGCACCGCTGCTCCGGAGGCGACCGGGAAGGTCGTGATCAGGCGCTCGTCGATGCCGTACACGAGCGCGACGGCGTCGGTCTCCGTCGGCTCGCCGAGCGCCAGACGCATCCGACCGGACGGGCCGTCGGCAGTCCGTGCCGGTCGTGCGAGCAGGCCCTGCGCGGCCGCCGTCACCCGCGACAGCAGGGACGACGCACGGGCCCACGGGACGAACTCGTCGTCGGGGAGCCCGAACGCACGCGCGAGCGTTCCGTCCAGCCAGCGGTCGCGTTTCAACCCGTACGGCGTCGGGACCGCCGAGAGCAGGTAGCCGTAGACGTGGAGAAGCCCGGCGTTCCCGACCGGCCAGACCGCGGTGAGGCCAGCGCGCGCATGGAGCGCCTCGAAGAGCGCACGAGGGATCACCGGCCCACCCGTGTGCTCGTCGATGACGGTCGACGCACCCCAGGAGGCGAACCGGCCGTCCGCCGTGTCGTCGTCGATCGCCGCACCCAACCAGGAGTGCTCCTCGAGCACGGTCGAGGGTTCGGTCTCTGCTCGTCGCGCGAGCTCCGTCATCATCACAGCACCACAGCATAGGCGGCTCGTGCGTCGGTGAATTCACCCGCCGTTCACCCACCATGGTGATTGCGTCCACACTCGCCATCCATGATGGACGCAGCGTCCGCAGGAGCGGCCGTGTGAACGAAACGCTCAGAAGGAGCGCCTGTGGCCCCCACCATCCTCTTCGATTTCGACGGCACCCTCGCCCTCGGCGACGGGCCGATCACGGCCTTCGCCCGCGCCATCGCCGAGCGCACCGGCGATTCCGAGTTCGCGATGCGCGCCGAGGCCGCCCTCGCCGCGTTCTCGAACGGCGAGACCGACGCCCGCGACGGCTACGACGCCGTGACCCGGATCGCCCGCGAAGCCGGCGTCGGTGCCGACGTCATCGGCGCGTCCTACGACCAGTCGCGCGCTCTGCTCGGCTCGAGCGAGGCGGCGGTCGACTCCCCCGAGGGCCTGCGCGCATTCCTCGAGACGCTGGGCGCCCAGGCCCGACTCGTCCTGGCCACGAACGCCCCCGGCGACGGCATCACGGCCCTCCTCCAGTCCTGGGGCGTCGCCGAGGCGTTCGACGCCGTGCACTTCACCGTCGGGAAGCCGGCAGGCCTCGTCCCGCTCATCCGCGACGCGCTCGCCGCCGGCCCCGTCCTCGCCGTCGGCGACATCGTCGAGAACGACCTCGCTCCCGCCGCCGAACTGGGTGCCGACACCGCCCTCGTCGGCGCGACCTTCGAGCGCTCGACGGCCACCGCCACGATGCGTGGGCGCTCGCTCGCCGACCTGTACGACCAGATCATCGCGTGGGCCGCAGCCGCATCGCGCCTCCCCGACGCCTCCCCGACCTCCAGTCCCGCTCCGTCCGCCTCCTGATCACCCTCCACCCTCGAAAGGCATCCCGAACATGCGTAAGACCCTGCTCCTCACCGGCGTCGCGGCCGTCGCCGCCCTCGCCCTCGCCGGCTGCAGCCCCGCCGCCTCCTCCCCGTCGGCCACAGGCACGGCGTCCTGGCCCGACTCCATCACCATCTCGCTCGTGCCGTCGGTGGAGGGCGAGGACCTCGCCGAAGCACTCGACCCGCTCACCAGCTATCTCTCGGAGAACCTCGGCATCGAGGTCAACGGCGTCGTCGCGACCGACTACGCCGCGACCGTCGAGGCCCTCGGCAGCGACCAGGCACAGGTCATCATCACCGACGCCGGCTCGCTCTACAACGCGACCGAGCGCTACGACGCGAACCTCGTCCTGCGCGACGTCCGCTTCGGGGCCACCTCGTACGCGTCGGTCGCCTACACGAACAACCCCGACAAGTACTGCGCCGAGGCTCCGGTCATGGTCACCTACGCGGCGAGCGACACCCCGCTCTCGTACTGCAACGGCATCGAGCCCGGCGCCGACGCTGCGACCGGCTCCGGGCCGGCCGCGCTGAAGGCCCTCGACAAGATCTCGAAGGGCACCAAGGTCGCCCTGCAGGCCGCGACCTCGCCCGCCGGGTACCAGTACCCCGTGGTCGCCATGCGTGACGCCGGCATCGACACGGACGCCGACATCACCCAGGTGCCGGTCGAGGGCAACAACAACGCGGTCCTCTCCGTCTACAACGGCGACGCCGAGGTCTCGTTCGGCTACTGGGACGCGCGGACGACCGTCCTCAAGGAGGCGCCCGACGTCGCCGACAAGGTCGTCGCGTTCGCCTACACCGAGATGATCCCCAACGGCGGCGTCGCGGTCTCGAAGTCGCTCCCGGCCGACCTCACGAAGCAGCTCACCAAGCTCATGGCGGGCTACGCGGACTCCTCCGATGCGGCGAAGCAGGTCATGTTCGACCTCGTCGGCCTCTCCGGCTGGACCGACAAGACCGCACCGGACGAGATCACCCGCTACGGCGAGATCCTCGACCAGTTCTCGAACTGACCCGCTTCAACCGATCGACCCTCTCCAGGAATCCGGTGCATGAACACTGATCAGCATCGCGCGGAGGCCCGAGCCCAGCTCGCGGCCTCCGCGTCGTGGTCCATCCGTCTCGACGACGTCTCGGTCACCTACCCGAACGGCACGAAGGCGCTCCGCAACGTCTCTCTCGACATCGCCGCCGGGGAGATGGTCTCCGTCGTGGGGCTCTCCGGCTCCGGCAAGTCGACGCTCATCCGCACGATCAACGGCCTCGTGCCGGCGACGAGCGGGACCGTCGCCGTCGGGCCGCACACCGTCACCGGTCTGCGCGGCAGGCAGCTCCGTCGGCTGCGCGGGCACGTCGGCATGATCTTCCAGGGCTTCAACCTGGCCGACCGGACGAGCGTGTACCGCAACGTGCTCGTCGGCCGGTTCGCCGGCACCCCGACGTACCGGAACCTCCTCGGCCTGACGACCGCCGCCGACCGGGAGCTCGCCCTGCGCTCGCTCCAGTCGGTCGGCATGCTCGACAAGGTCTGGACCCGCGCGGCGCAACTCTCCGGCGGGCAGAAACAGCGCGTCGCGATCGCCCGCGCCCTCACGCAGCAGCCGAGCGTCATGCTCGCCGACGAGCCCGTCGCGAGTCTCGACCCGCCGACCGCGCACACGGTGATGAACGACCTGCGCCGGGTGAACACCGAGACGGGTCTCACGGTGCTCGTGAACATCCACCTCATGGACCTCGCTCGCACCTACACGGCCCGCTTGATCGGGCTCCGCGACGGCGAACTCGTCTATGACGGCTCCGCAGCCGACGCGACCGAGGCGGACTTCGAGCGCATCTACGGTCGTCCCATCCAGCCCGACGATCGGCTGGACCGATGACGGCGACCAGGACCGACGTGCAGCTGCCGCCCGGGACCGACTGGCAGCTGCCGCCCAGGCCGAGCACCCGGCTGCGGACCGCGCTCATCATCGGGGCCGTGGCCGCCTTCACGATCGCCACCTGCCTCCCGGCGATCGGCGGCGTACAGCTCGACTTCGGCGCGCTCATCTCCCACTGGGACAACGGCTCCGGTCTGCTCCTCCAGCTCTTCCAACCCGACGTCGCCTTCCCGCCACGGACGGTGCAACCGATGCTCGAGACGCTGCAGATGGCGCTCGTGGGTGCGGTGGCCGCCGCGCTGCTGTCCGTCCCGCTGACGCTGTGGGCGGCGGCCCCGACGAACCCGAACGGCCTGTCGCGTCGCATCCTGCGCGCGATCGTCAACGTCGTCCGAGCGGTGCCCGACCTCGTCTACGCGACCATCCTCGTCGCCATGGTCGGCGTCGGTGCGCTGCCCGGCCTCCTGACGCTTTTCCTCTTCGACCTCGGCATCATCGTCAAACTCGTCTCCGAGGCGATCGACTCGGCCGACCACCCCTACATCGAGGCCGGCAAGGCCGCCGGTGGGACGCAGACGCAGATCAACCGCGTCACCGTCCTCCCGCAGGTCTGGCCGCTGTTCGCGAACCAGTGGCTGTACACCCTGGAGCTCAACGTCCGCATCTCCGCCATCCTCGGCATCGTGGGCGCCGGCGGCATCGGTCGGCTGCTCGACGAGCGGCGGGCGTTCTACGCCTACGACGACGTCTCGGTCATCGTCCTCGAGATCCTCGTCGTGGTCGTCCTCATCGAGGTCGCGTCCAACCTGTTGCGGAGGCGACTCGTATGACCGCGAACGATCCGAACAGCTTGCTCCCCCGCCGTCCCTCGCGGCTCGTCCCGACCCTCGCGGCCGTCGCCGTCGGGATCGTCGTCATCGCCGCGACCGCCGGCTTGCCGATCGACTGGCGCGACCTCGGGACCGTCCCGGCGCAGCTCGTGCACTTCGGCGGGCTCATGTTCGAGAGCCCGAACTGGGAGAAGCTCCCGCGGGCCCTCACCGAGATGTGGCGGTCGATCTCGATGGCCTGGATCGGCGCGATCCTCTGCGTCCTCGTCTCGATCCCGCTCGGCATGCTCGCCGCCGGGTCGGTCGGTCCGGTCTGGCTGCGGCTGCCGCTGCGCGGGGTGTTCGCCGTGATCCGCGCGGTCCCGGAGGTGATCATCGCCCTCATCCTGCTCACGATCACCGGACTCACCCCGTTCACGGGTGCGCTGGCGCTCGGGATCGCCGGCATCGGCACCCAGGGGAAATGGGTCTACGAGACGATCGAGTCCGTGCAGGAGGGCGCTTCGGAGGCCGTCCGCGCTGCCGGAGGCGGTACCGCCGAGGTGACGCGCTGGGCGCTCTGGCCCGCCGCCGCACCGGCACTGCTGTCGCTCGCGCTCTACCGGTTCGAGATCAACATCCGCACCTCGGCGGTCCTCGGGCTCGTCGGCGCAGGCGGGATCGGCAGCATGCTGGCGAACTACACCAACTATCGCCAGTGGGATACAGTCGGGATGCTGCTGATCGTGGTGGTCGTCGTGACCATGACGATGGACGCGATCTCGGGTGCCATCCGACGCAGGATCACCCGGGGCCCCGGCATCGCCCGCACCACCCGTACCGCCCTTCCCGCCCGCACGACGAGGAGCCGCAATGTGGACAGGGTCCGCTGACGCCCCGCCGACGGCCAGGATCGCGATGCTCGCGCCATCGCTCCAACCCAGCGAACGCCGGGTGGCCGAGACGGTGGCCGAGGACATCGAGGCGAGCATCGAGCGCACCGCCCAGGAGGTCGCCGACCTCGCCGGTGTCGGCCGCGCCACGGTCATCCGCACCGCGCAGTCGCTCGGGTACGAGGGCTACCCGCAGCTGCGGGTCGCCCTCACCCGCGAGGTCGCGCTCGGGACACCGACCGCCCGCGACGACGGCGACGACACGATGCTCGGCACCCTCCGCGGGGCCATCGACCACTTCGCCGGTCGCCTCGGCCAGACGACGTCGGCGATGACGGAGGAGACGCTCGAACGGTTCGTCCGCGTGCTCGACGAGGCGCCGAGACTGCTCATCGCGGCGAACGGCCTCTCCTCACCGCTCGGTTCCGATCTGGCGATGCGGCTCATCTCCGCAGGCCGGCCGGCCGAGTACCTGCCCGACACGCTCGGGCAGCAGATCGCGGCCACCCACCTCGGCCCGGGCGCGGCGTGTCTGGTCCTGTCGGGCTCGGGCGCGAACCGGGCGTCCGTCGACGTGGCCGCGGCAGCTCGAGCGAGTGGCGCGACCGTCCTCGCGATCACCTCGTTCCCGCGCTCGGCCGTCGCCGAACTCGCCGACGTCGCGCTCGTGGTCGCTCCCATCGACGCGACCTTCCGGGACGAACTCGTGCACACCTCCCGGGCGGCCATCATGCTCGTGACGGAATCCGTGGTCGGCCTGCTCGTGGGCCGGCGGGGCGATCGTGCGCAGCGCGCCCAGTCGGCGACGCTCGCGGTCATCAGCGGTTCGCTGTCGGACGACGCCTCGGACTGACCCGGCTCGGGCCGACCGTCTCGGACCGGTGCCGGGATCCGCGAGAATGTTCCCCATGCCCCGTCATCGACTGCGTCGTCACCTGCTCACCGCCGTGATCGCGGCCACCGGTTCCCTCCTCGTCCTCACGGGCTGCGCCGGCCCGGCGACGACGCCGACCGCGGACACCGACGCGACACTCCGCGTGGGCCTCGTCCTCGAGCCCTCGGACCTGAACATCCGCACGACCGCCGGCGTCGCACTCGAGCAGGTCCTCATCGACAACGTCTACCAGGGGCTGGTCTCGCGCACGACGGACAACGAGATCGTCGACACCCTCGCCGAGCGCCACGAGGTCAGCGCCGACGGGCTCACCTACACCTTCGTTCTCCGTGACGGCGTGACCTTCCATGACGGTGCTCCGCTCACCACCGCCGACGTGGTCGACTCGCTCACGCAGGTCCAGCAGAACGAGGCGTTCGTCGACCACCTCGACCTGGAGCAGCTCCAGAGCATCACGGCGGTCGACGACCGCACCGTCCGGCTGCAGCTCAGCTCCCCCGACTCCGACCTGCTGTGGGCGCTGACGGGTCGTGCGGGGCTCATCCTCCGGGCCGGGGCGGACAACGACCTGTCGACGACGGCGAACGGCACCGGGCCGTTCACGCTCACATCGTGGAAGCAGGGCGACAGCATCACCGTCGAGCGGAACGACGACTACTGGGGTGACGCTCCGAAGGTCCAGGAGGTCGTCTTCAGCTACATCCCCGATGCGTCCTCGGCCGTCAACGCGACCCTCGCGGGCGAGGTCGACGTGCAGATCGGTCTCGACGCGAACCTGCGAGACCAGGTCGAGCGTGCCGACGGCCTGACGATCGTCGAGGGGAAGACGACCGACAAGTACACCCTCGCCTTCAACAACCAGCGCGCGCCCCTGAACGACCCCCTCGTCCGCCAAGCCCTCCGGACGGCGATCGACCACGCCGCCATCGTCGAAGCGGTCGGTGGCGCCGCGGCCCTGCAGTACGGACCGATCCCGGAGCTCGACCCCGGCTACGAGGACCTCAGTGACGTCGTGGGCTACGACCCGGACGCGGCGAAGGCGCTCCTCGCGCAGGCCGGCCAGGAGGACCTCGCGCTCACGCTCACCGTCCCGAACCACTACGGCACCGCCGCGACCAATGTCCTGGTGTCGCAGTTCAAGGCCGTCGGCGTCACCCTGACGGTCGACAGCGTCGAGTTCCCCACGTGGTTGAACGACGTCTACACCAACCACGACTACGACCTCAGTCTCGTGAACCACGTCGAGGCACGCGACATCCAGCACTGGGCGGACCCGGACTACTACTTCGGATACGACAACCCGGCGGTGCAGTCGTTGGTCGCCGAGGCGAAGGCCGCGATCGACCCGAAGGTCGCCGACGAACGACTCCGCGAAGCCGCCGCGCTGGTCTCGAAGGACCACGCCGCGGACTGGCTCTACACCGGGATCACCCTCACCGTCGTGCGCGACGGCGTCACCGGCTTCCCCACCGACTTCGTCAGCGAGCACCTCGACCTCCGGGACGTCGCCGTCACCGACTGATCGGCGGCGGGAGGCTAGTCGCGACCGGCGGCGCGCGTGGCGGAGGACACCAGGTCGTCCTTCGGCAACGCCGTGCCGTCCGTGAGGGCCTGTGTCCAGGACGCCGTCGTCGCCACGGCGGCGAAGTTCGAATCGAGCAGCGCCATGAGGGTCGTGTGCACCGTCTTCGCGTCGACGGACCCGGCCGCGTTCTCGAGGTTGATGGCTCCGGTCGCGTCGGAGAGCACCTCGACGTCGATACCGAGTTCTTCGGCGCCTGCTGCCGAGGCGATGACGCAGTTGTTGGTCATGTACCCGACGAGCGTGACGGTGTCGACGCCCTGCTCGCGCAGCCACGCCTCGAGCTCGGTCCCGGCGAAGACCGAACCGTACTGCTTCACGACGCCCTTCCAGGACGGCTGCACCCGGCGGGCGACCTCGGGGTGCAGCTCGAACGCACTCGTGTCCGGATCGAAGACCGGGGCCCCGCTGCCGGATGAGTGCTGGACGACCACGACGGGGACTCCGGCCGTCGTCGCCGCGTCGATGGCGTCCGCGATCCGCAGGATCGACTCGTCGCGCGGCGGGTACTGGATCGCGAGCGGACCGGCGAAGTACTCCTGCTGGACGTCGATCAGGATCAGGGCGCGACGGGTCGTGGTCACGGAGAACTCCTCGGTTCGGTGATGGCATCCACACGACGCCGGTTCCATCCTCCCGCGGAAGCGGACGACGCGCGCCACCGATAGTCTCGGCGCATGGGGATCAGGGGTGCGGGGATGCGTTCGGTCGGGATCAGTGCGGGACTCGCCGTGATGGTGGCGCTGTCGGCATCGGCGTGCGCGTCATCCGCGACGCCGAACGCGTCGCCGACCTCCGATGCACCGAGCACCCCGGAGTCGACCGACCTCCTCGCATGCAGCGACCTCGCATCGCTCGACACCGTCGCCGGCGTCCTCGCTGCTGAACCGGCTGACGTCGTCGAGGCCGTGCAGCCGTCCGACGCCGTGGATCTGGCCGTCCTGACGGCGGCCGGCGGGCTCGCCTGCTCCTGGCGGGTGGGCGCCGGACAGCAGATGATCGGCGATGGAGCGGGCGACTGGGCCTACCTCTCGATCGAGATCCTGCCGGGCGCTGCCGACGACTGGGCACCGCCCTACACCGGCGACACACCGTCCGAAGACACGAGGACGATCGCCGGTGTCGAGGCGACCACCTCGTCGGGCGAGACCGGATGGCGCGTGTCCGCCCCCGTCGGCTCGGCCTGGGTCGAGCTGTCGATCACCGCCTCCGGGCTGACCTCGACCGG
Organism: Plantibacter sp. MCCC 1A11337; assembly: GCF_013349365.1. NCBI lineage: Bacteria > Bacillati > Actinomycetota > Actinomycetes > Micrococcales > Microbacteriaceae > Plantibacter > Plantibacter sp. MCCC 1A11337. The sequence continues at coordinate 578,751 of NZ_JABJWX010000003.1, read as the reverse complement.
CAGCCGGTTCGACGGCGCGCCGTCGGGCGAGGTCCTCGACAACCTCACCTCGGCGGCGGAGACCACCTTCTCGACGGTGGAGCCCGCCTCCGAGGCTCAGCTCGCCTGGCCTGCGCTCGCGCCACGCGAGGGCGACGCGAGCTGCGACGGCGGGCTGGACGAGGCCGGGATCGTCTCAGCGCTGCAGTACGGCGAGGCCACCACCACCTACACCGTCATCGACCCACGGGCCCAGCCGATCGGCGATCTGGAGGATGCGGCGAGCGCCCGCGTCGGTGCGTTCAGCTGCGAACTCTTCGCTGAGGGTTTCGGGTACACCGACATCCTGGTCGTGCGCGACGGCGCGACGATCATCGACGAGCTGGCAGCCCAGCCCGACATGGCGGCGGCCCTCGAGCCGGTCATCCTCGAGGGCGCGGTCGACGGCGAGTCGGCGTTCGTCGCGCTTCGCATGGACGGTCCGCGGTCGCCGCTCTACCTCACCGTCGGTGAGACGTTCTACGCCGTGAGTTCCGGCGACGGTGCACAGACGGTCGCGGAGGCGATCATCGCCCAGACGCGGTGACGGCCGACAGAGCGGTCACTCGGTGTCGAAACCGCAGGTCTGGATGGTCCAGGCGATGAACGCCTGGTAGTCCGGGTCGGTTGCGGCGCTCTGCACGGCCTGCGACTCGGTGAACCTCGGGTCGAGTCCGACGTCGGAGACGAGGCTGTCGGCCGGGAACTCGGCGAGGATCGCGGCGGTCTCCTCAGCGGAGGTCGCGAAGACCTCCGCGCCGGCTGCGACCTCGGCGCTCACGTCGTCCAGCGGCAGGAGGTCGCGGATCGTCGTGACCTGCGCCTGCACGGCCTCGAGGTCCTGGCCGACGGTGCCTGACTTCGCGGTCGCCGCCGCGCGGTTGGCCGCGCAGAACGCGGTGTAGTCGGCGGGCCCGTCTGCGGCATCGGCGGTCGCCGTGGCGGTGGGGGTCGACGACGGCGCCGCGGAGTCGCGATCCCCGCTGGACGGTGCCGAGCATCCGGCGAGGAGTCCGGCGACGAGGAGGCCGGAGCCCCAGACGAGAGCGAGTCGGCTGCGGCGCGATGCGGTCATGAACGAGGTCCCCTTCGACGATCTGCGAGTCGGCGCCATCCATGTTGCCGTACCCGTGGGCGGTCCGGAAAGCCCGCTGCGCGGTGCGGAGCGCTCTCTCGTATCGTTGATCGACGTGAGCGCCTCCCTTCCCACGACCTTCCCGCTGTCCACCGATCGACTCGTCCTCCGCCCGCACGAACCGTCGGACGTGGCCTGGTTGCTCGCGGTCTACGGACGGTCGGACGTCGCCACCTACCTCCTCGACGAGCCGTGGACGGAGGAGGTCGCGCGGACGAAGAGCGCCGAGCGGCTCAAGCGCACCGGCCTGGACAGCCCGTCGCGTGCGCTCGCGCTCATCGTCGAGCACGAGGGTGCGCCGGTGGGCGAGGTCCTGCTCTGGTACACCGACCACGAGCGGGGCGTCGCCGAGATCGGTTGGGTCCTCGACCCGGCACACGGCGGCAAGGGGTTCGCGAGCGAGGCCGTCGGCGCGGTCCTCGACCTCGCGTTCAGCACGCCGGGGATGCACCGGGTCGCCGCGCAGATGGACGGCCGGAACACGGCGTCGGCGCGGCTCGCCGAGCGGGTCGGCATGCGGCGCGAGGCCCACCTCCGGCAGGACTGGTGGAACAAGGGCGAGTGGACCGACACGGTCGTCTTCGGGCTGCTCGCGAGCGATCGCAGCTGACGCCCGTCAGCCGACCCTCCCGACGACCGCGCCGCGGTCGTCGGTCCCCGTCACCGCGCGGGTCCTGCGCTGGGGACGGCGTGCACGGCGGTGATGCCACGCTTCGCCAGCGAATCGGGATCCGCCGCGGTCCGAGACGTCACGACGGTAACCGGCTCGCCCTGTTCACGCAGCTCGTGCCAACGCTCGAACACGACGCCACCCGGTGCGAGGTCGGCCCGAGCGATCGGGAGGTCGTGCTCGTCCACATCGACGACGACGCCGACCGTGCGTGCGAGCACCCGGTCCCGCGCGCTGCCGCGCGCGTCCACGACGAGCTCGGCGAAGCGACGGCCGAGCGGCTTGACCGCGTTGTCCACGTCGAGCAGGCCCAGCGAGTACTCGAGGTCCTTGTAGTCGCCGAGCGACCGGGAGACGTCGTGCGAGCACCACCAGGTGATCCCATAGAGACCGGGCGAGGAGAGCGCCGCTTCCACGGTCCGGGCCGCGAACTCGGGCATCTCGGTGTCCGCCAGGTTCATCGACGGAGCACCGACCTCCTGCAGCCACACCTGACGGCCCGAGTCCGTGGCGAACGCCTTCGACAGCTCGATCATCCACTCGGCGTGGCGGACGGACTGCGGGGACAGGCCACCGTAGCGCTTCGCCGTCCCGTTGAAGATCCAGGAGTGCACGGTCGTGATGTCGCCGAGCCGCGAGGCGTGCACCGGGAGGAACGGATGCCCGTCCCGATACCAGAGGTGATCGTTCTCGCTGTGCGTGAGCAGGTGCCGGGGATCAGGGTCGACCGGCGCCTCCAGGAGTCTGGTCAACCAGTGCGCGACCTGATCGCTGTCAGCGGGCATCGCGGCCGGATTCGGTGGCTGGAACTGGTTGAGCTCGTTGCCGAGGGTCAGGCCGATGAGGTTCGGGCGGTCCCGCACGGCGTCGTAGACGGCGGACACGAGCGCGGCCTGCGCGGCGACGGCGGCTTCGTCGACGAACATGTTGCCGTCGTGCCAGTTGACGAGCCAGGCCGGGACGAAGTCGAACCCGGACATGTGCCCCTGGATGACGTCGACGGCGATGTCGAGTCCGAACTCGCCGGCGAGGTCGGCCACGAGCGCGACGTCGTCTAGTGCCTGGCGTCGGATGAGCGTCCGGTTCGGTTGCAGCACCGGCCAGAGCGGGAACACCCTGACGTGGTCGAGACCGAGACCGGCCAACGCCTCGAAGTCACTGCGGACGACGTCGGCGTCGATGCCCATCCACTGGAACATCCAGTCCTTGGAGGGTGTGTAGTTCGCTCCGAAGCGCGGAGTGTGGTCGGTCACGGTGTCACTCGTCCTTCTCGATGGGGGTCTGGTCCGGAGCCTGCGCCCGTGCGGTGGATTCCCGCACGATGAGTCGTCGCGCCGAGACGGTCTGCGAGGCGACCCGCTCGCCGTTCGCGAGCCGCTCGAGCAGTTTCACCGCCGTCCTCGCGCTCTCCTCGACGGGAGCGTCGAGCGCGGTGATGCGGGGACGCACGAGGGTCGACACCCACGAGTCCTCCCAGGCGATGACGGAGAGCTGCTCGGGGACCCGGACGCCCAGTTCCGGCGCATGCGCGATGATCTCGGCGGCCATCGCCTCGCTGTCGACGAGCAGTGCCGTGGCCGGGCCGGAGCGCCGCAGCACGTCGGCGACGGGATCCTCGGCGGACGGTTCCCAGTGCAGCACCGTCGGCGTCATACCCCGACGTTCCGCAGCCTCCACGAAGCGACGGTCTCGTTCCCTGGAGTGGACGAGGCCCGGAGAATCGCTCACGCGGGAGATCGCGCGGTGACCGAGGGCGGCGAGATGCTCCAGCACCTCCTCGTAGGCCGCATCGTCGTGCACCGTGACGGCCGGCACGAGATCGTCCACCGGCGCACCGAGGAGGACGGCCGGCGCCCCCAGCTCGCGCACCTGCAGGATCCGGGGGTCGTCGTCGCGGACGTCGACGAGCAGGAACGCGTCCACCCGCTGCTCGCTCCACCACTCGCGGTACACACGCTCCTCGTCGGTGTCCCGCACGAGCGTGAGCGACAACGACCAACCGATGGCTGCGAGGGGCTCGGTGAGACCGGCGATCAGCCGCATGAAGAAGGGGTCGCGCTCGAACGTGTCGCCGGAACGCGTCACGACGAGGCCGAGACTGCGCCCGCCGCGGCCGCTGACCTTGCGACTGGCGTAGTTCGGCCGCCAGTGCAGTTCGTCGGCCGCGCGGCGGATGCGGTCCGCCGTGGCCGTGGACACGTTCGGTCGTCCGTTGAACACGTGCGACACCGCCGACGGGGAGACCCCCGCGCGGGCGGCGACGGCGGCGATGGTCGCGCGAGCCGGTTTCTTGTCGTTCATCGTGTCCGAGAGTAGGGGCTTGACCGGATCTTGTAAAGCGGTATACATTGACCGCACGTTGATGTGTACCGCTACACAAGCGCCACGCGGAGAACACGATCACGTCCCATCCCGACGCACCGCAGCTCTCAGGAGGTCTCATGACCGATGGCATCAGCAGACGTACGTTCCTCGGCACGGTGATCGGGGGCGGCGTGATGATCCCCCTGCTCACGGGATGCGGCCCCCTCGTTCCAGCGTCCGGCATCCCCGGATCGATCTCGGTGCACACGCAGTTGAGCGGCGCCGTCTCGGGAGCCCAGGTCTTCTCCGACGTCGTGGCCGCCTACTCCCGCACGACCGACCGCGCCGTCGCCCTCTTGAAGAACGGCTCCGACCTCCCCATCGTCTTCGAGACGAGCTCGCTCGCGGGCAAGGAGGCGGACATCGCCATGGTGAACCTGCAGGGGCGCACGCTCTCCTGGACCCGGCTCGGCGCCACGATCCCGGTGGAGGATCTGCTGGACGACTGGGGCCTCCGCGACAAGATCATCCCGGAGGCCCTCGAGGAGTGGACCGACGAGGACGGACACCTCCGCGCGTTCCCCTTCACCCGGACCAACTGGCCGGTGTCGTTCAACACCGGCCTGCTCGCGGAGGCGGGCGTCGAGTTGCCGACCACGTCCGACGAACTCATCCTCGTCGCCGACGCCCTCCGGTCGAAGGGCATCGGTCCGGTCACCGTCGGGGGATCGGACTGGAGCGGCCAGAAACTGTTCCTCCAGATCCTGCAGGGCTTCCTCGCGAAGGACGACGCCACCCGCGCGTTCTCCACCGGCAAGCTCTCCGAGTTCCCCGGAGCCGTCGCCGGCGTCGAGCACTTCGTCGAACTGCGGGATGCCGGGGTGTTCGTCGACAACGTGCAGGGGTACACCTCCGACTCGGAACTCACGCAGTTCAACACGCGGAAGGCCGCGATCGTGCCGGCGATGTCGTCCGCCCTCGCCCTCGTCCCCGCGGAGCGTGCGGCCGAGGTGACCGTCGGCGGGTGGCCGACACCCTCGCAGGGAGGCGTCGTCGACCATCCGACCGTCATCCAGAGCTACAACGGACACGGCATCTGGATCAGCGCGAACGGCGCGGAGAAGCTCGAGCTGCTGAAGCCCTTCATCCAGAACCTCTACTCCCCCGAGGTCACGAGCGAGTTCATCCTCGGCTCCGGTCGCGACATGAACCGGATCACGGACGTCGTGAGCACCGACTTCCCCCTCGTCGCGCAGGCCTCGCAGCTCACCACCGACCAGGTGACCCCGGTCATGCTGCCCGATCTGCTCATCCCCGATGCGGTCTTCGAACCGATGATCCGGGTGACCGCGATGGCCTACGGCTCCGCGAGCGCCGACCAGATCATCGACCGGTTCGAGCAGGCCTACGACGCGGCCTGAGGGCCCGAAAGGACATCATGACCGTGCTCGAAGTCAGCCCCACGACGGGACGACCCGTCTCCGCCCGACCACCTGGCGCTCGTCCGCGTCGCTCTCCGCTCCGGGAGCGCTTCCCCGGCCTCGCCCTCCCGGCGCTCATCTGGTACGCGGTCTTCATGATCGGGCCGGTCGTCGCGATCTTCGTGATCGCCTTCCTACGCTGGCCGGGGATGCTCGAGACCCCGTCGTTCGCGGGCCTGGACAACTTCAGCGTCGTCTTCGCGGACGCCACTTTCTGGGCCGCCCTCGGCAACTCCGCCGTCCAGATCGTCGTCGGACTCCCGATCATGATCGTGCTGGCCTTCCTCCTCGCCTTCTACGTCGTGCAGAAGCCCCGTGGGCACCGCGTCCTGCGGTACATCCTGTTCATCCCTGCGCTGATCTCGGCGCCGGCGACCGCCATGGTGTTCTACGCCATGCTCAACCCGGACGGACTCGTCAACGGCCTGCTCGCGCCGCTCGGCCTGGCGGGCAACGCCTGGCTGGCCGACCCGTCGACCGCGCTCGGCGCCATCATCGCCGTGGAGCTGTGGAGCGGCATCGGCTACTCGGCCGTGCTCATCGCCGCCCGTCTCGACGGCGTCGACACGGAGATCGTGCAGGCGGCCCGCGTGGACGGCGCCTCCGACTGGCGCATCGCCTGGCGCATGTACTGGCCCATCGCCCGCGACTTCATCGGCGTGGTCACCATGCTCCAGTTCCTGTCGCTGCTGTTCAACTCGGCGCAGACGGTCCTCCTCCTCACCCAGGGCGGTCCGGGCACCTCGACCATGACGCTGTCGTACCTCATCTACAGCAAGGCGTTCGTCGAGACGGACCTCGGCTACAGCCAGGCGGTCGGTGTGGTCCTGTTCGTCCTCGGGCTGCTCGGCATGTGGCTGATCCGCCGGACCCTGCGCGCCACCCACTGATCGGATCAAGGAGACTCTCATGGCATCACGCACCGTCCTCCCCCTCCGTGATCGGTTGGGGTCCCTCACGAGCGGCACCCTCGCCTGGCTGTACGCGGCGATCCTGCTCATCCCCTTCTACTACTTCATCTCGTCGTCCTTCAAGACGAACGAGGAGATCTTCGAGTCGCCGCTGGCGCTGCCGACGTCGTGGGACCTCTCGAACTTCGCCACCGCGTTCCGGCAGGCGGACCTCGGGCTCGCGATCGCGAACTCGGCGCTCACCACGATCAGTGCGCTCGTGCTCACCCTGCTGCTCGCCCTCCCCGCGGCGTTCGCGCTCGCACGGGCGCAGGGCCGGCTCGGGAAGGTCATCGAGAACGTCTTCAACCTCGGCTTCCTGATCCCCGCCTTCGCGGCGTTGTTCCCGACGTTCCTCCTCGCCGCCGCCGTCGGGCTGTTCCACACCCGCACCTTCGTCGTGCTGCTGCTCCCGGCCACCGCGCTCCCGCTGTCGATCGTGATCCTCACCGCGTTCATGCGGACCATCCCGCGCGAACTCGAGGAGGCCGCGTCCATGGACGGCGCATCCACCCTGCAGGTCCTGCGTCAGGTGTACCTCCCGATCTGCATCCCCGGCATCGCCACGGTGCTCCTGCTGAACTTCCTGTCGTTCTGGAACGCCTACCTCTATCCGCTGATCCTCATCGGCCCCGACACCGCCCAACGCACGATCCAGGTCGCGTTGCCGACGCTCAAGGTCGACGCCGGCACCGACTACGGTGTCCTCATGGCCGGAACCCTGCTCACCCTGCTTCCGGTCTACCTCGTCTACACGGTCCTCCAGAAGCAGATGCAGAAGGCGCTGGTGTCGGGAGCGGTCAAGGGATGACGCGGTCGTCGGCCGAGCTGAGCCTGCGCGAGCGGATCGGCCAGATCAACCAGCGTCTCAAGGGGTGGGAGGCCGTCGAATGGGTCAACGGCGCCCCGCGCGTCACCGACGTGCTCCGGCGCGAGGTCGACCGGTGGGGTGGGATCGGCGCGATCTACGGCGTCCTGCGCGCCGACCCGTGGTCGCAGGTGCGCTGGGAGAACGGCGTCCCACCCGAACGGAGCGCCGAGGCCTACGCGGCGGTGCAGGAGGTCGTACGAACCCGCGGGTCCGGCCTCCCGACGCTCTTCGTCGAGGAGGTCCCGCACGGCCTCATGGCGCTCGGCGGCACCACACTCCCGGTGAACCTCGCACTCGGTGCCGGGATGGACGTCGACCTCGTCGAAGGCCTCGGCGCCGAGGTGGCCGCCGAGGCCCGGGCGCGAGGCACGCACGTGGCGCTCGTCTCCGGGCTCGACGTGCTGCGGGATCCGCGCTGGGGTCGTGCGGAGGAGTGCTTCAGCGAGGATCCGGCGCTGGCGGCGCTGCTCGTGGAGGCGACCGTGCGGGGCATGCAGGGGCGGAACCCGCACGGGCGGCTCGCCCACGACCGCATCGCCGTGGTCGCGAAGCACCTCGCCGGGCAGGGTGCCGGCATCGGCGGCCGGAACGGATCCGGTGCTCCGATCGGACGCCGCGAGCTCGGTGAGATCCATCTGCGGCCGGCGTACGTCGCTGCTCGGGCCGGCGTGTCCGGGTTCATGGCGGCGTACAACGACATCGACGGTGTCCCGTGCAGTGCCAACGCGGACCTCCTCACCGGGGTCCTCCGCGAGGACTGGGGATGGGAGGGCATCGTCATGGCCGACGGCACGGCGGTGGACCGGTTGCGCGACAGTACGCCCGATCCGGCGAGCGCCGCGGCACTCGCCATCACAGCGGGGGTCGATCTGAGCCTGTGGGACGAGGCCTTCACGCACGTGGAGGAGGCGATCGAACGCGGACTCCTCGATCAGGCGCTCGTGACCCGCGCCGCCGACCGGGTCCTCGCGCTGAAGCGGCGTGTCGGCCTGCTCGAGGAAGCGCAGCCGGAACACGCCGTCGCAGGTCCGGCCGAAGGTCGCCCTCCGAGGGAGTTCCTCGATCTCGCGCACCGCGCGGCGGCGCAGTCCTGCGTCCTCGTGCAGGACGATGGCGTCCTCCCGCTCTCCGCATCCGCGGTCGTCGCCGTGATCGGCCCGAACGCCGACGATCTCGAAGCCCAGCTCGGTGACTACACGCCGCCGCGGCCGGACGACGACCCGCAGGCCTCCACCGTGCGATCCGCACTCGAGGCACGGCACGGTACGGGCCACGTGCGATACGCGCAGGGCGCCTCGCACCGTTCCCGCCTTCCCGGTGACGCCGCGGAACAGGTGGACGCGGCGCTGTCCGGGGCGGACGCCGCGGTCGTCGTGTTGGGTGGGACGAGTCGACGACGCTACGACGACGAGTTCGCCGACAACGGCGCCGTCGACGGCCCCGCTCCCGACACCACCAACGGCGAGGGTGTCGACCTCGCGCGCCTCGCCCTACCCGAGTCGCAACTCGACCTCCTCCGAGCCGCTCGGGCAGCCGTCCCCGTCGTGATCGCCGTGCTGATCGACGGCCGCCCGCGCCCGCTCGAGCCACTCGTCGCGCTGGCCGACGCACTGATCGTCGCCCCGTTCCCCGGCCCGAACGGTGGTGCGGCGATCGTCGACGTCCTCGCGACCGGGGTCGGTGGCGGGTTGCTCCCGGCGACCTTCCCCTCGGCCGACGGCGTGTGGCCCGTCGCGCACGACGAGCGTCGAGAGACGGCCCGCGGCTACGTCGACGCCCGCCATCCCGTGGGCGGACTGTTCGGCAGTGGCGCCTGCGCCGTGTCGGTCCGGCTGCGTCCCGTCGAAGCGACGCTCACCGCGGAGGCGCTGCGCGAGGGAGGCACGGTCACGCTGACCGCCGACCTCGTCAACGACACCGATCGGACGGTCTCCCTGCCGGTGCCGCTCTACGGCCGCCGCCATGAGCTCGGCCTCCGTCCGCGCCGGCGCAGTGTGCTCGCGGTCGAACGGGTCGAGGTCGCTGCCCGGTCGACGGCCGCGGTCGCGTTCACCCTCGGTCTCGATGGACTCGGCTCCTGGGCGGATGGTCGTCCGGTACCCGCTCCCGCGGAGGTGGTCGCCTGGACGGCCCCGAGCCACGACCCTCCGTCCGACGCCCTCGTCGTGCGGATCACCGATGAGGAAGGAGACACCGGATGGGGACACTGACCCCCTTCACCCCGGACGCCCGCACCCGTGAGCTCCTCGCTGACGCCGCCGAGGAGGTGGGACGGGTCACCGACGGCCGCATCGGCGACCTGGTCGGCCGGGCGCTGCTCGCCACGCTCACCGAGACCGTCGGCGTCGATCCGGCGGGACGGGTGTTCGTCATCACGGGCGACATCCCGGCGATGTGGCTCCGCGACTCGACGACCCAGCTCACCCCGTATCTGCGGTTCGTCGAGCAGAGCGGGCAATTGGCCGACCTCGTGGAGCAGGTGATCCGACGGCAGTTCGGGTTCATCGCCCACGACCCGTACGCGAACGCGTTCAACGACGGACCGACCGGCGCCCACTACGACCCCGAGGACGTGTGCGAGGATCCGGCGGTCTGGGAGCAGAAGTACGAGGTCGACAGTCTCGCCTACCCGGTCACCCTCGCTCACGCGCTGTGGCGCAAGACGGGACGGACCGGATTCCTCCTCGACGCCCCGGCACCCGAGGTCCTGCGGACGGTCGTCGATCAGCTTCGCGCCGAGCAGCAGCACGACACCTCCCCGTACCGGTTCGAGCGGACGACCACCATCCCCACGGAGACGCTGTCCCGTGGTGGCCGCGGTTCCCCCGTCGCGGAGACCGGCATGACCTGGAGTGCCTTCCGCCCGTCCGACGACGCCTGCACCTACGGGTACAACATCCCGGCCAACCTGTTCGCCGCGGAAGCACTGCTCGCGCTCGCCGAGATCGCGGCCGAGGTGCTCGACGATGCCACCCTGGCCGACGACGCCCGCGCCCTCTCCGCCGAGCTCGTCGCGGGCGTCCACGCGCACGGGGTCGTGCCCGGTCCGGGTGGCGTCCCGATCTACGCGTACGAGGTCGACGGGCTCGGGGGCAGCCTCATCATGGACGACGCGAACACGCCGTCGTTGCTCTCGCTCCCCCTGATCGCACCGACCGTCCTCGATCCGGCCGTCTGGGCGGCCACGCGCGACGTCGTACTGAGTCCGGCGAACCCGTACTGGTTCGAGGGCTCGGTGTTGCGCGGCGTCGGCAGTCCGCACACCCGTGATCGGCGGGTCTGGCCCATCGCACTCGCCGTCGAAGGACTGGTGGGCACCCCGGCCGACCGTCGCCGTCTGCTGCGAATGATCGCCGACACGGATGCCGGAACGGGCCGCGTGCACGAGAGCATCGACGTCGATGATCCCGCCGTCTTCTCACGCCCCTGGTTCTCCTGGGCCGAGTCGATGTTCTGCGAACTCGCCCTCACCGTCGTGGACGACGAGCGATCGCGCCCGACGCGGTTCGACCGACGCGGTTCGCCTGACGACTCGGCGGCGCTCCGGGTCGGTGATTAAGAGCGGGTTGTCCGTTGCAAGACGCTCCAGCACCTCGTCCGTCGTCGACCGCTTCGCTTCCTCGACATCGGTGTCGGTCAGCGCGACGGCCTGCCAGAAGGCGACCCGGCCGTTCGGCGTCTCGATGGGTTCGACCACCGGGTCGAGTCTGACGGCGAGCGTCGTGAGGGCGCCGTCGGGGTCGTCGGTCACGCCGTTCGCGAGTCGGATGCGATCCCCCAACCACAGCTCCTGCGGTCCGCTGCGCACGTACTGCGCCAGCACGACGAGCGCACGGTACGGCCATTCAGGCGGGGTCTCGTCGGTCGGTGACCGGCGCACGCGCATCGTGAGCTCGTAGCCGAAGCCACTGGTCGTCGGATCGTCGGAGTCCTTGCCCCACAGCTCCGTGAGCCCGTAGGTGACGTAGAACCAGTGGTCTGGCCCGGGGAGTGCCGAACACCCTTGCAGGGCGGACCCGAAGTGCAGGCCGGGCGAGTAGGCGACGTGGAACTCACGGGCCCCGGGGTAGTGCTGCGAGACCGCCTGCGTGACGGCGTCCCATCCCCGCTCGTCGAGGTCGTCGAGATCGGCTGGGACGGCCGCCGCGGGATCGGGCGCGGCGGGCGGCGTCGGTGGCTGCTGGCGTTTGCGTCGGAAGAAGCCCATGCGGACGAGTGTAGGCGGGTGTGCGTCTAGCGACCGGAGTCGGGCCGCACGATGAGGCAGGTGCTCGACGCGGTCGCGAGGACCCGTCCGTCGGCGTCACGGAGGTCGGCCTCCACGAAGGCGGCGTTGCGACCGCCCTTCGTCACCCAGCCGTGCGCCGTCACGGTGCCGGTCTCGGCCGTCACCGGTCGCAGGAAGGACACCTTCAACTCCAGCGTCGTGTAGCCGACGCCCGCTGGGAGCGTGGAGTGCACCGCACAACCGCAGACGGAGTCGAGGACGGTGGCGAAGAAGCCGCCGTGCACTGAGCCGATGGGGTTGTAGTGCGACTCGTCCGGCTCCGCCGTCATGACGACGTCGCCCTCCTCGACGCTCGCCACCCGGAGTCCGACATGACTGCTGATCGGCGGGTCGGCGGCCTCCCCCGCTGCCATGGCCCGCAGCTGCTCGATCCCGGAGCGCGAGAACACCGCCTTCGCGTCCCGTTCGGGCGCGCGGTACTCGAGTGTCTTCGAGCGGACCTCGGACACCGGTCCGGTTGTACGTTCAGTCATCGTGGCTCCCTCGACGCGATCGGTGAGCTGATCGTATCGCTCCGGCACCGCGGCACAGCCGTTCCAGGACCGCCCGATCGGAGGTGGCTGGACATGTCGGCCTCGGTCGAACCCCTCGCACGAACCCGTGTCATCGTCCTCATCGACGGCCTGCACATCCGCGTCGTCCACCGCCGCTCGGATGAGATGGATCGAGGGCGCCGCCCATCGGTCGCGACGGCGATACAGTGAATTGGCCCGACACCGGGCGGAACACCTGGGAGGCCCGATGCCACGTTGGATCGAAGGCACGGAGCGCCACCCGCGGCTCGGCCTGCTGAGCCGGAGTCAGGGGCCGCTGGCGCTGGGGGTCGGGATCGTCACGGCGATCGTCGGCATCACCAGTCCAACCGTCCTCCGGATCACCGAGCTCCAACTGGCCTGGGCCGTCATGGGACTCGCGCTCGTCGCGACGCTCATCCTTCCGTGGGAACGGATCGCGCGCCCGTGGGCGCTCACCCTGGTCAGCGCAGACCTCGCCGTCGTCGGACTCGTGAACCACGCGGTGTCCCCCGTCCTCGGCGCCTCGATCGTACTGCTCGCCTTCCCCGTGCTCTGGCTGTCCTACAGCTTCGGACGCCTCGGCGTCGTCCTCGCTCTCGTCGGGAGCGTGCTCGTCATCTGGCTGCCCAGCCTGCTGTACGGCGAGGGGCCCGTGAGCACGCAGGACCTGAGCGAGCTCATCGCGCTCACCACGTTGCTGGTGCTGGTCATCCTCGCCGTCGGCCTGCAGTCGCAACGGTTCGAACGCGCTCAGGCGAGCGTGCGGGCCGAGGGCCAGGCGAAAGTCGAAGCCCTGGAGCAGCAGAACCGGCTGGCCGTGATGCTCCGCTCCGTGGCCGACGAGGTCAACGTCGGACTGGTCTTCTTCGACGAACACGGCGACGAGATCCTCAACAACCGACTCGCGGTGGAACTCGCGACGCTGTCCGGCTACGACGCGTCGACCGGAGGCGCCCGTCTCATCTGGGCGGCGGACGGTGTCACCCCATTGGCGGTGGAGGCCCAACCGGTCCTGCGCGTCCTCGATGGACAGGACGTCCGAGACTTCCTCTACTGGGTGGGGCCTCCCGGCAAGCAACGAGCCCTCGTCGCGAACGGTCGAACGGTCAGCGACGCGGACGGCAGGCCGAACGGGACGCTCCTGGTCGCGCAGGACGTGACCGAGCTCACCGAGGCCGTCCGGATGCGCACCGAGTCACTGACGAGCCTGAGCCACGAACTCCGGACACCGCTCACGAGCATCCTCGGGTACCTCGACATGCTCGACGACGACGCGGACGTCGCACCCCGGGTGCAGGCCCAGCTCGCCGTCATCCGCCGGAGCGCCGATCATCTCGGGCGTCTGGCTGAACAGTTCCTCGCAGCGAGCGCACCCCACCTGGAGATCACCGACGAACCCGTCGACCTCAGCGCGATCGTGCTGGAGGCGGCCGACGAGCGACGACGGCTCGGCCTGCCCGACGGCGTGGAGCTGCGCACCGCTGCCGTGCCGACGCTGCAGTTCGTCGGCGATCGAGCACGTCTCCGGGAGTTGCTCGCGATCATGCTCGACAACGCGGTGACCTACACCCGCGCCGGCGAGATCTTCCTGAGCGTGCGCTCGGACGGCGTGGATGCGATCATCCGCGTCACCGACACGGGGATCGGCATCCCGGCGGACGAACTCACCCGGGTCTTCGAACGGTTCCACCGAGCCGGCAACGTGCGCGAGGAGACGATCCGCGGCTCGGGCCTCGGGCTCACCATCGCCAGATCCATCGCGCACGCGCACCGCGGCACGATCGAGGCCTTCGCCACCGGAGACCCCGGAACGACCTTCATCGTCCGCCTCCCGCTGGCCCGCCGGAACCGCTCGGCCGGCTGACACCGCCGACGAGGTGTCTCAATCGACCAGACGGGATCAGTCGAGGTAACCATCAGTGCCGGGCATGCGGCCGGGATCGATGCCCAGGCGTTCCTCGCTCCGCTCCACGTCGGCGAACCGCTGCCCCTCGACGACGAGCAGCACCTTCTTGGGAACCGTCTTCAGCCAGATCCTGCCGCCGTTCGCCAGTTCCCAGTACGGGTCGCCGGCCTGGGCGCCGGAGGACTGACCGAGGTGCGCGCTCAGCGCCGACTGCAACTCCTGAGCGGCACTCCGCAGCGCGCCGGGGTCGTCGCTCTTGTCGGAGACCGCGATCACGACCTGGGCAATCGCTTCATCTGCGACGAGCGAGCGAACGGTCGGCAGGTTGACGGGGTACCCGGAACGGTGCTGCACACCGCTCGACGTCTCCAGTTTGAGCTGCCACCCGAGACGCTCCGCGAGCGCCTTGAAATCGTCGCGACCCAGCGGCCATGACACCAACGCGAAGGCTTCGCTGACGGCATCGATCTGTGCGTTCGTGGCTCTGGCGAGTGCACCCATCAGCTCATCCTACGGCTGTCTCCGCACCGGATTCGGCGGCGGACGAGGAGCCTCCCGAAAACCAGAACAGCCGCTGACCTGGGGTATCCAGGGCAACGGCCGGGTGATGCTGATGGAGCCGCCCAAGGGAATCGAACCCTTGACCTTCTCATTACGAGTGAGGGCGATGGGGTCCGTGGCGATCCGCGGTAGCCCGCCGATCAGGGAATTTTCATACCTGAGTTCGCTGAACTCTGTCAGGTTGCCCCCGCGTTGCTGTCACCTTCTACTTGGGAAGCTCGCCATCGTGGCCAACACCCGCCGTCGCAACCGCAGCGCCGCAAAAGCTACTGCGCTCGTCGGGAGAGCGCTGCGGATATAGGCGGGCTCGTGGTGATTCGAAGTAGTTCTACGCCTGGATCGGATAGAGGTTTGCAGCCGGGAGCCATGTCACAGTTCGGCATTAGTGTGTGGGCATGGAACACGCGGAAGTCTGGCGACCTTGGGACGCCAGTGACGAGGAATACGCAACACGTTTGACAGCGCGCGAAATGCTGCCTGATCATGTTCGACCTGCGATCCAAAGTTGGCTCGAAACCCAACTGAATACTGGGTATCAACAGACTTCTAGCCCACTTCGCAGCTACATCGAGACGTCGCTGCAGGCAAGGTTCTCGTTCGAACCGGGCTCAGTTCATACCGAGCTCCTCGTGAACGCCATCTTCGAGCGAGGCGACCGCTTCGTCGTTCAAGTGATCGATCTTCTAGTGAGCGACCACGAGCGAGACACGATGTACCGTGCGCCAGCGCAGATCGCGCAGGTAGCCGATTACCTCGATCTGGCAGCATCGAGTGTTGCAGTCGTGAATGATGAGCGCTCATTCCGCATTGGTCGTCGACTTCCCGACGGGGTAGAGGAGATCGCATCCGAAGCGGCCGCAAGCGCCGGGGAGACCGCAGGTCATCACCTGACCGCCGCTTGGGCGACAGCGACCGCACTCGATCCCGATCCAAGTAAGGCTATGACGGAGGCCATTCGGGCCGTCGAGGCCGCCGCAGGTGCCGTTGTAACTCCGAAGGACCGCCGCCCGCGTCTCAGTAAGATCGTCAGCGCCATCAAGGACGCCTCGTCGTGGACGTTGGTTTTCGAGACTCGCGATGACGGGCACCCTGACCATCGGCTCGTTCTGATTGGCATGCTTGAGACCCTGGTGTTCGCGCAACGCGACCGACACGGCGGCCCTGCCCCCGATCCCGCAGTGGCCTTGGGGCACGTCCAACTCGCTTCAACGCTCGTCAGCTGGTTCGCTACGGGAATTGTTCAGCGCGCAACGGACTGACCCGCCAAAGCGCTGATCGTTGTGTCACTGCGGCGTCAGGGACGCTCAGCGTTGGTCCACATCGTCGCCTCGCTGGTGATTTTGTCCGCACGGGGCCCAAACTTCGCGATCGACTCGCGCCTCACGGCCTTAAAGATCCCATCGCCTGAGACCTCATCGCTACGACCTGGAAACGTCGTGGTCAATTGGCGGACCATCGGGGCGACAGATCCTTCGTACGCCGTGAGCTGAGATACGAGTTCGCGGTCGACCTCGTCGAACTGTCACTCTTCGTCATCACCAGGCCGCGCGGCAGGTGGAACGCGCTGTGTCTTCTACTGCGCCAAGAAGATCCAACCCGGCGAGCCATCTCTGCCTCACCAGACCGCAGCCCTCGCGAGCAGCCGGCTAAGAGCGACGGCCGTCGGCTCCATGTAGCTGAACACCGCATCACCGACTGCGAGCTCGTCGAGCGCACTGAAAGACCGCTCGACCCCGCCAGCCGCGTTCGCCTGCGGCGCCCCCACCACACCGAGTTCACGCTCCGCCGCGAAGAACGCGCCTTGATTCGCCCGACAATACGCCACACCGTGCCCTCCCCGTTGTACCCCTTTCAGATCGGCTGCTCGATCTTGCGCTCACACACCGGGCGCCAGGAGGCGACCGCTCTGATCAAGGAGATAGATCAGCAAGTTGGCCATGCGCCCCATCACGTAATCCTGAGCGCTGGGCGGGATCGGTGACTTCCCAGTTTCGTGGTGGCGAATCTGGAAACTGTTGCCGAGCTTCGTGAGGTCCTGCATCTCCGCCTCAATGACTGCTCGGAACGGTAGGTCAACTATATGAGCAAGTAGCACTTGCACACTGGTCTTCTTGTCGCCTGGGACGTCGATCGTTTTCAGACGCTCGAACCCGTCCCACAGCTTCTCGATCGCTGTCGCGCGGTCGGCAGAATGGCGGGACAGATATTTCGTCCGGCCCTCCTCAATCAGCGAGTCGAGGGTGGTGTCGCCGGTATTTGGTCTCAGTGCTCGCAGCGCTGTGTGCGTTTCCGGTGACCCCACCCGCTGCACGATCATTTGCGAGGTCAGCTCAAACACTGTGCCACCTCGAGAAAGGAGCAGGTTGATGGCGGATCGATACTCCGCTTGGCCAGCTTTTTTGTCAAAGCTGAGCTCGAAGTGTTTCATGTATTCGTGCCAACCGCCCTCGATGGGTTTAGAAACGCGTCGGCCAACGTACTCGATGACATCGAACAGAGTGTCCTCGCTAGGGGTCTCCTGCCAGAGCGGCCATTCAACCCCCGCGAAGAGTCCCGCCAGTTCCGCTGCAAGGGCATATTGGTTCGTGTCCACGACAGCGTTACCGTCGGGACAGTGCGACGGGAACTCCTGCGCAAGCCAATTGGACTGCAGCCGCTGACGAACGAGCGATTGGAGCGCGTTCGATGTCGCCTCCGGTAGCTCCTTGTGCGATCTGGCCCTGGGCCCGTTTTTGCGATCGCTATAGAAGCGCTCAGTTGGTGTCATCAGGAAACTCCATTCATGGGGGGGGTGTTGTCTTGCCAGGTCTCCCTGGGCAAGTGTCGACGCGTAGGACCGCAGGACGCAAGCATGTTCGGGCGTCAGCGAGGACGAAAAGGTATGGCCACGAGAGTTGGATGTAGCTGGTATCCCAGGTGTTCCAACGCCCGTTCGAGCCCAAACAGCGCAGTGGTGGAGTCCGTATCGCCTGGGCCGAGTTTCACGGCGTTGATGAAAGACATCTCCTCAAGAGAATCGCGACGCTCCCGTGAAACCGCCTCCACCGTCACGTAGGGGGTGATTCCATACTTTCCAGGACGGAGGGCTACGACTCTGCTACCGATCGGCACACTGGCGAGAACCCTGACTTCGTGCTCGCTTTCGAATGCAGGGTGCTTCAGGAAGGCAGCACACGCGACGAACTGAGTTGCAGCGATCATTCGCGCTGCATCCGCCAGCGAGCTCCTCCTGCCGAATTCCTGTTCGCGTTCCAAATCCGAACAGGTTGCAGCGACGACCGAATCGATGACCCTGTCGATCAACTCTCGCGCTTTAATATCGCCATAGACGACCGGCCGCCATTCTGAAACAAAAACGCCTCGGGTGAAATATGGGTCTGGTCTCGTCCGATCGTGGTCGACGTTCTGCTCTGGGACACAGAGCTGCAGCTTTACCTCAGCGTTGATTCCGAGAATGTACTCACCGTAGCCGCGGATCTGGCTGAGAGATTCAGGCTCGATCGAGGCACAGCCGACGTAGAGGTGCTGCACATAGCCGTTTCGAGCGAAACGGTAGATGGACTCGACTTCGGCTTCAACGGCAGGACACCGGGCAACGATCTCCGGTTTGCGTTGCTGAAGGCGGTTACCGAGCAAGGTGAGACCGTAGTCGAGTTCGCCTTCGTCGTTCATCATTTGCACCGGGCCAAGTCGCAACGAGCGGTGCTCGAGGATTCCGAGGGCACCTCTGGCTGCCGTGTAGTGCCACAGCTGCCCGTTGACTAACTTGTCCGGCAGTGCATCGTTGAACGGTGGTGAGGATCTCAACGGCATTTCACTGGCAGAGATCCCAGGTAACGCTGCAGCATTCAGACCACCGGGGCTGCCGCCATCGTCCGAGTGGATCACGTCGTCCTCCGAAGATCCGCTCCGCGACGCCCACGGGTATATCTGGCATCGAGCGCCGGCCCGACGCTCCCCCTCGGCGTCCTGCGCCGACGCAATTGAATCACCACGAGCTAATACCAGTGGTTCCGTACATGCTGAAGGAGTGCAGCATCGCAGTCGCGTGGCCAGCGGCGAGAAGCGGTGAACAGCAATGGGTTCAACCAAGCGTTGGCCCGGAGGGGTTGCGCCAGGGCCAATGAAGGGTTTCTCGATCCCGTTGAACTGATGTGCGGTCGTGTCGATCGAGAAGACAGAGTCACCGTCTTCCGCCCGGCATTCGAGCCAGACATGCAAACGCTCCCCGTCGTCTTGGGTGTCAACCCACCAATCACCCTAACCCTCCTCCATGAACATAGCGCGCCGGTGGCGTAGGCCATCGAATCGCATGACCCGCTGGGGAAGCTGCGTAAGAAAACGAGCATCGATCGGTGAGGCGCCCTGGGATCGATAGTGCCAAGTCGAGCACGCGGCGAGCAACGTCGGTTGCAGCCTCGAAGTCGATCATGTGTCGAAGCCTATGGCAGGAATCTACTCGTCCGGTTCCTCATTTAGTTCCTCTCCGTCGAGCTCCTGCGCAGCCGCAAGGCCCAGACGCAGTCGCTCAGGTGGCACGGACGAGCCGGCAGATGCTGCACATGCTCCTGTCCCTGGATGAGTACCACCGCGAGCCCGCTCCCTGAAGCCAGAGTTTGAGGAGCGAGGTGGCCGCAAGCGCATCGTCGGGCATACTGAACAGGCGCACTTTCACGCGAGGATCCAGGGGGATGGTATGACGCGGATCATTCTTGATGAACAGGGCAAGCCGTGGTTTGCAGTAGAGGTCGAGCCCAGCGAGGCCAGCCCGCTGCGTGGAGTCACAGATACGGCGGAGAACGTTGCACGCAGCCTCGCCGATGTCGGTGGCGTCATAGCTAAGGCGAGCCGGGATGTGCTCGAGTCGATGCAAGCTGGTCTCGGCGCCCTGGCCCCTGATGAAGTCGAGTTGGAGTTCGGCGTGTCATTGTCCGGCGAGGTGGGCCTCCCGATGGTCACTAAGGCTTCGGGTGAGGCCACGTTCACCGTCCGCGTGTGCTGGAAGCCCGCTGGTCAGGCTGGTAACTAATCCTCCCATCTTGGCAGCTGCGTTACCAAGCCACGCAGGCGGCCTGGATTTTCGCCCTACTCGCCTGGTAACCTCCGAGCGTGAAAGATCGACAACTGGGTGAGATCGAACAGGCGCTCGTCGACGTGGTCCGTGTCGCGCTAACCGGCGATACCGATGGGGTGCGTCAGCTGAGTCGCCGGTTGGCGCGTCGTCCCCCGATTGATGCCGCGCACTCGGACGCATTGAAGGAGGAGCTGTTCGCATTGATGGCGACCGCTCCTCCCGGGGAGGCCTCGCTATTGAGGGGCCAGCTAGTGACGGACGAGGCGAGCTGGGTGCAGTATCCGGCGGGGGTAGCGGCACCCATTCTCGACCCCGCAGTGCAAGGCGCGGTGAATCTTGTTGTGGCGGAGCATTCGTTACCGGAACGTCTCCACGAGTTCGGACTAGCGCCAACACGGGCGGTACTGTTCACGGGTCCACCCGGTGTAGGCAAGACACTGACGGCGAGCTATATCGCGGCCGAGTTGTCGTTGCCGCTAATCACTTTGAATCTGGCCTCGCTGATGTCAAGCCTTATGGGGCAGACGGGTAAGAACCTGCAAGAAGTACTAGCGCGTGCGGCAGAGGAACCATGCGTTTTATTCTTGGACGAGTTCGACGCGCTGGCGAAGAGCCGTGTCGATGTGTCAGACGTTGGCGAGGTGAAGCGACTGCTGAACGTTGTCCTGCAGCAACTCGACCAGTGGCCACTTGGTGGGTTGCTTGTGGCTGCGACGAATCATCCGCAACTTCTGGACCCGGCGGTGCATCGACGATTCGACACGACGATTGAGTTCGCGCTGCCCGCATTCGAGGAACGGCTGCGATTCCTGCGCACCAGCAGTATCGCCCCGCTGCGGGAAAGTGACAACGCCGCACAGAGGATTGTGGCGTTGATCAGTGATGGTTGGTCATTGGCGGACTTGGAGAGCTGGGCGAACCGCGCGGCACGGGGGGCAGTGATGGCGACTGACGGGGGCCCGGTCGATATTGTCGAGGCGATTCTGCAGGCAGCGCAGAAGCGGGCGCGGTCGTGGGCTTCACAATCGGTGCAGACGCGTGCGGAACTCTCGCGGTTGGCCGCGGATAATC
This sequence comes from Plantibacter sp. MCCC 1A11337, assembly GCF_013349365.1. Lineage (NCBI taxonomy): Bacteria > Bacillati > Actinomycetota > Actinomycetes > Micrococcales > Microbacteriaceae > Plantibacter > Plantibacter sp. MCCC 1A11337. The sequence goes on along the minus strand of NZ_JABJWX010000003.1, from coordinate 557,907 downwards.
TAGGGTGGACGCACCGTAAGATCGCCGATTGGTTGGGCGTGAGTCATGTCACTATCGGGAAGGACATGAAGCGTTCCGGAGGGGGAATTGATGCCTGACAACGATGCGGGTGGACGGATACTGGTAAACGGAGAGGCGCTCTCTCAGAAAGCGGTGCGCGCAGGAGGCGGCGGAGAAAAGCACCACCCACAGACGCTCGCGCAGGCTCAGCAGCACCTAGCGCCACAGTTGTCGGTCGTGCGCGATGTGCTCGCTGCGATTCCAGAGAGATTGCGTGCGGAACGGGTAGTGATCGAAGCGGAGGTGTGGGCGAACTACCTCGCGAACTCCTACTTCCCCGAGGATCTCGTCAAGCAGTTGAAACTGCGCCCCCTGGGCTCGAAGATTGTCGAGCGCGGGATTCAGCATCTTCCGAGCACGGGGGAAACGGAAGCGGTCTCGAAGTCATTCCTGTTGTCAGCCGATGCAACCGCCGTGCAGGGGATGCAGGCGATTCTGGCTGGCGCTGGCGGCACGAAAGGTGCCGCGGATGACTTGCGTCAGTTCACGAAGATCTCGGTGTCGACTGCACACCGTTCGACGATCGAGGCGGATGCGAGAGAGTTGGTGTCCTTCGAAGCGGTCCTGCACCCCGACCCCGATGACTCTTCTGTCAATGAACGGGCGGCAGCATCCGCTCCCACGCTGACGAAGTTTGTTGCCTTGGTGGAATCCGTCGGTGGACGAGTGCACCTCGAGGACAACGATGTCGTGGATGGGTTGACGTTCGTTGCAGTGGAGCTCCCACCTGCCAAAGTGGATGAGGTTGCCTCGTTCAACCCTTTGCGGTCACTTACGCCGGCGCCCCGCGTGGTGCTCATGGAGGATGATCTCGTCGACGACAGTGACGAGGACCTCATCGCGGCACCGGCGGCAGTGCCGGGTGCGCCGGAGGTTCTCGTGTTCGATGGTGGCGTCGATGACACAGGAACGATGTTTGCGGGACACGTGACGAGCGTCGATCTGACTACCAACGGACATAACCCGCGGTCTGCGCTGCACGGCAGCGCCGTAACCGCCGCAATCCTCTACGGGGATATTGCGAATACCGGTGTGGTGCCGCAGCCAGCTGCGCGCGTCACTCACTACCAGATCACGCCGGGCCCGAAAGAGGACGCCTCGGAGTTCCCGTGGGTGCTGCGTCAGATTCGTCAGGTAGTGGAAACCACTGAAGCGCGCATCGTCAACCTCAGTGTCGGGCCGCAGGCGCCGGTCGAGGATCGTGAGCCGCACCGCTGGACGGCGGTTCTGGACAAAATTGCATATAACCGGCAGATCCTTTTCGTGACCGCCGCCGGAAACAATGGCGAATCGGATGCGGCCACCGGTCTGAACCGAGTACAGTCCCCGGCGGATATGGTGAATGGACTGTGCGTTGGCGCGTCTGACACGCCTGCGTCGGAGACCGATTGGAACGCAGCGACTTACTCGGGACGCGGCCCAGGGCGTCCTGGCGCCCGCACACAGCCTGCGGTGATGGCGTTTGGTGGGACGAAGACACGCAGGTTCGGCCGAGTGCGACCGAACGGTCAGGTCGTTCACGACCACGAAGGCACCAGTTACGCGGCGCCGTTGGTCACCAACGTGCTGTCCAAGATCGCCGCGCAGCTCGCGGGGCGATCGGATGCGAATACTCTGCGTGCGTTGGCGGTGCACTTCGCCGAAAATACGGAGGGGCACCCCGTGTTCGAAGTGGGGCACGGTCGGCTTGCGCATGACGTGGATGGGCTCTTGACCTGCCCACCGCATGAGGTCACGGTCATCTATCAGGGCGTGCTCAAACGAGACGAGGTGCGGGCATATCCGCTGCCAGTGCCAAGCACCCTCACGAAGGGGATGGTGGACGTGCGGTGGAGCCTCGCGCTGAGCACCGCCACAGACAGTGCGGAAGCCGGGGAGTACTCGAAAGCGGGTCTCGAGGTGAAGTTCCGCCCGCATGACCAGGTCTACTCGATGCGCCGGACGAAACCAGGCACGAATAAGGATGAGACGAAGATCGTACGCATCACCGACGCGGCTCATGTCGCGCAGATGCTCGCTACGGGATGGAAGATCAGTCAGAATCCCGTCACCCGCCAGCCGAAGCGCAGTTCCCGCAGTGAGGCGGCGAAACGCGAGCAGGGCAAATGGGAGTCCCTGTGGCGGGCGGACTCGTCCATGAGGGCATCGAGTCTGCGCCAGCCGCGGATCGACATCAACCATCTCACTCGCGAGGGCGGTCGTATCACCACGGGGACGGATGACGTAGAGTTCAGCCTTGTTGTAACGATCTCGTCAAGAGCCGGCGTCCCCATATATGCAGACGTTCAAAATGAGTTCTCCGTCCTCACAGCGCTTCCAGTCCTAGCACCCGTAAGAGTGAACGTCGCGGACGTCGACACCAATATCACCGTGTAGGCCGCGTCGCTAGCAGACACCACAGAGCGGGATTCCGGCGATGCGTCGGTGGCTGCGTTGGACTTGGCCACACCGCGTGCATCTGGATGGGGCTCGAAAGACTGCTTTCCGGACGTCAAGAACCCCGCACATGACCTCCGAGTGTTAGCCGTCCTGCTGTCGTGACTGCGACGACGCCCCGAACCGCCACCGCGCAGATGGCCAGGGCACCGACAAACGCTCCGATGACCGCTAGGTTCATCATCCGTCCTCAAGCTCAGCGAGCGCTGCCATGCACGACTGCGCTGCCTCAACCGTCGATTGCTCGTCTGTCGTGAGGATCGCGTTGGCGTCCTTCGCGAGCAGCACGTCCTCGATCTCGATGAGTTGGCGATGCAGCAGCATCTCGGGGTCGTCGTGGTCGAATCCTTCACGCTCACGTGTTTCGGCAGGGACGACTCTTCTCCAGATCGCGTCTACATCGCGGGCCAACCCGCCAATCTGAGCTGAACGCCGACGAGCTGCGAGGCGTCGAGCGATGGGGAGCAGCATAAATCCCGCGCAGAGTAGAAGCACGGCTGCCGCCAGGAGCAGGTCGTATAGGCGACTTCCCGCGTACATGGCCTGAAGGGCGTCGAGGATATGCGCCACGTCCATGAAGATTGCCGTTAGTCCAAAACCCACGGCACTGCAGGCGCCAAGCAGCAGACAGAACAGGCTCGCCCGAAACCAGCGGTCGCCGATCACCAGCAGGGCGCGAGCGAGGTGCCAGCCGGATATGCCGGTGACGACAGCAATGAACCCCATTTGCACAGCGTTGAAGACGGCAGCGGCCGGTTGGTCGCCGTAGGTGATCATGAACGAACCGCTTGCTGCGGGTGCCTTGATGAATGCGAAAGACACGATCATGACTGCTCCCGCTACGGCCGAGCCCCCATACATCCAGACACGCGTTCTCCGCGGCGGCACGCCCGTGGACGCGATGATCGCCGTCACGAGAACGGCGACGCCGACGACTCGAACAAGATCCCCGAGGAGCATCGCGAGGTTCGCGACCGGCAGCAACGCGTCGACGGCAAGGTAGACCGCATCGATGTTGATCGTCTGCGCGACAGCCATGAGCACTGTCGCGACGAGTACTCTTTGGCTGGTGCGCCAGCGTGCGGTGATCGCGAGTACGAGCACGAGCGTCCACATGGTGCCGGTGATGATGAGGGCTGTCATCCGAAGTACTCCTCGAGGCCGGTTTGTTGGTGTGGTCTCCGGCGGATGCCGGCTGCCAGGAGATCGGCGAGGAGCTCGGCGTCGACTTCATCCCGATCGAGCAAGTTGTCCCGGCCGAAGATGCGGTCGCCGGCTTCGAGCTCAATACCCGGCAGAAACCGTTCGAGGCGATGCGCTGACCGTCCGTGTCGGTCGTGCTCAAGGAGCAGGTGACCGAGCTCATGGAGAATGCACTGCAGACGATGCAGGGGCGAGGAAGCCACCGCGTGGAAGATGACACACCTCGAAGCTCCGACGAGCAGCAGCCCGCACACCGACGTCCGGTCCAGCACTTTGAGCGGCTGGGTGTCGATGCTCACGCCGCGGACGCGCTCGACGTGGTCGATCGCCGATGCGAGCGAACGCACCGTCGCGCATTCCTGCTCTAGAAACACAAGCTGCGCACGTTGGCGCGCCCCCACATTTGTTCTTGCTTCCCTCACGAAATCCCCGTCGTGTCAGATGAGCTGGGCTACGGCGACCGCTCACGGCCGAGTTGGGCTGCGATCGCTCGCAGCGTTGATGGAGCCACATCGGCGACCGTCCGAGCAGCAAGAGACTCAAACCCCGCCGCGTGCGACGCGCGCGTGAACTCGAGCTGGGCATCAATAGCATCGACCCGCGGGTCAGACGAGGGCTCAGTCAGATAGATGCGATCAACGCCGAGCACATCCGCTATCTCCGTGAGCGCAGGGCTCGGCAGCGTCTCGGCCTCGCCATCGAGGAGACGAACCCAATGCCTCGGGCTCAGTAGAACTCCTTTGCGTTTCAGGGCCGGCGAGATCTCGTCATAGCCGCGACTCGATGACCTCCCCCTCGACTGAGCGTCAACAAGCAAGGTCAGCCGCCGACCGACCTCGGCTGCGTCCAGTCGAGGCCCCGGCTCGTTGTCGCTCGGGAGCTCCGCTGGTTGCGCAGGGTGCGACGCTTCGGCCTGAGACAGGATCTCGTGGGGAGCGACGTCTAGCGCCCTCGCGAGGCTGAAAAGCGCCGGAACCGGAATCTCGCGGCCTCCGTTGAGGTAGCGCAGCACGGTCCGTCGGACCATGCCGGCGCGGCTACTGAGCTCGTCGAACGTGAGTCCTCGATCAGTCCGTGCCTGCCGCAACGCAGCGGCCACGGCAGCGTTGAAGTCAGATCCGGTGTCCACATAGTCACCGTAACAAAAGATATCCACAGACCAAAATATTAGATTTGACATGGTGACCATGTGGTTCCTAGGGTGACCGAATGGACACCACTCCCCTCACAGAACGGATCGCTGCGGCGGTCCGACAGGCCCTGACCGATCACGAACGGTCCGAGTCCGAGACAGCGCACTCGACGTCGATGCACCCCGAAACCCTGCGCGCCAAGCTCGCAGGCGAACTCGACTTCACCATCGGAGAGCTCAGCCTCATCGCCGGCACCATGGGCCTTCGCGGGGCCGATCTGCTCCCGCTGACGACATCATCTACGCCGGGCGCGACCGATGTCTGAACCCGTCGACCAACACGCAGGTGACGAATCCAACGCACGGTACCCGCTGGCAGAGGCAGAGTTCATCCGGCCGGAGTTCGACTTCGAGAGCGAGTTCGCCCAATTTCGGAACTGGTGGGCGCGTGATCCACGCATCGTCGGGAACGCGTTCTCCCTGATGCTCTACCTCGTCACCCATCGACGCACGTACCGGATCACGCAGTCCCGGGCCCAGCGGGATCTCGGCCTGGGGAAGGACGCTTTCAGGGCAGCCCGACGCAAGCTCGAGGCCGCCGGTTTTCTCCGCGTCGAGGAGCACCGCCATCCAGCGGGGACTGTCGATGCCGCCGGACAATCGATCGCTGGCCATCGCCGCGTGCTGCTGATTCTTCTCGATCCCCCGCAGCCGGAATCCGGAACCGAGAGTGGCACTGCCGACGCCTTGGCGGGTTTCCCTCCCCCGCTCTTCGACGGCTGGGACGAATCCGACTCTCCATTCCTGCGCTGCTCAGCGCCGGAAGCCGTCTCCGCTGCCGGCCACGTCGGGTCTTCCTCCCAGGCCGAACCGTCGACGGTTCTCCCGCCACTTAAAGAACATCAATCCCCAGAACACCAATCTTCTTCGACGTCTCCCGGTATAGAGCTGGCAGCACAGGCACTGCACCCTCGACTCAGCCTCGCCGCCGTTGAACGGTGGCTGGCGAAGCATGCACCGTCGGTGGACGTGGCCGCGGTCGATATCTTGGCGGCGAGCGTCGATGCGATCCATGGTTCGTCACGCCCGGTCGGCGATCCAGTCGCCTACGTCGGTCGATCAATTGCCAGAGAACCACATCGCTGGCCCACGAATGCCGGAGAGTCGGACGACGGAGATCTCGCCCCTCCGGGCCCCAGACGCATCGGCAATCGACCGCCGACGGTTGCTGAATGCAGCGCGGCCGGACATCGGTTCATTGGAACCTTCCGAGAGGTGTGTGGCACCTGCGGCGAAGAGCGTCCGGGCTGGAGAAAGGACCGTGACCGTGAATCAGCCTGACCTTGCACAGGCGGCGCCCGCTTCGGCAGCTGTGGTCGATGCATCGCTGCTCACAGCATCGTCCGACGCGATCGACCGCATCGGGCTGGACGTCTTCCTCGCCGCCATCGAGTCCACACGTGGCTACGTGACTCGCGTGCTCAACCAGCACGCTCTCCACGGCGAGATCGACGCCGCGATGCAGGAGATCCGCGTCGTCGCGTGGCGACGAGCGGAGAGCTTCGACCCGACCCGGGGATCCTTCGGTCACTATGCCCAAGGCATCGCAGCCAAGGTCGTGCTCGCGACGCGGCGCGAAGTTGCAATCCAGTGCGAACGGTTCACGGCGGAGTTCGATACGGACCAGCCGGCAGCAGGCGGCGACCCGTTGGACCTTCTGGTGCACCGATTCGAGCAGCGCCGGCGTATCGCGTGGGTGCGGGAGACGGTGTCAGAACGGGACTGGACGATCGCCATCGAACTGATGCTCACCGACGAGGCCCGCGCCGACGTCGCGGAACGCATCGGCGTCTCGCCCCGCACGATCCGCACCGCGCGGGAGAACATCGCCGCCGCCGCCTGGACCGCGAACGCTGCCCTCCGCCTCGCTGACCGTGGGTACCCGAACACGCGGCAGTCCGCGATCGAGTGCATCCCCGAGACAGACGGCCTGCGAGCGATCGCGCTCTTCCAGCCCGCCATGATGCGCGACGCTGCCGCTGTCGCTCGGATCACCGGCCTGAGCAAGCACCGGGTCCACAGCCGGATCGCTCACGTGCGCAAGCTGTTGACACTCGCCGCACGCATCTTGGATGGAGAGTCCATCTGATGGCGGCGCCGATGCTCGCGGTCAAGGTCGTCCTGGCGATCGGCCCGAAGAAGCTCCTGGGCGGGGCGCTCGCGCTTCTGCTGGGCGGGCTCGTCGGAGCTGCAGCGCTACCCGCGATCGCCATCACACTGTTCATTCCGACAGGGAGTGCGCTGCGGCAAGCGCACTGCGCGGTGCCCGGGTCAGTTCCGGCGGAACAGCCGACTGGCCCGCTGGTCGCCGAACAGCTCCTCGTGTCGGCGATCGTCGACGCGGCGGCGGCGATCACTCCGGAGCCGAAGGCCAAGCTGGCAGCACTCACCGCGGCGTACGCAGCGTCGAACATGACTGCCTCGACGTTCGACACGATCACCGATGACACACCACTCGGCGTGTACCGGCGCACCGTCCGCGGTGGGTGGGGAACAGCCGAGCAGCTGCAAGACACCGCCACTGCCACCGGACTCGTCCTGACCGGGGCCGGCGAGAACCGACCGGGGATCATGAGCGATCCCGCCTGGATCGACGAACCCGCGGGGTGGTGGCTTTCGACCATCGGCATCCACGCGGAAGCACCGACCATCGCCACCGCCGAAGCATCGGCCCGGAATGCGCTCGCCGTCGTCGAACCTGAGCTCACGGACGAACAACTGACGGTGGGCGCAGCCTGCAACTACCTGCCGCTCGACGGCGACAACCGTGAACTCGCTCTCCGTCTGGTCGGAGCGATGGACGAAGGGCGCCTGGTAGGGAGCGATTACCTCCAGCAGCTCCGCAACGTTGCGAACGGAACCGCGCTCGCCGACTGCGGCATCGACTCCCGCATCATGCAGATCCTGCTCGTCGCACTGAACGCGTTCGAGCAGGTCGCGGTGTCTGACCTCAACCGACGCTGCACCGGCTCGCTCGAGGGAGCCGGCGAGAGCTCCTCGCACTACCGCGACGGCGGCGGCATGGCCGTCGACATCTACGCACTCAACGGCAGTTCCGTGACAGGCGGTGATGGCCTCTCACTGCAGTTGTTGGCCCTCCTGGACTCCGTTGTACCGCCCGGATCACGAACCGGGCAGTCCAACTGTCGAAACAGCCCCGGATTCACTCACTTCGACGAATTCGAGGACACGTGCAATCACGTGCACATCGACGTCGCCTATGCGAATCCGGGGCTGTAGTCCGCAGAATGCGGATGTTCAGGCGACCTACTACTTGGCAGCCTCACGGAACTTCTCGAGGAGTGAAGCGGGGATGCGTCCCCGATCGGAGACGTCGTGCCCGTTGGCGCGCAGCCAGCTGCGCGCAGCCGCGAGCTCTTCCTTGTTGCTCCGGCTCGAACCTGCAGAGCTGGCCGTCTTCGACCGCGACACGGTCCGCGCCGCTTTGAGGTAGGGCTCAAGCGCAGCGCGCAGGGCCTTCTCGTTCTTCTCGGAAAGGTCGATCTCGTACGTCGAGCCTTCCAATCCGAGCGTGATGGTCTTACCCTCGCCCTGCTTCAGCTCGGATCCGTCGAGGTCGTCGACGAGGGTGGTGATGACTTTCTGCGCCATGGGGATTCTCCTTCTTTGTACGAACGCGTTCGGGCCGCAACCGACGATTGTCGTATGCGTATGGCCCGGCGGGGGAATTTACGTTCAGGGCGCTGACGACGATATCGAAGAACCGGGCACGCCGTTGGGAACGCCATGTCGATCGCCGCGCCGAAAGCACTGGCACCCGGCCGGACGAAACCGAAAGCTACGCCTTACACGCCGCAAAGCGACAATCTCGACAACATAGGAAAAGCGGTGCAACCGCTGGAGCAGGCAGTCCTCGCAGGCCAAGTGGTCGCCCACACCGACATTACATTCCGCAGCGATGGCGATCCTGACTGCCGGGTCCGGGCTGTCACGGGTAGCGCGAACCGGAGTCTTCGGTTCAGCGCAGTAGACCATGAGCCGCTGCTGATAGGTAGCACGGACTCAAACGCAGACCAAAACGGGGCGACGGCCGACCGCATCACGACCGGACACCCCACACTGCATGAGGCATGCTGTAGACGTGACTAGCGCGAAGCCAACGATACCTTCAAACACCCTGGTGGGTGTCAGTGTGGGGCTAACCACCGGCGCCTACGTCTTGTTTCTGCTCATGTACTTGGCGGTCTGGCTTCCAGGGCTCATCGGTGGCTACCCGGGCGAAGCGGCCTACTGGTACCCCCTTGTGTACTTACTTCTGCCGGTGCTCTTTGCGATGTTGATCGCGGCCATCGTCGTTGCGGTGGCCAGCATTGCCAGCGCCAGGAGTAGCCAGCTGACGACGGTGTGCCTAGCATTCTCTGTGGGGCTGGTATTTGCCTCTCTACCCCTGCTCTGGTTCGGGTTGCCGATTAGCCTCTTAGATTCAGTGACCGGGTAAAGCCGGTCACTGACCGCATGCCCAGTCACGACCGAGCTAGTGCTACGTTTTTGTTGCTGCGGTGCAGCCACAGATATGCACGGCGTGATGGTCGTCGAATAAGCACAGCGGGTCTTGTTTCACATTCCCGAACGCAATGAAGGCTGCTGCCTCGAAGTCGCGCACCCCAACCGGTGGGCTGGCATCCAGTCGAACGCTGCACTGGGCTTGGGGGTTTCGCAAGCCTCAATGCGCAGGACCAAGGATCTGAACGCTGTCAGCCATCAGTGAGACAAGGACCGCATCGGAACCTTGCGATGCCGGTGTGGCACGGAGGACGTCTAACTCTCCTCGAACAACGACCTCACTTCCGGACATCAGCGCGCCTGCCGCCGCAGCTGTGTTAGCGGATTGGCAGATGACCTGACACCAGGCAACCCAAGCTCGGACGATGAGTCCATCGTCGCTCAAGGCTCGCTGTTCGTCCGCCAGCACAAAGGAAACGACCGGACGCTCCGCCGGGCCGGTGAGGAGGACCTCCCCATCAACGACGCCGGTCACTTCAGCTGTTGTAGTCACACACCCTCAATTCATTCGAAGCTGGTTTAACCATCTGCAAATCATGGACCAGTCCGAGACCGTGCACAATGACCCCATGCCCCGCGTCGCTCGCCCCAAGCTCTCCGACGATGCGCGGAGTGCGCTCGCGTCCCTCGGTGAACCGGTGAACTTCGCGATCTTGTCGAGGCTGCTCGCGGAGGGCCCGCTCACGCGAGGACGTATAGCCGAGCTCGTCGAGGTGAACCGCGTTACGGTGCAGGATCACCTGGAAACACTGCGTGAGCTGGGAGTTATCGAGGCACACCCGATCCAGGAGCCTGACGGCAAACGGCATCGGTACGAGTACGTCGTCCTCGAGCAGGTCGTATCCGAGCGTTACCGGGATCTCGGCGTAGAGCTTGGTCTGAGCCGGAACCGACCAGCGTCCAAGTAGTCGGGAAGTTATCCACAGACGCCCGTCCTCGCCCGAAGTAGGGGTGCTCCGCCGCCTAGCGTCGACTGCATGACCCGGGCGAACCGATGAAGCTGCGCGGCTGGATGTTTCTGCTCCCACTCCCGTTTCTGGCGATCGTGCTCGTTGTGTTGATCCTGAGCCGTTGGGGCGGCTGGGTCATCAGCCAGATCGTCGTCTCGTTGTTCGGAACCGCGGTTCTGCTTGACGACGTACATCAGGATCCCGCTACACGCGCGTTGGTTCTCGCCATCATGTGGGCTGCTGCTGCCGCGAACGCAACGCTCTACATCAGACACGTCGCTCGACGGCAACGCATTGTTCAGGCGACATCGGGTACGTCGTTCGACCTCACTCCCTATCGCCGCCGGAACTGAGTCCGCAGGTCTGCCCGCATCACGCCAAGAGCGATCGAGGACGCACACGTCCTCGCGAACTGTGGGGAGGATCGATGCGGCGACCGCTGCTAGTAGGACTGCTTGTCATCGGGGCAATCACTCTGACCGGGTGTGTCGAGGCCGACACTGCGCCCCAGTCCACAGCCTCATCCACAGGCCGAACAGACCTCTCCCCCGCCGTTCCGGATCAGGAGCCAGTCGCCCGCGCGGCCACCTCAGACCTCGGCATCGCCGTCTACGAACTCGGCAGCTACGTGACGACCCAGGACTCTGGCCTCCTGCGTCCGCCCGGCGGAACCGATCGTTTTCCGGCCGGCAGCTTCGTGATCGTCATCCAGGTTTCGCTCGACGGGTTCGTCCCCTTCGGCGAACTCGACCTCAGCGGCCTCACCGTCCGGGAGACGAGCTGGGCCGGGCTCGGCGATACGGCCGAACTGGACATCAATGAGGGACCGGACTTCGTCGCCGGCGCAGGCGTCCCATGGGGACCGGCCGGCGCGCAGGGGCGAGGTCGTGACTGGTCTCTGCCGAACCACCTGAGCACGAGCTTCGCACTCGCGTACTACGTGCCGTTCGGTGTATCGACGCTGGATCTCGTCGTCGATGTGCCTTCCCAGCGCGCCCCACTGACCCTCTCTGTCCCCCTCCACGCGGAATGAACACTGTGGGCGAACGCATCATCACGTCCATCTGGACCACGAGCCTCGGCGGGTTGGCTTTGAAGACCATCCCCGACATCACGCCGAAGGCTGGTCCTGGATCGAAAGCGATCCAGGACCTGGCCGGCAACATCCTGTTCGTCGTCCTCATACTCTGCGGCATCGGGGTGCTTCTCGCTGCCGCCTGCATCGCTCTCGGTTGGCTTATCAAGAACGGAGCGCTGAAGTCCGCCGGGATCGCGGGGGTCCTCTGCTCAGTGGCCGCCGCAGCAATCGCCGCCGGCACCACCGCACTCATCAACTTCGGCGTCGGGTTGCAGATCGTATGAGCGGCTTCCGCACTGACGACTTCGGCGTGCCCCAGTTCGGCTGCGGGCCCGCCGACATCCCCTGCCTGGCGCAGGAGTCTGCGGCACGCTTCATCGGCGGCGGCATCATCGGCCTCGGCGACTTCATGACCGACATGCTCGCAAATGCCTTCGTCGGCAGCCGTCCCGGCGATTCCAGCTGGACCATCGCGGACGGCCAGTTCTGGTTCTGGGTCGCGACGATGGGACTCGTCATCTCGATCGTGGCCTGCTTCCAGCTCGCGCCGGCGGCGATCATGCGAGACGGCCGGCGGATCGCGCAGGTCGCCGTCGGCCTGGTCGTCGCGGTGCCGTCCAGCGTCGCCGCTGTGTACGTGATGAGGCAGTTCGTGACGTACGGCGGCGAGACGACCGATGCGCTCGTCGCAACCGTCCAGGACCAGAGTCTCGGCAACGCGCTGCTGCGCATGTTTGGATACCGCGTGGTCGCTGACGTCCCCATCCCGACTGACGATGGCGCGATCGCCCAGGCCATGACCACCGCCAAGCTCGCCCCAAACGCGGTCATCGGCCAGTACACGGTGGTCTTCCTCATCCTCGCCATCATGGCGCTGGCCGCGCTCTTCCTCTACGTCTCGATGTCGATCCGTTCCTTCTCGCTCATCGCCCTCGCCGCGACGGCACCGATCGGCCTCATGATGATCGGTCAGCCAAAGTTCGCCGTCTGGGCGACGAGGTGGGCGAACCTGACCATCGGCCTCGTCATCGCCGAACCGTTGGCGGCGGCAATCCTCGTCCTCTCGATACAGCTGGTCACGGATTCCACTGACCTCGGCGTCGTGATCGTCGCCGCTGGGGTTGTCTTCGCAGCAGCCTTCGCCCCCCTGTGGGCGGTCCGCCTGGTGTCGTTTGCCGGCGACGAGGTCCGCAACTCCCTGCAGCCCCGACCGCATGTCTCAGGCAAGGCCCAGAACGCCATGCGCGTCCTCGGGCGGATTCTCGCGAAATGACCAGCTCGTCGGCATTGCCCCGCGTCCGCTTCGCACAGCGCGAGCGGCGCGGCGCGTTCCTCGGTCTGAGCTGGCCCCAGCTCACCGTCATCTGCGCCACGGCCTCGGCCTCCGTCGTGTGGCTCCTGATCGACTGGGGCGTCTACTGGCGCATCGGGATCTGGCCGGCAGCGCTCTCGATCGCCGTCGGCAGCTGGACCTGGCATCGCGAGTCCGGTCTCGCGCTCATCTGGCGTGTGCTCACGTACGCCTCTCGGCGGCATCGCCTCCAGACGAGCTTCAGGCGCGACGTGTGGGACTCACGAAAGGACGAACCCTTGAACATCGGAACGAAGCGGCGCGGAGCTGAAGGCCCACGCGAGATCCATCGCCATCGCCTCCCCGGCGCGCACGGATCGCTGCGCTTCGTCCAAGTCCCGGGTCGGGGCGGATTCATCCTCGACCCGAAACGATCGCTCGTCTCGTTCTCGGTCGACGTCCTGAGCTCCGCCTGGCCGCTGCTCGACGAAGGCGTCCAGCAGGCGGCTTACGACGGCTTCGTCGGATGGATGAGCGGGCTCGAAGCGGTCCCTGGGCTGGTCGATGCAACGGCGCGTATCCGCGTCGACGCCAAACCCGCCGACGAGCTCGCACGCTACGCAGCGGAACGCGATCGAACCGATCCGTCGACCGTCAGCCCAGCGGTCCGAGCGGAGTACAACACGCTGATCACCGCGGGTGCCGATCGATCGATGCAGTTCACCAACACGGTGACCGTCTCCTGCGACCTGCGCTCGCTCCGGTCGGCGATCAAGCACTCTGGCGGTGGCCTTGTCGGCATCGCTGCCATCGTGACCGACCTCGTCGAGCAGATGCGTGACTCGCTCGAAGCCATCGGTGTCGAGCTCCGGAACTGGCTCGACACAGAAGCGATCGACGAGATGCTCGCACTCGCCATGAACCCGACGAGCTTTGCAGCAGAGTCGCGGAGTGACGGCCCGAACCGATTCGCTCCGGTGATGGGCATCGAGGAGCGCTGGGATCACATGCAGATCGATGGTTCGGTCCACCGCACGTACTGGATCGCCGAGTGGCCTCGCTCCGAAATCAGCGTGGGGTTCCTAGACAAGTTGCTCTATTCAGGCGACGCGACGCGGGTGCTCACCCTCAGCGTGCGGCCGGTACCGACCCACAAGGCTCTGAGTCAGGTGGGGCGAGCGAAGGTCGACCTCGAGGTCGCACGAGGCTTGCGTCAGCGACGCGGGATGATCACCACCCGTGAGCAGGATCGCGAATACGAGGATCTCGGCGAACGCGAGGATGACATCGTCGACGGGTTCACCGACATGGAGTTCCGCGGGTTCGTGACCGTCTCGGCCGCCGACGTCGACGGCCTCACCCGCGCATCGGCCTCCATCCTGCAGGCAGCGCAGCCGGCCCGGGTCACGCTCGCTGCGATGTACTTCCAACAGGCCGCGGCGTTCATGTCGACCGCACTCCCGACTCCGGTGGGCAAGCGATGAGCCGGCGTCGGTCCGGATCTGTGTCGCGTCTGAGCGCGTGGCGCGATGCAGTCGCCGAAGACGCGCTTCCGGCGAGTTCGATGTCTGCCGGCGGCTGGAAAGCACCGCACAACCTCCGGGCGCGGCCCGGGGCCGTCGCGCCGGTCCACCGCGCCTCGTCACGCACCCTCGGCGCCGCGCTGCCCTTCCTGGCCGAGAGCGGCGAACCGATGGCCGGCGCATACATCGGCCCGAACCTGCTGTCTCGGTCCACGTTCTGCTTCGACCCGTGGGAGGCCTACGCGGCGGGTGTCGTCCGCTCGCACTCGATGGCGATCTTCGGGGTGAAGGGCAGCGGCAAGTCCGTGCTCGCGAAGGCACTCAGCACGCGTCTGTGTCGGCTGGGCAGGAAGGTCGCGGTGCCGCACGATCCGAACGGCGAGTGGACGCGCGTCGCCGCCTACGTGGGTGGTGTGACGATGCGCCTGGGCCCCGGCCAGACCGCCCGGATCAACCCGCTCGATCCGGGACCCCGCCGCGCCGACGTCAGCGATGCCGACTGGACGCAGGAAGTCCTGCAGTTCCAGCGTGCCAAGGTCCGCGCCATGGTCGCCATCCTCCGGAACACGACGGAGCTCAACGAGGTCGAGCACACGGCTATCGATCTCGCGCTCGAGCAGGTGCACCGGTCGAACTCGACCGCGCTCGTGCCGATGGTGTGGGAAGCGCTCCGTCACCCTGATCCCCACATCGCCGAAGAGATCGGCGCGGGCGGTCAGATGCTCGCCCACACCCTTCGTCGCGTCACGGTCGGCGATCTCGCCGACCTCATGGACCGCCCATCGACAGTTGCCTTCGACGCGAGCACACCGATGCTGACCGTCGACACCTCAGAGCTCCTGCGCGCGAGTGCGGAGACAAAAGCGCTTCTGCGCCTGGCGACGACCGACTGGATCGAGCGAGGTACGCCTGCCGATCCTGGCCAGGCGCGGCTGATCGTGCACGAGGAGGCAGCCGTCGCGCTGCTCAACGAGGTCGCGGGCGGTGGCAATCTCGTCGGACGGGTGAGCGAGGAGAAGACCGCTCGTCACAAGAGGCGGTCGAACTGCTACCTCATCCACCGCATCAACGACTTCGACGCGCTTGGCGATCGCGGGTCCGCCTTGCACGCTCAAGCTCTAGGCCTCCTGGCGGACTGTGACACCCGCGTCAACTACGCGCAGCACACGGGAGAGCTCGAGCGCAGTTCGCAGGTCCTGGGATGGAACCGGACGCAGACCGAGCTTGTCCGCAAACTCCGCCGTGGCGAAGGCTTCTGGCAGATCGGGCCGGAGCGGGTAGCCAAGGTGCGCAACGACTGCACACCTGGCGAACTGGCTGTCTTCCGCACCGACGGACCCGGAGCGGCACCCCGATGACCGACCGACTCGTGCTCGTTCTCCTGGGCGTCATCGCCATCGCGGCGACTGCAATTGGCATCGCGGGCGCCGTGGTGATGGTCTTCGTGCTGCTGACCTGCGGAGAGGTGCCGGCTGGACTCGGGCCGTTCGCCGCAGCTGGGCTGCTGGTCGCCAGCGGTTCGGTTCCTGCAACACCCGGTGGGGGTTGCATCGTCGCCACGGACGGCGCCCGTTGGGCGGTCATCGGCATAGTGGTCTTGCTCACGATCGTCGCCGCGCTGTGTCTTGCCGGATGGTTGTCGTTCCGTGAATCCGACCGCTGGTTCCGGTCACAGCTCCTGCGGCGCGACGGATTGGCCGGACGCAGCGAGGTGCGGCGACAGGTCTCCGAGCGGGCGCTCCTTCGAAGGGCGGGAACCCTTCGTCCGACGCTCGCGGATCCCACCGCCGATGATGTCGGCTGGCGGATCGGCACCTCGCGTGGCCTCGACGTCTACGTCTCGATCGAAGACTCTCTCCTCCTCGATGGCCCGCCCCGGTCCGGCAAGGGCTGGCGAGTCATCATCTCGGCGATCCTCGATTGGAACGGCCCGCTGGTCACGACCTCCACCCGCAACGACAACCTCGCCGCGACGATGGCTCACCGCGCGCAACGCGGAACCGTCACGGTCTTCGACCCGCAGCAGCTCTCAGGCGTCCGCTCCGCCCTCCGGATCTCACCGGTGACCGGCTGCGCTGACCCACTGGTAGCCGAGCAACGAGCCCGGACGATCATCGCCGGCAGTGCACTCGGACGCTCCTCCACCAACCAGGAGTGGGCCGGCGCATCGGGGACGCTCCTCGCCGCTCTGCTGCACGCGGCAGCGCTCAGCGGCGGTGGCACAACAGCCCTTCGGGACTGGGGCATGAGCCCGGTGTTGGCGGGGCGTGCCGTGGATGTACTCGCGGACTCTGGTGCACCTGGATGGGCGATGGGTCTCGCGGATGTGATCGAGGGTGATGCGAAGCTGCTGGGATCGAAGTGGTTCGGCGTCGCCGAGGCACTGCGCCCGCTCGCAATCCCGTCCGTCTTCGACGCGATGAACCCTGGACACGACGAGGCGCTCGATGCCGATGAGTTTCTCGCGGGCTCGAACACGATCTACCTCATCGGCACAGGAACCGGCGCGGGGGCGGTCGGCGGGTTTCTCGGCGCGGTACTGGACGACATCGTCGAGACCGCTCGCCGGAAGGCGCTGGCCTCGCCCGGGAATCGTCTCGATCCTCCGCTCGGGCTGATCCTCGACGAGATCGCGAACATGTTCGCCTGGCCGCAGCTGCCGACGATCCTCTCGGATGGTGGCGGTATCGGTATCTCGACGATGGTCGTACTCCAGTCGCTGTCCCAGGCGAAGTCCCGGTGGTCGGAGAGCGAGGCTGACACGATCTGGAACTCCGCCATCGCCAAGCTCATGCTCGGCGGGTCGTCCAACATCAAGCACCTGCAGGACGTGTCGAGCATGCTCGGCCAACGGCAGGTGACCCGTGGATCCGTCAGCCGCAGCGAGACGGGCACGACCCGCTCCGAACAGCGACAGCTGGAGCCGGTGCTGACGGTCGACGAACTCCGACGACTCCCTGAAGGCATGGGTCTGCTGAGCTACCGAAACCGACGAGGTGTCCTCCTCGACGTCGAGGGATGGACCACACGACGCGACGCTCGCGAGATCGTCGCGGGCAAGCGAGCGACGGAGACTGCCCAGCGGCAGGTCTTCACCGAGCAGTCCGAAGCCCGGCGGAAGACGCATGGCTGAGACCGGCGGATGGCGGCAGGCAGCGGAGCGTGAGTTCCGGGCTCCGTTCGCGTTGGACGACGCGGACGAGGCCGGCGATGGATTCGACACCTGGCCGGCACTGCCGGAGCCCGAGTACTTCGGCGTCATCAACTGGCGGGCCTTGCCGGACGAACGCGAGCCTGAGGTCTGGCGGCTGCTCGCGGAGTGGGTCTCCTGGCTCTGCACCCGGTACACGATCCCGGCCCGGCTCATCCCGGACTGCTGGTATCTCCACGACGGCATCGTGGAGGAACTCTCCGCGCTCTTCAGCAGCTGGGAGGTGTCGTTCGACGAAGCCGACAGCGGCGGACACGGTCCCCTCGGCTGGCACGAGCGATTCGAGTACTTCCGCTCCCGCCTTCGCCACTACAAGCCCGAGGGCTGCGCCAACGGACATCTCGAAACGGCGAGCCGGACCATGCCGGAAGGACCTGAGCTCCGCGCGCGCATTGTCGGTGCCGACCGAGACGGCAAGGTGCCCTGATGCTCGTCGCGGCTCCCAAGACCCTCGACTACCAGGCCGAGGCGAAGGCGTTCTTCAACGGGCTGAAGAAGGCAAGCCCCGAGCGTCTGCAAGCACTGCTGAACGAAGGCGCATACGACGCCAAGCTCAGCTTCGTGCTGTGGGAGTCTCGCGACTGGATCGCCCGCGAGCACATCCGCGAAGCGCGCGGCCTCGGGTACGGGAGGGAGAAGGCCTTCGCGAAACAGCGCACCCAGTCGCTGCTCGGCCTCTACCGCGAGGACGCAAAGCGGAACTACGTGCCACTGCCGACGCGGGTGCTACTCCCGCCACCCCGACTACGCGAGACAACGCCTGCAGAACAACGACTCGCGGAGCAGCGCGCCAAGAGCTTCTTCTCCGCGTTGAGTCGGGCAAGCCCTGCTCGGCTGGAGGCGCTCTACCAGGAGCGACGTGGTGGCGAACAACTGTGGAGGCTGCTCCATCCGGAGCCAGGCCGCCCGACGGCCGAGGAGCGGAAGAAGATCTTCGAGTCCCGCTCACGGATCGATCCCGCAATGCGACCCACGCCGACGACCGGACCCTACAAGCGTGGGAAGGTCACCCCCGTCGGAATGACCCGCGCACGCGCACTCCATCTGGCCGTTGAAGCTGAGAAGCGCCGCGAGGCCGAGCAACTCGCTCGCCGGGCCAGCCGGGGTCGGAACGGTCCGGCGATGAGTTGACGCGGTCCACATGGGTCTCAGCGCAGAAGTTATCCACAGTTCGACACTTGTCATCCCGCGGCCGGTGTCGCCGTCCCTACGTTCGAAGCAACGACGGACAGGACACCGAATGACTCGCTTCACCCGCATGATGCTCACCACCTTCGACGACACCGGACTGCCATCCGAGGCAGCGGCCGAGTGGCAGTGGATCAATCTCGATCACGTCGAGCGGATTCACGAGCACGTCCACGAGGAGCCCGAGCGCCAGGCTCCCGTTCGCCCTGACCAGCCTCGATATCTCGCGTTCCTCGTGCTCACGTTCTGCAGTGGCACGCTCCTCGCACTCCCGGCAGGCAGATACGACTCAGACGACGCCGCTCTCGACGGCTTGGTCCACGTCCGGCAAACGCAGCTCGGCGCCGGCTGACGCGTTCGCAGCCTTGAGAGCGGCGGCTCATCCGGTCAATCCGTCATGACGTATTGAACGACGGCCGCCCATCACACCATCCACCCGTCCGACAAACCATACGAATGGACGTCAACACATGCCTCACAAAGAAGCCATCGGCTCCCGCAAGGGCGGTGTCGGCAAGACAACGGTCGTCCTTGGTCGAGCAGACGCCCTCGCCCAAGAGGGGCGGAAGATCCTCGTCATCGACCTCGATCCGCAGTCCGATGCGACAACCGTTCTCGGGAGACACGGTGAGTACACCGCCTTCGATGTCCTCTACGCGGGCGACGCTGGAACGCTCGGCGCAGCAGCGGCTCCGACCGATTGGAAGAACGTCGACCTCATCGCCGGGTCCCCGGATCTCGCGCGGATTGAGTCGGAGTCGCTCCTGACGCCTGAGTTGCGGCTCAAGACATCTGCCTGGGGAAGCGCACAGCTCGACGCCTACGACGACATCCTGATCGACACTCCGCCAGCGCTCGGACGACTGACGCTCAACGCGCTGCTCTGGGCGGATAGCACCATCGTCGTCACCGACCCAACCGCTTTCGGCCTCACCGGCGTCGGACAGTACCTCGAGACAGTGGCGAAGGTTCGGGCGCTCCCCCACCTGAACCCCTCCCTGCGGTTCGCCGGCATCGTCGTCAACCGAGTCACACCCCGATTAACCTCAGAACACCGATACCGATTGGAGGAGCTCGAGGCCACTTACGGCGAAGTTCTGCTCCGCCCGTTCCTGCCAGAACGCACGGCGATGCAAGATGCGGAGAGCCGCCGCCGGCCGCTCAGCTCGTTGACGACTCCAGGTGCGCTGGTCCTGACCGAACGATTCGCTGCACTCACTGAGGTGCTGCACGGAGTGGCAGCATGAGCGCGGCCGACCGTCACCCCGCGCTCAGGAAAGCGCCGGCGGTCGACGACCTCACCGCGCTGACTTCGCAGGCGGGTCGCTCAGGCGGTGTGGGGCAGTCCGGTGACCTCGCATCCCGTCGGCCAGGACCGGGCCGACCACGCGGTCGCCGTCGGATGGAGCCGTTCTCATCGAAGATCGAGATCTCCCTCCGGGATGATCTCGACCGCTACCTCGCAATCCACGACCTCAGCATCGTCGACTTCCTCGACGAGGCGATTCGCGACCGCCTCAACCGCAATCCGTCATGACAGACGGAAAGACGCACAGACCGGCAGACGGCTATCTCGCTGACTGTCCTGATCGACAGACAGACCGCACATGCTGATCGCGTACCTCGATGAGTCCTACACACGCGACTACTACTACATTGCTGCCGTGGTCATCGACGCGGAGCACGAGGACCGGCTCCGAGAGGCGATCGTGCGCGCGGCGGGCATTGCCGAGGCGTTCGGTCTCCCCCGTGACGTCGAACTGCACGCACACGAGATGACGGCAGGCAAAGGCGCCTGGTCGCCTCTCCGCGGTCGCCACCGAGCGGTCGCGACCATCTACCGTCGAGCACTCGAACTGCTCGTTGACGTTCCTGTCGAGGTCTTCGTCCGGGGACTCGACGTTGCGAGGTTGCACGCGCGGTACCGGTATCCGCGCAGGCCGCATGAGGTCGTCCTGCAGCACATCCTGGAAGAGCTCAGCGAGCACGCTGTTGCCCGCGGCACATGGCTGACCGTCATCGCCGATGAGCTGCCCGACCAGGCCGCCCTGCACGCACTGGTGCGCCGATTCCGCGACATCGGGACGCCGGGCTATGCCTCATCGACGCTCACCGGCATCGAACTGCCGCTGAGCTTCCGAGCGTCGCGAGGCACTCCTGGCATCCAGGCAGCAGACCTCATCGTCTACCTGTACCACCGGCTGGATGGACACCCTGATGGAGATGCACGCGCACGCCGGTCCGCGGAGCGGCTGTGGGCAGCGATCGAGCCGGCGGTCGTCCACGTCTGGGTCTGGCGTCCTTAAGCACGAAAGCCCCGCGAGGCGGGGCATCCGGCGAACAACGTTCTGGTGACCAGCCCGTCGTGACTTCAGGATACAGCAAGCGACCTACAGCTGCCCATGCAATCTCGGCTCGATCCGTTCACTTCGACAGAGAGAGGGCTGAACAACGCGCATGTAGAGCGAGTACTACTTGCGAGAAAATTGCGCATCCCGCATCTCGCCGCATTCAAGCTTGCAAACCCTCGGTGACGGGCCGAAACCGGCGAGGTACCCCACGTAGACCCTTCCCCGTACAATATCGACGTGAGGAACAATCGAACAAAATCCATCGAGGATTCCAGCCGCAAAAACCGCCCGCGGTTTCTCAGCCCAGTGCGGATACTTCTAGGGCTGTGTGTCTTTCTCGCGCTGGCGATTTTTGCGCTCCTACTGGTGCCGCGATTTCTGTTAGATAGCTGGCTAGCGGATCTTCCAGCTCTTGACGCCTCGACTCTGAGGCTTGCCATCGGAAATGCAGCGCAGGTGGTGCTCTTCGGACTAGGTGGCATCATCGCACTGGTCGGTGTTGGACTCAGTCTCTCGCGTCACAGTCTGGAGCTCATGAATGCCGAGGACGAACAAGCCAAAGAGCTCCGCCGAATAGCTGAACTCGAGCAACAGCGACGTGCGGACAATGAACGAGAGTTGAGAGCACGTTTCGTGCAAGCAGTTGGCCTTCTCAGTAATGAGGACAAAGGAACGACAAGACAGGCAGGGGTCTACGCCCTGGGTGCCCTCGCTGATGATTGGATGAATCATGGGCGGGCCGATGAACGGCGCGTGTGCATCGATGTCCTCTGTGGCTATTTGCGATCAAGATGGGATCCCGCCGCGGAGGCTGCGGACGACGAACGTCGTGTCCGATCAGCCGGCTTTGGGCTCATCGCGCAGCACCTGAGAGGTTCCGCCGACCCGCATTCGTGGCAAGGGGAGTCATTTAACCTTGTTGGATCAATCGTCGATTTCGATGTCAACTTCTCCGAGATATGTCTCGAGTCCGGGTCAATCGACCTGAGCGGTGCCAACTTGTCAGGCGGTGAATTGCGATTCGACTCAGCGCACCTAGCTGGCGGTAGTCTAAAATTCAATAGAGCTTCATTATCAGGCGCCAACCTACGGTTTAGTCGCACGGCTTTCTCAGGCACCATCGTAAGCGCTCGCTATATGACGTTCACTGGCGGAATTTTTGCGCTCCTATCACCTCAGTTTACCGGCGGCAGCATAAACTTCACTGGCTCCAAATTCTCTGGGGGTTCTTTCAGATTGTCTCAACCGGTGCTCGAAGCAAATTCGATTAGTTTCCAGGGGGCGAGCTTCAGTGGAGGTAGAGTCCGATTTGTCGCCCTCGATCGCCCGCCCCAGCGATCGATAAGTTTCGCATACGCCGAGATAGAAGGAAGTGACTTCAAATTTGATCGCGGTGAAATAATCGAGGATAGTCTCGACCTAACAGACACTGTCCTAGCAAGCGGGCGCATGAATTTTGCGCGCGTAAAGTTGGAGGCCGACTATGAGTACTGGTTGACTCAGGCCCTGATATTCGCGGGCGGCGCGCTCGTCGTCGACGACAAGGTCTACAAGACGAGACTGAGCGAGGAATAATACTCCCTGGTCCACGTGCCAGGACGGCTGACGTTTCGTCTGCCCAGTCGGCTACAGGCCTGCCTGGTAGCGGAGGATTGGCACCTCATCGCCAAAAGCAGCGAGTCGCTCGCGATCCTTCCACACGGCCAGGAGATCCCATGCTGCCGAACCCGTAACGGAGACTCCACGCTCGCCAGATCGTCGGGTCACACCGCGAACAAGCATGTAGTGAGTCTGGAAGACAGCCGAGCCGATCCGCTCCTGGATATCGTGGAAGAACACGACGTTGGAGACCGGGCCCGTACCGTCGTCGAGGGATACGAAGACGACGCGCTTGCCGCCGCGCATTGGTGGGGTGTTGGTAGCTCGGCGCACACCTGCGATGAGAACTTCGGTGCCTCCGGGAATGTCCACGAGGTCGCGTGCCGGCGTCACTCCGAGTTCGCGGAAGAGCGGGTAGAACCGTTCCATCTGGTGGCGGTTCACTGCCAGACGCATCTCTTGCAGTTCAAGGTCGGTCTGGGTCCTGCCGCGTAGCTCGAGCGAGGTGATCGTGCTGCGCTCTGGGACGGGCAGGTCGAGCTCGAACGCGAGCTGTTCATCTGCGACGAGCTGGGCGCTCGTAGTAACTCCCGCGAGATGGGCGAGGAGCTCGTGGCGTCGTCTCGGGATGTAGTCGATGAACGCGTCCAGAGCACCCACACGGGCGAGCGCCTCGAAGGTGCGGCGGCGCGGACGGACTCGGTCACGGAAGTCTTGAAGCGAGGAGAACGGCTGGTGCCTCGCGATGCGGGCCCGTTCCTTCTCGGCGCTTCCCTTCATCTCGACCAGCGACATTCGCACGCCCAGCCGGCCGTCGGGCGCGATCTCGACGACGTACTCAAGCCCTGAGCGCTGAACATCGATCGGCAGGACTGGCACGTCGAGGTGGCGCGCTTCCGCGAGGATGAGATCCTTCGGCCACATGCCCGGGTCGTGCGTGAGGAGGCCGGCCATGAACTCGGCCGGGTGATGCCGCTTCAACCAGGCCGACTGAAACGTCGGCAACGCGAAGGCCGCTCCATGCGCCTTCGCGAACCCGAACGACCCGAAACCGGCGAGGATCGTCCAGGCCTTATCGATGACGGCGGGCCGGAACCCGCGCGCCGTCGCACGGTCCCGCACGAACGTCTCGATGCCCGCGAGGCGTCCGCGGTCCGCAAGCTGTCGGCGAATGACGTCGGCGGGTCCGAGACCGCAGCCGGTGAGTTCGTCGATGATCCGCATGACCTGCTCGTGGAACACGACCACGCCGCGCGTCTCTCGGAGGATCGGCCGAAGTCTCGGATCGATGTAGTCGGGCATCGTCTCGCCGTGCCGAACCTGGAGGTACTGCAGCGGCATGTTGTTCTGCATCGGACCCGGACGGAACAGTGAGATCTCCACGGTCAGGTCGTTGAAGACCTCCGGCTGCAGCTTGCCGACCAGTTCCATCTGCCCGGGAGACTCGAGCTGGAAGACACCGAGCGTGCGTGTGGAACGGAGCAGTTCATACGTGGGTTCATCGTTCAGCGGCAGGGCATCGAGTTCGATGGTCTCGCCGGTCAATCGTTCGTGCTCACTGACGGCGTGAGCCATGGCCGACTGCATCCGTACGCCGAGGATGTCGAGCTTGATGAGGCCCATGTTATCCATGTCGTGTTTGTCGTACTGCGACATCGGAAGGTCCATGCCCGACAACTGCGTCGGCGTGCGATTCAGCAAGGAGGTGTCGGACAGGATGACACCGCAGGGGTGGACGCTGATGTGGCGCGGCAGACGATCGAGACGCTCGGTGACGTCCACGAGGAGGTCGAGCTCGCGGGACTCGCGAACCGCGTCAGCGAGGTCGGCCAGCTCTGGCTTGTCGCGGAGGGCGTCGCGGAACTCGCGGGCGTTGAATCGCCACATCTGCTTGGCGATCATGTCGATCATCGACTCGTCCATGCCGAGAGCGAGGCCAGCGTCCCGGACGGCTCCGCGCGAGCGGTAGGCGTTGGTCATCGACATGAGCGTGACGCGGTCGGAGCCGAAGCGGGTGAAGACCTCGCGGTAGACGTCGTGTCGGCGGGCTGACTCGACGTCGAGGTCGATGTCGGGCAGGTTGGTACGTTCGGGCGAGAGGAAGCGTTCGAAGATGAGCCCGTTGCTGATGGGCTCGACCGACGACGTGTGGAGGGCGTAGTTGAGGACGGACCCGACGCCCGAGCCACGCGCTTGAATGCGGATCCCCATCTCGCGGATGATGTCGGCGACCTTGGCGACCGTCAGGAAGTAGGCCGGCATGCCGAGCTGCTCAACGATCCGCATCTCGTGTTCGAGGGCCCGGTGCGCGTCTTCCAGTGAAGGCATCCCCGGCCGCGTGTACCGTTCATCGACGCCAGCACGCGCCCGCTCCCAGAGCGCTTGATGAGGATCTCCGCTGATGCCAATCACCGAGGCCTCCGGCATGCGCGGCTGCTTCCAGCCGACGTCGGACACGGGGTCGAGGGCGCACTGTTCGGCGAGGCGCTCAGTCTCGGTCAGTAGTCGTTGCACCGCCCCGTCATCGTGTGTACCGGCGCCGACGATCATCCTGGCGATCTGACGCATCTGCTTTGCGGGCTTCAACCAGGCCTGTCCGTTCACCTGCAGCTCGTTCAGGTCGTCGAGCTCTGCCAGCGGACGCAAGAATCTCGCGGCGTCCGCCAAGTCTGCGGTGGCGGCCTCGTCCGGAAGCCCGTATCGAACGGCGTTGGTGAGCACCGCAGGGATGCCGGCGGACTCCGCGAGGCTGAGCATCCGAGTCGCGGCCGCGACATTGCCCCGCACCCCGTGGTCGGTGAGATGACAGACGACCTCGATCACAAGATGACGCGCTGGTAGCCGTTCCCGCCACCGATCGAGAGCCGCACCGGCGCCGGCGTGATCCCGGTGCTCGATCGCTTGCCCGACATCCGACTCAGGGCCGAGCATTACCGTCAGCGCGGGATCGTCGGCGAGGATCGCGGCGAGTTCATCGCGAAGGATCGCCGGTTTCTCGCGGCGACCATGCGCCGCGCTGACCGTCCGACACAGTTGAGCGAACCCAGCTCCACGATTCTGACCATGCGCGAGCAGGACGATTCGGCCGATCGGTTCCAGATGTTCATCGAGGACGGCGAGGTCGGCCCCAAGCCCCGGCGAGATCCCCGCAGCCAGGCACGCTCCGACGTGTTTCGGTCCTCCGTAGAGCCCGTCGCGGTCGGTCAGGGCGAGGAACGATGCCCGGTCTTCCGCTGCAAGACCGGCCAACGCGGCGCTCGACGTGACGCCATAGTGTGCGGAGAGATGGGAGGCGACGTGGAGGTGGGAGAAGCTCACGTCCAGGCGACCGCGAGGGTCCATCTGCCGGTGGTGTCACGGCGGAGGTCGTAGCGGGTGGGCTCCTCGTCGCCTCGCGCCGCGTCGACCCGCCACGTCTCGATATCGATGCGGGCTGGCGACGAGTCGCCTGTCCACCACGCTTGGCGGGAGAACAGCGCTTGCGGCTGGCCGATGACCCGGTGTTCGAACCGTTTCCACACGAACGCCAGCGGATCACCGTCCGCCGCGAGATCAACATCTACTGCTTCGTCAACGATCGTCGCCATGCCGCACCTCCGAGATTCGAACACGTGTTCGATGAAGCGAGTGTACGTCGTGTCGGCGACATGAGCCGCATTCGGATCTCGTACTTGGGCACTCGCGCCTCTCGATCAGCGGACGCATCGCCGGACAGAGTTGAGACGGGAGGCGGGTCTCAGGCCCTGGGTTTCCCGCGAGGCTTCCGACAGCGGCGCGCCGCCCCACGTCGAGTCGCTTCGCCAGAAATGTCCGGCCGCGCCGATATCCTGCATACGTGACTCCCCGTCCGCGGGTGGACGTGGTGCGTGATCAAGGGTGCGTGATGGTTGATGAAGCGGCGATCGTCGAACAGTTCCTCGAGCTGGCTCGGGGCACAAGCAACTCACTGATCGACTTCCTGCCAGCCTTTGAGGAGGCCATCGCAGTTCCGGGGACGTCGACTCTCGTGAGGACGCACTTTCTTGCGCACGATGCCAACGGGAATCCAGCGGTCGAACACCTCGCCGGGGCAATGGCGTCCGCGACCATGGACTTCTGCATACCGCGTTCGAAGATCGAACGAGCGCTCGCGGAGTACGAGGAGACTCGGTCGACGGCGGCCATCGTGAGCTTGGAAGAGCAGGCCCGCAACCTGTTCGTGAAGTCGGAGAGTTCGGGGGAAGGCGGCGAGCTCCTCCTGTTCTTGCTCATGGAGCGAGTGCTGCAGCGACCGCAGTTGATCTCAAAGATGGCCCTCAAGACGAACACCGAGGTGCACGTCCACGGCTCTGACGGCATCCACGCCAGCTTGGCCGACGATGGGGTCCTGGACATCTACTGGGGCGAATCGAAGCTCTACAAGTCGAGCTCGGACGCATTCCGAGACTGCTTCGAAAGCATCGCCCCGTACCTGCGATCCGACGGAGACTCGCGCCGGAAGCAGGACCTGCTCCTTGTGCGCGATCACCTTAACGTCACTCAGATCGAACTGGCGGCCCATCTGCTCGAGTACTTCGACGAGACGAATCCGAAGACGCTGAGGGTGCGGTGGAACGGTGTCTGCCTGGTCGGCTTCGACCACGGCAACTACCCGAACATCGCCGTCCTCGACGAGACCCAGCGGCAGGCGGTGTCGAAGGCAGTCGGGCGGTGGCACAGGACGGTCGGAAGCCGGCTTAAGGAGTTCGAGATCGTCGGCGTGAACATCGACCTCTTCTGCATCCCGATGCCCGATGTCGCCGATCTGCGCGCTCGGGTCCTCAAGCGGATGGGGGCGAAGTGACTACCAGCACAGCCCTTGAGGACATCGTCTTCGCCTCCCACAAATTCAGAGACGTGCTCGAGTCCGCTCGCAAGCTGACGGTCCGTTCGGAGTTCGCGACGGTGGTGTGGGATGAGAAGGCCCCCTCGATCGACTGGGGGTTCGCCCTTCTCTACGCCAGCGCGATCACGTCGGCACTATCCGAGCGCGCCCAGTCCGCGGTCCTCCGTATCGCCACGGCATGCATCCTCTCCTCAGATGCGGAGGACACGCACAAGGCGGCCGCTGCCGCACTGCTCGAACGCAGCGGCAACCACATGGCCGTCGAACTGGCGGAGTCCCGGGATCGGCTGTCTGCCGACACCTGGCGGCGCCTGCCCGGTGCGCTCCGGATGGAGGTCGTCCGGAGCCGTATCGAATACTCAGTCCACCTGTCCGACGGCCGTGTACTGCCGGTCAATCCATTCCAGGGGAAGTTCTGGGAAGCGGTAGAAACGAACGACTGGCTGAGCGTGTCCGCTCCCACCTCCGCCGGGAAGTCCCGTATCATCCGAGAGCACTTCTTGGAGGTCACTCGCCAGCCCGGGCCGCTAACGCTCGTCTATCTGGTTCCCACGCGCGCCCTAATCGAGGAAGTGTCCCGTGATCTGCGGCGGGAAGTGCCTTCGGACGTCGGCGTCTTCACCATGCCCTGGGATCCCGACCTCGCGGAGTCGTCACGGACTGTCCTGGTCGTCACGCAGGAGAGGCTCCATCTCGTGCTGGAGCTCCTTCCCTCGCTCAGGGTGGACCTGCTCTTCGTCGATGAGGCGCAGTCGCTCGCCGGTGACGCGCGAGGAGTTCTTCTCCAGCATGCGATCGAGCGCACCATTCGGCGCAGCCCGGAGGCACAAGTGCTGTTCGCCAGCCCCTTGAGCTCCAACCCGGAGCTGCTGGTCGAAGACGCGCCGCCCGACCGGCGTTCCGACTCCTTCGTCTCCGAGACGGTCACCGTCAATCAGAACCTCATCTGGGTCGAGCACATCAACCGGAAGCCTCAGCGCAGATCCGTATCCGTGATAGCGGACGGGAACAGTCACAGAGTTGGCGAGCTCATGCTCGCGCAACGCGCAACGACT
Source organism: Plantibacter sp. MCCC 1A11337 (assembly GCF_013349365.1). Taxonomy (NCBI): domain Bacteria; kingdom Bacillati; phylum Actinomycetota; class Actinomycetes; order Micrococcales; family Microbacteriaceae; genus Plantibacter; species Plantibacter sp. MCCC 1A11337. The sequence goes on along the minus strand of NZ_JABJWX010000003.1, from coordinate 529,382 downwards.
GTGCCCATGCGCATCGCACTGGTTGCCCATGCGATGTCCGGTAACACGCCTGGGAACGTCATCTACGTCAACGGCCCGAGCGAAGCTGAGAAGGTCGCGAAGGCCGTGTTCGAGCAGCTCCCTTCCTTGGCGGAACCTGACACGGAGATCGACGATCTGCGAGACCTGATCAAGACTGCGGTGCACAGCAAGTACTTGCTCGCCGATGTGCTGGCTCGGCGGGTGGCCTTCCACTATGGAAACATGCCGCTGGTGGTGCGAACGGAGATCGAGCGCCTCTTCGGAGAAGGCAAGATCCACTACCTGGTCTGCACGTCAACGCTACTGGAGGGCGTGAATCTCCCGTGCCGGACGATCTTCATGCGGAACCCCCAGAAGGGGTCCGGCAATCCGCTCCGTGAAGGCGACTTCTGGAACCTGGCGGGACGCGCGGGGCGCTGGGGCAAGGAGTTCGAAGGCAACGTGGTGTGCATTGACACCGACGATGAAAGCCTCTGGCCCAACCTGCCGCGAGTGCGGAAGCGGTCACAGATCACCCGAGCAGTCAGCACGGGGCTCGACGATGCGTCGGGGCTGCTGGCCTTCGTCCGTTCTGTCGACGAAGTGCACGACGACAGCGCCGCTGAGGGCCTGTTCGCATACTTGTGCTCGCGGTACCTTGCGGGCGAGCCCATTCAGGCGCTCCTCGATCGTGTTCCACTCGAGTCGGAACGGAGCGAGGTCGAATCCGCGGTCACACGCGCCGCGACCGATTTGAGGATCCCCGTCGAGATCGTGACTCGGCATACCGGCATCGCGCCCGTCTCGATGGAGCGGCTGCTCGACAGCTTCCGCCGGTCCGGGAAGACACCGGCCGACCTCGAGCTGCCGCTCCCCGAAGAGCCTGACGCGAGGGCCCGATTTCAAGACGCGCTGGTGCGGATCGGTGCGACCATGACGAACGTCTTCGGCGCGCCCCGGTCAGGCGATGATCGCCGCAAATGGCAGCTCGCCAATCTCATCGTCAACTGGATGAAGGGCATGCCCTTGGCACGTCTGATCGATCAGCGGCTCTCGTTCAACAAGTCGCTCACGTCTGCGGCCGCGATCCGAGAAGTCATGCGAGACATCGAATCGATCGCACGGTTCCATGCGCCCAAGTACCTCGCTTGCTACGCCGACGTGCTCGGAGTCTACTCAGCCGAGCTCGGGTTGGAGGCCGTGGCTCGACCTGATTACGCGATGATGCTCGAGCTCGGCGTCTCCCGCACGAGCGAAGTCGTGCTGATGTCGCTGGGCCTGTCCCGAACAGCCACCGTCGCGCTCGCCGACTTCATCGGAGTCGACGAGTGGTCACGAGCTGAAGCCGTGGAATGGCTCACGGCTCAGAACCTGGATGGGCTCGGCGTCCCTGTACTTCTTCAGCGCGAGATCGGCGACGTGCTCGAGGTGGCGACGCGGCGCGCCGAGACCGGCTAATCGTTTGGGTCGAGAGGCATCCAGTCGAAATCGCTCGTCTGACTACGTCGGGAGGCTTCGGACGCGGTCGCGAGGCCCAGGTTGGCGTGGCGCGCGTAGAACATCAGCCACCGGCCTGCCTGGGCCCGATCAGCAAGCCGTGATCCCACGGCCGCGATCCCGCTCGAGGCGGGGGCCACGGCTAGTTCGCCCCAGCCGCCCTCGCTCTCCGCGAATCGATAGGTGAGCTGTCCCCAGGTCGGGCTCATGTAGACGACCTGGGCATCGCGAAGGCTGTCGATGCGCTCTCCAGAGAGGTCGCTCCGAACCTCCGCGCGCGACGCGAAACGCGACTCGCGGTACTCTTGCCGCCGTTCGTCCACTTCTGTACGAAGCGCTTCTTTGGCGTCGGACATAACCGAGTGCTGACGAATCGCCGTGAGGTAACTGAAATCGACCTCTTTGCCGTCGACACGGCGAATCCAGATGCCGATCGCATTGGCTCCGACGAAGACGCCGCTCGCATCACGAGTTCGGCCGATGAAGAACTCCTTGACGCCTGGGCCAGTCTTGTCCACGTGGTCCGGGTGGCGTTCGAGGAGTTCGATGAGCATCCGGTGATGGACCGGGTCCGAGACAGCATCGCCGACCGAGTAGCCGGAGTCCCGCAGGATCCTGCGGAACGCTGCCTCAGCCGCCGAGCGCGTCGTCCAGCTGAACGTCTCGAGAAGAACCGGGATGCTTGCCATATATAGAACCCTAGGGCGGCAACAGCCCCTCGCGCCTTATCGTGACCACACACCGTCACAACGCACATCGGCAGTTTCCTGTCGAGGCCCGCACACTCGGGCACGAATCCTCATTCCTCCCAATCGAGAACAGGATCCGGAACGGGATTGGTCGACCAGCAGCCCACACAAAAGCGCGCCGAGCGGCGGTCACAGTGAAACCTCGAGCGACTCGATCCGCGCGGCGGCCCGCGCGAGGTCCAGCCGAGCAGCCTTCGTTCCGAGGTCCACGGTCGGTTCCGCAGCACCGAGCGCGAGCAACTCGGCGATATGCTCGCGGAGGTCGAAGACCCTCGCCGGGAGCACCAGTGTGTTTTGGAGCTTTCCGCGAGTGAGACCGACGTAGACGGCCGCGCCGTTCACTGCACCCGACGTGTAGCTGACGTCAGCGGTCTCACCCTGGGCACCGTGCGCGGTGGATGCGTAGGCCAGGTGAACGTGCTCAGCGATGTAGTTCGCGGGCACGTTTCGAACACGGCTTGGGTCCGAAACGGATTCGAGCGAGGCGTGCTCACCGGCGATGCTGCGGACTCGCCAGAGCTGACGGTTACTCACGCCCAGGTTCTTCTCGTTGGCTCGACTCTGAACGAGATCGCCCTCGTAGATGGGCTGCGAGTCCTGCGCGAAGAGCACGAAACCTGGCTGAAGCTCGCTTCGCGAGAGTCGTAACCGCTGGATCGTGTCATTGATGCACTGCGCCTCCTCGTTCGTCGCTGTCACCAACGCAACACGTAGCCCAGCCGCGGTGTCTGCGAGATACCGTTCAGCGAGGTAGGCCATCGGGTCCTCGCCAGGCTCCAACTCGACGACATGCCCGCCAGCGATGAGACGATCTGCCACGGCAAGCCGATCATCTTCATTCCGTGCATCGCGCAGGGCAATCGTAAGCTGCGCATACTCGCGGTCGACCGCTCCGTCCGGCTTGCGGAAGCGGTGTACGTCCTCGAGATCGACGCGGGCTGTCGCAGCTTCGGTCGCCAACAGCATCGCTCCCGAGTGTCCGACTGGGCGCAACTGCATCGGGTCCCCGACGAAGGCCAGATCAATGCCGGTTTGCTCTGCGGTGATGCAGAGCGCGCGTGCGGCCTCGAGGTCGAGCATGCCGGCCTCGTCGACAACTACCCGATCCTTGCGTCGGAGTCGGTAGCGGCGAGCGATCGGGTTAGTTGGACGTTCCCAGGTCCAGACATCGCGGCCGGCGTCATCTGTCTTCCAGGTCCAGCCATGCGCTCGGAGCATCTCGTGCACGCTCGTGGCATCTGCGCCCGTCTCGGCACCGACGACTTGAGCGGCCTTTCGCGTTGGTGCGAGCAAGAGCGGGCGACGGCCGTTGCGGCGGAGCAGGTCGCAGGCAACGCTCAACATGGTCGTCTTGCCCGTTCCGGCGGGGCCGGTCACGGTGACGAGCCGATCGTTGCCCGCCAGCGCTGCGGCGGCGGCTCGTTGCCCTTCATCGAGCGAGCGACCGGCTGGAAGGGACGCGCGCTCGGCGCGGAGGACCGCCTCTTCGGTCAGAGATCGTCCGGGGGACGAGAGTTCGATCATGCGGCGCTCGACGTCCCGTTTGAGCGTCGCTGTGTGATTCGAGAGGTAGCCCTTCACCTGTGGCGGCACTTCGTCGGCGCCGAGCAAGTCCGCGCAGCCCTCGTCGACGGCGCGCTGAATAACCTGCTCGATCAGTGGCTCGAGCAGGGATCGCTCAGCGACGACACCTGTTGTGGCGAGTGCCCGGAGCACCCCGGAGCGGACATCGAATCGGCTGAATCGTCCTCCACTCGGGGTCGACCGTTGGTCAGCATCGGCGACCGCCCGCCTCGCAAGCAGATCGATATCGAGATCATCGAGGTTGCTCACTCTCGGTGCCGCTGGCGCTCGCTTCTCGGCAAGTTTCGGGTCGAGTTCGATGATCTCGTCCCGGACCAGATTCACCCAGTCCGCTTCGTCGATTGCGGGAGGCTTCGCGGGGCGCTTGTGCGCGTAGGCCCACTGATCGATGGCGGTCAGATCCTGCGGAGCAGGTTCAACGCCAGGGTGTTCGAGCCGCCACTCGTCGAGTCGATTGGCTCGGTTCCGCTCGATCTGACGAGACCGCTTCGACAACGGTCGCACGATGTGGGCGAGCTGCTCGATCTCGCCGTCGTCGCCGATGCTGAAACCCCTTCTGGCGAGGGCGGCGATCCACTCTGGGTCCGTCCTCGCCGCGAGGTCGCCCTCCGCGTTGATGACGGTCTGGAAGCGGAGTGCTACGCGGGAATCGATGTTGCTCCAGCGCCCGTCCTCTCCGAGCACCTTAATGTTGAGCCACAGATGACGGTGCTGGTGGGGATCAAGTGCGCGCGACCGGGCGTGGCGGAGCTCCACGATCTCGATACGCGTCAGCGGCATGCGGCGGTGGCCGGCTTTCCCCCGACGGGCATTGAGCTCACGCTGCCAGGCCAGAATGATGCGTTCGCGGAGGCGATCCTGGAGTGCGTCGTAGGCTGCCGCGACCTCCGGATCGAGGATCGCCGCGACAGAGAACGACTTCGACGCATTGATGGTGGCGTCAAGGAGCAGATCTGCTCGAGGTGAGGGGTTCCGGATGCCGCGCATGACCTCGGTGTCGGGATCACGGCCGGCGACCCAGGCGGCGAGTTTCTGTCGGTCGAGCTGGTCAGAGGTGACCTGTTCGTTCTCGACGATGAAGCGGGTGACGGTCTCGGGTGCGTAACCGAGCGCGCGGGCGATGCCAGCGGGGGTGCCGACAGTTGCATCGCAGGATCCACCGAGCGCGTAGTCGACGGCCTGCCGGAGTCCTTGCGAAACGATGCCCCGCTTCCACCTGACCATGCCGCCGCGCACGAGTGCCTCCCTGCCAAAGGCGGTCGTTCCGCCTCGCTAGCTCTTGCCGCTGGTGGACAGCCGGCGCGGACGTGGCCACCCCGGTGCCTGCGTGCATCCCTGACTCGGCACCCCTGTCCGTGTCGCCTCCGGCCCCGGGTCGGGGGCATGTCCCCTCGCCCCTCCTTCATTGGCGGCCCCGTCATGGATGCCCGTCGCTGGTCAATTGGTGCCAACACTCTGAGCTATGTCGGACGCTCAAAGGCAAGGCGAGCGGAGCGAGGCGCGGCAGCCCGAATGCGGGACCGGAGATGTGCCCGCGCGCCGCCGGCCTCGACAGCGTTGGGGTGGGGATGGGCCGACGCCGAACAGAGCGCCGAAGTCGCAGGAGGCGTCCGCCTGATCATCGGGCCCTCCACAAGAGCAGGAGGTGACGCACCAGCGATCACCTCAACTCGCGCAAGCGACGGAAGGACACCATGACACTGCCCCTCTCGCTGCAACTCGCAGCGACCGCGTTGAGTGCGACCGCGCTCGGTACAACCGGTCCAGCGATCCCACTCGACGCGCCAGCACCCGCAGCCGTTGTTACCGCCTCGGGTTCCGCGAGCCCCTCCCAAGCGGAAGTGGGCGACTGCGTCGGCTTCGCGCTCGACGTCTCGGGCACCCAAGACGGCATCGCGATCGAACCGATCACCGCGGCGCTCACAGGGCCGTACGACGGCTGGCCTCCGGTCGGCTCGATCGCCGACGCAGCGACGGTCGGCTCGTTCTCCGCGACCTGGACCGGCTCCGAGTGGAGCTACGACGGCGACTGCGTCAACGTCTCGGCCGCCGGCGGGTACGCCTGGACCCTCGACAACCCGAACGATCCGGAGGGTCTCGACCTGATCATCCATGAGTCGTCAGTCGTCGATGTCGCCGAACCGGCCGTCGTCGACCCGGAGGACGGCGATGAGACGGAGCCCCCCTTCGACGACGAGGGAGAAGGCGACGGGACCGCCATCGACGTCGTTGCAGATCGCTCTGGCGGAAGCGTCGGGACCAGGCGTCCGCAGCTCGCCGTCACCGGCGCCAACGAAGATCTCTTCGTAGCCGGCGCGGCGGGAGGTCTGCTCGCAATCGCGGCGGGTGTGGCGCTCGCTGTGCGGAGCCGACGAAGCCGAGCTCGGGTGGAGGAGGCGGCATGAGCCGCAGCATCCTGAGCGCGGCCGGCGCGTCGATTCTGCTTGCCACCACTTTGAGCTTGCCTGCCCTTTCGGCGAGCGCTTCGGTTCCCGCCGCGGAGGACACGTCAGCCACTGCGGCCAGTGCCACTCCGTCCCCTCGAGCCACTACCGCATACGGCTGGGGCCAGCTCGTGAACTACGTCACCCCGGACGGTTCCCTCGCGTACTGCCTTGATGTCCAAGCCGACTGGCCAGCTGGTGCCACCGGCGGCGGAACGCTCGTCGGCGGCATCGGCGCAACAGCCGGGACGCGCGACGTCGGCGGCACGGAACTCGCAATGCTCAACGCCGGCCTGTCCCAGTTCGGGCAGACCACCGACAACGACACCGCAGCAGCCGTCGCCGCGTTCGTCTACGCCTTCACCTCGCAGAACCACCCCGGCTATGACGGCGCTATCCACTACATCAGCCAGAAGGCCGACGGTCACGATGCCGCCGTGACCGCAGCGTTCAACAGCATCTGGGCATGGGTCAGTGAGAACTGGGCTGCCGCGGCCGGCTCGAACACGGCGACCACAACCATCTCCATGACCGACAGCACCACCGGCTACATCGATGTGACCGTCGACCCCGCCGCGGCGACCGGCACACTCACCCTCACCGGCGCGCACGAGACCAGCACCGGTGCGGCATCGGTGGCCGTGGGCAACAGATCTCGCATCGACATCACCGGCGACCCCGCCGACGGCATCGCGGACTACGACATCCGCGCCGACGGCTCCTGGAGCACGCCCGGCGACTACGCCTCCGAGGCATGGATGTACGAGACGCCGGGCCAGCAGCGTCTCGCTCGCGGTAGTGACAACCGCTCCCCCGTCCCGTTTACCTCCGAAGCCAGCACCACCACCTCGACGACCTTCCAACCGATCGTGACAAGCGAGATGCAGCAGACCCTCGTCCCCGTCGGCGGCACCATCATCGACCACGCAACCTGCGACCTCTCCCCCGACAGCACCAGCTCCACCTGGCGGCGCAACCGAGACGGCGAAGGCGTCGAAGTCACCTGGGACATCGCAATCTACGCCAAGCTCCCCGGCGAAGACAGCCTCCCCAACGTCCCAGAAGGCCGCCCCGCGCTCGGCACGGCCACCGCCACCTGTGACGAGGTCGGCGACGTCATGGAGGCCAGCTTCCCCCGACCTGACGAAGCCGACGGCCCAATCACCGCAGTCTGGTCACTCGACCTCGACAAGCAATCCGACACGACCAAGTCCGTCCTGCAGGGACCGTGGCACGACGCGTTCGGGCTGCCCGACGAGACCACGGTCATCCCCCGTGTCACAACGAAGGCCGTGCCGTCGGTGATGGAGGGCGAGCAGTACGGCGACACCGCCCACCACGAAGACGTCGCCCTCTACCCCGACACCGCCGTACAGACCTTCACCGCCTACCGCATCACCGACGGCCAGCCCGCCTGCGATGCCACAACCGAATATCTGCCGGAGTCGGCGCCGATCCTGGTCAGCGGCCGCACGGATGTGCCCGGTCCGACATTCACTGCCACCCGCGACATGGGCGCCGGCGTCAACTGGATCGAGCGCACGTATGCCGATGACACGAAGCAGGTGCTCCTCAGCGAAGGTGTCTGTGGGCAGGATGGTGAGCAGACGCTCTTCATCGACCGCCCCGGACAGAAGCTCGCGAGCACCGGCTTTGACGGTGCCACTCTCGCCGCCGGCGCTGCCGCGACGATGCTCCTCGGCGCCTCACCATTCGTCGTTCGTGGTGTCGTGCGGCGTCGAGTCAGCCTGACCGACTCGAGCGAGGGACTCGCAGGATGAGCGTAGAACAGACGAGCCCCTCATCGGACTTGAGCCAGGATCAGCATGGGTGGGTGAGGGCCTATCGCTATGGAACGCGACTGGGAGATCTCCGTCCGTTCTATCTGGACGCCCACAGCGACCCACGTCAGGCTGAGGAGGATATTCAACGCAGAATCGTCAAGGCACAGCTGGATCTGCTTCTCCGGTTCACCGGGGCGTCCTACTTCGACGTCGACCCCGACCCCGATTCCTGGCTCGACACGTTCTACGTCCTGGCAGGAAAATGGAATGGTCGAGATGCCGGGATCGAGGAACAATTGGAGAGCATCGACCAGGTTCTCTCGCAGACCGGTGGGCCGCTCTGGCGTCCGGACTTGTACCTACCCTTGGATGACGTTCGCGAATCAGCTTTGGGCACTGTGCTAGCGGCCCCAGAAACCGCACCCTCGATTGCCGCTTCGAGCTGGCGAGAGCCGCCTCGTCTGGCCGATTGGACTCCGGATGAGGACCCGGCTTCGGAATACCTTCAGAAGCTACGCGCCAGTCGCAAAGCGGCACGGGAATCGGGCGTGCCCGAGCATTCCGAAGACGCGCTGCCACTGGATTCAAGGAATCGGCTTGCCGAGCTAGCTCAGAAGCTCTCAAGAAGCGTCCTCAGACCGCGCTCAGGCGATACCCACCGCGACGCTCATCCACCGCGCCAGCCCAGGTCCAGCGGGGGTCTGGAGCTCTAGAGCGATCCGCTCTGTGCGATGGGCAAGATCGACACTCCTCAGGATTCGACACTCGGTCAACCACTCGTGACTCAGGTCAATCAGGCGTCGAGAACCTGCCGGAAGTATCGCCCGGGGCCATGCGTTCTAACGGGTGAAACACGCATTCGGTCGAGCAGTGTTCGGCTCGATCTGGACAGTTCGCCAGCCCCACATCCGCCTGGTCGAGGCGGGTGCGCAGCTCGTCGAGGCGGGCGCGTTTCTCGTCGATCTGGCGCACCCGTTCCGCAAGGAGTGGGCGGAGCTGGTCGCGAACGTCGGTGCAGGAGTCGTCCTCCAGCGACCGGAGATGCCGACCGATGTCAGCGAGTGGCAGACCGAGTTCTTTGCTCGCTTCGATCAGATCGAGCCGCCCGAGCACGGCGGGGTCATAGTCCCGGTAACCGTTGCGGGTGCGGCCGGGGGTGATGAGGCCGATGCTCTCGTAGTAGCGCAGTGCGGTCGGTGCGACGCCGGTGCGTTTGCTGACCTCTGAGATGCGCATGCGCCGATCCTACGGCCGGGAACCGGGCTTGACCTTCCAGTGGCTCGAACGTTTACGGTTGAGCCTCGTGCCCCTCAACGCTCGGTCCCAGCTCGTGACGGCGATCGTGCCGTGGCTGGAACGTCACCAGATCGTCCTCTACCTCGCGGCGATCGCTGCTGGCGGCGTCCTCGGACTGCTGCCGCCTGGCGCGCATCATCTGGAAGTGGCGATCGAGCCGGTCCTCGCGCTACTGCTGTTCGCGACGTTCCTCGGGGTGCCGTTCGCCGCGATCGGCCGCTCGCTCCGCGACGTCCGGTTCCTCGCCGCGGTCGGGGTGGTGAACTTCGTCATCGTCCCGGTGGTCGCCTACGGGCTGTCGCGGTTCGTCGCGGATCAACCGGCGCTGCTGTTCGGGGTGCTGTTGGTGCTGCTGACGCCGTGCATCGACTACGTGATCGTGTTCGCCGGCCTCGCCGGAGGAGCCGCGGAGCGCCTGCTCGCGGCGGCTCCGCTGCTGATGCTCGCGCAGATCCTCTTGCTGCCGCTCTACCTGCTGCTGTTCATCGGTCCCAGCGGTGTCGCGGCCGTCGAGCTCGGCCCGTTCGTGCGCGCGTTCCTGCTGCTCATCGTGCTGCCGCTGACCGCGGCCGCCGTGACGCAGCGGCTTGCCAAGCGGCACCGGATCGGACGTGGGATCGAACGCACCATGCTGACGCTCATGGTGCCACTGATGGTAGCCACGCTGTTCACCGTCGTGGCCTCGCAAGCAGGGGCGGTGAGCACCGCGGCCCTGCAGTTACTCGTGCTCGTGCCGCTCTATGCGGCGTTCCTCATCGTCATGGCGTTCGTCGGCACGGGTGCCGGGCGCCTGTTCCGCCTCGACGTCCCGGCAACCCGTGCCATGGTGTTCAGCGGTGCCACCCGCAACAGCCTCGTCGTCCTCCCACTCGCGCTCGCGCTACCCGCGTCGCTGGCGCTCGCGCCGGTGGTGATCGTCACGCAGACGCTCGTCGAGTTGGTCGGCATGGTCGTGTTCGTGCGGCTCCTTCCACGGCTGGTTCAGGACCGAAAATCGGTCCGCTGATCCGACCGTCACCTGTGAGTAACTCAGGCGCCGAGAGCGCTGATACTTGCGCAATCCGCTGGGGTCACCCGTATGCAGCACAAGCCGCTGGGAGCAGTCACACGACAGCCGAATCAGTGCCCACGGAAAAGGAACCGGCGGCCAGTTACTTCCCGTCCGTTCAGGTATGGGAATCGCCGGTTTGGTTCTGGTTGTCACTGTCGGTCTCCTTCGAAGCCGTCGGCGTCGAACCCGTCGTCGGGTCACACCACGCATGATGGTCGATGCGCGGTGAGCGGATCGACGAGTTACGGCCCGCGCAGAATCTACGTCGCGATACAACCCGTTCCGTCGAGCAACGGCTCCGCGACTTGGAGGTCTAGCGCCCAGTGCAAGCGGTGGCGCCGACCTCCGGGTCGGCGCCATGTTGTGTTTCTCCTGACACGCCTCGTCTGGGAGGGTGGCGCCCAGTGCCAAGGGCTACGTCGCTGTGGCACGGATGAGGAAACCGTTGAGGGACTCGTTCTGGTAGTCGACCTCGAACGAGGCTCGGGCGAGGTCGCGAGTCACTGCTCGAGCCGAACCGCCCGATTGCGGGCTGAGGGCCAGCACTAGCGAGGCAGGAGCGCCGTCGATGACGCGTCGGATCTGTTGGAGCGCAGCAGGTCGATCCGCCCAAAAGTGGACGTTGTCTATGGCCAGGACAGCATTGAAACGTCCCGTGGCGAAGGGCATCTGGTTCGCCTCACCGACAACCAGTTCGAGACGCCCGTTGCGAACAGCGTCATCATTCCTGGATCGCGCGCGACGGTGCATCAGCAGCGAAGGATCGAGACCGGTGACCTGTCCTCTGGGCACGAGAGCGAGCAGCGCCTCCAAACCCATTCCTGGCCCGAATCCGATCTCCAGCACGTGCGCCGCATCGCGAACATCCAGTGCCGCCGTCGCGAGCTCGCGCAGCGCGGATCCGGTCTTCTCCATAAGATCAGCGCCCCGCTCTCCATCCGCGCCCCTCGGGACGACGAATGTATCGAAGATGTTCATTCCCATCCCTGAGGTCGCTCTAACTCGCCTACTTGGCTCAGCCCATTAGCGCACACGACAGGCCCGTTACGTCAAGTGCACTGTCGGCCCCAAATGTGTCCGCCACAACCGAGTTCCGACCTACCGCCTTCGGAAGCGTTCCCGAGCACCCCTTGCGTGACGAGGCAGAAACGTTCGTTTGCGGCGCGCACTCGCCGCAGGGCTGAGAGGTCTCACGTTTACAGCGACCGGCCCCACCTCTGCATCATCACCCTGGATATGCAACGGCTTGCAGGATTCAGTCCTCTCCGGACCAGGCTGTCATGGTTGCCTTTCGCTATCGGCATCGTCGTGGGCGCAGGTATAGCGCCGAAGCTACTGCTGAGGAGCGCCCCCGCTACGTCGCCGCCCTCGATGCAGTCTTGCGCGATCGGCGTGTTCGGGTTCTCGACGATTGCCGTCGCAGGCGGCTCCTGGACGCTGAAGGCTTCCGCGATACTTCTCGTAGCGCTCGGCGTCGGGCTGGGAACGACCTCGCTCATGCAGGCTGCCGTCTACGGAGTCGCACCTGATCGAGCTGGCATGGCGTCAGCGCTACTGAACACCGCCCAATAGATCGGTATGGCCTTCGGCCTCGCAATCCTCGCCGGCGTCGCCGACAGCATCACGTCGGTTAGCGGTGGCACAGGCGCATAGGTGCTCGTAGACGGGAACAGGACCGCCCTAATCGTCGGCGCAGGCATTCTACTCGGAGCCGCGGTCCTAGCTTTGTTCACCCCCAACAACGTGGGTGTCGGGGGTGCCCTGAACTTGCAGTTCATTGCACCGGTGCGGTCCCTCGAGCATCTCGCATACATCGAGAGTGGCCTACGGCTGTCGAGCAAGTGCAGCAATGGGCTTACAGCGGGAGTCGTGCGCGGCGGCAAGCGCAGGTGGGGGCAGTTGAACGATCGGCGTCATCTCTCTTGAGCGTCATGGCCCGCCATCCACGCGTTCAATCGGCTGGGTTCTGGTGGAGGCGCACGGGGTTCACTGGTGCTGGAGTACCTCCGCGACGTGGGCGTTGAGAATCCGGGGCAAGTCGGACGCGCTATCGAACCCGGTTTCAAGTATCGACTGGTACTGCAGGCCGTCCCACAGTGCGATCAGCCGTGTCGCTTCGAACCGTGCATCCAGGTTCAGACTCTGGTCCGAGGCCGCGCGAGCAAAGAGGTTCTCGAAGTAAGCGATCGTACGGACAAATCGTTCCCGGAAGTACCCATGGACGGGATGTTCGAGCGACACGGCCTCTGTGGACAAGACGGCATAGAGACCGATCAGCCCGCTTTCCGCTCCTGCATCTCGCGCGGCCTCCACCCCGACGGCGAGTAGTTCCTCCGTCGGATCGAGTACCGCACCCGCTCGCCTCGTGACCATGTCGTTGTCGCGTTGTCGCATGACTTCGGCGAACAGGTCGGTCTTGCTGGGGAAGTGGTGTCGCAAGGTGGAGGGCGCGACGTTCACCCGCTCGGAGATCTCTCTCATGGTGGTGGCCCCGAATCCGTTTTCGGCGAACACTGTCGTGGCATCGGCCACGATCCGCGCCCGGCGCCTATGCCCCGGCTCGTATCCGCTGCGTTCAGTCAAGACGGTGTCGATCGCCAGGGGCCGCGGGCGAAGGGCGGGTACAGAACCGCCTCCATCCCCGCTCGCTGTGTCACGTGCAAACAGCCCGGGAGGATTCAGCTCCGGGAGATACCGGCTGATGACGAGCAGCCCCTCCCACACTGCCACCCGAGTGCGCACCCCGTCAGATATGGGCTTGGACTCATCCGTCAGCAGTCGTCGGTGATGGGAATGCGAGGCGGCCTGATCGCTACCCCCGGTCATGGCACGCGAGAGGAGGATCGCTGACAGAGCGGCGTATCCGTCCACGCTGCGTGATAGCCGGGCCGCCACCTCAACCGTGAGTGGGCTGGAGCCCATGACTTGACCGGTCTCGTCATCGAATTCCTGTGCGACGGCGTCGAGCAGCGCCTCTTTCGACGCGAAGTGCTTCAGGAGACCGGGACGCGAGATTCCGACCCGGTCTGCGATGTCCTGAACCGTCACTGCCAGCAGATCGTCCTCCGCGAAGGCGCGGCGTGATTCGCGCACGATGCTCTGTCGTGTTCGCCAAGCAGCATCGGCTCGGGACACCTGCGTACTACTCACATGCACCAGTTTGTCATGAGGTCGAAACCCAAAAGTTACACTCGGGGCTATTTTGAGTTACATAAGCAACGAGATTCAGTTACATTGAGAGCCAGAACTTTCATCTGGCCATCCTGAGGAGCCCGTCGTGACAGAGAAGTCCACTCCATCCCCTACCCGATCCACACCCGTCGGCCCGACATCCGCCGCCTACTTACCCACGCTGGGTCTGGCGAACTTCGGCATCTACCTGGCTGTTCTTACGCCGGTGTTCGTCTCGCTGGCGTTCAAGCTGGAGCACATCACGTCGAGTCGCGAGGAGTCTCTCGGCGCGCTCAGTCTGGTGATGGGCGTCGGGAGCCTGTTCGCGATCATCTTCAACCCGCTGGTTGGGCGGCTTTCAGATCGCACCATGTCCCGGTTCGGGATGCGCCGTCCATGGTTGATTGGTGGAACCGCAATCGGGTTCGGTGCTCTCGTCGTAATCGGTCTCGCGCCCAACGTGTGGGTGGTGCTTGCCGGATGGTGCCTTGTTCAGGCGTCCCTCAACGGTGCGCTTTCCGCACTCAATGCCACCATCGCTGACAAGGTCCCTGTCTGGCGGCGCGGGCTCGCATCCGGGATCATCGGCATCACGACATCGCTCGGGATTCTCGGTGGAACGTTCGCGGTCAACTTCCTCGATTCCGATCTCACTCGCTTCGCCGTGCCCGGCGCGGTCGGACTGCTCTTCACGATCCTCTTCGCCCTACTGCTGCAGGACAGCGTGCGTCTCGTTCGTCCCGCCGAGCGGTACGGCTTCAAGGAGTTCATCGGCTCCTTCGCGTTCAACCCACGCAAGAACCCAGACTTCGGCTGGACATGGCTTACCACCTTCCTCGTGATGTTCGGATACGCCGGCGTCGCGACATTCCTACCGCTCTACCTGACCGACAAGTTCGGCCAGACCGAGAACGAAGCGATCACGGTCATCCTCATCGCCAACCTCGCCGCAGTCGGAGCGCAGGCGATCTCTGGTCCGCTCGCGGGCTACCTGTCGGACCGGTTCAACCGCCGGAAACCGTTCGTCCTCGCCGCCGGCCTCATCATGGTCGGGGGGCTCGTGGTTCTCGCCTTCGCACCCGATGTGAGCATCGTCATCCTGGGGCAGGGCCTGATCGGATTCGGCATCGGCTCGTTCCTGTCAGTCTCCCTCGCGTTGGCCACCCAGGTGCTGCCCGATGTCGAGGACACGGCAAAGGATCTCGGCGTGATCAACATCGCCAACGCACTGCCGCAGTCCATTGCGCCGGCCATTGCCCCGGCGGTCATCGCACTGGGCGCCTCCACCGCGATCGGCGGGTACTCGCTGTTCTACCTGGTGGGTGCCGCAGCGGCACTCGCTGGCGCACTCGTCGTCTACCGCGTGAAAGGAACCAAGTGATGCAGGAACCTACCAGCCAAGAGGGGACCGAAGTCGACAAGAGCTACTTCGACACCGGCCGGAGCGTCTCGGAGCGCGTCGAGATCCTCCTGAGACAGATGACGCTCGAGGAGAAGGCTGGACTGTTCTTCCACACGATGATCACGATGGGTCCTGACGGGGAGCTCTCGACGGGCGACAGGGAGTTCGATCTCCCTTCCAACAGCGAGTACGTGGTCGGTCGCCACATGAACCACTTCAACCTCCTCACGGGCGGCACCCCGGAGGCGATGGCGACCTGGAACAACAACATCCAACGATTGGCGGCAGGAACCCGGTTGGGCATCCCGGTGACCATTTCCACCGACCCGCGGAACTCGTACAGCGACAACCCCCTGGCGGGCCTCCTCGCTGGATCGTTCTCGGTCTGGCCGGAGGCACTCGGTCTGGCCGCGACGCAGGACGAGGACCTCGTTGAGCAATTCGCCGACACCGCCCGCCAGGAGTACACGGCCGTCGGCATCCGCGTCGCCTTGCATCCGCAGGTCGACCTGGCGACGGAACCGAGATGGGCACGGCAACTGGACACGTTCGGTGAAGATGCCGAGCTGACCAGCAGGCTCGTGACCGCGTACATCCGCGGGTTCCAGGGAGCGGAGCTCGGGCCCACCTCCGTTGCCACGATGACCAAGCACTTCCCCGGCGGCGGGCCGCAGAAGGACGGTGAGGATCCCCACTTCGCTTACGGCCGTGAGCAGGTCTACCCCGGGGGCATGTTCGATCACCATCTCAAGCCGTTCATCGCCGCAATCGCAGCGGGAACCACGCAGATGATGCCGTACTACGGCATGCCGGTGGGGACCGAGTTCGAGGAAGTCGGCTTCGGCTTCAACAAGTCGGTCATCACAACGCTCCTGCGCGAGCAGCTCGGGTTCGATGGCATCGTCTGCACCGACTGGGGACTGCTCACCGATGCCGTCGTCGACGGCGAGCCGTTCCCTGCTCGGGCGTGGGGTGTCGAGCATCTGACACCGCGCGAGCGGATGCGGAAGGCCATCGATGCCGGCGTCGACCAGCTTGGCGGCGAAGCCGCTCCCGACGGGCTCGTGTACCTGGTCGAACAGGGCGAGATTACCGAGGAACGACTCGACGAATCGGCCCGCCGACTGCTGCGCGAGAAGTTCACCCTCGGACTATTCGACAACCCGTACGTGGACGAGACTCGCGCAGCCCGCATCGTCGGAGCACCCGAGTTCCGGGAAGCAGGCCTCCGGGCACAACGCGCATCGTTGACACTGCTCACCAACCGCGAGTCGGCCGGCGACGGGATCCTTCCCCTGGCGCCCGGACTCCGGCTGTACGTGGAAGGAATCAACGCGGCTGTAGCGTCCCAGTACGGGACCGTGGTCGATGACCCCTCCGCAGCAGACGTCGCTATCCTGCGCATTCACGCCCCGTTCGAGAAGCGCTCGACATCGTTCGAAAACTACTTCCATGCCGGATCCCTCGAATTCTCCGCGGACCTGATCGATCACATCGATCGAGTTGCAACCGAAGTGCCGACCATCGTCGACGTCTTCCTTGACCGGCCTGCGATTCTCGGTCCGATCGTCGAGTCGGCAGCTGCCGTCATCGCGAACTTCGGCGCCGATCCCTCCGCGCTCCTCGACGTCCTCACCGGACTTGACGCTCCCAGGGGTCGACTTCCCTTCGACATCCCTTCCAGCATGGAGGCGGTCGTGGCATCTCGTTCCGACGTGCCCTTCGACACCGCTGACCCGCTCTTCGCGTTCGGTCACGGACTCACCTTCCCTGCCCGCCGTCGCACCACTCCCTGACCCTGCTACCCACGAACCTTTCACCGAGACCGACCAAGGAGACCACAATGCTCACGCTCGAATCCGCCACTCGTCGCTTCAGCGAGAGGTTCGCCACATCTGCCCAGCTCACCACGGAGGGTCGGGAGGTGATCCCCGGCGGCTACAGCCGCACGTCTTTCAACTTCGGCCCCCACGCCGTGTTCGTCGAGGGCGGTGACGGTGCGTACATCGACACGGTCGACGGACACCGACTCCTGGACCTGAACAACAACTTCACGGTCAACATCCTCGGTCACGGCAACCAGGCGATCAGCGAGGCGCTCATCGCGGCCATTCCTTCGGGTACGTCGTTCGGCAACCCGGTCGCGGAGGAGGCGGCACTGGCGCGGATTCTCATCGACCGCGTCGCCTCGATCGACATGGTGCAGTTCTCGTGTTCGGCGTCAGAGTCCGTGATGAGTGCGATTCGCGTTGCACGCGCGTTCACGGGAAGAACCCTGATCGCGAAGTTCGAGGGGGGCTACCACGGCTTCACCGACCCGGTCAGTGTGTCCGCCCACCCGCACGGTGGCGAGGAATACGGGTCAGACAGCAAGCCCCGTCCGGTCGCCGACAGTGAGGGCATCCCTGACGCGGTCGTCGAGCACGTGGTGATGCTCACGCAGAACGACGAAGCAGGCACAGAACGCATCCTCCGCGAGCACGCCGACGACCTCGCCTGTGTGATCGTCGAACTCGAAAGCGGCGCGGGCGGCCACGTCGTGCTGCGAAAGGGGTTCGTCCAGATGCTGCGTCGGGTCACCGCTGAACTCGGCATCCTGCTCGTCATCGACGAGACGATGACCCTGCGGGCCTCGTTCCACGGCATGCAAAACACATACGGCATCGATGCGGACATCACCGTGATGGGAAAGATCATCGGGGGCGGGCTACCGCTTGGCGCGATCGGCGGCCGCGCAGACGTCATGGGCCTGCTCGCCGATGGCAGGGTGCCGATTTCCGGGACTCACCACGGGCACCGGCTCGCCCTGATCGCCGGCATCGCGTGTATGACCGCACTCGACGAAGCGGCGTACGACCGGCTCAACACGATGGCCGGGCGCATCCTGTCCGAGGTCGGTGAGTGGACCGCGGCGCGGCGGAGTCCGTTCACGATCTTTGGGAGCGGCTACTCATCACTCGCCTACGCGTACTGCGTCGAGGCGGGAATGACCGTGGAGACCCAACGGGATCACTGGCGCAACGTCGACGCCGAGAAGACACAGACCTTCTCGCTCGAACTCGCGAATCGGGGCTTCTTCCCCGTCGCTCGCGGTGAGTTCTCGCTGTCGCTGGCGATGACCGACGACGACGTCACGTCGTACATCGAGACTGTGAAGGACATCATCACCGACCTCGAGGCCTAAGCGCGGTCCATGGTTTCAGGCTCGGCGCGGCTATCCACTCCGACCCCCGTTCCGATCGAAAGAGAACCAGCATGAGCCGCCACGCGGTTATCGATCCTGCCATCGGCGAGCGCCTGGTCCAGCGCAATAGCTCGCTCACAGGAGCCCGTCGGACCAACGTGCGGCTCGTCTTCTCGCGAAACGAGCTATTCTTCTACATGACGTAGAACTGCGTATCCGCGCTAGTGAAGGAGCCCCATGCGACCCCCTGCCCGACGAATCGTCTCCTCGACAGGGGCTGCCTCGGTCTTTCTCATGGTTGCCACCGCTTGCGCCGGGAGCGGCGCACCGGGTTCGACTGCGCCCACAAGCGCCACTGCCGCGACCGGGTATCCGGTGTCGTTGGAGAACTGCGGCCGGACCATCACCGTCGACTCTGCGCCGGACCGTGTGGTGAGCCTGTGGCAGTCCAATACCGAAGCACTCCTTGCGCTCGGACTCCGGGACAAGATCGTCGCGGTCCAGGCGGACTACGCCCCCTACCCGGACTCGGTCGCGAAGGCGGCGGATGGGTTGCAGACCATCGGGAGCATGATGGGGTTCCCGCCGAAAGAGGTTCTGTTGAGCGAGAAGCCGGACTTCGTCACCGGGCAGGTGCTGGAAGGGTTCGCGTTCGACGCTTCACAGGGATACGCGTCGGTCGAGCAGCTCGAGCAGGCCGGGGCGACCGTCTACGGCGCCAACCTCTGTGGGGCGACCGATTCACAGAGCACGAAGATCTGGAACATCGACTCCGTGTCCAAGACGCTCCGCGACTACGGCACGATCTTCAACGTCTCGGCGAAGGCCAATGAAGTTATCGCTCGGCTCGATGCCGAGAAGGAGGAGGTCGTCAAGGCCGTCCGGGGCAAGCCGACGGTGAAGACCGCGTACTTCAACGGCGGATCCGGCCCCGTGATCGTCCTGGCGGGCGGTATCTACGATGACCTGATCAGCACGGCCGGCGGCAAGAACGTCTTCTCCTCTGACTCCGTCTACGTCAGTAAAGAGGAGTTCGCCGCCTCGGACGCCGACGTCATCCTCGTCGGCACGTTCCCGGGCCAGGACTTCGCGACGCAGAAGGCGTTCCTCGAGGGGAACTTCCCCGACCTCCCCGCGGTGAAGAACGGTCGGATCAGTGAGGTGCCGACGCAGGAGACCGACTCGTCGATCTCGGTCATGGTGGGCCTGACGAAGATCGCCAACGCCCTCCACCCCGATCTGGATCTTCCGGTTCCCTCCTCGTGACAGCAGCTCCCGCACCAGCACGGACACACACCCTAGCCCGGCGGCACCCGCAACCGGTGATCGCCATCCTCCTCGTCGCCTGCATCGTCGCGGTGGTGCTTTCTGTCGCCGTGGGGAGCGTGGGCATCGCACCGGGGCGCGTCGTCGAAGTGATCGGAGCGCGCCTGCTCCCCTGGGGCGGTGGCCCGGTCGCCGGGCTCGACGACCAGATCGTGTGGGAGTTCCGCCTTCCCCGAGCATTGCTCGGGTTCGTCGTCGGTGCGGCGCTTGCGGTCGCCGGCGCCGTGCTCCAGGCCGTCGTGCGCAATCCGTTGGCGGACCCGTTCGTCTTCGGTGTCTCCTCAGGCGCCTCCGTGGCCGCGGTCGCCGCGTTGACGCTCACAAGCGGACTGTTCGCCGCCGTGTCGACTCCCGTCGCGGCCTTCGTCGGGGCCTTGATCACCACGGTTCTCGTCTTCGCTCTCGCGCAGCAGAGTGGGCGGGTGACGCCGAACCGTCTGGTGCTCGCCGGCGTGGCGATGTCATATCTCCTCAGTTCGATCACGAGTTATCTCGTCCTCCGATCCAGCGGGGCCAACCAAGGCGTCGGACAAGTCCTGTCCTGGCTCGCTGGCAGCCTCGCCGCGGCCACCTGGAGCGACCTGGGCGTCCCGGCTCTCGTCCTGATCATCGCGACCATCCTGGTCGTCCTCCTCGCGCCCATCTTGAACGCATTCCTCACCGGCGACGAGACAGCAGTCAGCCTCGGCGTAGACGTCGGCCGGATGCGACTCGTGCTGTTCATCATCACCTCGCTGCTCGTCGGCGTCGTCGTCACGGTGAGCGGATCCATCGGCTTCGTCGGCCTCGTGGTTCCGCACGCTGTCCGCATGGTGATCGGTTCCGACCACCGTTGGGTGCTCCCCGCGTCCGCTTTGGCAGGCGGGCTGCTCCTCGTCGTCGTGGACATCGGGGCACGATTGCTCCTCGCGCCCACCGAGGTCCCTGTCGGGCTGCTCACCGCCGTCGTCGGTGCACCGTTCTTCCTGTGGCTGCTGCGGCGATCCGGTCGGAGCCAGCGATGAACGCGGCCGAAGGCAGATCACTGGAAGTCCAGGGCGTCAGCGTGGACATCGCCGGCCGACGGATCATCGAGGATGTCGCCTTGCGGGCGCGTTCGAACGTCGTCGGGCTCGTCGGGCCGAACGGCAGCGGGAAGTCGACACTCCTCCGGACGGTCTATCGGATGCTGCGTCCGTCAGAGGGACAGGTTCTGGCCGACGACCGCGACGTCTGGACAATGCCGGCCCGCAAGGCAGCGTGGGTGATCGCCGCAGTCGTCCAGGACAGCCCAGCAGACCTCGAACTCACCGTGGCCGACTGCGTCGCGACCGGACGCCTGCCACACGGACGGCTCCTCGCCACCGACAGTGCCGAGGACCGGCAGGTCGTGGAGCGAGCCATGGTGACCGCGGGCGTCGCGGAGTTCGCGGACCGTGATGTCAGCACGCTGTCCGGCGGCGAACGGCAGCGCGTGCAGCTCGCCCGTGCACTGGCGCAGGAACCGCAGATCCTCGTGCTCGACGAGCCCACGAACCACCTCGACATCCGTCATCAGTTGCAGTTGCTCGCACTGGTGCGCGACCTCCAGGTCACCACGCTCGTCACACTGCACGAACTGAATCTCGCCGCCTCCTACTGCGATGAGATCGTCGTGCTCGAGCACGGCCGTGTCGTCGCCTCCGGAACACCGGATGCAGTGTTCACCCCGCATCTGCTCGACCGGGTGTTCGGCGTCCGAGCCGAGACCCTCGTCAACCCACTCACCGGGCGCATGCAGCTCGTCTTCGCCGACAGCTGATCGAACCGGTCCGACAGACACGACACCGACAACCGACAACCAGGCACAGGAGTATCTGCATGCATGACGACGACCAGCCCCTCAAGACCACCGCCCTCCCGGGTCACACGGTGGGGCACGACCCTTCCGCCAGCACCCTTTTCACGGTGATCGGCGATGATCCCGCCAAGCAGCAAGCGGTCGACCGCTCCATCGCCGCCCATCACACGCTCGCCGCACGACGCGGAGTCAGCTTTGCGACGGACAAGATAATCCTCATCGTCCTGCACCCGGGTTTCGAACTCCTCGACGTCGTGGGCCCGTTCCACTTCCTCGCGGGAACCGGTGCGACGGTGCAGTTCGTGACCACCAGAACCACCCTTGAACCCGTGCCGAGTGGGAGCGGGCCGACCCTCTCACCTGCGCTCACGCTCGACCAGGTGACCGATGCACCCGCCGTCATCCTCGTCCCGGGCGGCGATACCGGCATCCTCCTCCGCGACACCCGCGCCATGGCGAACCTCGAGCGCATCGGTCGAACCGCGGAGTACGTGACCAGCGTGTGCTCCGGCTCCATCGCTCTCGCTGCCGCCGGACTGCTCGACGGTCGCCGAGCCACCTCGCACTGGTCCGTCCGCCACCTCCTCGGAGGCTACGGCGCGATAGAGGTCGACGAACGCGTCGTCGAAGACGGCAACCGGCTGACCGCGGCCGGAGTCACCGCGGGTATGGACCTCGGCATCCGCCTCGTCTCCTACCTGTCCGGCGAAGAGCTGGCAAAGTTCGCCGTCCTGGGAGCCGAATACACCCCGGAACCGCCCTTCGACACCGGCACCCCGGAGCGGGCCGGCGCTGAGCTCACCGATCTCTCCCGCGAGTTCCTCGCACCGCTCGTAGTCGAGCTCACAGCACCGACGGTCTGACCGACGAGGCCCGCCGCGACCCGGCCGGTGTTCGTCGATACACCGGCGCTGCCCCCGCTCGAAGAGCGGCGCCTTCGGACATCTGGCTCGACTGATCTGTCCGAAGGCGCCGCAGGGCGGGCCCGCTACACGGGGCGGAAGAACGTCCTCGACGCATACACGCGGCCAGTGTTCATGCGCACCATCAGTACACGTTCCCGGGCATTCTCATGAATGCAACCATCTCGACGACCTTCCGGCTCGTCGTGACGAGCGAGATCTAGGCGGGCAATCGCCCGTCCCGCATCCGAACCTCAGCTCTCAGCAGGCCCCCAGAACGTGTCCTCCGCCGGGCCGTCCGCGGAGAACAGGCTCACCTCGACGATGCGCCCGCTACGGACGGTCAGGAGGTCGACACCGGGCATGTCCATGACGACGTCGCCACGGGTCCCCGTGAACCGGACGGGGACTGCGACGAGCTCGCCGTTCACCATCGCAGGTCCGGTCACAGCAAGCTGGAAGGTGCCTTCGCTCGTGGCCATCATGCCGCCGAGGAGCGCACCGACACCGTCGACGCCGCGGTGATCACCCGAGAACTGGTTCGCTCCGGGCTGGTGCCACACCACCTCGGGGTCGAACTGCGCCATCACCGTCGGAATGTCACCGCGGCCGAGGGCATCGAAGTAGGTGACGGCGACGGCTGCAGGGGTCTGGTCGATCATGGTGTGTCTCCTTCGTGAGGGTGAGTGGTAGCACCATAGTTTCAGGCGGTAACCTGTTACCTCAACGTAACTAAGGAGTATTCGCGATGAACTCTGATGCGCCTGTCGACGCACCCGTCTGGAACGTGATGCTGCCGACATGCCCATCGCGCACCTCGCTCGCCCGGATCGCCAACAAGTGGACCGCGATGGTCGTCATCGCATTGAGCAACGGTCCCCTCCGATTCGGGACGCTCCGCGAGACGGTCGGCGGGATCAGCGGCAAGGTCCTCTCGGGCACCCTTCGGGATCTGGAACGCGACGGCATCCTCACTCGCACCGCATACGACGAGATGCCACCCCGCGTCGAGTACACCCTGACGCCACTCGGCCAGACACTGCGCGAACCGCTGACCGCTCTCGGCCAATGGGCGGAGCAGCACATCGCTGAGGTCCTCGACTCCCGCGACACCTTCGACAACGTCGTGCATGGAACCGCGGCCCAGCGCACCGACAGCTAACGACGTCATCAGCACGTCTGCACGCTCGATAGGGCACCACCCACGCCGGCGGTGATGAACCGCAACCTCGTCGTATAGGCACCTCAGTCCAGCCCTCGACCCCGGAGCGCGGCAGGCTGTAGGCGGAACCTCGAACTGGGGGTTGGCAATACATACTATGTATGATGAACTGTCTATCAGGCCGAGATGAACTCGGACCCCATCGCCAATGAAGCCGACCCGAAATGGATCCACGATGTCCACACAGCACCGTCGTCACCCCCGTCGCGTTCCACGCGCCCTGTCCCTGTCAGCCACCGCTGCCGTCGGTCTCGCCCTGCTCACCGCCTGCACCGCCGGCCCGAGCGCGACGACGGACAAGTACGGTTTCCCCGCCGCAGAGCAGGACCCCAACGCGGGTCTCACCGTTCTGGTCGACGCTGCCCGCGAGCCGATCGCGAAGGCGTTCCAGTCGGAGAACCCCGACGTGAAGATGACCATCGAGACGTACGACGGTAGCGCCGGCGGCAGCGATTCGTTCAAGACGAAGATCGCCCTGTTCGACCAATCAGGTGAAGGGTGGCCCGATGTCGTCTTCTCCACGCAGACCAACGACACCGCCTGGGCGGGCGTCGAGCAGAACGGCGTGCAGGCCTTCGCAGCAGTGCTGAACAAGGGGCTGCTCTCCGATGACTTCCTCGACGGGTTCACGCCCGGCGCCTTGGACCCGATGACGATCGACGAGAACGTCTATGGCGTCCGCAACGACCTCGCTCCGGTCGTGTACTGGTACAACGAACCACTGATGACCCAGTTCGGGTATGAGGTCCCGACCACCTGGGAGGACTACCGGGAGCTCAGCGACAAGGTGGCAGCCGAACACCCCGGCTACATCCTCGGGTCTGTCGGCGACGCCTTCACCGGGCCCTTCACCTACTACTGGAGTGGCGAAGCTCCGGTCTTCCAGGTCGACGGGCAGACGTTCTCCAGCGACTTCGCGGATCCGAAGTCGGAGCAGGTGACGGACCTCATCGACCACATGCTCGCGAACGGCACGCTCGTCCAGGACAGTGTGTTCGGGGCTGACTTCGTGTCGAAGTACAGCGACAAGCTGCTCGGGACGCCCGGACCGGCATGGTTCGCTGGAGCTCTCTTCCAAAATCCCGACAGCCTGAACGCTGCGCCGGGCACCGTCGGTGCCGCTGCTCCCCTGCACTGGGAGGGTGAGGCCGAGGTCACTGGCAACGTCGGTGGCGGGATCTGGTACGGCTCGAGCCACTCGAAGAACCTGGACGGAGTCGCGTCCTTCCTGGAGTTCGTGAGCAGTTCCGACAAGGCCGCAGAGCTTGCCACCGGGCTTCCTGCCTACGGCTCCACCGCTGACGCCTGGCTGGGCGCTCAGGCGGCCTCCGGGTACTTCGCGGGTGATTTCCAGGGCGCCATCACCAGTGCCGCGGACAGCGTCTGGGACGGCTGGGGCTTCCCGTCGTTCAGCCCGGAAACCGGGTTCTCCTCGGTCGTGATCCCAGGTCTCGCCGAAGGCAAGACCCTGAAAGAGCTGGTCCCGGCACTGCAAGCCGAGTACGAGAACCAGGCTCAGGTCCAGGGCTACACCGTCAAGTAACCACCGTTCACCGCAGGTCCCCCTGCGCGAGCAAAGGACACCCCATCACATTCCCAGCACCGACACCCGCCGCCGTCCGCTCCCCCCTCGAGGGGCGGCGGCGGGTGTCCCGCACTCGCCGGCCAGACCGTTCGCAAGCCCGGATCGGAGCTGTCTTCACGTCTGGCTACGCCCTCCTGTTGATCGCCTTCGGCGTCGTGCCGACGCTGTACACGATCTTCCTCGCCTTCACGACCGACGGTGCCTTCGCCGGCATCTCGAACTTCACCCGGATCTTCGGCGATTATCGCTTCCTCCCCGCGGTGGCACACGTGGCCGTCTACCTTGTGGTGTACCTGGTGACGCTTCTCGTGTTCGTCGTCTTGCTGGCCTTGCTCGTCCATTCGATCGGGCGACGCTGGCTGGCGAACAGCCTCCGGTTCGTCTACTACATCCCGGGCGCCCTCGCAGGAGCGTCGAGTGTGATGCTCTGGCTGTTCCTGCTCGACCCTTCCGTGAGCCCGGTGGCGGCCATCCTGAACGCGTTCGGCTTCGAGAATTTCGTGCAGACCGTCTCCGTCGACAACCTGCCGGTCATCTTCACCATCGTCGCGTTCTGGACGGGTGCCGGCGGGTGGATCGTGATCATGTACGGCGCACTCAACAACATCTCCGCTGACGTCATGGAAGCTGCACGAATCGATGGCGCTGGGCCGGTCAAGGCCGCCTGGTACATCCAGATCCCACTTCTTCGGAAATGGATCTCGTACACCGCGGTGATGTCGCTGGCCGCTGGCACCCAACTGTTCGTCGAGCCCCGCGTCCTCTCCCAAGCATCCAAGGGTGTCGTCCCTCCGGACTACTCACTCAATCAACTCGCCTACCTGTACGCCTTCAGACAGGGCGACTTCAACGGTTCCGCGGCGATCTCGCTCCTGCTCCTTGCAGTGGCGGCGGCGCTGTCGGCGATCTTCGTCTTCCGAGGAGGACTCTTTGAACGCGACTGAATTCCGATCCGCCCGCTCCGCCGGGCGCGAAAGCCAGAAGGCGAGCCGCTCGGGCGGTCGCGAGTATGTATCTCCTGGCCGATGGCTCGGGCGGGTCACGGTCGTCGCCGTCCTCACCGTCTTCGCCCTCTTCTTCGCGATACCGATCATCTGGCTCCTCCTTGCCCCGACCAAGTCCGCTAGCGACCTCGTCCAGAACGCGCCGTTCAGCATCGGATCGATCGACGTCCTGCTGGCGAACTGGGCGAGCCTTGCCGAGTTCCAGAACGGCATCATCTGGACCTGGCTCGGCAATTCCGTGCTGTACAGCGGCGTTGCGCTCGTGATCACGCTCATCGTGACGATTCCAGCAGGTTATGCGCTGGCGCTCACCGAGTTCCGCCTGCGGCGGACGTTGCTGGTCGTGACGCTCATCGTGATGCTCATCCCCAACACGGCGTTGGTCCTCCCGGTCTTCCTGGAACTCTCGGCGCTGAAGCTCATCGGCAATCCTCTGGCGGTCATCCTGCCGTTCTCGTTCTTCCCGTTCGGCGTGTACTTGACGTACATCTACTTCACGACGAGCGTCTCGAAGGATTTGCTCAATGCGGCTCGGATCGACGGTGCGACCGAGTTCCGAGTGTTCGCCCAGATCGCCATGCCTCTCGCGACTCCGGTGATCGCCCTCGTCGGCTTCTTCAACCTCGTCGGGAACTGGAACAACTACTTCCTCCCGTTCGTCACCGCTCCGGGACGGAAGTCGCCGATCCAGGTCGGGCTCGTCGAGCTACTGTCGAACGTTCCGCTCTTCAACCCGACCAGCGCTGCATCGGTGACAATCAGCCTGCCGGTGCTCGCGTTGGCGACCATTCTCTCGGTCGCGCCCGTCCTCGTGATCTTCCTGTTCTCCCAGCGATTCCTCGTCTCAGGGATGACGGCCGGAGGGACCAAGGAATGACCGACGAGCAACAGCAGCCGGTCCGTCGTTTCGGGATGGCCGCGCGCCTCGTCGGCTCGAAACGTGACGAGTACATCGAGCTGCATCGCAGCGTCTGGCCGCGAATCGAAACCGCTCTGTCCGCAAGCGGCATCCGGAACTTCACGATCTTCGCGCTGGACGACTACATCCTCGGCTACTACGAGTACGTCGGGTCCGATTACGAGGCCGATCAACGTCGCATGGCGCTGGACCCGATCACCCAACATTGGTGGTCCTACACCGCTCCCTGCCAACGCCCCCTTCGCGATGACTCCACAGCTGACAACTGGGAGCTCTTCACCGAAATCTGGCATCTCAACTGATCTTCATTGCCCGCCGACTGACGAGCCGGCCCCTCAGCGCTCCCCGCCCCATATGCGTTTCCCTACCTACTGCGAGAAGAACCCATGCGTACGAGACAACTCCGCGGACTGAAGGTCACTGAGATTGGTTTCGGTGCCGCCCAGCTCGGCAACCTGTTCCGTCCGACGACCGACGAAGAGGCGAAGGAAGCTGTCGACACCGCCTGGAAGAGCGGGATCCGCTACTTCGACACCGCCCCGCACTACGGACTCGGCCTCTCCGAACAACGACTCGGCGAGTACCTCCGCAGTCGCCCACGAGACCAGTTCGTCATCTCCACCAAGGTCGGACGCCGCCTCGTTCCAACACCGGAACGCGCCGCAGCAGGTGACCTCGACCTCGAGGACGGCTTCGCTGTGCCCGCAACCCATCGTCGGGAGTGGGACTTCAGCCGCGACGGGGTGCTCCGATCGATCGAGAGCAGCCTTTCGCGACTGCATATGGACCGACTGGACATCGTCTATCTGCACGACCCGGACGACCACTGGGACAGCGCATCGACCACTGGGCTGGACGCCTTGATCGAGCTGCGCGACCAGGGCGTGGTCGGGGCGGTCGGGGCAGGGATGAATCAGGCCCCGATGCTCGCGAGATTGGTCCGCGAACGCGACGTCGATGTCGTCATGGTCGCTGGTCGCTACACCCTGCTCGATCGCTCCGCGGAGGATGAACTGCTAGCCGCGGCGGCCGAGCGCGGCGTCGCCATCGTCGCCGCCGGCGTCTACAACTCAGGACTCCTCAGCCAGCCACAAGTACCGGCAGACGCCACCTACGACTACCAACAGGCTCCATCAGAGATCCTCCGCCGTGCGCGGGCTCTGTCCGCCGCGTGCTCCGAGGTGGGCGTGACGTTGCCACAAGCCGCTGTCCAGTTCCCGCTCCTCCAGCCCAACGTCGCCTCGGTCGTGGTTGGAATGCGCACAGCCGAGCAGGTTGAGGGCACCGTCACCTACTACGACTCGACGATTTCCCCGGAAGCATGGCGACACCTCGGGGTGACCTCATGATCATCGACGCTCACGTTCATGTCTGGGATCTCTCCTGCGCGAGCTATTCCTGGCTCACCGACGCCGTCCACCCCCTCGATCGCACGGTTCTGCTCGATGAGTTCCCCAGCATCCGGCCCACGACTCGCATCATTCTCGTGCAGGCAGCAGACAACGCGGCCGACACCGCTGTCATGCGGGCACAGGCCGAGCTCGATCCTCGCGTGGTCGGAATCGTCGCTTGGGTCCCATTGGACCAGCCCCACCTCGTGGCCGAGCTCGCCGAGGAGTACGCGAACGATCCGCTCATCGTGGGCGTCCGAAACCTCATCCACGAACGCGCTCCTGGATGGCTGGCTGGTGCTGCGCAGACCGAGTCTCTGAACCTGCTGGCGAACGCCGGGCTGACACTGGACTTCGTCACGGCGGACCACGCCGCGCTCTGCGAGGTTCCAGCGCTCGCAGATCGCCATCCAGGTCTGCGCATCGTGATCGACCATCTGGGCAAACCTCCGCTGGCCGGTGACGCCAGGGCTCGCCTGGCCTGGAGGTCGGCGCTCGCTGACGCGGCGACACGACCGACGGTGTTCGCCAAGGCGTCTGGTCTGCTCGGCCCCGCGGACTCTCTCTCCCCTGGCGCAGGTCATCCGGCGCGTCCGTTCGTCGACACAGCGCTCGATCTGTTCGGCACGGACCGGGTGATGTACGGAAGCGACTGGCCTCTCGTCGAACTCGTCGAAGACCACCGCAAGGCCTTTGATCTCGTCGCTTCCGCCGCCGGCGATCGAGGCGGAACCTCACTCACTTCCGTCTTCTCCGACACCGCCGCCCACTTCTACGACATTCACGGACTGGACTCATGAAACTCGGACGACTGAACACCCCCACTGGCCCTCTGCCCGTGCTCTTCGAGCAGGACGAGACCTACGACCTGTCCCCCATCACCACAGACATCGACCGGGGGTTCCACGAACGCGGAGGAATCGACCTCGCGCGTGCAGCGATGATCGCTGGGGACCTCCGCACCGTCGCTTCCGGACTCGGAACATCGATGGCGGCGCCCATCGCCCGACCGGGCAAGGTGGTCTGCGTCGGTCTCAACTATCGAGACCATGCCGAAGAGACCGGGGCGGCGATCCCGACGGAGCCGGTGGTCTTCATGAAGGATCCGTCCACGGTGGTCGGCCCTTACGACACCATCCTGATCCCCCGACGCTCACGCAAGACAGACTGGGAGGTCGAGCTCGGCGTCGTCATCGGCCGGACCGCTCGATATCTCGACAGCCCCGCGGATGCTCTCGCGACCGTCGCCGGCTACACGGTGTCTCACGACGTCTCGGAGCGGGAGTTCCAGCTGGAACGAGGCGGGCAGTGGGACAAGGGCAAGAGCTGCGAGACGTTCAACCCGCTCGGCCCATACCTGGTCACGCGCGACGAGATCCCCGATCCGCAGCATCTGGGACTCCGCCTGTCCGTCAACGGACAGCAACGGCAGAACGGGAGCACAGCAGACATGATCTTCTCGGTCGAGTACGTGATCTGGTACCTGTCGCAGTTCATGGTGTTGCATCCCGGGGACCTCATCAACACCGGAACGCCGGCGGGCGTCGCCCTCGGGCAGGCAGACGACGTGTATTTGCGCGCTGGAGACGTCGTCGAGCTTGAGATCGACGGTCTCGGCACGTCGCGGCAGACGGTGAGTGCGGCGTGAGCGGCCGGTTCGTCGGGCTCAGCGCGATCGTCACCGGAGGCTCTTCCGGGATCGGAGCCTCGGTCGTCTCGGCGCTCCAAGCCGAGGGTGCGAGAGTCGGTGTCCTCGACCTCCAGGTCCTCGGGCTCCCAGAAACGGTTGTCGGTCATGCCGCAAACGTGCGGGATCGGTCGAGCGTCACGACAGCGGTCGAGTCTCTCGCTGATGAGCTGGGCGGCATCGACATCGTCGTCAACTCGGCGGGCATCTCCGCCGTGGGAACGGTCGAGGAGAACGACGACGACGATTGGGCTCGAGTACTGGACGTGAACGTCACCGGCACGGCCAGGGTCGTCGCGGCATCGCTTCCCTACCTCAGGCGGTCCGGCCACGCTTCAATCGTCAATGTCTGCTCCATTGCCGCTCTCAACGGACTTCCGCGTCGTGCTCTCTACGCCGCTTCGAAGGGGGCCATCCTCGCCTTGACCTACGCCATGGCGACCGATCACGTCGCGGAAGGTATCCGCGTGAACTGCGTGAGCCCCGGCACCGTCGCGACTCCGTTCGTCGAGCGCATGCTCGCGGGCTTCGACGATCCGATCACTGAGCGGGCGCAACTGGACGAACGGCAGGCGACGGGGCGAATGGTGACCCCAGACGAAGTCGCCGACGCCATTCTCTACCTCGCCTCGCCCGCTGCCGGCTCGACCACCGGTACCGCTCTCGAGGTGGACGGTGGCGTCACGCACCTTCGTCCCCGGCGCCCTGTCTCCAACCGAGCGCACGGCTGATCGAACAACATCGCATGAAACCTCCAGCACGCAAGGCAGCGACGACGCAGCCGAACCGCAACGCCATCGACCTCTCGGGAAGAGCATCATGAAGATCACCGGCTACCGCACCATCCATACCCATCGCGACTGGGGACGGCCCGTGGGCGACGTCAACGGGTTCATCGCTTCGGGTATCACCGACGTCGCGATCGTCATCCTCGAGACCGACGCCGGTGTCGAAGGCATCGGAATGGGCTCTGACCACGCGGTCGAGCTCCTCTTCCCTGCACTCGAAGGCCGCGATCCGAGGGCTGTGACCAGTCTCTATGACGCGATGCTGAGCCATGCCTTCAAGGCCGGGCATGGGGGGACGACCTTCGGCGGTATCGCCATCCTCGATGCCGCGCTCTGGGACTTGAAGGCGAAGCTCGCGGGCGAACCACTCTGGAGACTGCTCGGAGCCGACGACCGTTTCGTGCCCGGATACGCATCCGGCCTCGACATCGCGCTGACGGACGATGAGCTGGTCTCCTTCTACACGACGATGGCCGAGCGGGGGTACACCGCAGGCAAACTCAAGGGTGGCCGTGACGTCAACGCCGACCTTCGCCGGTTGCTGTTGATCGCCGACACCCTCAGTGTGAACACCGATCGGCCGGCGCTCATGCTGGATGCGAACGAATCGTGGAATCTGAAGCAGGGTGTGCGATACGTGTCAGAGATCGAGGAGCATCTGGACCTCACCTGGATCGAGGAGCCGCTGCGACGCTGGGACGCTTCCGGCCACCATCGCCTGTCGCAGCAGGTGCGTGCGGGTGTCGCCACCGGTGAGAACCTCACGGGGTTGGAACTGTATCGACCCCTGTTCGACCACGGCTCAGTCGACATCGTCCAAACCGGAGCCGTCTGGGGTGTGACGAACTTCCTCCGGCTGGCCGTCGCCGCTCATTCGAGAGACCTCCCCATCAGCCCCGTGGGCCTCACGAGCAATCCGGCCGTTGCACATGCCGCCGCCGCGGTTCCAAATCACCTGACGGCCGAAGTCCAGGATCTGCACGCCCCGTTCGCTGTGACGATCGACCAGACGTACAGCGACGGTGGGATCGTTCTCGGGGACACTCCGGGCGGCGGCATCACCGTGGACGAGGACCTGATCGCTCTGACGAGCGCACAGGGAGACTGGCGGCAGAGCGCCGGACCGCATGTCCGTCCGAAGCGCGCAGGTCTGTCGATGACTCCGGCGGGTGGGCCGGGTGATGAGCTTCAGGGCATCACCTATACTGCAGTGGATGAGTGAGCCCGCCACCCGATTCGCCAAGCATGCGATCTTCGCGGACGCTGCGGCGAAGGTGCCCGCTACTCGTCTCGGAGTCGCCGTCGTGCACGACCTCGTCACCGCGATCGTCACCGGCGAGGTCGCCGAGGGGTCCATGTTGCCCATCGAGGCGGAGCTCACGGCGCACTTCGGAGTGAGCCGGACCGTCATCCGTGAGTCGATCAAGCGGGTCGAGGAGAAGGGGCTTGTCAGCGTCGTCCAGGGCAGCGGCACGACGGTCCGCTCTCAGGAGTCGTGGAACGTCTTGGACCCGGTCGTCCTCGAGGTCATGCTCGAACATGACGACTCGCTCGGCGTGCTCGATCAACTCGCGGTCGTTCGCAGCTCGCTTGAAGGTGCCATGGCCGCTGCCACGGCCGTCCGCCGGTCCGCCGTCGAGCTGGAGGCGATGGAGCACGCGATTCAGTTGATGTCCGACTCCATGGACGATGAACAGGGGTTCGGCGATGCTGACATGATGTTCCACATGGCCGTCATGGCAGCGTCGAACATTCCGCTGGCCGAAAGCATCAACCGCACCCTGTACACCCGGGCACGAGACACCGCTCGGTTCACGTTGAACGGCACTCGTGAAGCGTTCGAGGCATCTCGAGACGAGCACAGCATCGTGCTGGAAGCGATCCGAGCTGGCGATGCCGATCAGGCAGAGCGCGCGATGCGCCACCACATTCTGGAGTCATGGGGTCGACGTCGACCCCCGACTTCACGGAGGCCCTGACGGCTTCAGCACGGACAAGGTCCTCGGCTCCGGCCGCAGCACCCGGCCTCCACTCCACGGGTAGTCTGTGCTCCATGTCTGAGATGCCGCCGTTCAGCCCGACGGTCACCCTCCTCGCCCTGTCCAGAATCTGGGAGGACTCTCTGACCTCAGCACTGAAGCCGCTGGGCCTCACGACGCGCAGGTATGCCTTGCTCGGACACATCCGTAGCACCCCTGGCATCTCGTTCAGCGATCTCGCGCGACGATCGAGGATCACCGTCCAGAGCACACATGTCGCCGTCGGTGGCTTCGTAGCCGATGGCATCGTCGCCGATTCCACCGGCCGCGCCGGCTCAGCGGCACAGCTCGAGATCACACCGGCGGGGCACCGGCTCCTCGCCGAAGCGGCCGGGGTAGTCGCTCGCCTGGACGCGGATTTCGAGACGAGTCACCCTGCTCTGCGCGCGGCGCTCGCTGATCACATGCTGCAGATGATGCAGTCCCCTGGACTGCGTGAGTGAGGAAAGCTTCAGTCTGACTGATGCCTTCAGCTAGGCTGAAGGTATGGAATCCGTCCTTCTCGCCGCGCACGTGCTCGCGGGCATTCTGTTCATCGGCCCGGTTGCGGTGACCGCCAGTCTGTTTCCCCGGTTCGCTCCGATCAGCGGTTCGGCACCGGCAGGCGACATCGATGAACACCTCCACGGCCGAGACCGCGCTACCGGTCCCACCGTGGTCGCCTCGGACCGAAGCATCGACGTCGCCAGACTCCTGGCACGAATCACGCGGGCCTACGGCCGAATCGCACTCGTCGTCCCAGTACTCGGCCTGATCCTCGCCGCGGTGCAGGGCAGGCTCACGGAGATCTGGATCCTCCTCGCGATGGTCCTGACCGCCGTCGCGGGGGCCCTGCTCGCACTCCGGATCACCCCGATGCAGCAAGAAGCGTTGTCCCAACCGGACGACGGATCACGATTGCGATCGCTACGACCCTTGACCGGGATGTTCAACCTGCTGTGGGCAGTGGTTGTCATCCTCATGATCGTGCGTCCCGGCGCGTCGTCGTGAGCGCGTCTCCACGAATCCTGCGCACCCTTGAAGCGCTGTCCGTCCTCGAGCTCGGCAGCATCGCGGTCCTCTTCGGGAACCTCCTCACCGCACATGTGCCTGGCCTCGCTTCGGTACTCGGACCTGTCCACGGCGCGTTGTACCTGACCGTCGCAGTCACGGCGTTGCTCGGGCGTGGACTCCTACTCCGCACCCGGCTCTTGGCCCTCGTCCCGCTGCTCGGTGGAGTATTCACCTTGATCAACGTCCGGCAAGAGCGACGACGATGCACTTCGGCGTCCCCTCCACACACGCCCAAGTCCTCCGCGACGCGAGGCGACAGCGACAAGTTCAACGCGAAAGGCACCTCATGATCGCTCAGATCATCCTCTTCGAGGGATTCGACCCACTCGATGTGATCGCCCCCTTCGAAGTGCTCTGCGCCGGCTCGGACGCTCTCGGAGGAACCCTTGACGTCAGGCTGGTGGCACTCGACCGCATCGGTCCGGTCGTGAGCGGAACGCGGAATTTGGAGCTCACCGCAACCTATGTGTTGGAGCCGGAGGCTCCTGGCATCGTGATCGTGCCGGGCGCTGCCGGCCCCACCGTCGGCGACCCCGATTTCGTGAGGACGATTCCGGTCATCCTCGCTGAGCTTGGTTCGAGCCGCTTGCCGGCGCTCATAGGCCGCGCGTTCGCATCACCGGACACCCTGGTCGCCACGATCTGCGGAGGCGGTTTGGCGCTCGGCATGGCAGGCCTCCTGGCGGGGCGGACCGCGGTGACCCATACGTTGTGGAACGACGTCCTCGAGGCCACCGGCACCACGGTGGTGCGAGCGCGGGTCGTCGACGACGGGGACCTGGTCAGTGCCGGTGGAGTCACATCCGGTCTGGATCTAGGGCTCTATCTGCTGGAACGCGAATTCGGCCCGCGGATCGCGCACGCCGTAGAGCAACTGTTCGAGTACGAGCGGCGCGGAACCGTGTGGTCAGCCAGAGGACTCGACGCCCTTCCGCTCTGAATCAGCCCCGCCGCTGGTCCAGCCCACCCAGCCGACAGGCTCATATCGAAGGACACCGTCATGCATCGGATCATCGGCACCTGGGACCTCGCCATTCGCACACCGATCGGCACCCTGAACGCCGTGATGACGTTCCAGGACGAACAGGGGGTCTTGTCAGGCTTCGCCGCCAGCAGGACCGAGGACGTCCCGCTTCGCGATCTGCGAGTCGCCACCGACGCGCAGGAGGACCACGTGATGTGGACGCAGACGATCACCACACCCATGCGGTTGGAGCTCGCGTTCGACGTGACCATCGACGGCAACCGGATGACTGGCGATTCGCGCGCCGGACGGCTCCCGCGCAGCACGGTGACCGGCGTTCGCAGAGTTCCGTGACAGCGGCCTCCCCTCCGATGGGTGTGCATCGCAGGGGAGGCCAGCGTGCTGCGTCGGACAACATGAAGCCGAGGACCACTACCGTGAGTTCCATCGCATCGGCTGATCGCAGAACGGCCGAAACTAGATGGGAGATCGCGTGTCACTCGCTACGAATCCGTTGGGGCAGCTCGCGCTGGACGAGCTACGCACACGAACCAGTATGAAGTGGCGAACGCACCCCGCAGACGTTCTCCCACTATGGGTGGCGGAAATGGACGTCCCTCTCGCAGCGCCGGTGAAAGATGCGGTTCGGTCCGCCCTCGAGCGTGGCGACACCGGCTACGCGACCGGCATCGGATACGCCTCGGCGTTCCAGCAGTTCGCCGCGCATCGCTGGTCCTGGGCGGGACTCGAGCTGGAGCAAACGGCCATCGTCCCGGACGTGATGCTGGGAATCGTGGAGGCGCTGCGTCTCCTGACAGGACCTGGGGACGTCGTCGTCGTGACGCCTCCCGTGTACGCCCCGTTCTACGCGTTCGTGGAGCACGAGAATCGCTTGATCCTCGAAGCTCCGCTGTCGGGTGAGGGCCGGTTGGATCCTTCCGCCTTGGAGGTCGCCTTCGCAGAAGCCGCGCGACGGTGCCCGTCCCCCACTTTCCTGCTGTGCAATCCACATAACCCCACGGGCACCGTCCACTCGCGGGAGGAGCTGGGGATGGTGGCAACACTCGCGCGTCGCCATGGCATTCGTGTGATCTCCGACGAGATACATGCGCCGCTCGCGCTTGATGGAGTCGAGTTCGTGCCGTATCTGTCCGTTCCCGGTTCCGAAAACGGCATGTCGTTGGCGTCCGCCTCCAAAGCTTGGAACCTCGCGGGACTCAAAGCCGCTCTCCTCGTCGCAGGACACGAGAGCCTCCCCGATCTTGCGCGGCTCCCAGAGGAAGTCAGCCACGGCGTGAGCCACCTCGCGGTCATCGGCCATGCTGCAGCATTCCAGGACGGAGGAACGTGGCTGGACAGCCTGCTGTCCGGACTCTCCGAGAATCGACACCTGCTCGAGGAGCTCGTTGCACGCCACCTGCCTCAAGCGAGGTTGCGACGACCGGAGGGATCGTATCTCGCGTGGATCGACTGCTCGAAGCTCGGCTTCGAGGAAGAGCCTCACCTGGGCCAGCGCGCAACCGTTGCTGAGCTCGAGGGCCCGGCGCAGTTCTTCCTCGACCATGCAAGGGTCGCCCTGAGCTCAGGTCACGTCTTCGGCACGGGTGGCCACGGTCACGTCCGGCTGAACTTCGCGACCAATCCCCTCATTCTCGAGCTCGCGCTACGGCGGATGGGCGACGCTGCCAGGGCGAGGGACTGACTCGACAAGTATGCACGGGCCGGCCGGCCCGGCTCACTGCCCCACGCTGCGGTCCGTCTTCCGGGCGCCGGGGCCATCGCCGACACAGGAAGCCGGAAGCGGCACGGCACCGACATCGTCAGCGTCGGCGTCGGCGTCGACACCCGGAACAGTGGCCGCCCAGGCGTTCATCGCGTCGAGGACCGACTGCAGACCGTGGCCGACCCCGGTCAGTTCGTACTCGACGCGAGGCGGGAGCTCGCCGTACGCCGTACGAGTGACGATCCCGTACGTCTCAAAGCGGCGCAGGCGATTCGTCAGGGTATGGGCGCTGATGCCTGGGAGTGCCGCCTTCAGATCACCGAAGCGAAGTGGACCACCGAGCAGTTCACGGACGATGAGCGTCGCCCACGGGCCGTCCAGCAGGGTCAGGAACCGCGCGATCCCGCATTCCGGCCAGGCTTCCGCAGAGAATGACATGAGTTTCGACCAATCTCCGTTAGTGAACTTGAGGTAACCAGTGCATCATATGCACTAATAGTCACATGACCTACCTCATCCACGGAGCGACCGGTGCACAGGGTGCCCCCGTCGCCGCCGCACTCACCCGTTTCGGCCACCACGTCACCGCAGCCGTCCGCAATACCGCCGCCTACACCGCCGGACCGGCGGTCGCCGTCGACACCGCCGACCTCGACTCCCTTGTGGACGCTTACACCGGTGCGGACGGCGTGTTCGTCCACCTCCCGCTCGGTTCCCCCGCCCAGCAACTCGAGCAGGCGACCACCATAGCCACCGCGGTCGATCGGGCACGCCCCGGTCGGGTCGTCTTCTCCACCAGCGGCTATACCCTCGGCGGTGACAACGACGAGGACGACAGCGCGCACGGTGTGCTCGTGCGCCGTCTAGAGGCAAGCGGCGTTCCGACTGCCGTCATCGCCCCGCGCCTGTACCTCGAGAACTTGCTCCTGCCGCCCGTCATCACCGCTACCCGCGAGGAGGGGATCCTCCCGTACCCGATCCGCGAGGATTTCCTCGTCTCGTGGAGCTCGCACCTCGACATCGCCGAGGTCGCCCTCCGCCTCTTCGAAGACCGCTCCGTGACGGGCGTCGTCACCGTCGGCGCCCTCCCGGGACTCTCCGGACCCGACCTCGCCAAGGCGTTCTCCAACCACTTCGGTCGCGAGGTGCGCTTCCACGCTCAGACACCAGACGAGTTCGGCGAGATGATCATCCCCATCTTCGGCGCAGACGGCATCGCGCCCGTCGTCGACTCCTACCGCTGGCGTGCCACCCTCGACGACGAACTCATCGACGAGACGCGTAGCGCTCAGGCGCTTCTCGGCCTCGCACCACGCTCCGTCGAGCACTGGCTGCGCGACATCGGCGCCTGATCCCAGAGACACTGCGGCGGAGCGGACGACCGTCTCCGCCGCAGCGCTGGAGGTTCGGGGCACGGCTACAGTGAGTGAATGGACCTAT
Organism: Plantibacter sp. MCCC 1A11337; assembly: GCF_013349365.1. Taxonomy (NCBI): domain Bacteria; kingdom Bacillati; phylum Actinomycetota; class Actinomycetes; order Micrococcales; family Microbacteriaceae; genus Plantibacter; species Plantibacter sp. MCCC 1A11337. The sequence goes on along the minus strand of NZ_JABJWX010000003.1, from coordinate 491,358 downwards.
GGACGTTGTCCTGCAGTACACGGAAGCACGACAACCGAGACCTCGTGATACGCACGGAATCGGTCCGGTGACATGATGCGCGGAACATACCGGAAAACGGAACATCGTCGACGCGACATCGTTGCGGCGGGGCTGACAGTGTGTCGGGCTGGAGAAGGTTCGACCGGCCTCCTCCGAAAGACGGCCGCCCAGGCAGGTTTGAGCGAGGCCGGAGTGCTCCATCATTTCGCCGGAGTAGGCGATCTGCTGGAAGCCATCCTGGACCGCCATATGGCCGAGATTTTCGAGTGTGCAGCATGCGATCGAGTCTCGGGGAGAGCCAAGCTGCTCTGCCTGTCGGATCTCTTGGACTGCAGCCTGCGAGACCCCCACCTGGCGCATCTCTACCTCACGCGCACCAGCGAACCTGGGTCGACGGCGAACAACGCTCAGCAGGCGTCGAACGCCTACACCGACGCACTCCGCGAATGCTCGCGCCTGGGCTTCAAGCAATGCCACGACGAGGGCCAACTTCGATCAGGGGCCGATATGGACGCAGCGGTCGAGGCGCTGATCTCACTGGTCCACGGGCTCCAGCTCCGTGCGCTGCGAGAACCAGATCTGAATGTGCGTGCGGTGTTGGAGACGCACCTTGGCACCTACCTCCGCGACGGACCTCAGATGGCCTCCGCAGCGGGCTGAGCGATCGTTCGCCCCGAGCCGGGTGCACTGGTGGCCGGGCATGGGTCGATCAGCTGGCATGAGACCGAGAACGACGAACGAGACTTCATATCCACGTAACCAGGAGGCGACTATGTCAAAGACTCGGCCAACGGCGATCTTGGTGCGCGGCGCCCGCGTGCACAATCTGAAGAACGTCGATGTGGACATCCCGTTGAATCAGCTCGTCGCAGTCGCGGGGGTTTCCGGCTCTGGAAAATCCTCCTTGGCGCTCGGCGTGGTCTACGCGGAAGGATCACGCCGATACGTGGAAGCACTCTCCACCTACACCCGCCGACGCATGACGCACGCTGCCCGTGCCACGGTCGACTCGGTCACCTACGTGCCGGCTGCGCTCGCACTGCGTCAACGGCCGGGTGTGCCCAGCGTACGATCGACGTTCGGCACGTCCACAGAGCTGCTGAACGTTTTGAGAGTCGCGTTCTCGCGGCTTGGGTCGCACCTCTGTCCCAATGGACACCGTCTCGCCCCGACGATCGATGTCGCTGCGAACCTGGATCTCCAATGCCCAATCTGTGGAGCGACGTTCTATCCCCCCGGTGCCGAGTCCCTCGCCTTCAATTCAGACGGTGCGTGCTCGGTGTGCACCGGGACGGGATTCGTCCGCGACATCGACGACGCGGCGCTTGTGCCTGATCCGACGAAATCGATCAGCGAAGGCGCCGTCGCACCCTGGGGGATGTTCGGTCTGTCCGTGATGCCGCAGGTCGCTGCTGAACTCGGAGTACGCATCGATGTGCCGTACCGCGACCTCACCGACGCGGAACGGAGCATTGTCCTCGATGGGGCCTCGGTCAAGCGCGAGATCCGAGTGCCCTCGAAATCCGGGAAGCTCTTCGACCTGAACTTCACCTACCGCAATGCCCGACTCGCGGTCCGCGAAGCAATGGACAAGGCAACGAGCGAAACGGGGCTGGCACGAGTCAATCGGTTCATCACGGCGCAGGAGTGCTGGTCTTGCCACGGAAGCCGACTGTCGAACGACGCTCTCGGTAGTGAGGTCGACGGAATCAACCTGGCCGCCGCGACCAGCAAGGACCTCAGCGCCGTCATGGACTGGATGGCCACGATCCCGAGCCTTGTCTCGTCCGAGCTTCGCCCGATGGCGAGGCTGATCGCCGAACAATTCGCCGAGATGGGCACGCGTCTCGTCGAGCTTGGTCTCGGGTATCTCACCCTCGACCGGGCGAGCTCGACCCTTTCCACCGGTGAGCGCCAGCGGGTGCAACTCGCTCGAGCTGTCCGTAATCAGACGACTGGAGTCCTGTACGTCCTGGACGAGCCGTCCATCGGGCTCCACCCGGCGAACATCGACGGTCTGGTCGGGGTGATGCGCGACCTACTGGACGATGGGAACTCGGTCCTCCTCGTCGACCATGACGTGCAGGTGCTCCGCGAAGCCGATTGGGTGATCGAGATCGGTCCCGGTTCGGGCGGAAACGGCGGGACGGTGCTCGCTCAGGGAACCGTCGCGCAGATCGGCGCGCATCCAAATTCACTGATCGGGGGCTATCTGGTCGGGGATGAGGACGTCATCGGCCGGAAGCGCGCCAAAGCCGATGAGATGTTCTCGATTGGCACGATCCAGGTCGCAACGACGCCCGTCCACACGGTCCATGCGCTCGAGGTCGCGATTCCGAAGGGGCGACTCATCGCGGTCACCGGCATGTCCGGCTCGGGCAAGACCACGTTGGTGCTCGACAGCCTGGCAGCAGCCATCAATGCAAGCCGGGACGGCACGAAGATACCCGCGCACGTCCAGAGCTTGGGTGCTGCAGGCCTCTCGAGCGCGGAGGTGGTCGACGCGACTCCGATCGGCACCAACGTCCGGTCGACGGTCGCGACCTACAGTGGCATCCTCGACGAGTTACGCCGACTCTTCGCCGCCACCGATGTCGCACGGGCTCGAGGACTGGGCGCGGGTGACTTCTCGTACAACACCGGGTCCCTCCGGTGTTCCCGATGCGAGGGTACGGGGCAGGTCGTGCTCGACGTCCAGTTCCTTCCGGATGTCGAGATCCCCTGTCCGACGTGTGTCGGAACCCGGTACGGGCCGGACGCCGACACCGTCAGGATCACCACCAGTCGGGGTGACCGAAGTCTGCCGGAGCTCCTCGCCAGCACGGTCGAGGACGCTGGAGACATCTTGGCCGACCGTCCTCGCATCGCTCAGCGGCTCCAGACGCTCAGCTCTCTCGGCCTCGGTTATCTCACGCTGGGCGAGGACACACCGGCACTGTCCGGGGGCGAGGCTCAGCGGCTGAAGCTTGCAACCGAGCTCGGTCGGAAGCATCAAGGCACGCTCTTCATCTTCGACGAACCATCTGTCGGCCTGCATCCTCGCGATATCTCGGTCCTCCTCGGCGTCCTGGATCGATTGCTGGCCACCGGCGCGACGGTGATCGTCATCGAACACGACCTGGACGTGATCTCGAACGCCGACTACGTGATCGACATGGGGCCGGGTGGAGGTGTCGAGGGAGGCAGGGTCGTGGCGACCGGCACTCCTGAGGAGGTCTGCCGCAACCCGGAAAGCGTCACAGGCCGATACCTGGGACCTGCCCTGAAGATCGCTGGTGAGCGGACTGTCGGCTGACGGGAAGAACGGATTCGGGCCGGGCAGGTCATGGCGACGCGGTGACGATATGGGGGCGCCCGGTGATGGGGTGGTCGATGATGCGCGAATCGACGTGGAAAACATCGTTGGTCAGCGACGGGGTCAGCGTCTGAGCCGGCGGACCATCGGCGTGGACACGACCGTCCTTCATGACGATGATGCGGTCGGCGTGGGAGACGGCGTGATCCAGGTCATGCAACACGATGATGCGGGTGAGCTCAACCGCAGCCAGGAGCTCAAGCAGCTCGTGCTGCGCAGTGACATCGAGGTGGTTCGTCGGCTCATCCAGTAGGAGGACAGGCGCGTCCTGTGCAAGGGCACGAGCCAGGAGTACCCGCTGGCGCTCACCGCCCGACAACGTGCTGTAGCGGCGATCCGAGAGGTGAGCGGCTCTGCAGCGCTGCAAAGCAGACTCGATCACATCGCGATCTCGGACCGACTCACCACGAAACCACGGCTGGTGCACATGACGTCCTGTGGCGACGATGTCACTCACGCGGAGACCGTCGTTGTTCGTCTGGTGTTGCGTGACCACGGCCCGCAACTTGGCAGCTTCCCGGGGTGACGCCTCCCACACGTCTGTTGTGCCGATGATGATCTGCCCCGTGTCAGGCTTCAGCGCACGATACAGGGCGCGAAGCAGCGTCGATTTCCCTGAACCATTCGGTCCGACGATCGCGACGAACGCGCCCGGCTCGATATCCAGCGAGAGCTGCTCGATGAACGGCCGTCCTCCCACGCTCACCTGGAGCTCATCGATGGAGAGCTTCATGACCGCCCCTCCGGCGAACGCATCAACCAGAGGAAGAAGGGCCCGCCGACCAAAGCCGTGAAGATCGTGAGTGGATACTCGTTCGGGCTGCCAATGGTCCGCGCGACGAGATCGACGAGGACCAGGAAGACTGCGCCGGACAGCGCGGAGACGGGCAGCAGCCGCCGATGGTCCGCTCCGACCAGCATTCGAACCGCGTGAGGGACGATCAACCCGACGAACCCGACGCCGCCTGCGACAGCCACCGTGACGGCGGTCAAGAGCGCAGCGACAAGCAGCAGTCCGAGTCGGAATCGACGGAGATCGACTCCCACGGCGACGGCGTCATCGTCTCCGAGAGCAAGCGCATTCAACCCGCGCGCTTGAATGAGCAGCCAAGCACCAGCACCGAGCAGAGCGACAGTGGGCAAGGCGAGCGTTTCCCAACGAGCCCCTGCTACGCTGCCCATCATCCAGAAGAGGATCCCCCGAACCTGTCCAGGCTCGGCCTGCAACTGCGCAAAGCTGGTTCCGGCCATCGCGACGTATCCCAACGCCACTCCTGACAGCACCAAACGGATGTCCGTGAACGAACCGGACCGCTGAGCGAACGCGAAGACGAGGAGAAGGAGAACCAGCGCACCGATGAAGGCCGCCGCCGGTGTGCTGAGTCCGAACAGCGCGCCGGAGCCGAATGACATGACCAGCACTGCCCCCAACGAGGCCCCGGACGACACGCCGACGATATATGGATCTGCGAGCGGATTTCGGAGCAACCCTTGGAGTGCGGCACCGGCCAGTGCGAGGCTGGCGCCCACGACGGCGGCCATGAGAACCCGGGGGACTCGCAGCTCCCAGACGATCTGCTGGTCGAGCGGATCGAGCCCTGCTGCTCGACCGGTGAGGTTCGCACACAACACGGCGATGACCCGGTCTGCGGAGATGTTGACGCTACCGAAACCGATCGCGAGCAGCGCCACCAACACGGTCACGCAGACCGTCGCCGCCAACCACCATGCGAGTGGCGCATTTCCCCCCGAACGATGCGCGGCACTGGCCGCCGGCGCCGTCCTAGAACGCGTCGGGATGTGCGGCACGGGCGATCTTGTCGATGGCTGCGGCGTTCGTAGGGCCGACGTACACCCCGTCGGAGACTTTGACGTAGTTGTTGGTCCGTGAAGCCTCCCACTGGGGGTACGCGGAAAAGATCTTTGCGGCCGCGGCGTCGAGGTCCTCCCCCGGCATGAATCCACCGACGACGAGCAGCTGCACATCGGCTGCCGCCAACTGCTCTTCAGTGATGTTCTCGGTCAGGTCGGTGCCCGCGTTGGCGAAGGTACTCGTGACTCCGGCTCGCTCGAGCACATCGTCGAAAATACCGCCGGCCATGACCGCCGGGAGTCCGTTCGCACTCATCATCGACATCCCTGGGAACACGATGAGCCCGGTCGGTCGGTCCGCTCCGTCCACGGCCAGTGAGACGGCTTCGATCTGTTGACGTTGTTCATCGACGAGTGCCTGTGCCGCGGCCTGCACGTCGAACACATTGCCGACAAGGTTCAAGAAGTCGAAGGACGACTCGATCGTGGCAGAGGCGAACGTCTCTCGTTCGGCGTCAGTCGCATCATCCTTCCCCATGGCACAGTTGGCAGGATTCACAATGGACTCGATACCGAGACCTGCGAGTTCCTCCCGCGTCGCCTGCCCGGCATCCGCGTCGAAACCTCCAGACCAGGTCGATATCACCAGGTCTGGTTTGAGCGCCAGGAGCTGTTCCGACGGGATGTCGAAACTCCCCATGTCGAGATTCGCTGTCGGCAGTGCGTCGATCTGCTCGACGAGTTCGGGACTGTCCGACATGCCGTAGTTCTGCGCATTGGCGAGCACAGCATCGCTCAGCCCCAGCATGACCATCGACTCGACTTCGCTGACCGAAGCGCCGTTGAGGAGCACGACCCGCTCAGGAGCTTTCTCGAACGTCTGCTCGTATCCGCAGTTGTCGATCGTGAAGGGATAGCTGGTCGCTCCCCCGGTCAATTTCGTTCCGTCGGTAAGAGCAGCCTCGGGTGCTGCAGCTTGCGCAGAGCAACCAGCCAGTGCCGCTAGGAGGAATGCCGATCCGACCGCGAGCGCGGTGCGTCGTTGACGGGGAGAGTTCATGAGCGAGATCGCCTTTCACAAGACACGAGTGCGTGGATGGCCCAACCACTGATCGACGGAAGGACCCAGAGCGTGGAGAACACCCGTATAACGCCAAGGTCGAGCACGAGTGCATGATTCACGACGCTACTCTACATCATGTAGAGCAACGATCCACGGAGCTCGGGGGCCTGTTCTACATGTTGTAGAATTAGCTCGGATGCGATGTCGTCACCTTAGGAGCGTCACATCCAATCGGAGGCCGGCCCTTCCGCTCGTCACGGAGACACACGGGTCGGCCTCCTCCCTCAAGGTGGTGCGCATCAGGGACGATGACCCCGGCAGGTTCGAAGACACGTCCACGCCGGCACTCAGATGCCGAGGTCCCCGAGCCATTCGTGCACCGCTCGAGGCCGCAGGCCCAACAGGCTCACTGCGGACACTGAACCGTCGGTCGCCCGACTCTGAATCTGAGCACGGTGCAGGCGGTCGACGACAGACTGGCCGGACACCGCGCCCCCGTCGGCGAATGCACTGAGCTCAAGGAACGCGTCCTGCGAGATGGCCTCGTAGGCGATCTCACGTTCGAAGTAGCGACTGAAACCAGCCGCGATGTCGGGACCAGACAGCCCCGGAGAGGCACCGACCAATACGCGCCCGCCGACGTGCTGGTGGAAGAGCTGGGTGACGGTGTCCGCGACATCGAGGTGCGAGCTCCAGCGGAGCCTTACGTCACGGTGCATCGGGAGCCGGAGCACCTCCTCGCGAAGCGCTGCGTCGAAGATCTGCGGCGCCAGCAGGTTCTCAAGCGAGATCTGCGGCTCGACGACGGCGAACGGGACACCGATGGCCTGCAGCTCATGATGCAGGATGGCGATGGCCGCACCGGAGCCGGGGCCAATTGCGTGCCCGCTCGTGGACATGATGACGCGCCTGGGTCGAGCGACGCGAATGGCTCGGCTGACCGCCATCATCTGCGCGCGATGGTCCTCCGGCCGTCCCTCAGGGAGGTGGATGAAGACGCCACCCGAACCGCGATAGGCCCGTATCAGAGCTTCGGTGGACGACAGATCTACGACCATGGCCGGGCCTCCGATGCGAGTGACATCTCGGACAGCCCCGATCGCGTTGAAGCCGGCAGCGGTGAGCGCGGTCACGACGGGTGCTCCTTGCGCCCCTGTTGCACCGTGCACGATGTACCTCGGCGACGGACCACTCATCGGCCTCACCCACTTCCTCTGACACTCGCGCATTGGTCGACAAGCGACGTCGGCAGGTTCACCACACCGGCCAGAAGCCGAGGCACATACCGATCGCCATGAGCGCCATGAGGGAGAGGTTCAGACGAACGACAGAGGGAGCCCGTCGTAGGCGGATGAAACTCGCGAGGTACCAGATCGTCGACACACCGAAGGCGACCATGAACGACACACTGATGACGTTCTCGGCCGTCCACATGAGGCCCTGCGGCGGATCCATGTGCCCCTCGTCGTGGGACATGCCGTTCATCAGGACGCCCATGACGACCATCGCTCCCATCATGAACGCATGGAACCCGACCCTGGGCCAGCCAGCGTGATGATGACTCGAGATGGGCGAATCCGGGTCCGTGTGATGAGCCGGAGCGGGAGTGCCGAAGAGCAGCACCAGATAGAACAGGGTGGCCAACGAGAAGACGATGATCTGGATGACCGGAGGAAAGACGGCCATACCCCAGGACCATGGCATCGCGAGCATGGAGAAGCTCATGACCACGTGGAAGATGTCGCTGAGCCGCCCTACTGGGTCGCGATCTCGCGCGGCCCGGATGAGGTAGCCGACGCCGGTGACGAAGAACAGGACGGTCATGATGATCGCCACGGGGGTTGGGTACGGCACGGTGTCCCTTCAGAACGTGGATACGGCGAACGTCGAGCAGATGCTGCGGGAGGTGGCCGCTTGGGATCGAGGTGTTCCTGAAACCATCACGCTCGCGTCGCACGTCGTTGGAATTCCCCGACCAGCACGTCCGTGACGACGAAGGCGGCGAGACTCAGACCGAGCAGCGGAAGGAACAGCCCGATCACCAGCCCCCCGGCCAGGATCGCCAGCACTGCCCACCAGGGTGCGCGTGCAAGCACCTGTGAGGCCGGCGGCTTCCCGACGAGGCGCCCGCCGCCCGTTGGACGGCGCTTCCACCACATCAGGTACCCGAAGATGATCATTGCTATGATCCCGGCAGCGAGCACAAACAACGCCAGTTGATTGGGGAGCCCGAACATCGATCCCATGTGGGTGTCGATGCCCCAGCGCGTGAGCTTCGCCGCCAGTGGGAATTCCGAGAAATCTGTGCGGTCCGTCACTTGCATCGTCGCACCGTCGATGGCGACCGCGTCTACTTCCGTCGGAAAGCTGCGTTGAATCTCCTGGACCACCCACGCCGAGCCTGCCTCTGCGGGGGGCCTGATCTCCACCAACCCCGTGTTGACGTTGACGCCTCGGGCGACAGCCAGTGCTCGCTCGAAATCCTCGGGAGAGGGTGCAGGAGCCGGAGTGCCGCCGTCGGACGCACCGCCCCCGCCATGCCCAGCGTGTTCTCCGCTTGGGGATGAACCGCCGGAGATGTCCGTCTGTACTGACGGAGTCGACCAATCGAACGCTTGACGAAGCGTGCTGAAGTTTCCCCCGCCCCATTGCGACCACGAAATGCCCGTGGCCGAGAGGAACAGAGCGCCGATGAGTAGCCAGACTCCAGTGGATGCATGCCACGAGAAGATGCGGCGATATCCGCGCGCCGAACGATTGGGGCGGAGGAAGTCTCTTTTGGAGCGACTCCTCCGTATACGCGCTATCCACAGCCCGAGGCCTGCCAGGGCGATGATGCCAAGCCAGGATGCGGCGAGCTCGCTGTACAGTCGTCCCGCATCGCCCAGGTGGAGATTGCGATGCAACTGATCGATCCATGTGCGGATCGGGAGAGCGCCACTCGTCCCATAGGCGGTGAGGTCCCCGCGGATCTCCGCGGTCGAAGGATCGATGAAGATCGCTCTCGTCTCACTCTCCCCGAGACGGCCGTCCGCGTACATCACGCGGGTGGTGTCACCCGGGCGAGGTGCCGGCCGCACTGCGACGATGGTCTCTGACCCACCGACAAAGGCCTCCGAGGCAGCAATCTGCTCGGCAAGTGGCACGGTGTGACCACGCACCGGCGCGTGCAGCTGCTGGGCGTAGACCATCTGCTCCAACTGAGGCGCCAACGCATACAGAGCCCCACTGCCCGCAGCGACGAGGATGAACGGCCCCACGAAGATGGCGGCATAGAAATGCAGGCGGAGGAGGAAGGACGGAAACCAGCTGCGTCGGCGGGGCACCCCCGCCGGAGTGCCCGCATCAGCGCCGCGTGCGTCCTGGCGGTCGTGCAACCTGGTCAATACCTTCTCCTTCGGGCGCGTGGAGTCCCCGAGTTCCATGAGGATCTGCGGAAACCGAGGGCGTGCTGTCGCATGTGCTCTACAAATAGTAGAGCACATGCGGCGACCCTCCGTGGCAACGGAACATCGGACAGGCGGGATGACGTACGCGGGTACTACTGCTTGTAGAGTAGACGAGGGCAGCTGCCCTCCATCGACTGAGAGAGGTACCTCATGTCCGACATCACGACCACCTACTCGGTATCAGGTATGACGTGCGAGCATTGCGTCGCGTCCGTGACCGAAGAGCTCTCCGAGATCTCCACAGTCCACGCGGTGGACGTCCACCTCGAATCCGGATCCGTGCAGGTGTCATCGACCGCGCCGCTCAGCGAAGCCGCCATCCGGAACGCCATCGAAGGCGTCGGCTACACCTTCAACGGCCTCGCCTCAAGCTGAGGCGCCTCCGTGAACGACATCGCAGCGCGGGAGCGACCGAGCCATGTGCAGGCGCTTCGGCGTCCTTTGACCGCTGCGGTGGCACTGTCGGCGCTCATCGTGATCGGGGTGATCCTGGCGGTCGGTGATTCGAGTTACGTCGACCTCAGCAGAGGCGACCCGGGGCCAACCGTGTCTCTTGGGACCGGTGTCCTTCGGCTGATCGCCGAGTGGGCGGGCATCCTCTGCGTGAGTGCGCTCGTGTACGTGGCGTTCCTGCAGGTCCGAAGCGGGCGAGAACGAACCGTTGTCGAGAACATTGCCGAGCTCTCCGTCGTTCGGGTGAGCGCACTCGTCTGGACGCTCACCGGAGGTGGGCTGGTCGTCTTCGACGCAGCGGATGCGAACGGGGTGACGCTCGAGCGCGTGCTGTCTCCCGGCGGCCTGCCCTACCTCGTGAGCGCGATGGATCTCCCGAAAGCCTGGATCCTCGTCACCGTCGCGGCGTTCATCATCTTCTGCGGCGCGTGGTGGACGCGATCCTGGACGACCACACTCGTCTTAGCGGCCGTGGCGGTCCTCGCCTTGATCAGTCCAGTCCTGGTTCATCAGGTCCTGGTCGGGCCCGGCCATGACTTCGGCAGTGATCTCGCAACCTTCGGCGTGCCGGCAGCCGGGATCGTAATCGGTGTGCCGATCGTACTCATCCTCGTCACGGCGAGAGGCTTCGGGCTCCCGCCACGGACGCTGCGGCGCGCCCGAGCCCTACTCCGAGGAGCCTGGGCCGTCGCGTTCGCGGTGGAGATCGGTTTGCTCCTCTTCAAGACCGTGTTGCTGAGATTCGCCCTCACACCGACAGCAGGACTGATCGCCGTCCGGCTCCTCGTCCTCCTGCTCGTCGCAGCGCTCGCGTCAGCACTCATTGCTCGGCTTCTGGATGCTTCCTCTCCGGACGCGTCGAGGGCGGTCGCCCTCAGGCACCTCTGGCCGCTTGCCCTGACGGCCGCCGTCTACATCGGCGTCACCGTCGCGATGACGAGGACCCCCCCGCCCCAGTACTTCATGCGCGTCAGCGCCATGGAAGTGCTGTTCGGCTTCGAGATGCTGAAGACCCCGACGCTTGCCATCCTCTTCGGCGAATGGAGAGGCAACATCTTGTTCGCCGTCGTCGGTGCTGTGGCGGTCATCCTGTATCTCGGTGCCGTCATCAGGCTCCGCCGCCGCGGGGACGCATGGCCGGTCGGCCGCACCGTGGCCTGGGTCCTCGGTTGGGCCGTCATCGTTTTCGCGACGTCCTCCGGATTCGGATCCTATTCCGGCCCGTCGTTCAGCATCCACATGATGGTGCACATGGGTCTGAACATGTTCGGCCCAGTCCTCCTCGCGATGGGCGGCGTGGTCACCCTCCTCCTTCGGGCTACGCCCCCCGCCAAGCGACGAGACGTGGCTGGACCACATGAATGGTTGATCGACATCATCGGCAGCCCGATCGCCCGATTGGTGTTCGATCCGATACTCGTTTTCCTCGTATTCGTCGGGTCGTACTACGCGTTGTACCTGTCGCCGTTGTTCGAGGAGGCGATGCGCTTCCACTGGTCGCATCAGCTCATGAACATTCACTTCCTGGTCTCCGGGTACCTCTTCTACTCGCTGATCATCGGCGTGGATCGCCCCCCGCGGCCGTTACCGCACCTCGGCAAACTCGGGTTCGTCCTCGCAGCGATGCCGTTCCACGCGTTCTTCGGAGTGATCGTGATGACGAGCACCACGCTGATCGCCGGAAACTTCTACGCCTACATGAGGGCGCCCTGGCACGACGACTTGCTCGCCGACCAGCACCTCGGCGGGGGCATCGCCTGGGCTGCGGGAGAAATCCCGTTGCTCATCGTGGTGATTGCACTGTGCCTGCAATGGGCGCGTCAGGATGACCGAGAAGCGAAACGCAAGGATCGACACCTCGATTCCGGGGTGGACGAGGACTTCGACGCGTACAACGACATGCTGAAACACCTCGCCGACCGAGGTCGGCTCCAGCCCCAGCAGCCGACGGCATCCGCTCAACGAAAGGACACTGGATCGTGAACTTCAGCGACGACTACCTCGAACTGAACGTCAGCGGAATGACCTGCGCCGCGTGCGCCGGCCGAGTCGAACGAAGCCTCAACAAGTTGGACGGCGTGACCGCCTCGGTGAACTACGCGACCGAACGAGCCGTGGTCGCCGGACTCACGCCGGCGGAGTCCGAACGTGCACTCGAAGCCATCACCAAGGCCGGCTACGGTGCGGTGGTCCGCACTGAGGGCGATGACGACTGGAACCGCCGTGCCACGGCGGACCGGATCGCCTCCCTGAGACGGCGCCTCACACTCTCCGCGATACTCACCATCCCCCTCTGCGACCTGACCATCATCCTGGCCCTCGTCCCCGATCTGAGATTTCCCCTGTGGGAGCTCGTCTGCATCTTGCTGGCGTTGCCCATCGTCTTCTGGTGCGCATTGCCATTCCACCGTGCCACGATCAGAAATCTGCGCCATGGCACCGTGAGCATGGACACCTTGGTATCGCTCGGCATCGTCGCCTCCTTCGGATGGGCGGTGACGACTCTCCTCATCGGCGGATCGGACGAGCCAGGCTATTGGCTCGGATTCGGGATGACCCCGGCCGGGGCGGACTCGATCTACTTGGACGTTGCGGCAGGCATGACGACTTTCCAACTCGCGGGTCGATACTTCGAGACGCGTTCGCGCCGACGGGCGGGCGACGTCCTCTCAGCACTCGGCAACTTGGCCGCCACGGAGGCGAGAGTGCTGAGATCTGGCGTGGAACACGTCATCCCGACCATCGAGCTACGCAAGGGCGACACGATCATCGTCCTCGCCGGCGAGACGATCGCCGCGGACGGCACCGTCGTCGCCGGTTCCGGTGTCGTCGATGCCAGCATGATGACTGGCGAGCCGGTTCCGATAGAGGTTGTCCAGGGATCCCCCGTCGTCGGCGGCACGATCAACACCTCTGGCCGACTGACAGTGGAAGCGACCTCCGTGGGAACCAACACGCAGCTGGCACAGATGGCGTCGCTGGCTGAACAGGCCCAGGAACGAAAAGCCCGAGTACAGAAACTCGTCGACCGGATCATCACCGTCTTCGTTCCTGCGGTCATCTCACTGTCACTCGTCGTCGGATTTGCGTGGCTTGCGTTCGGAGCAGCACCTCGAGACGCCTTCGGCACGGCCATTGCGGTCCTCATCATCGCTTGTCCGTGCGCTCTCGGCCTCGCAACCCCCACCGCGCTCATGGTCGGCGTCGGTCGAGGGGCCCAGATCGGAATCCTCATCAAGGGACAGGACGCACTCGAAGCAAGTGGGCGAATCGACACCGTCGTCTTCGACAAGACCGGAACGGTGACGACGGGCCAAATGCGTGTTGCCGACGCCGTGATCGCAGGCTCTCACATGGAACGTGAGGTTCTCGCCATGGCACGGTCCGTCGAATCCGCATCGGAGCATGCGATCGCGAAAGCGCTGGTGGAGTACGCCGATGGACTCGGCGCTCATCATCTCGACGTCACCGACTATGAGACGCTCGCAGGGCTGGGTGCCCGCGGGAGGGTCAACGACAAGGAGGTCCTTGTCGGGAGCGAGAAGCTCGTACGCGCACACGGAGCGAGCCTCGATGACCTGCCGATCGGTGACCCGGAACACACAGCCGTGTACGTCGTCATCGACGGCACGACTGCTGCACGATTCGTGCTGACGGATGAGATCAAGCGCTCCGCTCGACCGACGATTGATCGACTCCGGAACCTCGGACTCCGAACCATCCTCCTCAGTGGAGACGCGACGACTGCGACGGAGCGGGTCGGCGCGCTCGTCGGTGTCGACGAGGTGATCGCCGGGGTCCTCCCGACTGAGAAGGCGGCCACGATCAGTCGACTCCAAGAGGAGGGAAACGTCGTCGCGATGGTGGGTGATGGCATCAACGACGCAGCGGCGCTCGCGACCGCAGATCTCGGCCTCGCCATGGTTGAAGGCACCGACGTGGCGATGAAGTCGGCGGACATCATCCTCGTGCGTGATGATCTCGGTGTCGTCGTCGATGCGGTCCAGCTGTCCCGGAAGACACTGAGCACCATCAAGGGCAACCTCATCTGGGCGTTCGGCTACAACCTGGCGGCTATCCCCATCGCGGCAGCTGGTCTGCTCAACCCACTGATCGCCGCGGCCGCAATGAGCGTCTCGTCGATCCTGGTCATCTCGAACAGTCTGCGGCTGCGGAATTACCAGCCGACTCCCCCGACCAGGCCTGAGCGGGGGGTCGCACCGTCCGCTCGTGGTCAGCAGAACGCTGCCGGAGCTGGTGTGATCTGACGGATGTGGCCCGTCCCATACCGGACGGGCCGCTTTGAGAAATATAGAATGGCTTGGCGAACGAGCGACGGAGGACTCATGGCGGGAGAACGTCTACGAGGGCGCGGCGAGCTGGAGAACACGGTGCTCAGGATCCTCTGGGAGAGTGACGAGGCGCTGCGCGTGCGCGAGATCCAGGAACGTTTCCCCGAGAAGCAGCCCGCGATAACCACGCTGCTGACCGTGCTCGAACGGCTGCGGTTGAAGGGGAGTGTCCTACGAGAGGCGGACGGGCCGAAAGGGAACCGCTTCACCGCCAGCACCAGTGAATCCGGGTACGCCGCAGACGCCATGCTGAGTGCTTTGACCGGGGTCGGCGATCGATCCGCTGCGCTCGTGCACTTCGCTGGAGACCTCGATGACGACGACGTGGAGCTCCTCCGGTCAGCGCTCGACGCCAAAGCACGCCGCTCACGCCGTCAGACCTGAGCGATGTTCCTCGTTCTCGCCTTGTTGGGCTATGCCGCTCTCACGATCGTCATGGCTCCGCTCGTCCTCACACGGGGAATGTGGCGACTTCGATTTCCACGGACGGCACTTTTGCTCTGGCATGGCGCTTTCCTCAGCGGCATAGCGGCAGCTCTCATCAGCATGGTCGTTGCGGTCGTTCTTGCTGTCGGAGTCCACACCGCTGTACCCGACGGTCGGACCAATGTCCTGGAGCCGACGGTTATCGTCCTGGCTGCATGGCTGGCGCTAGGGACTGTCGGCGGATTGATCGCGCTGGTCTTCGCGAGAGCAGAGCCGCTCTTCGAGCTTGACCGTGAGGCCGAGGCATCGTTCTCGGAATTGCTTGGATCAGGCTTCGCGCGCGTGGAACACGTCGGCAACCTCACCGTGAGGTACATCGACTCCTCCCTGCCGGTCGCCTGCACGACACCGGGACGTCGACCGGAGGTGATCGTCTCGTCGCGCCTGGAGTATGCACTCACCCCTTGGGAGCTGCGGGCCGTCATCGAACACGAGCGCGCTCATGTCAGACATCGGCATGCATTCGCCAAGCGCCTCGCTCTACTCAACTCAGCCTGTCTCCCGACCGTCCGCGGCGCGACACAGTTCAAGCGTTCCACCAACCTGCTGATTGAACTCATCGCAGACGACAGCGCGGCTCGCGTCTGCGGGAGCGATCAGGTGGCCGCTGCTCTCGCACGCGTTGCGGAGCTGAGCGGAAGTGCCGGAACGGCCGTGAGATCCGAGCGGCTCCTCCAGTTGCCGGCGAAGCGACTGAGTGCCGCTGGCCGTCGGCTCTTGGTTGCGGGCGGTTGAGCGTCCTGATCGCAGCCCTCGCCATCCTCTACAATATGTAGAAGTTGTTCGGCGTCCACCGCGAGTCGGACGGGGAGGGGAGTCGCATCTCCATACTCCTGGTTCTCACTCAGCTCATCGCCCTCTCTGGACTCATCATCCTCATCGGATTGGGATCACCTCCGAGGAACGATGACGTGCCGGACCCCACGTTCGTCGAGGAGATCTCGGGATACGCCGAATCACTTCGCCGATGTCTGGCGCGGCTCAGGAGGCGGGACCACTGAGGTGGCGACACCATCCTCGAGTCGCCTCAGAGCTCACCAGACTCCTCAGCGCGACCCGTCGATCTCCCGAGCGGGCCGCGCTGAGTGGTCGGAGATTACTCCGACGGAGAAACTGGCGATCAGTAGACGACGTCGAACGTGGCATCCGCTCGATCAAGTACCGTCGAGATCCGCGTGAGCTCCAGTTGACCGTTGATGTGACGGATGTAGCGATCCGGGTAGTTCACCGACCTGAAGGAGTCCCACCCGGCGTCGGCAAGCCCCGGGACTCTCGTGAAGGTTGCGTCTGCGCGGTAGCCGGCTGTCCCGTCGTTCGACGCCAGCACCAGCTTGAATCCCGAGTGACGGAGGAAATGCCCCGGGTAGTTCACGGACTCCAACGAGACCGCCGAGGGGTCCGACAATCCAGCGACGATCCGCCACTGCGAGTCAGCCTGAGGGTCGAACGGAACCGCATCGATACGGGCTTTGAGACCCGCATGCCTGACGTACGAGCCGGGGTAGTTGAACGACTTCAGTCGCTCGCTTTGCGATCCGCCGAAGCGTCCGAGCAAGCGATCATAGTCGGCACGGGCGATCGGCTTGATGCTGTTGTGCTTCGACCCGAGCGGTGCGGTGAAGTCGGCACTGCTGACGGCGTTCCATGTTCCAGTCGTGATGTCGCCCTGCCAGTTGACGAACGTGCTGTTGGGGCAATAGTTGTCACCCCACAACGTCCAGGAACCAGGGTCGGTCAACGACCGCACCAGTGTGGGAGCCTCAGCACATCCGGGTAGGTTCGGGGCCTCCGAATATTGACGGAAACTGCCTGGCTCGAGCGTGGACGACCTCGCCCCCATGAGGCCTGCGTCGGGGTTCGGCCCTCGATAGTAGAGGTAGTTCTGGCCCCCGACACCCGTCACGACGTCGGAGTCGATCACACCGCCCCGCCCTCCGTTGTCGAAGAAGCGGACAGCCGGTGATGCCGTCCGGAAATCGGTGGTGTAGGAGACCATGATGACGCCTTCTGGCCCGCCTGCCGGCGAGGCGGAGTAGGTGATCCCGTATTGCTGGCGAACGGGGTCCCAATGGACCGCCGGCGCCCAGGTGTATGACCCGGGGTTCGCCGAGTTCACGCTCAGCAACCGATCGGCCGACCAGGTGACGAGGTCGGGCGATGTCCAGACATGCAGGTTGGGATTCGCTTGGCCGAAGGGCACACCGACCTCGAGATCTGTCGCGAGGAGCACCCAGGTGCCGTCCTGCAGTCGATGGATGAACGGGTCGCGAATTCCGCCCGTACCCGCCGTCGGGTCGAGGATCGGCCGGTTGTCGTTGAGTGCCTGCCACTGCCTGCCATCGAGACTTACGGCCAGATGGACGTTGTTGGAGTTCCCGGTGCCGTCGAGGCTCTCCCGGAAGTAGGTCATGACGTAGGCCGCATCGGCGTCCGCAGCTGCTGCCGGGGATACCGGGCTTCCGGCTGTCACGAGGCCAGCAAGTATCGCGACGCTGCTGGCGAGCGCGAGGAGGGATCCTCGGCGCAGCCTGGTCGGCAGATGTCCGGTGTGCTGGCGCTGTCGCCGAACGTCCTGAGTGTGAAGTGGTAGCATGCTGGTTCCTTCCAAGGAGTTGCGTGATCGAGCGGGGGCGGGTCGAGAGCGCGTCGTGTTCCGAAGCCCCCGGTCAGTCGATGGCGAACGTCGCATCCGCCGCGCCGACCGTGCCGCTCACCCGCTCCACGTACAGGCGATAGTCGCGGTGCCGGAGGTAGGCTCCGGGTGTGGCGATGGACTCGAAGGACGTCTTGGCGGCGTCCGCAAGCCCTGCACGAAGCGTGAACGATGCCGCGGCCGCGAACGTCGGTGTGTTGTTGGATCTGGCCAACGAGACTCCCGAGGGGCCTGCGAGTAGATAGTGGCCCGGGAAGTTCGCCGACTCGAGCGAGTTCCCACCAGCGAGGCCCTCGACGACGCGGAACCAGGAGTCGACACTGGGTTTGGGCGCGGCGTCGAGGCGACCGACGTAGTTGGCGTGACGGACGAAACGGTCAGGGAAGTTGTGAGACCGCAGGCGCGAGGGCAGGATTCCGGCGGCGACGGGGATGCCGAAGTCCGGGGTGCCGTCGGCGTTCCAGTACAGGCGCTGCACCCTCGCGTGGCGGTTCGGGTCGAACAGCGGATCTCCCGGGATGTCCCGGTACTCACGCGCGTGGTAGACCAGCACGTCGATCTCCCCACCACGCCCGTCCGGCGCGGTCGTGAAGCAGTTGTGACCGGGTCCGTACTGGCTCGTGGCATCGTTCGACACGAACACCGGTCCTGACGACTTGAACCATGAGTTTGCCGAGAGCAGATCGGCTGAGGCGTTGGCCGTCAGCAACCCGAGGCAGTAGTTCGCGTCGGTTGCGCTCGCAGAGAAGCTGATGAATACCCGGTCGTTGCGGATGATGACCGACGGGCCTTCGTTGACTTTGAACCCGCGGGTCTCCCATGATGCCGTCGGAACCGAGATGCGGGTCTGGGGTCCGGTGAGGGTCGACGGGTCGGACATCTCCGAGATGTAGAGATTGCTCCCGGAGTCGATGCCGGGCTCCCCTTGAGCCCACACGAGGTACTGGCGGCCGTTGTGGGAGAAGGTCGTGGCGTCCAGGGAGAACGTGTCGAACTGGGTGAGGATCCGTGCCCGCACGCTCCAGTTGGCGGTCATAGGGTCGGGGCCATCCGCCTGGAGCACGTACGGGCGGACGCGGAAGGGTTCGCCGGCGTCGCCGGCTGCGAAGTAGATGTACCACCGGCCGCCCACCTGATGGATCTCGGGCGCCCAGATATACCCGCCCATCGTCCCGCTCGGCGGCCGGACCCAGAGCGTGCGCTCAGTCGCGGTGGCGAGCCCGGCCAATGATGGTGCGGCCCGAAGGACGATCCGGTCGTACTCGGGGACCGACGCGGTGAAGAGGTAGCGACCGTCGGGATGCCGGTTGATGTGCGGATCGGCCCGCTGCCGGATCAGCGGGTTCTGTGCTCCGAGCGGCAGGAGTGCCGGTGCGGCGACGGCGGCACCGGCGACACCGAGAGCGGGTAGCGCCAGTCCCGCCGTCAGCCCTGCCGCTCCGATCAACAGCGTGCGGCGGGAGAGCGAGGAAGGTGCTTGCGCGAGAGGGGGGATGTTCACAGGGTGACTCCTTCGTCATCGTGAGGTGGGTTGGTGGGACGAATCACTTGATGGTGAATCGCTGGCACGCGTTGTCGAGTGTGCTGTATTGCTGCAGCCGCGCGCCGTCACCGGCTGCGCAGTCGGCGAGGTCGATCGACTTCCCGGTGAGTGCCGACACGAACCGTATGGAGCCGTCCGAGAGTGGCGTGAGGCGCCAGGATGATGCGGTCCCGCAGGCCTCCTGTACCAGGCCGGCGCCGTCAGCAGTGGATCCGCCACTCACGGCGAGGCACAAGGCTGGTGCCGAGGCCGGGTGGATGCGCACCGCGCCACCGACGTCGGAACTGAAGGTGTAGGTCTGGCAGGGCGATCCCAGATACTGATGCTGTTGGAGGGTCGCGCCGATCGCCGTGTCGCAGTTCGGCACGTCGAAGGACTTGCCGGTCGGGACGCTGAGGATCTGGGTCGGTCCGACCGGGCGGATCGACCACTGCTGACAGGCGTTGCCGAGCGCTCTCCACTGCCTCACCTCTCCCCCTGCGGCCGTCGTGCAGTTCGCGACGTCCAGCATCTTGCCGTTGGCGCGGTTCGCGATGTTGAGGTAGCCCTCCGATGCCGGGGCGGGGAGCCACTCCTGGCAGGTGTTCGCCAGCCAGGCCCATTGGCGGGCGTCAGTTCCGTCCGCGGTTCCACAGTTCGCGGAATCGAGGACCTTGTTGGTCGAGGCGTTCACGAAACGGTACGCGCCGTCCGCGGTCGAATCCATGACCCAACTGGACGCGGCGGTTGCGCTGTTCGCGCAGGCTCCCTGCACCACGTTGCCGCCGTCGACGGTCGAGCCGCCCGCGACCGTCAGGCACAGGCCGCTGTTGCGGTTCACGACTTCGAAGGACGCGCCTTCGACACTGGCGCTGACCGGCCCGCGCTCACCGGAGGGCACCGCAATGGGCGTGCCGGTGGCGATCGGCGTCCCGAAGTCCGGCTCGCCACTCGCATTCCACGTCACCTGTTGCGCCCGCGCCGAACGCTGACGAGCGCATCCACCGTCGGCCCTGGTGTTGCCGTGATAGAGGTTCCACGTCTGGGTGCCGTCGGGTGAGGTGAAGAAGTCGTTGTGCCCGGGGCCGAAGACGCCATTCGCCTTCGAGAAGACGGGACCCGCACTTTTGTTCCACGATGCTGCGAGCACCGGATCACCGCCGGTGTACCTCAGCGTTCCGAGCTGGTAATCCTCGGTACCGCAGGAACTGGCCGAGAAGACGATCCACGTCTTTCCGTCCTTCTGCAGCGGCACTGGGCCTTCGTTCACCGGCATACCGATGCGCTCCCAGTCGGCCGTCGGCTGGGACAGGATGTTGATCGGGCCGGTGGCCGTCCACGGGTTCGACATCCTCGCGATGTAGTTGCTCTGCAGGCGATTCGGCTCCGGGGAGAACATGGACCAGGTCACGAACAACTCGCCGTTCAGCTCCAGGTACGAGCCGTCGATGTTCCAATCGTTCGTCGGAATCGGCTGTCCTTTGTAGGTGTACGGACCGGTCGGGTCGTCGCCGGCGCTCTCGATCACCTGCAGGTGCTGGCGGTCGAACGTCCCGGCTGCGCCCATGGTGTACATCAGGTACCAGCGCGGACCGTTCGGGCCGGTGAGACGCTTGAGTTCGGGCGCCCACATGTTGGCGTTGCGCCCGGCGGTGGTGTCCGAATAGACCGTGACTGGGGCAGCGGTCTTCAGCCCCTCGAGCGCGGGCGCCTTGCGCATCACGACCCGGTTGTCCCAGGTGGTGGCGACGAGGTAGTAATTCCCGTCGAAGAACTCGATCGTGGGATCGGCTCCGTCGGGCAGAACGGGGTTCGTGAACGTCGCCTCGCCGATGGCGTCTGCGGGTGACGTCGGCGCGACCAGTGCGCCGGATAGGACGAACAGCAGACATGCCGCTGCGAGGAGGAAACGACGGAAGAGTGACACGGAGAGCTCCTTCGATCTCGAGTCGCGGCCAAGCGCAGCCACAATGCCGCACTCAGATGCTGCATCTCTTCGCGTGCCGAGCACGCCAGAGCAGCTGACCGTCCGGGTGCGGGGGCACCCTCCTGACGGAAGTCGGACGGCGTCGTCCGTCACCAACGCTCATGAATTGTGAGCGCTATCAACCGGATCACAATGTGCACCATGTGGGGGGTTTAAGTCAACTGACTGCAGGACAGGGGACCCCGGTCCACCGATGAGAGCGCTCACAGCACACTCGTCGTCGTCGATATACCCGCACCTCGGCGACCGCCGGCCGCAAATGCACGGGTGCCGCGGGAACCACGGGCAGGCCCGTCAGCGATACGGAAATCGAGCACGCACAGCCCTGAAATTGAGCGTTGTGTTCTTTTTTGTTCCGAGATATGTTCTGTGCCGTTGCTGCTCAGCCGCAGCGGAAAGGACACCCCGATGACATCCCGTCAGCGCGCGCTCCTCACGACGTCCCAGACCCATCCCATCGGCGAGATCGACAGACGTCTCTTCGGATCGTTCATCGAGCACCTCGGTCGCTGCGTTTACGACGGAGTCCTAGAACCCGGACACCCACTCGCCGACGAGAGAGGTTTTCGAAGCGATGTGCTCGACCTGGTCCAGGAACTCGGGGTTACGACCGTCCGTTACCCAGGAGGCAACTTCGTGTCAGGCTTCTGCTGGGAGGATGCGGTCGGCCCGAAAGAGCAACGGCCACGTCGGCTCGACCTCGCCTGGCATTCGACCGAGACGAACCAGTTCGGCCTCGATGAGTTCATCGATTGGGCGGCAGAAGCCGACGTTGAGCCGATGTACGCGGTCAACCTCGGAACGCGCGGCGTGGAAGAGGCGTTGAACGTGCTGGAATACTCGAACCACCGCTCAGGCACCGAACTCGCAGATGCAAGAATCGCCAACGGGCACCGGAAACCGCATGCCATTCGGATGTGGTGCCTCGGAGACGAGATGGACGGCCCCTGGCAGCTCGGCCACCGCAACGCAACGGATAATGGAAAGGTCGCGGCCCGAACCGCGCGCGCGATGAGGCAGTTCGACGAGTCGCTCGAGCTCGTCGTGTGCGGCTCGTCCCACGCGCGTATGCCGACGTTCGGCGCCTGGGAACACGCGGTCCTGTCCGAGACGTTCGATGACGTCGACTTCATCTCCGCCCATGCCTACTTCGAGGAGACGGACGGCGACGCGGCGACATTCCTCGCTTCTGCCGTGGAGATGGACCGGTTCATCGAGGCAGTCGCGGCACAAGCGGACGCCGTTGCCGGCGCCCGCAAGAGCACCAAGCAGATCATGATCTCATTCGACGAGTGGAAGGTCTGGTATAGCGCCCGATTCAACCAGGAAGAGAAGATCACGGCTCCCGACCAGTGGCCGGAGGCACCCCGCCTCCTGGAGGACCGTTACTCGGTCCTCGATGCGGTTGTCCTCGGTGGCCTACTGATCTCTCTTCTGAATCATGCTGACCGGGTCAAGGCAGCATCGCTCGCACAGTTGGTGAACGTGATCGCTCCCATCATGACCGAGCCCGGAGGGCCAGCCTGGCGCCAAACGATCTTCTACCCGTTCGCGGCGACGTCTGCGCTCGCCACCGGACGCACACTGCGAACCACCTTCGAAACACCGACCTATGACACCGAGAAGTACGGAACCGTTCGTACGGTCGATGCGGCAGTCACCTTCGACGAGTCCACAGGCAGCGGGTCCGTGTTTCTGGTCAACCGTTCCCTCACCGATGAGGTCGACGTCGAGCTCACACTGGACGGCTGCGGCTGCAGCCATGTCGAGTCGACTCAGACCGTCTCGGACGAAGATGTCTCGGCGTCCAACACACTTGAACATCAGGACCGGATGGTCCCGCACCCGAACGTGACCACCCGGATCGAAGACTCGGTCCTCCGCGTCACGCTCCCCGCCGTGTCCTGGACTGCCATCAAGTTGGTGTGAGGCGAGGCCCGGTACCGAGCGAACGCAGACGAACGTCATGGCACTGTTGCGACAGACCGAGTCGGCCTATGCGGCGAAGCGGTTTCTTGTCGACCGTGCTTCCAAGGTCACCATCGCAAGCGAACTGGGGATGTCCCGGTTCCGCGTTGCGAGGCTCATCGACGAGGCCTACGAGAACGGGCTCGTCGACGTGAAGATCAGCATGCCGGGCGGCGTTGATTGGGAACTCTCCAGTGCGATTAAGGAGCAATTCGGCCTGGCCTCGGCCTCGGTCGTGCAAGTGACGGCTCAGGACGCAAAGACGGTCCGGAGCGCCCTCGGGCCAGTGGCCGCGCAAGTTCTGCGGGACGAACTCCGAGACGGCGACCTTCTCGGCGTGTCCGTGGGGAGATCGATGCTCGACGTCGCTCTGTCCGCCCGCGGCCTTCCGCATTGCGATGTGGTCCAGCTCACGGGCATCGCCGCCCCCGATCCCGCGTCGGATCAAGCGATACCGGACATTATGGCGCGAGCCTCCGGGGGCTCTGCCCATCTGCTGCACTCACCGCTGACCCTCCCGGACCCAACAATCGCGGCCGCGATGCGCAGCCGCCCGATCAACCGCCGGAGCCTCGCGAAGCTGGACGATCTCGATATCGCCATCGTCACCATCGGCAGCTGGGATCCTCCCCAATCCCAGCTGTTCGAGACTCTGGCCGATGAGGAGTTGCGCCGACGCATCCTGCAAACCGGAGTGCTTGGGGAGGTGGGCGCGACGCTTTTTCTCGGCGATGGCCGACTCTCGGAGGACCTGGCGCCGGTCGCGATCGCCGTGTCCGTGGCACAGCTCGCTCGCGCGCGCTCGGTCATCGCGGTCGCGGGCGGGCCGGGGAAGGCGCGCGCCATCAGGGCGGCCTTGCTGTCGGACATGGTGTCCTCGCTTGTGACCGACGGCCCGACGGCCCGCGAACTTCTCCGATAGCCGCTCACATGAGCGGTGACAAACCCCGGTTCGGCGAACCGTCCTACCGTGTGGAACGCACACTCGACGAAATGGAAACCACATGACCGACCAGGCAGGTACGAAGGAGCACGAAGTAAGGCGGATGCGCGCAAGCGTGCTGACTGGACCGCGACAGCTGGAGGTGCAAGAAGTCCGTGTCCCAGACGTCGGCTCCCGGGACGTACTCGTGCGAGTGGAAGCAGTCGGAGTTTGCGGATCCGATACTCACTTCTATCAGGCCGGACGGATCGGTGATCTGGTCGTCGAGGGACCGATCATTCTCGGTCACGAGACTGCGGGGGTGATCGTCGACGTCGGTGTTGAGGTTGATCGAGCCAGGATCGGGGAACGGGTGTCTATCGAGCCACAGCGGCCGTGTCGTCGCTGCGATCATTGCCGGAACGGCGATTACAACCAATGCTCGGACATCGAATTCTATGGTGCCTACCCAATCCACGGCTCGTTCGCCGAGTTCGCCGTCATTCCCGATGATTTCGCATACCGTCTCCCCGACGCCATGACGCTCGAGGAGGGCGCCTTGCTCGAGCCGCTCTCGGTCGCGATCTACGCATGCCGCACTGGACGAATCACGGCCGGCTCGAGGGTACTCATCGCTGGCGCTGGACCGATCGGGCTGCTCATCGCGCAGGTCGCTTTCGCATTCGGAGCAGCCGAGGTGTCGGTGACAGACCCCCGGCGGAGCCGCCGAGATTTCGCGGAGGAGTACGCCGAGGTCCGCGGCATGGTCCCCGCCGCGCTCGAGGGAGTGCCGCCCTTCGCAGATGTCTTCATCGATGCATCCGGAGCTCCATCGGCGATCGTCAGCGGGGTGCTAGCGGTGCACCCTCGCGGAAGGGTGGTCCTCGTTGGGATGGGGATGGACGATGTCACGCTCCCGGTATCGGTGATCCAGCATCGAGAGCTCATGGTGACCGGGACGTTCCGCTATGCACACACCTGGCCGCTCGCTATAGAACTCGCTTCGACCGGGAAGGTGCGACTTGCGCCGCTCGTGACGAGCAGGCATTCGCTCGACGACGTGGAGAGCGCTCTTCTAGCGGCATCGACAGATCCATCCAGCGTCAAGTCGGTCGTCGTCCCCACTGCGATGAAGGAGTGACTCACGGAACGGGCGCGGGCTCGCCATGTTCACTGCTGAGCCCGACCGTCAGAGCTTTCGGGTCGAAGCCCGCACGATCAGGGAGCCGAGGAGCGCGGTGCGGGCAGGACTGACGACTTCTCCGGCGCTGTCCTCAGAACGCTCGATGAGGAAGCGCATCGTCCGAGCGGCTGCTCGACCGAGGTCGAACGTCGGGATGTGATAAGTCGTGAGTGGGGGCGACATGAGCTGGCTCTGGTGGACATCATCGGTCGCGACGATCGAGATGTCCTCTGGAATGCGCAGTCCTGCTTCTGCGATCGCCTGATACGCACCAAAGGCGCTCTTGTCGCTCACGGCATAGATGGCAGTCGGCGGTTCAGACAGCGCCAAGAGCTGCACGGTCTGGCGATAGCCCTTAAGGACGTCACCCGGTTCTTGACGAGGCATGAGCCCAGGGTCGGGAGTCAAGCCGGCATCTGAAAGCGCCGCCTGATATCCGTACATCCGGTCTCGGAGGCTCACATATCGTCTGGATCCGAGGAGCATTCCAATACGGCGATGGCCGAGATCCAGCAGGTGGGACGTGCTCAGGTGCCCCGCCGTGAAGTTGTCGGCCGTCACGGCATGCGTGCTGGCGTCGTCCTCGAGGTAGTTCTCCAGAAGTACGACCGGTATCGAACTCCGAACGACGCGCCTGACCACATCGCCGTCGACATCACCTCCATTGGCCAGGATGACGCCGTCGAGGCCGCCTCCGGACATCGAAGCGAGGTCGCGGATCGGATCGTCGCCGACTCGACAGAGTTGAAGCAACATCCGCATGCCGTGCTCTCTGAGTCCCTGCTCGACGCCCGAGACGACCTGCGCCATGAAGCCGTCCTTCGCCGCCTCCGGAGAGATGGCTTCCATGACGAGCCCGACCGTGAGCTTTCGCGCCGCCTCACGCGGCCGCTGCACGTGGACGTATCCGATCTCCTCTATGGCCTGCAGGATCGCCGAACGACGTCGATCGGAGACGCCGCCCTTGCCGTTGAGGACCAGAGACACCGCTGAAACGCTCGTGCCGGCCCGCGCTGCCACATCACGCATCGTCGCAACGCTCGCGGCGCCAGCAGCTTTGGCTGAATTCAGGTTCGACATGTAACTCTTCTCGGTCGAAAGGTGTCCCTCATCTAAACACGCTGTCCAAAAAAAACAAACAAGAACAGGACGCTTTGTTGCGGCATGTTCCATCACGCCAATAGAGTGCTGCCATCAGTCCCGTCGCTGCGGACGGGCTCACAGAATCAGGAGAACTTCATCGATGACCACTTCAGCCCGAGCCGACATCAGCCTGGCGTCAACGCCAACGACGTACTCCCGGGACATCTTCGGGCACTTCATCGAACACTTCCACCGGCAGGTCTACGGAGGGATCTTCGAACCGGGCTCGCAGCTGACCGACGAGCGCGGATTCCGCCTCGATGTCATCGAGGCGATGCGCGAGCTGCGGCCCTCGGTCGTTCGTTGGCCCGGAGGCTGCTTCGTATCCGGATACCACTGGGTCGACGGAGTGGGACCGGACCGCGTGCCCTTCTACGATAAGGCGTGGCGCGTCACCGACCCCAACACCTTCGGAACGAAGGAGTTCATCGCGTGGTGCGAGGCAATCGGTGCTGCACCCTACATCTGCACCAACGCTGGAACCGGCACTGCCGAGCAGATGAGCGACTGGGTCGAATACACGAACCTCCCGGCCGGGTCCGGGAAGTGGTCAGATCTCCGAGCAGCACATGGCGACCAGCGCCCCTTCGATGTGCGCTACTGGAGTATCGGCAACGAAAACTACGGTGACTGGGAGATCGGGGCCAAGGACGCTCACGAGTGGTCGCGGCTGGTTGCGGAGTCAGCAAAGATGATGCGCCACGTGGACGAGGACCTCATTCTCCTCACCGCCGCTCGAGCCGACCTGGACTGGATGCTTCCGCTACTCAACGAAGCGGGTCAGTTCCTCGACACTTTGTCGATCCACGGCTACTGGGACAAGTTGTCCCAGGTCGATGAGCCCTCCGACTACCTGACCTCGATCGCACAGTCTGTCGCTCCGCAGGACGACATTCAGCGCACTCGCGAGATCATCGGGGCCGCCGGCCTCACGGGGAAGATCTCAATCGCGTTCGACGAGTGGAACCTTCGAGGATGGCATCACCCGAACGGCAACTCACCCGAGAAGCTCGCAGCACGAGACCGCAACGACCTGAACTCGACCTACACGGTTGCCGACGCCCTCTTCTCGGCAAGCTTCTTCAACACGTGTCTTCGTAACGCGGACATCGTGTCAATGGCGAACATCGCGCCCAGTGTGAACACTCGAGGTCCCCTGTACGTCCATGCCGATGGCGTCGTGCGCCGCACGACATTCCATGTGATGTCCATGTATGCCACTCTCCTCGGCGATCGCGCTCTGACCAGTAGCGCTCAGTCCCGAGAGCTCCCGGGAACCGACATCCCGGTCTTCGATCACCTTGCAACGATCGACGAAGCGACCGGTCAGCTGTCGATCGTGCTCATCAACCGTGAGCCTGTCGAAGACCTGCAGGTCACCCTTTCGATCGGGGGAGTCCCCGTGGACGGCACCTTCCCATCCACCGTCCTGTCGGGTCCCAACGTCGACGCCTTCAATGATGTCGACCGGCCGGACGCAGTCGTCCCTATCGAGCGCCAACTTGGCTTCCACCACGGCGTCGTCAACCTCGAACCCCACTCCGTGACGATCTGCCAGATCGCGCTGCCACTCGCCCATGGAGCAGGAGCCGTCGAAACGCCGGCGCCTGGGCTCGCTTGGGAGCTCGACGGTCGGCTCTGGCACCGCAACGCCACCGCTTGACCCGTCATTCGAACCACCATCGATCAAAGGAGATTTCATGGACATCATCACTGGCGGCCCGGTTATCAGCCGGGCGACCCTGCTCCGGGGGATGGGCGCCGCGGCGCTCCTCTCCGTCACCGGCGTTTCCTTGGCAGCATGTGCCCCAGGAGCCGGCCCGAACGGCCCGACCTCGGGCAAGCTGGTCTTCGTCGTCTACGGAGACGCGGAGGCCCAGAAGACGTACAACCGTCTCTTCGCGGCGTTCTCGAAGCAATATCCGGGCATTCAACTTCAAGCGCTGGCGATCGCGGCCGACACTTGGGCGGACTTCCTCAACACCGTCTCGACACGGATTGCCGGCGGGCAGCAGATCGATGTCATCCAGGTCGCAACCGAGGGCCAGCGGCTGTTCGCATCACGAGATGTCCTCGAGCCACTCGACTCGTTCATCAGCAAGGACCGGTCGCTGGTCGACGAGTACTACGCCGACACGCCGCCGCAGCTTCGTGAATGGTTGAACACCTACGGCTCGCCCGACGGTCGCACCTACTACATGCCGACCGGCTACAACACGATGGCGCTGCAGGTGAGTACGAAGGTGCTCTCGCAGGCCGGAATCGAACTTCCGGACGCCGGCTGGACCTGGGACGAGTTCCGCGCCGCCGGGCAGACACTGAAGAGTAAAACCGGTGCGTTCATCGGCACCGCTGGAAGCGGATACTTCATCGATGTCATGCCCTGGCTCGTCAACAACGGTGCCAGCACCATGGACGCGGACTGGACGAAGCCGACCTTCTACACCCCGCAGGCTGTGGAGGCGCTCGAGTTCGTCCGGTCTCTGGTCGTCGACCAACTCGTGCCGAAGCCCGGCGGGACCTTCGACGCCGCATCGCAGATGCAGAAGGGCAAGCTGGCCACGTTTGGCGGCGGACGCTGGCCGACTGCCGCCTTCCAGGACTTGAAGATGTCAGACCAGGTCACCCTGCGTCCCTGGCCTCGGAACCAGACTGAAGGGACAGTCGTCGGCTGGGAGGGTTGGCCGATCCTGAAGGGGTCGAAGAACAAGGAGGCGGCGTGGACCTTGATCAAGTTCCTCATGTCGAAGGAGTACGGGGAGGCGATCACGACAGGAGGTGCTTCCTTCGTCCCTGCCCGCGTCTCGATCACCACGGGCCCGCTTTTCACGAAGGACGCACCTTCCAACTCCACGCTGCTGTATGAACAGCTGCCCACCGCGGTGCCGCTCCCCGCGCCGGATCGCTCCACCGAGTTTGCTCGCATCGTCGAGGAGGCTTGGTCACAGGGGGTGACCGGCGCGAAGTCGGCTGACACCGCCCTCCGTGACGCTCAGAAGAAGCTGGAGGGGCTGGTGTCGTGAGCGCTTCTCCAGCTGCCGTACGGGTGGGGACTCCCTCATCTCCACCCGTACGGCGTCACCGCCGACGCAACGGCTGGACCGCGGCCGCCTTCATCGGGCCCGCGATGCTGCTGTTCCTGGTGTTCATCCTCGGACCACTCATCGCGGCGTTCATCCTGAGCTTCTTCCACTACG
This sequence comes from Plantibacter sp. MCCC 1A11337, assembly GCF_013349365.1. NCBI lineage: Bacteria > Bacillati > Actinomycetota > Actinomycetes > Micrococcales > Microbacteriaceae > Plantibacter > Plantibacter sp. MCCC 1A11337. Next base: position 461,792 of record NZ_JABJWX010000003.1, on the reverse strand, counting down.
ACCTCCTGACTCCGCCCGAATACGCGGGTCTGGAGAACTTTCAGGCCCTCGCTACAGATCCGCTCGTCCTCCGCGCGCTAGGGAACACCTTTCTCTTCAGCCTCGGTTCGATGGTGACCCACCTCGTCGGCGGCCTGCTCCTCGCACTCGCCGTGAACTCCGGCATCAACAAAGTGCTCGGATACCTTGTGCGCTCTGCAGTCTTCTTCCCGTTCCTCATCTCCTGGGCAGCAGTCGCGCTCATCTGGCAGTTCGTCCTGGACCCGGCCTTCGGTCTCCTCAACCACTACCTCGGAACGATCGGGATCTCAGCACCGAACTGGTTTGCGGATCCTGCCTGGGCGTTGCCCGCGATCATCGGAATCGACTTCTGGCATACCATCGGATACACGTTCCTGATCATGCTCGCCGGCCTTCAGACCATCCCTCGTGAGATCAATGAAGCCGCAACCGTCGATGGGGCCTCTGCCGTCCAGCGGTTCTTCCACATCACGCTGCCACTCATGTCACCGACGCTGTTCTTCGCGACCATCGTGACGTTCATCGGCGCTTTCCAGATCTTCGATCCCATTCAGATCATCACCAAGGGCGGCCCGGACGATGCGACGTTGTCCGCCGTCATGTATCTCTACCGAACCGGCTTCCAAGCGTTCGAAATTGGCTACGCCTCGTCAGTCGCGTTGGTGATCTTCGTGGTCATCATGCTCGTCACACTGGTGCAGTTCATCGGACTTCGCAGATGGGTTGACCAGACATGACATCCTCCACAGATCAGACCGGTGTCCCGCAGGGCGCCGACGCCCGTGCGACCCGACCCTCTCGGACACGTCGGCGAACACCCGGTCAACGCGCATTACGGGGACTGCTCAACCTGGGTCTCTGCCTCATCATCGTGCTCATGGCAGCCCCTCTCGTCTGGCTTGTGTCGTCAAGCCTGACCGCTCCTGAAGCAGCCTTCCAGCTGCCGCCCAACTGGATACCGATCCCGTTCACCCTGGACAACTTCGTGGCGGTCTTCACCGTCGTTCCTCTCGGACGCATGGCGCTGAACAGCCTCATCGTCGCGGTCATCAGCGTCGGCGGATCGCTGATCATCGCGTCTCTAGCAGCGTATGCGTTCTCACGCCTGCAATTCCGTGGCAAGGAAGCGGTCTTCGTCGTCCTCCTCTCGGCTCTGATGATCCCCGGCCAGCTCACGCTCATTCCCGTGTTCATTCTGATGCGCAACATCGGCCTCATCGACTCACTGGCTGCCCTCTGGCTCCCTGCCCTCATCAACGTGTTCGCGATCTTCTTCCTCCGTCAGTACTTCAATTCCATTCCCCGCGACCTGGACGAAGCCGCTCGGATCGATGGTGCCGGACACGTGCGTATCCTGTTCCAGATCATGCTGCCGTTGGCCACGCCGGCGCTCTCTGCGCTCGCCATCCTCGGCTTCGAAGCGTCGTGGAACAGTTACTTCGGACCACTGGTCTTCTTGAACACGCCTGAGAACATGACGCTCCCGATTGGCCTGGTGTCCCTCTCCTCGGGGCTGGGCTCGGCACAACCGACAGTCGTCTTCGCCGGAATCACCCTGGTGGTCCTGCCGATGCTCGTGCTCTTCCTTCTGCTGCAACGGACGTTTGTGGAAAGCGTGGCGGCGGTGGGGGTGCGCGGATGACGTACAACGCCCTCGCTTCGGTGCCCCGCAACCCCCTCACGAGAGCGGCGGCGGCGATCTGGACGGACCTCCCTGTCCAACTGCTCCTCGGCACCGCCGCCGCCGCTGCGTGGTCTCTTGCGCGCTACTCTGTTCTGTTCACCTTCATTGCACTGCTCATCGTGGTTCCCATTCTCGGACTGCAACTCGCCGTATTCACCGCGTCCTACGACGGTCGGGCAGTCCGGCTGTCTGCGACGTTGGCGCTACTCCCCCGCGCAGCCCTGTCTGCCTGGCTGTTGAGCGGTCCGGGAGTCGCTGCGTTCGCGCTCACCGTCGCGGCGTTCCAGATCTTCGCCGTGAGCGGCCAGTCCTGGATGCTCCTGAGTGGGGGTGCCGGCCTCGCCGTCACGGTCGTCCTGACGGCCATCGGTCTCATGGCGGCACCACGGACGATGGCCGGAAAGCAACCGCGTAGGTCGGCTTGGGCCGATGCATTCATCCAGTTCGTTTCGAGGCCAGCGTCAGGACTTGCTACCGTCTCGGTGTTCGGTCTCGCCGGTTGGGCCAGTTCCGTGTTGGCTTTCCCTCTCCTCATTCTGTTGTCCCTGCCGCTCGTCGCCCTGTGGCACGCCACCACTCGGCCACTCACGAACTGACGTTCAGGAGCGAGAGGAGCAGGGGGATGGTCACACAAGCGAGGACCGTCTGGACACCGGTGATGGACGCCATAAGCCGCGCGTCTCCGCCCATGCGGGACGCGAGTACATAGGCCGACGGTGCCGTAGGGACGGCCGTGATGAGCAGGATGCTCGTCAGGGTCGGTCCGGTGATCCCGAAGGTGAAGGCGATGGCGACTGCGCCGAGCGGGAGCGCGATGAGCTTCACGGTGGCCGTGATGCCGATATCGAGGATGTCTCGTCGGGAAAATGACCAGCGAAGCGCCGCACCGGAGATGAGCGTGCCGCAGACGAGGGCCGGAGCTGCGAGAAGCATGATCGTCGAGGAGACCGGGCCAGGCAGTGATACCCCGGAGAGATTGACGATGAGGCCGAGGGCGACGCCCTGGATGAGTGGGTTCACGAGCATCTCTTTCCACAGTGGCGGTTTGCGGCTGTCTCCTAAGCGGTCACCGAACCTGGACAGCGCACTGACGGAGATCACGTTGACGAGGGGCACGACGACCGCGCTGGCCAGAGCAAAGGTCGCCGTCCCCTCTGCCGCGTGGAGCGACGAGGCGAAGACGAGCCCGATATAGGTATTGATCCGGATCGAGCCTTGCACGAGTGACGTCAGCTGTGGACCGCCCGCGCGCAGCGGCCGCCGGAGAACGACGATCACTCCTGTTGCGACGAGGATGGGCGCAGCGACGCTCACAGCAAGCGGTCCGAGGGGGACCGATCCGAGGTCCGTCGACGCCACAGAGGTGACGAAGAGGGCAGGGGTGAAGACCCGGTAACTCATCCACTCGAGGCCGCGCCAGAAGCTCGGGTCGCTGACGAACCAACGTCGGATGGCCGCCCCACCTCCCAAGAGCAGGAGTATCGGGACGATCGCCGTTGCCACACCAGTCATGAGAACCGACTGTGGTGCAATGGGTCAGTGCAGTTCAACCATGACAATATGACCGGCGCCTTCCTCGCCGCGGACCTCGTGAACTTGGCCCATCGACACTGGTCGCGATCAGCCCTCCTCGACGTGCTCACCACGCATGAGATACGTCGTCGCGAGGTCACCGAATCAGGTTCGACGTCCCTTCGGGACTGGACGGGTCGCCTGCGACGAGTGTTCGACAGCGGCGAGGCCGACACACGATGCACGGCAATCAATGATGTTCTCGATGCGGCGGTCTCCCGTGTCTACGTCACCACCCACAGCGAGTTGCGCCCGCACCTGCACTTCGTCTCGGACGAGCTGGATGTCGTCGCGCGTGTCAGAGCCGTCACCGCCGGCGGCCTCGCCATGTTCCTGGTCGAAGCGGGAGGCGAACGCCTCGGTCGCTGCGGCCGTGACGGCTGCGGTCTGGTTTTTGTGGACACCAGCAGAAACGGCCGGAGAGCCTACTGCTCGGCGCGCTGCGGGAATGCGGTCGCAGTCGCTCGTCATCGTGGCCGGGTCGTGCCGAAGGCTGAGACCGAGTCGGAACGACAAACACGCGCGAATCCGGGTTGGCCCTCGAGTCCGGTGAGTGATGACTGCACGCGACGGTAGGCAATGTGGACGGAGCTCTTGACGTGCGAACCCACACTCGGGCACTCTCCAACTGCGCGTTGTTAACGCTCACATTTTCTCAATGACGAGGAGAGCCCCATATGGCGATACACAGAATCAAGCGCAGGACGAGCCCCGTGGATGGAAGTCATGCGGACCGCGGAGCCGACGTCCGGTCCGATCGAACACGGTCTTCGACGCGTGCGCGGCGTCGCGTCTACAGCATCCTGTGCATGATCGTCGCTCTCGTGGCGTCGCTGGTCGGACCACTCGCCGTCTCGTCCTCTCCGGCCGAGGCCGTCGGAGAGCCGACGTTCAGGAACCCGCTGGTGAGTGGCGCGGATCCCACGATCGAATACGCCGACGGCAACTACTACATGGCCACCACGACCTACGTCAACCGCGTCACCATCCGCAAGGCTCCTACGCTCGCAGCGCTTGCAACGGCCGTGCCTGCGACGGTCTACTCGGACACCGTGCCGGGACGGAACGGGACCATGTGGGCGCCGGAACTCATGCGGCTGCAGGGCCCGAACGGTTGGCGCTGGTACATCATGTACACGATCGGGGCGACGAACACGTTCGCCCAGCAGCACCTCCACGTGTTGGAGAGCGCTGGCGACGACCCGATGGGGCCGTACACCTACCGAGGCCGGCCGGTCCCCACCGACGAGTTCAACATCGACGGTTCGTACCTGGAGCTGGGCGGGCAGCTGTACATGATGTGGTCGGAGGTCAAGCCTGGCTCGCAGAACAACTACATCGCACGCATGTCGAATCCTTGGACCCTGTCGACGGCGCCGGCGATCTTGTCGCAGCCGACCGAGGATTGGGAGCGCGTCGGCTCGCCCGTCAACGAGGGTCCGGTGGCTCTCCAACGGAACGGGCAGACCTACGTGGTCTACTCCGCGAGCTTCTGCGGGACAGAGGACTACAAGTTGGGCATGCTGACCTACGGCGGCGGAGATCCTCTGGTCGCCGCGTCCTGGACCAAGAGTGGACCGGTCTTCTCGAAGGCGAATGGCGTGTTCGGGCCAGGCCACAACGACTTCTTCACCTCTCCCGACGGGACCGAGGTGTGGAACATGTACCACGGGAACGCGGGGCCGAACGACGGCTGCGGCACCGGTCGCACGAGTCGCGCCCAGCCCGTGTCGTTCGCTGCCTCCGGAGTACCGGCGTTCGGACAGCCCGTGTCCACAACCACCGATGTGGCTGTCCCGAGCGGTGAGCGCAGTGGCCGCACGCAGGCCGTCAGAGGTGCGTCGATGGAGCTCGTGAATCGCAACAGTGGACTCTGCGCAGTCATCACCGGCGGGAGTCCCGCTGATGGGGCACTCCTCCAACAGGGTCCGTGCACCGGAGAAGCATCCACGCGGTGGACATGGGATTCGACCGGCGACGGCTTCTTCCGACTGGTGAATGCCTCCTCCGGAAAGTCACTCGACTCTGCCAACTGCGGAACCGCCAACGGCACCGCCGCCCGACAGTGGTCATGGCTCGCCAATGCCTGCCAGCAATGGAGCGCCTCGCCCTCCAACGGAGGCTATTCGGTCATCACGAACCGCGCCAACGGTCGCGTCCTCGACGCCGCGAACTGCAGCACGGCGCCCGGATCGGCAGTCCGTCAGTGGGCGGCGCTCGGAAACGCCTGCCAGGACTGGACGCTCCGACCCGTCGGAGACGTCGCGGTGACCTCGACGGCGAGCGGCAAGTCGGTCGATCTCCCGAACTGCTCGACGGCGGTCGGTGCGGTTCTGCAGCAGTTCGACTGGCAGGCGAGCCCATGTCAGCGCTGGTCGTTCACTGCGGCGCCGGGTGGCGGTGTGCAGATCCATGCCGCTTCAGCACCCGAACTCTGCCTCGCAGTCGCAGGAGGAAGCACGTCCGACGGAGCGGATGTCGCCCAAACCACTTGTGGATCGCCGGGGAGCTCCTGGAGGGTGGATCCTGCATCGGACGGCGCGGTTCGCTTCGTCGCGCTCCACAGCGGGAAAGCCCTCGACCTCGGGAACTGCCGGCTGGACAATGGCGCTCGCATCGGCCAGTGGACAGATCTCGGGAATCAGTGCCAGCGATTCCGTCTGGCTAGCTGACCACCGGTGTGCTGACGGCGGGGTCGTCCGATCGCACTCGGACGGCCTCGCCTTGCGCCATTCCCCGCACGGCGGTGACAGACGGCTTGAGCGGCGAGCACACGTCCAGACTCCCTACCGGGAGGATCCCAATGGGCAGCCCGGAACTACCTCAGGTGCAAGGCATCGCGTGAAACCATGCGATTGGGTCGATTCCGTGCCGACGGCGGCACAACGCAGCCCTGGGTGCGGTCCGCAAGACCGCACCCAAGGCTGCGTGCAAGGCCCTACTGGACCGTCGGAACGGTGAACTCATTCACCCCGAAGCGCGAAGGATCGTGGGAGGTCGAGAAGACCCCCGCATCCGGCGCGGTCGCCAGCCCAGGCAGCGTGACGGCACCGCCCACAGCCGCGAAGTTGGATCCATCCGTCGAGTAGTAGCCGGTGACCTGGTTTCCCGACCGAGTCAGCTTCAGCCAGAGGGGTCGGCTGGTCGTCAAAGCGACTTTGGACTCGGAGTCGATGTATCCGTCTCCGTCTGAGTCCCACTCGAGGACGACGCCGTTCGACGGGGTGACCGCCAGGACCGCGTAGCCGGGAGAATACCCAGGACTGGAGATCGAATTCTTCACCATGAGGCCCGACTTGGCCCACGCGCTGCTGTCGGCTTGTGAGACTACCTTGGTCGTCACAGACTTCCCGGTCGTCAGCCCGCCAGGAACGTAGACCGCGCCGTAGCCGTCGTCGAACTGGGCGCCTCCCTTGAACACATCGTTTCCGTTCGCGCCCAGCAGGAGCTGGGTTCCGTTCTGTGCGGCTTCACCTCCGCCGGTCATGAACGAAGACAATGGAGCGGCAACACCGGTACTGACCTGCAGGTCGCTGATGAAGTTGGTGGAAGCCCGTGTCGCATCGTGGGATGTGCTGAAGATGCCGCCGTCTGCCGCTCCCGCGATACCCGTCAACGTGACCGCGGAACCGATCTGGCGGTACGAGCTCCCGTCGATGGAGTAGAAGGCTGTGACCTGAGTACCTGACCGCACCAGACGGAGCGAAATCGGACGCTGTGTCTCCACAGCAACCTTGGACTCCTTGTCCAGGTAGCCGTCTGCGTTCGAATCCCATTCCAGTACGACACCGTTGGCTGGGGTGACCGCGAGGATCGCGTAACCGGGCGAGGAGCCGGCCTTTGTCATGTCGTTGCGGATCATGAGCCCGGTCTTCGCCCAGGGGTTCGTGTCGTTCTGCGCATCGACCCGAGCCGACAGCGTGGTGCCCGATCGGACGACCCCGTCCTGATAGACAGCGCCGAAGGCATCATCGGTCTGCGTCCCACCGCGCCACACATCAGCACCCGCCGCGGAGATCGAGAACTGATCGCCGCCCTCCTGCGCGAAGTAGGACGACGTCGCCGAGGTGCCAGTCGTTTGGTAGGGGGCGGCTACATGCGACCCTCCGGCGCCGCAGGAGGGGTAGCTGGTAGCCGAGTAGTTGGCGTTCGCGGGTGTCCGCAGACCGGGTGCGACGCCCGCTTCGCACATGATGACCCGAGCGGTCGTCGGCCACGGCCCGGAAACAGCCTGGTCGTTGGTCACCGTGTTGTTCGTGGTGGAGTTGAAGAGGCCCCAGACATCACCCCTGTTGTGATAGTTGTTATCGGCGTTGTTGTCTTTCGTTTCGTTCGGTCCTTGATTGCCATTGGTGTTGGCGAAGATCCACTGGCCGGCGTCCTGGATGACGTTGTACCGCGCCGACATGTAGCGCGAGCCCTCGTCGAGATACAGGCCGATTGTTGACTGCAGGTCATAGATGTAGTTGTTGCGGTAGACCGTGCCCGGACTCGCGGAGAGGTTGTAGATCGAGCCCCCGTCGCTGAAGCCCTTCTTAGTCCCGTGCACCAGGTTGTATGCCACGACGTTGTTGGCCAGGGTCGTCTTGGTCGAGTACTGCGGGTTGAACGCGTAGTAGCCGCGGTTGCGGTAGTCCGGCGATCCTCCTGGGTCGTTCACTCCCCAGCCCCAACCAGTGTCGATCCCGTCGTAGGGCACGTCCGCGACCTCGTTCTGCACGATGCGGGCATTGGTCACGTAGGTGGTGAGAATCCCTGAGTTGTCCTTATAGTCCTGGCCGATCTTCGTGACGGTGTTGTTCTGGATCAGAATGTCGCGAACGATCATCCTCGGATCCGACGGGTGGTGGGCGTCTTCACGAATGCCTCCGACAACGACGCCACTTCCGGCGAGCTGGGTAAAAGTGTTGGCCGACACTGTGATGTTGGAGGTGCCGAGGCCGACGCCGGTCGCGTGGGCGTTGGCGTCCATGCCGATTCCGAGGCCCGTCTGACCAAGAGCCGTGAACGTGTTCTTCACGAACGCGACCTGGCTCGCCGCCGAAACTTGCACTGCTGCGGGCTCCTGGAACCAGGTGTTGCGAGATCGCTCGAAAGCAGCACAACCCCGATTGCAGGTGGTGAACGCATCGGCCGGTCGGTAGTCGTAAGCGCCCTTGGAGAAGGTGCCGTTCTGCTGGTTCGTGTAGCCGTCAGCGCTGGACGGGCCGAGCCACGATGTTCCCGAGAACTGGATGCCCTGGAAGGTCAGGTTCGACACAGGTGCGTCATAGGTGCCACCGATGTGCACGAGAGACTGCAGCCGCGGGAGCTCTACGGCGAGTGATCCCGGGTCGACTCCGTCAGCCGGCTTGTAGTAGAGCTTTCCTGCCACTGGGTCGATGTACCACTGGCCTGCGGTCCGCACAAAGTTGAGCGAGTTGTTCAGTGTGAGGGTCGGTCCGTGGAAACCGTTCTGGAGCGTGTCCCAGCCCCAGGTGTTGTTGTCCCACCCCGGCTGAGCCATAACCACCGATGTACCGGAGATCGAGGCGACTCGGCTGTAACGATCGGTCCATGCTCCGGTACCGTTCAGCTCGATGCGATCCTGCTGCGGAAGGGAACTCAAATAGTTGAGGGCCGCGTTGTTGATCGTGAGTCCCGTGGCCGTGAGGGTGACGTCGGTCTTGCTGATCGGGATCGAGGCACGCGGAGCACGCACGCCGTCGACGTACAGCTGTCGTGTATCAAGCCCGACCGGTGTATCGGCGACGTAGATGTTGTTCGCACCATCGAACTTCGTCCAACCGCTCACAGGCGTCGCGCCGGTGATGATGGGTGTGCTGCTCGTCTGGTTCTGCCAGATCACGTGGCGACCCGGTGAACCGCCGTCCGATGCGCCGAAGTTCAGCGGCGCGGAGACACGATATGTGCCGCCCCCCAGCAGCACGGTGACGTCTTCGGAAGATGATGCCAGCGCCGATCTGGCCGCGACCTGAGCGTCCGTGATCGAACACGGTGCAGCGGCAGAACACGCCGTGCCAGTTCCAGTAGGCGACGTATAGATCGTCGTGGATGCAGCGCTGGCGGACGGAGCGGGTCCGGCGACGACGGCAAGCGCGACGAGGACTGTGGCCGATAGCGCGGCTAGAGGTCCCAGCTTCATTGTTGGTCCTTTGTTCGTGCGATCCCCGCGAGGATCTGCCCTCCCATGGCGACAACGCCGTCGCACGGATCGAGCTTTCGACAAAGATTATACATATGATGAAAGGCTGTCAATGCGGTCGATGCGCGCTTCGCACGTCCAAACTCTGCCGTCCTGGCCCGTTGAGATACCGCGCCAGCCCGATGGCAGGAACGGTGAGCACGAGCCACCCGACACCTGGGTTTCGAGAGTTGGCGCCGAACACCTCAGCTTGCGACAAGGATCAACGCTGGTCAGCGCCAGCGCCCCCGTCGATTCTGGACCGGACCGCCCATGCCTGTTGAGAAGCTCATGCTCACTGCCGAAGAGGCTGCAGCATCCCTCGGGGTGGGCCACTCCACGGGCGACGACCTCAAGAGGCTCGCTGCGCCATCCGCTGACAGCACTGAGACTCTGGGCGGAGCGACAGATCGACGAGGACTTGGAAGCCAGGGACGCCTTCGACGAGCTAGGGCCCGAGGAGGCGACTTCGGCGCTCTGACTCGAGGCGGCTTGGTGCCGCCCCAGAGAGTCTCAGCTATTCGCGCCGCGCGTCGCCGAACTCGGGAGGTTGTCCTTCGGAAGGCTCTCACCCGCTGCCAAGGCCTCGGTCCAGACTTCCGTGGTCGAGACCGCCGCGAAGTTCGAGTTGAGCAATGCCATGAGCGTGCCGTGCAAGGTCCGAGCGTCCGCAGATCCGGCGTCGTTGGTGATGTTGATGGCCCCGGTCGCGTCGGAGAGGACTTCGGCCTCAAGGCCGAGTGTCTCGGACTGGGCCGCCGACGCAAGGATGCAGTTGTTCGTCATGTAGCCGACGAGTGTGACGGTATTCACATCGTGCTCCTGGAGCCAGTCGAGCAGATCCGTTCCCGCGAAAACAGACCCGTACTGCTTGGTGATCGACTTCCATTCGGGCCGCTGGCGGCGCGCGATCTCTGGGTGCACGTCAAACCCGGTGGTGGCGGGGTTGAAGACCGGGGCACCCTCGCCCGCCGTGTGCTGGACGACCGCGACTGGGACGCCGGCCGCGACGGCAGCGTCGATCGCCGCGGTGATCCGAGGGAGAGACTCGGCGTGAGGCGGGAACTGGATCTCCAGTGGACCGGAGAAGTACTCCTGCTGTACGTCAACGAGGATCAGCGCGCGTCGTGCGGTACTCATGGTTTATTCCTTACGGTCAGATGTCGCCGTTCTGGTGACCTGCCTAGCCTTCGCTGTCGTCGCATGATCGACAAGTGGCCCAGATACGCAATACTGATGAGATCAGGCCAAGATCGGAGCGCTCGTGAACATTGCTGTCTACGCTTTCGACGGCATCTCGCTGTTCCACCTCTCGGTGCCGCAGATGGTCTTCGACGAGGTACGACGACTGGGACTCGGAGACTGGCGGCCAGTCCTGTTCGGCGATTCCCTTGGCCCGATTCGCACGGCTGAGGGCTACACGATCGAGGGGGCTCAGGGGCTGGGCGCTGTCGACGCCGCCGACATCGTCGTCATTCCGTCCTGGACGGACGATGCCCGAGCCGTTCCGCCGAGCCTGCACGACTCCGTCGTCGGCGCACACCGAAGCGGTGCGATGGTCGTGGGTCTCTGCCTCGGAGCCATCGCTGTCTCCGATATGGGCCTCCTCACCGGTCGCAGCGCTGCTACCCATTGGCACGCCGTGGAGAGCCTCCGAGCCCGCCACCCCGACATCTCAGTTGACGCCGACAAGCTCTACGTGGATCACGGCGATGTCCTGACCTCGGCCGGAACGGCCTCGGGTATCGATGCTTGTCTCCACATCGTGCGAACCAGACTCGGCGCGGAGGCTGCCAACCGCGTCGCACGCAGCCTGGTCGTCGCCCCGCACCGCGAAGGTGGGCAGGCCCAGTACATCGAGCGGCCGATCCCGAGTGACACCGGCGAGGACCCCATCGCCCGGGCGTCCGCATGGGCTCTCGACCACCTCGACGATGATCTGTCTGTCGATCGTCTCGCTGCGGCTGCTCGGATGAGTCGTCGATCATTCGTGCGACTCTTTCGGATGGCGACCGGCGCGACGCCCGCCGCCTGGATCCGCGCGCGACGCCTGGACGAGGCCCGCCGGCTCCTCGAGATGACCGATCTCCCCATCGATCGCATCGCCGCGTCATGCGGGTTCACACCGGTCACCTTCCGGCAGAACTTCGCAGCGACCTTCGGCAGCACACCGTCCCGGTACCGTGCCCGGTTCGACGCGCGGCAGGCGGCGGCAGGATAGTCGGCCGGACCCGAACGTCGCGCAACCGGTGACCGTTCACCCACCGCGACCCCAAGCCGCCGAAGTGCTCAGCCGGACCGATACACATCGCCTACCAATGAGGATCGGCGAGCCTGTCCGGCTGCCGTAGGCCGTCGCTGAACTCGACTCATCTGATCTCGATCTCGTTTCCACTCTTGACGCGCAATCGGCGCAGGCTTAGTCTCATTTCAAGTACAGACCGAGCGCTCGGTCGGTCCATATTTCGTTCGATAGAGTCATCCATCCGCCCCGCGGAGGGAACTTCAATGAGGAGGTTTCATGTCCATGTCCAACCCGGGCGGTTTGCCGCTCACGGCGGCTGATGCCGTCACCCCAGCACAGGAGCGCGTTCCACTGATCGCGCCACCGACCGAGAAGGCGGCGCCGCGCGTGATCGCGGCGATGGTCGGAGCACGCCTAGGACTGATGGTCGCGTTGTCGACGCCGCTGACCGCGGGCCTCGTCCTCAAGCTCCAGACCCTGGTCGACCCGGATGCCATCGTCGGCACCCTCGGCCTCGTCACGTCACTCGGGGCGCTGTCCGCCCTCCTGTTCGATCCCATCTTCGGCCGACTGAGCGACCGTACGACCAGCCGGTTCGGTCGACGCCGCCCGTGGATGCTGATCGGCGCGGCGGGTCTCATCGTCGCTCTCGCGATCATCGCGCTCGCGCCGAACGCCGGAGTGGTCGCACTCGGATGGGTGCTCGGCCAGATGCTCGCCAATGCAGCGGTCAGCGCACACACCGCCACACTCGCCGATCAACTCCCTTCTCGCCAGCGCGGCAAGGTCAGCGGCATGATCGGCATCGCGCAGCAGGCGGCAGCGCTCGGCGCCGCCTACGCCGCCCAGTTCCTGGGGACCCAGCTCCTTCTGCTGTTCCTGGTGCCCGGCGTGATCGGCTTCATCCTTGTGGCCGTGTACGCCTTGGTGCTGCCCGATCAGCAGCTGCCGAAGCGGCCGCGCAGCGAGGGCGGGTTCCTCACGGTCCTCAAGACGTTCTGGGTCAACCCGCTCGAACACCCCGACTTCGCACTCGCGTGGGGCTCGCGATTCCTGCTCGTCCTCGCGAACTTCATGTTCATCACCTTCCGCCTGCTCTGGATCCAGAACGAATTCGGCCTGACACCCGCCAAGGCTGCCGAGGTGATGGCCACCGGCGTGCTCTGCTACACGATCTCGCTCATCGTGGCCGGCCAGATCGCCGGCTGGTTGTCAGACAAGATCGGCCGTCGCAAGCCGTTCATCGTGGGTTCCGCGCTGATCTTCGCCGTCGGGACGTACATGCTCACGCATGTCGAGAGCAACCAAGGGTTCTTCCTTGCCGAGGTCGTCCTCGGCATCGGTTTCGGCATCTACGTGGCCGTGGACCTGGCTCTCGTGCTCGACGTGCTGCCGAGCGCGAACGACGCCGCGAAAGACCTCGGCGTGTTCAACATCGCGATGGCGGGGCCGCAGGTGCTCGCCCCTGGCGCGTCGGCGATCCTGATCGGTCTTGGCGCCGGGCAGAACTTCGACCTGATGCTCGTCGCCGCCGCCGTCATCGCCATCCTCGGGGCCGTGATGATCCTGCCCGTCAAAACCGTCAAGTAGATCGAAAGAGCTCACAACATGTCACGAACAGTTGAGGACCTCCGCTCGATGGTCGCAACGATGACCCTTGACGAGAAGGTGCGCCTCCTTTCCGGAGCCGGGATGTTCATCCTCGCCGCGGACGAGCGCCTCGGGCTCGAAGCGATCGTCCTGTCGGACGGCCCGACGGGAGTTCGTGGCGAGATCGTCGTCGGGGGCAGGCAGGCGTGCCTGCTCCCCAACGCCAGCTCGATCGCGCAGAGCTGGAATCGGGAAGTCCTGGAGGAGGTCGGCGGCATCCTCGCCGAGGAAGCGCTGCTGCAGCGGATTCACGTCGTCCTCGGCCCGACGATCAACTTGCACCGCTCCCCCCTCGGCGGACGCCTCTTCGAGGCGTTCAGTGAGGACCCTCTCCTGACCGGCCACCTCGCGTCGGCCTACATCCGCGGCCTGCAGCGCCACGGTGTCGGGGCGAGCGTGAAGCATTTCCTCGCCAATGAATCGGAGACGGAACGCACGACCGTCGACTCCCTCATCGACGAGGCAACCCTCCGCGAGGTGTACCTCGCTCCCTTCGAGATCGCCGTTCAGGATGCCCAGCCATGGACACTCATGGCCGCCTACAACCGGGTGAACGGCGTGCCCTCCACGGAGCAGCAGGAGCTGCTGGCCGACATTCTGAAGGACGAGTGGGGCTACGACGGTGTGGTCATGTCCGACTGGTACGCGACCTCGCGGACCGCAGAGAGCGTGACCGCGGGCCTCGACCTCGTGATGCCGGGGCCGAGCACACCCTGGGCGGATTCCCTGGTCACCGAGGTGCGCGGCGGCAACGTTCCCGAATCCGTCGTAGACGACCATGTCGTGCGCATCCTCCGTCTCGGTGACCGGGTGGGCGCGCTCGGCGAGCAGCGCAGCTGGCCCGCACACCTCCCCTCCCCGGACTCGCCCGAGCGGCGGGAACAGCTCCGTCGGATCGCAGCGTCGGGAATGGTGGTCCTGAAGAACGACGATCACATCCTCCCTCTGTCGAGTGACGCTGCGGAGACGCTGTTCGTGACTGGCCGTCACGCCCATGACACGGTCGCTCAAGGCGGCGGGTCCGCTCAGGTGCGTCCTCCGCACGTCGTGTCCATTGAGGCCGGACTCCGAACCATGTTCGGGTCGCAGCGGGTAACCGTCCTCGACGGCGTGGAGACGCGCGCTACGCTCCCTGCCATTGACGGGAGGTTGATCAGCGATCCTGTCACCGGAGCCCAGGGCATGCGGATCCGTGTCTTCGACGATGCCGGGGCCGTGCTCCACGACCGAGTGGTCGACGTCGCAGAGGTCGAGGACAACAAGACCGGGTGGCTCGAGCACGCTGCGGCCATCGAGCTCAGCGCAAGACTGAACGTGCCGTCCGGCGACTACCAGATCGGGGTGCGAGGACCAGGCGTCTGGGAGGTCCACGCGCCAGGCCACCGGGAGGAGTTCGAGATCCCGTTCCACCCGGGCCCGGGAGGCGGCTTCTTCCGACCCCGCAGTCACTCGTCGGCCGTCCAGTTGGAGACCGGCTCGATCGTCACCGCCACCGTGCAGCGAGCAGGCATGGCGAGGATCCTCGGGCTCGTCCTGAGCGATGCCGCTCGTCCGGCTGCCCAAGCGATCGCCGCGGCCGCGGCCGGCGCTCAGCGCGCCGATGTGGCGATCGTCGTCGTCGGCCTGACCCCGGACGAAGAGACAGAGGGACAGGACAAGCGCACCTTGGCGCTCCCCGGCCACCAGGATGCGCTGGTGACCGCGGTGGCTGCAGCGGCCCACCGAACGATCGTCGTCGTCAACGCTGCGACTCCGGTGCTCATGCCATGGATCGATGACGTCGACGCCGTCCTCGTCGCCGGGCTTCCCGGACAGGAGGCGGGCGACGCTGTCGCGGCCGCGATCTCGGGCCTGGTCCCGCCGGAAGGCCGACTCGTGACGACGTACCCGGCGGCGAACGGCCAGGGTCCTGCCTGGAGCACCACACCGCAGAACGGCCGTCTCGAATACCGGGAAGGTGCGTTCGTCGGGTACCGCGGGTGGTTGAGGACGGATGACGAACCGGCTTTCTGGTTCGGAGCCGGCCTGGGATATACCGAATGGGCCTATGGCTCGATCGAGGTGTCGAGCGCCGGCCCGGCCGGAGTCCAGGAGGTGTCGGTCTCTGTCACGAATGTCGGCGAACACGTCGGCCGCGAGACCGTCCAGGTGTACCTCGAACCCGCTTCGGCCGAGCTCCCCACACGCCTTATCGGTTGGTCCTCGGTCGAGCTGGTCCCCGGCGAGAGTGCATCCGTGTCGGTCGAGTGCGACGTGCGCTTCCAGCGCCGGTGGCAACCGTCGCACCAGGCATGGACGCCGCTCGTGGACGGCCGGCTCATCGTCGCCCGGGGTCTCGGAGACGTTCGCGCTAGTCTTCCAATCGGACCCGCCGCAGCAGGCGGTTCACTGAACATGTCGAGAACCAGCGTCACAGCAGAGGTGTGAATCCATGTCGTTTCCCGCGAACTACCTGATCGAAGCCCAGACCGACAAGCTCAAGCGCGACGGTGATCTGACCCGGATCACAGCGCTCCAGGCGGCGGCCGCTCAGATCTCGGAAGTCGGATTCCACAAGACGACCATTTCAAACGTCGCGGCACGGGCGGGCATCTCCCAGTCCGGCCTGTTGCACCACTTCCCCTCCAAATCGGCACTCCTGGCAGCGGTCCTCGACCAGCGAGAACAGGACGATAGCGACTTCCTCTTCGGCGAGGGTGTCACACCCATGGGCTGGGCAGCGTTCGACTCGCTCGTCGCGCTCACCGCTCGGAACGCCACGCGACCTGAGTGGGTGAGGCTGTTCGTCCTCGTCGCCGCCGAGGGCACAGCGCCGAGCCATCCCGCGCACGATTGGGTGACCAGGCACTATCGCAGCATGCGGTCCTGGCTCACCGACGCCATCCGTGACGGTGTCGCGAACGGCGAGATCAGTGAAGCGGCGCCCATCGACGCCCTCGCTGCGGGAACCATTGCTTTGCTCGACGGCGTGCAACAGCAATGGGTGCTCGACCCGCAGTCGGTGCCACTCGTGCAGACCGTCCGCGTGCACGTCGAGGGGCTCAAACGCCTCTGGACCCCGGGCAGCTAGGACACCGTTCGCCTACACGGGAGCCGCATGGCTTCAGAACAGACCGAGCGCTCGGCCTGCCTCCACGACTCGATCCATAACTTAGAGGACCCCGCATGATCTTCGGCTTGATCGCCTTTGGCCTCCTCGTTGGAGGTCTGACCGGGATACTCGGCGCCGGCGGCGGCATCATCGCCGTCCCCGCGCTGGTCTACATCGTCGGGATCCCCCTGGAGACGGCTATCTCGACATCACTTCTGATGGGCGCGGTCGGACCGATCGCCGCCCTGATCCCACGTATCCGGACTGCCGTCGACTGGCGCATGGTCGGCGCCGTGGCCATCGCGGGAATCCCGATGGCGTTCATTGGAACCGCGGTCGGTTCCCTGCTTCCCGAGCAGGTGATCTTGGTGGTGTTCGCGGCGCTCATGTTCGCGTCGGCCGTCCAGATGCTCCGACGCCGACCCACCGAAGCCGTCGACGACTCGCGGCCGCCGCTCTGGATGCTCCGTGGCTTCGCGGTCGGAGTACTAGTCGGATTCCTGACCGGCCTGCTCGGTGTCGGAGGAGGCTTCATCACGGTGCCGGCCCTCGTGCTCGCGCTGCGTCTCCCCATCAAGAAGGCCATCGGAACGTCACTCGCAATCGCCGTCCTGAACTCCGTCGCGGGGATCGTGGCACACGTCGGGATCACCCGCCCGGACTGGGGGGTCGCCCTGGCCTTCGGACTACCCGCGATCGCCGCATCCTTCGTCACGGCGCGATTCGCCCACCTGATCAGTGGTCGAGTACTGCAGACGGGGTTCGCGGTCCTCTTGTTCGTCGTCGCAGGCCTGACGATCCTCCAAGTCCTGACGCGATAGAACCGCATCGGTAGTCGCCCCGGGGCGACCCGTCCGGCCCCGGGGCACCAGGTCAGACGCCGAGCGCGCGGAGCCACGAGTTCGAGCGCCGCGAGCACTCCTGGCACGTAAGAGCACTCCGGACGCGCACGCCCTCCACACCGCTCGGCGGCCGACCTGGATGCCGTAGCCCACCCATGACGCCGCCTCAGGCGCCGACCGGGAGGGCGAAGCGATCGGCGACGAGTTCCACCGTCCTGGTCTGGATTTCACGGGAGTGGCCGCCAGTAACAAGCATGATCTCGTCGGCGGACGTCTGCTCGTGCAGGCGTTCCAGCGCCAGTCCGACCTCGGAACCGGTTCCGTGCAGGGTGTTCGCCATGTACATGTCGAGCACTTGACGCTCATCGAGTGTGGCCGGATACGCTGCGACCTCGTCCGGGGAGAGCAGAGCGTAGGGCTTGCGCTGGAACATCCGCAGCATTGCCATCGCCGTCGAACTCGTCTGTCGACGCGCCTCTTCCGGATCATCGTGAGCCGCAACCGAGACACTGACCATGACGCGTGGTTCGGCTAGCGCCGGAGAGGGCCGGAAGGCGTCACGGTAGATCCGCAGGGCGCTGGTGACATCAGCCCGACCGAACTGCAGGGCGAACGCGTAGGGGCGCCCGAGCCGGGCAGCCAGATGAGCGGAATACGTGGAGGACCCCAAAGTCCAGAGCTCAGGGAGCCCCTCGGTGTGCGGAACCCGGTTCTGTTCAGCCTGCCAAGGCCCTGGCACGGCATGCACAGCCCGGTACGGGTGCCCCTCCGGGAAATCATCCTCGAGGAAGCCGACGAGTTCCCCGATCTGCTCCGGAAAGCGGTCGTCGTGATCGTGCCGTCGGCGCAGCGCGGCAGCCGTTGCTTGATCGGTACCGGGAGCGCGCCCCACGCCGAGATCGATACGACCGGGCGCGAGCGCGCTCAGCATGCCGAACTGCTCCGCGATCAGGAGAGGTGAGTGATTGGGGAGCATGATTCCACCGGCTCCGAGCCGGATGCGTTGCGTCTCGCCCGTCAGCCGAGCCAGCATCATCTGGGGAGAGGAGGTGGAGGCGCCAGGCATCGCGTGATGCTCCGACATCCAGTAGCGCTGAAAACCGCGTCGATCAGCCAGCTGCGCCAGGGCGATCACCTCACGGTACGCCTCACTGGCCGAGGTACCGATACCGGTCAGCGCGTTGTCCAACACGGACAGGCCGAACGGTGCGGTTCCAGAAGAGCTAGCAGCAGTCATCATTTCATCTCACTTCTCATGGCAAAAGGCCGTGAATAACGTGAGGATGAGCCTAACACGTTCTCACGGCATCCCTTCTTTGCTACCGTGAGAACATGACGAGGATCACCCTTCCGCCTGCCCCAGGCGAATCTGAGCACCCCAGCCTCGTTCTTGCTAACAGCAGGGTGCTGCTCCCCGGCGGTCGCCGAGTCGATGAGCTCGAGAGTCCTGATACAGCCACCGCCTGGCTCATCGAAAATGGTCTTGTGCCCTCGGACACCACGCTCCTCCCGTACTGCCAGAACCAGCTGGCCGGATTCCGAGAGGCGCTCCGCGACCTGTTCCGAGCACAGGTGGAAGGGCAGGCTCCTCCAGCTGTGGCGCTACAACACCTGAACTCGGGGTTGATTGCAGCACCAGCGGTCCCGATCCTCAAGTATGCGCCGAACACGGGCTTCTCCCGCGTGGCGGAGCACCCGACGACGTTGCTGGTTGAGCACGCAATCGCCCAGCTCGCGGAGGATGCAGCGGCGATGTTGAGCGACCAGCAAGTGTCACGGTTGGCGCAATGCGCCGCAGCGCCATGCGACCGGTTCCTCCTCCGCACGCACGCTCGGCGCCATTGGTGCTCGACCCGGTGCGGCGACAGGGTTCGCGCAGCGCGCGCCTACGAGCGTCGGCAGCGCGCAACCGCGCCGGCGTGAGCGGGTCGACGTCTCGACGGCGAGTGCGCACTGGCTCGAGAGCGCGGACTAGCCGCGTTGACGACGTCTCTCTCAACCGTCGGAGTTTAGAATCCAACCTGCGGTGCGCGCGTCTGGCCGCGACTTTAGGACTGGTCGTCGCGTTCACACACGAACACTGCCGGGACGCCCTCAGTCACGCCACGCACCCCGCGGCAGGGCCTGGGCCTTGGTCATCCATCGGACGCCGGACCGTCAATTGATACCCGGCCTGCTCCTGCCTACCGCGACGTCGGACGCCCTCGTTTTGGTGCTGAGGGATGAATGATGGTCGACTGGCTTCTGTGAACGACACCCATCGCGGATCCGGCCGCTCTGCCCTGACGGCTCCTCGATCCCGGGGATGGCGAATGCTCGCCTTCGCGGTAGCGGGGGCGATCGCCTGCGGTGCCGCACCGGCCGCCGGATCGGTACTGGCGGTAGAACCCGCGGAGGTGACGCCTCAGAGCGAGACGGCCGCCTTGACCTCGCAGGACACGACCGCCTGGCTCGACGGGCTGCTGCCCGCCGCGCTCGAACGTGAGGGGATCGCCGGCGCCGTCGTGTCGGTGGTGAGCGGCGGCGAGATCGTGGCTGAGCGCGGCTACGGCGTGGCGAAGGCTGCCACCGGGACCGCCCAGCCCATGACGGTTGACGTCGACCGGACGCTGTTCCGGATCGGCTCCGTGTCAAAGCTGCTCACGGCGACCGCGGTCATGCAGCAGGTCGAAGCGGGTGCCGTCGATCTGGACGAACCCGTCCAGTCCTACCTCGACTTCACCCTGCCGGTGACGTTCGACACCCCCGTCACCCTCCGTCACCTCCTGACGCACACGGCCGGCTTCGAGGATCAGCTGGGCGGCCTCATCGCCTCGGCGCCCGCTCAGCCGAAGCCTCTCCGCGACACGGTGTCCGTCGATCCTCCCGTGCAGCTGTTCGAGCCGGGCACCACGCCGTCTTACTCCAACTACTCCAACGGACTCGCCGCCTACGTGGTCGAACGCGTCACCGGACGACCGTTCGAGGAGTACGCCACCGAGCACATCCTCGAGGCAGCCGACATGGACGGCGCGACGTTCGAACAGCCACTCTCACCCGAACGGCAGCAGGACATGTCGGCCGGGTACCGGTTCGCCGGATCACCGGAGGTGCCCTTCGAAGTGGTCAGTCCGTCGCCGGCGGGTGCCGTCAGCGGAACCGCTGGAGATCTGGCGAACTTCATGAACGCGCAGCTCGGTCACCCCGCCGCCGACGGGCGCACCCTCCTCGCCCCTGAGACGCTCGACGAGATGCATGCCCCGGCGCTCGGCGAGGAACAGTTGGGGAACCTGGTGAACGGTCCGCAGATGACCCTCGGTTTCTTCGAGAGGGACCGCAACGGACACCGCGTCCTCAGCCACGCCGGCGACCTGACCGCCTTCCACGCTCAGCTCGAGATCTACCCCGACGACGACGCCGGGATCTTCATCTCCCTCAACAGCACCGGCACCAACGGTGACTCCACGACGGCGATCCGCGATGCGATCACAACCGGGTTCGCCGATCGGTACTTCCCCGAGGATCGGCCTGCCCCTCCTGCGGTCGAGACGGCGGCGGACCACGGCGCAGCACTGGCCGGTACGTATCAGCTGTCGCGACGTGGCGAGTCGACGTTCGTGCGCCTGTTCTACATCCTCTCGAGCGTGGAGGTCACCGCCGAGCAGGACGGGGTGGTCACGATCTCCGCGATCACCGACAGCGCCGGGACACCGCTCCGCTTCACCGAGGTCGAGCCGTGGGTCTGGCAGGAGATCGGCGGTCAGCGCCGGGTCGCCGCTGCGACGGACGGGGACGTCGTCACGGCCGTCGGGTTCGATCCGGCGTTCACGATGCAGCCCATGCCGACCGCGCGTGCGCTGGTCCCGACCGTCGCCGCCCTGGCGCTGATCGTCCTCGTCCTCGCCCTGATCGCGTGGCCGCTCGGAGCCCTACGTCGCGCGGGCCGCGATCAGCCCACATCCTCCGATCGACGTGGGCGCGTGCTCACCTGGTGGACGCGGGGATCGATCCTGGCCCTGATCGCCGCGGCACCCTTCTGGGCCGTCGTCGCGCAGGCGCTCATCTCCGACGGACCTGCGCCGTCGGCCCTCGTCATCCGGATCGCACAGATCCTGACGGTCTTCGCGGTGCTCGGGTGTGTTCCGAGCGCTTGGCGGGCGATCCGGGCGGCGCGCGGCGCCGGATCGGCCGAGGGCCAACGTCACCGTCGGATATCGACGCTGCTCCGCGTGATCGGCGCGACGCTCGTCTCGCTCGCCTTCATCGGCCTCGGCTTCATCGCGATCGTCGGAGGACTCCTCCTCCCCGACCTCAGCTACTGACCACGGCACTCACCAACGAGGTTGGCCTGCCACTCGATGATCCTGAACCATCGGACGTCTGGACAACCGCCGCTGGTCACCGCTCCGACCCAGTGATGTGAGGCTTCGTCGACAGCTGAATGAAACCCGTTGCGCGACGGTTGGGAGCGAGTCACCCGGAACGACCGTGCGCGGGGTCGACTGGAGCCTGCGCTCGCTCGACGGGCCAGGGTCTCTTGAACCTCTACAAAACGGCGCTCGGGACACCGGCCGGATCTCTCGTTCATCCGAATGCGTCAGCCGAGATGGATGGACCCTCGAAGCACTCGGGGTCCATCAGGGTGTCGTGGGTCTCCTATCCGTCACAGCACTCCCGGCGAACCTGGGGCTGTGCCATGAAGGACCTGGAGATCCCCCGGCATCACCCTCGCTCTCAGATTGTTGGGATCGACTCAGCCATACGATCGTCTAGCTCAGACGATCGTCTAAGCAAGCCGTATGAGATCAGGAGCATCCGCTCCTGGCCATCCGACGATCCATTGCATATCGAACGGAGCCTCATGAGCACCACGCCAATCCACTGGGCCGGCGGCACCCCAACCGAAGCGGTCGAGCTTCTGTCGGGAGCAGGCGGAATCGCGGTCGTCCCAACGAAAGTCGGGTACATCATCATGACGAGCGATCGTCGAGGGCTCGACCGCAAGTTCGACGCCAAGGAGCGCCACCGGAACAAGCCGGGCGTCGTCCTGGTGAGCTCACTCGACATGCTTCGCGAACTCGCCCAGCTCACCCCGGAGATCGACTCCCTCTACGAGCGGTGCTGGAACGAGGACGTGCTGCTCGGCTGCATTCTCCCGTGGAGCGACGTCGGGAAGAAGGCCATTCCGTCCGATGGGTCCCACCAGCTCATGATGGACGCCCGCGGCACGTCCTGCTTCGTCATCAAGTTCGGTGTTCCCGCCGAGAACGTGGCCCGCCAACTCTACGAAGACCACGGCAAGATCGCATTCGCCAGCTCCGCGAACCCGTCTGGCCAAGGGAACCGCGGGCTCGTCGAAGGAATCGGTGATCGCATCACGGAAGCTGCCGACGTGATCATCGAAGCCGACGACTACGTCGCCTCGATCCAACCGGACACGAGCGTGGACACTCGCTATGAGCAAGGCGTCATGGTGTCCATGGTCGACCCGTCGGGCGCCCTTGTACCCGAACAGAACGGCCAGCGATCGATCGCTCCCTGCCCGACGCTCATTCGCAAAGGACTCGCCGTCGACCGCATCATGATGCTTCTGGCCGACACCTTCACCAGCTGGGACTATCGCCAAGGCGAGTACTACTAGGCCTGGAACAACGCGGGCCCTTCCGCTCCAGACGACTCACCCATGCGCAGCACATCCGACCATCCTGAGGAGTCCCATGCGACGCTGCAGCCTGCGATCACGAACCGCCGGGATCACCCCGTTCCGGTGGGTGGCATGACCGAATCTCAGGTGCCCTCGGGGCCGAGGCTGTCTCGGGAGGACGCCTCCAGCCGGATCACGGCCTACGTCTACGGCAACATCGTGATCCTCGCCACGATCGCACCCCTCACGGCGGTGAACGCCGAGAACGGCGGCAGCTTCTGGTACGTGCTCGCTACGGCGTTCACCACCTTCCTGGCGCACACGTTCGCCGAATCGATCGGGCGACGCGCCAGGAGCGACGAGCGGTTGACGCCTGCGATCATCCGTGCAGAGCTGCGCGACTCCCTCCCGGTGCTGACGTCGGCCTTCTTCCCGGCGGCGGTGTTGGGCCTGGCCTGGGTGAGCAACGTCTCCGGCTTCGTGGCGGAGGTCACCGCCCTGGCTTACCTGATCGTCCGGCTTGCGCTGATCGGCCCGGTCGTCGCTCGGATCCGGCAGGAGCGCCCGTCGTTCCGCACCTTCGCTGCCGGGATCCTGCTCGCCATGGTCGGTGCCGCGGTGGCGCTCGTCAAGGTCGTTCTCGGGTCCTGACCATCGGCTCCCCGATCACGAGCAAGGTTGGATGCCTCGGTATCGCATGTGGTCATGGACCGGCATCGCCGAAAGGGGGTCGATGTGAGCCTCGGTGACCATCTGAGACGACCGCCGCGGCGCTCCCAGGGCATACTGACCCGTTCGGACTGAGAACGCACCTCGGCGGGTCAGTGTCCTGACTTTGCGGCACTCGCGCTGCAGTCAGCGCTCGGATCGGCGCGGACGGAGGCTGCGGGCCCAGTCCGCTTTGTGATCCGCCCGGCCAGGAATCGGAACTGCTGCCGGCGATGCCGTCGGTGCATGAGGTTCCGGCAACCTGCCGGAACCGCTGGCGCGCAGCCGTGCGAGGGGCCGGACGGAACGGCATTCGGTCGAGCAGTCGACTCGGTTTAGGCAGCTTCCCCGAAGAAATCGTCTTCGAAGTGGAAGTGGCTTCTAAACGCTCACTAGCTGACGCAATCCGCTGAAGTCCGCCGCTTCGTTCGCTAGGCAGCAAGAGCAGCCAAAGGGCATCCACTCGGCAGCCCAATGACTGATCGGATCATGATGCCAATCGACAAGCTCTTGCTCACCGCCGAAGAAGCAGCGGAATCGCTCGGAGTGGGACGATCCACCGTCTACGACCTCATGAGGTTGGGTCACCTTTCCAGCGTCAAGATCGGACGCGCCAGACGCATCCCCGTCGCAGCGCTGCACCGCTTTGCCCAGCACCTCGCAGGTGAAGACCAGGCGTGAGCCAGCGGGCAAACGGCGAGGGGTCGATCTACAAGCGCACCGATGGGAGATGGACAGGTGCCACCTATGTGTTGGCGCCGGACGGATCACAGAAGCGCCGACAGGTCTACGGTCGCACCAAAGCAGAGGTCGCGGCCAAGGTCCGTGACCTCATCACGCAGACAGACAGCGGTGTGCCGACGGCAGTGTCGGGCTGGACGATGCAGACGTACGCGGCGCACTGGATGCAGCACGTCGCTCCGACCGCGCTCCGCCCGACGACACGCGCCAACTACGGATGGATCCTTGGGAAGCACATACTGCCTATCCTCGGGACGAAGAAGCTCGAGCAGATCACGCCAGCGCACGTGCGCGAGATGCACACCGCCATCGCCCGCACCGGCGTATCAGCGCACACCGTGCGACTCGCCCACGCAGTGTTGAGAAGTATCCTCGCCGAAGCAGCCAGAGAACAACACATTGCTCGGAACGTCGCCTCGCTCGTCCGAGCACCGAAACTCGATGACACCGAGGTCGAGCCCTGGACTGCCGAGGATGCCTCGACCTTCCTCGAGTCCAGTCGTGAGTCGCAGTTCGCCGAGATCTATACCCTGGCGCTCACCCTCGGTATGAGGCGAGGCGAGCTCTTGGGCCTGCGCTGGATTGACATCAACGCCGAACGAACAGAGCTCCGGGTTCGTCAGACGGCACATCGCGCCGGCGTCGGCCAGGGCATGAGCATCGGCCCCACCAAGACCAAGCGCTCCCGACGAACACTCCCCCTGCCCGAACGCGCCGCCGATGCACTGAAACGTCGGCACGCGATCCAAGACGGCGACCGCCGAGCCGCAGGACCAGCGTGGGACGACACGGGGCTGGTCTTCACGACGAAGATCGGCACACCGATCGAGCCCAGCAACCTGCGCCGAACCTTCGACAAGGACATCGCGGCCGCGGGCGTCCGCCGCATCCGCTTTCACGACATGCGCCACACCTGCGCATCCCTGCTCCTCTCGCAGGGCGTGCAGATGCGAGTCGTCATGGAGATCCTTGGACACTCGAACATGGCGATCACCTCCGACATCTACTCGCATGTTGCGCCGGCGACGCTGAAGAGCGCTTCTGCGGCGATGAACTCCGCGCTCACCGACCGAGGCCCGAGCCTCGACTGACCACTGTCGTGCGCCGCGGTTCGTCGGCGTCCGTGGGCGTTGCTGTCAGCCGTTGCTGTCAGCGTTGCTGTCAATCGGGCCCAAAACCACACCTGCCCGCCAGAACTGCGAGGCGATCGTGGATGGATCGAGGCGAGAAAAAAGCCGCTGACCTGGGATTTCCAGAGCAACGGCCGGGTGATGCTGGTGGAGCCGCCCAAGGGAATCGAACCCTTGACCTTCTCATTACGAGTGAGATGCTCTGCCGACTGAGCTAGGGCGGCGCGTGCGCTGGTCGCCCGGCGCACGAGTATCCATGTTAGCGCAGCTTTTGGACCGTCGTGTACAGCTCGGCGAAAGAACGACGGATCCGCTCGGCGAGGGACCCGGGGGTCGGCGCATCAGCCCAGCAACGCCACGCGTGGCGCAGGCCGGCGAAGCCCACCATCGTCACCATCCAGCAGCGGTCGAACAGTGCCTCGGCGTCCTCCGCGAGCGTCGGGTCGTCGTTCAGCACCCGCCGCTCGACGACCTTGTACAGGCCCTCCTCGAAGCCGCGCATACTCGCGATCCGCGCACCCAGCAGGTGTGGGTGGTCGCGCAGCACGTCCTTGCGGAGATGGTGGATCTCGACGTCCTCGTCGGCGTCCCCCACGGTCCGGGCCAGGAGCTCCCCCAGATCGGTGAGCACGTCGGTGGCGGGCCCGGCGGTCAGGAAGGCGTGCAGGGCGTCGCCGTCCGGGATCAGCGGGATGTCGCCGATCAGCGCCTCCTCCTTCGTCCCGAAGTAGTTGAAGAAGGTCCGCGGCGAGACCTCCGCCCGACGGCTCACCTCCTCGACCGTCACGTTCTCGAGCCCCTGCTCACTCGCGAGCGTCAGCACCGCGTGCTGGATCGCCCGACGCGTCGCGAGCCGCTTCCGCTCGCGGAGCCCGAGTTCAGCCGGCGCCGTCATGGTCATCAGGATCCCGCCGTCAACTGCACATCGGGTCCTTCGACGGCACCGTGCCGTCGATGAGGTACTGGTCGACCGCCTGGTTCACGCAGTCGCTGCCCTTGTTGTAGCCGGTGTGACCCTCACCCTTGTAGGTGATCAGCTGACCCTTGTCGAGCTGCTCCGCGAGGTTCTGCGCCCAGACGTACGGCGTGGCCGGGTCGTTCGTCGTCCCGACGACGAGGATCGGCGCTGCGCCCTTCGCGTGGATCTCCCCACGCTCGGTCCGCGTCTGGTACGGCCAGTTGGCGCAGAACGTGTCGCCGTAGGCCATGTACTCGCCGATCACGGGAGCCGCCTCCTCCAGCTGCTTCGCTTCGTCGGCCATCTTCGTCTTGTCGTCGTCGTAGCTGTAGTCGAGGCAGTTGATCGCATTGAAGGCCTCGGTCTGGTTGTCGGCGTACTTGCCGGACTCGTTGCGACCGTTGTAGCCGTCGGCGAACTGGAACGCGATGTCGGTCCCGCCCTGCATGACCTCGTCGAACATCTGGCTGAGGTACGGCCAGGCATCGGCCTGGTACAGCGGGTAGATGATCGCCGTGAGCAGCGTGTTGCCGCCCAGCTCACGTCCGTCGTCACCGGGGATCGGGTTCGCGTCGACCTCGTCGAGGAGCGTCTTGATCTCGGTCATCGCGCTGTCGACCGAGCCACTGAACGGGCAGTCCTTGCCCGTCATGCAGTCCTCGAGGTAGGCGCGCAGAGCACTCTCGAAGCCCTTGGCCTGCTCCTTGACGACCTCGAAGTTCGACGTCGACGGGTCGATCGCGCCGTCGAGCACGAGGCGCCCGACGTTCTTCGGGAAGAGCTCCGCGTAGGTCGCTCCGAGGAACGTGCCGTACGAGTACCCGAGGTAGTAGAGCTGCTTGTCGCCGACGGCGGCGCGCAGCATGTCGAGGTCCTTCGCCGCGCTCTGCGTGTCGACGAACTCGAGCATCTTGCCCGTCTCCTCAGCACACGCGTCGCCGAAGTCCTTCGCGGCCTTCTCGTTCGCGGCGATCCACTCGTCGGAACCGCGCTTCCCCGGCGTGACGTCGTACAGGTACGCGTCCATCTCGGAGTCGGTCAGACATTTCACCGGCGTCGACTTCCCGACACCGCGGGGGTCGAAACCGACGACGTCGAAGTTCTCCTGGAGGTCCTTGTCGACCGCGAAATCGAGGCTGTCGGCGACGAGGCTGTAACCGGAACCGCCCGGGCCGCCGGGGTTCATGAAGAGCGAACCGATCGGCTTGCCGTTCGTGGCCTGGTGCCGCACGAGCGCCAGGGCGAGTTCGCCGTCCGAGGGGTTGTCCCAGTCGATGGGCGCCTTCGCCGTGGCGCACTCGAAGCCATCGGCACAGCCGCTGGTCTTCCAGTCGAGTTTCTGCTCGTAGAAGGGCTTCAGCTCAGCGTCGACGTCGCTCGTCGCCGGTGACGAGGACGACGTCGTCGGCTCGGCGGCCTTCGGCGGCAGGAAGGCCGTCACGCACCCGCTCAGCGTGAGCGCCGCGACCGCGAGACCGGCCACCAGGGCGACCCGCGCCGTACGGCGCGCACCGGGACCCCTGCGACGGGGCGCACCGGTCGATCCCGTCGAGTCCGACGGCTGCTGCCTGGGCGAAGTCACAGAGGCTCCCTACCGGACCGCCGACACGAGCATGGCCTCCAAGGCCAGCGCCGGGGCGACGTTCCCTTCGATTCGTGTGCGGGCGACGGAGATCGCCTCCAAGGTTTCGATCGTAACCGCAGGCGTCGTCCGGCGAGCGGCTTCCTCGAGTTCCGGACGCAATTCACGGTTGATGATCGTGGCGTCGTGCCCCAGCTGCAGGAGCACGATGTCGCGGTACAGCGACAGCAGGTCGACCATGATCCGGTCGAGGCCGTCACGCAGGCTGCGGGTGGCGCGCCGCTTCTGGTCCTCCTCCATCGCCCGCACCTGCGAGCGGAGGGCCGGCGGGACCGATTGACCGGGCTCGACGCCGAGCGAGCGCAGGGTGCTCTCCCGCTCGGCCTCGTCGCGCAGCGAGGTGTACGCCTTCGCGTCGTCGCCCGCCAGCTCCAGGAGGCGCCCAGCGGTGACGACCGCCTGACCGGCACTCCGGATGTCGAGCACGGCGCGGAGCGTGGACTCACGGCGCTGCCGCGCGCCGGGGTCGGTCGCGAGGCGGTGGGCCATGCCGACGTGGCTCTGCGCCTCGCGGGCGGCGCGTTCGGCGAGCTCGGGCGCCACGCCGTCACGCCGTTCCAGCAGCTCCGCGACGTCGTCGATGGTGGGGACGCCGAGACGGACCGAGCGGACGCGCGACCGGATGGTGGGCAACAGGTCGGCCTCGCTCGGCGCGCACAGGACCCAGATCGTGCTGCTCGGCGGCTCTTCGAGCGACTTCAACAGCAGGTTGGAGGTGCGCTCGGTCATGCGGTCGGCGTCCTCGACGACCATGACGCGGAAGCGACCGACGGACGGCGCGCGGTAGGCGTTCCGGACGAGGTCGCGGACTTCGTCGATCGTGATGATCACGCGATCGGTGCTCAGCGCGGAGAGGTCGGGGTGGGTGCGCGCCTCCACCTGACGACGGGTGACGTCGTCGCCCCCGGGCTCGCGGCTGAGGAGCGCGGCGGCGAAGGCGTAGGCGAGGGTCGACCGGCCGGAACCGGGCGGCCCGGTGATGAGCCAGGCGTGGGTGAGGCCCTTGGGCGTGATCGGGTCCGACGCCGACTGGAGGAGCTCGATCGCGTCGCGTTGACCCGTCAAGTCGGTCCAGGAAGCCATGCGTCTACGATACCGGGCGGTACCGACGTGAGCCGGCGGGGCCCTGCGACAGGCTCAGGGAGCGGGAGGGCGCGCGCTCAGAGGAGCGGCGCGATGCGGGCCTGGATGTCGGCGGCCAGTCGCTCGGGTGGGAGCGCGGCGTCGACGACGAGGAACCGCTCGGGCTCCGCGGCCGCGAGGGCGAGGAACGACTCCCGCACCCGGGTGTGGAAGTCCTGCGCCTCGGCCTCGAGCCGGTCGAACCGCTTGTTGGCGTTGTCGAGACGGCCGCGGGCGACGGCGACGTCCAAGTCGAGCAGGACGGTCACGTCGGGCAGGAGGTCCTCGGCGGCCCAGAGCGAGATGTCGCGGATCTGCTGGGCGTCGAGCACGCGTCCGCTGCCCTGATAGGCGACCGACGAGTCCAGGTACCGGTCCTGCAGGACGACCTCGCCCCTCGCGAGAGCCGGGCGCACGACGGTGGCGATGTGGTGTGCGCGGTCCGCCGCGTAGAGCAGGGCCTCGGCACGCGGGCTGATATCGCCTCGGTGATGCAACACGATCTCGCGGATCTCGACACCGAGCTCACTGCCGCCCGGCTCGCGGGTCCGGACGACCGTCCGCCCCTGCTGCTCGAACCAGTCGCTCAACAGCCGCGCCTGCGTCGACTTCCCGACGCCGTCGCCGCCCTCGAGGGTGATGAACAGGCCCCGAGGGCGTCCTCCCCCGCTCACGTGACGGCGTCGGCCTTCGCCGCAGCCGCCTTGTTCGCGGCGCGCGTCGCGGCAGCCTTCTTCGCCGCTTCCGAACGGACGGTCGACGTGGCCGACGCGGACTTCGTGGCCGTCGCCTTGGCGGTCCCCGTCTTCGCGGCGGGGGTCTTCTTGGCCGGAGCCTTCTTCGCGGGTGCCTTCTTCGCGGGAGCCTTGCGACCGGCCTTCGGCTTCGCCGGGCCCTTCGCACGCTTGTCCGCCAGGAGCTGGACCGCTCGCTCGAAGTCGACGTCCTCGACCTGCTCGCCACGAGGGATCGTCGCGTTGGTCACGCCGTCGGTCACGTAGGCGCCGAAGCGGCCGTCCTTGATCTTGATCGGCTTCCCGCTCTCGGGGTCGGCCTCGAACTCCTTGAGGGCGCTCGACGCCTTCCTGGCTCCGTACTTGGGCTGGGCGAACAGCTCGACGGCACCGGCGAGGTCGACCGCGAAGATGTCGTCCTCGGAGGTGAGCGACCGGGTGTCGGTGCCCTTCTTCAGGTACGGACCGTAGCGGCCGTTCTGCGCGAGGATCTCCTCGCCCGACTCGGGGTCGGCGCCGACGACCCGCGGCAGGTCGAGGAGCTTGAGCGCGGTCTCGAGGTCGATGGTCGCGAGGTCCATCGACTTGAAGAGCGATGCGGTGCGCGGCTTCTCGGCCGCCGCCTTCTTCTTGGCGGGAGCCTTCTTCTTGGCACCCGCTGCGGGCTCGGTCACCTCGCCGGTCGCCGTGTCGACGGAGAGCTCCGCCTCGGGCTCCGGGTCGACCTCGGTGATGTACGGGCCGAAGCGTCCGTCCTTCGCGACGATCTCCTTACCGGTCGTGGGGTTCACGCCGATGACGCGATCGCCGACGACGGGTGCATCGATGAGCTCGTGCGCCTTCGCGGGCGTCAGTTCATCGGGCGCGAGGTCCTCGGGCAGGTTGACCCGACGCGGTGTCGGGGCTTCCTCTCCCTCGGCCGGCGGCGGACCGTCGGGCGTGACCTCGAGGTACGGGCCGTACTTGCCGATGCGGAGCGTGACCCCGTCGTCGATGACGATCGAGTTGATGCGGCGGGCGTCGATGTCGCCGAGGTTGTCGATGACCTGACGCAGGCCGCGACCCGAGGCGTCGCCGAAGTAGAAGCCCTTGAGCCAGTCGACGCGGTCGACCGAGCCGCCGGCGATCCGGTCGAGGTCGTTCTCCATCTCAGCGGTGAAGTCGTACTCGACGAGCTCCTCGAAGTACTCCTCCAGGAGACGGACGACGCTGAACGCCACCCAGCTGGGG
Organism: Plantibacter sp. MCCC 1A11337; assembly: GCF_013349365.1. Classification (NCBI taxonomy): domain Bacteria; kingdom Bacillati; phylum Actinomycetota; class Actinomycetes; order Micrococcales; family Microbacteriaceae; genus Plantibacter; species Plantibacter sp. MCCC 1A11337. The sequence goes on along the minus strand of NZ_JABJWX010000003.1, from coordinate 430,615 downwards.
ATGAGCGCCTGGCCGCGCTGCGTCACGTAGCCGCGGTCGATGATCGTGGAGATGATCGACGCGAAGGTGGAGGGTCGGCCGATGCCGAGCTCCTCGAGCCGCTTCACCAGGCTGGCCTCGGTGTAGCGCGGCGGCGGCGAGGTCTCGTGCCCCTTCGCCTCCGGGTCCTCGATGCCGAGCTGCTGACCTTCGGTGAGGGGCGGCAACTTCGCCTCGGACGCGTCGTCCTGGGAGTTGCGGTCCTCGTCCTGGCCCTCTTCGTAGGCGGCGAGGAAGCCACGGAAGGTGATGACGGTGCCGGAGGCGGTGAACTCGGCACGGCCGACGTCGGTCTTCGACTCGAGCGTGATCGTCGCCGTGGAGCCCTTCGCGTCGGCCATCTGGCTTGCGACGGTGCGCTTCCAGATCAGGTCGTACAGCTTGAAGTCGTTCCCGCGGAGGGTCGATGCGAGCGAGGACGGCGTGCGGAACGTGTCGCCCGAGGGACGGATCGCCTCGTGCGCCTCCTGCGCGTTCTTGCTCTTGCCGCTGTAGAGGCGCGGCTTGTCGGGCACCGTCTCGGCGCCGTAGAGCGCAGCAGCCTGCTTCCGAGCCGCGTCGATCGCCTGCTTGCTCAACGACGGCGAGTCGGTACGCATGTACGTGATGTAGCCGTTCTCGTATAACGACTGCGCGACACTCATCGTCTGGCGAGCGGAGAACCGGAGCTTGCGACCGGCCTCCTGCTGGAGCGTGGAGGTCGTGAAGGGAGCCGCCGGACGGCGGGAGTACGGCTTGGACTCGACGGAGAGGACGGTCGCCTTCGATTGCTCGAGTGCTGCGGCGAGCGCCGTGGCCCGCTGTTCGTCGAGCGGGACGGCACTGCCCTTGAGCTCTCCGAGGTCGTCGAAGTCGCGGCCGGTGGCGACGCGGTCGCCGTCGAGCCGGACGAGCCGCGCGGTGAAGGGCGCTCCGGTGGCGTCGGCTTCGGGGAGGAAGCGGGCGATGACGTCCCAGTAGGAGGCGGCGCGGAAGGCGAGGCGCTCGCGCTCCCGGTCGACGACGAGTCGGGTGGCGGCGGACTGCACGCGTCCGGCGCTCAGTCCGGGGCCGACCTTGCGCCAGAGCACGGGCGAGATCTCGTACCCGTAGAGACGGTCGAGGATCCGGCGGGTCTCCTGGGCGTCGACGAGGTCGGTGTCGAGGGGCCGCGTCTTGTCCTTCGCGGCGAGGATGGCGTCCTTGGTGATCTCGTGGAAGACCATGCGGCTGACGGGGACCTTGGGCTGCAGGACCTGCAGGAGGTGCCACGCGATGGCTTCGCCTTCGCGGTCCTCATCAGTCGCGAGGAGGAGTTCGTCGGCGTTCTTGAGTGCGCGCTTGAGGTCCGCGACGGTCTTCTTCTTCGCGTCGGAGACGACGTAGTACGGCTCGAAGCCGTTGTCGACGTCGACCGAGAACTTGCCGAGCGAGCCCTTCTTGAGCTCGGCGGGAAGGTTCTTCGGCTCGATGAGGTCGCGGATGTGACCGACCGAGGACAGCACCTCGTAGTCGTCACCGAGGTATCCGGCGATCGACTTCATCTTGGTCGGTGACTCTACGATCACGAGTTTCTTGCCTGCCACGAGGCTCCTTCCATCAGGCACACCATACACACGTGCACAGCAGGCTTGTCCAATCGTGGGGCGGCCACGCGCGTGTCCAACCCCTTGCGTTCTGCGGCGTTCGGAGCAGAATGTCTGCCATGAGTACCCAGACGAGTTACACCGTGAAGTTGACCGACGGTCCACTGGAGGGCAAGACGATCAGCGCCCGACTCAGCGACCATGGATCACCGACGCCCACTGTCGACGTCCCGAGCGGTACCGCCGGCAAGGTCTACCGGTACGCCCGGACGACCGGTGAGGAGTACGACGACTCCGGCGCCCCGAGCGCGGTCGACTACCGCTTCCTGGAGGCGGTCTTCACGACCGGCTCCGGTCAGGACTGACCGGTCGCACCGCTACCTCTTAATAGGTGGCGGTCACGGGCACCCCGGCGACGGCGCCGGACGCCTCAGGAGGCGGTCCGGCTCTCGCGGCGACCGTGATGGCGCCGAAGGCCGTGTCGACAGTGGCGTCGACGAGGACCGTGAGGCCCTCCACGCTGCAGGTGCCGAGCGACGCCGCATTGCGCGCCGCGACCATGCGAGCAGTTTCGCAGGGGAAGCCTGGGAGCCTGCCGGACGCGGTGTCGGCTGCCGCCAACGCGGCTGCGTCGGCCGCGTTCGCCGCTCGCTGATGAGCGGCGAAGAGCGTCACCACGGGCAGTGTCGCCAGGAGGACGGCGATCAGGGCTCCGAGGACGCCTGCCGCCAGGACCGACCCGGCTCCGGTCTCGTCGTGCAGGCCTTCCGTCGCGCGGAGGGCGATACGGCGCAGCTGCACGTTCACCGGCCGCCACCCATGGCGCACGAGGAGGCCGATACCGGGACGATGCCGGCCAGGCCGGATCCGCCGACGGCGTCGACCCGCACGCAGACGAGGTCGCCTTCCGCCCCACTCGTCATGGTCGCCCCCGGCAGGACGCGCTCGACTCGACCCGCCGCGGTCCCGGCGTCGTCGCCTCGCCCCAGACTCCGGGCGGCGTCCGCAGCCGCGTCGGTCGCGCGGAGCTGGGTCAGCCCCACCTGCACCGCCGAGAGCCCCATCGCCAGCACGAGGACGACGGCCGGGACGACGACCGCGAACTCCGCCGTCACCGCGCCATCCTCCGAACGGCATGTCGGCACACTCAGTCGCACGGCTCAGCCGTTCGCCGTCAGGGCTCGTCGGATGAGGTCGGTGAGGATGCCCCGCACCTCGTCTCCGCGGAGGATGGCGACCAGGAGACCTGCGAACCCGACGGCCGCCATCGTGGCCACCGCGTACTCCGCCGTGGCGGACCCCCGTTCGTCCTGCAGGACGCGCCGCACCTCGCGCGTGACACGCTGCTCGACTCGACGACCGATCGTGATCATGATGTTCCTTCCCCGCACCGGAGTGCTGCGCTCGTGGCACGAACACCTCCATGTTCGGCGAACGCGTCCAGCGACGCGCGAGCGGAGCCGACGTCGGCGACGGGCCGCGTCGGCCGGCCGGTTGTGGAGCGATCTCGCCTTGCACCCGACCGCTATTCATGCTTGAGTAATAGTCATGGATGAACAGCTGGCGGCGCGCGACTCGCAACTCCTCCGGGGCGTGTTGCCGATGCTCATCCTGTCCACCGTGCACCGCGGTGAGACCTACGGGTACGAGCTGGTCGAACGTCTCCGAGCCCTCGGTCTGGCCGATCTGGCGACCGGCGTCGTGTATCCGGTCCTCAGCCGGTTCGAACGCGACGGACTGGTGACCGCGCGTCGGGTCGCCTCCTCGGGCGGCCCAGCACGGAAGTACTACGCGATCACCGAACGAGGAGACGCGGCGAGGCTCGACGCCATCGCCCGCTGGAGGGCGATGACCGACATCGCCGAACGAGGAATCGACCCTGAAGGAGCATCAGCATGATCGACCAGAAGCACCCGACGGCCGATGACCTGCTCGCCGAGCGCGCTGCCCGTGGATTGAGCCTCGCGGACCGCTGGCGACGCGACTCGTACCTGCAGCGCCTCGACTGGCACCTGGAGGCCGTGGTCACGGGGCGGGAACGCCGCTCGATCATCCGTTCACTCCGAGACGAACTCTCGGTCGATCGGCGACCGATGACGATCGCGCTGGCCGACCTCGGCTCACCACGCGCTCTGGCCGCCCGCTACGCCGACGACCCGGCCCGGTTGCGGCCGACCTGGTCGATCGGGGTCATCTGGGGCGGCGTCGCGATCCTCGTCTACTGGTTCTCGTTCGCCCTGTTCACCCTCGGGATGCTCGCGGTGGTCGAGCAGTCGACACTCGATGAAGCGCACGCGCGGTTCTTCTTCGTCGACGTGCTCGCCTTCGCCAACGAGGACGGCATCGGCGTCGGCTGGTCCGGCGACGTCGCGTGGATCCTCGTGCCACTCGTGATCATCGCAGTCGCCGTGCTCGTCGGAGCACGCTGCTGGCGCGCACTGCCACGCTCCCGCGACTGAAGCAGCCACGCGACGGAAGCAGGCAGGTCGGCGTCGAACCGTTGGTCAGAACCCGAGCGTCGTCGAGGTGACGACGCTGAGGAGGAGCGGAGCCACACCGACGAGGAGGAAGGCCGGCAGGATGCAGACCCCGAGCGGGATCATGAGGCGGGTCGCGAGGATCGCTGCAGCCCGCTCGCCATCGGACCGTGCCTGATCACGCTGCTGTTCCGCCTCGCTGCGGAGCAGCTCACCGGCGGGGATCCCGGCCCTGGCAGAGAGCGCGAGGACGCCCGCGATCGTGGCACCGTCGTAGGGGACGGCGAACCGCTCGCACGCCTCCTCGACGATCGACCGGGCCGCCGGCGCCGCTCCCCCACCCGCCATCGCCACCGCGACGAGGTCGAGCGACAACCCCGGCGCGGGGTCGCGCCTGGCCGCCCGTGCACTGAGCGCCGAACTCCAGCGCGCACCGACGATGAGGAACACCACACCGGCCGCAAGACAACAGAGCCCGGGAGGTGTCGCGAAGAGCGTCCGCAGCGTGTCGAAGCCGAGGGCCATCCCGAGGAGGACGGCGACGAGCGGCAACCAGAGCACCAGCCTCGCCGTCGCGGACGGTCCGGCGAGCGCCGTGCCGACGTCGCGACCGATGCGGTCCAACTCGCGCAGCGACCCGGCGAGGTCGCGCAGACAGACGCCGAGCGGCGCGCCGCTGATGGCAGCGACCTGCCAAGCGGCGGCCAGGCCCGCCCAGGCCGTGCGCGCGCCGGCACCCGTCTCCTGATCAGCGACGGCGGCGATCGCCGCCGGCAGGTCGCCGCCGTGCGCTGCAGCATCGGCTACCGCTGACAGCACCGCCGCGTCGGCCCGATGATCGTTCGTCGGGCCGGCTTCGTCGTCCGGTCCATCCGCCGCGAGGCCGACGGACACCGATGCTGATCGCGTTCGCGCATCGGCGTCGGCTTCCAGGGCGAGATGCCTCCAGGCGCTGCCGGGTGCGACACCGGCACCCAGCAGTACGGCCAGACGACGGGTGGTGCGCGCCACGCGGGCGGGACCGTCGTCATCGGGCGGAGCCGCGCCGGGAAGCGCCGCGAGCACCCGCCGCAGGACCCGCAGCCGGGTCACGGCAACTCCTCGACGGAGAGGCGGTCGTGTTCGTCGATCAGGAGGCGGCCGACCGCCACCACCTGCCGTCCGACCGGGAGCCGTGCCAGGTGCACGACGAGTCCGATCGCGCTCGTCGCCTGACGGGCCACAGCCTCCTGACTCATGCCGGCGAGCGCACCGAGCGCTTCCAAACGGGCGGGCACGTCGGTCACGGAGTTCGCGTGGAGGGTGCCTGCACCGCCGTCGTGCCCGGTGTTGAGCGCCGACAGCAGCTCACGCACCTCGGGCCCCCGGCACTCGCCGAGGACGAGCCGGTCGGGACGCATGCGGAGCGCCTCGCGCAGGAGGCGTTCGAGGTCGATACCGCCGGCCCCCTCCAGGTTGGCCTGGCGCGACTGGAGTGCGACGGCATGCGGGTGGAGGATCCGCAGCTCCGCGACGTCCTCGATCACGACGAGCCGCTCGGCGGGCGAGGCGAGGCCGAGCAGGGCGCCGAGGAGCGTCGTCTTCCCGGAGCCGCCCGCACCGGTGATGAGGATGTTCGTGCGGGCCGCGACGGCATCGCGCAGCAGCTCGGCGACCGTCGCCGGGAACATCCCGGATGCCTGCAGCGCATCGAACCCCAGCGCTTCGTCCCGTGGCACCCGGATGGACAGGAGCGTCCCTCGCGTCGACACCGGCGGGAGGACCACGTGGACCCGCACCCCGTCCTGCAGACGCACGTCGACGCACGGCGTCGCCTCGTCGACGTGCCTCCCACCTCTCGCGACCAGACGCACCGCGAGCGCGCGGATGGTCGCCTCATCGGAGCGCCATCCCGTCTCCCGGACGAGCCCGGCGCCGTGGTCGAGCCAGAGGCCGGACGAGCCGTTGACGAAGAGGTCGGTGACCCCCGGATCGGCGAGGTAGGGCGCGAGCGCGCCGAAGTCGGCGAGCGCCGTGACACCGCGCGACTCGCCTGCTCGCGCGGGCTCGGCGTCGACCGCCGCCTCCGGCGGATCGGGCGGGGCGGCCTCGGGCGGGACGGAGACGACGAATCGATCGGACATGCGGCGAGCGTAGAAGCCCAGGCTCGAACCCCGAGGCGCGGAGGCGCTGGCCTCGCAAGCTCACGAGACCGGCCTCGCTTGTGGAGCGTCGTCGGCGAACCTCAGTGCACCTCAGCGGCCGATCGTCGAGGCGCGGATGACGAGGTCCGCCGCGATCACCGGGGCGGGTGCCACCGTCCGACCCTCGATCCGGGCGAGGAGTTGCTCAGCGCCTGCGCGACCGAGCGCCTCACCGGGCAACCGCACACTCGTCAGCGGCGGGTCGCTCACGACCGACGACGCCAGGTCGTCGAACCCGACCACCGCGAGCTCACCCGGCACCGGCATGCCCATCGCCCGCGCCGACTGCAGCACCCCGTACGCGTGCGTGTCGGTCGCGCAGACCAACGCGGTCACCCCGGCGTCGCGCCACCGCGGCCAGCTGTCGACGAACGCCTCGGCCGCCGCTTCGAGGTCGATGATGCTCTCCGCGCGATCGTCCGCGTGCACGCGCATCCCGCGCACGGCGGCCTCGCGCTCGAGCAGCAGTCGACGCAGAAGGAACGTGTCCGTCGCGGTGCGCCCACCGAGGTACCCGAGCTGACGGTGACCCAGGACGTGGAGGTGGTCGAGGAGCGCGCGGACACCGCCGAGGAGGTCGAAGTCGACGGAGACGGCGCGTCGGTCGGCGGCGACGGCACCGGACGCGGCCTCCGCCGTCGTCATCGGGAGGCGGGGTGCGTCGAGCAACACGAGCGCGGCGTCCAGCCGGAGCTCCTCGAGGAAGGCCTCGCTCGGCGCGTCGACCACGACCCCGGCCGGTCGGAGGGCCGCCAATCGGCCGAGCGCCGCCGCCGTGGGCACGTCGCCCTCCCCGGTCACTGAGACGAGCAGCTGGTAGGCGTCGCCGAGGCCGGCCCTGAGCCCGCGGATCACCGCACCGAAGTAGGGGTTCGAGGCATCCGGCGTCACGAAGACGACCAGGTTGCTCGACCCGCTCGCGAGCGCCCGCGCGGCGTGGTCGGCGACGTAGCCGAGCTCCGCGATCGCCTGGCGCACCCGTTCGGCGTTCTGTGCCGACACGTGACCGGCCTCCTTGCCGTTGGCGACGAGCGACACGGTCGCGACCGACGTCCCGGCCCGCTCCGCCACCATCGCCGCCGTCACGCGACGGGCGGCGCGTGGCTGGGGATCGTTCGGTTCGAGGGGCACCCGTCGATCGTATCGGGGCCGCGGAACCTCGCGCCGATCGAGCCGGTTTGGCGAACCTAAAGCGCTTGACGTAAGCTGCCTCCGGCGGACCTGAAGCGCTTTACGTGCCGTGTCGCCCGCTCCCCCAGCACCCCAACGATGTGGAGAACCATGCCCCGCAAGATCATCCTCGACTGCGACCCAGGCCACGACGATGCGATCGCCATCCTCCTGGCACACGGCAACCCCGAGATCGAGCTGCTCGCCGTCACGACCGTCGTCGGCAACCAGACGCTCCCGAAGGTCACCCGGAACGCCCTCGCCGTCGCCCGCATCGCCGGGATCACCGACGTGCCGTTCGCCGCCGGTGCCGACCGCCCGCTCGTACGCCCGCTCGAGAACGCGCCCGACATCCACGGCGAATCAGGCATGGACGGCCCCGTCCTGCCCGAGCCGGCGATCGCCCTCGACGACCGGCACGCCATCGACCTCATCATCGACCTCGTCATGTCGCACGAACCGGGCGAGATCACCCTCGTCCCGACCGGCGGCCTGACGAACATCGCCCTCGCAGCCCGCAAGGAGCCGCGCATCGTGGAGCGCGTCAAGGAGGTCGTCCTCATGGGCGGCGGCTACCACGTCGGCAACTGGTCGGCGGTGGCCGAGTTCAACATCAAGATCGACCCCGAGGCCGCGCACATCGTCTTCAACGAGAGCTGGCCCGTCGTCATGGTCGGCCTCGACCTCACGCACCAGGCCCTCGCCACCCCGGAGGTCGTCGAGCGGATCGCCGCGATCGGCACCGGCCCGGCACGCTTCGTCGAGGAGCTGCTCGAGTTCTTCGGCACCACCTACAAGGACGCACAGGGCTTCGACAGCCCGCCCGTGCACGACCCGTGCGCCGTCGCCTACGTGATCGACCCGACGATCGTGCGGACCGTCAAGGTGCCGATCGACATCGAACTCACGGGCACGCTCACCCTCGGCATGACGGTCGCAGACTTCCGCAGCCCGGCTCCGGACGACTGCAGCACCTGGGCCGCGACCGAGCTCGACCACGCACGCTTCTGGGGCCTCGTCACCGACGCCCTCGAGAACATCGGGGAGATCGAACTGTGAGCGACCTCCTGAACTCCACGAAGCCCGCCGTCCGCATCGGCGCCCTCATGACGGCCTTGCTCGCCGCCTGCGTCGCGTTCCAGTTGAACGCGAGCATGCTGAGCCCCGCGCTCGTCAGCATGGCGCGCGAACTGCAGACCGACGACGCCACCATCGGCCTCTCGCAGACCATGTTCTTCACCACGGCGGCGTTGTTCTCGGTCTTCCTCCCCCGCCTCAGCGACATCGTCGGCCGGAAGCGCGTCCTGACGGGCATGCTCGTCATCATGCTCGTCGGCACCGTCGTCGCGGCCCTCGCCGTGAACGTCGAGATGCTGTTCGTCGGCCGCATCATCCAGGGCGTGTCCGGGCCGGTCGTGCCCATCACCCTGCTCATGCTACGCGCCGAGGTCACCGACCCGAAGCGGTACGGCGCCATGATGGGCCTCATCACCGCAGTCAACGGCGGCATCGCCGGGATCGACGCCCTCGCCGGCGGATGGCTCGTCACGAACCACGGCTTCCGATCCGTCTTCTGGACCATGGCCGTCGTCGCAGCCGTCGCGATCGTGTTCGTCGTCCTGTGGGCCGCGAACTCGCAGCCCTCGAAGGGCACGAGGATGGACTGGTGGGGCGTGCTCCCGCTCGTCGTGTCGATCGCCGCACTGCTCACCGCGTTCAACGAGGCCGGCAAGCTCGCGGCGGCGAACTGGTTGCTCGTCGGCGGGTTCATCGTCGTCGCCCTCGTCGCATTCGCGATCTTCTGGACCGTCGAGAACCGCGTCGCCGAGCCACTGGTCGCCACGAAGTACCTCCGCCAGCGCAGCACCTGGGCACTCCTGCTCACGACGCTGCTCACGATGACCGGGGTCTTCGCCGTCGCCAACGGCCTCGTCACCTCGATCGCGCAGAACGCCGACGCGGGCTTCAGCATGGAGGCCGACCTCGCCTCGCTCGCGTTCCTGACGCCGTACGCCCTCGTCGGCTGGCTCGTCGGCCCGTTCGCCGGTCGTCTCGCGCCAACGCTCGGCTACCTGAACGTGCTCCGCATCGGTCTCATCGGTAGCATCGTCTCGCTCGTCATCATGGCGCTCGTCGGCGTGCACTCGCTCCCCGTCCTCATCGCGACGACCGTCCTCATCGGTGCGACCTACGCGGGCATCGGCAACATCATGCTCAACGGGCTGGGCATCGTCCTGTCGCCGAAGGAGAACCCGGGCTTCCTGCCCGGACTGAACGCGGGCGCCTTCAACCTGGGCGCCGGCCTCAGCTTCGTCGTCCTCCCCGCCGTCCAGATCGCCGTCGCGCCCGCCGGAGGGACGTCGACGGCCGGGTACACGAGTGCCATGCTGGTCGGCGCGGGCATCACCGCGGTCGCCCTGCTGGTGTCGTTCCTCATCCCGAAGCCCGCCGGCGCCGAGGTCCGTCCGGCCGAGACCGCCTCGGCAGCCTAGGAGGGTACCCATGCAGAGTCCACGCATCGTCGTCGTCGGGTCCTTGAACGCGGACCTTGTCGTCCGCACAGCACGCTTCCCGCAGCCCGGGGAGACGCTCACGGGATCCGAACTCGCCGTCGTCCCCGGCGGCAAGGGCGCCAACCAGGCGGTCGCCGCGGGCAGACTCGGCGGCGACGTCACCATGGTCGGCGCGGTCGGCGACGACGCGCACGGGTCGCTCCTGCTCGAGTCGCTCTCGAGCTCGGGAGTGGACGTCACCCGGATCGCCCGACGTGACGACGTCGCGACCGGCACCGCGGTGATCACCGTCGACGACGCCGGGGAGAACACGATCATCGTGTCGCCCGGGGCGAACGGCACCCTCACGCCCGACCGGATCGGCGAGGCGTGGACGGCGCTCGACGGTGCCGGCGTCGTCTGCCTGTGCCTCGAGGTGCCCATCGACACCGTGCTCGAGACGGCCCGGCGGGGCGCTGCGGCCGGCGCGCTCGCGCTCCTCAACCTCTCCCCCTACGGTCCGGTACCGGAGGAGCTCCTCCAGGCGACCGGCGTCCTCCTCGTGAACGAGCACGAGGCCGCCGATCTCGCCGGGGTCGACCCGGAGGAGGCCGGGTGGGAGGCGACCGCAACGGCGCTGCGCAGCCACGGCATCCGACGAGCCGTCGTCACGACCGGGGCCGCGGGCAGTGTCGTGATCGACGGCGAGGCCGCCCCGACACCGGTTCCGTCGCCGACGGTGGACGCCGTCGACACCACCGGATGCGGCGACGCGTTCATGGGTGCCCTCGCGCTGCGACTCGCTGCCGGCGACGAGCTCGTCGACGCGGCTCGATTCGCCTCGACCGTCGGCAGCTACGCGGCGACCGGGGCCGGCGCCCAGGCGTCGTACCCCGATCAGGAACAGCTCGCGGCGTTCCTCGAGCAGCGATGAGACAGGGGGCCCCGCGTGAACCGACGCGGGACCCCCGTGTCGCCTCAGCCGGCGGCGATCACCCAGAGGTAGAGCACCGCGGCAGCAGCGATCGCCCAGCTCGTGAAGCTGCCGACGAGGAACTCCTCCGCCTTGCCGCCGACCCCGCGATCCTCGGAGATCTCCGGGAAGCGCACGATGCCCTTCGCAGCGACGAGGGCGGCGATCACCATGCCGGTGCCGCTCAGTGCGAGGACGACGATGAAGACGCGTTCGAGCGGGCCGATGAGTCGGCCACCGAGCAGCTGTGTCGTCGGACGCCGCGGCGTGGCGCTCTGCTCGACGCTCCCCAACTCGCGTCCGCGGATCATGACCGTCCAGGCGGAGGCGGGTGCCGCGGTCGGTTGCGGCTCGTCGTCCTCACGCGCGCGGCGCAGTGACGCCCGCACGATGAGGTTGCTGCTCCGCGTGAGGAAGACGAGCGTCGACCCGGCTGCGACAGCGAGAACCAGGGGCACCTCCTGCAGCACGCCGAGGTCGAAGCCCGCGTAGACCTGTGCAGCGGGGCTGTCGGCGGCCCCGCCCGCCCCGAACACGAGCGTGGAGGCGACGACGAGGAGACCGAGCAGGAGCACGGGCCAGAACCCGCGCGGTCGTGACGCGTCCGAGGACGGCATGGCCACGATCCATCCGAGGGCGACGAGGCCGGTCAGCGTCGGCCACCACCAGTCGAGCCCGAGGCCCAGCACGGCGAACAGCCAGACCACCACCAGCCCGATCACCGGGGACCAGCGCGGGCCGCGGACCACACCCCGACAGAGGTCGGCGCCCCCGATCATGAGCAGCAGGACGGCCGTGATCATCGGGCCGGCGATCCGGCGAGCAGGTCGAGGGCCGAGACGAGCGCGGCTCCGCCCGATCGTTGCAGGTTCTGCGACACCGCGGACTGCGAGATGCCGGCTTCGGCAGCCATCGACTCCTGCGATCGGCCGAGGAGCGCTCCCGCGGCGAGCTGTCGCTGTCGGGGGTTCCGCATCTGATCGATCGTGTGGTCGCGCAGGGTGAGGAGTGCGTTCACGATGGCGTCTCCGTCCTGGGGCGCTTCGCCCTCGAACCACGATCGCAGGTACGGCTGACGTTTGTCCTCTCGCCGATGCGCCTCGTCGATGGCGGCTCGGGCCCGCCACCAGGCGGAACCGTCCTGAATGCGGGCCTCCTGCCCGGCGTCGATGTCCGTGACCTCGCCCCAGCCGAGGCCGAACCGGCAATCGACCTCCGCGGGGAACAGCAGTCGCGCGAGGGTGGTGGCTCGCAGTGCGGTCGCGACGTCCGCGTACACGACCTGGAACTCGTCGCCGACCGTGGGACGCAGCGGCTGCTCGGCGGGCCAGGTGGCCTCCACCTGGAGGAAGACGTCCTGGATCGCGCGCTGAGCTCGGGTGCGGTCGTCGAGACGGCGGGAACCGACGATGTCGACGACGACGGCCAGGAGGAGATCGGTCATCTCAGAAGCATAGAGCTGATAGTGGCAGAACTATAAGCAATAATCGAATACTCACCTGCCGCCGACGCCGGAGATAGAAGAAGGCGGCACCCATTGGGGGGAATGGGTGCCGCCTCTACAGTGCCGGATTGGGGGGAATCGCTGGCACTGCATGCACGAATGTGTATTCGGCCGGGTCCAAGTGTACGCCAGTGAACGGGGAACACAAGCACTCAGACGACCCCAGATCGAGTGGTTTCCCTACCATGCCCAGATCATTCACAGACTGGGCCCGAGAATTTGTTCGGATGAGTGACAAATCCGCAACCGAGAACGCGCTACGCTCGTGCATGGCACGGACTCGACCCGCCTCGGCAGGTCGGGTCAGGAACGCGGATTCGCAAGGGAGCGAGACACACACGATGAGCACGCAGATCGACAGCCTGATGCACGAAGACCGACGATTCCCTCCGTCGGAGGAGTTCGCCGCGCAGGCGATCGCCAGCGCGGCGCTCTACGAGCGGGCGTCGAGTGACCGGCTCGCCTTCTGGGCCGAGCAGTCCCGCGAGCTGCTCACGTGGAGCAAGCCGTTCACGAAGACCCTCGACTGGTCGAACCCTCCCTTCGCGACCTGGTTCGACGACGGCGAGCTGAACGTCGCCTACAACTGCCTCGACCGACACGTCGAGGCCGGCAACGGCGACCGCGTCGCCCTCCACTGGGAGGGCGAACCCGGCGACACCCGCACCATCACCTACGCCGAACTCACGGCGGAGGTCAAGCGCGCGGCCAACCTGTTCACCAGCCTCGGCGTCGAAGCCGGCGACCGGGTCGCCATCTACCTGCCGATGATCCCGGAGGCGATCGTCTCGATGCTCGCCGTCGCGCGCATCGGCGCGGTCCACTCGGTCGTCTTCGGCGGGTTCAGCGCGGACAGCCTGCGCTCCCGCATCGACGACGCGGAGGCCAAGCTCGTCATCACCGCCGACGGCGGCTACCGCAAGGGCAAGGTCTCCGCGCTCAAGCCCGCCGTCGACGCGGCGCTCGCGAGCCGCGGCGAGCTGCCCGAGCAGGCGACCGTGGATCACGTGCTCGTCGTCCGTCGCGGCGAGAACGAGGTCGACTGGACGGCCGGACGCGACCTCTGGTGGCACGAGGCCATCGCCGACGCCGAACCCGAGCACGACGCGCAGCCGTTCCCCGCCGAGCAGCCGCTCTTCATCCTGTACACCTCCGGCACCACCGGGAAGCCGAAGGGCATCCTGCACACCTCGGGTGGCTACCTGACGCAGACAGCGTTCACCCACAAGAACGTCTTCGACCTGCACCCCGAGACCGACGTGTACTGGTGCACGGCCGACATCGGTTGGATCACGGGCCACAGCTACGTCACCTACGGACCCCTCGCGAACGGAGCGACGCAGGTGCTCTACGAGGGCACACCGGACGCCCCGCACCCGGGACGCTGGTGGGAGATCATCGAGAAGTACGGCGTCAGCATCTTCTACACGGCTCCGACGGCGATCCGCTCCTTCATGAAGCTCGGCCGGAAGATCCCGAAGCAGTTCGACCTGTCGTCGCTCCGCCTGCTCGGCTCGGTGGGCGAGCCCATCAACCCCGAAGCGTGGATGTGGTACCGCAAGATCATCGGCAACAAGGTCGCGCCGATCGTCGACACGTGGTGGCAGACGGAGACCGGCGCGATCATGGTGTCGGCCCTCCCCGGTGTGACGTCGACGAAGCCCGGCAGCGCGCAGGTCCCGATCCCCGGCATCGCCATCGACGTGGTCGATGACGCCGGTGAGGCGGTCGGTGCCGGCGGCGGCGGACTCCTCGTCGTGACCGAGCCCTGGCCGTCGATGCTCCGCGGCATCTGGGGTGACCCCGAGCGGTTCAAGGAGACCTACTGGGAGAAGTTCTGGGACGTCGAGGGCGGCCCCTTCTACTTCGCCGGCGACGGCGCCCGACTCGACTCGGACCGCGACGTCTGGCTGCTCGGCCGTGTCGACGACGTCATGAACGTCTCCGGGCACCGACTCTCCACCGCTGAGATCGAGTCGGCGCTCGTCGCCAACGAGATGGTGGCCGAGTCCGCCGTGGTCGGTGCAGCCGACGAGACCACCGGGCAGGCGGTCGTCGCCTTCGTCATCATCAAGGAGTCCCACCTCGAGCAGGCGTCCGGACTCGCGGACATCACCGGCGCGCTCCGCAGCTGGGTCGGCGAACAGATCGGTCCGATCGCCCGCCCCCGCGAGGTCTACCTCGTGAACGAACTGCCGAAGACGCGCTCGGGCAAGATCATGCGCCGTCTCCTGCGCGACGTGGCCGAGGGCCGCGAGGTGGGCGACACGACGACGCTCGCCGACACCACGGTCATGCAGATCATCACCGACAAGATGGTGAAGAACACGTAGGTCCGCGCAGCCCCGAAGCAGGAGATCCGCTCCGCAGCAGGAGGAACGTGGCTACGTTCTCATGCTCCGGAGCGGATCTCCTGTGCTCCACAGGGCAGGCTCTCGGGCAGCTCATCCCTGTCTCCCCGGGGCGGCGGCCGTGGCCCTGCCCAGCCCGCGAAGCTGAGGTGATGGACCTCACCCCGTGGATAGACCGGCACGACGGGATCGTGCATCGTCTCGACGCGCTTGATGCCGGAGCGACCAGGCACGGCATCGAATGCGCGAAGCGATCAGGCTCGGTCCGAGTCGTCAGACGCAACTGGCTGGTGACCGAGGCGTGTGATCCCCAACTGCTCTTCGCGGCGACGCGCGGAGGACGATTGACGTGTCTGACGATCGCCGGTCGTCGCGGTTGGTGGAACCTCTCCGACGGACTCGTCCACCTCTCCGTCCCGTCGACGTCTGCCGCGACGATCGAATCAGGGCTACGGCTCCATTGGAGCGCGACCCCGGCACCAGTGTCCGCCCGCACGCTGGTGCAGCCACCGGTCAATGCACTCTTCCACATCGCCGAGTGCCAACCGTTCGAACGCGCACTCGTGGTCTTCGAATCGGCTGTCCGCATCGGCGATGCCGACCTCGACCGGCTCAGACTCATGCCCACCCGTTCCCGCCGGTTCCGGAGGGTGATCGACCGCACCAGCCACCTCTCCGACTCCGGCATCGAGTCGATACCTCGCATCCGTCTCGCGCGCATCGGGATTCACATGCGTCAGCAGGTCGTGGTCGACGGTCACCGTGTCGACGGTCTCGTCGGCGAGCGCCTTATCCTGCAATTCGATGGACACGCCCCGCACCAGGATGCATCACAGCGGAGCCGCGACCTCGCGCAGGATCGCCGCCTCGCGCTGTCCGGTCACACCGTCCTGCGGTTCAGTTACCAGCAGGTCATGCATGATTGGACACTCGTCGAGCGCGAGGTCTCAGACGCGATCGCGCAAGGCAGGCATCAGTGGTGAACGCAGGAGATCCGCTCCGCAGCAGGAGGAACGTAGCTACGTTCTCCTGCTCCGGAGCGGATCTCCTGTTGTGACGTCGCGCGTTACGCGAACTCGACGATGAGCTCCACCTCGACGGGCGAGTCGAGCGGGAGCACGGCGACGCCGACGGCGGAGCGGGCGTGCACGCCGAGGTCGCCGAAGATCTCGCCGAGGACCTCTGACGCACCGTTGATGACGCCGGGCTGGCCGGTGAACGCGGGGTCGGAGGCGACGAAGCCGACGACCTTCACGATGCGGGTGACGCGGTCGAGCGAACCGATCTGACTCTCCACCGCGGCGAGCGCGTTGAGCGCGCACGTCCGGGCGTAGGACTTGGCGTCGGCGGGCGAGACGAGTCCGTCGCCCTCACCGACCTTGCCGGTGGCGGGGAGCTTGCCGTCGGTCATGGGCAGCTGGCCCGAGGTGAAAACGTGCTCGCCGGAGACCACCGCGGGGATGTAGGCGGCGACGGGCGGGACGACGGTGGGCAGGGTGATACCGAGCTCGGCGAGTCGGTCGGCGATCTGGGACATGGGGGTTCCTCCGGGGCGTCGGGTCAGTCGGCGATGGGGCGCTTGAGGTAGGCGACGAGCCCACCTTCCGGACCGGTGACGACCTGGACGAGCTCCCAACCCTCCCCGCCCCAGTTGTTCAGGATGGCTGCCGTGTTGTGGATCATCAGCGGCGTGGTGAGGTACTCCCAGCGGGTCATGTCTCTCCTCGATCGGGCGCTCCGCACGGAGAGGCGGAGGCGCAGGGGATGCTCATGGCGGGCCCCAAGTGAAGCTCGCTCACAGTTTCCCCGCTTACCTTCGATCCTATGCCTGAACCACGTACCCCCGCGAAGACGGTCGCGCAGAGCGTCCTCGGCTTCGTCGGCTTGAGCGTCGCCGCCGGTGTGCTCGCCACCGCCGCGGTCACCCCTGCCATCGCGATGACCGGCCTCGCCACCTCCACGGGCATCTCCGTCTTCGACGGCCTCCCCGACTACCTGCAGCTCGACTCACTCGCCCAGAAGTCGAGCATCTACGCCAAGGACTCCGCCGGCAACCCGGTGCTCCTCGCCTCCTTCTACGACCAGAACCGGATCGAGGACAGCTGGGACCAGATCTCCCAGTTCGCGAAGGACGCCGCGGTCTCGGCCGAGGACCCCCGCTTCTTCGAACACGGTGGCATCGACCTCGCGGGCACCGTCCGCGCGGTCGTCAACAACGCCGCCGGCGGGTCGACGCAGGGTGGCTCCTCCATCACGCAGCAGTACGTGAAGAACGTCCTGGTGCAGAAGGCCGAGGCGATCCCCGACAAGAAGGAGAGCGACGCGGCCTACGAGGAGGCGACCGCGACGACCCCGGAGCGCAAGCTCAAGGAGATGCGACTCGCGATCGGTCTCGAGAAGACGTACGGCAAGGAGGACATCCTCCGCGGGTACCTCAACATCTCCGGTTTCGGCGGACGCGTCTACGGGATCGAGGCGGCGTCCAACTACTACTTCAACACCACGGCGGCGAACCTCACGCTGGAGCAGGCGGCGACCCTGCTCGCGATCGTCAACAACCCCGAGAACCTCAGGATCGACAAGCCCGACAGCGCCGACAACGGCGCGGCCAACGGCTACGCCCTGACGAAGACGCGACGGGACTACGTCCTCGACCAGATGCTCAAAGAGCAGAAGATCTCCAAGGAGCAGCACGACACCGCCGTGGCGATCCCGATCACCCCGACGATCGTGCCGCCCGTCACCGGCTGTTCCGCGGCCGGGTCGTCCGCCTACTTCTGTGATTACGTGACGAACGTGCTCCAGAACAACGAGATCTTCGGTGCCACACAGGACGAACGGTGGACGAACTTCAAGCGCGGCGGATACAGCGTCTTCACGACCCTCGACCTCGACCTCCAGAGCGCCTCGCAGGCGGCGATCGACGAATACGTCCCGAAGACCACCACGGAACTCGACCTCGGTGCCGTCTCCGTGAGCGTGCAGCCCGGGAGCGGGCGGATCCTCGCCATGGCCCAGAACAAGGACTACTCGCAGGATCCCGATGTCCTCGCGACGGGCTCCAACTACAGCGCCATCAACTACAACACCGACCAGGCCTACGGCGGCTCGGCCGGCTTCCAGCCCGGGTCGACGTACAAGATCTTCACCCTGACGGACTGGCTGAAGTCGGGCAAGGGCGTCAACGAGTCGATCAACGCGAACCGCAGATCCGACTGGGGCACCTTCACCAACAGTTGCGTCCCGGGTGGGACGGAGCAGGCCGAGGCCGGGTGGAGCCCGCGGAACGACGAGGGCGAATCAGGGTCCTACACCGTGAGACGTGCCACGCAGCAGTCGATCAACACCGCGTTCATCGCGATGGCGCAGGAGCTCGACCTCTGCGACATCAGCAAGACCGCCGAGTCGATGGGCGTTCACCGTGCCGACGGCGCGCCACTGAACAACTCCCCCGCGACCGTGCTCGGCACGAACGAGGTCGCCCCGCTGAGCATGGCGACCGCGTTCGCGACGCTCGCGGCCGGCGGCAAGACCTGCGACCCGATCGCGATCGACTCGATCACGAAGCCCGACGGGTCGACTGCCGAGGTCCCCTCCGCGAACTGCCGCCAGTCGGTCGATGCGAAGGTGGCGGCCGCGGCCGACGACGTCCTCCAGGGCGTCGTGTCGAGCGGTACCGCGTCCGCCTCGGGCGCCCGCACCGACGGCGTCGGTGAGCTGATCGGCAAGACGGGGACCACGGACAACGCCGAGGCGACCTGGATGAGTGGCGCGAGCACGACCGTCGCGACGGTCGTCGGCACCTTCAACGTCAGCGGACACGTCAACCTCCGCGACACCTACATCGACGGCACCCAGGTCGCGTCCATGCGGCACTACATCTGGCCGGAGGTCATGTCGGCCGCGCTCGCCAAGTACCCGGGCGGCGACTTCCCTGAGGCCGACCGAGCCACGCTGCAGGGCGACGGTTCCGGCAGCAGCGGCGAGGACTCCACACCTGCTCCGACGCCCACGACCGACCCGACGCAGGCACCGAGCGAGGCGCCGACACCGGCGCCTGGCGACGGTGGGGACACCGACGGGACCGGGGAGAACGGTGGTCCGGCAGCCCCGGGGAACGGCAATGGGAACGGCGGCGGTGCCGGGAACGGGAACGGGAACGGCTCACCCGGATGATCGGAGGCGGCTGCCGGGCGGACGCCGTCCGGCAGCCGCTCCGGGCCGCTCCGGCGGCAACGATCGGGTTTCAACGCGGCGCTGAGCGGGCCTTTTTCAGGATTGTCGCTTAGCATCGATCCATGCCTCAACAACATCGCACGGCCACCGGTGTGCTCGGCGGCTTCCTCGGCTTTCTCGGCCTGAGCGTCGCAGCGGGTGTCCTGGTCACCGCCACGGTCACCCCGGCCCTCGCCGTCACGGGGATGGCGACCAACAGCACGATCAACGTGTTCGATGGTCTGCCCGACTACCTGGCCCTCGACGAGCTGGCGCAGAAGTCCAACATCTACGCGACCGACAGCGCCGGTAACCCGCAGCTGCTCGCGTCCTTCTACCAGCAGAACCGCATCGAGGTCGGCTGGGACCAGATCAACCAGTTCGTCAAGGACGCGGCGGTCTCGGCCGAGGACCCGCGCTTCTACGAGCACGGCGGTGTCGACCTCACGGGTACGATCCGAGCCGTCGCGATCAGCGCGACCGGCCGCGACCTCCAGGGTGGTTCGTCGATCACGCAGCAGTACGTGAAGAACGTGCTCGTGCAGAAGGCCGAGGCCATCACCGACGAGGCCAAGATGAAAGCCGCGTACGAAGAGGCGACGAAGGCGACCCCGGAGCGCAAGCTCAAGGAGATGCGCATGGCCATCGGCCTCGAGAAGCGCTACGGCAAGCAGGACATCCTTCGTGGTTACCTCAACATCGCCGGCTTCGGTGGCCGCACCTACGGCATCGAAGCCGCAGCCAACTACTACTTCGCGACCTCCGCGGCCAACCTCAATCTCGAGCAGGCGGCCGCGCTGATGGCGATCGTCAACAACCCGGAGACCCTGCGTCTCGACCGCCCGGACAGTGAGACCAACGGTGCGGCGAACGGATACGCGCTCACCCTCGAACGGCGGAACTACGTCCTCGATCAGATGATCAAGGAGGGCAAGATCACGCAGGAGCAGTACGACGTCGCGATCGCGACGGCCATCACGCCCACGATCAACCCGGCGAGCACGGGTTGCCAGACGGCCGTCAACGTCAGCCCCGGCGCAGGGTACTTCTGCGACTACGTGACGCGCGTGTTCCAGAACAACCCGATCTTCGGGGCCACCGAGGACGAGCGCTGGGCCGCGTTCAACCGCGGTGGGTACAGCGTGTTCACGACGCTCGACCTCGACGTCCAGTACGCCGCCCAGACGGCGATCGACGAGCTCATCCCGCGGGTGAGCGACCAGCTCGACATCGGTGCCGTCTCGGTCACGGTCCAGCCCGGGACGGGGCGCATCCTCGCGATGGCGCAGAACAAGGACTACTCGAACGACCCCGACGTCCTGGCCACCGGCGCCAACTACTCCGCGGTCAACTACAACACCGACGTCGATTACGGCGGGTCCACCGGCTTCCAGCCGGGATCGACGTACAAGACGTTCACGCTCGCCGAATGGCTCAAGGAGGGCCACGGCTTGAACGAGGGCGTCGACGGTCGCAAGCGCTCGCCCTGGGGCACCTTCAAGGACTCCTGCGCCGACGGTGGGACCGTGTACGCCGGTTCCGACTGGAACCCCGGCAACGACGAGGGCGGCAACGGCGGCCAGTACACCGCGCTCCAGTCGACGAAGCAGTCCATCAACACCGGCTTCATCGCGATGGCGAAGCAGCTCGACCTCTGCGGCATCCGCAAGACGGCCGAGTCGATGGGCGTGCACCGCGCCGACGGCGGCCCACTGTTGCAGTCCCCCGCCACGGTCCTCGGCACGAACGAGGTCGCTCCGCTCAGCATGGCGACGGCCTTCGCGACCTTCGCATCCGGCGGCATCACCTGCGACCCGATCGCGATCGACCGGGTCGTGAAGCCCGACGGCACCGAGATCCCCGTTCCGCCGGCGAACTGTCGGCAGGGCCTCGAGGCCAATGTCGCCGCCACGGCGAACGTCGCGCTCCAGGCGACGTTCAACGGCGGTACGACGAGCTCGTCCCGCATCGGCGACGGCGTGCCCCTCATCGGTAAGACGGGCACCACCGACAACAACGAGGCGACGTGGATGAGTGGCGCGAGCACGAAGGCGGCGACCGTCGTCGGCGTCTTCAACGCGACGGGCCACGTCAACCTCCGCCGCACCTACTTCGACGCCGGGCAGGCCGCGACGATCCGTCACAAGATCTGGCCGCGGGTCATGGCGACCGCCAACGCGAAATTCGGCGGCGACGCGTTCGGCGACCCCGATCCGTCGCTCATCAACGGTCAGTCGGTCATGGTGCCCGACGTCGCCGGGAAGACCATCGAGGAGGCCCAGAAGCTCCTCGAGGACGCCGGCTTCGGCTTCGCGAACGGCGGCGCCGGCGACTCTGCGCTGCCCGCAGGTCAGGCCGCCAGCACGAACCCCTCGGGTACGGTGCCGAAGGGCTCCATCGTGACCGTCTACACCAGTAACGGCCTCCTCGCGACCGTCCCCGACGTGAGCGGCGCGGCGAGCTACGACGAGGCGAAGGCGGCCCTGCAGGGTGCCGGGTTCGCGAACGTCGGCCAGAAGTGTGCGGTCGATCCCGCAGCGACGACCCCGAAGGTGACCGGAGTCGATCCACCGGCCGGGACCGCGGCGCGCAAGGACGGCAAGGTGACGGTGACGGTCTCGAAGACCAGCTGTTAACGTCCTGACGCCGGCACGGAGGGCCCGATCGGATTCGATCGGGCCCTCCGTCGTCTGCGCGGGGCCCGCTCCGGGCGTCTTCGGAGGGGCCAGCGGGTACGCTCGTGGGACGGTCGGCACCACTCGACGACCGAGGAGGAGACGATCGATGGCGGCACCCATGAGCACCGGCGGCAGACTCGGCACGGCAGCGGCCGTCGTGGCGGGCCTCGGGGCCCTCACCTTCGGGTACGCGTCGGTCGTCGAGCGCAACGCCTTCACGCTGCGCAGGGTGACCGCTCCGGTCCTCCCGCCCGACGCCGAGCCGATCACCGTGCTGCACCTCTCCGACCTCCACATGGCGCCCTGGCAGCGCCGGAAGCAGGCCTGGCTGCGGTCGCTGGCCGATCTCCGGCCGGACGTCGTGATCAACACCGGCGACAACCTGGGGCATGAGCAGGGCATCGACGGGATCCGGGCTGCGCTGTCGGTGTTCGCGGGGGTTCCGGGGGCGTTCGTGCACGGCTCGAACGACTACTACGGCCCGACCGCGAAGAACCCGTTCAAGTACTTCACGCAGACCTCGTCGAAGCACGTCTCACCGACCACCCTCGACACGGGCGCGCTCGAGCGGTTCTTCATGGACGAACTCGGCTGGATCGACCTCAACAACGCGGTCGGTGAGATGTCAGTCCGCGGGACCCGCCTCGACCTGTTCGGCGTCGACGACCCGCACAAGCACTTCGACCGTCTGGACACGTTGACGGCCCTCATCGACGAGCGGCTGGACGCCGAGACGCTGGAGACCGACGACCCGTCCCTGGCGCACACCGTGACGGTGGGCGTGATGCACGCTCCGTATCGTCGGGTGCTCGACGCCTTCGTGACCCAGGGTGCGCAGTTCATCTTCGCGGGTCACACCCACGGTGGTCAGGTCTGTGTGCCGGGCTACGGGGCACTCGTGACGAACTGCGACATCCCTCGCAAGCAGGTGAAGGGGCTCAGCGTCTGGCGCCACGCCCTCCGCTCGGCGTACCTGAACGTGTCCGCTGGCATCGGGACCTCCATCTACGCGCCCGTGCGGTTCGCCTGCCGGCCGGAAGCGTCGCTCGTGACGCTCCTTCCTCGTCGCACGGTGGTCTGACCAGGCCCGACTGCCCTTCGACAGGCTCAGGGACCGGGACCTTCCGGGCCGAGCGCCCTCCGCCGGTCACTGAGCGCCCTCCGCCGGTCACTGAGCTTGTCGAAGTGCTGCCCTTCGACAAGCTCAGGGACCGGGACCTTCCGGGCTGTGCTGTCGGGGTAGCGGGATGTGCAACCCGCCAGCCCAGCGGACCGCCAGCCCACGAAAACAGAGAAGCCCGGTCAGACAATCTCTTGTCTGACCGGGCTTTGCTGTCGGGGTAGCGGGATTTGAACCCACGACCTCTTCGTCCCGAACGAAGCGCGCTACCAAACTGCGCCACACCCCGATGGCCCGAAGGCCTTGTCTAGGATAGCCGATTTTTCAGCGGCTGTTCGCCACTTCCTGGAATCGGTGGATCCCGGACCGGATCAGCCGAGCGCCGCCATCGCCGCCCGGCCGATCCGTGATCTCACGCCTGCTGGCGGCGACGCACGACCACGGTGCCGAGCGCGGCAGCACCGACGGCGAGGAGCCCACCGGCCACCCATGGGAGGGCGGTTCCGGCGAACCCGGTGTCGGCGAGGGCGTCGCCCCCGGCAGACGGGTCGGAGGCCGACGCGGCGGCAGCAGCGGCGTCCGCGGGGTCCAGCACGGTGAAGTCGGACGAATCGGTCACGGCGCCCTGGGTCGCGGTCAACGTGTAGGTGCCCGCGGGGTCCGCAGCCGTGTCGATGGAGACCTGGATGTCTCCAGCGGCGTCAGCGACGGTCGACAGGGTGCGAGCGGAGACGCCGGCCACCGAGGAGTCGATGGTGATCGACACGGTCTGGTTCGCGGCCCAGAAGTCCGAGCACGAGTACGAGACCGCCGCGCCGCGCGCGACGCTCGCCGGCGTGATCGAGTTACAGCTGCCTGGACCGTAGCTGTCGCCCTCGACCGCGTTGGCTGCGGTGGGCAGCGCGACGACGGCGAGGAGGACGAGTGCGGCGGCGGAGAGAGTTCGTTTCATGTGCGGGCCCCTAGGTGTGCGGATGGCGCATGCGCTGCGTGATGCGACATGCGGACACGGCCTGGAGCCGAGCGCTGTTCACTCGTGGCCTCCATGGCCGTCATCATGCTAGGGCAGCCGCTCGCTCGCCAGAGCTGGAAAACCGCGGAATTCCGCGGATGTGACCACCTTTGGGGGTACGCCCTGTCCGCCTGACGCCAAGCCGGGTGAGGACCGTGCCAGGCCGAAGCCCAGGAGGGTGAGGTGCCCTCCCGTCAGGCCGTGGTCCGAGCGGACGACCGCCCGGACCACGCATCCCGACCGACGGATCAGGCCGTCTTGCGGCGACGGATCGCCATCGCGCCGACGACGCCGGCACCGACGACGAGGAGGCCTCCGCCGATCCACGGCAGGGCTCCACCGTCGAAGCCGGTCGAGGCGAACTCGCGCTCCGAGACCTGGAACGAGGCGCTCTCCGTGGTGGCGCCCTGGGTCGCCGTGACCATGCAGGTGCCGGAGGCGGTCTTGCTGGTCTCGATCGTCACGGCGAACGCGCGGGCGTCGTCGGCGCTGAACGTGCCGGACGTGGGTACGGCGCTCTGCTCGGCGGCCTGCTCGGTCGCTCCGGCGGTGTTCGGCTTCGCAGCGGGAATGCTGCAGCCGGGCCCGGCGACGGTGACCGTCACCGGAGTGCCGGGGTCGAAGGTGCCGTCGCAGCGGAAGACGGTCGACTCCCCCTGGGTCACCGACACCGGTGTGAGGGTCGCACAGCCGGCAGGGCCGTAGGTGGACGAGTCGGTCGCTGCACTCGCGGCGGTCGGGGCCGCGAAGACTGCCAGGAGGCAGAGCGATGCTAGGGCAAGGGTGCGCTTCATGTTGATATCCCCAAGGAACGTCGAATACCCCCTGCGTCCGCCGATTTCGGGTGGGCGTCCGCGCGAGGTTCCCCAGGGTCACGAATTCGGGTGCGTGGCTTCCTGAGGTGTTGTCATGCTATGTCAGGAGCCGCACCGAGGGAAGGCTGAAATGGTCGTTTTGCCCGTGATTCCGGGGGTTGTGACCAGGTTTGGGGGTACGTCGGAGGCCTTCGGAGCGAGCACGGTGAAGACGAGTTCCGCTGTCGCCCCCGGAGTGAGGGTCACGTCGGTCTGGGCGTAGAGACGACCGTTCGGGTCGGTCACGGCCTTCACCGGCAGGTCCTCGCCGTCGCTCGCACCGAGCAGGGTCGCGCCGAGCGGGCCGTGGATCACGACGCGCGTCGCGATGTCTCCCGCGGGGGTGCCGAAGCGCCCGCCGGCGGTCACGTAGTCCGGCAGGGAGGTTGCGGCGTCCGCCGGTGCGGTGGACGTCAGGGTGACGGCGACGACGTATTCGGCGCCCTGTTTCGTGCACCGGGCGTCGCGGATGTCGACCTTCGTCTCCAGGTAGTAGTCCATCTTCGCGCGGGTCAGGTCTTCGAGGTAGACCCCGGTGTACACGGCTGCGTCGTCGGTCGCCGGCGGGATCCCGGCGAGGCTCGTCTCGGCGATCAACGACTGTTCGGTGGGGACCGCACTCCACACGTGGAGACGGTTCTCCGCACCGGACTCGGACAGGGCCTGGACGAGGGCGCCAGGGTCGGGCGAGCGGGAGATCATGCCCTCGAACACCGCACCCGAGACCGCGGCGAAGAACGCGTCCTGTACGAGCCGGTCCGGGAACCGGGCGTAGACGTCGCTCAGCAGCGTCTTCGCCGCGTTGTCGGCGGTGAGCTCGGTGCCGTCCGGGAGGGCGACGGGCCCGGTCGCCTCCAGCAGGTGTGCGAGGACGTAGGGGTCGACGGCGACCACGGTGTCGATGGGAACGCCGAACACCTGGGTCCCCATGGCTGCGGCGAGCTCGCCGGTGCGACTGAAGTCGACCGTGAGGTTGGTGTCCTGGATGTACCGGCCGAGGTTGTCGGTGTAGACGTTCTGCTCGAACGGGGTGAGCGGGAGTACCGGGGCGGGGAATCCGGAGAAGTCGTCGCTCCCCCGGGTGCCGACGAACGAGATGACGCCGTTCTCCGCGTGGATGAGGGCCACCGCCCCGGCGATGCCGCCACTCGAGCGCAGCTCCGCGTTGTTCTGGATCATCACCATGATGTTCCGAGGCCCGGCCCCTCCCGCCATGTCCGGCAGGAGCGCCGTGGCCCGCGCCGCGGTGTCGAGCATCGTGGATGCACCGGTGATCGTGCGGGTGAGCTTCTCGACGGCGTCGGCGACCACCGGCAGCGCACCGTCCGTGCCGATCGTGTCCACGCGCCCGGCGATGGCGTCAGCCGCTGCAGCCGCCTCGGCCACGGTCGGCGCGACGGCGCGGAGCGGCTCCGTCGCGATCGACCCGTCCCCGGGGAGCAGGGACGACAGGTTCACCTGATCGGCGATCTCGACGACCTTCGGCACGACGTCGACTGCGACGTCATCGGTCGCGGCGGCGGCCTGTCGCACCGCGGAGAAGTTCACGCCGAGGAACGGGACCGCCTCTGCCGCCCGCCAGATGGGATCACTCGTCAGCGACACCGCCTCGCCGGTGTGCTTGGTGAGGGCACGCTGCGTGACCTCGGTGCCGCTCGCGTCACCCTTGAGCACGGCCGACTGGAGCGCCTTCGCCTCCGGCTGGGCGGCTTCGAGCGCGTTCTTCGCCAAGGACGCCCGGACGCCGAGCCAGGCTCCGAGCGCGAGGACGACGAGGAGGACGGCGAGTGCGATCCACCACAGACGCGAACGCCGGCGGCCGGGCAGGCGGATGCCGGCCGTCGCCGGGCGTGGGTCAGCCAAGAGTGCTCCTTGTTCGGGTAGGCACAGCCTAACCGCCGGATGACGGCCTCCGAGGGTCGCTGCACGCCCCCTTTCAGGGGTGGACGACGCACGCCACACCAGGGCTCACGGCCGCTCATGGCCTACGATTGCGGGGTGCCGTCAGCACGCCCGTCGACCGATCTGGAGCCGCACCGCAGATGACCCGCACGCCGCGCATCGTGATCGGGATCCTGCTGCTGCTCTGCCTGTGCGTCATGCTCGGCATCGCGTTCTGGCCGACGCCCGTCGACGCCGGCGGTCGGACGACGCTGCTGGCGATCCTCGATCGCTTGCAGGCCGCGGGCGCCCCGACCTGGTTCGACTACCGCTTCGTCGAATCGGCCGCGAACGTCGTGCTGTTCATCCCGCTCGGAGCACTGCTCGCCCTTGAGCTGCCGTTACGCCTCTGGTGGGTCGCACCGCTGACGACGACCCTGTTCTCGGTCGCGATCGAACTCGGACAGACCCTGCTCCCCGAGCGGGTCGCGACGATCGCCGACGTCTACGCCAATGCGGCCGGAGGGCTGCTCGGCGCGACGATCGTGCTCGTCGTCCGGCTACTCGTCACCGGTCACGGACGACCGAGACCGACGTAACGCCACCCGGCGCCCCGCCAGGCGTCCACGTCGAGGCAGTTGCGTCCGTCCACGATCGTCTTGCCCGCGGTCAGCTCGGCGACGGCCGAGGGATCCAGGGCTCGGAACGCCTTCCACTCGGTCACGACCACGACGATGTCCGCGTCCGTCACAGCCTCTTCCGCCGAGTCAGCGAACGTCAGCTGGGGGTGGAGCCGACGCGCGTTGGGAACCGCTTCCGGATCGAAGGCGAGCACCTTCGCACCCAGTCCGTTGAGGCCGACGGCGACGTCGAGGGCCGGCGAGTCTCGGACGTCGTCGCTGTCGGGCTTGAACGCGAGCCCGAGCACCGCGACCCGCTTCTGGTAGGCGCTCCCGCCGAGCTCCTCGACGACGAGGTCGATGACGCGCTGACGACGACGCAGGTTGATCGCGTCGACCTCCTTGAGGAAGGCCACCGACTCCCCACGACCGAGCTCCTCGGCGCGAGCGGTGAAGGCGCGGATGTCCTTCGGCAGGCAGCCGCCGCCGAACCCGACACCGGCGTTGAGGAAGCGGCGACCGATCCGGGCGTCGTAACCGATCGCATCGGCGAGCTCCGTGACGTCGGCGTCGGTGACCTCGGCGATCTCCGCCATCGCGTTGATGAAGGAGATCTTCGTGGCGAGGAACGCGTTCGCGGCGACCTTCACCAGCTCCGCGGTCGAGTACCCGGTGGCGACGAGCGGCGTGCCGGTGGAGAGTGCCTGCGCGTAGACCTCGTCGAAAGCGGCTCGAGCGACGGCGGCGTCCTCGGGAGCCGGCGGCAGCCCGTACACGAGTCGGTCGGGCGCGATCGTGTCCTGCACGGCGAAGCCCTCCCGCAGGAACTCGGGGTTCCAGGCGAGCACCGCGCCGGTGGGGGCGACGAGTTCGGCCAGGCGCGCGGCGGTGCCGACGGGGACGGTCGACTTGCCGACGACGACGTCTCCTGCCGACAGGTGCGGCAGGAGGGCCGTCACCGCTGCGTCCACGTAGCGCAGGTCGGCGGCGTTGGAGCCGGCCTTCTGCGGCGTGCCGACCGCGACGAAGTGCATGGTGGCCCCGGCCGCGTCGGCCATGTCCGTACTGAACCGCAGGCGGCCCGATTCGACGCCGGCCAGCAGCAGCTCCGGAAGGCCGGGCTCGAAGATCGGCGAGCGTCCGGCGGCGAGCGCCTCGATCTTGGCCGGGTCCACGTCGATGCCGACGACCTCGTGCCCGATCGATGCCATGGCGGCCGCGTGCACGGCCCCCAGGTAGCCGCAGCCGATGACGGAGAGCTTCATGCGTGTGATCCTTCGCTGATGGGAGGTGCGGTGGGTGTGCTGGACAGGCGACCGCCGGACTCCTGCAGGTAGCAGACGCCGCAGAGCGATTCGTAGGTGACGGTGGTGCCGTCGATGGCGACCTGGTCGCCGTCGAAGACGAAGGTGTCGCCGAACCGGCGGCCGTTGAAGATCGCCTTTCGACCACAGCGACAGATCGTCTTGAGCTCCTCGAGGCTGTGGGCCACCTCGAGGAGGCGGCGGCTCCCGGGGAACGCGACGGTCTGGAAATCGGTCCGGATGCCGTAGGCGAGGACCGGGATGCCCTCGAGCAGCGCGATGCGCAGCAGATCGTCGACCTGTTCCCCGTGGAGGAACTGGGCTTCGTCGACGAGCAGGCAGCTGACGTCCTCGCCGGTCTCCTGCACGACGCGGCGACGGTGCTCCGCGAACACCCGGACGGCGTCGTCGTCAGGACCGAGCAGGAAGTCGGCGTCGCGGGTCACGCCGAGGCGACTGACGATGGCGGCGTCGCCCTTCGTGTCGAGGGACGGCTTGGTGAGGAGGACGCGGTGGCCGCGCTCCTCGTAGTTGAACGCCGCCTGGAGCAAGGCGGTGCTCTTGCCGGAGTTCATCGCCCCGTATCGGAAATACAGTTTCGCCACCAGGCAAGCTTAGGGTTCCCAAGCTGCACCTGTCGCATCCGACGAGGGGCCGGGCGAGGACCCGTATCGGGGCTACAGCGAGATGTCGAGGGCCTCGGCGGTGCTCTCGAGGACCTTCGCCGCCGTCTCGGGGACGTCGTTCAGCGTCGAGCCGTAGGTCGGGATCATCTCGCGGAGCCTCGGCTCCCACGCGGTCATCCTGTCGGGGAAGCACTTGCGCAGGACGTCGAGCATGATCGGCACGGCCGTCGATGCGCCGGGCGAAGCGCCCAGCAGTCCCGCGATCGTGCCGTCCGCACCCGTGATGACCTCGGTGCCGAACTGCAGGACGCCGCCCTTGGCCTTGTCCTTCTTCATGACCTGGGCTCGCTGCCCGGCCTCGATGAGGTACCAGTCCTCGTCCTTCGCCGTCGGCAGGAACTCGCGGAGGCTGTCCATCTTCTGCTTGCGGGACTGCAGGAGCTGCCCGATGAGGTACGTGATGAGACTCGGGTTGTCCTTGGCGACCGCCAGCATCGGGAGGAGGTTGTGCGGGCGCACCTGGGTGACGAGGTCGAGCATCGATCCGCGCTTGAGGAACTTCGGGCTGAACGTCGCGTACGGGCCGAAGAGGAGGCTCGCCTGACCGTCGACGACGCGGGTGTCGAGGTGCGGGACCGACATCGGCGGGGCCCCCACCGAGGCCTGGCTGTAGACCTTGGCCTGGTGCTTCGAGACCACCGCGGGGTTGTCGGTGCGGAGGAACTGCCCACCGATGGGGAAGACGCCGTAGCCCTTGATCTCGGGGATCCCGGACTTCTGCAGCAGCTTGAGCGCCCATCCGCCGGCGCCGACGAAGACGAAGCGGGCGTTGATCTCCATCGGAGAACGTCCGAGCGTCTGACGGCCTCGGATGCGCCAGGTGCCGTCCTTCAACCGCTTGAGCGACCGGACCTCGTGGTTGGTGCGGACGTGGGCGTTCGGCGATGCGCCGAAGAGCTTGTGCGTGAGTGAACCGAAGTCGACGTCGGTGCCCGCGGTGATCCGGGTGGCCGCGATGCGTTCACCGACGGCACGACGGTTGATGAGCAGTGGAGCCCACTCGGCGATGACGGCCGGGTCCTCCGAGAACTCGATGCCGGCGAAGAGCGGCTGATCCTTCAGCGCCTCGTAGCGCTTCCGCAGGTATTCGACGTCCTTGTCACCGCGCACGAACGTCATGTGCGGGGTCGGGTTGATGAAGGTGTCGGGTGCGCCGAGCAGGCCCTCCTCGACGAGGTGCGACCAGAACTGACGGCTGAGCTGGAACTGCTCGTTGATGCCGATGGCCTTCGCCGGGTCGACGTGGCCGTGGGCGTCCTGCGGCATGTAGTTGAGCTCGCACAGCGCGGCGTGGCCCGTCCCGGCGTTGTTCCAGGGGTTGGAGCTCTCGAGTGCGACGTCGCTCAGGCGCTCGTACACCTCGACCTTCCAGTCAGGCTGCACCTGGTGGATGAGGGCGGCGAGCGTGGCGCTCATGATGCCACCACCAATGAGGGCTACGTCGATGGTTTCGGTCACCAGAGCAGTCTAGTCGCGGCGAGGCCCGAGCTCTCCACCCGCGTGCTGTCGCTGATCGCATGCTGTGAGATCGCTCGATGTCGAGACACTTCGGCCCGACTGCACGACCGCCGGGTCAGCGTCCGGGGAGCGCGGGGGTGAGGGCGTCGAGCTCCTCGAGCATGCGCTGCGCGAGGTGCGCGTACCCGGCGTCGCTCGGGTGGAGGCCGTCGGCGGAGATCCACGTCGCCGGGTCCTCGTCCAGCCAGTGCGACGCCCCGGAGATGTAGTCGGCCCCGATGGTGTCGGCGGCGTCGTGCACCCATCCGATGATCTGTTCGACGGAGGCCGGTCGCTCGGCGGTGTACCACCAGGGCTCCACCACGATGATGCGGGTGCCGGGCAGCCCGTCGCGCAGCCGCTGGAACTCCGGCAGGATCGCCTCCCGGATCGCCTGCTCGTTGCCGGTCCACTCGAAGTTGTCGTTGATGCCGAGCGCGACGATGAGGATCTCGGGGTGCTGCGCGATGACGTCGGCCGTGACATCGCCGACCTTGTCGCGTTTTCGGACGAATCCGAGGCCCGGGTAGCCGGCGTTGTACTCCGTCCAGCCCTCGGCCTTCGCGACGAGCGAGGACCAACGGGCGGCCGGCGACGACGCTGCCGAGCCCTTCGTGTACGAGTCGCCGTAGAACGCGACGAGCGGTCCGACGGCGACCTCGGACCCGGAGGTGTCGGCGCGGGCGACCGTCGTCTGCTGGACGTCGGCACGCAGGCCACTCACGGTGATCACCGCAGTGACGGCGATGGCGGCCGCGATGAACGCGGCCAACCACCGTCGGCGCAGGCGTGGTCGCTGGCGGGCCATGTCGTCGTCCCCGATCGGGTGGAGGGAGGGCCGGTCAGACCGTTGCGGGCTGTGCGAGCAGCTCGGCGGCGACGATCTCGGCGATCTGCACCGCGTTGAGGGCCGCACCCTTGCGCAGGTTGTCGTTCGAGATGAACAGCGCGAGGCCCTTGCCGGCCGGCGCGCTCTGGTCGGGACGGATGCGCCCCACGAACGACGGGTCCGCGCCGGCGGCCTCGAGCGGCGTCGGAACGTCCGACAGCTGGACGCCCGGAGCGTCACGGAGCAGCTCGATCGCACGTTCCGGCGACAGGTCGCGCGAGAACTCGGCGTTGATGGCTAGCGAGTGGCCGGTGAACACGGGCACGCGTACGCAGGTGCCCGACACGAGCAGCTCGGGGAGCTCGAGGATCTTCCGGCTCTCGTTGCGGAGCTTCTTCTCCTCGTCGGTCTCGCCCAGGCCGTCGTCGACGATCGAGCCGGCGAGCGGGATGACGTCGAAGGCGATCGGGGCGACGTACTTGTCGGGAGCCGGGAACTCGATCGCCGAACCGTCGTGGACGAGTCGGGTGAGGTCGCCCTGGGCGACCGCGGCCTCGATCTGGCCGGCGAGTTCAGCCGCGCCGGCGAGTCCGGACCCGGAGACGGCCTGGTAGGTGTTGACGATGAGGCGGGTGAGCCCGGCCTCCGCGTCGAGCACCTTGAGGACCGGCATGGCCGCCATGGTCGTGCAGTTGGGGTTCGCGACGATGCCCTTGACCGCGTCCTTGATGGCGTGCGGGTTCACCTCGCTGACGACGAGCGGGACCTCGGGATCCATCCGCCACGCGCTCGAGTTGTCGATGACGAGCGCACCGGCAGCGGCGAACCGCGGAGCCTGCGTGCGGGAGCCGGTCGCGCCGGCCGAGAACAGGGCGATGTCGATGCCGCTCGGGTCGGCCGTCTCGACGTCCTCGACCACGATGTCCTGGCCACGGAACGGGAGCGTCGTGCCCGCCGAGCGAGCCGTCGCGAAGAAGCGGATCTCGCTGATCGGGAACTCGCGTTCCTCCAGCAGGCGGCGCATGACCTTGCCGACCTGACCGGTCGCTCCGACGACACCGACACGTACACCGTTGCTCATGGGGATTCCTCTGGTTTCAGGGGGTTGTTGTGAACCATCTTGCATCAGGATCGGCCAGGCTCCGGCCCCTGAGCCTGTCGAAGGGTCGTTCCTCAGCCTGCCGAAGGGCGGGCTCAGCGGCCGGTGCCACCGTGGACGACGGCTTCGTCCTCGCCGTCGAGACCGAACGCGGAGTGGACCACGTTCGCGGCCTTGTTGAGGGTGTCGGCACGCGTCACGACCGAGATGCGGATCTCGCTGGTGGAGATCATCTCGATGTTGATGCCCGCTGCACTGAGCGCCTCGAAGAGCTTCGCCGAGACGCCGGTGTTCGTGCGCATGCCGGCACCGACGAGGGCGAGCTTGCCGATCTGGTCGTCGTGCTGGATGGCCGAGAAGCCCACCCGCTCCTGCTCCGCCGCGAGCGCGCGGAGGACCTGCTGCGCCTCGGGCTTCGGCAGGGTGAACGAGATGTCGGTGACGCCGGAGACGGCGGTCGACACGTTCTGGACGATCATGTCGACGTTGCCGCCCGACTTCGCGACGATCGTGAAGATCTCCGCCGCCTTGCCCGGCAGGTCGGGGACACCGACGACGGTGATCTTGGCTTCGCTGAGGTCGGTCGCGACTCCGGCGACGATGGGCTGCTCCATGGGTGCCTCACCTGCTCCTGGGTTGTTGCGGCCCGCGTCGTTGAGGACGAGCGTGCCTTCGTTGTTGTTGAAGGACGACCGGACGTGGAGCGTCACGCCGTGGCGGCGTGCGTACTCGACGGCGCGGATGTAGAGGACCTTGGCGCCCGAGGCCGCGAGCTCCAGCATCTCCTCGCTGGA
Source organism: Plantibacter sp. MCCC 1A11337 (assembly GCF_013349365.1). NCBI lineage: Bacteria > Bacillati > Actinomycetota > Actinomycetes > Micrococcales > Microbacteriaceae > Plantibacter > Plantibacter sp. MCCC 1A11337. The sequence continues at coordinate 397,272 of NZ_JABJWX010000003.1, read as the reverse complement.
GATGCGGTCGATCTTCCGAGCTTTCGGGACGACGCGGGGGTCGGAGGTGAAGATGCCGTCGACGTCGGTGTAGATCTCGCAGACGTCGGCGTCGAGGGCTGCGGCGAGCGCGACGGCCGTGGTGTCGGACCCGCCACGACCGAGCGTGGTGATGTCGCGGGTGTCACGGTTGAAGCCCTGGAAACCGGCGACGATGACGATGGCGCCGTCGTCGAGGGCCTCGCGCAGGCGCACGGGGGTGACGTCGACGATGCGCGCTGCACCGTGCTGGGCGTCGGTGATCATGCCGGCCTGGCTGCCGGTGAAGGAGCGTGCGACGTAGCCCATGCTGCTGATCGCCATGGCGAGGAGTGCCATCGAGATGCGCTCGCCGCTGGACAGCAGCATGTCGAGCTCGCGGGGCGCCGGGATGGGCGTCACCTCGTGGGCGAGGTCGAGCAGTTCGTCGGTCGTGTCGCCCATCGCCGAGACGGCGACGACGACCTCGTTGCCCGCTTTGCGGGTCTCCACGATGCGCTTCGCCACGCGCTTGATGCTCTCGGCGTCCGCGACGGAGGACCCGCCGAACTTCTGCACGATCAATGCCATCGGATCTCCTGGGGAAGTCGGTGCGGGCACGAGCGGCCCAGCGATCATCCTACCCATCCGGGCATTCCGCGCCGTTCATGTGACGAAGGGCACCCTCACCCGCTCCGGGCCAGGACATGCGCCTCGCAGCAGGACGCTTCGGCCCGTCGGGTCCTGCTGTCGCGCCGATCTCCTGCGGTGGGGAGGAGGGTGGGCCTCGGTAGGGTTGGCCTATGCAGCAGGAAGACGCGCGGGTGCTCGCGACGGTACGACGCCTCTGGCAGGGGCTCGCCTCGCCGACCGCGCGATTCTCCGCCGGCCGCGTCGCCGTCGTCGTGAACGCCGGCTCGATGGCGTGCCCGCCCGGATGGATCGGCGTCGTCGAGATCGACGGAAGCGCCCTCGCGATCGTGCCCGACGAGGACACCGCCAGGCGACTCGCCATCGAGGACGAATCACCGAGGAGCGTCGGGACGGTCGAGTTCCTCCGCTCGCGCGTGCAGGTCGCCGAGGTCCTCGGGCCGGCGACACTCGACTACCTGCTGCCCGGGCGGTTCCGACCGGCCGAGGAGATCGACGTGGTGGCGAGCAAGGCGAGCGACCCGGCCATCGAGTCGCTGCTGTCGAAGGTGGGCGATGACGAGGCCTCGGAGAGCGGGATCTTCGGCATCACCTCGCCGCTGTTCTCGGTGCGCGAGCACGGTCGGGTCCTCGCCGTCGCCGGCTACCGGTCATGGCCGTTGGGTGTCGCGCACGTGACGGCGTTGACCGCCCCGGAGGCTCGCGGGACCGGTCTCGCGACCAGGCTGGCCTCGACCGCGGTCGAGCATGCCCTCGCGGCCGGGCTCCTCCCCCAGTGGCGCGCCGCCGACACGAACCCCGGCTCACGCGCCGTCGCCCGCAAGCTCGGCTTCTCCGCGATCGGCCGGCAGCTGTCTGCCCGCCCGGTGGTCGCCGAGTGGCCGGCGCCCTCCGCCGACGCCTGAGGCGCGCCCGGCTGCCCTGACTCAGGAGTCCCTCGGCACGGCGCAACCCACCAGCCCCGACACACCGGACGCCTCCTGAGAAAGGGCCGATGGCGAGAAGGAGGGGTGGAAGGGCGGGCGACGAGGCGGGGTGGTCAGCCGCTGACGACCGTGCGACCCTCGAAGGCACGACCGAGGGTGACCTCGTCGGCGTACTCGAGGTCGCCGCCGACGGGGAGGCCGGAAGCGAGGCGCGTGATACGGATCCCCATCGGGAGGAGCAGCCGACTGAGGTAGGTGGCGGTCGCCTCGCCCTCGAGGTTTGGGTCGGTCGCGATGATGACCTCGGTGACGGTGCCGTCGGCGAGGCGCTGCATGAGACGACGGATGTTCAGGTCGTCGGGTCCGACGCCGTCGATCGGGCTGATGGCGCCGCCGAGCACGTGGTAGAAGCCGCGGAACTCACGCGTGCGCTCGATGGCGACGACGTCCTTCGGTTCTTCGACGACGCAGATCAGGGCCGGGTTGCGACGCGGGTCGCGGCACACGCTGCAGAGGTTCTGCTCGGAGATGTTGCCGCAGATCTCGCAGAACTTGACCTTCTCGCGGACGACGGTGAGCAGCTCGGCGAGCTTCGACACGTCGAACGACTCCGTCTGGAGGATGTGGAACGCGATGCGCTGCGCCGACTTCGGACCGATGCCGGGCAGCCGCCCGAACTCGTCGATCAGATCTTGGACGATTCCCTCGTACATGGCCTACCGCCCTCCGGAGCGCGGCTCGTGCGGCTGCTCCTCGATGAATGTCGCGCCGAGGAGCTCGCGGACGACGCTCTCGCCGTACCGGTTGTCACCCGCGGGGTGGGATGTCGGCACCGGGGGCGCCTGGCGCATCCGGACCGGGGGCTGCGGGCGCTGCTCGGCGACCGGCGCCGCAGGCGGTGCGGCCTGCGGGGAGCCGACGGGCGCTGCTGACGGCGCGCCGGCAGCAGAGGACGGAGCAGGAGCCGATGACTCGAACGGGTCGGGGTAGGGCGGCTCGTCGTCCGGCGGCGGTGCGTCGTCGTCGGACGGGATCGAGACGACGTCCCAGGTGACGGTGCGCGAGCCGAGCGCGTCGCCGTTGGACGGGCCTCGGGCGGGTGCCTGCTGGCGCGGCGGGGCCGACGGCTGCCGCTGCGCGGGTGAGCCGGCCGGCGTCCCGGGGGCTCCGGATCCGGCGGGTCGCCCGGGCTGCCCTTCGACAGGCTCAGGGACCGAGGACGGCTGCGTCGACGAGGCGGGCTCGGGCCCGTCGACAGACTCTGGGACCGGGGGATGCCCTTCGACAGGCTCAGGGGCCGAGGACGGCTCGGGCTCGTTTGCCGGCGGCGGCGCGACCGTCGCCCAGGAGGAGGCGGAGACGGAGGTCTGCTCCTCGGCCGGCGCGGCGACCGACGAGGCGGGTGCCGATGGCGCAACAGCTGACGACTCGGCGTCGGCCGGCGCAGCGGACGCGGGTTCGCCGCCCGCTGGTGCGACGGTGGGCCACGAGGAGCGGGCTCCCGACCCGCCGCTGCTGTCGGACGACGACGGGGCAGCGGGGGCGGGGACGGTCTGCGGCAGGCTCGGGGTCGACCAGGCGGACGACTCCGACGACGGAGCGCCGACGGCGGGCGCAGTGGCCCGCGGTGCCGGCGGCTCGTCGGCACCGGCGACCTTGGCGAGGTACTTCACCCGCACGCCGAGGACGTCGAGGACCGCCGTGCGCAGGACCTCCGCGACACCGGTGCCGGGCGCATGACGTGCCTTGAAGTCGTTGAGGTCGCCGTTGTTCGCGAACACGAGCGTGAGGACGTCGTCGTCCGAGTACCCGCCGACCTGGGTGTTGACGACGATCATCCACGCCTTGCGGTCGGCCTTCTCGACCTGCGCCACGATCTCGGGCCAGGCGTCGCGGATGTGCTGCAGGGTGACCGGGCCGACGCGAGGGGCTGCGGGGGTCGGTGCGGCGGTCTGCGCGTGGTCGGACTCCTGCGCCGGTCGACGGTCGGGTGCCACAGACGCTGTCGAGGCAGCGGCCGGGGCGGGAGCCGGGGCGGAGCTCGCCGCCGTGCTCGCGGGGGCCGCGCCGGCAGGGGCCGGAGCGCGGTCGGCGACAGCGGGCTGCGCCGAGACCGCGGCCTGACCGCCCTCGGCGGCAGCACCGTCGACACCGATGCGACGCTCGAGCCGCTCCACCCGGGCCAATGCACCACGAGCGGAGTCGTCGGCTGCGGGCACGAGGATGCGCGCCATCATGAGCTCGAGGTGAAGCCTGGGCGACGTCGCGCCCGTCATCTGAGTGAGCGCCTCGTTCACGACGTCGGCCGTGCGGGACAGCTCGGCGATGCCGAACGCCCGCGCCTGGGCGAGCATCTTGTCGAGCTCGTCCTGCGGGAGCCCGCGGAGGACCGCCGCCGCGTTCTCGCCCGTGGCGGCCACGACGATGAGGTCTCGGAGTCGCTCGAGCAGGTCGTCGACGAAGCGGCGTGGGTCTTGGCCGGTCTGGATGACGCGGTCGACGGTGCTGAAGGCGGCACCGGAGTCGCGGGCGGCCAAGGCGTCGACCACCTCGTCGAGCAGGGCCGTGTGGGTGTAGCCGAGCAGGGCGACCGCGCGCTCGTAGTCGACGGAGTCGCCCTCGGAGCCGGCCATGAGCTGGTCGAGCAGGGACAGCGTGTCGCGGGCGGAACCGCCACCGGCCCGGACGACGAGCGGCAGTACACCGGCCTCGACACCCACGTGCTCGCTCTCGCACAGCTGCTGGACGTAGTCGAGCATCTGCGCCGGCGGGATGAGCCGGAACGGGTAGTGGTGGGTGCGGGAGCGGATCGTGCCGATCACCTTGTCGGGCTCGGTCGTCGCGAAGATGAACTTCACGTGCTCCGGCGGCTCCTCGACGATCTTCAGCAGGGCGTTGAACCCCTGCGGGGTGACCATGTGCGCCTCGTCGAGGATGAAGATCTTGTAGCGGTCGCGCGCGGGCGCGAAGATGGCGCGCTCGCGGAGGTCGCGGGCGTCGTCGACACCGTTGTGGCTGGCCGCGTCGATCTCGACGACGTCGAGCGAGCCGGAGCCGTCGCGGGAGAGGTCGACGCAGCTCGCGCAGACGCCGCACGGGGTGTCGGTGGGGCCCTCGGCGCAGTTGAGGCAGCGGGCGAGGATGCGCGCGGACGTCGTCTTGCCGCAGCCACGAGGACCACTGAACAGATACGCGTGGTTGACGCGGTTGGTGCGCAGGGCCGTCATGAGGGGATCGGTCACCTGCGCCTGACCGATCAAGTCGGCGAACGTCTCGGGCCGATACCGGCGATACAGAGCTGTGACCACCCACCAATGGTAGCCGCCGCCCCTGACATCGGAGTCGGGGATCGGACTCCTCGATCGGGACCGGGGCTCGAGCCTGGCGCGACGCGGGGAACGGGCCATCCTGGTGCCCTTCGACAAGCTCAGGGACCGGGGTTCAGCTCAGGCACCGGGGTTCAGCTCAGGGACCGGGGTTGGAGTCAGGGACCGGGGTTGGAGTCAGGGACCGGGGTTCAGCTCAAGGACCGGGATTCAGCTCAGGGACCGGGGTTCAGCTCAGGGACCGGGGTTCAGCTCACGGACCGAGGTTGGGATCAGGGACCGGGACAGGGGTCAGGGACCGGGTGGTGCGGTCGGCGCCGCGCCTGTGCGGGCGACGCCGACCGGATCGTGGGCGGCTAGAACTCGGTCGGGCCGAGCGAGGGGCGGGCGAGGAATGAGAGCGTCGGCGTGGTGAGCGCATGGAACTCGAACACCGTGAAGCGGTTCTCCCCGGCACGGAGCTGGCCGCCGGGGACGTAGAGCGTGTGCTGCGGCCCCCGCGACCAGTAGCGGCCGAGCAGGAAGCCGTTCACCCAGACGAGTCCCTTGCCCCAGGCCGCGGTGTCGAGGAACAGGTCGGTGGGCGCGTCGAGCGTGACGGTGGCGGTGAGCAGGACCGGCCCGGCACCGCTGATCGTGTCGTCGGACGTCCGCGTGGCTGCGGCGTCCACGACGGCGTCGAGGCGGTCGAGGGCCACGGGCGCGATGCCCCACGACGTGAGGTCCACGCCGTCGAGCGACACGGGCCCGATGATCCCCTTCGGCTCCCCCAGGCGCTTGCCGTAGTTCACGCGGCCCTGGTTCTCGAGGAGGAGTTCGAGCGTCTCACCCGCCGGGATCACGATCGACCGCTCCTTGAACTCGCGGGTGAGTGCACCGACCGGCACGCCGTCGACGGAGACGATCACGCGGTCGCGCACCTCGGCGAACCGGAGCACCCCGCCGCGTCCACCGAGCGACGCCCGGTATCGCGCCAGACCGCTGAACGCTCCGAGTTCGTCCATCGTGGGGATCCGGTCGAACGCCTGCAGCGGTGCGATCTCGTCGGCCACGTCCGCGAACGGGACCTCCTGCTCGAAGGACGCGGTGAACGCCGGGGCATCCGTCGCAGCCGGCGGGATCTCCGTCGGCACCTCGGCGTACTTCGCGATCACGTCGCGGAAGGCGAAGAACTTCTCCGTCGGGTGGCCCGCCTCGTCGAGGGGCGCGTCGTAGTCGTAGGAGGTGACATGCGAGCGGTACTGCCCCTTGTCGTTCGCGCCGCCGGTGAACCCGAAGTTCGTGCCGCCGTGGAACATGTAGATGTTCACGGACGCGCCGGCCGCGAGGAGCGCGTCGAGGTCCGCTGCCGTCTCCGCGACGGGCGTCGTGTGGTGGTGCTCGCCCCAGTGGTCGAACCAGCCGTCCCAGAACTCCGAGCACATGAGCGGCCCGGTCGGTTGGTGCTCGCGCAAGGTCGCGAGGCGTTCGAGCGAGCGGCTGCCGAAGGAGGCGGTCTTGTGGAGTTCGGGGATACTCCCGTCTTCGAGCATCTCGGGTGTGGGCTGGTCGACGGTCGTCAGCGGCACCGTGATGCCGAGCTCGCGGGTCCACGCGGTCAGCGTCCGGAGGTAGTCGTGGTCGTCGCCGTAGGCGCCGTACTCGTTCTCGACCTGCACGAGGATGACGGGACCGCCGCGGTCGATCTGCAGCGGCGCGATGATCGGCAGCAGCGCCTCGAAGTACTCGCGGACGGCGGCCAGGTAGCGGGGCTCGCTGCGACGGAGGCCGAGCTCGGGGTCGTGCAGCAGCCAGCCGGGGAGGCCGCCGTTGTCCCACTCGGCGCAGATGTAGGGGCCGGGACGCACGATCGCGTACAGACCGGCGTCGGCGACGAGGCCGAGGAAGCGTTCGAGGTCGTTCACGCCCGTGGTGTCGAACACGCCGCGCTCGGGGCTGTGCTGGTTCCACGCGACGTAGGTCTCGATGGTGTTGAGGCCCATGAGCTTCGCCTTCGCGATGCGGTCCGCCCACTGCTCGGGGTGCACCCGGAAGTAGTGGAGGGCTCCGGAGAGGATCCGGAACGGCTGACCGTCGAGCAGGAAGTCGTCGTCGCCGATGGAGAAGGTGGGCATGCTGGGGCTCCGTGATGAAGGGGTGCGGATGGAGCGACCACGGCCGGCCGGAGCGGATCCCGGAGGACCCTCCGACCGGCCGCGGTCGATGGTGCTGGTGCTACAGGTGCCGTTCGGCTACTTCTCGGTGACCGTGAAGCCCTGCGTGTTGCCGTACTCGACGAGCTGCTTCTGCCAGTCGGCGAGACCGTCGTTCAGGTCGGCCTTGTTCGCGTAGAACTGTCCGACGGTGTCGGCGAAGATGCTGTTCGCGTAGACCTGGTAGGGCAGGTACTGCCAACCGGTCGACACGTCCTTCGCGCCCTGCACGAGGACCTCGTTGATCTTCTGGCCGCCGAAGTACTCGGGAGCTGCGGAGAGGAACGCGTCGGAGTTCAGGTCGGCGGTCGTCGCCGGGAAGCCACCGTTGTCGAGGAAGACCTTGACGCTGTCCTCGTCGTTGTTCAGCCACTTGAGGAAGCCCGCGGCGAGCGCCGGGTTCTTGCTCTGCTTCAGCACGACCTGGCCACCGCCACCGTTCTCGGCGTTGGCGGGCTTGCCGTCGTAGGTCGGGATCGGGGCGACGCGCCACTGGCCGGAGGCCTCGGCGACGGACGACTCGAGCACACCGGGCATCCAGGCGCCCGTGATGAGCGTCGCGATGCTGCCGTTGCCGAGCGACTTGTACCAGTCGTCGCTCCACCCGGGGACGTCGGAGAGCAGGTCGCCCTCAACGAGCTGGTTCCAGGTGTCGGCCCACTTCTTGGAGCCCTCGTCGGCGAGGTTGACGCTCACCTTGGTGCCGTCGGCGGTGAACGGACGTCCGCCGGCCTGCCAGATCATGCTGGTCGCGAAGCCGGAGTCACCGGAGTCGTTGGTGATGTACTTCGACGGGTCGGCCGCGTGCAGCTGTGCGGCTGCCGCGATGTACTCGTCCCAGGTGGTCGGCACGGCGATGCCGTACTGGTCGAACACCGTCTTGTTGTAGAACATGGCCATGGGGCCGGAGTCCTGCGGGAGGGCGTAGAGGCCGTCGCCGATGTTGACGGAGCTCCACGGGCCGGGGCTGTAGTCGTCCTTCAGGTCGCCGAAGCCGTAGGCGTTGAGGTCGACGAGGGAGTCGCTGAGCGCGAACTGCGGGATGGCGTAGTACTCGACCTGCGCGACGTCGGGGGCACCCTTACCGGCCTTGATCGCGTTCTGCAGCTTCGTGTACTCGGTGGTGTTGGTGCCGGCGTTGACGAGGTTGACCTTGACCTTGGGGTAGGCCTTCTCGAACGCGGCGACCTGCGCCTCGGCGGAGGGCGTCCAGGACCAGTAGGTGATCTCGCCACCGGCTTCGAGGGCGGACTCGATGTCCTTGGCGTCGCCCGAGGCGGTGCTGCCGCCGCCGGACGAGCAGGCGACGAGCGAGGCTCCGATCATCGCGGACGCGACGGCCGCCGTGGCCGCGCGGCGCAGAACCGTGCGAGACGGTGAGATGCGCTTCATGGGTGTTTCCTTTCACTGCGTTGGGAGGAGGAGGTGATGCCCCGGTCCCTGCCCTTCGACAAGCTCAGGAACCGCTTGTCGAAGAGTGGTGCCCTTCGACAGGCTCAGGGACCGGTTGGTGATGCGGTGGTGCGGGTTGGGAACGGCGGGGATCAGCCCTTGACGCTGCCGGCGCTCAGGCCGGACTGCCAGAAGCGCTGCAGGAAGAGGAACGCGATGACGATCGGGACGATGGTCAGGAGCGATCCGGTGATCACGAGGTTGAAGATCGGTTGTGCGGCGACACCGGTGGCCTGGGCGCTCCACTGGCTGAGCCCGACGGTGAGCGGATACCAGGTCGGCTCCGACAGCATGATGAGCGGCAGGAAGTAGTTGTTCCAGGTCGCGACGATCGCGAAGAGGAGCACCGTGACGATGCCGGGGCCGAGGAGTCGCAGTGAGATCGTGAAGAAGGTGCGGAACTCCCCCGCGCCGTCCATGCGGGCGGCCTCGAGCAGTTCGGTCGGGACCGCGTCGACCGCGTAGGTCCAGATGAGGTACAGGCCGAACGGGCTGACGAGCGAGGGCAGGATGACGGCCCACGGCGTGTTCGTGAGGCCGAGCTGGCTGAACATCAGGAAGGTCGGGACGGCGAGCGCCGTGCCCGGCACTGCGATGGAGCCGAGGATGATCGCGAAGACGGCGCGCTTGCCGGGGAAGCGGAACTTCGCGAGGCCGTAGCCGCCGATCGTGGCGAGCAGCGTCGCCCCACCGGCACCGACCACCACGTAGAGCAGTGTGTTGCCGAACCAGCCGACGAACTGCCCGTCGCGGTAGGTGAGGGTGTCGACGATGTTCTGCCAGAGGTTGAACCCGCCGTCGCCGAACCAGAGGCCGAAAGAGGTGAAGAGGTCGGGCTGGGACTTCGTCGCGTTGATGACGAGCCACAGGATCGGGACGACCGAGTAGATGAGGAAGACGGCCATGACGATCGTGAGGACGATCGAGCGCTTGCGGCGCGGGTCGTGGCGCTTCCGGGTGGGCCGGTCGAAGGCACGCGGGTTGCGGGCGGTCCTGGTCGACACGGTCTGCGGACGGACGGTCGGGTTCGAGACGGTGGCCATCAGCTGTTCTCCTGTCGGGAGCCGCGCACCTGCACGACGTAGGCGATGACGGCGGTGATGACGCCCATGATGATCGCGACCGTCGCCGCGAGGTTGAACTGCTGGCCGGCGAAGGACAGGTTGTAGGCGTACATGTTCGGGGTGAAGTTGCTCGTGATCACGTTGGGCGCGAGGTTCTTCAGCAGGTTCGGCTCGTTGAAGAGCTGGAACGAGCCGATGACGGAGAAGATCGTCGCGATGACGAGGGCTCCGCGGAGGGCGGGGATCTTGATGCTGAAGACGGTGCGGAACTGTCCGGCCCCGTCGATCTCGGCCGCCTCGTAGATCTCACCGGGCACGACGCGGAGGGCGGCGTAGAAGATGAGCATGTTGTAGCCCATGAACTCCCACGTCACGATGTTGCCGATGGAGGCGAGGACGGCCTGGGAGCTGAACGGCTCGAGGATCTGGGCGCCGACGAGGTCGTTGAAGCTACCGGCGAGACCGAACTGGTCGCCGTAGATGAAGCCCCAGATGAGCGCCGCGACGACGCCCGGGACGGCGTACGGCAGGAAGAGCGCGATGCGGAAGAAGGCGGCGCCGTGGAGCCTGGCGCTGTCGAGCGCGAGCGCGGCGGTGAGCGACAGGGCGAGCATGATCGGCACCTGCACGACGAAGAACAGTGCGACGCGACCGAACGGCTCCCAGAACTTCGGGTCCTGGAGGACCTGGGCGTAGTTCTCGAAACCGACGAAGGCGTTGCCGCCGATGAGCTTCTCCTGGAAGAAGCTGAGGTAGAGCGCGTAGACGAGCGGGGCGATGATCATCAGCGCGAAGACGATCATGAAGGGGGCGATGAACGCCCAGCCCTTCCAATCCCGGCGGTCGCGTCGGTGGACACGGACCGCTGGTGGCCGGCCGGTGCGAGCGGTCGTGGTGGTCATGGGCAGCTTCCTTGCTGGGATTCGGGCGGAACCGTCGTGCGGTGGAGCCGTGCGGGGAGGGATCGCGATGGATGTTTACGTCAACATCTGATCGGTACCATAGCATGTTCACGTCAACATGCAAGGATGGATGCGACGATAGGGAGACCATGACGGACACCACCCGGAGAGCGCCTGGCCGCACCAGGCGAGCACCGTCGATGGCGGACGTCGCGGCGCACGCCGGCGTCTCCTCGCAGACCGTCTCCCGCGTCGCGAACGGCCTGACCAACGTCGACGACGGCACCCGCGACCGCGTGCTCGAGGCGATGACCGAGCTCGGCTACCGCCCGAACAAGGCCGCGCGAGCGTTGCGGTCGGGGCGCACCCGCAGCATCGGGATCACGATGTTCACGCTCTCCTCCTACGGCAACATGCGCACGCTCGACGCGATCACGGTCCAGGCCGCACGGGCCGGCTACTCGGTCACGGTCGTCCCCGTCGAGTACCCCACGCAACGCGATGTCGCGGTCGCCCTCGACAGCCTCCGCGAGCAGGACGTCGACGGACTCATCATCGTCATCGAGTCGCACATCGTCGACGGCGCCGACGTCGAACTCCCCTCCGGCCTGCCGGTCGTCGTCATCGACTCCGCGGCACGCACCGACTACCCGGTCGTCGACAACGACCAGGCGCAGGGCGCCGCGCTCGCCACCCAGCACCTGCTCGACCTCGGACACCAGGGCGTGTGGCACATCGCCGGCCCCCGCACCTCGTACTCGGCGGCTCGACGCGAGCAGAGCTGGGCCGACACGCTGCGCGAGGCCGGCATCACGCCGCCGCCCGCGTTCCGTGGCGACTGGTCGACGACCTCGGGGTACGAGATCGGCCTCGAGATCGCCGAGCGCCCGGAGATCACGGCCGTGTTCGCGTCGAACGACCAGATGGCGCTCGGACTCCTGCGCGCCCTGCACGAGCGCGGGCGTGCGGTCCCGGAGTCGATCAGCGTCGTCGGCTTCGACGACACCCCGGAGTCGGACTCGTTCTGGCCACCGCTCACGACGGTGCACCAGGACTTCGACGAGATCGGACGCCGGGCGATCACCACCCTCCTCCGCGAGATCGAGGAGGGCCCGCAGCTCTCCACCGAGCCCCTCACGCCGACGTCCCTCGTCGTCCGCGCGAGCACGGCTCCCCCACCCGCGCACTGAGGCGAGCGAGACACTCCACGCTGTCATTGAGCCCGTCGAAATGCTCACGGCCACACCTCGACCAGCTCGGCGAGAGAATCCCCGGTCACTGAGCCTGTCGAAATGCAACCTCCGCACTTCGACAGGCTCAGTGACCGGAACGGGGACCTCAGTGACCGGAACGGGGACCTCAGTGACCGGCCATCGCTTGACACCCGAGCGAGGGGGCGCCCATACTCGTCGGAAATGTTGACGTGAACACGGCAGTTCGACACCGCTCGATGTTCACGTGAACATCCCCTGTACCATGGCCTCCAACGAAGGAACCACCGATGACACTGCCGTCACCAGTCCGCCGACGAACGATCGGAGCGACCGTCGCCGTCGCCCTCGGCATCGCCGCGATCGCACCAGCACTCGCCACCGTGGACGCCGCTCCTGCGGCCGCTGCGGAGAGCACTCCCCTCACCATCACCCCCAACCCGGCCTACCAGAACGAGGCGTTCGAAGGCTGGGGCACGAGCCTCGTCTGGTTCGCCAACGCCACGGGCGACTACCCCGAGGACGTCCGCCAGGACCTCTTCGACAAGGTGTTCGGCGAGGACGGCCTCAACCTCAACATCGCGCGCTACAACATCGGTGGCGGCAACGCGAGCGACGTCCCGCCCTACCTGCGGGCCGGCGGCGCGGTCGACGGCTGGTGGAACCCGGACCTCGCAGCAAGCGACGCCGACGGCCCCATCACCTCCGACTACGCCGACCGCGACCGCTACGCCGCCGCCTGGGACGCCGACGACCCGGCCTCCTACGACTTCGACGCCGACGAGACCCAGCGCTGGTGGCTCACGGCACTCAAGGACAAGATCACCAAGTGGGAGGCGTTCAGCAACTCCCCGCCGTACTTCATGACCGAGAGCGGCTACGCGTCGGGCAACTTCAACGCCGCCGACGAGCAGCTGAAGCCGGAGAGCGTCGACGACTTCGTCGCCTACCTCGCCACCGTCGTCGACCACCTCGAGGCCGACACCGGTGTCGACTTCGACACCATCGACCCCTTCAACGAGCCGAACACGAACTACTGGGGCACCCAGATCGACGAGGCCACCGGTTGGCCGAAGGGCGGACGCCAGGAGGGTGCACACATCGGCCCGGCCATGCAGGACACCGTCATCAAGGCCCTCGCCGAGCGCCTCGCCGCCGAGGGCACCTCGACCGAGGCCGTCATCGCGGCCATGGACGAGACCAACCCCGGCATCTTCGCGACGAACTGGAACGGCTGGTCGCAGACCGCCAAGGACCTCGTCACGCAGCTCAACGTCCACAGCTACGGCCAGGGCGGCAGCGTCGTCGCGCGCGACATCGCGAAGACCGCCGGCAAGCCGCTGTGGATGAGCGAGGTCGAGGGCAACTGGGACTCCAGCGGCAAGCACAACCTCACGAACATCGACAACGGCATCGGTATGGCCACGCACCTCATCGACGACCTCCGCAACCTGGAGCCGACCGCGTGGGTGCTCTGGCAGCCCGTCGAGGACCTCTACAACATGGAGAAGGTCGAGAAGCTCAACTGGGGCAGCGTCCTCATCGACTTCGACTGCAACGCCGAGGGCGACTCCGAGCGACGTATCGCCGACGGCGACGCCGACCCGAGCTGCTCCGTGAAGACGAACGCGAAGTACAACACGCTCCGCAACTTCACCCACTACGTGCAGCCCGGTGACCACCTCATCCCCTCCACCGACGCGCAGACCACCACAGCGCTCCGTGCCGACGGCACCGGCGCGACCCTCGTGCACGCCAACCCGTCGACCTCGGCTCGGACGATCACGATCGACCTGTCGAAGTTCGCGGACATCGCTCCCGGCGCGACGGTCACGCCGATCGTGACGACGGAGTCCCCCGCGGACGACGTCACCGCCAACGCACTCGTGCGGGGCGACGCCGTGTCGATCGACCCGGTGACCAAGCAGGCGACACTCACCGTCCCGGCGAAGTCGGTCACCACCTTCCTCGTCGACGGCGCGACCGGTGTCGCAGCCGATGCGGCACCGTTCCAGGACGGGCACGCCTACCAGCTCGTCGGCAAGCAGAGCGCCAAGGCGTTCACCGCAGCAGCCTCGACCGGGACCGTCCCGGCCGGCACGATCACCCCGCGTGCCTCCGACGCCACGACCGGTGCCGCACAGGTGTGGACCGCCGAGCGACTCTCGGGCGGCGGCACGAACACCGACCGCTACGCCGTCCGCAGCTCGTCCGGAGCACTCCTCTCCGCGAACTCCGCCGGCACCTCGCTCGTCGCTGCGACGCGGGAACAGGCTGCGGCCGACCCCTCGCTGCAGTGGATCCCGACGACGACCGACGGCTCCGAGTGGAGCCTCGTGAACGTCGGCACCAGCCAGGCCCTCGAGGTCGGCGGGCAGTCCACCGCCACGGGTGCCGCCGTCGGCGTCTACCAGTCGAACAACGGCGCGAACCAGACCTGGAGCTTCGTCGACACCGCCCTCACCGGGGTGCAGCCGGTCACGCTGCAGACCGTCGCCGGTGTTCCGGCGGCGCTGCCCGCGACCGTGGTGCCGCTGTACGGCGCGGTCCAGGGCGCTCCGGTGCCGGTCACCTGGGACACCTCCGCCGTGGACTGGAACACGCCGGGCACGATCGTCGTGAACGGTTCCGGCACCGACGGGTGGGGTGCGGCGTTCGCCGCGCAGGCCACCGTCGACATCGGCGGCTTCACCACCACCGAGCCGGTCTCCCTGACGGTCGCCGCCGGGTCGCCGGCGAGCGCCGTCATCGGTGCGGCACCGACGACGGTCCCGGCGCAGATCGGCGCGAGTGCCAACCGCTTCGACACGCCCGTCACCTGGGACTTCAGCACCCTCGACGACGCCGACCTCGCCGACACCGGTGTGGTGCAGGTTCGCGGTGCGGCTGCGTCGAACGACCCGGCCGCGGCACCGATCGACGCGCTCCTGTCGATCATCGTCACGGCGCCCGGCGAGCGGAACATCGCGCCGGACGCCACGACCGTCGCGAGTGCGACGTCCACCGAGTCCGGCTACCCCGCGAGCAACACGAAGAACGGTGTGCGGAACGACAAGGGCTGGTCGAACTGGCGCTCGTCGAACAAGCCTGCGAGCGACACCCTGAGCTACGAGCTCGGCGGTGAGCACACGATCGAGCACGTCACCTTCTACGCCTACAAGGACGGGAGCACCAACAGCTGGCCGAGTGCGTTGACCGTGCAGTTCCGAGACGCCGACGGCGCGTGGATCGACGCTCCGGGCGGTGCGGTCGCTGTGCCGGTCCCGACCGATGGGACGGCTCCGATCGTCGACGTCGACCTCGGTGGCGTCACGACGAGTGCCGTCCGTGTCGTGATGACGGCGTACGCGAACACCCACCTGGTCGTCTCGGAGGTCGAGATCTACGCGCTCGCACCGTCGGTAGCGACCGAGGCGAGCCTCGCCGCGCTGCGGGTGAACGGCACGCCGGTCGAGGGCTTCGACGCAGGCGTCCTCGAGTACGAGGTGCCGCTGGCAGGGTCCGCCGACCCGGTGGTCGACGCCATCCCGGCCGACCGCGACGCGACGGTCACGATCGAGCCCCTCGAAGCGGCACCGGCGGCTACCGCCCGCGCTGCGGCTGACGCGACCGACGGTGTCGTCATCACGGTGACGGCGGCTGACGGGGTGACCACGCAGTCGACGACGATCACCTTCGCCCGGACGGCGGTCGCGACTGCGACGCTGTCGAGCGTGGCCCGCGAGGGCGTGCCGACGACCGCGGCGGTCGTGGTGGACCCGGAGGACGCCAGCGTGGTCTACGCCTGGCTGCTCGACGACGAGGTCGTGGACGGTGCCGACACGGCGACGTTCACGCCGCCCGCCGGCAGTGCGGGTGCCGCGCTCGCGGTGCGGGTCACGGTCTCGGCCGATGGCTTCGCGCCGGTGGAGACGACGTCCTCGCCGGTGACGGTGCTCGCCGCCGCGGTGGACCCGGGGACCGATCCCGGAACCGACCCGGGGACGAACCCCGGGACCGGTCCCGGCACGGGCTCCGGTGGTGGCGCGGTCGGTGGTGGTGACGGCACGAGCTCGCCCTCGGGTGGTTCGGCCGCCGGCGCCGACTCGCTGTCGCGCACGGGCGTGGACGTATCGGGCGTCGGGCTCGTCGCGCTGCTCCTCGGCCTCGTCGGCTTCGCCTCGGTGCTGCTCGCGCGTCGCCGCCGCTCCGCCGAGTAGCTCGCTCCTGACGAACCCCGTCACCCGTCGTCTCGGGTGGCGGGGTTCGTCCCGTGTCCGCAACCGCGCGGCTCTCCGGGGGCACTTCGACAAGCTCAGTGACCGGAATGGTTCCACGCTCCCTGAGCCTGTCGAAGGGCCCACGATCAACCACGTACGACACGAAACGGTTCCCCGCGAGCACTTCGACAAGCTCAGTGACCGGAATGGTTCCACGCTCCCTGAGCCTGTCGAAGGGCCCACGATCAACCACGTACGACACGAGACGGCTCCCCGCGAGCACTTCGACAAGCTCAGCGACCGGAGTGGGAAGCTCAGTGACCGGAATGGGGAGCTCAGTGACCGGAACGGGGAGCTCGGTGACCGGAATGGGAAGCTCAGCGACTGGAACGGTTCCCACGCTCCCTGAGCCTGTCGAAGGGCCCACGAGGAAGCCCCGCCGTCCGAGATGACTCGGGCGGCGGGGCTTCGTGGTGCGGGGTGACTACTCGGCGTCGAGGTCCGTCTCGAGGAGACCGGCGAGCTCGGCGAGCGCCGCGTCGGCACCCTCACCCTCGGCGCGGAGGGTGACGACGTCGCCGTTGGTGGCGCCGAGGCTCATGATCGTGAGGATGCTCGAGGCGTCGAGCGGGCCCGAGTCGCCCAGCTCGATCGTGACGGGCACCGGCTGGCGCTTGACCGTCTCGATGAAGAGCTTGGCGGGGCGGGCGTGCAGCCCGACGCGGCTGGCGATGGTGGCTTGGCGTTCGGCCATGGTGATGCTCCTTCTGCGGTTCGGTTGGTGCCGGCCGGACCAGTGGATCAGGTCAGGCTGTGGATCGGACGGGTACGGATCAGACGGTCGCGGGCACGGTGGCGGCCGCGTGGGCTGCCGTGTCGGCACCCTCCACCGGGCGACGACGGGCGAACCGCTTGAGCAGGACGACGGCGACCGCGGTGATGACGGTGCCGATCGCGACCGACAGGACGAACATCCCGATGTTGCCGATGGCGAAGAACACGAAGATGCCACCGTGCGGTGCCTGCGAGGTGACACCGGTCGCCATGATGAGCGCGCCGGTGGCGGCACCACCGAGGATCGACGCCGGGATGACGCGGAACAGGTCGGCCGCGGCGAACGGGATCGCACCCTCGCTGATGAACGCGGCACCGAGCAGCCAGGCGGCCTTGCCGTTCTCCCGCTCGACCGCGGTGAACGAACGACGGCTGAGGACGGTCGAGGCGAGCGCCATCGCGAGCGGGGGCACCATGCCGGCGGCCATGACGGCGGCCATGATCTGCCACGGTGCCTGGTTGGCGAGCGTGCCAGCACCGAGACCGGCGACGGCGAACGAGTACGCGACCTTGTTGACGGGGCCGCCGAGGTCGAAGGCCATCATCGTGCCGAGGATCACGCCGAGCAGGATCGCGGAGACACCGGTGAGGCCGGAGAGCCAGCCGTTGAGGCCGTTCATGAGCGCGGCGATCGGGCCGCCGAGGACGAGGATCATGAGACCGGACGCGACGATCGAACCGACCAGCGGGATGATCACGACGGGCATCAGCCCCCGCAACCACCGCGGCACGTTCAGGCGACCGAGGCCGTAGGCGACACCACCGGCGAGCAGACCACCGACGAGCCCGCCGAGGAAGCCGGCGCTCATGAGCAGCGCGACGGCACCGGCGACGAACCCGGGTGCGATGCCCGGTCGGTCGGCGATGGCGAAGGCGATGAAGCCCGCGAGGGCGGGGACGAGGAAGCCCATCGAGGCGGCGCCGATGGAGAACGCGACCGCGCCGAGGTAGGCGCCGAGGCCGCCGGCCGGCAGGTTCGCGAGGCTGTTCTCGACGATGATCTTGCCGGCGTTCTCGGTGATGTCGTAGCCCCCGAGGAGGAAGCCGAGGGCGATGAGCAGACCGCCACCGGCGACGAACGGGATCATGTAGCTGACACCGGTGAGCAGCCAGCGCTTGATCGACTGACCGACGTTGGCGTCCTTCTTGTCCGACGTCGACGCGGAGGCGTCACCGGCGGCGGCGGCGACCCGCGGGGCGTTCGGGTTCGAGATCGCGGCGACCGCGTCGTTGATGAGCTGTTCCGGGGCGTCGATGCCGCGCTTCACGGGAGCCTTGATGACGGGCTTCCCGGCGAAGCGCGTGACGTCGCGGACGTCCACGTCGACGGCGAAGATGACCGCCTGCGCCTTCGCGACGACGTCGGCGGGCAGCGGGGTCGCACCGGAGGCGCCCTGCGTCTCGACGTGCAGCTCGACACCGAGGCGCTTGGCGGTGGCGGCGAGCGAGTCGGCCGCCATGTAGGTGTGGGCGATACCCGTCGCACACGAGGTGACCGCGATGAGCACGGGCCGTGCGGTCTGGTCGCCGGCCTCGACGGGAGCCGTCGCGGCGCGCTCGGCCGCAGGAGCCGCTGCCTGCTTGGGCGCGTCGCTGAGTGCGCCGTCGACGAGGGCGACCACCGCGGCGGCGTCGGGCGCCTCACGCAGCGAGGTCACGAACTCGGGCTTGATGAGCGAACGGGCGAGCTTCGACAGCAGGGCGAGGTGCGCCTGGTCGGCGCCGTCCGGAGCCGCGATGAAGAAGAGGAGGTCGGCCGGGCCGTCGTCGGAGCCGAAGTCGACGAGCGGCGAGACCCGGGCCATCGCGAGCGTCGGCTCGGTGACAGCGGTCGAACGGCAGTGCGGGATCGCGATGCCGCCGGGGATGCCGGTGTCGGTCTTGCTCTCCCGCGCCCAGGCGTCGGCGAAGAGGGCCTCGGTGTCGGTGGCACGGCCGGCACGGACGACGAGCTCGGCGAGCGCGCGGATGACACCCGCGCGATCGGTGCCGAGGTCGGCGTCGAGGGCGACGAGCCCTGGGGTGATGAGTGGGGTGGACATCTGGGTTCTCCTTCGAAACGGATGCTGGTGCTTCGGGTGGTCGGGGTGGCCCTTCGACAAGCTCAGGGACCGGGGGGGGGTGGGCGGTCAGGGACCGGGGTGGCGGTCAGGGACCGGGGACGGTCAGGGGACGGATGGGATCCGCTGCGGGAGCTGGACGACGTCGATCGCGGCGGCGTCCGTCCCGCTGAGCGCCGGTACATCGCTGCCGGGGAGGGCCGCGGCAGCGGCTCCGTGGGCGACGGCCTGCGCGAGGCGTGCTGCAGGGGCGAGACCTGCGGTTCGGGCGATCAGGTAGCCGGCGAGGGAGGAGTCCCCCGCGCCGACGGTGCTGCGCGCGACGATCTTCGGGGCCCGGGCCGACCAGGCGGTGTCACCCTCCACGAGGACGGCTCCTCGGGAGCCGAGCGTGACGAGGACGGCGGCGACCGGGCCGGGTCGGTCCGCGGCGCCGATGAGCGTGGCGGCGACGGACGCGGCGAGCGCCGGGTCCGCCTCGATCTCGTCGCCGGACGCGGTGCCGGTGAGTTCGGCGAGTTCGGCGCCGTTCGGTTTGATGAGGTCGACGCGCTCCCCGGTGGCGGCGAAGGCGGCGAGGAGGGCGGCGAGCGGCTCCCCCGAGCTGTCGACGGCGACGAGCGGGCGGGTGCCGTCGGTGAGGGCGCGAGCGGCCCGGACGATCCGTGCGTAGAAGTCGGCCGGCAGCCCGGGTGGCAGCGAACCGGCGATGACGAGCCACTCGGCACTCGCGGCGGCACGTGCGGTCGCGTCGACGAGGCGCGCCGCGTCGTCCTCGGTGAGGAGCGGGCCCGGCTCGTTGATCTTCGTGGTGGTGCCGTCGGGCTCGGTGAGCGTGATGTTGCGGCGCACGGGCTGCCCGGTCGGGACGGCGAGGACGTCGATCCCCTGCGCGCGCAGCGACTCGATCATGGGGTCGGTCGATTCACCGGGCAGGACGGCGATGGTCGCCAACTCGGCGGCGGCGATGGCCCGCGAGACGTTGACGCCCTTGCCGCCCGGCTGCTCACGGCTGGCGAGGGCGCGGAGGACCTCACCGCGCTCGACGATGCCGGGGAGCTCCACCGTGTGGTCGAGCGAGGGGTTGGCGGTCAGGGTGATGATCATGCGACGACCACCTCGACACCCGCAGCCTCGAGGGCGTCCCCCAGGGTCGTCGGAACGACCTCGTCGGTGATGACGGTGTCGATCTCGTCGAGGGCGGCGAAGCGGATGAGTGCTTCCTCACCGAGCTTGGCGGCGTCGGCGAGGACGACGGCCCGGCGCGAACCGCGGACGATGGCCGACTTCACGGCACCCTCGAGTTCATCGGGCGTGCTGAGACCGAAGTCGGCGCTGACCCCGTTGGCGCCGACGAAGGCGATGTCGGGGCGGAACCGGCCGAGCTCGTCGACGGTCGTGCTGCCGACCGCTGCGCTCGTGATGCCACGGACGCGGCCACCGAGGAGGTGGAGTTCGACGTGGTCGCAGTGGTGGAGCGTCGCGGCGATCGGGACGGAGTTGGTGATGACCGTGAGCGTCTGGCCGGCGGTGGCCGGGCGCCAGGTGACGAGGAGGTCGGCGAGGTGGGCCGTGGTCGTCCCGGCGTCGATGACGATCGAGCCGCTGAACGTCTCCGGGATCAGTCGGAGGGCAGCACGGGCGATCGTGGCCTTCGCGTCGCTCCGCTGGCCCTGGCGATCGGCGAGGCTGGCCTCGGCGACGGAGGCACGCGCTGCGGAGACGGCGCCGCCGTGGACGCGGCGCAGGACGCCGGAGGTTTCGAGCTGGTCGAGGTCGCGGCGGATCGTCTCGGCGGTGACGCCCAGCTCGCGGGAGACGTCGGCGACGGAGACCCGTCCGCTCGTCTTCACCCGGCTGGTGATGTGCTCGTGCCGCTCCGTCGCGTACATGCGTCGTCCTTGACCTTCGTTTCCGGTGTTGCAGGCTTGCAGTGCGAAGAAAGTATCACACAAACACAGAGAAACACAGATCCAGTCGCGTTCATTCGCCCATTTTTGGGCGAGGGAGCGTTCGTTCGCCCAAAGATGGGCGAACGGAAGGGGACCTCAGGGCGCGAGGGACGGGACCGGCAGGGAGGTGGCGGTCGGCGCAACCGTGGCGCCGACCGCCGGTTCGTCTCGCACCCGAACGTGCGAGACGGCTGGTGTCACGACGGCGAACCGGCCGACGTCGTGACAGGTCTCTCCGTCGCTTGGCGCTCGGGCAGCAGCTGGCGCAGCACTCCCCCGGCGTGCGCCGCCCACCGGCCGACGGCGACCCAACTGCGGTCGCGGACGAACATCAGGTCGAGTGCGATCATCGCGAGCGAGAACGGCCACAGTCCGAGGAAGAGGCCGATGCCGAGGTGCATCAGGATCGTGAAGCCGAGCGCGAGGATCCGCGTCGGCCGCCACAGGATGAGCACCGGGAACAGCAACTGAACCCACACGGACAGGAAGGTGGCCACCCAGACGAACGGTCCGAGCTGCCAGGCGAGGTCGCTCAGCACCGAGAACGGGCGGAACACGTCGAGGACGAGCGAGTAGTAGAACGCCGTGCCCTCACGCCACTCGGGACCCAGGAGCTTGTAGATGCCGGAGTTCACGTAGACGAGCATGATCTGGTACGCGCAGAGCAGGACCGCCGTGTTGTTGGCGGCGTTCGCGAGCCACGACGGGATCGCGAACCGACCGCGCAGGATCGGCCGCGGCGCTCGACCCCGCCGCTTGGTGAGCCACGCGTCGACGGACCAATGACGCGACAGGTCCGCGAACACCAGGAACAGCAGCGTGATGCGGATGATCGTGTCGCCGCCGTTGGTCAGGACCGTGCTGTTGGTCGCGAGCCCCACCCAGAACACGAGGAGGACGGGTGTGACGAACCGGGTCTGCCAGCCGATGAGGAACAGCAGGCCGAGCACGATGAGCACCCCGTAGGCGAGGTCGAAGACGAAGGCGCTGTCCTTCGTGAAGACGAGCTCGAACAGCGGGAACCAGGCGCGACGGTCCGCCTCCGGGTCGACCCACTTCGACGCGACGCCCCAGAGGTAGTGGCGGTCGGCGAGACTCGTGAAGAGGAAGCTGACGATCGCGACACCGTAGAGGATCCGCAGGGCGGAGAGGCTGTAGCCGGCGTGCTTGGCACCCGTGACCCAGCCGGCGAACCGGTCGAACCCGGCACGGACGGCGTTCATCGTGCACCCCCGTAGCGGGCGATGACGTCCCGGTAGACGGCGAGGGTCTCCGGGTCGATGACGTCGTCGACGTGCCGCCAGCCGAAGGTGACGGCGGTGTCGTCGAACTGCTGCTCCTCGGAGAAACGGTTGTCGAAGTCGTTCGGGCGGGTGCGGTCGATCCGCCATCGGACGCGCTCGACGTCCTGGTCGAAGTACGCCGTCGAGAACGCGGTCGCGTACTCCTTGAGCATGTAGTCGTAGCGGAGGAACCGGACGATGTCGCCCTGCCCTGAGCCTGGTGACTTACTGACGGCGTCGAGGTCGGCGATGAGCGACTCGGCCGACTGCGCGCGGTACCCGCCACCGTCGGCGCGCTGGATGAAGGTGTCTCGGACGATCTCTCGCTGCTTGGCGTCGAGCGCGAGGTACCGGGTGTTGTAGGCGAGCATCGCGTTCCACGAGGACTTCTGGATCCGCGACGGCTCGGCGTGACCGGGGACCGCCTGCTGCTCGAGCTTCGTGACGTTGACCCAGTCGGACTTCACGAGCGTGCCGTCGGCGTCGCGCCACTGGGCCTGCACGGAGAAGGTGATGTTCGTCTTCATGATGCTCGGCGCGAAGACGTTCCACTTCTGCGTGAAGTACGGGCCGGCCGCGGCGACGACGGCTCCGCGGACGGGCGTGGTCGGCGAGACGATGACGAGTGTGCCGGCGACGTAGACGCCGATGAGGGCGATCGAGACCGCCGCGGCGATACGTGCGGCCCGCTTCGGTGGGACCACCGGCGCCGGTCCCTCAGTGCCCCTTGATCCCTGAGCGCCCGTCGGTCCCTGAGCGCCCGTCGGTCCCTGAGCGCCCGTCGGTCCCTGAGCTTGTCGAAGGGCCCCCGCAGAAGCCTGCCCTTCGACAGGCTCAGGGACCGGTTGCCCGGCCTCGAGCCCCTCGGCGCCGTCCGGTCCTTCGGCTCTGTCCGGTCCCTGAGCCCCTCCCGGCGCCTGAGCCCTTCCCGGTCCCTGAGCTCCTCCCGGTCCCTGAGCTTGTCGAAGGGCGTCAGAACGCTCCCCCACGGATGTGCGTGTGATCGGAGTCACGGTTCCTCCTTGGTGCTGGGTGGTGATGAACCGCGGGGGCACCCGTTCGGTGGCGCCGTCCGCGGGGAAGGAGTGGGCCGCGCCGACCCGAATACGGCGCGGCCCACTCGGCGCGTCACTCCAGACGCGCCCGTCGCGTGGCCACGAAGGCACCTCCGAGGAGGAGCATCGTGGCGCCGAGTCCCCCGAGCCACAGGCCGTCGAAGCCGGTGCTCGGCAGACCGGGGCGTGACCCCGGTGCGGCGGCGGCCACCGCGGTGACCGTGAAGGCGGTCGCCTCGCGGTCGAGCGGCAGGTCGCCGGTCACGGATCCGGAGAGCTCCACCCGGTGGGCACCCAGCTCGATCGACGAGTCGACCGGGAAGGTGAGGGTGGCGTTGCCGGAGGCGTCTGCGACGACGGGCGTCAGGGCGAACGGCGTCGAGAAGACGGTGGCCGAGACGGTCTCGCCGGGCTCGAAGCCGGTGGCGTAGACCTCCTGGATCACGCCCGTGTTGCGGACGATCGTCGAGTACTTGACCGTAGCCAGGCGGTCGTCGCCGGCGTCGGTGTCACCATCGGCGTCAGCTGCGGTGTCCGCGTCGGTCGCCGTGTCCGCGTCTGCCGCGGTGTCGGTGTCGACATCCGCGTTCAGGTCGACATCCACTCCGTCGGACGCTGCATCGGTGTCCGCCGCGGTGTCGGTGTCGGCGGCAGTGTCCGCGTCAGTGTCGGCAGCAGCATCCACGTCGGCTGCAGCATCAGTGTCCGCAGCAGCATCGACATCAGCTGCGGCATCGGTGTCAGCAGCAGCATCGACATCAGCTGCGGCATCAGTGTCCGCAGCAGCATCCACGTCCGCAGCAGCATCCGTGTCAGCAGCAACGTCAGTGTCCGCATCAGCGTCCACGTCCGCAGCAGCGTCCGTGTCGGCAGCAGCATCCACGTCCGCAGCAGCGTCAGTGTCCGCAGCAGCATCCGTGTCGGCAGCAACGTCAGTGTCCGCATCAGCGTCCACATCGGCTGCGGCGTCAGTGTCCGCATCAGCGTCCACGTCCGCAGCAGCGTCCACGTCGGCCGCAGCATCAACGTCAGCCGCGGCATCAGCATCCACATCGGAAGCAGCATCAGTGTCAGCCGCAGCATCCACATCGGCCGCAGCATCCGTGTCGGCAGCAGCATCGACATCAGCTGCGGCATCGGTGTCCGCAGCAGCATCCACATCCGCAGCAGCGTCAGTGTCCGCAGCAGCATCCGCATCTGCATCCGCATCCGTGTCCGTGTCCGTGTCCGCAGCAGCATCCACATCGGCGGCAGCGTCAGTGTCCGCAGCGGCATCCGTGTCGGCCGCGGCATCCACATCCGCAGCAGCGTCCACGTCCGCAGCAGCGTCCACGTCCGCAGCAGCATCCGCGTCAGTAGCCGCATCCGCATCCGTTGCAGCATCGGTGTCGGCAGCAGCGTCAGTGTCCGCAGCAGCGTCCACGTCGGCCGCGGCGTCGACGTCAGCAGCGGCGTCCACGTCGACCGCAGCGGCGTCGGTGTCGACGTCGACCGCTCCGTCCTCGATGGTGACGTCGGCCTCGGCCGGGGTCTCGGAGACGTCACCCTCGGCGGTCACCGTGACCGGTCCGGGCGTGTAGTCGTCCGGGATCGGCAGGTCCACGGTGAAGGAACCGTCAGGGTTCGTCACCACGGTGACGGACGGTGCGCCCGGGATGGACACCGTGACGGTCTCCCCACCGGCGAAGCCTGTCCCGTCGACCGTGACCGACTCACCCGGCAGGACCGACGACGGGTCGACCGTGATGGCCGTGTCGTACGCGAGGATCTCGATGATCGTCGTCGCCGGCTCGTTCGATGCAGCACCGAGTGCCGTCACCGTGACGTCGCCGAGCGCGTAGCCGTCGGGGACCGGCAGGGTCGCCGTGAAGCCGCCGCCGGCGTTCGTCACCTGCGTGACGACCGGAGCGCCCGGGATCGACACCGTGACCGTCTCGTTGGCTGCGAAGCCGGATCCGGTGATGACCGTCGTGTCACCGGCGATCAGTGCGTCCGGGGAAGCGGTGATGACGGGCGAGAACACGATGGCGGTGACCGTGACGGTCGCGGTGGCCGGAGCCTGCGACACCGCTCCCTCCGCCGTGACGACCAGCGGGCCGACCGGCGCATTCGCCGGAACGGTGATCCCGACCGAGAACTCACCGGCGCCGTTCGTCGTCGCCGGGACAGCGGTGCCGCCCGGGACCGAGACCGTGACGGACTCGTTCGCGGCGAAGCCGGTACCTGTGACGAGCGTCGCTCCGCCCGCGGTGACCGTGCTCGGGTCGGCGGTGATCGCCGTCTCGTAGGCCTCGACCGTGAGCTCCGCGTCGGCAGGCGTCGCCGAGCTCTCACCGACCGCGGTCACCGTGACCGGCCCGGCGGGCGTTCCGGCCGGCACCGGCAGGGTCGCGGTGAAGCCGCCGTCGCCGTCCGCCGTCACCACGACGGGGTCGCCGCCGGGGATCGAGACGCTGATCGATTCGTTCGGCTGGAAGCCGGTACCCGTGACCGTGGTGGTCTGGCCCGGGTTCACCGTGTCCGGCGTGAGGGTGATCGCCGTGTCGTAGACCGTGGCCTCGACCGTGACGGTGGTGGTCGCCTCGGTCGCCGAGACGACGCCGAGTGCCGTGACCGTGACCGGACCGACCGCGAAGCCCTGCGGGACGGCGAACGTCGTGGTGATCTCACCGTCGGCGTTCGAGGTGACCGTCACCGGCGCGAGGCCGGGGAAGGTGACCGTGACGCTCTCACTCGGAGCGAAGCCGCTCCCCGAGATCTCCGTCGAGGTGCCGCCGGGGACCGTCGCCGGGTCGGCGGTGATCGTCGGTGTGTAGACCACGTCGACCGTGAGGTTCGTCGTCGCAGGCGTGTCGGACGTCGTCCCGAGCGCGGTCACCACGACCGTGCCCTCGGCGTAGCCGGCCGGCACGGGCAGCGACACCGAGATGGCGCCGGTCGCCGTCGCCGTGGTGGTCACCGGGTCGGCACCGGGGATCGAGACCGTGACGCTCTCGTTCGGTGCGAAGCCGGTGCCGGTGACGAGGGTGCTGGCACCCGCGACGACGGTGGCCGGGTCGGCGGCGATGGCCGTGACGTAGGTCGTGGCCTCGACGGTGAGCGTCGCCGTGGCGGGGGTCGCCGAGACGGCACCGGTGGCGGTGACGGTCACGGGTCCGAGCGGGAAGTCCGCCGCGAGGTCGACGCTCACGGAGATCTCACCGTTGCCGTCGGCCGTGGTGGGGATCGGCGTCGCGATGCCCGGGACGGTGACGCTCACGGACTCGTTCGACGCGAAGCCGTCGCCGGTGACCGTGGTGCTGCCGCCAGGGGCGACCGTCGTCGGGTCGAGGGTGATCGAGGTCTCATAGGCCTCGACGGTGACCGTCGCGGTCGCATCCGTCGCGGAGACGGCGCCGGTCGCGGTCACGACGAGCGGTCCGGCCTCCGTGCCCGACGGGATCGGCAGGGCGGCGGTGAAGCCGCCGTCGCCGTTCGCCGTCACCACGACCGGTGTGCCACCGGGGATGGAGACCGAGACGGACTCGTTCGGTGCGAACCCGGTACCGGTGATCGTCGTCGAGGTGCCGGGGAGCAGCGTGTCCGGGTCGGCGGTGATCGCGGTCTCGTAGGGCACCACGGTCACGTCGGCATCGGCGGGCGTGTTCGACGTGTCACCGGTCGCGGTGATCGTCAGTGGCCCAGCAGGCGTTCCGGCCGGGATCGTCACGGGCTGCGTGAAGTCGCCGTCGCCGTTCGTCGTCACGGTGACGGGGCCGCCGCCCGGGATCGTGATGGTGACGGTCTCGTTCGGTGCGAAGCCGGAGCCCGTGACGGTGGTGGTTCCACCCGGGTTGACCGTCGTCGGGTCCACCGTGATCGCCGTGTCGTACACGACCGCTTCGACGAGGACCGAGGTCTGTGCCGGCGTGAGCGACAGGGCACCCGTGGCCGTGAACGTCACGGTCGTGGGGACGAAGTCCGCCGGGAAGGCGACCACCTGGCTGATCTCACCGAGCCCGTTCGCCGTGGTCACGACGTCGTCGAAGCCGGGCGCCGAGATGGTCACCGACTCGTTCGCGACGTAGCCGGTGCCGGACAGAATCGTCGATTCACCGGGGTTCAGCGTGGACGGCGTCGCGGTGAGCGTCGTGTCGAACGCCTCGACGGTGATCGTCGCAGTGGCGGGGGTGTTCGACACGGCTCCGACGGCCGTCACGACGACGGGGCCGGCGGGGGTGCCGGGCAGGATCGGCAGGATGGCGGTGATGTCGCCGTCCGGGCCGGCCTCCACCACGACGGGTGTGCCGCCGGGGATGGAGACGGAGACGGACTCGCCGGGCAGGAAGCCCGTTCCGGTCACGGTGGTGCTGCCGCCGGGGAGGAGCGTGTCGGGGTCGGCGGTGATCGCCGTGTCGTAGACCGTGGCCTCGACCGTGACCGTGGTGGTCGCCTCGGCTGCGGAGACGACGCCGAGGGCGGTGACCGTGACCGGACCGACCGCGAAGTTCTGCGGGACGTCGACGGTGGTCGTGATCTCACCGGCTGCGTTCGACGTGACCGTGATCGGGTCGAGGCCGGGGAAGGTGACCGTGACGCTCTCGCTCGGCGCGAAGCCGGCGCCCGAGATCTCGGTGCTGGTGCCGCCGGGGACCGTGGCCGGGTCGGCGGTGATCGTCGGGGTGTAGACGACGTCGACCGCGAGGTTGGTGGTGGCCGGGGTCTCGGAGACCTCACCGAGGGCGGTCACGACGACCGTGCCCTCCGCGTAGTCCGCCGGGACCGGCAGCGAGACGGAGATGGTTCCGGTCGCCGATGCCTGTGTGGTGACCGCGGGCGCACCGGGGATGGAGACCGTGACGGTCTCATCGGGCTCGAAGCCGGTACCGGTGACGAGCGTGCTCTCCCCCGCGACGACGGTCGTCGGGTCGACCGTGATGGCCGTGACGTAGGTGGTCGCCTCGACGGTGAGCGTCGCCGTGGCCGGGGTGGCCGAGACGGCGCCGGTGGCGGTGACCGTGACGTCGCCCAGCGGGAAGTCCGCCGGCAGGGTGACACTGACCGTGATCTCACCGTCGCCGCTCGCCGTGGTCGTCACGGGCGTGTCGAGGCCGGGGATGGTGACCTCGACGGACTCGAGCGGGACGAAGCCGGAACCGGTGACGAGCGTGCTGCCACCGGGGGCGATGGTCGCCGGGTCGAGCGCGATGTCGGTGTCGTAGGCCTCGACGGTGATGTCCGTCTCGGCCGGCGTCGCGGAGACCGCGCCGGTGGCGGTGACCGTGAGCTGGCCGGCAGGCGAACCCGACG
Organism: Plantibacter sp. MCCC 1A11337; assembly: GCF_013349365.1. Lineage (NCBI taxonomy): Bacteria > Bacillati > Actinomycetota > Actinomycetes > Micrococcales > Microbacteriaceae > Plantibacter > Plantibacter sp. MCCC 1A11337. The sequence continues at coordinate 368,879 of NZ_JABJWX010000003.1, read as the reverse complement.
GGATCGGCAGGACGGCCGTGAAGCCGCCGTCGCCGTCAGCCGTCACGACGACGGGCGTGCCGTCCGGGTAGGAGACGGAGACCGACTCGTTCGCGGCGAAGCCGGTGCCCGTGATGGTGGTCGAGTTGCCGGGGAGGAGCGAGGCCGGGTCGGCCGTGATGGCCGTGTCGTACGGCAGCACCTCGAGGTCGGCGGTCGCCGGGGTGGCCGACGTCTCACCGGTGGCGGTGACGACGACGGTCGCGGCGGGCGTGCCGTCGGGGACGGGCAGGTCGACGGTGAAGCCGCCGTCGCCGTCCGCATCGACGGTCACCGGGGTGCCGCCCGGGTAGCCGACGGTGACCGTCTCACCGGGCAGGAAGCCGGTGCCGGTCACCGTCGTGGTGTTCCCAGGGATGAGTGACGTCGGGTCGAGCGTGATGGCGGTGTCGTAGACCGTCGCAGTGACGGTGACGACGGTGGTCGCTTCGGTGGCGGACACGGCGCCGAGGGCGGTGACCGTGACGTCGCCGACCGCGAAGTCCTGCGGGACGGCGATGGGGGTGCCGATGGCGCCGAGTGCGGTGGCGGTGACGGTGATCGGCTCGAGTCCGGGGAACGTCACGACGACGTCCTCGCCGGGCGCGAAGCCTGCACCGTTGATGATCGTGGTCGTGCCGCCGGCGACCGTGGCCGGGACGGCGACGATCGACGTCTCGTAGACCACGGCGAGGTTGGTGGTGGCCGGGGTGTCGGACGTCTCGCCGAGCGCGGTCACGACGACCTGGCCTGCGGCGTAGTCGGCGGGGACGTCGAGCTCGACCGAGATCGTGCCGGTTCCGGTGGCCGTGGTGGTGACCGGGTCGACGCCGGGGATCGAGACGGAGACGGTCTCGCCCGAGGCGAAGCCGGTCCCGGTGATCGTCGTGGTCCCACCGGCGACGACACTGGCCGGGTCGGCGGTGATCGCGGTGACGTACTGGGTCGCCTCGACGGTGACCGTCGTGGTCGCCGGGCTGGCCGACGAGGCGCCGGTCGCCGTGACCGCCACGGGGCCGAGCGGGAAGTCCGCCGGGAGTGTGAGACTGGCGGAGATGGTGCCGGTGCCCGTCGCGGTGGTGACGACCGGGTCGGTGACACCTGGGACGGTGATCGACACCGACTCGCCGGGCAGGAAGCCGGATCCGGTGATCGTGGTGCTGCCGCCGGGGGCGATCGTCGCCGGGTCGGCGGTGATGGCGGTCACGAAGGGGGCGACGACGAGGTCGGTGGTGGCCGGGGTGTCGGAGGTCGCACCGGTGGCGGTGAACGTCAGCGTCGCCGGAGTGAAGCCGGCGGGGATCGCGACGCTCTGGCTGATCACACCGGCGGCGTCCGACGTCGTGACGACCGGGTCGAGGCCGGGCGCGGTGATCGTGACCTGCTCGTTCGCCGCGAAGCCGGTGCCGTCGATCACGGTGGACTGGCCGGGGTTGACGGTCGCCGGTGTGGCGGTGATGGCCGTGTCGTAGACGACGAGCGTGCCGCGCACCGAGGATGACGCGAGGTTGACCGTCGCGAGCGAGATCGCCGGGACGAGGGAGATCTGCACGGCGCGGACGGTCGCCGACCCCGCACCGAGGTCGCCGGTCGCCGGCTGCACGTTCGCGGTGACGTCGGCGACGAGTCGCACGATGTTCAGGATCGGTCCGACGACGTTCGCGGCGAGACCGCCGGTGATGCCGGTCAGGGCGGTGTTGAGCGTTCCGACACCGGTGTAGGCCGTGGCGACCGTGTTCTTCACGAGGTTGAGGACGAGGTTGACCACGCCGTCGAGGGTGAGTCCGAGGGTCGCGAGGATCGGGTTCAGCACGTTCGGGAGGAGCCCCGCCGAGGTGAAGGCGGCGGTGCCGTTCTGGACGGCGCCGAGGGTCGAGTCGAGCGACAGGGAGATGACCGGGACCTGGGTGACGACGACGTTCGTCGTGACGTTGCCGGTGACCTGGATGCGTGTGCCGTCGACGGCTGCCTGGACGCCCGCTGACACGGCCGTGACCTGCGCGGTAATCGCCGAGGTGATCGCCGAGGCGATCGCGGCGCCGATCGGGCCGGACAGCAGGGAGGTGTTCGGCGGCAGGTCGTTGAGGTCCGGCAGGTTCGGGTCGTTCGCGAGGAGGGTCGCGAGGTCGACGGTCACCGCACCGGTGAGCAGGTTGACGGAGACACCGGTCGCCGCGGACTGCGACGCCTGGGTGGTGAGGATTCCGTTGACGACGGTCGCGAGGTTCGGCGGCGTGACCGTGGCCGTCGCAGCAACACGGAGGACGCCGATGAGGTTCGCGTTCAGCGCCGTGTTGAGCGCCGAGGTGAGCCCGTTGAGCGTGGTCTGCAGCGGTGGGAGGAGGCCGGTCACCTGTGTCCCGACGTTCTGCACGAGGGGGCTCTGGAACGTGAGCGTCGCACCCGCGATCTGGTAGTCGGGAACGGCCGTGGCGCCGTCCGTCTGCGAGATCGTGGAGGCGAGGGCGCCGAGGCTGAGCGAGAGGTCGCTGAGGACACCGCCGGTCGGGGTTCCGACCCGGCCGAGCAGGCCGGTGAGGTCGAGGTCCGCGTCGGCCGGCGGGGCGTCGGGTCCGCCGATGGACACACCGCCCTGGTCGGTGACGGCGCCGGACCCGGCGAGCGCGTCGCCGTTGTCGGCAGCTGCGCCGTACTGGGCGACCGCGCCGAGTTCGATCACGCCGTTCGTGCCGAAGAGCTGGAGGGAGTCACCGAGGTCGACGCCGAGGGTGTTGAGGACGTCTACCGAGAGCGGGTTCGCAGCGACCGGGTGCACCCCGCTGGGGTTCTCCGCTCGGGCACCGTTGACGGCGGCGAGGGTGTCCAGGTTGATCCCGGCCGCCTGCCCGCCGAGGAACCGGCCGAGGCCGTCGGAGACGTCGGTGGGGGCGGCGACCGCAGCGGTCGTCGTCGATCCCATGGCGATGACCGTGCCGACCACGGCCATGGCCGCGACCTTCCACGCACGGCCACGGCCGAAGTTGCTTCGCTGCTGTTCCCCCACGGTGGAACCCTTTCGTCGGTGCACGGGCGGGCCCGCGTCTGGCGTCGATCCCGGCCAATCTAGAGCCGGACATCCCTGTCCCCCAGAGGTGGGACAGCAACCCGGGTAGTGCCGTGGCCGAAACCGGTATTCCGCCCGCCGAGGGCGGAGCGTGGGACGTTTCCCCCGGTGGTTACGAGGTATCCCCCACGTGGGGTACGTAGTTTCTACTGAGAACACCCAGCTAGGGCTCTCCAAGTGCTCAGGGAGTCCGGATAATGGGGGACAGATCCAATGGAGGGTCCCGTCGGACGGAGGTCAGTACCGCTGAGCAGGGGTGGCGATACGACGATCGGACGACGGATCTCGCTGGACGACGGAGCTTGAGGGGGCTGCGATGGAAGAGCAGGTTGAGACCGCATCGGTGCGGGGGCGACAGCACCGTTTCGACGAGCGAGCCCTGCCATGACCGTCCGCTCTCCGCGATACTCGGGCGGCTCCCGGCCGGCCGGGTCGCCGATGCGACGGACGGCCGAGTTCCGCCAGGCCGCGTCGCGGGCGCCGGCCCAGCAGAGTAGTCGGGAGGCCGCGATCGCCCGGGTCGCAGCGCTCATCGAACGCCGTACGAGCACGCTGCTCGTCGGCCCCCACGGCTACGGCAAGACCTTCACGGCCGACACGATCGGCGGGCGCATGCAGCGTGCAGGTCGTGCCGTCGTCCGACTCTCCGGGACGGCGGCCGACGCGTCGCACCTCTTGAGCGACTGGCGGACCGCCCCGAGCGGCTCGGTCTTCATCATCGACGACGGCGCCGGTCTCCAGGCGGGCGGCCTGTCCGACCTCGTCGACCTCACCAGGTCACGCGAGCACGTGGCGCTCGTCACGCTCGAACAGGAGCGCGCCGGGCTGCCGAGCGCCTCCGACGATTCGGCGCAGCGGCTGCTCTCGGTCTGGCGAGGCGGATCGCTCACCCGGATCGACCTCCCGGCGCTCGACGGGTTCGAGGCCTCGGCACTCGCCGATGCAGCCGCGGACGACGCCGTCCTGGACGACATGGCGAAAGCCGTCATCGTGCGACTCAGCAACGGCTCACCACGCCTCGTCCACGAGCTCACCAAGGACGCCCTCGAGACGGGCGGCGAGTTCTACCTGCCGCGCAGCATCCTGTCGCTCGGGGTGGCCGGTGTCTCACCGCGCATCCACGACCTCACGGATCCGCAGCTCTCCCGCCTCGACGACGAGGGCCGCTACGCCCTCGTGATGCTCGCGAAGCTCGGGCCGGTCCCCTACTCGCGCGCGGCCCGGCTGATCGGCGAACACGAGCTGCACACCCTCTTGCGGCTGGGCCTGGCGCGCAATGACGGGTCAGGGCAGGACCGGATCGTCGCCGACGAGCTGCACGCCTGGTCGGCGTTGGCCGAGTGGCGGCACGGCGGTCGGCTGCGCCCGCACGACCGGGTCCAGCGCACGCTGATCGCGGACCTCCGTGCGGGGAGCCGGCTGACACCGAACGAGTCGTTCATCCTCGGCCGGTATTGGTTGTCCGCGGACGACGACCGCTTCGACCACGGGTTCGAGGCCGTCACGATGGCGCGGGTCTACCTGGACGCGGCGCACGTCGCGAACGTCGCCGGACTCGCCGCGGACGGCCAGCTGCTCGCGGCTCGTGCCTTCACCTGGCGCCCCTCCGTGAGCGCGGCGCTGCAGCAGTCGAGATCGCTCGCCATGCTCGGCGACGTCGACGGTGCACAACGCGTGCTCGACGTCGGTCCGGAGGCGGATTCCGACGAAGACATCCGGGCCGAGGTGCTGAGCTGGCGTGCGACGCTGGACCGCTGGGGTGACCGGACGTGCGCGCAGGTGCTCACCGAACGAGCCGAGTACAGCCGTGCGCTCACGCGGCGCATCGAGATGGTCGAGCTGTGGCGGCAACAGACCGATCCGGGACCGACCGAGAGCGACGGCCTGTACGAGAGCGTCCTCCAGGACGACACCGCGCCGCAGTCCTCGAGACTGTACGCAGGCGCGGCACTCCTCAGCCGACGCGGCCTGCACGCGACGCCGACCGAGCTCCGCGAGTTCCTTCACGCCGGCGACGCGGTGTACCGCCGGGTGCCCTACAACGCCGCACGACCGCTGTCCCACGCGATGCGCGACGCGAGCGCGATGTACGTCCTCTCGGCCGGCACGATCCGGCTCCTGACCGGCCTGTCCTGGGCCGGCTTCGCGCGGTACATCGACGAGTTCGCCGAGCGTGCGGAGCGTGGGACCGGTCGCCTAGCGACGACCGATCAGTGCATCGTCGGACTGCTCGGCGCCCAGCTCGCCTTCTTCGACGGCCGCCCGGAGCGAGCGCTGGCGGACCTGCGGGTCGTCGAGCGCATGCTCGACTCGACGGTCCCACCCGACGTCCACGCGCAGGCCTCGCTCATCCTCATCGGAGCGCTCGCGCAGACGGGACAACTCGACGAGGCGATGGAACGGCGCTCCGGCGAGGATCGGCGACTCATCGCGTCGTCCTCCGTCCTCTCCTACCTCGCCGACATCGCCGACTTCAGCCTGCTCCTCGCCGACGGCAACCTGACGGCTGCCAAGCTGCAGTTGCACCACATGGCCGAGTCCGGTTCGAATCCGCTGACCGAACGGCTCTACTCCGCGTGCCTGGCCTCCGTGGTCGGCACGGATGCAGCGGAGGCGTTCTCCTGGGTGGCCGACGCGAGGGACAGCGAGAAGACGCCGCTGCAGGGCGCGCTGTTCCTCCTCCTCGATGCCGGTGCAGCGGGTGATGCGAGCCGGGTGGAGGAAGCCGCGTGCTCGCTCGAAGCGGTGGGAGCCCGGCATCGGGCCATCGGAGCCCACCAGCTCGCTGCGCGCCTGCACACGGAACAGGGACGTCCGCACCACGCCCGTCGCTGCGCCGAGCGCGTCGCCGGGCTGTCGGAGCAGCCGACCGGACCGCTCGTCGACCTCGCTCCGGAGCACGCTGTCCCGGTCGCCACCGCGGAGGGCTTCGGCTCGCCGCGCGGATCGGCGGCCTCAGCGCCGCCCACGCCGGACGACGCGCTCGAGATCGACCGGCCCGCCGCCCATGCACCTCTCGCCTACATCCCCTTCGACCAGACCATGCACCGGGACGGACCGCCCGCCGACGTGAGCTCGCTCACTCGACGCGAGTTGGAGGTGGCGCACCTCATCGCCCAGGGGTTGAGCAACCAGGAGATCGCGACCCGCCTGTTCCTCAGCGTCCGGACGGTCGAGTCGCACGTCCTGCAGGCGCGGACGAAGCTCGGCGCCGGCCGTCGGCGCGACCTGGGCCGGATCGTCGTGCAGTCAGGGCAGCGCGAGGCGTGACCGAGCCGGCCCGCGGGCGTCATCCGCTCGCGGGCCGGAGCGGCCGATCTCGGTAGTCTGCCGCGCTCCGCCACGGATCCCAGTACCCCACTACTGGTTACAACAGACACCCGGCTGCCTATCGTCCTGAGAGTGTCGCGAGACGCGCGGAGACCGTCTCCGCACGCCCGACACCTGTGGTGACGTCAGCCGTCACCGACGGACCTCAGGGGGCTTCCATGACCATCGACACCAGCACCGAGGCCCCAGCGGCCACCGGCACCGACGCACCCGTGCGCGGCCTGCGCAGCAAGCGGGCGAAGGCGATCCTGGCCGGCGGGCTGGTGCTCGGCGTCGGTGCGGCGATCACCCTCGCGGCCTGGAACGATTCCGAGTTCGCGACCGGGATCTTCGCCGGTGGTGGGTTCGGCATCGAGGGCAGCACGGACGGCACCGCCTTCACCGAACACCCGACCGAGGCGGCGGCCGCCCCGCTCACCTTCGCGGTGGAAGCCGACAACCTGGCACCCGAAGAGCCCGTCTACGCCGGGTTCGCCGTCCAGCTGACCGCCGCGTCGACGTACGCCGGCACGGTGGACATCACGGCCACGAGCGGAGCCGCCATCGCCTCCTCGCTCAGCTACTCCGTCGTGGAGACCACCACGTTCGGCTGCGACGCCACGAGCTTCGCCGCCGGTGACCCGCTCGTGACGGACGCAGCGACCACGTCGAGCACGGCCGCGGACATCTTCACACTGGGTGCGGTCACGACCCCGGTGTTCCTCTGCTTCGAGGTCACACCGTCCGCGACGCTGCCGCAGTCGTCGCCGAGCGGCACCGTGGTCTGGGAGTTCGCAGCCGAGTCCACCACTCCGCTGCCGTAACCCGCGGCGAGACGGCGATCATGGGACGACACACTCCGGCGATGGGGAGACACCAACGCACCGATCGACGACGGAGCACGTCGCGCTACACGAAGGCCAGAGCGGCCCTCGCAGCCGCGCTCGTGCTGGGCGTCGGGACCTCGCTCACCCTCGCCGCGTGGAGCGACGACGAGTTCGGAACGGCGACCTTCGCGGCCAGCACCTTCGCCGTGGAGTCGCAGACCTCGTCGTCGACCTGGGCGGCTCACGAGGCGGCGAACCCCGCCACGCTGGTCTTCAACGCGACCGCCATGTCGCCGGGGTTGTCGCAGTTCGCCTTCATCGACATCCGCACGACCGCCGCGACGAACATCGGTGGGACGGCGGCGCTGTCCGCGGTCTCGGCGGCGACGGGCACCCTCCTGCCACAGCTCGAGTACCGCGTCGTCACGACGGCGGCGGGCACGGCCTGCAACGCCGCCGCGTTCACCTCGGCGACCGTCCCCGCCTACACCGCGTCGTTGTCGACGGGCACGGCTCCGCCGACGGCGACCGGAGCACTCACGGCGGCCGGCGGTTCGACGGTGCGCTTCTGCTTCGACGTGCGGGTGAAGGCGGGCACGGCCTCCAGCTTCCAGGGTGGAACGGCGTCGGCGACGTGGCAGTTCACCAGTACCTCCAGTTCCTGATCGGAGCACCGTGACCCGACCCTCCTCGGAAGCGATCGACGCCACCGAGCGGCAGCAGCCCCGCCGCTCGGTGGCGTCGATCGTCGGAGACACCCTGCTCAACCTCGCCGCCGTCGGCGGGTTGGTCTGCATCGTGCTCGTCATCCTCGCGACCTGCTTCAACGTGACCCTCATCATGTTCAAGACCGGTTCCATGAGCCCGACGATCCCCACCGGCTCACTCGCGCTCGTCCGCGAGATCCCGGCATCCGACATCGCGGTGGGCGACGTCGTGACAGTCGACCGTGCCGGCCAGCTGCCCGTCACCCACCGCGTCACCTCGGTGAGCGGCGGCGTCGACACCGCCGGACCACAACGCACGATCACCATGCAGGGCGATGCGAACCGGTCGGAGGACCCCGAGCCGTACACGGTCTCGACGGTCCGCCTCGTGCTCGCCTCGGTGCCCGGGCTCGCGTACCTCGTCGTGTGGTTGTCCAACCCGTGGGTCCTCGGCGGACTGACGCTCAGCTGTTCGGCCCTCGTCATGTGGGCGTTCTGGCCGCGCTCGGATCGCAAGCGCCCGCCGGGTGGTGAGGGAGGAGCGGGCGGCGGCGGTCGTCCTGCTCCGCGGCGCCGCTCGGCCGCTGCCGGTGCCGACGGAGCCGGACCACGACCGGCTCGCCACGCCGCGCTCCGCTGCTCACCGGTCGCCCTGCTCCTCGGAGCCGGCCTCGCGATCGGCGGCGCCGCTCCTGCCCACGCCGAGCCGACGGTGGACGTCATCGCCGGCGAGGCGGTCGTGCTCACCTCGATCGGCGACCCGTCGGCCATGCGGTCCCTCACCCCGGGTCGGTCGACGCCCTGGGAGGTGGGCATCACGACCAAGCCGGAGGCGACACCGGGCTCCATCGACGTGACCATGGTCGGCTCGGGCTCGACCGAGCTCGGACTCGTCATGGCGGTCGACGCGTGTTCCGTCCGCTGGACCGCAGCCGGCTGCGTCGGCACCGTCACCCACCTGTTCGACGAGATGGCGGTGCCCGTCGACGGTGTCGAGCGCGCGGTCCTTTCGATGAGGAGCACCGAGGCGTGGTGGCTGAAGTTCGACGTCCGGATGCCGTCCGGCGCAGCGGTGGCGAACGCCTCGGTCGCCCTCACGGTCACGGCCGAGGGCGTCGGTGACGACCTCTCGGTCTCGCCCGGCCCGATCACCACGCTCCCCCGCACCGGCGCGAGCATCGAATTCGCGGTCTGGGCGGCAGCGGGGGCGATCCTGATCGGTCTCGTCGGTGCATGGTTCGGTGCGCTGCGACAGCATTCGCGTTCGGCGAGGGATGCGACGATCCTGCGGGCCGATGATGCGACCGCGGGGTGACAACGGCGGCCGTGTCCTCCTGTGGCGCCGCCGGACCGCCGCAACGGCCATCGCCGTCGCGATGACCTTCCTCCTCACGCACCCTGCACCGGCGCCGGTGGACGCGGCCTGGGCCGATGCCGAATTCGGGACAGGTGACTTCACCGCGGCCACCGTACCGTCACCGACGTTCTCCAGTTGCACCTTCAATCCGAACGCCGTCGGACTGCTCTCCTCGTACACCGTCGTGTACACGATCCCAGCCGGTTACACGATCAACTACGCCTACTCGGCGAACGCCTCGTTCACCCCCAACACGGTCATCTCCCCGTCGTCCACGAGCGGCACGACGACCGTGACCTCGACGTTCAGCCTGGGACTCCTCGGGGGTCTCCTCGGCTCGAACGTCTACATCGGCGCGCGACTCACTCTGCCGTCGACGACCTGGTCTTCGCCCTACCGGGTTGTGAGCGGCACATCGAACGCTCTGGGAACGAACGGCGCCTGCGCGGTCATCCCGTAGCGAGTGCACCGTGTCACTCGGCCGAGGACTCCCGCACGACGAGTTCGAACCCGGCGCGCACCCGGCGCCCCGGCCCGACGTGTCCGGCCACGCGTTCGACCAGCATGGCGACCGCCTCGCGGGCGATGGCCTCCTTGTCGGGCGCGACCGTCGTCAGTGACCGCATCGCGTACCGGCCGTCCTCGATGTCGTCGAAGCCGACCACGGCAAGGTCGTGCGGGATGTCGATGCCGCGATCCCACGCCGCACGCATCGCGCCCAGCGCCATGAGGTCGTTGAAACAGAACACGCCGTCCGGGGGATCGCCGGCGTCGAGCATCTCGCCCATGACGGCCGCACCACTCGCGCGATCGTATTCCCCTTCGGCCATATACCGGTTCGGGTCGAGGCCGGCCTCCCGCATCGCTCTCGTGAACCCGTCCACGCGCTGCTTCGCGGTGCCCGTGGAATGGGCCTGCCGACCGATGGCTCCGATGCGGGTGCATCCACGTTCGATCAGGTGTCGGGTCGCCAGGTAGGCCGCCTCGGTGCCGTCGATGGCGACATGGTCCGCGCTCGCGCCGTAGTCGCGCTCACCAAGCAGGACGATGGGCTGGGTCGCGGCGGCGGCTTCGACGTCAGCGGCTGTGAGGTTGAGGGCGTTGAGCAGCACGCCGTCGAACGTCGAGGACACCGCTCCCCCGGTGAGCACCGCGCGCTCCCGTTCCGGATCGCCGTTCGTCTGGTCGACGACGAGGGTAAGCGAGCGTTTCGTGAGTTCGGGGATGAGGCAGCGGGCGAGGTCGGAGAAGTACGGCACATCGAGCTCGGGGACGACGAGCGCGATGAGTCCACTGCGGTTGTTGCGGAGCCCCCGCGCGTGCGGATTGGGCCGATAGCCGAGCTCGTCGATGACCGCCTGCACGCGCTTGCGGGTCTCGGCGCCGACCCGCCCCGGCAGGTTCACGACGTCCGAAACCGTCCGCTGGGAGACACCGGCCGCCTGCGCGACATCCCGTGCGGTCACTGCCATCCGTGCCTCCCCGTCGGTCGCGCACGCTCCACCGCGCGTCCGTCCTGACGCAAGCGTAGCGACTCCACGACGTCCGGGTCATCGCGGCAAGCGTTTTCCAACTGCGTCTTGTGCTACGTAGCACAAGCCGTTAGCGTGTCTCCCTGTCAGCACGGTCGCAGCGAGTCGAAGGAGATGCGCAGCATGTTCGAGAGCCCACCACCCATCACGCGAGCCGCCACATGAGCGCGCTCAACGAGCTGCGCGCGCTGCGGACGCCGAAGGGGGCGCTCAAGCACCGCGACGCCTCCGAATTCCGCGACAACCGCGCGGCACTCCTCTTCCTCGGTCCCTGGATCATCGGTTTCCTCGTCATCACGCTCGGGCCGGTCCTCGTCTCGCTCTACCTGTCGTTCACCGACTACAACCTCCTCCAGAACCCGAACTTCACCGGGCTGGAGAACGCGCAGCGGATGGTCGAAGACCCCCGCCTGCACCAGTCCCTCGGGGTGACCATCACCTACGTCGTGGTCTCGGTGCCGTTGCAGCTCATCGTCGCCCTGGCGATCGCGGTCCTCCTGGATCGCGGCATGCGCGGGCTCTCGTTCTACCGGTCGGTGCTGTACCTGCCGTCACTCCTCGGCGGTAGCGTCGCGATCGCGGTCCTCTGGCGGCTCGTCTTCGGCTCGAGCGGCCTCGTCAACGCGCTGCTCGCCGTCTTCGGCATCCAGGGCCCCGGGTGGATCTCCGAACCCGACACCGCGCTGTCGACGCTGATCATCCTGCACGTGTGGACGTTCGGCGCCCCGATGGTGATCTTCCTCGCCGGCCTCCGGCAGATCCCGCGACAGTACTACGAGGCGGCGTCGACGGACGGTGCCGGCCGGTGGACACAGTTCCGGTCGATCACCCTGCCATTGCTCAGCCCGATCATCTTCTTCAACCTCGTGCTCGGGATCATCGGCGCGTTCCAGTCGTTCACGCAGGCCTACGTGGTGTCGAACGGATCGGGCGGGCCGTCCGACTCGACGCTGTTCATCACGCTCTACCTGTACCAGAGGGGCTTCGGCAGCTTCCAGATGGGGTACGCGTCGGCGATCGCGTGGCTCCTGCTCATCATCATCGCCGCCGCCACGGCCATCAACTTCTGGGCCTCGAAGTATTGGGTGTTCTACGATGACTGACCTCAAGACCCGCCCCTCCTCCGAGGACGGCCTCTCACCCGATGCGGCCGCCCGTCGCGAGCGGGGCGACGCTCAGCGCGCCAAGCTCCTGCGCCGACAGCGGATCTCGAGCATCGGCAAGCACGCGCTGCTGATCCTGCTCGGGCTGCTGATGCTCTACCCCGTGCTGTGGATGGTGGCGTCCTCCCTCCGCCCGAACGGGTACATCTTCGACAACCCGGGTCTCGTGCTCGACACGTTCGAAGCGTCCAACTACACGAACGGCTGGAACGCGCTCGCGCAGCCGTTCGGGAGCTACCTGGCGAACTCGGCGATCGTGGTCGTCGGGTCGATCATCGGCAACCTGCTCACCTGCTCGCTCGCCGCGTACGGCTTCGCCCGGCTGCGGTTCCGGTTCAAGCGCTTCGCCTTCGCGGCGATGCTGCTCACCATGATGCTGCCGATCCACGTGCTGATCATCCCGCAGTACGTCATCTTCGCCCAGCTCGACTGGATCAACACCTACCTGCCGCTCATCGTGCCGAAGTTCCTCGCGACGGACGCGTTCTTCATCTTCCTCATGGTGCAGTTCATCCGCGGCATTCCGCGCGAGCTCGACGAGGCGGCGCGGATCGACGGAGCCGGTCACCTGCGGATCTTCGTGCAGATCATGCTCCCGCTCATGACCCCGGCACTCGCGACGACGGCGATCTTCACCTTCATCTGGACGTGGAACGACTTCTTCGGCCAGCTGATCTTCGTGACCGACCCCGACAAGTACACCTCGTCGGTCGCCCTCCGGTCGTTCGTCGACACCCAGTCGCAATCCGACTACGGCGCGCTCTTCGCCATGAGCGTCGTCACTCTGTTGCCGGTGTTCCTCGCCTTCCTGTTCGGTCAGCGGTTCCTCCTGCGGGGCATCGCGACCACCGGAGGCAAGTAGCCCTCGCCCCCAACCGGTCCCCGAGCCACAACCCGGTCCTTGAGTCCCCAACCCGGTCCCCGAGTCCCCAACCCGACCTCTGAGTCCCCAACCCGGTCCCTGAAACACATCCCGGTCCCTGAACCAGATCCCGGTCCCTGAGCCTGTCGAAGGGCCGACCGACCCACCCATGCAAAGGAGCATCATGCAACGCCAACCACGATCCCGGTCCCGTCTCCTCGGCTTCGCAGCCGCAACCGCCGTCTCGGCGCTCGCCCTCACCGGCTGCGCCGTCGGGGGCGGCAACGGCGACGCGTCCCTCAGCGACGAGGACGTCACCATCACCTTCAACTGGTGGGGTGCCACGGCCCGCGACGAGCGCACCCGCGCCGCCATCGACCTCTTCCAGGAGAAGTACCCGAACATCACCGTCAAGGGCCAGTCCACCGAGTGGGGCGGCTATTGGGACAAACTCGCCACCACGGTCGCCGGCGGAGACGCCCCCGACGTCATGCAGTTCGACCAGCTCTACCTCGCCTCCTACGCCCAGCGCGGCGCCCTCGCCGACCTCGGCGAACTCGACGAGTTCCTCGACACCTCCGATCTCAGCGCCGAGGTGCTCGACCAGGGCAAGGTCAAGGACGAGCTGTACGGCGTGCCGATCGGCGTCGGCACCGTCGGCCTCATGGTCAACCGGTCCATCTTCGAGCAGTACGGGATCCAGCTGCCCGACGCGACGACGTGGACCTGGGACGAGCTCAACGACGTCGCCCTGCAGGTGACCGAGGCCTCGGGCGGTGCGGTCCATGGCATGTCCCCGTTCGGCGGCGACATGCCGACCCTCACGCTCTGGGCCCGTCAGCACGGCAACGACATCTACGACAAGGAGGGCAAGGTCATCCTGAAGCCCGAGGTAGTGGAGAGCTACTGGCAGTACGCACTCGACCAGATCGAGAGCGGTGCTGCCCCGAGCGCTTCGCAGCTGGCCGAGGGCAACGGTGTGGCGATCGACCTCATGGACATGAGCACGGGCAAGGTCGCGATGACCTTCCAGCCGTCGTCGGTGCTCACCGCGTTCCAGGCCGCCGCACCCGACCACCAGCTCGACATGCTCCCGTTCCCCGCGGCGAAGGACGCCTCCGAGGGATACCAGTACCTTAAGCCGTCGATGTACTGGTCGGTCTCGTCGAAGTCCGAGCACCCCGCCGAGGCGGCACTGCTGGTGGACTTCCTCACGACGGACACCGAGGTCGCGAAGCTCTTCAGCACCGAACGCGGCATGCCCGCGAACCCGGACTTCCAGAAGGCCATCGAGCCCGACCTGACACCGACGGACCAGATCGTGGCGGGCGTCGTCGACGCCGCGCGCGAGGAGTCCGGCACCCCGCCGGCGATCACTCCCGTCGGCGGTGGCGACAGCGAGAAGATCCTCGGCCGCTACAACCAGGACGTCCAGTTCGGCAAGACCACCCCCAAGGAGGCCGCCGAGGCCTTCGTCGCCGAGCTGACGAAGGCCGTCGACGACGCCCGGTAGCTGCTCCCCGCCCTTCGACAGGCTCAGCCCGTTCGCTCCCTGAGCCGAACTCCCGGTCCCTGAGCCGAACTCCCGGTCCCTGAGCCGAACTCCCGGTCCCTGAGCCGAACTCCCGGTCCCTGAGCCTGTCGAAGGGCCACCCCGGTCCCTGAGCAACCACCCCGCTCCCTGAGCAACCACCCCGGTCCCTGAGCTTGTCGAAGGGCCACCCCGGCCTCTGAGCAACCTCCCCGGTCCCTGAGCAACCTCCCCGGGCCCTGAGCCTGTCGAAGGGCCGACGACACATCCACCCACCACCACGCATCGGAACGACATCCATGACGCACCCTCTCCGCTTCCCCGCCCCGCTGCCGACCGGCCGCGCCGACACCGCGCCGCAGCCGCGCCCGGAGTACCCCCGGCCGCAGCTCGTCCGTGACGGCTGGGTCAATCTCAACGGCCTGTGGGAGTTCGAGATCGACGCCGGCGACAGCGGGCTCGAGCGCGGGCTCCTCGGCCGCGAACTGACCGACCGCATCCTCGTCCCGTTCGCGCCGGAGTCGGCCGCATCGGGCGTCGAGCACACGGACTTCATGGAGGCCGTCTGGTACCGCACGCGGTTCACGGTGCCGTCGACGTGGCGGGGGAAGCAGGGTGTGCTGCACTTCGGTGCCGTCGACCACGACACGACGGTGTGGGTCGACGGGGTCGAGGCGATGCGGCATCGGGGTGGCTTCACGCCGATCCGGGTGCCGCTCGGTGCGGTCGAGCCGGGGCGGGAACTCGAGATCGTGGTGCGCGCCCGCGACACCCGTCACGAGCCGAAGGCCGGTGGGAAGCAGGCGACCTGGTACGGCAACACCGACTGCTACTACACCCGAACGACCGGGATCTGGCAGACGGTCTGGGTGGAGGCCGTCGACGAGCTGCACCTGCGTCGGTTCACCGTGGTCCCCGATGCGGACGCCGGGCGGTTCGACTGCACGCTCGTCCCGAGTCGGAACGCCGCCGGCTCGACCGCGACGGTGACCCTGTCCGCGGACGGAGTCGTCGTTTCGAGCGAGACCGCGCAGCTCGGGTCGACGATGTCGCCGTCGGTGCGGCTCGAGGTCCCTGCGGACCAGCAGCGGCTCTGGAGCCCCGCCGACCCGTTCCTCTACACCCTCGACATCGAGATCCGCGATGGTGCGGGCGACGTCACCGACTGCGTCTCGAGCTACGCCGGGCTGCGGAGTGTCGCGATCGACGGCACCGCGGTGCTGATCAACGGCGACCACGTCTTCCAGCGGCTCGTGCTCGACCAGGGGTACTGGCCGTCGTCGCTCATGACCGCGCCGGACGATGACGCGCTCGTTGCCGACATCACGCTCGGGATGGACGCCGGGTTCAACGGGGCCCGGCTCCACCAGAAGGTGTTCGAGGAGCGGTACCTCTATCACGCGGACCGGCTCGGGTATCTGGTGTGGGGCGAGTTCGGCGACTGGGGGGTGTCGGGTGCCGGCACGGTCGGTCACAACCAGGGGCCGACGGCGTCGTTCATCACGCAGTGGGTTGAAGCGTTGGAGCGCGACGTCAACCATCCGTCGATCATCGGCTGGTGCCCGTTGAACGAGACGCACCAGACGCTGCACGACCGCGTGACCGTCCTCGACGACGTCACGCGTGGCATGTTCCTCGCGACGAAGCTGATCGACCCGAGTCGGCCGGTGATCGACGCCTCAGGCTACGCGCACCGGGTGCGGGAGACCGACGTGTGGGACGCGCACTCCTACGAGCAGGACCCGGCGGCGTTCGCTGTGGAGCAGGCTGGGATCGCGGACGGAGAGCCGTTCACGAACCTCGAGGACGGACGCACCATCTCCCTGCCGTACGAGGGGCAGCCGTTCTTCGTGTCGGAGTTCGGCGGCATCTGGTGGAACGCGGAGCTCGCGGCGGCGGACACCGGTGGTGACTCCTGGGGCTATGGTGCGCGGGTGGCGTCGGTCGAGGAGTTCCACGAGCGCTTCGCGGGGCTCGTCCGCGTGCTGACCGACGACGAGAACATGTTCGGCTACTGCTACACGCAGCTCACCGACACGTTCCAGGAGCAGAACGGCATCTACGACTTCGACCGCAAGCCGAAGTTCGACCTCGCCCGCGTGCGTGCGGTGCTCGCGGCCGACGCCGCCTACGAGCGCCGAATCCGCCCCTCCGCCTCCTGATCGATCGTCCGGTCCCTGAGCCTCCACCCGGCCCCAGAGCCCCACCCGGTCCCTGAGCCCTACCCGGTCCCTGAGCCTGTCGAAGGGCCCACACCCCCAACCAGCCGACCCACCGCCGGTCCCTGAGCCTGTCGAAGGGTCCACGGGCTCCCTTCTTCGCCCAAGGACCGGCGCCCGGGTCAGCTCCCGCTGCGTGCCAGCGTCAGCAGCACGGTGAAGGTGTTGAACCACACGTGCGTCCAGATGCCCGGTCCGAGGCGACGGGTCGTCGCGGCGTAGACACCGTTCACCGTGCCGAGCACGAGGATGGTGAGCCCGAGCGTGACCATGGTGACCGGGCTACCCCAGCCCTCGTAGAGGTGGACGATCGCGAAGATCAGTGCACTTGCTCCCACCGAGACGACCGCGGCCGTGCGACGTCGGGCGGTCGTGGGCGTCGCCGCACCTCGGCGCACGCCGTTCGTCGCCCGTCCGCGGAGAATGGTGTTCCGGAATCCGCGCAGCAGGAGCCCGCGGAAGAGGAGTTCTTCACAGAACGGCGCGACGATCGCCGTGGCGAACACGGTGTTGACCAGCACCCAGACGAGCTCTGGCGACGGCGGGGCGATGTTCGACTTCGGCGTCTCGCCGGTGAGGGCGATGACGAACTGGCCGATCATGCCACCGATCAGCTGGATACCGACGGCGGAACCGAGCCCGATGAACACGTCGAACCAGCGGAAGCGGAGTCCGAAGTCCTTCGCCCAGGACCCGCTTCCCCAGGTGCGGCAGACGATCGCGAGGGCGACGAGGATGCCGCCGTCGAAGATGATCCACATGATCATCGTGCCGACCTCGCCGGACAGGACGCCGAAGGTCCGTGCGAGTTCGACGACGACGAGGAGCGCGATGATCGCGACGAAGGTCGTCAGCGCGGTCGGGGTACCCCACCGGGTGTCAGGCGAGGGGCTGTAGGGCAGGCGCGCCTCGGCGCGGCGAGCTTCAGCCCGTTCCTGGCGCGAGCCCGGGCGCGGGGCGGTCTCCGCCGGGACAGGGTGGTCGCTCATCGCTTGTTCGCGGCGAAGTACTCGCGAGCTGCCGGCACGTACATCTGGACGATCGCGACGATGGTCACGATGACGAAGATGAAGGAGAGCGGGTTGAGGGCGATCAGCCCGGTGATCGAACCGAGGACGGAGAGGATGCCGACCACGGTGAGGACGATCCGAGCCCAGTTGCGACCGCGGAGCATGAAGAAGGCGAACAGCACGTGGAGTGCGCCGACGATGAACGCGCCGACGGCTGTCGAGATCAGGAGGACGCTCGAGGAGAGCACACCGCCCGAGGCCGACTGTTCGGCTGCGGCCTCGGCGACGGTCCCGGCGGACATCGCGGCCGTGACCCCGGAGATGACGGAGAGGACGGCGGAGACGACCCACAGCCAGAAGGAGATGACGATCGGCTTCGGAGCGGTCCTGGAAGCGGCGGTGGCGGTCATGATGCTCGTTTCGGTCGTGGAGGATCCGACGACCGGACCCAGGCTGCGAGAACTGTATTGCCCGTCATCTGTCCCCCGGAAGGGAGGTATGTCCCGGCCTATCCGTTTTCCGCAAGATGGCCGGTACCCGAGCCCCCTCCTCCGGCCCCTGAGCCTGTCGAAGGGCCTGAAACCACTGCCCCGGACACCCTGTCAAGCCCGCTCAAGCGCGCTCGCGTACCTCTTAACCTGTTCCCCATGACGAACGACACGAACGACACCGACCAGAACAGCAGCGAGGGAACGCCGAAGCCGGGCGGCCTGGGCGAGAACCAGACCATCCCCAACAGCGAGGACGGCCTCGCGGTCGGCCACGACCCCGACGCCTCGAACTTCAACCAGGAGGAAGACCCCGACCACCCGAGCGACGACGCGTAGGGCTCGGACACAAACAAGAACGGCCGGTGCAGATGCACCGGCCGTTCTTATTGACCCGAAGGTCGAGAAACTTGTTACGCTGCGACGCCTGCGCGCTGGCGGCGGATCATCACGAAGACCGCGATGAGCGCTGCGCCGAGGACGACTGCGCCGGCAGCACCCCACACGAGGAACGCCGGGGTGTTGAAACCGGTGTCGGCGAGGCCGCCGTTGCCGGAGCCGCCACCTGCAGCAGCAGCCTTCACCGTGACGGTGGTGGTGCCGATGATCTGCGAGGAGAGGCCGGTGCCGGTGACCGTATAGGTGCCGGTCGCGTTCGTGGGCAGCGTGACGGTCAGGGAGACCGAGCCGGTCGCCGAGGCGGTCTTCACGAGCGTCTTGGTGTCGACGGCGGCGAGCGTGGCGCCGGTCGCGTTCTCACCGGTCAGGGCGAGCGAGACGTCCTCGTTCGGCTGGAAGGCACCGTCCGTGAAGGTCACGACGAAGGTGCCGCCGGGAGCAACGTCGCCGGTGACGACGATGTCGGCGCCGGGAACGTACGAAGCGTTCGCGGCGACCGGAGCGATGAACAGGCCAGCGAGGGCCAGCGCGAAGACCGCGGTGATTTTCTTGAGCATGTGGGTTCCCCTTGGAGACTGGTCGTTGATCAGTGCAGTACTGGCATAGCTGTAGCTACCGTCACAACCAGCGGTGTTGCGACGAAGAATATTGCGCCGGCGCTGATACCCCCCGAAAACGGCTCAAACCCGACAACACGCATCACTGTACGGCAAATTTGCAGGTAAGCGCCAGTTGTTGTGTTTCAGGAAGATGAAGTTTGGGGGTCGAAACGACAAAAGGTTGCTTCGACACGCCGGATGTCGACACCGCCACGTCGATCGTCGTGCTTTCACCAGGCGCCAGTTCGAGTCGGAACTGCGAGAGCGGGAAGTCACCGTCGAGTGCTGGTTGGACCGGAAGATCCGCACCATCACGCTGGATTCCCTCGGTGTACGACCCTGGAGGAGAGTAGACCGCGACCTTGAAGTTGAAGTTGCCAGGCGTGACGCCGTATATCCCAGCACCGGTGATGTAGTCACTCAGCGACGTTGCGGCGTCGGCCGGAGCCGTGTTCGTAATCTTCAGACGCAAACCCAAGACCTGTCCTCCGGCACCACACTGTGCTATGCCGCTCTGGGTCTCCACATCGAGGTAGTAGCCCATCTTGCTGCCGGTCGTGTCGTTGATGTACACGCCGAAGGCGTCGGCCCGCTGCTCCTCCGTCGGGAGCATGTCCGTCAACGTGGTGCCGGCCAGGAGCAGTTGCTCCGCTTCAGCGGCGTTCCACACCAGGACACGTCGCTCGTCGCCCGACTTGGCGAGTGCCGCCACCAGCTTCGTGGCATCGAAGTTGCCGGTCGAGATGCGGTCGAAGACCGCCGCAGAAGCTGCCGCGAAGAAGGCATCCTGCTCTGCCCCGGCCGGGTAGCGCTGGTACACCTGGTTCAACAACAGATCCGCGGCGTTCTCGGTCGTGAGCTGATCACCCGAGGGGAGGTCGATCGGTCCCGTCGCTGCGAGCAGGTATCCCAGGGCGACCGGGTCGATGCTGAGCACGCCATCGACGCGGGTCCCGAACCGTTGGAACCACATCTCCGAGGCAAGCTCGGCGGACACGTCGAACCGCGGCGTCAACGTCACGTCTTGGATGAAGCGCCCAGTGATGTTGCCGTAGATGCCTGCGGTCTCCGTCGACAGCGGCAGGACCGGTTCTGGAAAACGCGGGAAATCACCTGATGTCGCCTGCTGTAGGAGCGAGATGCGGCCCCCGTCCGTGCCGATCAGGGCCAGCGCACCCGGATTGCCTCCGCTCGCGCGCGGCTCGGCCGGGTTCTGGAACATGATCAGGTAATTGCGGGGCCCGTCGGCGCCGAGCATCGTCGGCAGCAGATCGATCGCGCGCCGTGCCGCATCGACCGTGTCGGCTGTCTCGGTAAGGACCGGTCCGAGCTGGTCGACCGCCGACGACACCTGGCTGATGAGGCGGGACTGGTCGATTCCTCGGACGCGCTTGGCCGCGCCCTCGAGAGCATCGTCGGCCGAACGGACGTCCTGCTGAGCATCGATCATCGGCTGCAGCGGTACCGCACCGTCGACAGGTTTGAACAGGTCGGGGCGAAGCGATCCGGAGAGGTTCACCAGCGGAGCGATCGCTCCGACGGCGACCTCGTCGGTCGCGCCCGCCAAGTTCCGGACGGCTGCGAGGTTCGGTCCGATCCACGGCACGATCTCGGCGGCACGCCAGATCGGGTCGCTCGTCAGTGCAGCAGCCTCGCGGGCGTGGGCTGCGAGCTCACGAGCGGTCTTACCTGCAGCAGCTGCGTCTCCGCCGAGCACTTGCTCGCGGACCTGCTGGGCAAGGGGCACTGCCGCTTCCAGTTCCCCCTTGGCGAGGAGTGCGCGCACACCGATCCACGCGACAGCCGCCAACAACAGGACGAGCACGCCGGAGACGATGAGCGCGGTCCTGCGGCGCCGAGCACGCAGTCGCTCGGGGTCCGCGTTCTCCCGTCGTCGGGCACGGGAGCGCGCCGTCGTGCTCCGCCGACTTCCGGACCCTTTGGAGGAGGTTCGCGATGGGCCTGAGGAAGACGAGCGACGTTTGTCGGATTCGGGTGCCGGCATGGGGGTTATTCAATCACGACGCCGGTGCCACCGGTTACGGCGGACAGACCGAGCGCGAGGATCGACGCGTTGAACACGACATGCGCGACGATCGCGGGACCCAGCCGACCGGTCAGAACGGCGAGGCTTCCCGCGCCCAGCCCGACGAGCAGGGTTCCGACCCCGACGACGACCGCTTGGGCGGAGGTGGTGACGGCGAGGAGGTGCAAGATCGCGAAGAGCAATGCGCTGATCCCGACTGCTATCCATCGCCCTCCGCGGAGCATCCTGATGATCGACGGGAGGACGAGCCCACGGAAGAAGGTCTCCTCGATCACCGGCGCGATGAGGATCACCGAGAGTAACGCGACGACGACGTACACCACCTCGTCTGCGGTCGCGAGGGGCACGGCGTTCCCAGCGGTGGCGGGAAGCCCGCCATAACAGAGGATCTCGAGCGAGCTCACGACGATCCGCAGAAGGAGGCCCGCCGCAGCACCCCAGAGGAGGTCGATGGGGCGGACGCTCCACCGCACTGCCATCGGAACCGTCGGGCGCAGGCTCGGAACCAGCAGGACGATGAGGAGCGCGACCACCAGGGGAAGCCACACGAGCACGTAGCCACCGAGCGGTGAGAACGGTCCGACGATCCGCACACCACCTGGGAACCCCAGCGCGATCACGACGGTCGCGACGAATCCGATCGTCGCAATGACGAGACGCGCCCGCGTCGTCTGTTGATCGTCGCGCGGCGTGGTCTCGTGTGGCATCGTCACGAGAGCAAACTACGGCAATCGGCCATGCTCATGACACGGACGCTCTGGAACAGGCGTCGGTTTATGGCAGCATGGCTCCCAACGCCCTGTTCGGGGCACGCCTTGGCAGCAGGGTGAACCGCTCTCCTCATCGAACGGAAGCCACCGCGTGGAGCTCACCGACTATCTCCGTGTCCTTCGCAAGTACTGGGTGCTGATCGTCGCGCTCGTGCTCGTCGGCGTTGCCGCAGCCGCTGCCTACTCTCTTGCGAAGACGCCCGAATACAGCTCATCGGCCAAGGTCTTCGTGTCGACACAATCGAGTGACAACGTGTCGGACCTCACGCAGGGGAACACGTACTCGCAACAGCGGGTCAAAACCTACGTCAACCTCGTGAGCACACCGATCGTGCTCCAGCCGGTCATCGCCGCGCTCGAACTCAACATCACCGCCGGCCAGCTCGGTGGGCAAGTGTCCGCTGTAGCCACGCCCGACACCACGATCATCCAGATCACCGCGACGAGCGAGGACCCCGTACTCGCCGCCGAGCTTGCGAACACCACCGCTGAGAGCTTGACCGGGGTCGTCGCGAAGATCGAGAGCACTGACGACGGTGCGACGAGCCCCGTGAAACTGACCCGTGTACAAGAGGCGAACGTGCCGACGACGCCGGGGAGCCCGAACGTGCCCCTCAATCTTGCTCTCGGTGTTCTCGTCGGCCTCGCTCTCGGGGTTGCTTTCGCGGTCCTCCGTGAGACGCTCGACACCCGCATTCGGAACGAGCGCGACATCGAGGGCCTCACCGAGATCCCGATCATGGGCGGCATCGCCTTCGACCCGAAGGCGAAGCAGCGCCCGCTGATCGTCCAAGCCGACCCGAAGAGCCCGCGCGCCGAATCGTTCCGCAGCCTCCGAACGAACCTCCAGTTCCTCGACGTCAGTGACCAACCCCGCAGCTACGTCGTCACCTCCTCGATCCAGAGCGAGGGGAAGAGCACGACAGCGGCGAACCTCGCCATCGCCCTAGCCGATGCCGGTCACCGCGTCATCATCATCGACGCCGACCTTCGTCGGCCGAAGCTCGCCACCTATTTCGACCTTGAAGGAGCCGTCGGCTTGAGCGACGTCCTCATCCGTCGCGCGACGCTCGAGGACACCATGCAGCCGTGGGGCCGCGGCGCGCTCACCGTCCTCCCCGCTGGCGCGATCCCGCCGAACCCGAGCGAGTTGCTCGGCTCCAGCGTGATGCAGAAACTCATCTCCGGTCTCGAGAAGCAGTTCGACTACGTGCTCATCGACGCACCGCCGCTCCTGCCCGTCACGGATGGTGCCCTGCTGGCCCGCCACACCGGCGGCGCATTGGTCGTCGTCGCTGCCGGGCGGACCCACAAGAACCAGCTGAAGGGCGCCCTTGAAGCGCTCGTCCACGTGAACGCCTCGGTCGCCGGTCTCGTCATGACCATGGTCCCGACCAAGGGCCCAGACGCTTACGGATACGCACGCTACGGCTATGGTGCCGGCTACGGCTACACCGAGGACGTGAAGGCGTGACCGACGCCACGGCGGCGGCTACACGTCCGTTCTCGGTGCTGTTCGTCTGCACTGGGAACATCTGCCGGTCGGCGCTCGGTGCGCAGCTCCTGAAGGCTCGGCTCGATGCCGCAGGCGTCACCGCAGGTGGCCATCTGATCCGCGTGTCAAGCGCCGGGACGGGCATGCAGCCCGAACTCGTCATGCCACCGGAAGTCGTCGAGCAGTCGCGTCGGTTCGGCGGAGACCCGAGCGGCCACGTCCCGCGACAGTTGAACCGAGACATCGTCGCCGATGCGGACCTGATCCTCACCGCGACGCGTGAGCATCGGAGCGATGTCGCCCGTCTCCTCCCCCGTGCCTCGCGAGTGACGTTCACCGTTCCTCAGTTTGCGCGCTTGATCGCGGAGACCGAGCCCGCCGCCGATCTCTGGGAGCTCGTCGCGTCGGCCGCGGCGGAACGCGGCCTGGTACCGCCTCCTGCGAACCCTGAGGACGACGACATAGAAGACCCGTACCGTCGCAGCTCGGAGACGTACAACCGGGTCGGTGCGCAGATCAATGAGTTCATCGACATCATCGCGAAAAACTTGGCGCAGTCGGGCGATCGGCGGTGAGCACGAAGCGCGGACGCTCCACATACCGATCGGCGAACGTCCGGTCGCGGTGGCGCGATTCTCTGAGTTCCAGCCAACGTGTGCTGGTCGTCGTCGGTCTGGTGCTGTTCCTCATCGTCGATGTGATCCTCGTCGGGCTCGCTCTCACAGCGAATAGCGCACCGACGGCTGACCGCACGCCGCGGCCACTCGTCACCTTCAACACGACACCGGAGCCGGAATCCACGCCCGGCGCATCGGCGGAACCGACGGGCGACGCAGCAGCGGACGGCAGGCGCTTCATCACCACGGTGGACGGCCAGACCCTCTGGCGTGCCACTGCGGGCGCCTGCTCTTCGACGCCGGCAGTCGTCGAGCGGAGCGTCGACGCCGGGGCGACCTGGACGCCGCTGGCGACGAACGCATTCGACCTCCGTCAGGTGCTCGCTCTCACGGCCGGCGACGATGGGGAAATCGAGATCATCGGTGCAACCGGTGATGCCTGCGCAGTCGGAGGCTTCTCGTCCTCGGATGCCGGTGACTCTTGGGCACCGGATGCCGCTCTGCCGGGCGAGATCAGCTACCTGACCCCTGATGACGCTGCCATCGTCGTGGCGGGCCAAGGAGTCGGGCTCCCCTGCCCAACCGTCGACGTCATGAGCGCGACGACCGACAGGACCGTGGCTGCTTGTGCGGCCGTCCTGGCGGAATGGGACCCGACCACCGGGTCGTGGGTCACCACCCCGTACGCCGGTGTGCACGCGCTGGCCTCCGAGGGCGAGCGCCTCATGTTCGTAGCCCGTGGTGTTCCCGGGTGCAACGGCCTGGGCGCGCTGGCGATCAACGGGGTTCCCGCGGCGTTCGCGAGCGCCCCGCTCGTCGGCTGCATCGACGGAGCCGACGCGTCCGCACCAGCCGCTCTCACGATCGCTGGCCAGGGCGCATGGCTCTGGGTCGGCGACCAGCTGTACCGCTCGGCGGACGGCGGCGTCACCTGGGGCTAGGGTTATCCCTACATTTGTCACCAATCCGGGGGTCACCCGCAAAAAGGAGGACAGATGTTGCACATTTTCACCGATAGTCTCAGCAGCAGTCCCGATACATCCCCGTATCGAAGCACCAAGCTCTTCCCTCGTCACCCGTAGTACTTACGTGTTCCACCACGGAGACCGCATGCTGTCGCAGCCTTCCGTGCCGCTGCCAATGACGCCTGCGAGCACTCCCCCCGACCCAGCTCGCGTTGTCGTGCGCGATTGGCGCCGGGTCTATGCCCGGCGCCTCGCGGTCACCGACGCGATCGTCCTCATCTGGATCGTCTTCGGAACCCAACTGTTCTGGTTCGATTTCGATCAGGAGACGACCTCGGTCGGTTTCGACATGACACGCGTCGTCGTGAACTACACCGTCATCTCGATCACCCTCATCGTCGCCTGGCTCGTGACGCTTCGCATCTTCGGCACCCGGGAGTACCGAGTGGTCGGAAGTGGAAACGCGGAGTACCGGCTCATCGCCGACGCGAGTATCCGCTTGTTCGGCATCATCGCCATCATCGCCTTCCTCGTGAAGCTCGATCTCGCGCGCGGATACTTCCTGCTGGCCTTCCCCTTGGGGATCCTCGTCCTGCTGCTGTCACGGTGGATGTGGCGCCAGTGGCTGTCCGTGCAGCGCGCCCACGGTCGCTACGCGTCGCTGGTACTGCTCGTGGGATCGGCCGATTCGGCCGAGCACATCGCCAAAGAACTCACCCGCAACATGGACGCCGGTTATCGAGTGGTCGGTGCCTGCGTTCCGACGGGCAAGATCGGCGGAACGCTCGGCGACACGGGCATCCCCGTGTCCGGAACAGTGGACACCGTCCTCGAGGCGCTCGCGGCGACACGGGCCGATACGGTCATCATCACCAGCTCGGACGAGTTGACGCCGGTGCGTGTCCGCGAATTGAGCTGGAGTCTCGAACCGGGGCGCCAGCATCTCATCGTCGCGCCGAGCCTCACCGACGTCGGCGGCCCGCGCATCCACACCCGCCCCGTGGCCGGCCTTCCACTCATCCACGTGGAGACTCCTCGATACGAAGGGCGCAAGCGCTTCTCCAAGCGCGCCTTCGACATCCTCGGCTCCGGCCTCATCCTGCTCGTCGCCTCGCCCATCCTGCTGGTGGTCGCCCTCCTGGTGAAGTTCACCAGCCCCGGTCCGGTCCTGTACCGCCAGGAACGCATCGGCCTGAACGGCGAGCCCTTCAACATGCTCAAGTTCCGATCCATGCGGGTGAACGCCGACGCCGAGCTCGCCGCGTTGCTCGCCCAACAGGGCACGAGCGATCGCCCGCTGTTCAAGGTGCAGAACGATCCACGCCTGACCCGTGTCGGCGCCACCCTGCGGAAGTTCTCGCTCGACGAGTTCCCTCAACTCATCAACGTCTTCCGCGGCGACATGAGTCTGGTCGGTCCGCGCCCGCAGCGTGAGGGCGAGGTCGCGCTCTACGACTCCGCGGCGAAGCGCCGCCTCATCGTGCAGCCCGGCATGACGGGCCTCTGGCAGGTCAGCGGGCGGTCCGCGCTCAGCTGGGAGGACGCGATCCGCCTCGATCTGTACTACGTCGAGAACTGGTCGTTGACAGGCGACGTCATCATCCTCTGGCGCACCATCCGGGCCGTCGTGGCTCCGGGCAAGGAAGCCCACTGATGGCGGGGCTCATCATCCACGAGTGGATCGAGCGCCACGGTGGCTCGGAGAACGTCGTCGACGCGATGGCCGCCGCCTATCCCGACGCCGACATCCACTGCCTGTGGAGCAACGCGCCCGACCGCTTCCCCGGCCACACTGTGAGTGAATCCTGGATCGCGCGCACGCCCCTGCGGAAGAGCAAGGCGGCCGCGCTGCCGTTCATGCCGATCACCTGGGCCCGGACCGAGGTCTCCGCCGCCGACTTCGTCCTCATCAGCTCGCACGCGTTCGCGCATCACGCCGGCGGGCGACAGCCTGCCGACGGACCGCAGCGGTTCGTCTACGTCCACACGCCTGCTCGATACCTCTGGGCCCCCGAGCTGGACGTCCGCGGCGGCAACCTCGCGGCGCGGGCCCTCGCCCCCGCACTCCGTCGAGTCGACCGCAAGCGCGCACAGGACGGCGCGACCTTCGCCGCCAACAGCGACTACATCCGCCAGCGGATGGAGCGCTCGTGGGGCGTCGAGGCGGAAGTCATCCACCCGCCGGTCCGTGTCGAGTACCTCCAGAGCGTGCCGTCCTGGGCGGACCGCCTGAGCGCCGAGGACGCGTACCTGTTCTCGACGCTGCCGTCCGAGTACGTCCTCGGTGCCTCCCGTTTCGTCGACTACAAACGGCTCGACGTCGCCATCCGCGCCGGCGAACTCGCCGGCCTGCCGGTCGTGCTCGCGGGCGCTGGTCCGCAGCACGCCGAGCTACAAGCCCTGGCGGATGCCGCGACGGTGCCGGTCATCATCATGACGAGACCGAGCGACGAGCTGCTCTTCGCGCTCTACCAGGCGGCGTCACTCCTGGTGTTCGCGGCCGTCGAGGACTTCGGCATCATGCCCGTCGAGGCGATGGCCCTGGGTACGCCCACGCTCGTGCTCTCCGAAGGTGGCGCGTCCGAGAGCGTGCTCGCCATCGACGGCGGTGTCGTCGTCGACGCGCTCGACGACGCGACGCTGCGCGAAGCGGTCGAGCGCGCCCTCCTCGTCGACATGACTCCGGCTCAGGAGCGCGTCAACGCGCTGTTCGGCTCCGCTGCCTTCGCCACCAAGCTCACGGACTGGGTCGGTCACTCCGCCCGCACAGACGGAACCGATCGGACCCTC
The DNA here is from genome assembly GCF_013349365.1 of Plantibacter sp. MCCC 1A11337. Taxonomy (NCBI): domain Bacteria; kingdom Bacillati; phylum Actinomycetota; class Actinomycetes; order Micrococcales; family Microbacteriaceae; genus Plantibacter; species Plantibacter sp. MCCC 1A11337. The sequence continues at coordinate 341,110 of NZ_JABJWX010000003.1, read as the reverse complement.
GCCTCATGATCCTTGCCGACACCAGGTGGAGCGGCGTCCACGGCATCGGTCGTTATGCGTCCGAAGTGCTCCCGCGGCTGAGCGTCGAGTGGTCGGCGCTCAAGGTCGGCGGCAAGCCGTCCGATCCGCAGGACTTCCTTCGCGTGCGCCGGACACCCGGCGGCGAGACGATCTACTCCCCCGGCTACAACGGCTTCCTCGCGCGCTCGCCACAGGTGGTGACCGTCCACGACCTGATCCATCTGCACCCGACGACGAACCGTCGTGCCGTGTACCTCGCGCACTATTCGGCTGTCCTGCGCCCGATCATCCGCAGGAACCGACTGGTGCTGACCGTGTCTGAGACGTCGAAGCGAGCGATCGAGGAGTGGGTCGACGACGATCGCGTCCAGGTCGTCAACGCCGGCAACGGGCTGTCGGAGGCGTTCCATGCGGCTGAGGCCCCGACCACCGAAGACTCCGTCCCCTACTTCCTCTACGTCGGGAACCTGCGGGCGCACAAGAACGTCGACGTGGTGTTCCGCGCCTTGGCTCGCGTTCCCGAAGCTAAGCTCGTCGTCGTCATGAACGACCGTGAGGGCGCCGAGCGCCGTGCAGCGGAACTCGGTGTCGCCGATCGCGTCGAGGTGCGAAGCGGGCTGACGGATCCGGAGCTCGCCGACCTCTACCGGGGCGCGGTCGCGACAGTCTTCCCGTCGTTGGTCGAGGGGTTCGGCCTTCCGGCGGTCGAGAGCATCGCCTGCGGAACCCCGGTGATCTTCTGGGAGGGCTGCGAGTCGATCGCCGAGATCTCGAGTGGGCAGGGGTTCCCGGTCGGTGATGCGCACGACGACCTGGCCTGGGCCGAAACCCTCCGCGCAGCACTCACTGGGCGACCCCGTGCCACGGCTCCGGCGGCGAGCTACAGCTGGGACCGGACGGCCGAGATCGTCTCGAACGTGCTGCGAGAGCGTTGATGGATCTTCCTGAAGCGGTCTCGTCGCCGCAACCGTCGATCACCGCTGTCGTCCTGAATTGGCGCGACGCCGTGAATACGACTGCGTGCATCGCCTCGCTCGCGCAGGACGGTGGCCTGAACCAGATCGTCATCGTCGACAACGAGGCTGACGGCACGCTTCGGCAAGCGCTCGACACGTCGGACGCTCCGGATCACGTCCTGCTCGAACGTCCGGAGAACGGCGGTTTCTCCGCTGGAGTCAACATCGGTTTGCGCTATGCCCTCGACGCTGGCGCAGACTTCGTGCTCGTCATCAACAACGACGCTCGGCTGCATGAGGGGGCTTTGTCCGCGATGCTGGCCGCGGTCGAACGCGATGCGAGTGTGGGGATCGTCGGCCCGGCGATCCTCAACGAGGACGGCTCACTCCAGGCGCTCGGTCCGAGCATCGGGTTCCCCTTGCGGATCGACGAGACGGCGGGATCGACGAGCCCCGACTTCGTGACCTGGGCGTGCGTCCTGGTCTCCCGACGACTTCTGGAGACGATCGGCCTGCTGGACGAGACCTTCTTCATGTACTGGGAGGACGTGGAGTTCGGCTACCGCGCCCGCGCCGCTGGTTTCGGGATTGCGACCGCACCCGACGCGACCGTCGCTCATGCGGTCTCGTCGTCGCACAGCATCGCCGGCGACCGAGTCCAGCTCTACTCGGCGTATGGACTCGGCCGTGTCGCTGCGCGTCAGCGGCACTTCCTCCTGGCGTCCGCCATCCGCGCGACGCTGCGTGTGGGCAAACGCGTCGCCGCAGGCCGATTCCGCTTCGCTGGTGACCTCTGGCTGGCGTATCGAGACGGCCTGCGCCAGACGGAACAGCCTGCTTTCGAACGTGTGACGAAGGACGCTTGGCCCCGATGACTCAGAGACCCATCGCCCGGTACTACCGCGGCGCGCGAACGACGCACCTCGAGCGGCTGCACGACAGTGCCCCGGGCGACTTCTTCTATCAGAAACCGATGTACGACTTCGATATGACCCGAGCTCCTGCAGGGGTCCGGGTCGAACAGACCTCATTCCTGCACATCGCGGCGCTGGTTCTCAAAGGCACCTACTCGAAGCTGGAGATCGTCGAACCGTACGCACCGAGCGCGCTGCCGCAGAACCTTGTGCTCTCGGCGGCAGCCCGAATCGGCCGGGTGTTGCATCGACAGCCGACCCAGCTCGTGACCTACGCGATCGAGAATGCCGACCTGCCGAGAAAGGTCGCCGCAAGTACACATCTGCCAGTTGCCGTCACCCGAGCCCTGCTGCGTCTGACGGTCGGATTCTGCTACCGATCGCTGACTCGGGTCGTCTTCGGCACCGCCGACGCGGAGACGAACTACGAAGCCCTCCTTGGCGCCCGGATGAAGCGTCGTCCACCGGAAACGACCTTGATCTGGGGCCTGCCGACGGCCCACCCGTCCGCGCTCGCCGTCGACAACGAGGAGCGAGCATCCAAGGTGCTGTTCGTGGGTGCGCTCGACGAACGGAAGGGCATTCGCCAGCTCATGGACAGCTGGTCGGACGTCGTGGTCGCCTTCCCGGACGCGGAGCTGCAGATCCTCGGCAAAGGGCCGCTTGAGGCGGAGGTGCTCACATGGGCGAAGACTGCTCCGCGTACGACGGTCATCATCGACCCCACCCGCGACGTCATCTTCGAGGCGCAGCGTCACGCCGACGTGGCCGTCCTGCTGTCGCAACCCTTCACCAACTGGAAGGAGCAGATCGGCCTTCCGATCGTCGAGGGCCTCAGTGTCGGAACCGAGATCGTCGCGAGCACGGAAACCGGCATAGCTGGCTGGCTCGAGAATCACGGGCATCAGGTGCTGGCACCTCACGCTCCGCGAAGCGCCCTTGCGTCCGCAGTCGTCCACGCCCTCCAGTCCCGGCGGGTGCGCTCGGCAGTACTAGCTGACCTTCCTGACATCGACGGCCGGCTTGCCGCCGATCGGTGGTTGTTCATCCCGGCGATCTGATCGCGGCAGGAGACTCGGTGGCATCCGCCGGCCGTCACCTGACATCAAGGTGGCAGGTCTGTGGCGAGGCGAATCTCAGACCGAGGGTGTCCGGGTCACAGCTTGGGACGGGCCTATCGCCCTGGTCGAAGACGTCGACTGCCGCGTTGCCAGCTGCACCTGATCCTCAGCACGGGCCGGGACCGTCACCGCTGCGGCCGCGAGCGCTGCGGGGATGAACCAGGTCGGAAAGAGCATGTAGCTGGAATCGATGCTCGCTCCGATGGCGAGCGTCAACCACACGACCCACATGCCGCTTCGGCGAGAGATGGAACGCGCGATGATGGCGACGAGCAGGATCATCCCGAAGATGCCGATCTGCATCATCATCCCGATGACCCCCTCTGCGGGAGTTCGCCAGGTCGCCATCCCGAAGAAGTACTCGAGCGGTGTCAGCTGCGACAACACCATCGACCAGACATCGCTTCTGCCGGCGCCTCCCGATGCGAGGATGTTGTCAATGGAATACCGCTCGATGAAGCCTGGCTGGATCGTGACCACGGTCATCACGACGCCCACTGCCACGGCGGAGATGGCGAGTTTGCGACTGAGGCTTCCTCCTCGCAGGAACACGACAAGCGTCACGATCGCGGCAGCGAGGATAGCCGTCCTTGAGCCAGAAAGCGCGATCGCCGCGAGCGCCCCCAGGAGGACGACGACGTCTTGCACGCTGGATTGCTTCTTCGCGATCCGCAGCAGTGCGGCTGAGAAGAACACCGCGGCCGCCAGCCCGAAGATATTCCCGTTCTGGTAGGTGGACGGGATCTTCGAGAAGTCGGCGACGGTGCTTGAGTAGATGACGTTGTTCTTCTCCAGGATGTCATCGCCAAGTGCGTAGGACAGGCCGGGAATCGCCGTCTCGACGACTCCACCGACGAACTGGACGAGCGCGTACACGCAGGCAACCAGGAATCCTCGCTCCAAGCTCTTTCGGATGGGCGTCCCGTCACCCTTGAGATGAGTCGTGATGACGAGGAGGACGACGGGGATCGCCGACCAGGCGAGCAACTGGAATGCAGGTGTGAAACCGGCCGGGAGTCCGACTGCGACGACCCGGCACAGGACCCAGACCAGGTAGATCAGCAGCAAGATGTCCATCGTCGGGGCGCGACGCTTCCATCCGAGTGCGATCGTGGCGAGAGCGATGGCGAGGATGAGCCCGAACAAGAACACAGGGAAGGGGAATCCGTCGACCTTGATTCCGGCTTTCGGGAACGCTGCCGTCAAGAAGGCGAGGACGCACGCCGCTTGGAGCGGCTTGAACAGCGCCCACACGATCAGCAGACCAGCCCCAAGGAGCAGCAGGGAGATCACCGGTGAGAGAAAACGAAGGCAGGCAAGCACGAGGACCGCAGTGGCGATAGCACCGCCGATCCCCCAGACCACCCCGCGATTGTTCACGGGTCCAGTATGACTCACCTGACCAGCGGCCCCGGGAGTTCTCTCCGATATCGCGCGCACGAGTGACGCTTCGCAGAATGACAGGCGCTCCGAACGAGCAATGCGACGTTCAATGGTGTACCCCGTTGGTAGTCTGAGACGCACCATCACGCTCAGGACAGTGCTGAGATCATGCCGTTTCTTTCCGCTTCGCCCTGAAAGGCATCTTGTATGGGTCGGCTGCGCTTCCCGGAGCTCTCGCGACGTGAGAACGACGCATGAGAATCGCGATCTTCACCCCCGACATCACGTCGAACTCACTTGGACGCACCTACTGCCTCTGGCTGCTCATGCGGGCCAACGGCTGGGAGACGCAGGTGTTCGCACCACGCGGTGGCGAGATCTGGGGTCCACTCCGCGGCGGGGACTTTGCCGCGAACTGTCGCACGGTCGACGAAGACGACCCAGAACTTCTTGCGGCGGTCGAAGCTGCCGACCTGGTCCTCGCGGTCAAGCCGGTGGAGACGTCCTTCGGGCGCGCAAGACGGCTCGCACGCGCCGCGCAACGGCCACTTCTCCTCGATGTCGATGACCCGGATCTCGAAGCCGCGTTGTCGTGGCGGCGCCCGTTGCGCCGCTTCGCGAAGGGCATCCTGAAATTCAGCGCCGTGCGGAAGAACACGGAGCTGAAACGGCTCGCTCTGCAGGCGGACACCATCGTGAGCAATCCGGTCCTCCAAGCCATTTACGGCGGGCCCGTCGTCCCCCATGTTCGCGACGACCGCGGTTTCGGCGCACCGCACACCGGCTCCAAGCCCTCCATCGCATTCGTCGGAACGAATCGGAAGCACAAAGGCGTCGACATCCTGCGTGAGGCGGTCGCGAACCGTCAGGATCTTGGCATCACGCTCAAGCTCACCGACGAAGCTCCCGAGGACGCTCGGCCCTGGGAGCAGTGGGTCGGAATGACCTCCTTCGACGAGGGCCTCGCGCTGGTCGAGAACGCTGACATCGTCGTGATCCCGAGCAAAGACGACGGATACGCCCATGGCCAGCTCCCGGCGAAGTTGATGGACGCCATGCTCGCCGGCCGCGCGGTCATCGTGAGCGACATCGAGCCCATGACCTGGGCAGTGGGGTCCGGCGGTCTGACGGTGGAACCATCATCGGTGCCTGCCCTTGCAAACGCGTTGGAGCAATTGACCGATCCTCTCGTTCGCCGGGAGCTCGGCTCTCGAGCGCGGCGCAAGGCGCTCGACCTCTTCACGATTGAGGCCAACAGCGAGCTCTTCCGCAAAGCCTGCGAGCGGGTGGTGTCATCTTTCCAGCGGCCAGAAGGCGGCCAGTGAGGTTGCCGCAGAAGCTCCGTCTCCTGGAAGACACTCTCCGATGAATGCGAAGACGTTCCGTCGACTCTTCGGATTTCTGGTTCTCCCGATGCTTGGCGCGATCAGTCCGCTGATCGCGCTACCCGCGATCACTTCCAACTTCGGGGCCCTCGCATGGGCAGCAGTCGCGATCGCTCAATCAGTCGGCGCAGCCGGCGGCGTCCTCGTCGAATTGGGCTGGGGTCTCAACGGACCGCAGAGGGTGGCACGAGCACGAGCGGCGAATCAGCGTCAGATCTTGGCGACCTCGCTTGCGACGAAGGGCCTTGCTTTTGTCGTCATAGGGCCGATCGCTGCAGTTGTTTCGGTGCTGCTAGCGCCGGGCTACGAGATCGCCGCGGCTCTTGTCGCAGTCGGAGCAACCGGAGTTGGGCTGACGGCGTCTTGGTTCTTCGTCGGGACCGGTTCACCTTCGAAGATCATGATTACGGACTCCTTGCCTCGAATTGTCGCGGTGATCATCGCAACTGTGGCGATCAGCCTCGGTGCGCCGCTGTTGGTCTATGGCCTGGCGATCCTCATTCCATCCGTCGCTTCACCGGTCCTAGCGCTCCTGCTGACTCGAGTGAGGTTCGGCGATTTCCGAACCGTTCGCGGAAGTCGGATCCTCATCGCTATCCGCCTCCAGATGGTTGCCCTCTCAGGACGAGCGGTCAGCGCTCTCTACATCGCCCTACCCATCACCCTTGTCAGCATTGTCTCTCCGCAATCGGTCGCGGTATTTGCCTCGATCGAGCGACTGCAGCGGATGACCTTGACTGTCCTGCAATCGATCCCAAACTTCATGCAGGGCTGGGTCGGTCGTGCGCCAGATCGCGAACTCAGACTCAGGCGCGCTACTCGCTCCATACTCCTGAACGCAATCATGGGGGCCGCTGCGGGAGCGGTGTTTGCGGCGCTAGCCCCGTGGGCCAGTTCGATACTCTTCTCGGGAGTCGTCACCGTATCCTTCACCCTGAGCGCCCTTGGCGGCTGCATGATTTTCATCGTTTGCGTGTCCCGCGCCACCGGGAACATCGCCCTTGTCGCCTTACGTAACATCCGCGCAATCAGCCTCAGTGCACTCGCAGGCGCGCTGGTCGGCGTTCCAGCAATCCTTCTACTGGCCTTCCATTTCGGACCGCTCGGGGCTCTCCTCGGAGAGATCGGTGCGGAGGCAACAGTTCTCCTCATTCAGCTCTCGGCGGTCAGACGAGCATTCAAGTCACGCCGATAGATACCCTCGCCGTTCTCGGCCGATCTGCCCCATTCTCCTGAAACGACAGCCGCGCGACGCGCACCTCGCCTGAGGTTGCCTCCGCGGCCCATCCAGCTACGTCCGCGCAGCTCGAGACGGGCGCCACAGCGCGCATGGTGCGCCGCGACCGAGAGCGCACTCTAGCGAGGCTCGCCTGTCGCAGATGACAGTGGTCCAACGGTTGGTGCCAGATCCGGCTTCCGTCGGGTGAAGAGTCTTGATGACGGCTTTTCCACGAAGAACCAACTTGCCGCAGCCAACGGAATGGTGAAAGCCACAGCGAGACCGGCGAACGCCGCGACCGGCAAGCTCGCGAGGATTGTTCCAGCCATTACTTGCTGAATCGGAAAGGCGTAAATATAAAGACCGTACGAGAGGTCGTTCCTCATCGTGAGCCACCGCACTTTCGTCAGTGCGCCGACGGAGACCAAGAGGTACGCGTACGGCCAAACACCAAGAGTCCGATAGTCAGGCAGAAACAGGGATCCGACGAATAACGCAGCAGCCAAAGTAACGATCGGCCAGGTCACAGGCAATCGTCGGCCGATCTTGAAGATCAAGACACCAGCTAGAAACAGCAGGGCAAACCGAAGGCCGTCTGCCAGACGGCTCAGCACGAATGAGTCTGCATCGAGTCGGCCCTGTAGAGCCATGTAGAGCGCCCAGCAGCCGACAGTGAGCACTGGCACGACCCATTTGCGCGCGAGCAACCCGGTGAGGCCGAGGGCAAGCAGCCCCAAGTAGCAGAATGCCTCCCATTGGAGCGTCCACAACGACCCGTTCCAGACGCCCGGGTACGGTACGCCGCTCGGAGTGCTCCCGATGGAGTGTTGGAATATGTAGAGCGCCGCATTCTGCGCGACGTATGAAATTGACTCTCCAGAGGAAATCAGCTTCCATCCGTTACCCCCATGCAGCGCAACTCCGACTGGCGCCAGCACGAAAGCGGTAACGAGGAGCGCAACCCAGAAGCCGGGAAGGATGCGCCGCGCGCGCGCGAGGAGGAACGCCCGCCAATCTGGCCGACGGGCCCAGCTGCCCGCAATCAGATATCCCGACAGGATGAAGAATCCGTCCACCCCGAGCGTGATGAGGGGTCCCGAGAACTCTCTTCCGGTGAGCGGCCACGAGTGCGCAACGATGACGCTCGCGGCAAGAAGCAAACGAATCGCGTTTAAGGCGTTGAGCTTGGGGTTGAACACGAGCTCAAGTGTTGGCAAAGCGGCATTGCGCGACAAGTGGAACTCCCCAGGTTTCGTTTGCGTCACCGGAGGCTACCGCACGAGCAGTTGAATTACGGTGCTATCAGCCATCGGCGGGTAGCCGGCTGCAGCGGTTTCTCACGGTGCGGAGCTCTGACAAACCGGATTCGCACCGGCGTGCAACCTGGCCACAAGATCGCCCCCAGCCAGCGCGAAGCGCCGGCGCTCTCACGTGGATCTCTTCGAAGCGGCCTACGCTATTGGGAGCACGGTAGTGCCGTCGAGAGTGAGGGCAAGAATGGCAGTAGGCAGAGATTCCACGCCGGCAGCCGAGGATGCCCCGGATCCCAACCCCAAACGCCCCACCTCCCGCCGCGACTTCTTCCGCGCCGCGGGCTTCGGCGTCGCGGGTCTCGCAGCTGGCGGTGCCGTCGCCGGTGGCATGGCGGCCGCCACCGCGTCCAACCCGCAGGAGGACTACGGCTTCACGCCGCTCCCCAAGCGCAGCGAACCGGGGTTCGACCACGTCGTCGTCGTGATGTTCGAGAACCGCTCCTTCGACCACATGCTCGGATGGCTGTACCCAGCCGGAGGCGAGCCCGCCGGCCAGAGCTTCGACGGCCTCGCCCAGGGCGACTACAGCAACCCCGGTGAGTCCGGCGAAGCCGTCCGCGCCCACGTCTACACGGGCCCCACCGACCAGATCATGGCGCAACCTGACCCGGACCCCGGCGAGTTCTATCCACACGTCAACACGCAGCTCTTCGGCACCATCGACCCCGAGAGCAACGGCGACCTCCGCAACCCGCTCCAGCCGCCGTGGAACCTCCCCGCCGACACCTCCTCCCCCAAGAACGACGGCTTCGTCAGGGACTACATCGTCAACTCGACGCTCGCCCGCGGACGCAAGCCGACGCCCGAGGAGTACTCCACCGTCATGGGCGGCTTCTCCCCCGAGATGCTGCCGGTGCTGTCCACGCTCGCCAAGAACTTCGGCGTCTATGACCACTGGTACGCGGCGGTCCCCTCCCAGACCTTCTGCAACCGCTCCTTCTTCCACGCGAGTACCTCCCACGGCTACGTCACCAACATCGAGGGCGACGGCATCGGCAAGTGGCTGAGCGCACCTGCCGTCCCCACCGTGTTCAACCGACTCGAGGAGGCCGGCAAGACCTGGCGCGTCTACTACGACGCTCAACAGGTCGTCTCCCTCACCGGCCTCCTGAGCGCACCGTCGATCGAGCAGTACTGGAAGAGCAACTTCCGGAGCATGGAGCAGTTCCACGAGGACGCGGCGAACGGAAACCTGCCCGACTACGCCTTCGTCGAACCACGCATGGTGTTCGACCACAACGACATGCACCCGCCGGTCGTCCGTCCCGACAACCCGAGCCGGGACGACCTCGACCCGGAGCTCGACTCCGCCTACTCCGACATGCGCGCCGGCGAGCAGCTCCTCGGCGAGGTCTACACGGCGATCAAGCACGGGGCGTCGACCACCGGCTCGAACGCGATGAACACGGTCATGCTCGTCACCTTCGACGAACACGGCGGCATCTACGACCACGTTGCGCCACCTGAGGCGACCCCGCCGTCTGGCAAGCCGGAGGCGGGCGAGATGGGCTTCACCTTCGACCGCCTCGGACTGCGGGTGCCGACCATCGTCATCTCCGCGTACACGAAGGCCGGCAGCGTCATCAACGAGGAGATGCATCATGGCTCACTCATGAAGACCCTCGCCGAGCTGCACGGACTCGACCCGCTGACCGAACGCGACCGCACCGCCACGAGCATCTTCAACGCCGTGAACCTCACCTCACCGAGGCAACCGGTGCTGTGGCCGACGGTGACGCCCGCCTACGTGCCGCCGAACCCCGAGGCGAACGCCCGTACCGACAAGGACAAGGACCGCAAGCGACCGCTCACGCCGCCGGCTCTCGGACTGATCGGAATCCTCCTCGCGAAGTACGAACCCGGCGCCCCGCTGCCGGACAACTACGCCGACGCGTACGAGGTGCTGACGAAGCACGGCGAAGGTCTGTTCGGCACGCGGGACTGATTCGGGCGGTGGTGCCCTTCGACAGGCTCAGGGACCGAGCCGGATCGTGACGGATGCGAACGCTTCGGTCTTTCGCACCGCTCCCGGCCTCTGAGCACCACTCCCGGTCCCGGTGCGCCTTTCCCGGTCCCGGCGTGCCTTTCCCGGTCCTGGCGCGCCTTTCCCTGCCCCCGAGCACCCCACCCGGTTCCCGAGCGCCTTTCCCGGTCCCTGAGCCCCCTACGGTCCCTGAGCCTGTCGAAGGGTGGCGACCCCCGTCGAGAGGTGCGAGCCCACCGACCCGCGACCTCAGAACTGGACGTCCGCCACCGGCGGGAACTCGGTGATCGGTTCATCGCCGAACGGGGCGAGTTCCAGGTACGTCGGCCGGTCGTCCTCGATGAAGAGGAGGAGGAACGCGTTCGACGCACTCGCCTCGAGGACCGTCTGACGCGCCGTGGTCGGCCGGTCGTAGCCCTCAGGGGCAAGGTCGATCGAGGGACACGTGCCGCACCCGCATGTCCCGTGCACCATGACGCCTGGAAGGTGTCCCGCCCACCGTTCTCGATCGGAGGCGGCGATCACCCGATCACCACCGTGCTCCGTGCCGCGGGCGATCAAGGCGACCAGGAGGTCACGCTCACGGTCGGCGAGGGGGCGCATATGGCGAGTGTACGCGGGCCACGCGAGAACTCGCTTCCCTCTCGCCGAGCCCGGCAAGACATCCGCACGCAACAGACGTTGGCTAAATATCCCAGATCAGCGGAGGAATCGCTCGGCGTTCGAATGTCAGTGGCTCATGTTTGGATGGTCCCATGTCCAGCAGCCCACGCGATCCCCTCGGTCCGGTCTCCGCCGACCCCTTGGGCACGCTGGGCGAGACGGTGTCCGAGCTCCTCCGCACCTGGTCGGGCGCGCTCGACCCGATCCGCCCGGGCGACGACGCCATCGAGCAGCTCGCCGGCATGAACGACGCCGGCGTGGTCCGCGTCCTCGACCAGCTGGGTGCGGTGCAGCACGTGGTCGAGGTCTTGGCCGCTCGGGTCATGGGTTCGGTGTCGGAGCGCTCCCGCGGCGGCATCGTCGGCCACGAGCCGTTGGCCCGCAGCCACGGGTACGCGACACCGGCCGTCATGCTCTCGGAACGCTGGCGCATCCCTCGCGGACGAGCCGCCACGATCACCTCGGTCGCCCAGGCGATCACCCCCAAGCGCGCCCTCACCGGCGACGTCATCGAGTGCGACCGCCCCGAGATCGCCGCCGCCATCGAACCCCGGCCCGCCGCCGACGCGCCCTGCCTGCCGCTGTCCGAAAGCGACAACCCGACGTGCACGGTCGACCACGACGAGACGGCCGCCCCATCCCGCTTCGTCCGGTCCGCACTCAGTGTCGAGGGCGCGGGTATCCTGCTGCGCGAGCTGCGACTGGTGGGCTCCGGTGTCGACGACGAACGCGTCCACCGTGCCGTCAGCGCCGGCATCGAGCACAGCGACGGTGCGCCGCTGGCCGAGGTCGGCAGCCTCGCCAAGCTCGTCCGCACCAGCCTCGACCAAGACGGCCCCGTGCCGCGTGAGATCGCGCTCCGGAAGCAGCAGCGCTGCACCCTCCGCGAACTCCCCGACGGCATGACCGAGCTCCGCGCCTTCCTCGCACCCGAGGCGGCGGGATGGGTCCGCGCCACGATGGACGCCGTCGTCGGCAAGCAGCTGCGGCAGGTCCGGTTCGTCGACCCCTCCGATGAAACGGCCGCGGCGGCAGCAACCAGCGGTGAGCTACCCTCCGCGGATCCCCTCGACGATACCTACGTTCCGGCCGCAGAGATGCCCGACACCCGCACGATGGACGAACGCCGCGTGGAAGCACTCGTCGGGGTCTTCCGTCACGCCGCGGGTTGCGAGTCGGCGGTCATGGAACTGGCGCCCGTCTCCCTCATCATCCGCATGGACGAACCCGATCTGGCCGACGACGGCCAGTGGTCCGACGGCAGGGCCTACATCGACGGCGTCTCCGAACCGATCTCCGCCGGCACCGCACGGTGCATGGCGGCCGACGGACGGATCATCCCCATGGTGCTCGGCGGGCCGTCCCAGGTGCTCGACCTCGGAGTCGGCACACGGTTGTTCACCAAGGGGCAGAAGATGGCCCTCGCCGAGCGCGATGGCGGCTGCGCCTGGACCGGCTGTACCCATCCACCGTCGTATACCGAGGCTCATCACCTCGTCTGGTGGTCACGAGGCGGACCGACCGACCTGTCCAACGGCATCCTGTTGTGCAGTTTCCATCACCATCGCATCCACAACGACGGATGGGAGGTCATCGTGCGCGACCACGTGCCCTGGTTCATCCCGCCCGCACACATCGATCCGCATCGCATCCCGCGACGCGGCGGAAAGCCGAGGCTGCGCGCCGCGTGACGCGCTCAGCACGACCGGACGATTATCTCGACGTCAAACCAATCCACGCCGCCGGACGCTCCGAAGCACTGTTTCCGGTCATTTTCGTTACCCGAACGCGCAAATGGCTGGCGCGCATGGCCTGGGCCAAGCGGTCCCGGCACGTGCGACCGGGCGGAGTGCAGCAATGGAGCTGCCGCTCCGCCTTCCTCCCCCGCTGGGCTCGAACCAAGAACTCTCCCGTGGGCCCTTCGACAAGCTCAGGGAACGGGAAACGGGCACTGAGCCTGTCGAAGTGTCAGCGCCCCGGCGGCAGCACGAAGCCCCGCCCTCGACCGGAGTCGTGGACGGGGCTTCGAAGGTGAGACTAGGCCGTGACCTGCGCGCCCTTGCGACGAGCAGCTGCGAACAGCATGCCGGCAGCACCGAGGAGGAGCAGCGCGGCAGCGCCACCGACGAGGACACCCGAGTCCGAACCGGTGTCAGCCAGCGTCGGAACGGCCGGGGCGCCAGCGGCGACCGGGTCGGCGATGACGGCGATGGAGTCAGCGCGAGCGTTGCCGGCGGTGTCGGTCACGGTGAACGTGTAGGTACCGACCTGGATGCCCTCGCCCTGCAGGGTGAGGCCCGAAGCCGCGAAGCCACCGGTCTCGTCAGCGATGACCGTGTTGGCGCCGTCGGCGGAACCGAAGATCTCACCGTTCGGGTCGGTCACGGCGAACGACAGGGTGTCGCCCGGGGTGAAGCCCGTGACGGTCACGCTGAAGCCGGCGCCGCCGGGGCGGACGTCGGAGAAGTAGATCGTGTCGGGGTCGACGAGGACCTTCGGGTCGAAGACCGGAGCGACGACCGGAGCGGCGAAGTTGTACGTGTCAGCGCCAAAGGTCACCGACTGCAGCGTGTCGACCGTGCCGGCGTTGGCGAAGACACCGAACGCGAGCAGGTTGAAGTCGCCGAGCGCTTCGCTGAGCTCTGCCGGCGTGTAGGTCGCGTCGGTCGCGAGACCCGGAACGTTCCGGCTGACGACCCAGTCGCCACCGAGGTTCTCGACGCCCGGCGCCACAGGACGCAGGGTGGTGAAGGTGTCGGAAGTGCCGTCTGCGAAAACGGGGATCTGGAAGTAGAGGTCGTCTTCGACAGACGCGTAGCTGATGCTCGCCGCTGCTTCGAGGAAGCCGCCAGCCGCGACCGGGACACCGCCGGTGTTGTTGAAGCCGTAGATGATCTGCGAGTCACCGGTCATGGTGAGGCCGGCGTCGCTCAGGACGGCAGGAGCACCAGGAGTGGCGACACCCTCGTGCCAGCCGGCGTAGGTCGCCTCGTTCGGAGCGATCTGATCTGCAGTGACCTGGATCTCCGCTGCGGAAGCGGGTCCGGCGATGAGGAGCGTGGATCCGGCGACAACTGCGAGGCCGGTGGCGAGAGCCGCAGTGCGGCGTGACGTCTTCAAATTCACGGAGTTGAGTACTTTCGTCTAGGGGTCCGACAGGCGCGACGTACCTGTTGGTTTTCTGAGACTAAGCGGATTCCCAGGGAAAGTTAATAGGGGGAACCACTGATTCTTTTGTCCTCCGCAGAGGGGACACAGGGAGCGATGGTCGCCCGTGGGCCCTTCGACAAGCTCAGGGTCCGGAGGAGGCCTCCGCAAACAGACTTCGGTCACTGAGTCTGTCGAAGTGCATACACGGAACCCCGACCCTTCGACAAGCTCAGGGACCGGAAGAAGCGCTCCGGGTCCGGGCGAGGTGCTCCGCGGCCACGTTTCGGTCACTGAGCCTGTCGAAGTGCACACGAAGAACCCCGCCCTTCGACAAGCTCAGGGACCGGTAGAGGTGCTCAGGGTCCGGCAGAGGTGCTCAGGGACCGGCAGAGGTGCTCAGGGACCGAAGGGTCGGCGACTCGCGGCTACGCCAGTGCGGCGACCGTCTGGCGGGCGATCTCGAGCTCTTCGTTGGTGGGGACGACGAGGACGGTCACCGGGGAGTCGCCCGTCGAGATCACCCGGATGCCACGCGCACGCTCAGCGTTGCGGTCCTCGTCGAGGATGATGCCGAGCCCCTCGAGCCCCTGCACCGCACCCGCGCGGATCAGCGGCGCGTTCTCGCCGACACCGGCGGTGAACACCACCACGTCGAGACCGCCGAGGACCGCGAGGTACGCCCCGAGGTAGTGCCGCAAGCGGTGGACGGTCACGTCGAGCGCGAGCTGCGCCGCTTCGTCGCCCTTCGACGCCGACTCGGTGACGTCGCGCATGTCCCCGGTACCCGACAGCCCCAGCAGACCACTGCGGCGGTTGAGCAGCGTGTCGAGCTCGTCGAACCCGAGCCCCGCCTTGCGATGCAGGTGGAACAGCACCGCGGGGTCGAGGTCACCGGAGCGCGTTCCCATGACGAGTCCTTCGAGGGGCGTCATACCCATCGAGGTGTCGACCGAGCGGCCGCCGTCGATCGCGCACGCCGACGCACCGTTGCCGAGGTGGAAGACGATCTGCTTCAGCTCACCGAGCGGGCGGTCGAGGAACGCCGCCGCAGCCTCCGACACGAACTTGTGCGAGGTGCCATGGAAGCCGTACCGACGCACGCGGTGCTTCGCTGCGAGCTCCGCGTCGATCGCGTAGGTGTACGCCGCTGCCGGGATGGTCTGGTGGAACGCCGTGTCGAAGACCGCCACGTGCGGGACGTCGGGGAACGCGACCTGCGCCGCGTTGATGCCCTGCAGGTTCGCCGGGTTGTGCAGCGGCGCCAGCTCGGAGATGTCCTCGATGTTGATCTTCACGAGGTCCGTCACCACGGTCGGCTCGAAGAAGCGCTTCCCGCCGTGCACCACCCGGTGGCCGACCGCGATCGGCGCGTGCTCGTCGAGTGACGGCCCGTGCTCGGCGAACGCTTCGATCATGACCCGGAACCCGGCTGTGTGGTCGGGGATCTCGCGCTCGATGACCCAGCGCTCCTCGATGGGCGGGGTCGTCGCGCCGGCGGCGTCCGGCAGGTACGACCGGTGCTCGGCGGCACCCGTCGCGTCGCCGATGCGTTCGACGAGTCCGCTGGCAAGCGTCCGCTCCGTCTCGACATCGATGAGCTGGTACTTGAACGACGAGGAACCGGAGTTCACCACGAGGACGGTGGGCATGTCTGTCTGGACCTATTCCTGTTCCTGCGCCTGGATGGCGGTGATCGCGACGGTGTTGACGATGTCCTGCACGAGCGCGCCGCGCGACAGGTCGTTGATCGGCTTGTTGAGCCCCTGCAGCACCGGGCCGATCGCGACGGCACCCGCGGAGCGCTGCACCGCCTTGTACGTGTTGTTGCCGGTGTTGAGGTCGGGGAAGATGAACACCGTCGCACGGCCGGCGACCTGCGAGTCGGGCATCTTCGTCGCGGCCACCGCGGCGTCGGCAGCGGCGTCGTACTGGATCGGCCCCTCGACGAGGAGGTCGGGCCGACGCTCGCGCACCTGCCGGGTCGCTGAGCGGACCTTCTCGACGTCGGCACCCGCACCGGAGTCACCGGTGGAGTACGACAGCATCGCGATGCGCTGCTCGATCCCGAACTGCTCCGCCGTCTCGGCCGAGGAGATCGCGATGTCGGCGAGCTGGGCGTCGGTCGGGTCGGGATTCACCGCGCAGTCGCCGTAGACGAGCACGCGGTCGGCGAGCGCCATGAGGAACACGCTCGACACCACGGAGACGCCGGGCTTCGTCTTGATGATCTCGAACGACGGCCGAATCGTGTGCGCCGTCGTGTGCGCGGCGCCCGAGACCATGCCGTCGGCGAGCCCGAGGTGCACCATCATCGTGCCGAAGTAGGACACGTCGGTGACGGCGTCGCTCGCCATGTCGATCGTGACGCCCTTGTGGGCCCGCAACCTGGCGTACTCCTCGGCGAACTTGAGGCGCAGCACCGCGTCGAAGGGGCTGACGATGGTCGCCTTGCTGAGGTCGATGCCGAGCTCGATGGCCCGCGACCGCACCTCGATCTCCTCGCCGAGGATGGTGAGGTCGGCGACCTCGCGGGCGAGCAGGGTGCCGGCCGCGCGGAGAATGCGGTCGTCGTCGCCCTCCGGCAGCACGATGTGCTTGCGGTTCGACCGCGCGCGCTCCAGCAGCCCGTATTCGAACATGAGGGGCGTGACGACGTCGGCGCGCGCGACGTTGAGCAGCTCGAGCAGGAGCGGTGCGTCGACGTTCTGCTCGAACAGCGCGAGTGCGGTGTCGTACTTGCGCTGCGAGTCTGCGGCCAGACGACCACGGGTGTTCATGACGCGGACCGCGGTGTCGTAGGTGCCGAGGTCGGTGCTGACGATCGGCGGGATCTCGCCGAGACCGGAGATGAGTTCCTCCACCACCTCGGGCAGCGGGAACCCACCGTTGAGCACGATCCCCGCTATCGACGGGAACGTGCCGGAGGCGTTGGCCATGAGGGCGGCGAGCAGCACCTCGGTGCGGTCGGCCGGGATGACGATGACGGATCCCTCGGTGATGCGCGGGAGCACGTTCACCATGGACATGCCCGCCACGACGACGCCGAGCGCCTCGCGGGTGAGCAGCTCCTCGCTGCCCTTCACCAGGGTGCCGTCGACGGCCTCGAGGATGCTGTCCATGGTCGGCGCGATGAGGAAGGTGTCTTCGGGGATGGCCCAGACGGGGACCATCGCGGCACCGGCGGCGTGGCCGGCCGGCGCGACGACGGAACCGTTCGCGGAACCGTTCGGGTGGATGGCGTCGCTGATCGCGGCGGTGATCTCGAGGAGCTTGTCGGGATCGGCGCGGTTCGCGACGACAGCGAGCAACTGGGCGTGCGCGTCGGCGAGCTCACCCAGGGCGAGTTCGGCGATGTTGCGCATGTCGTCGGGTGTGCGGGCGACGGACTGCCCGAGCTGCTCCCCCGCACCCTGACCGGCACGGCCGCCGAGCACGAGGAGGACGGGTGCGCCGAGGTTGGTGGCGATCCGGGCGTTGTAGCCGAGCTCCGTCGGGCTGCCGACGTCGGTGTAGTCGGAGCCGAGGATGACGACCGCGTCGCACTGCGCCTCGATGTGCTTGTACCGCTGGACGATGCGCGAGAGCGCCGCCTCAGGATCGGTGTGCACGTCGTCGTAGCTGACGCCGATGCAGTCCTCGTAGGCGAGGTCGACGCCGTCGTGCTCGAGCAGCAGCTGGAGCACGTAGTCGGGTTTCGTCGTGGACCGTGCGATGGGGCGGAACACCCCGATCCGCTCGATCTGATGACTCAGGGTGTCGAGGACCCCGAGGGCCACCGTCGACTTCCCGGAGTGTCCTTCGGCAGAGATGATGTAGATGCTTCGCGCCACGGTTTCCAGCCTACGGGGGCGACGTCTGCGGGGGCTGGGTAAGCGCACAATGTCGTGGTCGCGAAGAGCGGTAGCAGCAGAACCGACCCAGGGCAACCCCGGATCGCCGCCGCCATCAATGTCGCGGCCGCGTGATCTGCAGGAGTGCAAACGCTTACATCATCGAGAACCGCGCCCTTCCGCGGAAGCGGCTCCCGATCACCGCGCTACACCCGCGTAGCGTGGCGCTGATCAGGCAATTTTGTCGATCATCCAATTTCCGCTCTGGGGTCAACAGCGCTCCAAACACTGTTAGCTTCTCCCGCAGGGCGACCGACATCTGACGGGCGCCTGATCCGGTCGTATCTCCCGTCCACGAACACGGACGCTCTGCACAGTCGCATGCGGCTGTCCTGCCGGACGCTCCAGCCCGATCCTCGAACCCAAGGAATCCTCTTGTCACGACACCTGTCCTGGCGGAAGGCACTCGCCGTGCCCGCCGCCATCGCTCTCGCCCTCGGCGGCGCAGTACTCACCGCCGCTCCGGCCTCCGCTGCCGAAGCCGGCCTCACGGTCACCGCGCCTGCCCAGAACTCCACCGTCGACTCCCGCACCGTCACCGTCACCGGTTCCGTGTTCGGCGGCTCGACCGTCATCGTCTACGCGGCGGACGGCACCACGCCGCTCGCCCGGACCAACGTCGGCGGCAGCTTCGGCCAGCCCATCGACTACAGCGTCCAGCTCCCGACCTACGCGGACGACGCAGCCGTCGCCCAGAACATCAAGGTCGGCGGCCTCTTCGGCGGCAGCGGCATCCCGCAGGTCGGTGTCGACTTCTCCCTCCCGGCAGTCGCCCCCGCCTTCGCAGTGACGAGCCCGACCGAGGGCCAGGCTCTGGACTCCCGCACGGTCACGTTCACCGGCACCGGCACCGACGGCTCCACCGTCAACGTGCTCGACACCAACGGCGACCGCGTCCCCGGCACCACCGCCGCCGTCGTGACCAACGGCCAGTGGACCACCACCGGCACCTACGCCGACGACGCAGCCGTCGCCCAGACGGTCAACGTCAACCAGGTCACCGGCGGCGCAGGCCGCGGCGAAGCGACCGTGAACTTCACCCTCCCGGCCGCCGTGCCCGCGCAGACCTTCTCGGTCACCAGCCCGACCGAGGGCCAGGCTCTGGACTCCCGCACGGTCACGTTCACCGGCACCGGCACCGACGGCTCCACCGTCAACGTGCTCGACACCAACGGCGACCGCGTCCCCGGCACCACCGCCGCCGTCGTGACCAACGGCCAGTGGACCACCACCGGCACCTACGCCGACGACGCAGCCGTCGCCCAGACCGTGAACGTCAACCAGGTCACCGGTGGCGCAGGCCGCGGAGAGCAGACCGTGAACTTCACGCTCCCGACCAACACCGTCCTCGGCGCTCCGAGCATCACCAGCCCGACCGAGGGCGAGACGGTCGTCGGCGACGTCGTCACGTTCACCGGAACCGGCGAGCCCGGCGCCTACATCGGTCTCCTGACCGTGCCGACCGCGGCGCTCGACGAGGTCTCCGCGAATGCCCGCGCAGCAGCCGAGCCGGCCGACCCCGCCGACGAGATCCTCGTCGACGAGAACGGCCAGTGGAGCGTCACGCTCGCCTTCGCGCCGAACGCCTACACGACCGTCGCGATCCAGAGCACCGTCCCGGCCCCGACCGAGGTCGACCAGATCTCGGCACCTTCCGAGCCGGTGTCCTTCACCCTCGCCGCGGCTCCGGCCGCTGCCGCACCGGGTGCCGCCACGCCGCCGGCGGCGAACGCCGGGAACACCCTCGCGTCGACCGGTGTCGACGGCACCGCGTTCCTCGGTCTCAGCGCCCTGCTGATGCTCGGTGGAGCCGCTCTGCTCGTCGTTCGGAAGCGTCGCGCCCAGCTCAGCTGACCTGACGCACTCCAGAGTCCCGGAGTCCTGCCGTGTGCAGGGCTCCGGGACTTCGACGTTCGCGCTCGAGACGAGACCGGATCGAGCACAGGAGATCGGCGCGAGAGCAGGAGGAAGCAGGGCCGGGTGTCCTGCTGCCGGGCGGATGTCCTGCTGCGGCGCGAGCGGGCGGAGAGCGGGAGCCGGGCGCCGCGGGCACGAAAAGACTCCCCGCGCACCCGCCAGAGCCCGGTTACCCTTGCTGCGTTTCCGCCCTGGGGGAGTTGGCCTGGATGGCGCCACGCGGGGAGCCGTCTCCTAGTGTACCCGAGCCGCGACCGGGTTGCGTACGCCCCGGTTGAGGCGTTGACTGGCGGATCTGGGACCACTGGCCCCAGACCACCGATCGACCGCCGTCCCCACGAACGGGCGGCGGACTGACCGGGACCGCATCGAACGAGAGGACTCACATGACCGACGTCGTCATCGCCGGAGGACACGGACAGATCGCCCTGCACCTGCAGCGACTGCTCGCCGAAGCAGGACACTCCCCCGCCGGCATCATCCGCAACCCCGAGCAGGTCGGCGAGCTCCAGGGCATCGGCTCGCGAGCCATCGTCCTCGACCTCGAGCACTCCTCCGCGGCAGAACTGGCCGACGAACTCGCCGGAGCCGATGTCGTCGTGTTCGCGGCGGGAGCCGGCCCGAACAGCGGCGCCGACCGCAAGCTCACACTCGACCGCGACGGCGCCATCCTCCTCGCCGAGGCCGCCGAGCTCGCCAAGGTCCCGCGCTACGTGATGGTCTCGTCGATGGGTGCCGACGACTTCGACCCCGACTCGGACGAGGTGTTCCAGGTCTACCTGCGGGCGAAGTCCGAGGCCGACGCCGACCTCCGCGGGCGCGACCTCGACTGGACGATCGTGCGCCCCGGTGGCCTGACGGACGACGCCCCGACCGGAACGATCACCGCCGCGACGACCACGGGCCGCGGCTCGATCCCGCGCGCCGACGTCGCCGCTGTGCTGTTCGCGCTCATCGAGTCGGGCGCGGCGTCCCGCACGCAGTTCGAGGTCATCGGCGGCGAGACCCCGATCCGCGAGGCGCTCGCGGCGCTGTAGGCCCTTGCACCTCGACAGGCTCGGTGAACGGACCCCCGTTCCCGGGCCTGTCGTCGTTTCGAGCACACCCGATCCCAGAGCTCGAACCCGGTCCCTGAGCCTGAACCCGGCCACTGAGCCTGTCGAAGTGCACACGAGACACCCCGCCCTTCGACAAGCTCAGGGACCGGAGGGGGTGTCAGGGACCAAAGAGCGTTTCAGGGACCGGAGAGGGTGTCACGGACGGGAGAACGTCTCACCGACCGGAACGAGGACGGGCAACGAACACCGAACACTGAGCCTGTCGAAGTGCACACGGGACACCCCGCCCTTCGACAAGCTCAGGGACCAGAACGGGACGGTCAACCAACACCGCTCCCTGAGCTTGTCGAAGGGCCGCACAACCGTTGGGCACGTCGGCTCCGAAGAGTTACCCGACCCGCACCGGCACCGTGTGTGTGCGACCTGGTGCACATATGGAGTTCCTGTGGGCGACACGTCCAGGGGTGTTACCTGTTCGTTATCAGTCTTAGGATCGGGCAACGGGTTCCGACCCGGACGATGTACGCAGCGCGACGGAGGCCGACGATGGACCAACGCTACGACCCCGCGTTCCAGCGCGGACACACCGACGAGCGCACCCGCCCGAACACCGGTGACACCGGCCGGCGCAGTCACCTCGCCTCGCTCGAGGAGATCGCCCCGCAGCTCATCCAGCCGCCCACCGACGGTCGCCCCGTCCGCCCGCCGACCGACGACCGGTTCGACGATGGCCCGCGCGCCCAGCCGTCCCGCGGCATGCCCTCGCAGGCCGACCGTCGCATCCACCCGTTCGAAGCCCGGACCGGCGACACGACGACGGTCGCCGATCCGCCTGGGGTGACAGGTCCCGACGCGCAGCAGACCCAGCTCGACCAGCAGCGATACGAGGAGTACCTCGACGCCGCCGACGCCCACCGGGTCCGCGCCGTCGTCTGGGAGCGAGCCCTCTGGATCGTCGGTGTCGTCCTCACCCTCGGCGGCGGCGTAGGGCTGTGGCAGTCGTTCACCCTGCTGTACCGCGGGTTCGTCGGCGACAGCGGCCCGACCGACAACTACCTCTGGATGCAGTTCCTCGGAGCACTCGCCCCGACCCTCATCACGATCGGCCTCGCCACCATCGTCGCGCTGCTGTTCAAGCGCATGCTCGACCACGACCGCAGGAGCCGACCATGACCGAGCAGAGCAACACCAGCCGCGCCCCACGGGACACCGTCGCCGAACTGAAGCCGGCACTGAACGCCGAGGAGTTCCAGGTGCTGGCCGAGCGCATCCTCGACAACGTCGAGCGCGTCCTCGACGGCAAGCCGTTCGCCGCGCGGATCGCGCTCATCGTGATGCTCGCCGAGGGCCACCTGCTCATCGAGGACGTCCCCGGCGTCGGTAAGACGGTCCTCGCGAAGGCCCTCGCCGCGTCCGTCGGCAGCACCGTCCGCCGGATCCAGTTCACGCCCGACCTGCTCCCGTCCGACGTCACGGGCGTCTCGATCTTCAACCAGGTCGACCGCGAGTTCGAGTTCAAGCCCGGCGCGGTGTTCGCGAACATCGTCATCGCCGACGAGATCAACCGCTCCTCGCCGAAGACCCAGTCGGCGTTGCTCGAGTCGATGGAAGAGCGTCAGGTGACGGTCGACGGCGAGACGCACGCCCTGCCGTCGCCGTTCACCGTCGTTGCCACGCAGAACCCGCTCGAGATGGAGGGCACCTACGCCCTGCCGGAGGCCCAGCGCGACCGCTTCATGGCGCGCATCTCCATGGGATACCCCGACGCTTCCGCGGAGCTCGCGATGCTCCGCCAGCGTGACACGGTCAACCCGCTCGACACCATCGGACCGGTCGCCTCACGCGGCGACGTCGAGCGCCTCATCGCCTGGGCACGCGGCGTCTTCGTGTCGCCGATCGTCGAGCAGTACTGCGTCTCGCTCGTGCAGGCGACTCGTGTGCACCCGGAACTCCGGCTCGGCGCGAGCCCGCGCGCCACCCTGCAGCTCGTCCGCGCGGCCAAGGTGCTCGCCGCGCTCGACGGTCGAGAGTTCGTCCTGCCCGACGACATCGACCAGCTGCTGGCACCGGTCCTCGCCCACCGGCTCATCCCCACCCGCCGTGCGGTCAGCGCCCACGACCGCTCAGGCGTCCAGGCGGTCTCCGAAGTGCTCGCCGAGCTGCTGGAGCGGACACCCGTGCCGCACTCCGGTCGCACCGAGCTGAGGTCGTGAACCGATGGCCGCGCACCGCGACCGCCGGATCGCCGTGAACCGGCAGCGGAGGTCCTGAGCCCATGAAGCGTCGCGTGCCGTTGACGAGACGCGCGGTCGGCGTGCTCGTCGCGGCCGGCGTGTGCCTCATCTTCGCGCGCGGGATCGGCTCGCCGGAGCTGCTCGCCGCCGCCGGACTGCTCGTCGCGCTCGTCGCCGCCAGCTTCGGCGCGGTCTACCTCGAACGGCCGTCGCTCCGGGTCGACCGCACCACCCGGCCCGACCTCGTCGCGGTCGGCGGTCGGATCTCCGTCGAGGTCTCGATCGCCGAGACGAGCGCGCTCCCCCACGTCCACACGGAGTGGAAGGACCGCGTGCCGGCCGGACTCGCCGGCAGCGCCGAGGGCACCCTGCCGAGTACCGGCGTCGCGGGCATCGGATCGCGTCGGCGAACGGCCGAGTACACCGTGACGGCACTGCGTCGCGGAGAGCACGAGCTCGGCCCGCTCGGACTCACCGTGAGCGACCCGTTCGGACTCGTCGTCCGTCGCCGCGACGTCGGCGGGACGCATGCGGTCGTCGTCCTACCGGAGGTCGTGGTCCTGCCCGAGATCCCCGCGCTCACGGCCAGCCGCGACGGTTCCACGCGCCCGTCGTCGCTGCACGTCGGCGCCGGCGAGGACGACATCATCGCGCGCCCGTATCTGCCGGGGGACGCGATCCGCCGACTGCACTGGCGGGCGAGCGCGCACCACGGTGAGCTGATGGTGCGGCAGGAGGAGCAGCAGAACGACCCCGAGGCGACGGTCCTCCTCGACACCGCCGCGGCCCACTGGGCCTGGCCCGACGACGATCCGTCGTACCTGCCGGCGTTCGAGCAGGCCGTGTCGCTCGCGGCCTCGATCACCGCCCACCTCGTCGACGCCGACTACCGCGTCAACCTCCTCGGAGCCGGCACCGAGGAGCTGTCGCGCGAGATCAGTGCGAGATCCGCGGCCGGTGGCCTGCGGTCCAGCCCCGTCGGCGACATGGGCGACGCGCTCGCCCGCGGCGGGCAGCATCTCGAGGAGGACGACCTCGACGCCGCGCTGCTCGACCTGGCCCTCCTGCGTCCATCGGTCCGACCCGATCGGTTCCTCGACCTCTCACCCGTCATCGCCGCACGCCGGTCGCAGCCGGTCATCGCGATCCTCGGCGACGTGGAGGAGGGCGACCTCGGTGAACTGACCGCGGTCGCGCACCTCTCGCCTCTCCCTGTCGCACTGCTCCCGGCCGGCGCGCGGCGTCGGTCCATCGAGCTCCTGGAGTCGGCCGGGTGGCGATGCCACGTCGGCGAGCGCGGCGCATCGTTCCAGGCCCTGTGGTCCGGCACGAGCGGTCCGGCGACCACCACGCTGGCGCCGCAGTCTTCCGGCCGCGGCGGCCGTGGTGGTCGGGGTGCCGGAGGTTCGTATGTCCGTCGCTGAGGAACGCCGCGCGGCGGCCGCCGCCCGTGGCCGAGTGTCGTCTCGCGGAGGCGTGCCGTCGGGGGTCCGTCCTGGTGTCGGCTCGTCGAACCCTCGGCGACCGTCCCGCGGTGGAACCAGCGGCGGGTCGTGGTCGGGAGGCGCCGGCGGACGCCGCGACGACCCGCGCGACACCGCGAACGTCGGCGACCTGCGTCTGGGCCTCGCCGCCTTCCTCCTCCTCGCGACGGGTGGCCTCGGATTCGGGCGGGTGCTCGACGCGCTCGACTGGTGGTTCATCACGAACCTGGTCATCGCGATCGTCCTCGCCACGGCGATCCTCCTCCGGCGCACGAGACTGCCCGCGGTGTTCGTGTGGCTCGGCGCCGGCATCGCATGGCTGCTGACGATCACGCTGTTCTTCGCCAGTGAGACGGCGATCGTCGGCATCGTCCCGACCCCTGCGACGCTCGGCGCCTTCGAACGGTTGCGCGACGCCGGGTTCCAGACCTTCCACGACGGCTCGGCCCCACTCGACACCGACGCCGGCGTGGTCTTCGTCATGGCCGCGGGCGGCGGCCTCGTCGCGCTGGCGGTCGCGTGGCTCGTGCTCGGCCGCCACGCACCGGTGCTCGCGGCCGTCCTGGTCTTCGCCGTCTACGCCGGGCCGACCGTCGCCGTGTCGTTCCCGCTCGATCCGTGGGTGTTCGCGTTCGTCGCCCTCTCCTTCCTCTGGCTGCTCCGCGAGGACGTCCGGCGCCGCGAGTTGCTGCGAGCGCTCGCCTCGGCCCGGGCTGCCGGCGACGGACGCGGCGCCGGACCGTCGGCGATGACCGGCGCCGGTCGCTTCGGAGGCCTCGGTCCGGCCGTCCTCGTCAGTGCCGTCGCGGTGGTCGTCGCGCTCCTCACACCGGCCGTGCTCCCGGACCTCGCCGTCCGGGACGTGACCGCCGGCGCCCGCGGGAGCGGTCCGTTCGTGAACGGCATCAACCCGCTCATCTCACTCGGCCAGAGTCTGCGGCGCCCCGCGAACACCACCGCACTCGAATACACGACCACCGCCGACGAACCGCCCTACCTCAAGGTCACCGACCTCAACGAGTTCACCGGCACCGTCTGGGGACCGGACAACTCGGGCTACAACGACGGCAACACGCTCGACGCCTTCCCCGCGCCGGCCGGACTCAGCGAGGCGATCCCGGTGGAGACCTTCGAGACGACGGTCACGGTGGACTCGCTGTCGAGCCCGTGGCTGCCCTTGCCCTACCCGACGCAGAAGGTCGACGGGCTCCGCGGCGACTGGCGGTTCGAGGCCGCCGGGCTGACGGCGATGGCGGAGCGTGGATCCACCCGCGGGCAGACCTACACGGCGACGAGCACCGCGATCCTGCCGACGGCGCAGCAGATGCGCGACGTCCCGCCGGTCGCCGACCCGGCGTCAGCCGCCCCCTATCTCGAGCTGCCCGACGACCTGCCGCAGATCATCCGTGACACCGCTGCGGACGTGACGGCGACCGCCTCCACCGACTACGACCGCGCGATCGCCCTGCAGCGCTACTTCCGCAGCACCTTCGAGTACTCGGAGTCGGCACCCGTCGAGGAGGGCTTCGACGGCAGCGGCGCCGAGGTCATCGCGACGTTCCTGGAGCGCAAGGCCGGCTACTGCATCCACTTCTCGTCCGCGATGGCCGTGATGTCGCGCGTCCTCGGCATCCCCGCGCGCATCGCCATCGGGTACCTGCCGGGCACGACGATCGACAACACCCCGGCGAACCGCGACACCTACATCGTCACCTCGGACCAGTTGCACGCCTGGCCGGAGCTGTACTTCGAGGGCGTGGGCTGGGTGCCGTTCGAGCCGACGGCCAGCCGCGGGGTTGTGACGCAGTTCAGCGACGCGAGCACGGCGACGCCCGGCAGCGGATCGGTGAGTCCTGACAGCCGTCCGGCTCCGACCGCGGCGTCGACGCCCACCCCCACTGCGGACGCGCTCGGCGGACCGACCTCGACCCGCTCCGACGGGGCGTTCACCGCCGCCCTCGTCCCGCTCGCGATCCTGCTCGGCGTGCTGGTGTTGCTCGCCACCCCGTCGATCGCCCGGGGTCTCCGGCGCGCGGCCGGGCGGCGCCGTGCACGCACCGAGGGGAACTCGGCGGGCTGGGCCTGGGCGGAGTTCCTCGACACCGCCCGCGACCTCGGTTTCCCGGTGACGTCGGCGGAGTCACCACGCGGGTTCGCGTCGAGGCTGCGCGGGCAGTTCCGGATCGAGTCACCGGCCGTCGACCGGCTCGTGGCCGCGGTCGAGCGGGAGAGCTATGCGCCGAGCGCTGGAGCGCGACGCGACATCGGGGGCGATCCCCGGATCGGTTCCTCGGCTGGTGGTGCGGCGAGCGCCGGTTCGGTCGACGCGGCGTTGGCTGACGCGAAGGCGGCCCTGCGGTCGGCGAGTCAGCCGCTCGAACGCGTGCTCGCGGCAGTCCTCCCCCGGTCGCTCGTGCTGCGGCGTGACCAACGGGTGGACTGGCGGCCGCCTGCTGCGAGCTGACGCGAGTGGCGCTCCGTGCCGGTGTGTTCGACCGCTCGCGTTCGTGGTCGGCCGGGCTCGGCCGGGCTCGGAGCGCGGCGGCGGGGCCGGGTGGCGCGCGGCGGTCCGGGAACCAGGTATGCTGCTATCTGGCCGTTTTTCACAAACTGCCTTGGAGAATTCGCCTAGTGGCCTATGGCGCACGCTTGGAAAGCGTGTTGGGTTAACGCCCTCGGGGGTTCGAATCCCCCATTCTCCGCCAGCTGCACCCTGAACGCCCCGCCTCGTGTGGGGCGTTCTGCGTTTCCGGGCCTCCCCAGCGACGTATCTCCGTGGTGCCAGCGCGGTGCGCTGGCGTGAGCGCGGGTCACACGCGTGAGCGCGGGTCTCCGGAGGGGCGCGCTCAGGGATACGACCCGCGCCCACGCCGAACTCGTTGGTTTCGTGTCAGAGCACCGCGCTGACGCCGAGTCAGCCCAACTCACGCCAGCGCACCGCGCCGAGCAAGTCGATCATTCGATGGTTGACAGTTAGAACTCGAAGCGTTAGTGTTCTAACCATGGACGACGAGACACCCGATTTCAGCAGCACACTCCAACTGCTCCGCTGGATCGCGTGGGCACAACGCAAAGCCGGCGAAGACTGGATCCGCGCTCGCGAACTCACGCACGAGCAGGCCTTCGTCCTCGGGTACCTCGTCCAGCATCCAGGCTCCATCCAACGCGACATCGCCGAGGTGAGCCGGACGAGCG
Source organism: Plantibacter sp. MCCC 1A11337 (assembly GCF_013349365.1). NCBI lineage: Bacteria > Bacillati > Actinomycetota > Actinomycetes > Micrococcales > Microbacteriaceae > Plantibacter > Plantibacter sp. MCCC 1A11337. The sequence continues at coordinate 313,223 of NZ_JABJWX010000003.1, read as the reverse complement.
CCGCCAGCGTCTCGAGCCTCCTGCAGGGACTCGAACGCCGAGCGCTCGTGGAACGACGCGCCGAAGCGGGGAACGCCCGCACCAAGCGGGTCTTCGCCACGCAGCGCGGCACCGAGCTCATCGCCGGGTTCGAGACCGCGATGGCCGATGCCGACGACAGCATCCTCACCCCGTTGGACCAGAGCGAACGCGACACCCTGCACGCTCTGCTCACGAAGCTCACGGCACACCTGCCGCAGCCGACCCGCTGATCACCGCTCGGGAACCCGAGCTCCCCGACCACGCGCCGAGACCACTCGCCGCGCCATCCGCCGACCGCCACACGCGATGGCGGCCGCGAACGCCACGACGGCGCTGTCCGTCGCGCCCGGACGCCTGCTGAGCCCGTCCGCTCGGCCCGCGCCGGACGACCACCCCACCAACGAATCCTCGCCGCGCCGGCGCTCATCGTCGCGCCCGGAACCTGCCCGAAACGGAGCCTGCCATGCACCCCGAAGACCACATCGATCCCACAACCGGAACACCCCTCCCCAGCCGCACCGCACCGTCGACGGACACCGCGCCACCGACCGTCACCACAGCCTCGACCGACACCGCACCATCGGCCGACACCGCACCATCGACCGCCGCCGACACGGTCGGCAGCAACCGCTGGTACCTCGCGACCGCCCCGATCATCCGGGCACTCATCCACCTGTGCGTCCCGATGGCGGCGGCCCTGGTCGTCAGCGCCGTCTACAACCTCATCAACGCGGGTGTCGTCGGCTCGCTGCACGACACCACCCTGCTCGCCGCGATCACGCTCGGAGCCCCGATCCTCGGACTCATCATGGCGATCGGCGACCTGTTCGGCGTCGGCGGCGGCGCACTCATCTCCAGGCTCCTGGGCGCCTCCGAACACGACCCGGCACAGGCCGGAGACATCAAACGGGCCGCCTCCTTCTCCGTCTGGGGCGCGTTCCTGACGGGCGCCGTCCTGGGCGGGATCGGCCTCGTGTTCCTCGGTCCCCTCGTGTCGCTGCTCGGGGCGGACGCAGTCACCGCACCGGCGACCTCGGCGTTCATCGGCGTCATGCTCGCGTTCGTCCCCGTCATGGCGACCGCGTTCTGTCTGGAACAGCTCGTGCGGGCCGAGGGTGCCGCCCGTCAGGTGATGATCGCCCTCATCGCGTCGGCCGTGGCGAACCTCGTCCTCGATCTCGTCTTCATCCTCGGGTTCGGCTGGGGCGTCGCCGGTGCGGCGCTCGCGATGGGCCTGGCGAACCTCGGCGTCCTCGTCTACTTCGTGGCGTGGCTGCAGCGCAACAGCGAGCACGTCAGCCTGGCACCGCGCTGGTTCACCCTGTCGCCGACGATCCTCAAGCCGGTCCTCGGTGTCGGGGTCAGCACGCTCCTGCAGTCGGGGTTCCTCATCGTCACCGCGCTCGTGTTGAACACGCTGGCCGCGGCCTACGGAGACGCCCCGCTGGCCGCCATGGGCGTCGCGGTCCGGATCGCCCAGGTGCCCGAGTTCCTCGTCATGGGCGTCACCTTCGGTGTGCTCCCGCTGCTCGCCTACGCGTTCGGCAGGGGCGACGGCGCGCGCCTCCGGTCGGCTCTCCGCACCTCGGCGCTCACGGTCGGTGGGATCTCGGTCCTCTTCGCCGGCGTCGTCCTCGTCCTGCGTGAGCCGATCGTCTCCGCGTTCATCGCCGACCCCGCCGTCCTCGGTCTCGGCGTCACGATCCTCGTCGCCCAGCTCACCGCCATGATCGCCAACGGGTTCACCGGACTCATCACCTCGCTCTTCCAAGCGACCGGGCGAGCGCTCCCCGCGGCGGTCATGGCCGTCACCCAGGGCGTGTTGTTCGTCCCGATCGTCCTCCTCGGCAACCTGTGGTTCGGACTCGGTGGCATCGTCTGGTCGCTCACCGTCACGGAGGTCATCGTCTTCCTGGTCGGTGTCCTGCTCTGGCTCGGCTCGCGACGCGCCATCGACCGTGGCCTCGCAGCCGGTTCCCCGGAGCGTGCCGAGGCCCAACTCGCCGACGCCTGACGGGCTGCCAGCGCGGTGCGCTGACCTGAGCGCGGGTCACACGCGTGAGCGCGGGTCTCCAGAGGGCCGCGCCGACGTCCACGACCCGCGCTCACGCCGATTGCAGCGATCTCACGTCGGCGCACCGCGCCGGCACCCGCACCACCGCGCTCGGGTCGGCGCACCGCGCTGGCGACACCCCGCCGAGCGCGTGGGCCATCTCGGGAGCGTCACCCCGCGGCGTCGTCCAGGGGTATCCGCATCACCGCGTTCTCGATGAGCACCCCGCGACGCTCGACCCGCTGCTCGCGGACCACGACGAAGCCGTGGCGCTCGAACACCGGCTGCGCCGTCCGACTCGCCTGCACGGTCACCTCGTGGAGCCCCACCGCCCGGGCTTCGTCGATCACCTGACGGATGAGCGCGGACCCGACGCCGTGTCGTCCCGCGTCCGGATCGACGAACAGCATGTCGAGGTAGCCGATATCGACGTCCAGATCGGTGAAACCGACCACCGCGTCGTCGAGCTCGGCCACCCACGTCGTCACCGCGGCACGTCGGTCGGCCCAGTCGTCCAGCACGGCGCCTGCCGGTTCGTCCGGCACCCATGCGGCGAGTTGCTCGGCCGTGTAGTGGGCGGCTGCGGTCACCCGCACCGCGCGTTCGAAGATCGACCTGGTCGCCCGCGCATCGGTGTCGCGGTAGCGGCGGATCCTGAGGTCGTCGAGCACGCGCGTCAGCCTAGCCGGAGCACGGGGGCTCCGCGGGCAAGCGACCTCAGCCCTCGAGCGCCGGAATCTCCGAGAGGTCGGTGTACACGGGGATCCCGCGCTCACGGGCGATGGCGACGTCGGTGTCGGCGCCGGACGACTCCCCCGGCAACCGGAGCACGGCGTCGCAGTGCTGGAGCAGCCGCCTCGCCGTCTCGTACATGACGTCACCGTCGCCCGACGCGGTGTCGATGCCACGCAGGATCGGCAGCGCGACCCACTCCCCGATCATCGGGACGTGACCGAGCGCGTAGATGGGCGCTGCAGCGGCTTCGAGTCGTTCCAGGTTGCCGGCGATGGCGTCGGGATCACCGCCGGTCCCGGAACGGTAGGGGCCGGCGATGAGGATGAGGAGTGGCGTCGTCATGTCCAGCACTGTAGCGTTAACCGTGCACGATCGTGCAACATCATGAAGGAGCACGTATGTTGAGCGCCCAACGCCGATCGCACCTGCTCGACCTCCTCGACCGCGACGGGCGGATCGTCGCGAAGGACGCCGCCGCTGCGCTCGGACTCTCCGAGGACTCGATCCGCCGAGACCTCCGCGAGCTGGCCGAAGCCGGCCTCTGCGTCCGCGTCTACGGCGGCGCACTCCCGGTCCCCGCGGCCGACCGCTCGTTCCAAGATCGACTGTCCCTCGGGACGGCGAGCAAGGAGCGCGTCGCCCGCATCGCCGCCGAGCGGATCCGACCAGGCAGCACCGTCATCATCGACGCCGGCACCACCGCGCTCGCCCTCGCGCGACTCCTCCCGGACGACCCCACCCTCACCGTCATCACCCCGAGCCCGGCGGTCGCCCTCGCCGTGGCGGAGCACTCGCCGGCGCGCGTCATCATGATCGGGGGCGAACTCGGACGTCACTCCATGGTCGCGGGCGGCGCTCTCGCCGCTGAAGCCATCCGTCACCTGAGCGCCGATGCCTGCTTCCTCGGCGTCACGGGCTTCCATCCCGAACACGGCCTCACCACCGGCGACCTCGGCGACGCCGCGACGAAGCGCGCCCTCGCCGAGCGCAGCACCGACGTCTACGTCCTGGCGAGCGAGGAGAAGGTCGGGGCCGTCTCCCGGTACCCGGTGCTCGACCTCGGCGAGGTCACCGAGGTCATCGTCGATCCACAGACGCGCGGATAGGACCGGTCGACGCGGGCCGGGGGTTCAGACGCGCAGGATCGTCAGGATCGCGGGTAGGTCTCGGCGAGGAACGCGGCGTAGCCACCCGGGGTGCGGCCGCGTCGCCGACCCGAGGTCTCGACGGGTGCATCCGGCGTCGGCACGACCCTCAGATCCGCCGCGCGGGCGCGCTCGACGAGATCGACGTCCTCGTGCTCGGCCAGCTCACGGAAGCCGCCGAGTTCGTCGAGCCGATCGGCACGGACACCCAGGTTGGCCCCATGCACGTTGCCCGGCAGATGTCCGGGCGGGTGGGTCTCCGTCCAGCGCTCCACGTCGCGCTCAGAGAAGTCCGTGAAGTCGGGCCGGACGGTCCCGAGGAGGACGTCGACACCGTCGTCGAAGGCACGGGCGTGCACGGAGAACCAGTCCTCCGGAACGCGCGAGTCGGCGTCGGTGTTGGCGATCCAACGTTCTGAGACCTCTGCAGCACCCGATCCGGCAGCACCCGATCGCACAGCGGCCGCGACACCGGCCCGCCGGGCCGCCCCGACACTGCGCTCGTCGACGACGACAGTGACCGCCTCCTCGGGATCGAAGCCCGCCAACCGCTCGCGGACGATCCGCGCCGTGTCGTCGCGGCAGTCGTCGAGCACCACGACGATCCCCACCTGCAGCTCGGGACGAAGACGAAGCACGGCGGCACGCGCGACGAGCAGCGCGTCGAGGCATGCCCCGATCAGCTCCTCCTCGTCGTGCGCGGGCACGACGGCATCGATCCGTCGCAGCATCAGCCGGTCAGACCGTCCACCGTGGCGACGCTCGCCTCGTCGGCGGGCACGAGGACGTCGAGCAGGAAGTCGTCCTCGACGTGCTGGATCGACCGACGGCCGGGCCAGCGTTCGAGCAACCGGCGATGGACGAACTCGGCCGAGGTCGTGGCGTGGTCGTCGGGGTGCCGCCAGTGACACGCGACGATGCTCCCGCCGGGCGTGAGCGAGCCGAGGAGGTGGTCGATGACCCGATCGAGGTCGGTCGCCGACAGGTAGTAGCCGACCTCAGACATCACCACGAGGTCGAAGGCACCGCTCGGCCAGTCGTCCGGGAGCGTCCCCCGTTCGAACCGGGCAGCGGGCACCCGTCGACGGGCGATCTCGAGGGGCGCCTCGGCGATGTCGACACCGAGCACGTCGTCGCTGCGGTCCGCGAGCCGCTCCGTCAGGACACCCGTTGCGCAGCCGAGTTCGAGCACCGACCCGTAGCGCTGGCGCGGCAGGGCGGCGAGCAGGACCCGACGTTTGCGCTCCTCGTACCAGGACCCGAAGTCCCAGCCGTCGGGGTGGTCGCGGTAGTGGTCCTCGAACGACTCCTTCGAGCGCGAGGTGGTGTCGGCAGTCACGACGGTGTCCGTCGCGGTGACGGTGGCGGCGGGGTCGGTGACCGCCGCCGCACCCGCATCCGGCTCGCTGTCGGGGTCGAGGTCCAGTGCACGCCCGTTCGGGAACAGCACCTCGAACCGCCGTGCGTAGTGCTGCAGGTGGTGGTGGTCGACGATCGCCTCATCGCCCGGCGCATCCGAGAGCGGCTCCGTCTGCGAGGGGTAGGCGTCCATCGCGGCGATCTTCGCCCCGTGCGCCGCGGCGTCGAGCGGGACGATCCGCGCCTCGGCCCACGGCAGGGTCGCGTCGTCGGTGTCGGCCCAGTGCCAGAGCCAGATGGGGAACTCCGCGAGCGCGAGGTCGAGCTCGGTCGCGAGGGCCGTGGCGAGTTCGCCCGCGATCCGGTGGTCGCGGTGCCCGTCGCCGCGCCAAGGGGCGACGATGAGCGGTCGCGATCCGGCGGTGGCGACGGCTGCACGCAGTCGCTCCGCGATGCGCGCGCGTTCGGCGTCGAGGCCGCCGTCCGGTATGTGCAGGACGTCGTACCCGACCGTCGGGTGGAGACGACCGACGGCATCGATGAACTCGGCCTCCCGGCGCGGGGCGAGTTCCTCGGGGGTGGTGGTCGGCGAGTCGGGGTGCGATCCCTCGCCGAGGGTCACGAGGAGGACATCGACCGGGATCCCGGCGGCCGCGGCGGCCGCGATGATCCCGCCGGCTCCGAGCGACTCGTCGTCGGGGTGCGGTGACAGGACGACGACGCCGGTGGCGTGCCGCCAGCCGTCCCAGACGGGCAGGTCGAGCTCGTGCAAGCGGGTCGCCCAGGCGGCTGCCGACGTGCCGGGGTCGCGGTGGTCGAACGCGGGCATCAGTCGGCCTCCACCAGCATGCGGCCGTAGCGCGCGAGGTCGCGGTCGCCGTGGTCCTGCTGGACGTAGAGCTCGAGGTCGGACATACGGGCGAGGTAGGCGGGTTCGGAGGTGAGCGGGCCGGGGCCGAGTGCTCCGAGCACCCCGGCGCGGATGGCGTCGACCCGACCGCGGACCGTCGACCGCACGCGCTGGGCGAGGCGCGGGCCGGCCGTGTCGTCGGCGTGGCCGTGTTCGATGGCCTGGGCCGCGTCGGCGATCGCCTGCTCGGCGATCGAGAGGTCGACGGCCGCGGCGCCGAGCGTGCGCAGGAGGAGGTCGGCGTCGGGTCGTGTGCGTGCCGCGGCGAGCAGGCGGTCGACGAGCGTGATCGCGCCGCCCCACCAGCAGGCGGCGACGCCGATCCCGCCCCAGGAGAAGCCGGGACGTCGCAGGTACCACCCGTCGTCGCCGACCGGGGACGCGGGGACCCCGTCGAAGCCGACCGGGCCACTCGGGACGAGCGGCAGTCCGCGGGCGAGCCACACGCTGTCGTCGGTCGTGACCCCTGGATCGGTGAGTGCGACGGCGAACAGCCGCCGCTCGCCCGGCGCGGTGTGGGCGGTGACGAGGGCGTCGCTCAGGCGGGAGGCGAGGGAGCACCACGGCTTGGTGCCGGTCAGCTGCCAGGCGTCGTCGACCAGGGTCGCGTCGAGACGCAGCCCGGGTGCTTCGGCCGCGAAGACGCCCCAGGTGGAGACGGTCGGCGGTTCGAGGTCGGCCTGATGCAGGATGGCGAGCGCGTCGAGGTGCGGTTCGACGACGCGTGCGAGCGTGACGTCGACCGCGGCGATCGCGCCGAGTCCCGCGAAGACGCGCCCGGCGGTGTGCTGTTCGAGCGGGCCGACGAGTCGCACGGCTGTGGAGGTGAACGCCAGGCGCGACTCGATGCTCGCCAACGATCCCGTCGCCGCGTCGTGCACGGCGCCGAGATCGAGGGAGGTGCCGCTGGAAGGCCAGGCGGTCGACTGCAGACGGATCATGCGATCCGCGTCTGGTGTCGGGGTTCCATCGGTGCGCGCATGCGACCTCCTCGCGTCGTGGAGGTCCAAGTCTTGCACCGCCACGCGCCGCCGCCCGACCCTGGACCGCGACCATCGACCCTGGTAGTGCGTCAGCGCGGTGCGCTGCCGCGAGCGCGGGTCTCCGGACGGATGCCAGCGCGGTGCGCTGACGCGAGCGCGGGTCATGGACGTGAGCGTGGGTCTCCAGAGGGGCGCGCTCGTTCGCCTGACCCGCGCTCACGCCGATTCCCCCGGGTTCGCATCAGCGCACCGCGCTGGCACCGGTTTCCGGCACCTCGGCTCAGCGCACCGCGCCGGCACCCCGCTCGGGCGAGGTGCGGGCACCGGCTCAGTCGCGGAAGAGGGCGCTGTAGGCGTTGATCGCCGGCTGCCCACCGAGGTGCGCGTAGAGGACGTTGCTGGACGCCGGGATGTCACCACTCGTCACGAGGTCGATGAGGCCCGCCATCGACTTCCCCTCGTAGACCGGGTCGATGATGACGCCCTCGAGCCGACCGGTCAGGCGGATCGCCTCCATCGTCGACTCGACCGGGATCCCGTAGAGGTCGCCGGCCCATCCTTCCAACACCGTGATCTCGTCATCGCGGAGCTCGCGTTCGAGGCCGATGAGCTCCGCCGTGTTGCGGGCGATACGTGCGACCTGGTCGCGGGTCTCCTGGATCTTCGCCGACGCGTCGATGCCGATCACCCGGCGCGGTCGGTCCTGCCCGGCGAACCCGGCGATCATACCGGCGTGCGTGGACCCGGTGACGCTGCAGACGACGATCGTGTCGAAGAACACCCCGAGTTCACGCTCCTGCTGTTCGACCTCGGCGGCCCAGTTCGCGAAGCCGAGACCACCGAGCCGGTGGTCCGACGCACCGGCCGGGATCGCGTACGGGGTGCCGCCGCGTTCGCGCACGTGGTCGAGGGCGCGCTCCCAGCTCGACTTGAAGCCGATGCCGAAGCCCGCGGGATCGAGACGGACCTCGGCACCCATGATCCGCGACAGCATGATGTTGCCGACCCGGTCGTTTACGGAGTCGGGCCAGTCCACCCAGTTCTCCTGCACGAGCACCGCCTGCATCCCGAGCTTCGCCGCGACCGCCGCGACCTGACGCGTGTGGTTGGACTGGTAGCCGCCGATCGACACGAGCGTGTCGGCACCCTGCGCGATCGCATCGGGGATGAGGTACTCCAGCTTGCGGGTCTTGTTGCCGCCGTAGGCGAGACCGCTGTTGACGTCCTCGCGCTTGGCCCAGATGGTCGCGCCGCCGAGGTGGGCGGTGAGGCGGTTGAGTTCGTGGACGGGACTCGGTCCGAAGGTGAGGGGGTAGCGGGCGAAGTCGCTGAGGGACATGTGGTGGCTCCTGGGTCTCGGTGGTGCGGCGGGATGTCGGGGAACGGGTCGGGTGGTGGGCGCTGCTCAGTCCTCGTCGAGGTGGGCGAGGACGAGGTCGGCGAGGGTCGTCCAGTTGCCTCGGACAAGGGCGGCCGCCGCGTCGACGTCCCCCTCCGCACAGCGCTCGATGACGGCGTCGTGCTGCGCGATCGACCCACGTGCCGCGACCGAGGAGAACCGCAACCGTTCGATCCGTCGCAGCAGCGGGGTGACCGCCTCGAGCGCATCACGGATGAACGGATTCCCGGCGACGTCCACGGCCACGGCGTGGAAGGCGTCGTCGGCCGCGAGCGCGGCCTCGGCATCGTCACGCTGGAGGGCGGCTGCGAAGTCACGGTTCGCCGCGCGCATGCGGTCGAGGTCGGCCGAACTCAGGTGCGGTACCGCCTCACGGACGGCGAGTTCGTGCATGGCGGCGGCGACCGCCTGTGCCTGCAACGTCGCCCGGCTGTCGAGTGGGGCGACGACGGTCGACCGTCCGGGTTTCGCGATGACGAGCCCGCTCCGGGCGAGACGCAGGACGGCCTCGCGGATGGGCGTGCGGCTCACGCCGAGCCAGCGTTCGAGTTCGGTGTCGACGAGCTTCTCGCCCGGAGTGAAGGTCCCGTCGACGATCGCATTGCGCAGCGACTGGTAGACGTCGTCGCGGAGGAGCGCTCGGCGATGCGGGTTGGCTTGAGCGGGAGCGGGCATGCAATATATTGCACATCGCGGGAGCGAGAAGTCAAGTGTTCCGGGGCAACCGGGCGGACCACGTCGAAGAGTGGGGCATTCGTCCTACTTGTCCCCCAGATGGCGGATTGTCCGCCCACTGAAAGCAGGCCACGATGGTCCGCGGGGGTGAGTGCGTGGTGCAACGGGGTGATGAACCGGTGACGGTCAGACCGCATCCTCGCGTGCTCTGGAGCGCCGTCCTGAGCGCCGCCATCGTCGTCCTCCCCGTCTGGGGCGTCTCGCTCTGGCTCGTCGGCCCGGCCCCGAGTGTCGAACGCACGTGGGTCATCACGCTCGGCATCATCGGCATGGTCGTCCTGCTCGGCGTCGCCGCCCTCTCCCGTCGCCAACGCATCGTCGTGCGGCACGACGGGTTCGTCGAGCAGCCCATCGTCGGGCGGCAGCGGTTCGTTCCACGGGAAGCGATCGGCCGCAGTCTGCTCTTCGAATTCCGTGGTCGGGGTCTGCACGCGAGCTCGCAGTTCTTCGTCTGCGACGCCGAGAACCGACCGCTCCTCCGCATGCGCAGCAACCGATGGAGCACGGACAGCATCGCGGCCGTCGTCGCCGCCTACGACGGCCCGGTGGAGCGACCTCGCCAGCCGGTCTCGCTCGACGATCTCCGCGAGGACCACCCCGACCTCCTCACCCCGCTCGAGCGCCTGCGCTGGGCGCGCGCCGAACTGCTCTAGCCGAACTGCTGTCGCTGAGTCGGCCTGGCCCGGCTACCGCGACGGAGCGCGAGGGCGTCGTCGCACCACCCGGCATCCGGCTCGGGCGGGATGCAGCTCGAGTCAGAATGTCTTCGCGTACCAGTGGGCCCCGGGACCGCCCTCGACCCGGGTGAAGCCCGTCCGCTGGTAGAACTGCTGCGCACCGGTGTTCGAGACGCCGACGCCGAGGTGCACACCCGGGACGCCGCGCTCCGCGAGGAGCCCGCAGAACGCGTCGATGAGCCGTCTGCCGACACCCATCCCCTGCGTCTCCGGCAGCAGGTCGATGTGCAGGTGGGCCGGATACTGCGCGAGGAGCTCCGGGGCCAGCCCGCCGCGATCGGTCGCGGATCGGACGATGCCGCGCTCCCCCTCCGAGGCGGCACCGGAGGCCGCGGCCGCCGCGTACTTGCCTTCGACGGTCGGCCACCAGCGCTCGATGAACCAGCGGTCGAAGGCGGTCGTGTCCGCGGTGCCCAGGATGTACCCGATCGGACCCGAGCCGGCGTCGACGAGCAGCGCCAACTCGGGCTCGTGCTCGACGTAGGGCAAGGCATAGATGTCGGGCAGGAGGTCGTCCGTGCTGAACTGCCCGGTCGCGTCCGCCCCCGAGTCGCCCGTTCGGGTGCAGATCGCCGCCACGGCGGCGCGGTCGGACGGTCGGTACGCGCGGATCTCGGTCACCGCGCCAGCCTAACCGGCGTTCCCCGGTGCCGGAGCCCCATCCTCGCCGGTCCTGAGCCCCACCTTCCCGGTCCCTAAGGCCCACCCTCCCCGACCCCTGAGGCCCACCCTCCCCGACCCCTGAGGCACACCCTCCCGACCCCTGAGGCACACCCTCCCCGGTCCCTGAGCCTGTCGAAGGGCGACGTTCCTTCGTGTGCCCTTCGACAAGCTCAGGGACCGATCGAGGCGGCGATCGAGGCGGCGATCGAGGCGCGACCCAGCGACCGCCCCAGGGACCGCCCGAGGCGCGACCCAGGCACCGGGTCCGATCGGGTTGCCTAGGCTGAGTCCCGTGACATGGCGACCAGGAGGCATCGAAGCGGCCGTCGAGCAGTGGCGGCTCGTGCCCGACGGCGAGCTCATCGTGACGCCGTCGAGCCGGTTGCTCCCCGTGACACATCACGGACGACCGGCGATGCTCAAGGTGCCACTCGTCGAGGAGGAGGCGCTCGGCGGTCAGCTGCTCGCGGCGTGGGGCGGCGCCGGGTGTGCAGCGGTGTTCGCGGGCGATGACCACGCGATCGTCCTGGAACGCGCGACCGGCGGCCGAGATCTCGCCTCGCTGACCCGCGCAGGTGACGACCTCGGAGCCGTCGCGATCCTCTGCTCCGTGCTCGACACTTTGCACGCGGCGATCCCCACCCCGGCGCAGATCGATGCCGGTGGCGTCATCGCCGAGCTCCCGACGCTCCGCCGGTGGTTCCGCGAGCTGCTCTCAAACGATGCATCCGCCGTGGGCGCCCTCCTCGGCGATCCGGCGAGCGCGGCGTTCCTCGAGCGTGGGCGGGAGCTTGCCGGTCGACTACTCGACACCACGACGCCTGCCGACGTCGTCGTGCTCCACGGCGACCTCCACCACATGAATGTGCTCGAGTTCGCACCCGGCGACTGGCGGGCGATCGACCCCAAGGGCATCGTGGGCCACCGCGCCTTCGACGCCACCGCGCTGTTCAGCAACCCCGATCCAGCGACGGCGCGGAACCCACGGCTGTTCGCCGAGCGGGTGGACGTCGTGCGTCGATCGCTCGGCCTGCCGCGAACCGTCCTGCTCGAGTGGGTGGCCGCGCGCTCCGCACTGTCCGCCGTGTGGTCGCTGCAGGACGGGCTGCTCGACGACGCCCGCGCCATCATCGAGATCGGTCGCCTCGCCGAGGACGGCCTCCGCTAGGCCCTTCGACAAGCTCAGGGACCGGAGAACCGCTCCGGGGACCGGAAGTCCGCTCCGGGGACCGGAAGTCCGCTCCGGGGACCGGAAGTCCGCTCCGGGATCGGAGAACCGCTCCGGGGATCGGAAGGCCGCTCCGAGACGAGAGGTAGTCGCTCACGGGACCGGAAGACCGCTCGGGAACTGGGATACCGCTCAGGGACCAGGACACCGCTCAGGGACAGGACACCGCTCGCAGGACCAGGACACCGCTCAGGGACAGGACACCGCTCGCAGCACCAGGACACCACTCCGGGACCGGGACACCGCTCCCGGGGCGAGACACCGCTCCGGACCGGGACACCGCTCAGAGACCTGGGCGTCGATGAACAGACGGAGCCGCAGCTCAGCGGCGGCGACGCGTCCCGAAGATGCCCTCGACGACCCCGGTGAGGATCGACCGCGTCGCCTTCGACCCGAGGATCTCCTCGAGCGGACTCTTCGACGACGTCGACGACGACCTCGTCGACGTCCGGCGGGTCGTGCCGGCGGTCTTCCGGAGCAACCGTTCGTACTCGGCGTCGGCCCTCTTCTGCGCCGCAGCCTGGGCCTTGTCGGCGGCGGCCTGCTGCTTCGCGAGTTCCGCCGCGATGCGCTGCCGCTCGAGTTCGGCCTCGGCGGCGAGCGCGGCCTGGTTGGCCTCCTCGAGCTTCGCGGTCAGGATCTCCCTCGCCGACTCACGGTCGACGGGCGTCCCGTACCGCGCGAGCAGCGGTGACGCCGCGATCGCCGCGTCGATCGACGTGTCGGCACTGGGCGACATGAGTCCCTGCGGCGCCCGCAGTCTCGTCCACGCGACCGGCGACGGCGCCCCCTTCTCGTTCATCACGGTGACGACCGCCTCACCCGTACCGAGCGAGGTGAGGACCTCGCCGAGCTCGTAGCCGGAGGTCGGGTAGGTCGACACGGTCGCCTTGAGCGCCTTCGCGTCGTCCGGGGTGAACGCACGGAGGGCGTGCTGCACGCGCGACCCGAGCTGCGCGAGCACCTCGCCCGGGACGTCCTTCGGCGTCTGGGTGACGAAGAAGATGCCGACACCCTTGGACCGGATGAGCCGGACCGTCTGCGTGATCTGCGCGAGGAAGTCCTTCGACGCGTCGCGGAACAGCAGGTGCGCCTCGTCGAAGAAGAACACGAGCTTCGGCTTCTCGGGGTCGCCCACCTCGGGGAGGGTGTTGAAGAGGTCGGCGAGCAACCACATGAGGAACGTCGAGTAGAGGGCCGGCTGATTCTGGACGCCCGGCACCTCGAGCAGACTGACGATGCCCTTGCCGGTCGGATCGAGGCGGATGAAGTCGGCGGTGTCGATCTCGGGTTCGCCGAAGAAGACGTCGGCGCCCTGGTCGGCGAAGGTGATGAGCTCCCGCAGGATCACCCCGACGGTGGCGCCCGACAGCCCGCCGAGCTCCTGCAGTTCGCCCTTGCCGTCGTCGCTCGCGAGGTAGGTGAGGACCGCGCGCAGGTCGCTCAGGTCGAGGAGCGGCAGACCCGCTTGATCGGCGTAGTGGAAGACGAGACCGAGGCTGGACTCCTGCGTGGCGTTGAGACCGAGGACCTTGCTCAACAGCAGCGGGCCGAAAGCGGCGATGGTGGCGCGGATCGGGACGCCCTTGCCGACGCCGCCGAGCGCGAAGTACTCCGTCGGCGTGGCGGCCGGCGTCCAGTCCTGGCCGATGCCGTGGGTGCGGTCGAGGAGCTTCTCGTTCGACTCCCCCGGGGTCGCGATGCCCGAGAGGTCACCTTTGATGTCAGCGGCGAACACGGGGACGCCGGCGGCCGAGAGCTGCTCGACGAGGCCCTGGAGCGTGCGGGTCTTCCCGGTTCCGGTGGCGCCGGCGACGAGCCCGTGCCGGTTCATGACGCTGAGCGGGATGCGGACCTGGACCCCGGGCACCGGTTCCCCGTTGACCAGTGCGCCCATCTCGAGCGCCGGGCCGTGCACGACGTAGCCATCGCGGATCTTCAGCACGTCGTCGAGGCCGAGCGGTCCCGGGCCGATGGTGTCGGCGCTGAGGTCATCGGTGCCGGGCGCGGTGCTGCTGGCGTCGCCACCGACCGCGTCGTCGGTCGGAATGTCCGCCCGGACATCGGCTGGGGCCTCGGCGGCCGCCGCATCACTCGCGGAACCGGAGCCCGCCGCCACCGTGGCCCCGCCCGACGCGGTGATCCCGGCCCCGGCGAGCGCCGCTGCAGCCTCGGCCGCCTTCACTTTGGCTGCGGCGAGTGCCGCCTGCGCCTGGGCGGCTTCGAGCTCGGCCTGGGCTTGGGCGGCGGCAGCCTGGAGTGCGGCGATCTGCGGGTCGGATGCTGCATCACTGGGCGTCATGTGCCGAGCCTAGCGACGCGTTCCTCACCGGTCGAGGGGTCGCGCGGGGGCTGGACGACTGCTCCGATCACCACTGTTCGCGGGTGCGCTCCTGGTCGACGACGGCGCGCAGGTCGGACAGTCGGCGCATCCCGGCCAGCGGTTGCGCCATACGGGTGTTGGGCCGGATGCGCGGTTCCACGCGGTCGAGGAAGGCCCAGTATCCGGCGGTGAAGGGGCAGGCGTCCTCGCCCAGCCGCACCTTGGGATCGAAGACGCACCCACCGCAGTAGTCGGACATCTTGTCGATGTACGCACCGCCCGAGGCGTAGGGCTTCGTCGCGACGATGCCGCCGTCCGCGTGCTGCGACATGCCGATGACGTTCGCGGGCATCACCCAGGGGGTGCCGTCGACGAACATGTCGATGAACCAGTCGTTGAGTGCGACCGGGTCGTACCCGTGCTGCATGGCCCAGTTGCCGAGCACCATGAGCCGCTGGATGTGATGCGCCCAACCGTGGCGACGCATCCCGTCGATCGTCTCGCGGAGGCAGTTGGACTGAATGGCGGCGGCGTCGAGTTCGCGGAACTGACGTGGGAGCGGCTCGTGGGCTCCGAGGGCGTTGTGACTCGTCCGGTACGGCTCGCCGAGGTGCCAGTAGAGATGCCAGACGTAGTCGCGCCAGCCGATGATCTGGCGGGTGAAGCCCTCGACGCTCGACAGCGGCGCGCGACCGGCGTGGTACTCGGCGACCACGGTCTCGACGGCGTCGCGCGGGTCGAGCAGGCCGAGGTTGAGCGGCGCGCTCAGCAGGGAGTGCGCCATCGTCCAGTCGCCGCCGAGCATGGCGTCCTCGAACGGGCCGAAGTCGCCGAGCCTGGTCTCGATGAAGTCCGCCAGCGCCGCCTCCGCCTCGGCCGCCGTGGCCGCGAAGCGCCGGGGCCCGTCGTCGCCGACCAGCTGGACCAGTCCGTCGCGCTGCCACCGGTCGAGGTCCTCGCGGACCTCCGCGTCGATGTCGTCCTCGTCAGGCCAGAGCGGCTCGGGCAGACCGAGCCGGGCGGCTCCCTTCGGCGGCGGGTTGCGGTTGTCGTGGTCGTAGTTCCATCGGCCGCCCTCCGGCTGGTCGCCGCGCATGAGGATCCCGGTCCGCTCCCGCACCGTGCGGTAGAAGTCCTCCAGGAGGAGCCGCTTGCCGTCCCGCGTCGACGCCCAGGCCGCGAAGTCCGGCTCCGAGGTCACGAAGCCGCGGCTCGGGAGCACCCGGAGGCCGCGCTCACGGACGAAGCGCCGAGCCGTCCACGAGGTCGGGGCGATCACCTCGAGGTCGGCGCCGACCTCGACGACCTCCTCGTAGCGGTCGACCTGGTGGAACTCCGCCCGGTCGCCGAGTTCCGCCGCGCGATGTCGGATGGCCGAGAGGAAGAGGTGCGCCTTCGCCCGGTGCATCGGTCGCTTCGTGAAGGTGGACTTCGATTCGATGAGCAGGATCGGTCCGCCGTCGTCGAACGCCGGACCGAGCTGGCCGGTGAGGATCCATCGCCGGCGAGGAGTCGCGTCAGCGTCGTGCTCGGTGCTTCGCCGACCGGTGGTGTCCATCGCCTCAGCGTACGTGGGGCGACGGACACCACCGGGGGCTTGCTCAGCCTGGTCCGATGCTGCTCGGTTCTGTTCTGCTCGTGGCTGCTCGGCTCACAGCGCTCAGAGCGTGGCGGCGAACGGGTCCCAGTCCTCGGCGACGAGCGGGACCGGCGCGACCCGGCTCGCCACGTCGACGGTCTGGCCGGACACCACGGACTCGTCGATCGAGACGAGCGTGTCGAGCACGTGGTAACCGAGGGCACCCGAGGCGAGCGGCGTGCCGCCGGAACGGATCGCCCGGGCGAGGTCGAGGACCCCGGTCCCGCGGCCGGCGAGGACACCCTCGGTCGGCACGACCTCCCACTCCGGGTCCTGCTGCATCCGCTCGATGGGCGCCGCACGGGTGATCCGCACCTCGCCCGTGAACATGTTCGGGTCGGGTATCACGAGCGTCCCCTCGGTGCCGGTGATCTCGACGACGCCCATCTTCGCGAGCGGCGACTCGAAGCTGAAGACGCTCTGGCTCACGCCGCCTTCCACGAAGCGGGCGATGGCGCTCACGTGCGTCGGCACCTCGACGGCGAACTCGGTGCCGACGCGGTCGCCCTGCTGGATCGTCCGCGTCGCACGCCCGCGGGAGCCGGCCGCCGACACCGAGGCGACCGAACCGAACACCTGCACGAGCGTCGTCAGGTAGTACGGCCCCATGTCGAAGAGCGGCCCGCCACCCTTCGCGAACAGGAACTCCGGGTTCGGGTGGAAGATGTCCGGCCCGGCGTACTGCATGACGGTCTGGGCGGTGAGCGGCTGACCGATGTCGCCGCGGGCGATGGCGCGACGCGCGGACTGGACGCCCGGGCCGAGCACCGTGTCCGGCGCGATGCCGACGAGGAGTCCTGCGGCGTCGGCCTGCTCGAGGAGCGCGAGCCCGCTCGCACGGTCGACGCTGATCGGCTTCTCCGTCCACACGTGCTTCCCGGCGGCGAGCACTTGCGACGCGACCTGTGCGTGGACGGCGGGGATCGTGAGGTTCACGACGAGCTCGACGTCCGGGTGCGCGAGGACGTCGTCGGCGGTCCCCCACTCGCCGACGCCCCACTTCTCGGCCTGGGCCTTCGCGCGGTCGACGTCGAGGTCGCCGAGGATCACGACGCGGACGTCGGGGAACGAGGTCAGGTGCTCGAGGTAGGTGTCGCTGATCATGCCGGTGCCGATGAACCCGACGCCGACCGGGCCGCTGCCCTGCGGTGCGCGTGCCGTGCCCTGCGCTGCCGCCGTGTCGTGCGCTGCCGCGGCCATCAGCGGACCACCGCCTCGGTCGAGACGAGCTGCTCGGCGACGAGCGCGTCGACGCTCGCCTGGATGCCGTCGAAGATGTCGCCTGCACCGTAGTGGTCGAACTCGATGATCGCGAAGCGTGCCGAGGGGGCCGCTGCGATGGACTCGCGCAGCGGGACCTCGCCCTGCCCGAACGGTCGCTGGTCGAGACTCGTCGGCACGAAGGGTGCGGCGCCCGGTGCGAACGGGTCGGCGGGCAGCAGGCCGTCCTTGACGTGGAGCGCCTGCACGCGGTCGCCGAGGCGGCCGAGCAGCTCGGGGACGTCCTGACCGGCGGTCGCCGCCCAGAACAGGTCGACCTCGAGCGCGACGTCGTCACGCAGCTGATCGGCGAAGACCTCGAACGCGCTGCGTCCGCCGAACGATGCGACGAACTCCTGGGAGTGGTTGTGGTAGCCGACGCGGAGACCGTGGTCGGCGGCGCGCTCCGCTGCGGCGTTCAGGCGGGACGCCGTGTCGGCGACGGCGGCTTCGTCGAGCCAGCGGTCGGGGCTCACGAAGGAGTCGATGACGATCTCGAGGCCGAGTGTGGTCGCGGCGGCGAAGACGTCCTCCTGTGAGGCGACCGGCATGACCTGGTCGCCGAAGCGGATCTCGTCGGAGAGGAGGGTCGCGTGCCCGGTGCGGGCGGCGAGACCGTGGCGGTCGAAGGCCTCGCGGAGTTCGGGCGCACGGGAGACGAAGTCGAACGCCTCGACCTCGCGCAGGCCCATGCCGGCGAGCCGGGCGAGGGCGTCGTCGAGGCCCTGGTCGAGGTGCTCCTTGATGCTGTAGAGCTGTACGGAGAGCGCTGGTGCGGTCATGGTGTTGTCGTCCGTTCTGACGCCGTCGTTGGCATCGCTGGTGGTGGAGTGGAGCTGGTGATCGGGGTGCGGGAGGCTGTGACCTGGTTCACCCACGGGTCGCGATCGATCCGGTGATGGTCCCGTCGGCGTTCCGGGTCATGCGGTGTCGGACCGGCAGGATCGTCAGCGCGCCGAGCACGGCGATGACCCCGGCGCCCCAGAACAGGGCCGTGTAGTTGTTGCCGACCGCGCCGAGTCCGAGGAGGAACGCGCCCACCGCGCCGGCGAGCGACTGCGGCAGCGCGTTCGCGATGTTGAGGACGCCGAGGTCCTTCGCCGCGTCGTCGGGGTTCGGCAGGACGTCCACGACGAGGGCGGTGTCGACCGCGACGTACACGCCGTACGCCGCTCCCATGATCGCCTCGACGACGTAGAACATGGGCACCGTCGTGGTGTGGGCGAGCAGGATGAGTCCGACCGCGAACACCGCCGTCGACCCGATGACGAACACCTTGCGGTTGAGCATCCGGTCCGACAGCCAGCCGCCGAGCTTCGCGGTGATGACGAGCGCGATCGTGTAGATCAGCACACCCATGGTCAGGGTGTCGACCGCGCCCTGCTGCGACAGCCCGACCTCCTCCTGCAGGAAGAACAGGCGGAACGCGACGAAGAGGAACGAGGCGAGCGTCAGGAGGAACCGCGAGAGCCAGACCCAGCCGAAGTCGGGGTGCTTGAGCGGGTTCACCCAGAAGGTGAAGAGCAGGCCCTTCCACCCGCCGACGTCCGGACGGGTGGTGATCGCGCGGTCGGGCAGGACGAAGCAGTACAGCCACACGGTGATGAGCGCGAAGACGGCCGGAGCGACGAAGAGCAGCAACATGTCGGTGACGAACCAGCTGGCCACGAACGCCGCCGCGAGGATGCCGACGTTCTGCATGACGCCGACGTTCGCGGAGACGCTCCCCCGCTGCTCCGGCGGGACCTGGTCGGCGATCGTCGCGAGGAGCGGGCCGAGGATGGCGTTGCCGGTCAGCTGGGCGAGGCACCACCCGGCGATGAGGACCGGGACGTTCGGTGCGAGGGCGACGATGGTGAGCGAGGCGACGAAGCCGATGGCGCCGAGGAACATCCACGGGCGACGGCGACCGAAGCGAGAGAGCGTGAGGTCGGAGAGTCGGCCGATCACCGGGTTCGCGACGAGGGCGAACAGGGCGGCGATGGAGAGGACGTTGCCGTTGACGACCGCCGCCTGATCCCCCGGGACGAGCTGCTGCGTCTTGAGGGCGAGGCTGACGGTGACCGGGGCGAGCAAGGCCACGAACAGACCGAACTGGGCGAGCGCCATGGTGGTGACGACCCGTTTCGACGCCCGTTCCGTCGGTCCCGACGGGCCGGTGACGAGGCTGACGTAGGGGCCGCTCGAGGCACGCTGGCCGGTGGGTTTGGGGCGGCGGGGTGGGTTGGACATCCGAGTTCCTCTCAACGCTGAGCTGCGGACCGGCTCTGGCCCGCGGGTGGTGCTGTCCTGGCAGGATCAGGAAACCGATCACTGCACGGCTTTGAGTATAGGCGCGAAACCCGAGTGTTCAATAGGTTTTCAAGAATCCCGTCGGTGTTGCTGCTGCCAGCGCGGTGCGCTGACGCGAGCGCGGCCCAGCCGCGTGAGCGCGGGTCTCCGGAGGGTCGCGCTCACGCGGCCGGGGCGCGCCCACGCCGGTTCCGCAGCGCTCGCGTCACCGCACCGCGCCGGGCCCCACAGACCCGCGCTCGGGTCAGCGCACCGCGCCGGCGTCACCGACGAGGAGCGCCCAGGCGCGCTCGAGGTCACCGGCCATGTCGACGGAGGGGTCGAGCGTCCACTGCACCTGCAGACCGTCGGCGAGGGCGACCATGACACGCGCCACGTGATCAGGGTCGAGGCCCGCGGCGACCCGCCCGGAGGCCTGGCGATCCCGGACGACGTCGGCGATGCTCCGACGCACCGCCGTGACGTGATCGACGAAGAACCCGCGCACCGGGTGCTCCGCATCACCGGCGGCGGCCGCCATCGTCAGGTACAACTCGACGAGACCCGGGACATCGCTGTTGTGGCGCATGACCGCGACCAGACCCTCGATCGCGTCCTGCGACCCGGCCGCGGCGAACTCCTCGTAGTCGACGGCGTCGCGCTCCCGCAGGATCGCCGCGAACAGGTGCTCCTTGGATTCGAAGTAGTGCATGAGCCCCGGAAGGCTGACGCCGACCTCACGTGCGACCTCGCGGAGCGACGTGCCGCGGTACCCCTCGCGCGCGAACACCGCGAGCGCGACGCGCAGGATCTCCTCCCGACGCGCGACGCCCTTCGCGTAGGAGCCCCGTGCCGTCATGTGCCGATTGTAGGGCCGCGCGACGACGGCGGCGGGAGGGATTCCCCACCCGCCGTCGACCTCGACACGTCCACAACGCAGGACGGGTCCGGCGCGCCGCCCCGCGATCGCCGCGAGCGCGGCAGACCCGCCGCGATCGTCCTGCATTGCGAACGTCGAAACCCCTGGCTCACAGACCGGAGCCCGCAGCCCGCTTCCCGACTCAGGCGCCGAGCGCGACCGCCGTCCACGACACGGGCGGGAGCGTGATCGTGAGGGTGCCGTCGGCGAGCGACGCGCTCTCGTTCGCGACGAGGCCGACACGCTCGCGGTCGTCGATCGTGTTCTTCGCGTAGACGTCCTCGTCGTGGATGCCGTTCGCCTCGAGGATCGAACCGACGCCGAGCGCCGAGACGTCGACGGTCACCGTGATGGCCTCGTCCTGATGACGGTTCACGAGGAACACGGCCGCGGTCCCGGCCTCGGCGTCGTACGTCGCGACCGAGTCGACGAGCGGTGCATCGCCGTGGACCTTCGTGGCGTAGCTGCCGACCTCGATGCGCGGCGAGAGCACGACACCCGACGCAAGCCGGCTGGTGACCGAGAACGGGAAGAACGTCGTCTGCCGCCAGGCGCCACCACCCGGCTCGGTCATGATCGGGGCGATGACGTTCACGAGCTGCGCGAGGCTCGCCGACCCGACGCGGTCGCTGTGCTTGAGGAGCGTCATCAGCAGGTTGCCGAACACGACCGCGTCGGCGACCGAGTAGACGTCCTCGATGAGTCGGGGCGCGTAAGCCCACTCCTCGATCGTGCCCTCGATCGCGTTCCACTCGTCGAGGTACCAGACGTTCCACTCGTCGAACGAGAGCTGGATCTGCTTGTCGGAGTGACGCTTGTGCTGCACGTGATCGGCGGCCGCGACGACGGTGCGGATGAAGTACTCCATGTTCAGGGACGACGCGAGGAACGACCCGAGGTCGCCGTCGCGCTCCTGGTAGTACGCGTGGCAGGAGATGTAGTCCACCGAGTCGAAGCTGTGCTCGAGGACCGTGCGCTCCCAGTCGCCGAAGGTCGGCATCGAGGAGCTCGACGAACCGCAGACGACGAGTTCGAGCTTCGGGTCGACCATCTTCATCGCCGACGCGGTCCGGGCGGCCAGCTTGCCGTAGTCGTCGGCCGACATCGCGCCGACCTGCCACGGCCCGTCCATCTCGTTGCCGAGACACCACATGCTGATGCCGTAGGGCTCGGGTGCACCGTTCGCGATCCGCTGGTCGGACAGCGCCGTTCCGCTCGGGTGGTTCGTGTACTCGAGGAGGTCGAGCGCTTCGAGCACCCCGCGCGTACCGAGGTTGACGGCCATCATCATCTCGCTGCCGGTGAGCTTGCACCACTTGGCGAACTCGTCGACGCCGACCTGGTTGGTCTCGAGCGAGTGCCAGGCCAGGTCGCGGCGCACGGGACGGTTCTCGCGCGGCCCGACGCCGTCCTCCCAGCGGTAGCCGGAGACGAAGTTGCCGCCGGGGTAGCGGATGGTGCTCGTGCCGAGTTCCGTGACGAGGTCCACCACATCGCCGCGGAAGCCGTCGGCGTCGGCGGTGGGGTGGCCGGGCTCGTAGATGCCGTCGTAGACGCAGCGGCCCAGGTGCTCCACGAACGAGCCGAAGATCCGGCGGTTGACGGGGGCGACCGTGACGTTCGGGTCGATGGCGATGCGTGCGGTGGTCATGCGTGATCCTCTCCAAGGACGTCGTCGTCCGGGCTTCTTCAACGTTGAAGGTAAACGTTGTACAAATAGTCTCGTGTGCCGATCGACAGCTGTCAAGACACGTTCGGAGATGGGGATTCGGCTCTGACGGACGAGGGCGTGGTCGACTCACGTCGCACCAGTTCGAAGTCCGCGTAGACCCGACGGGGTGGCACGTCGTCGACTCCCCCGGCGATCCGCTCGACGAGCAGCGACACGGCGGTCCGGGCGATCTGCTCCCGCCCAGGTGCGATCGTCGACAGCGACGGCAGGGAGTACCGACCCTCGTCGATGTCGTCGAAGCCGATGACCGCGACCTCGTCCGGCATGGCGACGCCTCGTTCACTCAGGACGCGCATGGCTCCGAGCGCCAGGGCGTCGTTGAACGCGACGATGCCGTCGAACGCGACACCCTCGTCGAGCATCTCGCGCATCGCGAGCGCTCCGTCGAAGCGACCCCAGACCGGGACCTCCCGGACGAGCGCCGGATCGAACACCATGCCGGCAGCCTCCAGCGCCGCTCGATACCCGGCGAGCCGCAGACTGGCCGAACCGACGATGTCGGCGCGGTGCGCTCCGAACGCGACGATCCGTGTCCGACCGAGCCCGATCAGATGCTCCGTCGCGGCACGCGCTCCCTCGGTGTTGCGCATCGTCACGTGGTCGTTCGGCGCGTTGAACATGCGCTCACCGAGGAGCACCATCGGGATGGTGACCTCCTCCACGACGGCGAGATCCTCGTCGCCGAGGTGGAGCGCGCTGTAGAGGACACCGTCGACCGCACGGAGTCGCGCACCGCGCAGGAGCTCGGCCTCGCGTGCCCGGTCGCCGCCGCTGAGCTCGATCAGCACCGACAGGCCGAGCTGGTCGGCGGCGTGCATGACGGCGTCGGCGAGTTCGGCGAAGTAGGAGTTCCGGAGGTCGGGGATGATCAGGCTGATGACGCCGGAACGACCGGAGCGGAGCCCGCGTGCGGAGAGGTTGGGCCGGTAGCCGAGCTCGGCGATCGCGGCGAGCACCCGCTCCTTGGTCGCCTGCTTGATGTGGGGGTAGTCGTTGACGACGTTCGAGACGGTCTTGGCGGACACCCCGGCGAGCTTCGCCACGTCGTGCAGGGTGGTCGCCATGATCCTCCTCGGCGGCGGCATGCCCGGCCGCCCTGTACGCACTCTACAACGTTGAAGGAGTGTCCCTGGGTCCGGGCTCGTGAGCGGTGACGGAGCTGGTGGACTCCCGCGGTACGACGCGGTAACCGCTGACGATCGCCCGCGGTTCCTCCGGCTGCCCGGGCGCGGCGATCCGCTCGATCAGCAGCTCGACGGCGCGCTCGGCGATCTCCTCGCGGCCGATGTCGACCGTGGACAGGGCCGGGAGGGCGTAACGCGTCTCGTCCAAATCGTCGAAGCCGATGATCGCGACGTCGTCGGGGATGCGGAGACCGGCGTCCTGGAGGACGCGCATGGCGCCGAGGGCCATCGCATCGTTGAAGGCGACGACGCCGTCGAACGGCAGGCCCGCGGCGATGACCTCGCGCATCGCGTTCGCCCCGTCGCTGCGGTGCCAGCTGACGACCGTGCTGACGTAGGCGGGATCGGCGGGGATACCGGCGGCTTCGAGCGCCTCCCGATACCCCTGGAGGCGGAGGGCGGCCGGCCCGAGGGTGTCGTGCGGGTCGGTGCCGAGCGCGACGATGCGGCGTCTGCCCTGCGCGAGCAGGTGTTCGGTCGCCGCGCGGGCGCCGTCGACGTTGGCCATCGTCACGTGGTCGCGGTCGCCGTCGAACAGTTGCTCACCGAGGATCACCATGGGGCCCTCCGGGAGGAGTGCACTGTCGTCGCGGTCGAGGCTGAGCGGGCTGTAGAGGATGCCGTCGACCAGCTGCATGCGCGGCCCACGGAGGATCTCGAGCTCGACGTCGCGACCGCCGGCGACCTGCTCGATGAGCACGGAGAGCCCGCGCGCACGCGCCTGACGCATGACCGCGTCGGCGAGCTCCGCGAAGTAGGCGTTGCGGAGGTCGGGGATGATGAGGCTGATCACGCCGGACCGGCCGGAGCGGAGACTCCGGGCCGAGAGGTTGGGGCGGTAGCCGAGTTCGGCGATCGCGCGCTCGACCTTGGAGCGGGTCGCGTCGCTCACGTGCGGGTAGTCGTTGACGACGTTCGAGACGGTCTTGATCGAGACGCCCGCTCGTGCGGCGACGTCGTGCATCGTGATCGACACGCGTCTCCTCCCCCGGCCGGCTCCCGGCTGTCAGCAGACTACCGCTCCGCCGGCACGGGGGGGGGGTGGGGCCACCAGCGCGGTGCGCTGACGCGAGCGCGGGTCTGTGGCGTGAGCGCGGGCCTCCGGAGGGGCGCGCCCACGCGGTGGACCCGCGCTCACGCCGGTCCGGGCGGTCTGAGGTCAGCGCACCGCGCTGACGCCAGGACGGAACACGAACGACGAACGTTGGATGACCGGCATCGAGGGACGGGCCTCCACGCGATCAGCCGTCGGCGAGCGGGACCCGTTTCTTCGGCTCGGTCGACATCCGGTGCAGCAACGGCACGGCGATGATGAGCGCGACACCGGCACCGAGCAGCAGCCCGCCGATCGTGTCGCTCACCCAGTGGGCGCCGAGATAGGTGCGCGACAGCATCATCAGCAGCGTGTAGGCGACACCGATCAACCACACCCAGACCCGCGGGAAGATGATCCCGAACGCGACGGCGATGGTCGCCGCGTTCGCGCTGTGCCCGGAGGGGAACGAACCGAAGTCGGCGTGGACGAGGATGTCCTCGGGCCGTGACCGACCGACGATGTTCTTGATGATCTGCACTGCTCCGGCACTCAGCGCGGAGACGAGCGCGAAGTACAGGGCGGCCCATGGACGGCGCAACAGCAGCAGGACGGCGATCCCGAGCAGCGGCACGACGAAGATCGCGACGACCCCGCCGCCGAGCCAGTTCATGACGAGCGCAGCCTGGACGAGCCACGGCGAACGCTCCTCGAGGACCTCCTGCATCCACTCCTCGTCGAACCCGAACGGGGCGTTCGGACCGCGCTGGAAGAGCAGCACGCCGAGCAGGAGGACGAGGACCACGGCGATCGCGCCGCTGATCAACGGCCACCGCCGGGAGACCTTCGCGGCGAGCTTCGGATCGGGCCGGATCGACGCCGGGTCCGGATCCATCGCGAGCGAACCCGACTCGTCGAGGGCTGGCGAGACCGCCTCGTGCACCTCGGGAGCCGGTGCAGCTGCTGGGTCGTCGTGGTCGTCGGGTGCCGTCATCGTCCCATCATGCCGTGTCGGGTATGTTCCACGCGCGGGCTTGCGTCGGGAGGATGACGTACTGATCGCCGCGCCGATGCGCCACCGGACGAGTGCCGACGGGCAGTGGCAACCGACGTCCGGCGAGCACGACCCGCGAGCCTGGCGGGCGATACTTGAGCAGTGACGACCGACGCCCGAACCGCTGCCCTCTCCGACGACGCACGGTGCCCCTGCCTGTCCGGTGAGACGTACGGCGCTTGCTGCGGCCGCCTGCACCGAGGCGAGTCGTCGGCGGCGACCGCGGAGGCGCTCATGCGGTCGCGGTTCTCGGCCTTCGCGGTCGGCGACCCGGAGTACCTGTTGCGCACGTGGCATCCGTCGACCAGGCCGGCGTCGCTCGAGTTGGACGGCTCGCTCCGCTGGTACCGGCTCGACATCCTCGCGACCTCCCGCGGTGGGCTGCTCGACACCGAGGGGATGGTCGAGTTCGTCGCGCACCACAAGGTTCCCGGCGTGCGGGGCTCCGCGGGGAGCCAGCACGAACGGAGTCGGTTCTCGAAGGACACCGGCGCGTGGACGTACGTCGACGGCGTGGACCCCTCCGTCTGACCGGGACCCGCCCGCCCGATCCGGCCCCGATGCCGGCGTCAGCGCGGCGCGCCGGCCCGAACCGCCCGGGACCGGCGTCAGCGCGGTGCGGCCACGTGAGCGAGCCCGAACTGGCGCGACCGCGGGTCGCAGCCGTGAGCGCGCCACCCCGGAGACCCGCGCTCACGCCACAGGTCCGCGCTCACGTCAGCGCACCGCGCTGGCGCAGCCCACCAGGTCAGCCGGCGAGGGCCGGGACCTTCTTCGGCTGCACGATGAACCAGAGCGCGCACACCGACACGACCGAGGTCGCGGCCATCACGGCACCCATGGGGATCGCGGTACCGATCCCGAGCACACCGACGATCGGCGAGATGAGCCCCGCGAGACCGAAGTTGAGCGCCCCGAGGAGCGACGCCGCCGTCCCGGCCTCATGCCCGTGGTTTGCGAGTGCGAGCACCTGCACCGCCGGGAAGCCGAAGCCGCACGACAGGATGAAGAAGAACAGCGGCACCAGCACACCGAACAGCCCGATGTCCGCCATCGTCAGCGCGACGATCGTGACCGCCGAGATGAGCTGCACGATGGTCGTGCACGCGAGGATCCACTGCGGCCCGTACCAGCGCATGAGGCGCGACGAGATCTGCACCCCGGCGACGATGCCGAGCGAGTTCACCGCGAACAGGAGACCGTACTCCTGCGCGTCGAAGTCGTAGACCTCCTGGAAGAGGAACGACGAGCTCGAGAGGTAGGCGAACAGGCCCGAGAAGCTCATGCCGCCGATGAGGGCGACACCGACGAACACGCGGTCGCTGAACACCGAGCGGTAGCGGTCGCGGACGGTGCTGTGTCCGGCGTCGCGACGCCGCGCCGGAGGCAGGGTCTCGACGATCCACAGCGACACCGCGATGACGACGAACAGTCCGTAGGCGGCCAGGAACACGAAGAGTCCGCGCCAGTCGAGGACGAGGAGGAGCTGCGACCCGATCACGGGGGCGGCGATCGGCGCGAGCCCGTTCACGAGTGCGAGTCGCGACAGCATCCGCACGAGCGGCTTCCCGCCGAAGAGGTCGCGGACCATCGCCATCGCGACCACACCACCTGCCGCCGCACCGGCGCCCTGCAGCACGCGGAACACCATGAGCCATCCGATGTCGGGCGCGAACGCGGCGCCGACCGAGGCCGCGATGTGGATGCTCGTCGCGAGGATGAGCGGGAGACGCCTGCCGACCTTGTCGCTCCAGGGCCCCATGAAGAGCTGGCCCACCGCGAAGCCGATCGTGGTCCCGGTGAGGGTGAGCTGGATGAGGCTGACCGGGACGTCGAGGTCCTGTTCGAGGATCGGGAACGCCGGCAGGTAGAGGTCGATGGTGAACGGCCCGAGTGCGGTGAGCGCGCCGAGCACGAGGATGTAGACGAGGCGCTGCCTGCCCGAGAGCGAGTCGCCGGGGTGGACGACGGTGATTCCTGCGGTGTGCACTGGTGAACGGATTCCTAGCGAGGTGCGGGGGGGGGTGGGAGGGGTGGTCCGAATCGATGTCGAATCGATTCGAGAAGTGGCGTCAAGGCTAGCAGCCGGGGACGCGTTTTCGCGACACCCCAGGACGACCGATCGGCGTCGACCTCGCTCCACAGGCCCTGGGGAGCAGGGTCGTCTCACCGACTCCCAGGCGACCGCCCAGCATCCGTTTCACGACGTTCGCTAGGCTGATCCGGCTGCAGACGAACCGGTCGCGGTCCGTCTGCATGAAGCCCGATCCACCCCGCACAGACGCCCGATGCAGGCCCCGCAGCCGCCGACGGAAGAGAGCCATGCCAGACCACTCCCGAGCCCCGCTGCCGTTCCAGGTCGACCTCCGCGGAGTCGTCGACCTCCTGAGCCGCCACATCTACTCGGGACCGCGCGTCTACCTCCGTGAGCTCCTGCAGAACGGACGCGACGCCGTCGCAGCCCGTCGCGCCGACGACCCGACGGCGCCTCCCGGCAGACTCCTCATCACCCCGCACGTGCCACCGTCCGGCTCGGAGGCGGGCTCGCCGTTCCGATTCCGCGACGACGGTGTCGGGCTCACCCGCGACGAGGCCGCAGAACTCCTGGCGACGGTCGGCCGCAGCTCCAAGCGCGGCGACCTCGACGAACTCCAGCGCGGCGACTACCTCGGCCGGTTCGGCATCGGTCTGCTGAGCTGCTTCATGGTGGCCGACACCATCACCGTCCGCAGCCGCTCGGCTCGTGGCGGTCCGGCCATCGAGTGGATCGGCGATGCCGACGGTACGTTCACGATCCGAGAACTCGACGACGCCGCGACCGCCGCCATGCCGATCGGCTCCGAGGTCGTCCTCGATCCACGCATCGACGGTCCGATGCACGACGGCAGTCTGCTCGGGCACGGTTCGGTGCTCGGCCTCGCCACGACGTTCGGACGCTTCCTCGACCTCGATGTCGAGGTGGTCGATCCCTCCGCCCCCGACCACCCGGTGCGCATCAACGTCGACCCGGTGTTCCGGACGGCTGAGGCGACGACTCGCGAAGCGCTCCTGGCGTTCGGGGAGGACCTCCTCGGGACGCGCCCGTTCGACGCCGTCGAGATCGTGGTGCCCGGCACCGGCACCCGGGGCACCGCCTTCGTCCTCCCCTCACCGCCTCCGCCGGGCGCCCGGCAGGCGAGCCGCGTCTACCTCGGCGGCATGCTGCTGAGCGAACAGATCGACGACCTGCTGCCCGAGTGGGCGTTCTTCGTCCGCTGCATCGTCGACACGACGGGGCTCCGCCCGACGGCTTCGCGCGAGCAGCTCGTGCAGGACGACGCGTTGGAGTTCACCCGCGAGGCCATCGGAGCAACCCTGCGACGGTGGATCCTCGACCTCGCCCGTCAACGGCCGCACCGACTCCAGGAGTTCATCGGCGTCCACCAGCTCGGCATCAAGGCGATCGCCGCGCACGACGACGACCTCGCGAGCGCCGTGGTCCGGTGGCTCCCGATCGAGACCTCCGCCGGCACGACGACCATCGACGAACATCTGTCGCAGACGGGCGTCATCCGGTACACGGCATCCCGCGACGAGTTCCGTCAGATCGCCGCGGTCGTCGATCCGGCCTCACCGATCGTCAACGGCGGGTACGTGTACGACCAGGAGATCCTGGAGCGGCTGCCCCACCTGATCGACGGCGTTCGGGTCGAACGGGTGACGGTCGCCGACGAGCTCGACAACCTCGAGCCGCCCCACCTGGACGACCTCGCCGCGACGACGGCACTCGAGGACCGCGCCAGCCGCGTGCTCGCCGAGGTCGAGTGCCGGGTCTCGGTGCGCCGATACCGGCCGGACGACCTCGCCGCGCTGTACGTCGCCGACCCGTCCGTGCTCCGACGGCTCGAGCGGCACCGGGCCGCCTCGGTCGCACCGGGTATCTGGTCGCAGGTCGTCGGAGCCGTCGACTCCTTCCTCGCCGACGCCGGCCCGGGAGGCACTGAGGCCGACACCGCCGCCCGGCTCTGCCTCAACTGGAACGCGGCGCTCGTCCGCCGCTTGGCGACCCTCGACGACGACCTCGTGTTCGAGCGCAGCATCCAACTGCTCTACGTCCAGGCGCTCCTCGCCGGGCACCGCCCCCTCGAAGCGCGCGACCGCCGCATGCTCGATGCAGCCATGACCGACCTGATCGGCCTCAGTGTCGGTCTCGACGACAAGGAACTCCGATGACCGACACCACCGCCACCCCTGTGAACGACATCGACCCCGACGCGAGCATCCAGGACCTCCTCGAGGAGGCCGACACCCTGCCGTGTGGTCCCGCCGAGCGCGCCCTGCTCGACGAGGCGCTTCGGCGAGCCGAGGCCGCCGCCGACGAGGAGGCCGCGTACGCCACCCGCATGCGGCTGACCCAGTCGGCGCACATGACGGGCGACACCGACGCCATGTTCAGCTCCTTCGGCTGGTGCGTCGGCAAGCACGACGCAGACCCGGAGCGCTTCCCGATCACGGTCGACGGCTGCGACCTGCTGTTCCAGTACAAGTGGATGGCCGGCCGGCTGTCGACGAACCCGGCCTTCTCGCTCGCGCAGATCGAGGCCATGCACGAGGACATGCGCGCGCGGTACGCGGCAGCGGGCGCCACCATGAGCGGCGTGGTGCAGTCGCAGTTCCACATCGCGACGGTGACCGGTCGCCTCGACGAGGCCGCCGCATTCCTGGAACGCCGCTCGACCATCGAGGACGACCGGTACAGCCACTGCGAAGCGTGTGTACGGAACGAGGACGCCTGGTTCCACCAGCTCCGCGGGCACGACGACGACGCGATCCGGATCTACGACGAGATGTTCGAGAACCGCATGAGCTGTGGCGAGGAGCCGGAGACCAGCGAGGCACAGGCACTCCTCCCCTACCTCCGCGCCGGCCGGTTCGACGACGCCAAGGCGGCGCACCAGCGCAGCTACCGGGTCGCCCGTTCCAACGCCGACGGATTCGGCATCATCGCCGACCACCTCGTGTTCTGCGCCGTCACGGGCAACGAGGCGCGCGGCCTGGCGATGCTCGAACGCCACCTGCCAACCCTCGTCAACGACCCCATCAACCTGTCCGGGCACGCCGACGGGCTCATCGCGGTCGGCGTCCTCCTGGATGCCGTCGCCCGAGCCGGTCACGGTGATCTGCCCGTCCGCGGTGCCGACGCCCCCGACCTCGCCCGGTACCTCGGCACCGAGTCGACCGACGCCGCCGACTGGACCGTCACCGCGGTCGCGGCTCGCGCCTGGGCGGCCGCCGAGCACCTGACCCGTGCCTTCGACGAACGCAACGGCAACGGCTTCCGTACCGAGCGACTCGAGGCCGCGCGCGCACTCGCGACGGAGCACTGGGACCTCCCGCTGTCGGTCGAGGGGTTCGCAGCCCCCGTCGCCGAGCCGGAGCCGGCGACCACGGCCGCCGAGTGGCGTGAACGGACCTCCGCGCTCCTGCAGAGCGCCGATCCGCGGGCTGCGATCGTCGCCGCGGAGCAGGGCCTCGCGCTCCTGGCGGACGACGCGGATCCCGACGAGAACCTCCGCGCCGGACTCCTGGGCGCGATCGCGCAGGCTGCGGTCATCGAGGGTGACGACGATCGCGCTGGGGCGGCCTGGACCGACCGCGGTACGGCGCTCCGTGCAGCAGGACGCATCGAGGTCGCCGACGTCGAGGCCCGCTTCGGCGTGGCCCTGCTCGGCACGGCGACCGAGGACCGGCTCACCCTCCTGCTCGCCGAGCTGGACGACGCCCGTCTCGTCCCCGTCGACGCGGACCGGCTCATCCACACGCTCGTCGTCACGGCGCGCCATGCGTTCGAGCTCGCGGGAGCGCAGACCGAGCAGGAGTCCGCGGAACGGTTCATGGGGATCGCCGACCGGCTCGCGGGTGAGGCCGTGCTCGCCGCCGCGGTCGACGATCCGGGCGAGGCAGGCCCGCCGGCCCGCCTCCTGCACGCGCACCTCTTCGCCGTGACCGGCCGGATCGAGGAGGCGGCAGAGCTCCTCGACCCGCTCCTCGAGCCCGGGCAGCGGGCGTCGGTCCGCCTCCCGGCATTGACGCTCCGCACCCGGATGCTCGGCGGGGCAGGGGCCTTCGCCGAGGGGGTCGCGCTCGCCGACGAGCTCGTCGCGCTCCAGACCCTCCTCGGCAACCGGCTCGGCATCATCCAGGCGTGCACCCTCTCCGCGGCCCTCCTGAGCGACGCCGACCGCGATCGCGAGGCCGCGGCTCGCATGCAGCTCGCGATCACCCACGCGAAGCGGGCGGAGTACGCCGACCTCGACTCGCTGACGCTCCAACTCGCGCGGTACCTCCAGTTCGCGGGCGATGCCGCCACGGCGCTCGAGCACTACGACGAGGTCTACCAAGCGAAGCGTGAGCACGCCGCGCCGGGTGAGCTCGCGGATCTGCTCGCCAACATGGGTGAGGCCGCGCGCATGATCGGTGAACACGGCATGGCGTACGGCGTGTGGCGCGCCGCGATCGACGACGCCGCGTCCGTCGGGAACGACCAAGTGGTCATCCGCACCGGCTTCGGGTTGAGCACGCTCCTCATCCAGTTCGAGGACGACGACGCGATCGAGGTCATCGACCAGGCACTCGCCGCCGCTCGGCGCCTGGGCGACCCGCAGCTCCTCATCCAGGCGCTCCAGCGCGCGGCGAGCGCACGGGCGGCCTTCGGCGACGACACCGGGCTGCCGCTCTACTCGGAGGCTCGTGACATCGCCTCGGCGCACGAGGCGGCGTGGCTCGTGGCCGACATCACCGATTCGGAGGCCCGCTCGCTCGGAGCGCTCGGACGCGCCGACGAAGCGACGGCGACGGCTCGGCTCGCCGCTGCGGGGTTCGTGGCCGCCGGTGACGAGAACGGGGCGGCGGTGGCCGAGGTGTTCGCGGCGAGGTCCCGGGTCGCCGTCGACGACCACGCCGGTGCCGTCGACCTGTTCCGTTCGGCTCGCGGACGCCTCCCTGCAGGCTCGCCCGACTGGACGACGGTCACGGCCGAGCTCGCGGACGCGTACGAGCGATTGGAGCAGCACACCGATGCGGCACTGCTCCGGGCCGAGATCGAGGAGTGATCGGGACCGTCCTCAGCGCGCCGACGGCACCGCGAGGACGGTCTTCGGACCGCGCCTAGGGCAGTCGCGCGAAGGCGCGGACGGGGAAGGTCGCGAAGTCCTCGACGAGCGGTGGCGTCGCGGTGAAGGCGGCGCCGCTCGCGGGGAGCTGCTCGAGCCCGGTGAGGTGCTCGACCACCTGGATCCCGGCTTCGAGGAGCAGCGAGTGGGCGGGACGTGCGCCACCGGATCCCGGCTCGGTGTCGTCGATGTTGATGGAGTCGATGCCGACCAGCACCACGCCCTGCTCGACGAGGTACCGCACCCCGTCCTCGGCGAGGTAGGGAGCGTCCTTCGTGTACGCCTCGGTCGCGAAGTGGCGGTCCCACCCGGTGTGCAGGAGGACGGCGGTCCCGCGCAGCTCGCGGTCGAGGAAGACGTTCGCGCCGATGCCGCGTTCCGTCGAGCCCTGGAGGTGGAACACCTCGGCCGGGAGGTCGACGAGCTGCTCGAGCGTCAGGCTCGCGAGGTCGCCGCCGCCGGCGTAGCGGTGGTACGGGCTGTCGAGGTAGGTGCCGGTGTTGCCGACCATCTCGATGATGTCCATCGCGAACTCGGTGCCCTCGGCGTACTTCGGGCGAGAGTCCTCACGGGTGAGGAACGGACGGATCACGGGCTCCGGCAACCCCGGGTAGGTGCGGAGGCCGGCACGGATCGGGTGGCTGAGTTCGACGAGCGCGCCCTCCGGACGGGAGCGCACGGCGTCCGCAGCCGCTGTGGTGTCGGGGATCTCGAGCCCGGCCGCCGCAGCCGCCGCCAGGATCCCGCGGGAGCCCTTGTGCTGCTCGCGCACGATCTCCAGCTTGGTGATGCGGATCTCGCCGACCATCGCGAGACCGAGGTGCGTGACGAGCAGCCGACCGACCTCCTGCTGCTGCGCCTTCCCCTTCGCCTGCGCGATGGCGGGCGGCAGGTCGAGGCGGAAGTCCTCGACGGCGAGACCGCCGCCGTTCAGGAAGCTGACGGTGGCATCGAGGACGGCGCGTTGTTCGGTCATGCCCTCATTCTGACGGGTGCCGCGAACCCTGCCGAGGGATTCCCGGCCACGGGCCACCGATATCCGGCCACGACCGTGCGGTTCCGTCGACTGGACGGCTGAATGCACTCCACAAGCAGCCCTCATGAGGCTTTTGTACACAGGGCTTGCATATCACATACCTCATGCCTATCCTCGATATGCAAGGACGGCTGACGAACCCGTCCGCGGACGAGGAGAGCCCCCATGAAGCACCAACGAACCCTGTCGATCGCCGCTGCAGCCGCCACGCTGGTCGCGCTCTCCGCGTGCACGGGCGACGCCGGGGGCGAGCGTGTCGGCCGCTGCACGATCGCCGACGAATTCGCCGCTGGCACGCCGGTCGACGCGACGCCGTCCGGCGAGATCACCTTCCAGACCACCGCGCTGAAGGCCTCGTTCTCCGAGTACTTCACCGAGCTCATCGAGGACTTCGAGGCCGCCTACCCCGGCACGACCGTCATCTGGGAGGACGACCCTGGCGACGGCAGCTTCGCCACTCGGCTCGTCGCGGACGCGCAGGCGTGCTCGCTGGCGGACGTCGTGAACATGCCGCTCGCCACTGCCGGCGGGCTCCGCGAACAGGGCTTCCTCGCCGACCTCGACGCCGCGTCACCGGGCATCGGCGCCGACTTCATCCCGAGCCTGTGGGACAGCCTGGTCCTCCCCGGCGACGACCACCACTACGTACTCCCCTGGTACTGGGGCCTCATCGGCCTCCAGACCTACAACACCGAGCTCATGCAGCGCGCCGGGCTCGACCCGGAGCAGCCGCCGACCACCTTCGAGGAACTCTTCGACGCGGCCGATCAGGTCGCCGAACGGTCGAACGGCGAGTTCAGTGCCTTCTCCGCGAGTCTCGGTCTGCGACTCCCGCTCGAGTGGCAGCTGCAGGAGGCCGAGGTCATCGCCGACGACGGTTCGGCGTTCGTCTTCGCCGACGATCCGGCCGTGCAGGAGTGGACCGAGCGCATGACGCGACTCGCGCTGGCCGGCGGCATCCCGAAGGACTCGATCGCGTCCGACGACGAGCCCACCGCCCTGTTCACCCAGGGCGCGACCGTCTGGGGGTCACCGAACGCCTCCTCGCTCCGATACGTGCAGGAGGGCAACCCGGGCGTGTACGAGCACGTGGGCGTCTCGTCCCTCCTCGACCACCGCGGCACGGCGATCGCCGAGGTGCAGACCATCGGTGTTCCGAGCACGAGCACCAACCCGGCCACCGCCATCGCGTTCGCGCGGTTCCTCCTCGCCGCCGAGCAGCAGAACCGCTTCATCAGCGACCCGCGCATCCAGAACTTCCCGAGCACCACCGAGTCGCTCGGCATCCCGAAGCTCACGGACATCACCGGCACCGCACCCATCGACGAGGCGAACCGTCTCGCCGTCGAGCTCGCCGACGAAGCGGAGATCGTCACCATCGTGCAGTGGAGCGACGCGGTCGCGAACGCGGTCAACGCCGAGCTCCAGCTGGCGCTCACCGGGAAGAAGGCGCCGCGTGAGGCGCTCCAGGCCGCCCAGGACGCGGCCAACCGGGTCATCGGAGCCGATGCTCGATGACGACCGCGATCCACCTCAACGGGGCGGCGCGCTACCGACCGCCCTGGGTGCCGCTGCTGTGGTGCGCACCCGCGCTGCTCATGATCACCATCTGGAGCGTCGGGCCCTTCGTCGGGACCATCGCGCTGTCGTTCACCGACACCTCCCCGCTCGGCATGGGTGGAGCCTTCGTCGGCCTCGACAACTACCGCTCGATCCTGCAGGATCCCGCGTTCTGGTCCGCGACCGGCAACAGCGTGCTGTACGCGGTCATCGCCGTCCCGTTGCTGGTCGTCCTCCCGTTGCTGCTCGCGCAGCTCGTCCACACCCGGCTCCCCGGGATGGGGTTCTTCCGCTCCGCCTACGCGGCTCCGATCGTGGCGTCCGTCGTCGCGGTCGGGCTGGTCTGGCAGAACCTCCTCGGTGAACAGGGGCCCGTGAACACGGTGCTCCAACGGGTCGGTCTCATCCAGCAGGCGGTGCCGTTCCTCTCCGAGGGGTCGCTCATCCTGCTCAGCGCCATCGCCCTCACGGTGTGGCGTGGGCTCGGGTGGTATCTGATCTTCTACCTGGCGGCGCTCTCCAACATCCCCTGTGAGCTGTACGAGGCGGCGGAACTCGACGGCGCCGGCCCGACACGACGGTTCCTCACCATCACGGTGCCGGGCACCCGCCTCACGATGCTCCTCGTCGGGCTCCTCGCCGGCATCGGGTCGCTCCGCGTGTTCAGCGAGGTCTACCTGCTCGGCGGCGCCACCGGTGGCCCGGGAGGCGAAGCGCGGACACTCCCGTTCTTCATCCGCGACGCAGCGCTCGACCCGCTCACCGGCAACGCGGGCTACGGCGCGGCCGCGAGCGTGGCGCTCTTCACGCTCACCGCCGTGTTCGCCGTGCTGGCTCAGCGCTTCGGCGGGGAGCGGGACGCATGATCGCGCACATCGGGCAGCCACCCGCGCGACCACTCCTGCGGCGTCGGCGTCGGCGCTGGTCGAGGACGACACCGGTGCGGTACGCGCTCCTGCTCCTCGTGCTGCTCATCTCCGTCGGCCCGCTGCTGTGGCAGTTCCTGTCGTCGCTCAAGGGCTCAGGCGAAGCACTCTTCGGGCGCGACACCACCCTGTTCCCCCAGTCGCCGACGCTCGACGCCTACGTCACGATCTTCCGGCAGATCCCCATGGACGCCTACCTGACGAACAGCGCGATCGTCTGCGCGCTCACCATCGCCTCCCAGGTGGTGCTGCCGACCGCAGCCGGCTACATGCTCTCCCGACGCGGCTGGCACGGCCGGCGGGTCACCTTCACCGTGCTGATCGTGTCGATGGTCGTGCCCTTCGAGTCGATCATGGTGTCGCTCTTCCTCATGACCCAGGAGCTCGGCCTGCTCGACACCCTCGTCGGCGCATGGCTCCCCGGTGCTGTCTCCGCGATGAACGTCCTCATCATGCGGGCCGCGTTCACGGCGGTGCCCGACGAGATCGAGGACGCCGCCTTCCTCGACGGAGCCTCGGAGTGGCAACGGTTCACCGCCCTCTTCCTGCCGTCGTCCATCGGCGCGATGCTCGTCGTCGTCGTCAACTCCTTCATCACCGCCTGGGACGACTTCCTCTGGCCGCTCCTCGTCCTGCGGAGCGAGTCGTCGTTCACCGTCTCGCTCGGACTCGCACGACTCTCGGCGTCGTCGTTCGGGTTCGACCCCAGGGTCGTGATGGCCGGATCCATCATCGCCGTCGTCCCGGTCCTCGTGGTGTTCATCGTGCTGCAACGATGGTTCCACCGAGGCGTCGCAGCAGGAGGAGTCAAGTGAGTCAACAGTCGCACCACCGCCAGCACCGTCCCGTCCCGACCGAGGGCCAGTTGCGCTGGCAACAGGACGGCTTCGGCGTGTTCTTCCACTTCGGCGTCAACACCTTCGCCGGCAAGGAGTGGAGCGACGGCACCCTGCCCGCCTCGAGCTTCGATCCGAGCGACCTCGATGTACGGCAGTGGGTGCGCGTGGCGGCCTCGATCGGCGCCCGATACGTCATCCTCACCGCGAAGCATCACGACGGGTTCTGTCTCTGGCCGACCGCGACGACCGACTACAGCGTCGCATCCTCTCCGTGGCGGGACGGCCACGGCGACATCGTGGCCGAGCTTGCAGCGGCCTGTCGCGAGGCGGGCCTCGGACTGGGGCTGTACCTCTCGCCGTGGGATCGCCACGCTCCCGAGTACGCCGACGAGGCGCGCTACGCCGAGGTATACGCCCGGCAGCTCACCGAACTGTGCACGAACTACGGCGAGCTCGTCGAGCTGTGGTTCGACGGCGCCGGGTCCGAGGGGTACACCTACGACTGGCCCGGCATCACCGCCATCATCGAACGACTCCAGCCGCAGGCGATGGTGTTCAACATGGGCGCCCCGACGATCCGCTGGGTGGGTAACGAGAACGGTCTCGCCGAAGACCCGGTGCGGTACGTCGTCGACCACACCGACTTCAGCAACTACACGGTCGTCACCAGCCGGTTCGAGGAGGCCCTCTACCTGCCGCCCGAGTGCGACGTCTCGATCCGTCGCGGCTGGTTCTGGCACCCGGACGACGAGCCGAAGTCGGTCGAGCATCTGCTCGCGATCTTCTACCGGTCCGTCGGACTCGGAGCGAACCTGCTCCTCAATCTCCCACCAGACACTCGCGGGCTCCTCCCCGACGCCGATGTGGAACGCGTGACCGCCTGGGCCGCGGAGCGCGACCGACGCTTCGCACAGCCGATCCCGGGAACGCTGACCACCGACGGGTCGACGGTCACCGTCACGTTCGCGGAGCAGGTCACCATCGATCACCTCCGGCTACACGAGGACCTCGCAGCCGGACAGCTCGTCGACCGCCACGAGGTCCGGACAGCGGACGGCCGCACGCTCGTCGGAGCCGGTTCCGTCGGCGTCTCGAGGGTGCACGTGTTCGAACCGGTCACCACCGACCGGCTGACGATCGAGCTCGTCCCCGACGTCACCGACGAGGCGGGCCACCCCGAGAAAACGCCGAACCCGACGCTTCTGGCGGTCACCGCGTTCCACACTGGCACGAGCACCGTCCCCGAGCTGCCGGTCGGATACGAGGCCCCGACGGACGCCCCCGACTGATCGGGCCGCGCCTCGACGCGGAACTAGGCTGGAGGGCGTGCAGGCGCTTCCCGAACCACTCGACACGAGTGCGCTCACCCGGCCGCTTCCCCGCCGCGAGGTTCGAGAGCAGTGGCGAGCCTTCGTCGCCGAACAGCCCGACGCCCTCGACCGCATCGGGCGGGCGCGCCGGATCACGACCACGATCGGCACGGTGGGCGGACTGCTGAGCATCCCGCTCTTCACGCTGATCGGCGTCCTGGCGCTCGCACAACACGGCGCGGATGCTGCACGACTCGCCTTCGGATTGGGAACGCTCGCGCTGGCCATGGTCACCGTCGCCGTGATCCTCGTCCGGACGACGGTCAGGGTCTGGTCACGCAGGACCATGCGACGCACGCACCTCCGTCTCGTCGCCTTCGCCGAGGCGAACGGATTCGACTACCTGGTCGGCCCCGTTGCGGCGCCGCGCGACATGCCCTGGCGGAACCGCGGTGCACTGAACCTTCACCGCGTCCTCCGAAGCCGCCAACCGCGCGGCATCGAGATCACGAATTACGAGATCACCGGAAACCGGAAGAACCTCGCGGCCCCCTTCGGCGGCTACTGCGCGCTCCGGATACCGATCGCCCTGCCACACCTGGTGCTCCGCGCGCAGGACGGCCGACGCCGCGGCATGAGCGCCGCGAGCGCCCCGGTGGGCACTCAGCGACTGGAGCTCGAGGGCGACTTCGATCGACACTTCCACCTCTACTGCCCGATCGGCTACGAGGCGGACGCGCTCTACCTGTTCACGCCCGACGTGATGGCGCGCCTCCTCGACCACGTGCGCGGCTTCGACGTCGAGATCGTCGACGACTGGCTCCTCCTCGTGACCACCGACGACCTCGTCACGACGAAGGTCGACGATTGGCAGGACATCGCCGCCGCTGTCGACGCCGTGGACGACCGTGTCGAGCGCTGGGCCCGGTGGCGCGAGACCCGGGGCGACCGACGGAGCACCGAGACGGTCGCACCGGCGCCCGACGCGATGGTCGGCCGCGTCAGCACTCGCGGCCGACGCCTCAAGCTCCGTATGAGTACCGACGACATCCTCATGTGGAGCGCGCTGGCGCTCTTCGCTGTCGGCGCCGTCGTCGGGCTCCTCCCCTAGCGCGTCCGGACGGGTACGGGTCAGTCGCCGTACTCGTCGAGGAAGGTGTCCGACTCGGCATCGAGCGCACATCCCTCGGCGGCGGCCTCGGCCGGGGTACGGTCGCCGGCGTCGACGATGCTGCTCGCCCGCTCCGCGATGCACCGTTCCATCGCCCGCTCGGCGGCCGCCGGGTCGGCGGCGGTGAACCCGCCCGTCGCTGCGACGATCGCGAGGACCGCTCCGACACCGGCGACGAGGACGGTCCCACCGATCGCGAGCTTCCATCCGAGCCTCGTCGGCTCGGCCGTCCCCTCGTCGCCCGGTTCGTGCTGCTCCGTCCGCGTGAACACATCCGTCATCGGTCGATCCCCGTCGTTCAGTGCGCCACCCCCGGCGCGTCGCCCCAGGCTAGCAAGCGCCGTCGTCGCACCGCACGATCGACGACAGCACGACGCGAGACGGCCTCCCGCTGGTGGGCAGGAGGCCGTCTCGGTCGGATCGTCCCGAGGCTAGAACCCCTGGGCCAGGCGGTAGTACGCGTTGTTCCAACGGACCTCGCGCTGGAAGTCGCGCGTGGTGGTCGACTCGTCGATCACGAGGAGCTCGGTCTTGGCGATCTCCGCGAAGTCGGCGAAGACCTCGACTCCGACCGCGGTCGACATGACGGTGTGGTGCGCGGCGCCGGCGGTGAGCCAGGCAGCGGCCGAGGTCGCGAAGTCCGGAGCCGGCTTCCACACGGCGCGCCCGACGGGCAGCTTCGGCAGGGCCTCGATGGGCTGGACGACCTCGACGACGTTCGCCGTCAGCCGGAAGCGGTCGCGCATGTCGCTCATCGCGACGACCACGGCGGGGCCGGAGTCGGCCGTGAAGACCAGGCGCACCGGGTCCTCCTTGCCGCCGATGCCGAGCGGGTGCACCTCGAGGGTGGCGCGCGCCGAGGAGAGCGTCGGGCTGACCTCGAGCATGTGCGCCCCGAGGATGAGCTCGTTGCCGGGCTCCATGTGGTACGTGTAGTCCTCCATGAGCGAGGCGCCGCCGGGGAGGCCGGCGCCCATGACGGACGCGGCGCGCACGAGGACGGCGGTCTTCCAGTCGCCCTCCGCGCCGAAGCCGTAGCCGTCGGCCATGAGGCGCTGGACGGCGAGGCCCGGCAGCTGACGCAGCTCACCGAGGTCCTCGAAGCTCGTCGTGAACGCGGCGAAGTCGCCGGCCTCGAGGAAGGAGCGCAGGCCAAGCTCGATCGCGGCGCCGTAGCGGAGCGACTCGTGCCGCTCGCCACCCTTCCGCAGCTCGGGGACGACGTCGTACAGCTCCTCGTACTCGGCGACGAGCGCGTCGATGTCGGCGTCCGTCGACGCGTGCACGGCCTCGGCCAGCTCGTTGACGCTCCACGTGTTGACCTGCACCCCGAAGCGCAGCTCGGCCTCGGTCTTGTCGCCCTCGGTGACGGCGACGTACCGCATGTTGTCGCCGAACCGTGCGAGCTTGAGCTCGTGCGTGGCCGCCCAACCGGCGGCGGCGCGCTGCCAGGTGCCGACCTCACGCTGGACACGCGGGTCCGAGACGTGGCCGACCACCGTCTTGCGGGCGACACCCAGACGCGTCTGGATGTACCCGAACTCGCGGTCGCCGTGTGCGGCCTGGTTGAGGTTCATGAAGTCGAAGTCGATCTCCGACCACGGCAGCTCGACGTTCGCCTGCGTGTGGAGGTGCAGCAGCGGCTTCTGCAGCGCGTCGAGGCCGGCGATCCACATCTTGGCCGGGCTGAAGGTGTGCATCCAGGTGACGAGACCGATGACGCTGTCGTCGGCGTTCGCGTCGAGCATCGCGCGACGGATCGACTCGGAGTCCTTGAGGACGGGCTTCCACTCGATCCGCACGGGGACGTCGGCGGCGGCGCCGAGTTCGGCGGCGATGGCCTGGGACTGCTCGGCGACCTGACGGAGGGTCTCCTCGCCGTACAGGTTCTGGCTGCCGGTGAGGAACCAGACGGTGTAGTGGTCGAGCGTGGTGGTGGGCTTCGGCATGGGTGGGTCTGCTTTCTGAGTGGGTGGGCCCTTCGACAAGCTCAGGGACCGGAGTTCGGTGCGGCGGTCCCTGCCCTTCGACAGGCTCAGGGACCGGGAACGGCGCGGGGACCGGAGGTCGTTCTGGTCAGAGCGCGCCCTGCGGCGCCTGGCCGTAGACGTTCTGGTAGCGGTCGAACAGGGCGTCGATCGCTTCGGCCGGCATGGGCTTCGGCTCGCCGAGCTGACGCGAGATGTGCACGGTGCGGGCGACGTCCTCGACCATGACCGCGGCCTTCACGGCGTCGCGGGCGTCCTTCCCGATCGTGAACGGCCCGTGGTTCTGCATGAGTACGGCGCGCGACCGGTGACCGGTCAGCGTCTCGACGATGCCGCGTCCGATCGAGTCGTCGCCGATGATCGAGAACGGACCGATCGGGACCTCTCCGCCGAACTCGTCGGCCATCGCCGTGATCACGCACGGGATGGGCTCGGCGCGTGCCGCCCAGGCCACCGCGTAGGTGGAGTGGGTGTGGACGACGCCACCGACCTCGGGCATATGCCGGTAGACGTATGCGTGCGCAGCGGTGTCGCTCGACGGCGACCGCTCAGCGCCGGGCGTGCCCGGGATGACGTTGCCGTCGAGGTCGCAGAGGATCATGTTCTCGGGTGCGAGGTCGTCGTAGTCGACGCCGGAGGGCTTGATGACGAAGAGGTCGGCTCCCGGCACCCGACCGGAGACGTTGCCGCCGGTCCAGATGACG
The DNA here is from genome assembly GCF_013349365.1 of Plantibacter sp. MCCC 1A11337. NCBI lineage: Bacteria > Bacillati > Actinomycetota > Actinomycetes > Micrococcales > Microbacteriaceae > Plantibacter > Plantibacter sp. MCCC 1A11337. The sequence goes on along the minus strand of NZ_JABJWX010000003.1, from coordinate 271,155 downwards.
AGCCCGTACCGGACGAGCTCGCCGTGCAGCTTGGCGACGTCGGACCGGACGCGCGCGATCGCGACCTCGATCTCGGGCGAGTAGGTGTTCACGCGGTGGCTCCTTCGAGGGCGGTGGTCTCGGTGTCGGTCGGCAGGCCGTCGACGCCGCCACCGAGGGCGGCTCGGCGGATGCGCTTCAGGCGCTTCATGACGTCGTTGGCGCCACGACCGAAGTAGTCGTGCAGCGTCGCGTACTCCGCGTAGAGCAGGTCGTACGCATCGGCCGCCGCCTCGTTCGGCGTGTAGACGGCGCGGTTCACCTTGCCCATGGCGGCGCTGGCCGCGGGGACGTCCGGGTAGGCTCCGGCGGCGACGGCGGCGTGGATGGCCGAGCCGAGCGCGGGCCCCTGGTCGCTCGCGGTGATCGAGATCGGCAGGCGGAGGATGTCGGAGTAGGTCTGCATGAGGAAGGGGTTTCGCTGCAGACCGCCGGCGACGATGAACTCGGTGACGGGGACGCCCGAGGCGTTGAACGTCTCGACGATCTTCCTGGTGCCGAAGGCCGTCGCCTCGAACAATGCGCGGTACACCTCCTCGGTGCGGGTGGTGAGCGTCAGGCCGAGGACGGTGCCGGAGAGCTCGTGGTCGACGAGGACCGAGCGGTTGCCGGAGTGCCAGTCGAGGGCGACGAGGCCGTGCGCGCCGACCGGCTGGTCCTGGATGAGGGAGGTGAGGTGTTCGTGGATGCTGACGCCGCGCGCCGCAGCCTCCTCGGTGTATCGGGCGGGGACCTGGTTCGCGACGTACCAGGCGAAGATGTCGCCGACGCCGGACTGCCCGGCCTCGTAGCCGTAGAGGCCGGCGATGATGCCGCCGTCGACGACGCCGCACATGCCCGGGACCTCGCGGAGGACGTCGCCGTTCATGACGTGGCAGGTGGAGGTGCCCATGATCGCGACCATCTGGCCGGGCGAGACGGCCTGCGCCGCGGGTGCCGCGACGTGCGCGTCGACGTTCCCGACCGCGACCGCGATGCCCTCGCGGAGACCGGTCCACGCAGCGGCCTCGGCCGAGAGGGTGCCGGCGGCGGCGCCCAGCTCACCGATCTCGTGCGCGACCTTGTCGTCGGCGAAGCGCTCGAAGGCGGGGTTGAGGGCCGCGAGGAACTCGTGGCTCGGGTAGGCGCCGTCCTGGTAGATGCCCTTGTAGCCGGCGGTGCAGGCGTTGCGGACGTAGGTGCCGGTGAGCTGCCAGATGATCCAGTCGGCCGCCTCGACCCAGTGGTCCATGCGCTCGTAGAGTTCGGGGTCCTCCTCGAGGAGCTGGAGGCCCTTGGCGAACTCCCACTCGCTCGAGATGAGCCCGCCGTATCGCGGCAGCCAGGACTCGCCCCGCTCGGCGGCGAGCTCGTTGATGCGGTCCGCCTGCGGCTGCGCGGAGTGGTGCTTCCACAGCTTCACGTAGGCGTGCGGGCGATCGGCGTACTCGGGCAGCTCGTTGAGCGGCGTCCCGTCGGCGATGACGGGGACCATCGTGCAGGCGGTGAAGTCGGTGCCGATGCCGATGACGGCGGCGGGGTCGATCCCGGCGGCCTCGACGGCGCGCGGCACGGCGGACTGCATGACGGCGACGTAGTCGGCCGGCACCTGCAGCGCCCAGTCGGGCGGCAGCGCGGCGCCGGTGGAGGCGAGCTCCCGATCCATGACGGCGTGCGGGTAGTCGAGCACCGCCGACCCGAGTTCGGCGCCGTCGGACACTCGCACGACGACGGCTCGGCCGGACAGCGTGCCGAAGTCGACGCCGATCGTGTAGGTCTCGGCGTGCGTCGCTGTCGCCTGCTCGGGGGCGCTGGCGGCCGGGTTCTGCTCGGTGTTCACCGGTGGGACTCCTTCGTCGATCTGGTGCTCGGTTGATTCGCGATGCTGTGGTGAAGCGGGTGGGGGCGGCTGCTCGTTCGGGTGGATCAGGGCTGGGCCGCACTCCAGTGTACAACGTTGTATATTGCCGTGGCCATGCACAGGACGACGCGATCTCGACTCATGCGAGACCGCCCATCGTCTCGATGACGGCGCGTGCGTCGAGCGGCTCGGGATCCGGCGCGTCAGCAGCGCCGACGGTCCCCACGATCCGGCCCGCGCGGACGGCGACGACCCGGTCGCAGACGGCCGCGAGCGCCGCTGGGTCCTCGCTCGAGACGACGACCGCCCGGCCGGACGCCGCGAGCGATCGGATCAGGGAGCACCGCTCAGCCCGCCGACGTCCGTCCTCGGAGTCGGGGACGCCCGTCGCGCCGAACGGTTCGGCGAGCAGGACGGCGCGGGCCCCCGTGTCCGCGATGATCCGGAGCGACTCGGTGAACTGGTCGGCGTCCGGCCCGCGGTGCACGCCGGGGAGTGCGGCGACCAGGCCGCTCGGCACGGTGGTCGCCCGGTAGTCGCGGCGCGCGTCGGCAACACCGAGCCTGACCATCCTCGTGAGGGCGTCCGGGGAGACACTCGACGGCACTCCGCCGAGGAAGGAGAGGTCGAAGCGGATCGGATGCTCGGTCGTGTAGAGCACCCCCGCGGCGCGCGCCAGGTCCGTCGTCGAGACGTCGACCGCCGCACCGTCGAGCGCCACCGAACCACGGGTCCGCGCACCGTACGACCGACCGAAGACGCTCAGCAACACTTCCCCGGCACCGGAGTCGGGCGGACCGAACAGCCCGAGCACCTCCCCCGGTGCACAGGCGAAGGAGAGGTCGTCGACGACGGTCCGCTCGGGGTCCGCCGGGTGGCTCGCGGTCCAGTGTTCGACGGCGAGGCCGGTGCCCGACACCCGATCCGTGGGAACCGTCTCGGTGCCCGATGTCCACGCGCGGGCCCCGGCCGGACCTGCGGCGTCGAGGGCGAGCGCACCATCGGCCAAGGCTTCGAGCACCTCGCGTTCACCGCTGTCGGGAGTCAGTCGGATCGAGGGCGAGTGCGCACCGCCGACGGCCAGCACGGTCGCGGTCGATGCGACGCCCGCCAGCCCGGTGACGGCCCCGGTCGCGAGCAGGACGCCGGGTGCTGGGCCGGCGGTTCGAGGAACTCGGGCCACCTCGACCATCGCCTGCCGCCAGCGCTCGACCTCGTCCGCTCGAAGCGCGGGTCCGCTGTCGTCGATCACGATGAGGGACGCCTCCGCGGCGACGGCCCTGGCCAGCTCCACGAGCCGACGCTCCACGACCGACAGGGCACCGGCGGGGTCCGCGGGTGACCGGTCGAGGCCGACGACACGCAGAGCGCGGTGGATCCGCGCGGCATCGCTCCGCCCCACGGACGTCCGGTCGGCGGACGGTCCTCGGAGGAGCCGCATGACCGTCTCCCGCAGGCCCGCGGCACGCTCGGAACCGAGCAGCACGTTCTCGCCGATGGTCTGCGACCAGCTGATGGCCTGCCCGGCCGTCACGACGGCCACCCCGGAGGCGCTCGATGCGGCCCGGGACGACAACCGCGCCGGTCGACCGGCGACGAGCACTGTCTCGGAACCGGACGACCTGGTCACGCCGCGCGGGACGGGAGCCGTCCCGGACAACCGCGCGATCAGGCGCCGGAGCGCGGAGACCGGGCCGAGCACGGCGTGCACCGTGCTGAAGGGCACCTCCAGCAGCGGCGTGCCGTCCCGCAGGACGGCGAGCGCCGGCATGGCCGACGAGGACTCGGGCGGGGCGGTCGCCTCGCCACCACGCACGGAGGCGAGGGCACCGGCCAGGTCGCCGGTGCTCTCGCCTCCGTGGTGGATGTCCATGCGTCGGATCGATCCGGGTTCCGCGGTCGCGGACCTCGGGATCAGCGTCCGCCGCTGCGGCGCTTGTTGTAGACGTCGAACGCGACGGCCAGCAGCAGCACGAGACCCTTAACGGCCTGCTGCCACTCGATGCCGAGGCCGATGATCGACATACCGTTGTTCAGCACACCGATGATGAGACCACCGATGATCGCGCCGCCGATGGTACCGACACCACCCTGCACCGCGGCTCCACCGATGAAGGCGGCGGAGATCGCCTCGAGCTCGAAGCCGTCACCGGCCTTCGGACCGGCGAGGTTCAGGCGGGCCGTGAAGATGAGGCCCGCGAGCGCCGCGAGGAAGCCCATGTTGACGAACAGGAAGAAGTCGACCTTGCGGGTCTTGATGCCGGACAGCTCCGCGGCGTGACGGTTGCCGCCGATCGCGTAGATGTGGCGGCCGAAGACCGAGCGGTTCATGACGATGCCGTAGACGAGCACGAGGACCGCCAGGACGATGAGCGTGACCGGGATGCCCTTGTACGCCGCGAGCGAGTACACGAAGAAGCCGATGCCCGCGATGATGAGGACGAGCTTGGCGACGAACCACGGGAAGGGCTCGGTGTCCTGGCCGTACTTCTGACGGCCGAGGCGCGTGCGGACCTGCTGCACGACGAGGCCGACGACGGCGATGACGCCGATCCCGAGCGTGAGCGGGTCGATCGGGAAGTCACCGAACACGTCGTTCAGGAAGCCGTTGCCGAGCGCGCGGTACTCCGCCGGGAAGGAACCGATGTTGGCGTTGCCGAGGACCACGAGCGCGAGGCCGCGGAAGATGAGCATGCCGGCGAGGGTCACGATGAACGCCGGGATCCCGACGTAGGCGATCCAGAATCCCTGCCAGACACCGACGAGCGCGCCGATGGCGAGCGACAGGATGACCGCGATCCACCACGGCATCTGCATCTGCACGGCGAACACACCGGACACCGCACCGACGAACGCCGCGACGGAACCGACCGACAGGTCGATGTGGCCGGCGATGATGACCATCACCATGCCGATCGCGAGGACGAGGATGTATCCGTTCTGCACGATCAGGTTGGAGATGTTCTGCGGCCGCAGCAGGATGCCGTCGGTGATGACGGCGAAGAACACGACGACGAGCAGGAGGGCGATGAAGATGCCGTTCTTGCCGAGGTCGCTGAGGATGTGGGTCAGCCAGCTCGTGAAGCGGTTGGTGGCCGGGTTGACGAGGCCGCCGGCGGCGGTACCGTCGCCTGCCGGGACGGTGGGTTTGGTGTCCAGATCGGACATTGCGGTTCTCCTTCGATCCGTCCGCGCCCGCGTCAGCGGGGCTTCTCCATGGTCATGAGCTTGAGGAGCGCTTCGGGGTTCGCTTCCTCGATCGGCAGTTCGCCGGTGATGCGGCCCTCGCTGAGGGCGTAGATGCGGTCGCAGATGCCGATGAGCTCGGGGAGCTCGGAGGAGATGACGATGACGCCCTTCCCCTCGGCGGCGAGGCGGTTGATGATCGTGTAGATCTCGTACTTCGCGCCGACGTCGATGCCTCGGGTGGGCTCATCGAGGATGAGGACGTCGGGGTCGGAGTAGATCCACTTCGAGAGGACGACCTTCTGCTGGTTGCCGCCCGAGAGCTTCCCGGTCTTCGCGAGCACGTTCGGAGCCTTGATGTTCATGCTCTTCCGGTACTCCTCGGCGACCTTGTACTCCTCGTTGTCGTTGACGAGTCCGCCGCGTTCGAGCTTCTTCAGCGAGGCCATCGAGATGTTCCGCTTGATGTCCTCGATGAGGTTGAGGCCGTAGTACTTGCGGTCCTCGGTGGCGTAGGCGAGGCCGTTGTCGATCGCCTCGGACACCGTGCGCGTGCGGATCTCGGTGCCGTTCTTGAACACCTTGCCGCTGATCCGGCTGCCGTACGACTGACCGAACAGGCTCATCGCGAACTCGGTGCGGCCGGCGCCCATGAGGCCGGCGATGCCGACGATCTCACCGGCGCGGACGTTGAGGTTGACGGCGTCCACCATCACGCGGGTCGGGTCCTGCGGGTGGTGGGCGGTCCAGTCCTCGACGCGCAGGATCTCCTCGCCGATGTTCGGCGTGTGGTCCGGGTAGCGGTGCTCGAGGTCGCGGCCGACCATGTCCTTGATGATGCGCTCTTCGGTGACGTCGTTCTTCACGATCGTCTCGATGGTCTTGCCGTCGCGGATGACCGTGACGGTGTCGGCGACCTTCTTGATCTCGTTGAGCTTGTGGCTGATGATGATCGACGTGATGCCCTGCTCCTTGAGGTGCAGGATCAGGTCGAGCAGGTGGTCGGAGTCCTCGTCGTTCAATGCTGCGGTCGGCTCGTCGAGGATGAGGAGCTTGACGCGCTTCGAGAGGGCCTTCGCGATCTCGACGAGCTGCTGCTTGCCGACGCCGATCTCGAGGATCTTGGTCGTCGGGTTCTCCCGCAGGCCGACCCGGGCGAGCAGTGCTGCCGCCTCCTGGTTGGTGCGGTTCCAGTCGATGAGGCCGAGCGGCCCCTTCAGCTCGTTGTTGAGGAAGATGTTCTCCGCGATGGAGAGGTAAGGGCTGAGGGCCAGCTCCTGGTGGATGATGACGATGCCCTTGGACTCCGAGTCGCGGATGTCCTTGAACTCCATCGTCTCGCCCTCGAAGACGATGTCGCCCTCGTAGGTGCCGAACGGGTAGACGCCGGACAACACCTTCATGAGCGTCGACTTGCCGGCGCCGTTCTCACCGCAGATGGCGTGCACGGTACCGCGCTGCACATCGAGCGTGACGTTCGAGAGGGCCTTGACGCCGGGGAAGGTCTTGATGATGTTGCGCATCTCGAGGATGCTCGTGGTCTCGCCTGACACCGTGTCTCCTTACAGGTGGTCGAGGTGCGATGGTGTCCGCTCTTGCCCTTCGACAGGCTCAGGGACCGGGTCGGTCCGGTCACTGAGCCGGACTCCGGACACTGAGCCGGACTCCGGTCACTGAGCCGGACTCCGGTCACTGAGCCTGTCGAAGTGCGAGGTGAAGCGGGGGTGCCCTCCGGGGTCGGGATGAGCCGACCCCGGAGAGCGGGGAGGAACAGGACTGACTAGCCCTTGATCTCGTCTTCGGTCCAGTACCCGGAGTCCACGAGGACCTCCTTGATGTTGTCCTTGACGACGATCTGCGACTCGAGGAGGAAGGACGGGACGACCTTCTTGCCGTTGTCGTAGTCCTCGGTGTTGTTGACCTCGGGCTTCTCACCGTTCAGCACGGCGACGGCCATCTTGACGGCCTCGGCAGCGAGCTGGCGGGTGTCCTTGAAGATGGTCGCGTACTGCTCGCCGGACTCGATGGCCTTGACCGAGTCGAGCTCGGCGTCCTGGCCGGAGATGACGGGCCAGCCGTCGCCCACCGAGTAGCCGGCGTCGGTCAGCGCCGAGATGATGCCTCGCGAGATGCCGTCGTAGGGCGACAGGACCGCGTTGACCTTGCTGCCGTCGGAGTAGGTCGACGTGAGGATGTTCTCCATGCGCTTCTGCGCGGTCTCACCGTCCCAACGGAGCGTTGCAGCCTGCTCGAAGGAGGTCTGGCCGCTGGCGACCTTGAGGGTGCCCGCGTCGATGAACGGCTTCAGGGTGTCCTGAGCGCCGTCCCAGAAGAACGTGGCGTTGTTGTCGTCGGGCGAGCCGGCGAACATCTCGATGTTGAACGGACCGGCGGGTGCGCCCTCGGTGGGCTTGCCCTCGAGGTCGACGAGGCCGAGGCCGTTGAGGACCGAGTTGGCCTGCTGCACGCCGACCTTGTAGTTGTCGAACGACGCGTAGTAGTCGACGTTCTCGCTGTCGCGGATCAGGCGGTCGTAGGCGATGACGGGGATGTCGCCGTCCTTGGCCTCCTGCAGCACGCTCGTGAGCGTGGTGCCGTCGATCGAGGCGATGATCAGGACGGAGGCGCCCTTGGTGATCATGTTCTCGATCTGCGAGACCTGGGTTGGGATGTCGTCCTCGGCGTACTGCAGGTCGACCTTGAAGCCCTCCTTCTCCAGCTGCTCCTTGACGGCGTTGCCGTCCTGGATCCAGCGCTCGGAGCTCTTGGTGGGCATCGCGACGCCGACGAGCTTGCCGTCGCCTTCGCCGCCGCCCGATCCGCCGCTTGCGCCGCCGGAGCAGCCGGCGAGCGACACGATCATCGTGCCTGCGGCCAGCGTGGCGAGGAGCATTCTCTTCTTCACTGTGTGGTTCCTTCCCTAGGGAGTTGCTTGGACGTCATTGTCATGCGCAGGTCTGTCGGCTCCGATGTGTCCAGCTCATCGAGGCCGCTCGTCGGTTACGTGGCGTTCGCGGGTGCGGGTGCGGGCGCCTCGTCGTGGTGCCGGCGAGGGTGCAGGGAGAGGTGGCCGGCGGAGAGCCGGGCCGAGAGGGAGCTGTGGTCGGATCGATCGGTGCCGTGGATCGGGAGGCGGCTCATCGCCGACCTGCTCGCTCCATTGCGCTTCGTTCCCACGTCGACTTCCTCGTCACTCCGAATGTGACCGTTCACATTGTGTGTCACACGATAGCCCCAGACCTCCACCTGATGTCAAGTCGGGATGGGTCTCATTTTCATAACCGGCGACGGTCGGGGCATGGTCGCGCTCTCAGCGTGCCCGCGCACGCACGTGCCGGGGGCGCAGGTACGCCCCGATCGGCATGGCCGGAAACCGGGGACGTGTCCGGCAGATCCCAGTGGGCGCCTAGAGTTCGGCGTCGATCGCGCGGATGACGTCCCAGGCGCCGTCCTCGGAGTTCGACAGCACGACGACGTCGATCGCGTCGGCGGCGGTCGGGCCGAAGTAGGTGCGCACGATGCCGCTCGCACCGGGATTGACACCGTCGAGGTACATCGATCGCACCTGGCCGTTCTCGTCGACGTCGAACTCGAAACCGAAGCCGTAGGAGATCTCCTCGTCGACCTCGACCTGCGGGGAGGTGAACTCCTCGGTCAGCTCGGCGGTGAGGATCTTCGCGTCGCGGGCGGCGCGGAGGAAGGTGATGAGGTCGGCCGCGGTGGACTGCGCACCGGCGTCCGGGCCGCCGAGCGGCGGGAACGCGTCGGCGTTCGAGTGCCAGACGCCGTCGTCGTCGACGTCGCCGCCCTCGGCCAGACCGGGCTCGCCCGTCCGGCGGTCCACGAAGCCCGAGTGGTCCATGCCGAGGAGCGCGAACACCTGCTGCTCGACGAGCTGGCGGTAGGGCAGCCCCGTCACGCCCTCGAGCGCGAGCCCGAGCAGCACGTAGCCCGCGTTGACGTAGTTCGCCTCCTCGCCGGGGGCTGCGAGCGGCTCCTTGTCGGCGAAGAGCGGCAGGAGGTCGGCGGTCTCGCGGATCGACGAGGCCGGGCGCTCCGCCCAGAGGTCGTCGTAGCTCTCGCCGGCCGTCTCGTCGGCGTCGTCGGCGATGCCGGAGGTGTGGGTGAGCAGGTGGAGCAGCTGGACGTCGCGGCGGATGGTCGTGCCGTCGAGGTCGACGTACTCGTGGATCGACTCGTCGAGGTCGATGTGTCCGGCGTCCACCTGCTGGAGCACGGCGGCGGCGGTGAAGAGCTTCGTGATGGAGGCCGTGTCGAAGCGGGTGTCGAGCGTGATGGGTTCGTCGCGCTCCCTCGAGGCGAGGCCTCGGGCGGCCTCGAAGAGCGTCTCGTCACCGCGCTTGACGAGCACGACGCCCGAGAAGTCGGTGGCTTCGATGACGCGGGCGACGCTTTCGGTATCCATCCCCCAACGGTACCGTCGCGGACCCCTCCGTGGCTCCACGCGCCCTGGGGGACCCGATCCGTCGGGGGGCCTGACGCGTGTGCATAATGGGTGCAGCACGAAATGTGACCGTGCACATCGAGGTCCGAGGAATCCGTGAGCGACGACGCCGAACGGGGGCGAGCCCCCAATATCCGCGATGTCGCGCGCCTGGCCGGGGTCTCCCACCAGACGGTCTCACGGGTGCTCAACAACCATCCGAGCATCCGCGACTCCACCCGCGACCGGGTCCTCGCCGTCATGGACGAGGTCAACTACCGTCCGAACCGGGCCGCCAGGGCACTCGTGACGAGTCGGTCGCGGACCATCGGCGTGCTCGCGAGCCAGCGGTCGCAGTACGGTCCGGCGAGCATGATCCAGGCGATCGAGAACGCGAGCAAGGACGCCGGGTACCTCGTCAGCACGGCCAACCTGCCCGACGTCTCCGACGCGTCGATCGTCGCCGCCGTCGAGCATCTGCTCGCGCAGTCGGTCGACGGCATCGTGGTCATCGCACCGCAGGTCCGGGTGTTCCGGGCGATCGAGGAGCTGCAGGTACGGGTGCCGTTCATCGCGGTGCAGTCCGGCGGTGACCTCGACGACCACTCGATCGGTGTCGACCAGGTCGCCGGTGGACGCTTGGCGACGCGGCACCTCATCGAGCTCGGGCATCGGAACATCTACCATCTCGCCGGCCCGCAGGACTGGATCGAGGCGGAGGCGCGCATGCACGGCTTCCTCGCCGAGATGAGCGCGCAGGACGTGCCGACGACCGCGCCGATCCTCGGTGACTGGACCGCCGACTTCGGCTATCGCGCCGGGATCGAACTCATGCGCGTGCGCGACTTCACCGCGATCTTCTCGTCGAACGACCAGATGGCGCTCGGTCTCATCCATGCGATCCGCGACGAGGGGTACGACGTGCCGCGCGACGTGTCGATCGTGGGGTTCGACGACATCCCGGAGGCACCGCACTTCTGGCCGCCGCTCACGACGGTGCGCCAGGACTTCGACGAGCTGGGGCGTCGCTGTGTCGCGCGGTTGCTCGGCAACCTCGAGGTCGACGCCGTCGGCTACCGCGGCACGATCGAGCCGGAGCTGATCGTACGGAAGTCGACCGGTCGCCCGGCCTTCTGACCCTCGTGTCGTCGTGGTGTGTCGTGGTGGCGCCAGCGCGGTGCGCTGACGTGAGCGCGGGTCGCACGCGTGAGCGCGCCCCTCTGGAGACCCGCGCTCGAGTCCACGCCCCGCGCCCACGCCTGTTCGGGTGACCTCGCGTCAGCGCACCGCGCTGACGCCGGGTGAGCACATCTCACGCCGGCGCACCGCGCTGACCACCAGGCCGACAGCACCCAGGGCGACGATCACCAGGCGGCGGGGTCCGCGATGAGTCGATCGAACGCGAGTTCCGCGGCACCGATGAGCAGGAGGTCCTGGCCGAGTTCCGCACGAACGATCGTGACGTCCTCGAACGGCGGGACGAGCGCCCGCTCACGGACCGCGTCGTGCAACTCCTCCGACGCCAGTTCGAGCACGATCCCGAGATGACCACCGAGGACGACGAGTTCGGGGTCGAGGATGTTCACCGTGCCGGCGAGCGCCCGTCCGAGCGTCCTGGCCTGCCGGACGACCTCCTCCCGCATCGCCCCGGCCGGATCGGCCGCGATACCCTCGGCGAGCGCCGCTTCGAGGACCGCGTCGTCCCCGGCGGTGAGACCGGCGACACGGAGGAGCTCGCTGCGTCGCACGGCGTCTTCGAGCGCATTTCCGGCGGTCGTCGCCGAGGTGTGGCCGAACTCCCCCGCGTAGCCGCGCGCGCCCCCGACCGGTCGGCCGCCGGCGATGATGCCACCACCGATACCGCTCGCGCCACCGTTCAGGTAGACGAGGTCGTCGATACCGCGTCCCGCCCCGAAGGTCCGCTCCGCCCGGGCGCCGAGACTCGCGTCATTGGCCGCGAACACCGCACGACCGGTCGCGGCACGCAGCCGTTCGACCAAGGGCTCGTCGACCCACCCGAGGTGCGGTGCGAGCCGGACGACCCCGTCGGCGTCCCGGACGAGACCGGGGACCGCCAGCCCGATCCCACCGCCGCCGAGAGCTTCTTCGGGCAGGCGGTCGGCGAGTTCCGCGACCAGTTGCGCGATGATCGCCGTCGCCTCGGCCGCCGACGGTGTCGTGTCGACCTCGCGACGTACACGCTCGAGGACCTCGCCGCCGAGTCGCACGGCCGCCACCGTGATCGCGTCGAGTTCCGGGTTCGCTGCGAAGGCGACGGCTCGCGAGCCGGCCGAGACGAGTGGCGACGGCCGGCCGACACCCTGCCCACCGACCGGGACGGACTCCGTGACGATTCCGATCGAGGCGAGTTCCGTGACGAGCGCGGCGACCGTGGACCGGTTGAGCCCGGTCGTCCTCGTGAGCGCCGACCGCGACTGCACGCCGCCCTGATGCACGAGCTCGACGATCCGGCCGAGGTTGCGACGGCGCACCGAGTCGAGTCCGCTCCCCATGCCGGGTCCGCCCGCTGGACCCGCCCCGACCGCTGTCGACTCGCTCACACGCACACCCTCTGCTCGATCCCTCCAGTGTCCCCTATCCGAGCACACGCCGGTTCACCCGCTTCCGGCCACGGATGGTTGACTGGACGGATGCCCGCCGCCTGGACACTCCGCCCCGCCACCATCGACGACTCGACCTGGATGGTCGAGTTGCGTGCCGTCGTCATGCGACCCGACCTCGAGCGCCTCGGTCGCTACGACGAGACCCGCGTGCGTCAGCGCTTCCTCAGCGGATATCGACCGGAACACACCTCGGTGATCGAGGTCGAGGGCATCACGGCCGGGCTGGTCGCCCTCCGCCCGGAACCCGACGAGCGGTGGCTGGAGCACTTCTATCTGGCGCCCGAACACCAGGGCGCGGGCCTCGGCACCGCGGTGCTCGCATGGCTCCTGGCCGACGACGGCGACCCGCGCCCGTTCCGCCTGAACGTCTTGCAGGGCAGCCCGGCCCGCCGCCTCTACGAGCGCCACGGCTTCACGCTCGAACGCGAGGACGAGGTCGACGTCTGGATGGTCCGCGGCGCGGGAGCAGGAGATCGGCACGGCGCCAGGACGTTCGGGTGAGTGACGTCCTGCCACCGCGCGGATCTCCTCCTGCGACGCCGGCACCGGCTAGCGGCTAGCGGGTGAGCAGCGCGACGCCCGACCAGCTCACGCGGGCTGGCGGACCGTGGTCACGATGTCGACGAGGTGCGGGTCGGCCGGCGCGGAGCCGAAGCCGAAGCGCACGGGCGGGTCGAGTCGGGCGAGGGTGCCGAGGTCGGCACCGGACCAGCTCGCGGTGGCGGCGGTGATGCGGCGGGCGCCGGTCACGCCGTAGTACTCGCGTCGACCGTTGCCTGCGGAGCCCGCCGTCCGGGCGCCGGGTTGGAGCACGCGGGCGAGGGGGTCGATCGTCTGCAGCCAGACGGGGTTCACGGCCACGGGTTTGGGGACGACCCGGAGCGCACGACCGAGCGGAGAGCTCCCGCCGATGCGGAGGGTCGTGTCGAGCGGACCGCCCACGAAGCGGAGCCCCGTCGGTAGGCGGGTCCAGCCGACGGTGCCGATCTCGACGTCGTCGAAGGTGTACGTGGAGGAGATGAAGTCGGCGATCTCCTGGGTCGGCGCGAGCAGCAGGCGTTTGCCGCGGGAGTCCTCGATCATCGCGTCGGCGAACGAGCCGAACGGCGAGGTGGACCAGAGCCCGAGGACGATGCGGACGCCACCCGTGGTGCCGTAGCCGGCGATCCTCCCGGAGAAGCGAAGGTCGGTTGCGGGCATGGGATCACCCTAGTCGCCCCTCCTGCGGGAGTGTCCGTGAACGGGGGTCCACGGCCCGGCCCCCGTGCCGGTGGACAGGCGCGGGGGCACCACCCGGTTGACGAGGTCGGCGCGATCCGCTTCCGTGGGAACATGCCGACCTCGCTGCTCCTCCTCGCCGACACCCACCTGCCGAAGCGGGCGAAGGCCCTGCCGGACGCGGCCTGGGCCGCCGTCGACGCAGCAGACGTCGTCGTCCACGCGGGTGACTGGGTCGACGAGGCGACCCTCGACGCCCTCGAGGCCCGGGCTGCCCGCCTCGTCGGTGTCTTCGGCAACAATGACGGCCCAGGTCTCCGCGCGCGCCTTCCCGAGGTCGCGCGCTTCGAACTCGACGGGCTGCGGTTCGCCGTGGTCCATGAGACGGGGGCGGCGACCGGTCGCGAGCGACGGGCCGACGAGGCCTTCCCCGACACCGACGTCCTGGTCTTCGGACACAGCCACATCCCGTGGGACTCGGTTTCGCCCGCCGGCCTGCGTCTGCTCAACCCCGGGTCGCCGACGGACCGCCGTCGTCAACCGGAGTGCACGATGATGACCGCGTGGGTCGAAGACGGCGCGCTCAGGGACGTCCGGGTCGTCCCGGTCGCCCGCTGAGGCGGATCAGCCGCAGTACTCGCTGTCGATCTTCGCTTCGTCGCGGACCACGATGCCGTCGACGAGGTCGTCGGTCACGGAGAAGTTGATCCAGTGTCCGGCGTCGTCGGTGACGGCGTAGAACACGGCGTACTTGCCCTGCTGCTCGGTGAGCGCCGGGTAGGCGGTCCGGAGTTCCTCGAGGGTGGATCCGACGCCCACGCCCTCAGCGGTCGTCGGGGAGGCTCCAACCGCCGCAGACGCGGGCCCGCCCCACGCCTGCAGGACGATCTGGCCCACGACGCCGGTGCTCTGCGGATCGGGGAGCCAGACGGAGGGCAGCCCGTCGGCGGCGTAGGCGGTCACCCACGGGCACGCCTCCTGCGTCGCGACGGTGAAGGCGGTCATGAACGACGCCGTGCCTTCGATCGGTGCGCCGACCTCGATCGGGCCGAGCCCGGTGAACGACACGATCCAGGACGTGGGATCGGCGAGGTCGGGACCGGTGGGTGTCGGCGTCGGCGACGGTGTCGGCGTGGCCGACGTGGTGACGGTCTCGGTCGGTGCGGGCGTCGATGCTCCCGCGCCGCCCGAGCATCCGGCCAACGCGAGTGCTGCTGCGATCGCCAGGACGGTGCCGACCGGACGTCGGTGTGCTCGTGTGAACGCCATCATTCCCCCAAATGTGTGCTCGGATCAGCCCATCCTCGCACACCATCCGGTCCCCTCCCTTGCCCGCGAACTGTCACTCCGGCACAGTTCCAGCCGTCCGGACCAGCGCCGAGTGACAGTTCGCGGGCAGGGGGAAGGGGAGGAACTCAGGCGACGGAGGCGGGCTGCAGCACCGGCGCCGGGCGGGAGACGGTGCTCGTCAGTTCCACGACGCGGTGCTCACGACCGGCGACGATGATCGCCTCCATGATCTCCAACACGTGGAACGCGAGGTCGCCCGATGCCCGATGCGGTCGGTCCTGTTCGATCGCCTCGGCCAGGTCCGACAGGCCGACCCCGCGCCCGGCGTCGACGAAGCCGGCGCTGTCGGGGACAGCCCGCCAGGTGCGGTCGTCGGCCGTCGCGATCTCCACCGGGTCCGAGAACCGGTTCGGGTCGGGCACGGCGACCGTCCCGCCCGTCCCGTAGACCTCGAAGAGCGGCACGCGGCTCGCCCACACCTCGAACGAGACCGTCACGGTCGAGACCACCCCGTTCGCGTGCTCGAGGATCGCGGTGACGTGCGTGTCGACCTCCTCGTGCACCGGGATCGGCGTCCCGGCCAGCGCTCCGGTCGCGACCGACCGCTCACGATCCGACCGCGCGACCGCGCCCGACACCCGCACGACGGGACCGAAGAACGACACGAGGCTCGTCAGGTAGTACGGCCCCATGTCGAGGAGCGGTCCGCCACCCGGCTGGTAGTAGAACGCGGGGGCCGGGTGCCACAGCTCATGTCCCGGGGCGCTCCAGGCGACGGCTGCGGCGATCGGCCGACCGATGGCGCCGCTGTCGAGCACGGCGAGCGCCGTCTGGACCCCGGACCCGAGGACGGTGTCCGGCGCGCTGCCGACGCGGAGGCCCTTCGCCGCCGCGAGCTCGAGCACCGGTCGTGCCTCGGCGGTCGACAGCGCGAGGGGCTTCTCCCCGTAGACGTGCTTGCCGGCCTCGAGGGCCCGGAGCGCGACCTCGGCGTGCGCGGCCGGGATGGTGAGGTTCAGGACGACGTCGACCTCGGGGTCGGCGAGCAGTTCGTCGACGCTCGACGACCGCACGCCCTGTTCGGCGGCGACCTCCGCGGCGCGGGCGAGGTCGAGGTCCGCGACGACGACGAGCTCGAGGTTCGGGAGCTTCGGGAACTCGGCGAAGTACTGCTTCGAGATGTTGCCGACGCCGATGACGCCGACCCGGAGGACGGACCCTCCCGTGCTCTCCGATGACCCGTTCAGCGTGCTGCCCACAGCAGGCCCCTTTCGATGATGGTGCGGACGTTCGGGTCTTCGACGATCTCGATGCGGTGGCCGGGCGCGGACACGAAGATCCTGCCCTTCCCCCACTGGCGGGTCCAGATGGCGGGCGCCGTGACGGGACGGTTCCACGCGTCCCAGGGCCGCACCTCCTGCGTCGTCGTCGCGAGGACGTCGTTGTACTCGTCGCTCAGCACCCAGTACTGCTCGGTGACGAGGTCGAAGTCCTCGATCCCCTCGGTGATGGGGTGCGTCCGGCCGTACTCGGTGATGTGGACGGTGTAGGGGATGTAGTTGTCGGACTGCTCCCCCGTCCGCTCGGCCGGGTCCTTGCCGGCGTGGTGCGCGAACTGGCCACCGATCATGTGGAGGTAGTCGGCGTTGTTGCGGTAGGAGTCCGCGATCCCTCCGTGCCAACCGGCCATGCCCGTCCCGTTCAGGACGGCGCGTTGCAGGCCGGCGAACTCCTCCGGCTCGATGGTGTTCATCGTGTTGATCTGCACGATGAGGTCGACCGTGTCGAGGTAGTCGGTGTCCGTGTAGACGGTGGTCCCGTCCTCGACGCGGACGGTGAACCCGTTCGCCTCCAGGAAGGGGATGAAGGCCGCGGTCGTCTCGACGGGCATGTGCCCGTCCCAGCCGCCTCGCACCACGAGCGCCTGCTTGTCAGTCATGTGTTCCTCTCAGGGGGTGGTTCCGTCTCCGGTCGACTCGCGACCGGCACTACTTGCTGAAGCCGGCGGTCATGCCACTGATCAACTGGCGTCGGCCGAACAGGTACAGGATGAAGATCGGCAGGGTCGACAGCACCACGGCGGCGAGCACGGCCGGCACGTTCACGCTGAAGGAGCCCTGGAACGTCCACAGCGACAACGGCAGCACCCGGTTGCTCGGCGACTGCGTGAGCACGAGCGGGAACAGGAAGCCGTTCCACACGTTGAGCGCGTTGTAGAGCGCGACCGTGACGATCGCCGGCCGGGCGAGCGGGAGGACGAGCGAGACGAGGGTCCGCCAGCTCGACGCCCCGTCGACGGTCATCGACTCG
Organism: Plantibacter sp. MCCC 1A11337; assembly: GCF_013349365.1. NCBI lineage: Bacteria > Bacillati > Actinomycetota > Actinomycetes > Micrococcales > Microbacteriaceae > Plantibacter > Plantibacter sp. MCCC 1A11337. Next base: position 254,204 of record NZ_JABJWX010000003.1, on the reverse strand, counting down.
AACAGCTCCTTGGGGATGTCGCGGATGAAGTTCGACAGGATGAGCACGGTGACGGGCACCGCGAAGCCGATCGACGGCAGGATCAGCGCCAGGAGGGTGTCGTAGAGTCCCGCCTTGCTGAGCATGTAGAACAGCGGGATGATCGTCGCCTGCAGCGGGATCGCGAGGCCGAGCAGGAAGAACGAGAACGCTCCCCGCGTGAACCGGGAGTTGGTGCGCACGATCGCGTACGCGGCCATGAGGCAGACGAACACGGTGACGGCGACGCTCGCGACGGTGATGACGACGCTGTTGCCGAGGTACAGGAAGAAGTCGCTCTGCAGGACGAGGGCGTAGCCGTCGAGGGTCGGGTCGGTGGGCGGGATGAGCTGGTTGCTCGAGAAGAACCCGGCCTGCGGGCGCACGCTCGTGATGACGATGTAGTAGATCGGCAGCACGATGATGAGCAGCCAGATCCATGCGCCGATCCCGCCGATGATGTTCGGCTTACGGCGGGCACCGCGGGGGCGCCTGCCGCGCGTCTCGTGCTCGCTCGGGCGTCCGCGCTTGGACCCGGCGGTCGAGACGCTGACCGTGTCGAGGCTCCCGGTCGGGAGCGCACCGGGCTTCGTGAGTGGGTTGGTCGCTGACATCAGAGGCCCTCCTGCTGACTGTCCATCTTGGCGAAGCCGCTCAGTTTGGTGAGCAGCAGGGCGATGGCGAGACCGATGACGGCCAGGATGATCGCCATGACGCTCGCCTGCCCGAACTGGCTCGCGGAGAAGCCCGTCACGTACATGAGGATCGGGAGGATGCGGGTGCCGGCGCTCGGAACGCCGCCGGTGAGCACGAAGATCACGTCGAAGTAGGTGAGCGAACCGATGATCATGAGCGTGGACGACGTCACGAGCGTGTACCGCAGCTGCGGGAGCGTGATGTGGAAGAACTGCTTGACCGTCCCCGCGCCGTCGATCTCGGCCGCCTCGTAGAGGGACGCCGGGATCTGCCGCACGCCACCCTGGAACAGGAGCGTGTGGAAGGGCACGAACTGCCACGCGATGATGAAGATCACGACGAAGAGCACGAGCTGCTGGTTGCCGAGCCAGTCCTGCTTGAGGAACGGGATGCCGAGCGACGCCGACAGGCCGAAGTTCGGGTCGAGGATCGCCTTGAACGCGATGGCCGTCGCCGCCGACGACAGCAGGAGCGGCAGGAAGAAGATCGCGCCGAGGACGGCCCGGTTGCGCTGCTTGCCGGCGGTCCAGGTCCCGAGCAGCAGGCTGATCGGGGTCTGGACGATCCAGGAGATCACGATGACCTTGAGGGTGAGGACGAGGGCGTCAATCGCGACCGGGTCGACGAGGACGGAAGCCCAGTTGTCGAGGCCGACCCACGCGGGGTCGGTGATCGCATCCCAGCGGGTGAAGCTCAGGTACAGGGCGACGATGAGCGGGATGATCGCGAAGACGAGGAAGAAGCCCAGCGCCGGCGCGACCATCCAGCCGCTGGGGCCGGTGCGGCGGCGCATCGCTGCCGCACCGGCCCCTCGGGCCCCGTTCAATGGACGGGTGACGGTCATCGGGAGATCACTGTCCGATCGTCTTGTTCATGTTGTCGGAGAACTCCTGCGGGGTGATCTGCAGGTTGAACAGCTGGTCGAGGTTCGTCAGCAGCGCGGTCGCCTGTGCCGGTGGGAGCGCCTGGTCCCACGACATCTGGAAGTTCTTCGCGTTCTTCGTCAGGTCGTAGACGGTCGTGCCGAAGTCGCCGCCGGCGTCCGCGATCTCGGAGTCGATGTCGGTGATGGGCGGCACCTGGCCGGCCTTCACCATGCGGTCGATGTAGCCCTTGTCGAACACGCCCTCGGTGAGGTACTTCAGCGCGCTGGCCTTCTGCTCCTTCGTCGCCGAGGCGGAGATGGAGAAGTACCCGGACGGGTTGCCGACGATGTTCGACGGGTCGCCCTTGCCACCCGTGACAGCGGGGAAGGTCGTGTAACCGAGACCCTTCTCGGCGAACTCGGCCGCCTGCTGCTTGAAGGTCGTCATGACCCAGGCGCCCTGGAGCATCATCGCGGCCTTGCCCGTGTAGAGCAGGGCGACGTCGGCGTTGCTGTCGGCGGTGACCGAGGCGTAGCCGTCGACGAACGCGCCGGCCTTCACGAGCTCCTGGATCTTCTCGTTCGCCTCGATGATGCCGGGGTCGCTCCACGCGTCGGCCTCGCCAGCCATGATCTTGTTGAAGGCCTCGGGTCCGGCGACGCGGTCGACGAGGTACTCCTCCCACATGAGCGACGGCCACTTGGAGGCACCGGCGAGCGAGAACGGGGCCACGCCTGCGGCCTTGAGCTTGGGGATGGCGTCGACGATCTCGTCGAAGTTCGTCGGGACCTCGACCCCGGCGGCCTTCAGGACGTCCTTGTTGTAGTAGAACATGATCGGCGTGGTGGCGTTCATCGGCACCGCGTAGACCTTGTCGTCGATGACGCCCTGGTTCCAGACGGACTCGAGGAACTTGCCCTTCGCGTCCGCGGTCTCCGAGGTGATGTCGGCGACCTTGCCGGCGTCCACATAGGAGTTCAGGGTGCCGCCCGCCCAGCTGTAGATGATGGTCGGAGCGCTGCCCGCGCCGACGGCCGTGCGGATCTTGGTCTTGTAGGCGTCGTTCTGGAAGTAGGTCGCGGCGACCTGGCCGTCGGCGTTGGCGGCGTTCCACTCCTTGAGCGACGGGCCGAGGACGGTGTCCTCGTCGGTGCCGGTGAGGCCCCAGAGGGTGGCACTGCCACTCGGGGCGCCGCCGCCGCTGGAGCAGGCGGTCGCGCCGAGCATGAGGGCCGAGACGCCGAGGGCGACTGCGGCCAGTCGGGTCCGACGGCGGGATGAAGTACGAAGCGTCATTGCGTTCTCTCCTTGGTGGGTGCTGCTGCTGATGGTGCGATGGGGACGGATCAGTCGGTGGGTGTCCAGGCGCTGCCGTTCGCCGCACTCGACTCGACGGCACGCAGGACCCGCTGGACCTGCAGCCCGTCGGCGAAGGACGGCTCGGGATCGGTGCCGGCGGTGATGGCCTGGACGAGGTCGCGCACCTGGTGCGAGAACGGGTGCTCGTAGCCGATGCCGTGACCGGTCGGCCACCAGGCGGCCATGTACGGGTGCTCCGGCTCGGTGACGACGATGCGCGTGAAGCCCTGCTTACCGGCAGGAGCGGTGGCGTCGTACACCTCGAGCTCGTTCATCCGCTCGAGGTCGAAGGCGATGGCTCCGCGGGAGCCGCTCAGCTCGATGCGGAGCGCGTTCTTCCGGCCGGTCGCGTAGCGGGTGGCCTCGAAGGCACCGATCGCGCCGTCCGCGAGTCCGCCCGTGAGCTTCGCGGTGAACCAGGCGGCGTCGTCGACGGTGACCGCGCCGCGTTCCTCCGAGGCGGTCCCGCTCAGGCCGACGGTCTCACCGAGGAGCGGTCGCTCGGTGACGAAGGTGGCGAGCGTCCCGCTGACGGTGTCGAGTCGGGCACCGGTCAGGTGCTGCACGAGGTCGATGGCGTGCGCGCCGATGTCACCGAGCGAGCCGGAGCCGGCCTGGTCCTTGTCGAGGCGCCACGTCATCGGGCCCTCCGCGTCGCTCAGCCAGTCCTGGAGGTAGAGCGCGCGGATCTGACGGACGTCACCGAGCGCGCCCGCCGCGATGAGCTGGCGGGCGTACCCGATGGCGGGCACACGACGGTAGCTGAAGCCGACCATGGAGCGGACGCCGCGGGCCCTCGCCGCCTCGGCCGCGGCGACCATCAGCTCCGCCTCCTCGACACTGTTGGCGAGCGGCTTCTCGCAGAGGACGTGCTTGCCGGCTTCGAGGGCGGCGATCGCGATCTCGACGTGCGAGGAGCCGGGCGTGCAGACGTCGACGATGTCGATGGACGGGTCGGCGATGACGCTCCGCCAGTCGGTCGAGGCCGACTCCCAGCCGAACTTCACGCGGGCCGCTTCGAGTGCTTCGGCGTTGCGGCCGACGATCGTCGCCATGACCGGTTCCGCGTCGAGGTCGAAGAAGCGCGGTGCGGTGCGCCAGGCCTGCGAGTGTGCGGCTCCCATGAAGCCGTATCCGACCATCGCGACCCGGAGTTCCGGCCGTCCGCTTCCCGCCATGTGCAACGCTCCCGAGCTGCTCGCGCAGCTGCGGCCCCGGGGTTCCGGATCGCTTCGCTGCGGTGCCCTGAAGCTAGCCCCGCCGCCTGTTCCCCCGCAACTTCCCTATCCCGCATTGGAAACTTTTCGCACCCATCACCAGCCCGTCCACCCCCACCCTTACCCGCGAACTGTCACTCCGGCACAGTCCCGACCGCCGGGACTAGCGGCGAGTGACAGTTCGCGGGCTAGGGGGTGGGCGGGGCAGCGGTCGAACCCCGGACGACGAGGGAGGTGGCGAGGTCGAGGCGGATGTTGTCGACCGTCTCGGAGCGGAGCTTCAGCACCAGGCGGGTCGCCTCCTCGGCCATCTCGATGAGCGGCTGCCGGATGGTCGTGAGAGCCGGGCCGACCCACTTGGCCGGCGGGACGTCGTCGTACCCCACGACCGACAGCTGCTCCGGGATCGAGATCCCGAGCGAGCGCGCCGCCTCGTAGACGCCGAACGCCTGCATGTCGTTGCCGGCGAAGATCGCGGTCGGCCGGTCCTCGAGCTGCAGCAGTTCGAGCGCCAGGACGCGTCCGGCCTCCGGGATGAACTCCCCGCGGCGCAGGATCGTCTCGTCGAGCGGGATCCCGGCCTCCTCGAGCGCGGACCGGTAGCCGGAGACCCGCGCCCGCGAGCACATGAGGTCCTGCGGGCCCGAGATCAGGCCGATCCTGCGGTGACCGAGCTCGATGAGGTGGCGCGTCGCGGCCATCCCGCCGGACCAGTTCGTGGAGCCGATGGCGGCGACCTCCGGGCCCGGGTCCCCCGCCGGGTCGACCACGACGACCGGGATGTTGCGCGTGTGGAGCTGGCGCCGGTACGCCGGGTCGATGTCCGAGAACACGAGGATGACCCCGACCGGCTTCCGCGAGATGATGCTCTCGACCCAACCCTCACCGGTCGAACGCCGAGCGCCCGTCTCGGTGAGGGTGACGCTCATGCCGTGCTGGCGCGCGACCTTCTCGACACCGCGGATGATCTCGAGCGACCACGAGCTGTCGATGTACTCGAAGACGAGCTCGATGAGCGAGCCCTGCGCGAGCTCGGCACCGCGGCGACTGTACCCGTGGCGGTCCAGCAGCCGTTCGACGATCTCCCGGGTGTCCGGCGACACCCCCGGCCGCCCGTTGAGCACCTTCGAGGCGGTCGACACCGACACGGAGGCCTCCCTGGCGATGCGCGACAGGGTCGCGCGTCCGCCAACGGCACCGGGTCCAGCGGTCTGCACCGCGAGGTCGTCGCTCATCCGAGTCCTCCGATCCCGCTCCGTCGGGCCGGACGGCCGTCTCTCCAGCGAGAAGTTCTGCCCATGCTAACGAAATATTTCGCGACCTTCGACCGGTGACGCGAGGCCGACGATCTGCTAGTCTCGACTATAAGTTGTGGTTAACAACAAATCATCCACTCACCAACGACGTTGAAGGACTGCACGCATGAGCCTCACCCCCACCAAAGCCGATCGGTTCTCCTTCGGCCTCTGGACGATCGGCTACAACGGGACCGACCCGTTCGGTGGCCCCACCCGCCCCGACCTCGATGTGGTCGAGGCCGTCACCCGCCTGAACGACCTCGGCGCCTACGGCCTCACCTTCCACGACGACGACCTCTTCGCCTTCGGCTCGACCGACGCCGAACGCCAGAAGCAGATCGACCGCCTCAAGCAGGCGCTCGCCGACACCGGCGTCATCGTGCCGATGGTGACCACCAACCTGTTCAGCGCGCCCGTCTTCAAGGACGGCGGCTTCACCTCGAACGACCGCGCCGTCCGACGCTTCGCCCTCCGCAAGGTGCTCCGCAACCTCGATCTCGCCGCCGAGCTCGGTGCCAAGACCTTCGTCATGTGGGGCGGCCGCGAGGGCGCCGAGTACGACTCCGCGAAGGACGTGCAGGCGGCGCTCGAGCGCTACCGCGAGGCCGTCAACTTCCTCGGCGACTACGTCACCGACAAGGGCTACGACATCCGCTTCGCGATCGAGCCGAAGCCCAACGAGCCCCGCGGCGACATCCTGCTCCCGACGCTCGGCCACGCGATGGCGTTCATCGAGACCCTCGAGCGCCCGGAGCTCGTCGGCATCAACCCCGAGGTCGGCCACGAGCAGATGGCGGGCCTGAACTTCACGGCCGGTATCGCCCAGGCGCTGTATCAGGGCAAGCTCTACCACATCGACCTCAACGGCCAGCGGGGCATCAAGTACGACCAGGACCTCGTCTTCGGTCACGGCGACCTGCAGAACGCGTTCTCGCTCGTCGACCTCCTCGAGCACGGTGGCGTGAACGGCGGCCCCGCGTACGACGGCCCGCGGCACTTCGACTACAAGCCGAGCCGCACCGAGGACATCACGGGCGTGTGGGACTCCGCAGCCGCCAACATGCGCATGTACCTGCTGCTCAAGGAGCGCGCCGAGGCGTTCCGCGCCGACCCCGAGGTGCAGGAGGCGCTGGCCGCCGCCCGCGTGCCCGAGCTGCGCGAGCCGACGCTCAACCCCGGCGAGACCGTCGAGCAGCTGCTCGCCGACCGCTCGTCGTACGAGGACTTCGACGCCGACGCCTACTTCGGCGGCAAGGGCTTCGGGTTCGTCCGCCTGCAGCAGCTGGCCGTCGACCACCTCATGGGCGCGCGCTAGCCGACACCCGCGAACCTGGCGTTCCGTCTCCCGATCCGAGAGGATCGGGGGCGGAACGCCGTTCCGCGTTCCACCCCCACAGCAGACCCGGCGGTCACCCGACCGCCCACCACCGAGAACAGGGAGAGCGATGACGCTCGTCGCCGGCATCGATTCGTCCACCCAGAGCTGCAAGGTCGTCATCCGCGACGCCGAGACGGGAGCACTCGTCCGCGAAGGACGTGCGGCGCACCCCGCCGGCACCGAGGTCGACCCGGCCGCGTGGTGGCAGGCGCTGCAGGAGGCGGCCTCCGCCGCAGGCGGATTGGCAGATGTCGCCGCGGTGTCGGTCGCGGCGCAGCAGCACGGCATGGTCGCGCTCGACGTCGACGGACGCGTCATCCGTCCGGCACTCCTCTGGAACGACACCCGGAGCGCGCAGGCCGCGACGGACCTCATCACGGAGTTCGGCGCTGCGGAACTCGCCCAGCGGACGGGGTGCGTCCCCGTCGCCTCCTTCACGATCACGAAGCTGCGCTGGCTGCGCGATGCCGAACCCGCGAACGCCGCCGAGGTCGCCGCCGTCGCGCTCCCCCACGACTGGCTGAGCTGGCGTCTGCGCGGCTTCGGCCCAACCGACGAGAGCCCACTCGGCGCGGACCTCGCCGAACTGACGACCGACCGATCCGACGCCTCCGGCACCGGGTACTGGTCGCCCGCCGACGGTGAGTACGACCGCGAGTTACTCGTCGCAGCGCTCGGCCATGATGCGATCCTCCCGCGTGTGCTCGCGCCGGAGGAGTCGGCCGGCACCGGTGTCGACGGTGGCATCATCGGGCCGGACACCGTCATCGGGGCGGGCGCCGGTGACAACGCGGGAGCCGCCCTCGGGCTCGGGGCGACGGCCGGCGACGTCGTCGTGTCGATCGGGACGAGCGGGACGGTGTTCGCCGTGACGCCGGCCGTGGTCCGCGACAGCTCGGGCACCGTCGCCGGGTTCGCCTCCGCCGACGGCGCGTTCCTGCCGCTCATCGCGACGCTCAACGCCGCCCGGATCCTCGACGCGGTGGCCGCGCTGCTCGGCGTCGACCACGCGGAACTCGGTCGACTCGCGCTCGAGGCCCCGGCCGGGGCGCGCGGTCTCGTGCTCCAGCCGTACTTCGAGGGTGAGCGCACCCCGAACCGGCCGGACGCCACGGCGACCCTCTTCGGCATGACCCTGGAGTCGACGACGCGCGAGGGGCTCGCCCGGGCGGCGATCGAGGGGCTGCTCTGCGGACTCGCCGACGGTCTCGACGCGGTGCTTGCGCAGGGCGTCACGGCGGAACGGGTCCTCCTCATCGGCGGAGCGGCGCAGAACCCGGCGGTGCAGGCGATCGCGCGCGAGGTCTTCGACGTCCCGGTCGTCGTGCCGGCACCCGGGGAGTACGTCGCCGACGGCGCAGCGGTGCAGGCGGCCTGGGTGCTCAGCGGCACCAGGCCGGTGTGGGCCGCGGTGGGGGCCGGCGACGGTGCGGTTCGGGCGGTCGCTGCCGACGCGTCCGGGATCGCCCGGGAGCAGTACGCCGCCCGAGCCTGAGGCGGTGCCCGAGGCGACCTCCCCCGGTCCCGGGGCCGACCTCCGCCGGCCACCGAGCCGACCCCCACCGGTCAGTGAGCGAACATCCCCCGGTCACTGAGCCTGTCGAAGTGCCACACACCGGAGCCTCCCGAACCGCAACGCCACCCCGGGGGCCCTTCGACAAGCTCAGGGAACGCGTATCCCCGCCCCGGTCAGTGGGCCGAACCTCCACCGGTCAGTGGGCCGACCTCCACCGGTCACTGAGCCGACCTCCATCAGTCACTGAGCCGACCTCCATCGGTCACTGAGCCTGTCGAAGTGCCACCACGGAATCTTCCGCGGGGCGGAGACGTTGGCGACGGTATGCGATCGATCGTCTACTCCACCAACGGTGACCCGTCCGTCCTCCACCTCGTCGAGCGCGAGCTCCCCGAGCCCGGCCCCGGCGAGGTCCGCGTCAAGCTCGCGTTCTCCGGCGTCAACCCGACCGACTGGAAGACCAGGCGCGGCGGCGGCCCCTCGGGTGGCATGCCGTTCCCCGAGGTCGTCCCGAACCTCGACGGTGCCGGCGTGATCGACGCGGTCGGCCCCGCTGCCGGCGACGCGACCACGACCACCTTCGCCGTCGGCGACCGCGTCTGGGTGTACCTCGCTGCACACGAGAGCCCGCTGGGCACGGCCCAGGAGTTCACGGTCCAGCCCGCCTCCCGTGTGGTCCCCCTGCCCGACGCCGCGTCCTTCGAACTCGGCGCCAGCCTCGGTGTCCCCGCGATGACCGCGCACCGTGCACTCACCGTCGCGCAGGATGGTCCGACCCGCCTCACCCCCGGTGCCCTCGACGGCCGGACGGTCCTCGTCCAGGGTGGCGCCGGCGCCGTCGGCAATGCCGCGATCCAGCTCGCGCGCTGGGCGGGCGCGACGGTGATCAGCACCATCAGCAGCGACGAGAAGGCCCGCCTCGCGACCGCCGCGGGAGCGCACCACGTCGTGAACTACCGCGAGGGCGACACCGCCGCGGCGATCCGCGAGGTGGCGCCCGACGGCGTCGACCTCGTCGTGGAGGTCGCGATCGCGCAGAACCTCCCCCTCGACCAGGCGGTGCTCGCCCCGCGCGGCACGGTCGTCAGCTACGCGAACAACGGCGGTGACTCGATCACGCTCGACATCCGTCCGCACATGGGGCTCAACACACGGCTCCAGTTCATGCTGCTGTACACGGTCGGCGACGCCGCACTCCACGCCGCCGCTGAGGACATCACCGCCGCGATCGAGGACGGCGCGCTCCACGTCGGCGAAGACCACGGTCTGGCGCTGACGGTGTTCCCGCTCGCCGAGACGGCTGCGGCCCACGCCGCCGTCGAGGACGACACGGTCGGGAAGGTCCTCATCGACGTCACCGCTTGACGTACGTCACCGCCAGGTGACGTGATCAGGGGCGGTACTGGGTGGCCAGTGCCGCCCCTGCCGCACGCAGGTGGACGAGCGGTTCGGCCATCGCCGCCTCGACGCCGCCGGCCAGCTCCGTGAGCGAGGCCGCCGCGAGGAAGATCCCCTCGGTGGGCGCCTGGATCGCTCCGGCGACGAGCATGGTCCGGTCCGCCGCGAGCCCCGCGACCCAGGATGCGACCTTGCCGTCGGCCGTCTGGTCGTCGAAGCGGCCCTCGCCCGTGATCACGATCGACGCCGCGGCGGCCGCTTCCGTGAGGGCGATCGCCTCACCGACACCACCCGCGCCCGAGGTGGCGGTGGCTCCCCACACGAGGAGGCCGAAGCCCGCACCGCCCGCGGCACCGGCGCCGGGTTCGACCGCTGCCGCGTCAGCGAGGTCCTGGCCGAAGGCGTCCTGGGCTCGACGCGCGAACCGCGCGAGGTTCGCGTCGAGGACGGGGACGTCCGTGGCGTCTGCCCCCTTCTGCGGTCCGAACACCGCTGCGGCGCCGCGGTCGCCGAGCAGCGGGTTGGTCACGTCGCTGAGGATGACCGCACCGTCGGCCGGCAGCGCGCGGAGGCCGGTGGTGTCGATCCGGTCCAGGGTCGCCAGCCCCGCATTGCCGTGCGCCGTCGAACCGCCGTCGGAGTCGATCAACCGGGCCCCCAGCGCGGACAGGAGTCCGGCTCCGCCGTCCGTGCTGGAGCTTCCGCCGATCGCGAGCAGCAGTCGTCGCGCACCGTGGTCGAGCGCGGCTGCGATGGCCTCGCCGAAGCCGACGGTGTGCGCTGCGAACGGCTGCAGGGGGTCGAGGAGGGTCAGCCCGCTCGTCTGCGCCAGTTCCACGACCGCGGAGCCGTCGGGCAACTCGAGCCATTCGGCGTCCACCGGGTCGCCGACCGGGCCGGTGACCGTGATCGGGTGCCGACGCGCTCCAGGGACGGCGGCCGCGAATGCGTCGAGCGTGCCCTCGCCGCCGTCGGCCATGGGAAGCGACTGCAGGAGGTCATCCGGTCGGACGGTCCGCCACCCGTCGGCGATCGCCTCGGCGACCTCCGCGGCGGTCGCCGTGCCCTTGAACGAGTCAGGTGCGATGACGATGTGTTGGGTCATGTCTTCAGCCTCCCACGGTGGACGGGATCTGGTGGGTCGAGGCCGAGCTCGTCGTCAGCACCTCGACACCGTCCGGCGTGACCACGACGGTGTCCTCGACCTTCACGCCGGGTGCGGTCGGGTTCCAGGCGAAGGCCTGCCAGGGCTGGACGACATCGCTCGCCCCAGGCGTGGCGCGCGGATCGCGTCCCGCGTAGCCGGCCGCACCGCCCTGATGGTGTTCCGTCCACTCCTCGGCGTCGAAGCCCTGCTCGGCGTAAGCGGCACTCCCCGTCCGGAGGATGTCGGCGAGCGAGGCACCCGGCACGGTGGCGTCGAGATAGGCACGTTCGACGGCCCGGATGCGCTGCATGTCGGTGGCGAACGGCTCGGCCGGGGTGCCGCCCTCGTCGAACCACCGCGTGAGGTTCACGATGAGCCCGTCGCGGCGGCCGCAGGCGACGACCATGGCCCGGGAACCGAGTCGCCCCTCGGTCGGCAGCGGGTGTCGATGGGCGAGTCTGTGCTCCCCGGCGACGAGGAGGACGAGAGGGTCGATCCCGGCCGCGACGAGGCGCCCGGCGAGGTCAGCGGCGACCTCGCGTTCCGTCCAGGCAGGAGCGACCTCGTCGACGAGCGTCTCGAGCGCCGACGTCGTCGCCCGCCCGAGCGAACGGAACCGCGAGAGTTCGGCAGGGAGGAGCGACGCACGCGCCGCCCGAAGCTCGGCGGCGACGTCGGACTCCTGCAGCACCCCGTCCCCACTCGGCAGCACCGTGTCGATCGGCGTGTGCCACGGCACCGTCCGAACGCGGATGTCGGGCAGCTCCTCGGCCTGCAGCCGGTCCACCTCGTTGGAGGTCGCGACGAGCCACGCGTCGCCCGGCGAGACCACGACCGCGACGATCGGGTCGGCCGCGAGACTCACATGGACGCGCGAGCCGTCGAGGTACCAGCTGACCGCGGCGGCGGACCGCAGCACGATCGTGCCTGCTCCGCGGGCCTCCAGGAGCGACACGAGCCGGGCGTGCTTGCGCCGGCGGTCGTCCTCGTCCGGCCCGGGTCGCTCGTCGTTCATCGCCGGGCCCAATCGGCCCCGAGTTCGGCGAAGGTGCTGCCGGTGGCGGCCGCTTCGGCCACGAGCTCCTCGATTCTCGGGATCACCGGGCGGCGCTCGTCGCCCGTCCCGAACCACTCGACGAGATCAGCGGGGATGGGGTGCGGCGCTGGGGCCGATCGGACCGCGTCGAGGACGGCGGTGAAGGCGGACGCGTCGGCCAGGGAGCTGACGAGTGCGGCGTCCTGACCCGCCCGGACCGCCTCGCGCGCGCGGAGGAGGTCGGGGAGCAGCTCGGTCCGGCCTGTGGTCCAGCGTCGCCGGGTGACACCGTCGACGACCACCTCGACCTCGTCGCGCGTGTAGTGGAACCGGATCGAGCCGAGCTCCCCGCGCACCGTGACCACCGGGTCGGTCGTCGCCTGCGCGCACAGGGTGAGCGCCGCCGTCATGACCGGACCGCGCTGTGGGGTGATGCGGACGACCGAGGTGTCGTCGGCCTCGATGTCGTTTGCCCGGTACTGATCGAGGTCGATGGTGGCGATCGCCGCACGGTCGGTCGTACCGCCGAGCCGCAGCATGGTCTGGACCGCGTGCGCGAGGGGGTTGGTGACGACACCGTCCACGACGGGCACACCGTCGAGCGAGCGCCTGCCCGACCACGCGGCACGCGTCCAGTACCCGACGGTGCGGACCCAGGTGCCCCGCGCCTCGAGCGCTGTGACGGCCCCGATCTCCCCGCTGTCGACGACGTCCGCGATCTCGCCGATCGCGTGGGACCCGAGGCTCTGGAACCCGACCTGCACGAGACCGCCGGTCCGGGCGGCGGTGGCCTCCAACCGGTCGAGTTCGTCGTTCGAGGTCACCGGCGGCTTCTCGAGCAGGACGTCGGCGCCGTGCTCGAGGGCGGCGACGGCGAGGTCCAGGTGCGTGTGGATCGGCGTCGAGAGGATGACCACGTCCACCCGCCCGTCGGCGAAGCACTCCTCGAGTGAACCGCGGAGCGGCGCGTCCCCGGTGGCGCGGTCCTCCTCGGTGAAGGTCCGGTCGACGAGGCCGACGAGGCGGATCGCGCCGGTCGCGGCGAGCGCCCTGGCTGCCGCCACGTGGCTGGCGCCATGGCCGTGGATCCCGACGACCACGACGGTCGGGACGGTGGTGTGGTCGGTGCTGGTCATGCGTCACTCCCTGTGCTGCGCGGTTCGGTACTGCGCGGTTCGGTGCGGCGTTCCTCGGCCGTGAGGAGCGCGCGGTGGATGGCGTCCGCCTGTTCCGCGTCCAGGGCGCCGTCGACGACGACCGCCTCCAGACCGGTGACGAGCGGGGTGTCGGCGGTGATGGCGGTGCGGGTGATGGCGGCGAGCGAGACCCCGACACCCGGGTACTCGGCCGCACGGACGAACCAGGGGAAGGCGTTCGCTGCGGGCTGCCGGAACAGGACGGTCGTGGGGCGTCGAGCCGGCGTCGGGGCGGACTCGGCCGAGTCACCCGTCTCCGGGTCGGCGCTACCGTCGGCGTCGAGGACGAAGGCGACCCACGCCGCACGGGAGTCGTGCGCGGTCGACTCCTCTGGCCCCTCCGCGCTGAGGACGGACCGTCTGGCGTCCGCGGGCAGCCGCCAGAACCATCCGCCATACCCGGCGCCCTCACGACCGTTCGTCGCCGGCGATCCGATCGTCACCGTCGATCCCGTCGTCTGCAGGACGCTGGAGACGGCGACGCGGAGCGCCGACCTCCCGCTCCCGACATCGGATCCGGGCAGGGCGAACGCCTCGACGACCGTGCTGCGCGACTCCCGCAGCTGCGTCGTCCCGTCGCGTCCGGTCCAGTCGAGGGACTGATGCAGCACACCGGCGTCCACCTCGGTCTCGGTGACGCGCTGGACACCGTGGTTGTCGAGCATCGTCGACCCCTGCCCGGCGACGTAGGTGCGACCGCCCCAGTAGGAAACGCCGTCGACGTCGGCGACGGCCATCGAGAACCCGACATGGTGGGGGTGGTCGTCGGGGCCGGATTCCGTGACGACGCTGCCACCGAGCGAGGTGACGGGGTGCGCGAACGGTCGCGGGGCGTCGGTCGGTCCGAGGCCGCTGCCGTCGTGGAGGACGAGGACCTCGCGGTCGCCGAGCCGGGCGGTCAGCTCCGGTGACGTGGGGTGCTGCTCGGTTCCGTGCCAGACCGGCGGACTCGCGGCCGGGCGCGCTGCGGTGCTCTCCCGGGCGACGAACCGCGGTCGGAAGACGAGCGGGTGTCCACCGTCCGCGCCGCCGATGGTGTCGCGCAGTCTGCTCCACGCCTCGGCACCGAGCTCGCGCCGCGGGACGGACACCGTGCTGAGCGCCGGCACCGCGAACGCCGCGAACGGGATGTCGTCGAAGCCGACCACACTGAGCGCCGAGGGGACGGACACACCGGCACCGCGGAGCGCCGAGACGAGCCCGAGGGCGACGAGGTCGTTGAAGGCGACGACGGCGGTCGCGTCGTGCTGCACCACCGTCTCGACGACCGCCGCGCCGTCCACCAGCGCAGAGCCGGCCGTCACGATGTCGACGGAAAGATCGCCGAGGTCCGAGCGGGCGCGGGCGATACCGACCCGTCGGAGGCGATCGCCCTGGCTCGCGGCGGGCCCGGCGAGGTACAGGATGTGCCGGTGCCCGAGTGCGTGCAGCTCGGCGAGCACCTGCTCCATGCCGCTCGCGTAGTCGATGGACACCGATGGAACGGGCGAGTCGGCGAGCTCGCGGTTGACGAGCACGACCGGGTGCAGCTCCGCGAGGAGCGCTCGAAGCTCCGGCTCGGCCAGGCGGGGCGAGCAGAGGACGATCGCGTCGCAGCGACGACGGGCTTCGCGGGCCGCCGCCGCCTCGTCGGCCGGGTCCTCCTCGGTGTCGGTCACGAGGACGCGGTAGCCGTCGGCCGCCGCGGCCCGGGTGACCCCGCGCAGGATCTCCTGAAACATCGGGTTCTCGAGGTCGGGCACGACCACCCCGATGGTGTTCGTGCGGCCGAGCGACAAGCTTCGGGCCAGCATGCTCGGTCGATAGCCGAGGGCGTCGACCGCGGCGAGGACGCGGTCGGCGATCGCCGCGTCGACGGTGGCCTTGCCGTTGAGCACGCGCGACACGGTGGCCTTCGAGACGCCCGCCTGCACGGCGACGTCCGAGATCGTCGGCGTCGGGCCAGCAGTGGGGAACCGGTTGCTCATACGTCCTCGTCCAACTCATCATGGGTGGTGCCGTCGTCAATCATCCTATAGGCTCACCCCGAGAAACCGGTTTCTTGGTCAGCGCGGTCGGCCTGGTCGATCCGGACGTGGTCAGAGAGGACACCGATGCGCATCATCGTCACCGGCGGCGCAGGACGACTCGGGCGGAGCGTCGCGAGCGCCCTCACCGAAGCAGGCCACGAGGTCATCTCCGTCGATCGGACCGACCCCGGGCTCCCCGGCGTCGAGGGCCGGACCGCGGACCTCCTCGACCACGACGCCACCCATGAGCTCTTCGCCGCCCTGCGGCCCGACGCGGTCGTGCACCTGGCGGCGATCGCCGTGCCCTTCAGCGCGCCGGAGCACGTCATCCTGTCGACCAACCAGACGCTCGCCTTCACCGCCCTCACCGCGGGGATCGCCGCCGGAGCCACCCGGCTGCTGGCCGCGAGCAGCCCGACCGTCATCGGCTACGGCGCCCCGCACGGGTGGATGCCCGAGGCGCTCCCCATCACCGAGGAGCACCGGGTCGCCCCGTGGAACGCCTACGCGCTGTCGAAGGTCGCGATCGAGTCGACGGTCGCGATGCTCGCCCGAGCCCACCGCGACGCCGTCGTGACCGGCGCCTTCCGGCCGTGCTTCGTCGTCTCCCCGGAGGAGTGGGAGGGCGCACCGACGCAGCAGGGGCACACCATCGTCGACCGGCTCGCCGATCCCGCCCTCGCAGCCGTGTCCCTGTACAACTACGTGGACGCGCGCGACGCAGGTCGCTTCGTCGCCGCCTGGATCGATCGCGCGGAAGCCCGGCACTCCGGTGAGATCTACTTCGTCGGTGCCGACGACGCACTGGCCCTCGCGCCCCTGTCCACCCTGCTGCCCGCTCACGTCCCGAGCACCGCCGGATTCGCCGACGGACTCGTCGACCGAGCCGCCGCCTTCAGCAGCGCGAAGGCCTCCGCCCACCTCGGGTGGCGGCCGGAGCACGACTGGCGATCCGTGCTCAGCCCCGCCGAGGCGGCCAGGCTCACCGATCTGCTCGCCGCCGACACCGGCCGGCCGGCCACCATTCCTGTTCCAGCCCCAGCCCCACGATGACGAGGACCTCCACCATGCCAGCACCGCTCGCCTTCGACGGCGTCCTGTACTTCCCGATCACCCCATTCGACGCCGCGGGCGAGGTCGACCTGGGGCTCCTCGGCACCCACCTCGAGTCGCGACTCGAACACCGCCCCGGAGGGGTGTTCCCCGCCTGCGGCACCGGCGAGTTGCACGCGATGTCGCCGTCGGAGGCCGCCCGCGTCGTCCGGCGGACCGTCGAGGTCGTCGACGGCGCCGTCCCGGTCATCGGTGGCGCCGGAGGAGGCGTGGCGACCGCGAAGGAACTCGCCGCGGCGGCCGAGGAGGCGGGAGCCGACGCGATCCTGCTCATGCCGCCGTACCTCGTCTCCGGGCCGGCGGCCGGACTGCAGGCGTACGTCGAGGACGTCCTCTCGGCGACGAGCCTCCCGGCGATCGTCTACCACCGGAACAACGCCCGGTACACGACGGCGACGATGCGCCACCTCGCGCGCAACCCGCAGGTCGTCGGCTTCAAGGACGGCGTCGGCGACGTCGCGGCCGCCCAGGACATCGTGCTGGCGGTGCACGAGGAGGGACGAGACGACTTCGCCTTCTTCAACGGCCTCCTCACCGCCGAGCTCACGCAGGCCGCCTACCGCGGCATCGGCATCCCGCTCTACTCCTCGGCCGTCTTCGCCATGATGCCGGAGCTCGCGACGCTGTTCTACCGCGCGTACACCGAGCACGACGAGCCGCTCCGAGAACGCCTGCTGCGCGAGTTCTACCGCCCACTGGTCGGCCTCCGCGACGAGACCCCCGGCTTCGCCGTGTCGCTCATCAAGACCGGCGTCCGGCTCGGTGGCCTCCCGGTCGGTTCCGTGCGATCGCCCTTCGTCGATCCGACCCCCGAGCAGACCGACCGCCTGGAGGCGCTGCTCGCGACCGGCGCCGACCTCGTCGCCGAGCACGCGACGCTGGTCGCAGGGCGCTGACGATGCCGGGGATCGCCTCCATCACCACCTCGCTCGGCCGGTTCACCATGCCGCGCCCCTGGGTGCCCGAGGCGCCGTGGCTGCATCTCATCCGCGTGGACGTCGTCGACGCCGAGGGGGCGACCGGCTCGGGCTTCACGTGGACACCGACGATTGGAGCGACGGCCGTCCGCGCGCTGCTCGACGACGACATCACGGCCACCGCCCTCGGAGCGACGACCGACCCCGAAGCGCTCTGGCCCCGACTGTGGGCGCATCTGCACGAGGCCGGTGGTGGCGGGATCACCACGATCGCGCTCGCCGGGCTCGACACCGCGCTCTGGGACCTCCGTGGGCGACGGGCCGGTCTCGGGCTCTCCGACCTCCTCGGCCGTCGACGCGACACGGTCCGGGCGTACGGCAGTGGCGTGAACCTCCACCTCGACGCCGCCTCGCTCGCCGCGCAGGTCGAGCGGTGGATCGCGGCGGGCTACGACGCCGTCAAGATCAAGGTCGGCAAGCCAGACCTCGCCGAGGACGTCGACCGCGTGACGATGGTGCGCGAACTGCTCGGACCGGACCGCCGGCTCATGATCGACGCGAACCAGCGCTGGGACGTCGACCGCGCGGTCTCGTCCCTGGAACGGCTCGGCGTCGTCGACCCGGCGTGGATCGAGGAGCCGCTGCGCTCCGACGACACCGCGGGGTACGAACGGCTGCGTCAGGCGACCGACATCCCGATCGCTCTGGGCGAGAACGTGCACACGATCCACCGGTTCCGCGACCTCGTCGACCGTGGCGTCGCCGACGTCCTGCAACCGAACGTGGTGCGCGTCGGCGGCATCACCCCCTTCCTCGCGATCGCCGCGCTCGTCGACGACGCCGGGCTGACGCTCGCGCCGCATCTGCTCCCCGACCTCTCCGGGCAGCTCGCCCTCGCCCTCCCGCAGGTCACCGAGGTCGAGGACGTCGAGGACGCGGGCTTCGTGGCCATCGGCGCCATCGATCCGCCCGGACCGGTCACCGTCGCGGACGGACTGGTGCAGGTCGAGCAGCGACCCGGCCTCGGATTCGTCATCCGCGACCGGATCGCCGAGAGCGCTCCTGTCGCGCACTGACCCGTCCGCCGCCCGATCCGCCACTCGCCCGATCTCCACCAGCCGCATCCGCATCCCCGAGGAGCCATCACCATGCACGACACCGACCACAGCACCGGCACGATCGACCGCACCACCCCCGCCAGGTCGCGCACCGACGATTCGGACAGCGTCCGCGGACGTATCGACGTCGCCGACAGCAGCAGCAGCAGCAGCAGCGTGGGCCACGGCGGCGACACCGTCTTGCCCGCAGGTCACACTGGCGACGCCGCGTCCGATGCGGGACGTGCCGCCGTTCCGACCGTCGACGAGGTCGCTGCGGCAGCAGGCGCGGCCTCCTCCGAGCTCGCATCCACTGTGCCCTCGACCCGCGCCGCCTGGCTCGAGGCCGTCGCCGACGCCCTCGACGGACGGGTCGACGAGCTGGTCGCACTCGCCGACGAGGAGTCCCGCCTCGGGACCGCGCGCCTCGCGGGCGAGGTCGCGCGGACGACGGGCCAGTTGCGGCTGTTCGCCGCCGTCCTCCGCGACGGCGCATTCCTCGAGGTCGTCATCGACCACGCCGATGCCTCCGCCACCCCGCCCAAGCCGGAGCTGCGACGCATGCTCCGGCCGACGGGGCCGGTCGCGGTCTTCAGCGCGTCCAACTTCCCGTTCGCGTTCTCGGTCGCCGGTGGCGACACGGCGTCAGCCCTGGCTGCCGGATGTCCGGTCATCGTGAAGGCGCACTCCGCCCACCCGCGGCTTTCGCGACTGACCGCGACGATCGTCACCGAGGCCTTGCGCTCGGCCGGCGCCCCGGACGGCACGTTCGCGCTCGTCGAGGGTCGCGAGCAGGGCACCGCCCTCGTGCAGCACCCGGCGATCACCGCGGTCGGGTTCACCGGCTCACTCGCCGGCGGGCGCACTCTGTTCGACCTCGCGTCGCAGCGGCCGGCCCCGATCCCGTTCTACGGCGAGCTCGGCAGCACGAACCCCGTCGTCATCACCGAGGCCGCACTGCGGGGCGAGGCGGCAGGTGAATTCGCGCGCGGACTGGCGGCGTCGTTCACCCTCGGTGTGGGGCAGTTCTGCACGAACCCCGGTCTCGTGCTCGTGCCGAGCGGCAGCGGGTTCGCCGAGCTCGTCGCGCAGGCCGCGGCGGACACCGTCGCCGGGCGCATGCTGACGCCGGGCATCGCCGAGTCGTACGCCGCGGGCACCGCTCGCGCCGCCGGCCATCCCGGGGTGCGGACGCTCCTCGGCGGCGGGACGGCGGCTGCGGATTCCGGCGTTCCGACCGTCCTCGCGACCACCGCCGTGACGGTCCTCGACGCGCCCGACGTCCTGCTCGAGGAGATCTTCGGGCCGGCGACGCTCGTCATCGAGGTCGCGGACGACGCCGAGCTGCACGCGGTCCTGGCCGAAGTCGGTGGCGCGCTCACGGCGACCGTGCACGCGGCGCCCGGTGAGGACATCGCCGGTCTCGTGTCGCGGCTCGAGCCGATCGCCGGGCGAGTGCTCTTCGGGGGCTGGCCGACGGGTGTCGCGGTCGGCTGGGCGCAGCACCACGGCGGACCGTGGCCGGCGACGACCTCGCTCCACACCTCGGTGGGCGCGTCGGCGGTGCGCCGCTTCCAGCGTCCGATCGTCTACCAGGACGCACCCGAGCGTGTGCTCCCCGAGGCCCTGCACGAGGCGAACCCGCTGCGTCTCCCCCGCCGCGTCGACGGCGTCCTGGAGCTGCCCGTCCCAGCCCGCGCCTGACCGCCGTCCTACCCGTCCCCGACTCAGGACTCCCCCGGCGTGCCGCCCCAGCCCAGCCCCGACACACCGGACGTCTCCTGAGTTGGGGACACCCCACCACCCACATCCACCCACGTTCACAACTCAGGACGCACCCGGCGCGCCGTGAGCCACAGCACCCGCCCCGGGCCCGACACACCGCCTCCGTCCTGAATGACGAACACCGCGACCACCGTCCCCGACTCAGGACTCTCCCGGCGTGCCGCCCCAGCCCAGCCCCGACACACCGGACGTCTCCTGAGTCGGGGACGGGACCAGGGTCGGTCAGGCGAGGGCGGCGGTAAGCCAGGCGCGCAGCTCGGCCTGCATCGAGGCCGACCAGCTGTGCGGTTCGTCATGGAACGTGCCCGTGTAGGCCGAGCGCTCGCCACCGGACCGGTACCGCTCAGTGAGCATCGCGTGGGCATCACGCATGCCGGCCGGCTCGAAGAGCTCATCGTGCTCGGCGTACTGGACGAGGAGCGGCAAACGGGGGCGCAGAGAGGCGAGCTCCGGCCAGTCGCCGACCCGTGACAGTCCTGGTGACAGGAACGTCCACGAGTGCTGATCGGCATGCCCGTCGAGCACCCCGTCGAACGTCGACATCATCGCGACCACGCCGGCAGCGCGGATCCGGTCGTCCATGGCTGCGAGCAGAACGGCCCGGGCACCGCCGCCGGAGAGACCGAAGCACGAGACGGCTCCGGAACGGACCCCGGGCGCGGCCGCCAGCTGGTCGAGCGCGATGAGGTCGTCGCGGAGGACGAGACCGGCGAGCGACGTGCCCAGGACGCCCAGCTCCTTCGCGAGCTGCGGCTCGTTGGCCGCCGCGAGAAGCTCGGACCGCTGCCCGGGCGACACCGCCGCGGGCTGCTCCCCGCGCTGCACCGACGCGAACCGACGACCGGCGAGCTGCAGGTCGACGGTTCGATGGAAGCGTTCGGCGACGGCCTCGTCCGGGATCCGCCGTGATCCCCACCCGAACGCATCGTGCACGAGCACGGCGAACCCGTCGCGCGCGAGGTCGGACGCGACGGCGCGGCCTCCGTAGTAGCGGTCGCGGAACGCCTGCAACTCCTCCCGTGACACGGACGTCGTGGCAGGGACACCGTCGGGTCCGTCCGCGAGCTTCTCCCGTCCGACGCGCGTGAAACCGCCGTGGTCGTGCAGCGCCAGCGCGCCCGGGAGCGGGCTCGTCTCGCCGGCCGGACGCAGGAGCCACGCCGACGTCGGCACACCGAACCCGGTCGACCAGCGGAGTTCGACCCCGTCGACGCCGTCGCGGGTCCAGCGGCCGAGCTCCTGGGGCGGCTCGGGCTGCACCGGTCGTGGGAGCACACCGAGGACCTCGGCGAGGCGCGTGCGCGTGGTGTCGAGCGATCCGTCTGCGGTACTGATGCCCCGGATCGACTCTCTGAACCGGGCGGCTAGCGCCCGCAGACCGGGGTCGCGGCCGGGTGGAGGTGCGAACGACCTGGCGCGCACGTCGACACCCTCGTCGGGCGAAGATGGGGCGGTCGTCGGGCGCACTTCGACAGGCTCAGTGACCGGGGTCGCCCCATCGACCGGAAACAGGGCGGCGGTCAGCACGGTCGTCGGGCGCACTTCGACAGGCTCAGTGACCGGGGTTGCCCCATCGACCGGAAACAGGGCGGCGGTCAGCACGGTCGTCGGGCGCACTTCGACAGGCTCAGTGACCGGGGTCGCCCCATCGACCGGAAACAGGGCGGCGGTCGGCACGGGCGTCGGGCGCACTTCGACAGACTCAGTGACCGGGGTTGCCCCGGCGACCGGAACCGGCTCGGTGACCGGAACAGACTCAGCGGCCGAAGCAGACTCGGTGGTCAGGGCGGGCCCGGTCACCGGCTCGGCGGCCGGGATCGACCCGACGTCCGAGTCGGCGCCGGTGCCGGCCTCCGGGCCGCAGCTCACGGCGCGATCGTCGCGACCGGACGCCCGGTCAGCAGCGACTCGTTCCCGGCGATGCCGACGGAGATCGCCCGCACGCCGTCGTCGTAGCCGGCGGGCCGTCCCAGTTCGTCCTCGGTGACGCGGTCGAACAGGTGCCGTAGCAGGAACGCGTCGCCGCCGCCGTGTCCGCCGACGCCCTCGGGGATCTCGATCTCGCGGGCCTCCTCCCAGTGGCGTTGCAGCACGAGGCGTTCTCCGCGCGAACGCACCGGCGCGACGGACGCGGCGCCGTCCGCGGTCTCGTCGTCGCCGCTCAGGCTCGGGTCGAGGACGACGCGCCCATCGGCCCCCACGAGCACGGCGGCGCGCTCCACGACCTCGAGCTCGACCCTGCCCTCCGTCCCGTTGATGGAGACGCGGTACCCCTCCCACGGCGCGTGGGCGTTCAGGGAGTAGCTGAGCGAGGCGCCCCCGTCGTACTCGACGAGGACGGACAGGTTGTCCTCGATGTCGATCCCGGGCGAGAAGACGTCGCGGTCGCGCAGGTATCCGTCGTGCTGCTCGGCCCGCAGGTAGAGCGACTCGAGCCGCGGGTCGTCACGCAGGTCGAGGGCGAACGGGTCGTTCGGGCGATCGCGAGCCGCCGCCTCGGCGTCGTCCGGTACCGATCCACGTCCCGGACGCGCAGCGAGCCCGCGTTCGGCCGCGTTGGCATCGCCGTAGAAGCGGAGGCCGCCGGTGGCGTAGACGGAGGCCGGCCGAGCCCCGATCCACCAGTTGACGAGGTCGAAGTGGTGCGACGCCTTGTGGATGAGGAGCCCGCCGGAATGCTCCTTCTCACGGTGCCAGCGGCGGAAGTAGTCGGCGCCGTGCACGGTGTCGAGCACCCACTCGAAGTGCACGCCCGTCACCCGTCCGATCCCACCGTCCTGCACGACGCGGCGCAGCTCCGAGTTCCGCGGGCTGTAGCGGTAGTTGAAGGTCGTGACGACATTCCGGCCGCTCTCGGCGACGGCCGCCGCGATGCGCTCGACGCCCTCGCGGTCGATGGTGAGCGGCTTCTCGACGACGACGTCGGCACCGGCGAGGAGCGCGCGCGAGACGATCTCGGCGTGCGTGAAGTCGGGGGTCGTCACGATGACCCGGTCGACGCGCTGCTCGGCGATCATCCGCTCGACGTCGTCAGGGCCGTATCGAGCCGGCAGTGGGACACCCTGCTCGGCGAGGACCCCCTCGTAGTGGTCGAGCCGGCCGGGGTTGCTGTCGCTCCAGGCGACGAGCTCGGCGACGTCGGCGTGCGGGCCGACGATGGCGTCGAGGTACATCTGCGAGCGGTGTCCGGTGCCGATGAGGGCGTAGCGTTCGCGGGTCGTGGTCATGCGCGTGGGTCCTTCCGGGTCGGTGCGGCGGGCGTTGCGATGGACGCGCTGTCGTGGTGATCGGGACGGCCCGAACGCGAGCGTTCGAGTGCGTCGCGACCGGATGCGGCGAGCGCCACAGCCCGGCCGTCACCGGCTGCACCGTCGGCGACGACGACGGCGTAGCGGAACTCGAGGGTCTCGTCGGCTCCGAACGGCAGCTCCTCGCTGAAGAAGGGGGCCGGGCAGAGTCCGGCGAACTCCTCGGTGCGCGCGAACCACTGCGGCGGGTGCGCGGGGTTCCGGACGTCGTCGATGATGACGATGCTCGACGCCGCGGACGTTCCGTCGTGGAGGCCGGTGAACCCCATCCACGCGTGGCGGGTGCCGCGCAGCTCCTCGCCGCCGCTCCCGTCGGGGGTGTGGAGGGTACCGCCGGTGAAGGATCGTGGGCCGCGCCAGAAGAGCCCGCCGTAGCCGGCGTTCTCCCGACCCTTCGTCGTGGGCGACCCGATCGACAGGTCCCGGCCGGAGACGTTGCGCATCCGGGTCTCGAAGGTCAGCATCCAGTCCCCGGCGGCCGGTCGCACCGTGAGCGCGCGTTCCTCGTCGACGACGTGCCGACCGTCCTCCGTGATCCAGGCGAGGGTGTGCGCGAATCGCACCTCGCCGGGGTCGGCACGGACGTCCGTGAGCGCGACGTGCTCGGAGCGGCCGTTGTTCGCGAGTTGTTCGTAGGCGGTCCCGGTGAAGGTCGGGCCGCCCCAGAAGTTGTCGTCGCCGACGTGCGGGAGTGCCCACGCGATCCCGGTGTGCCAGACGTGGTCGTGCGGTCTGGCCAGCGTCACGAGCGCGCCACCTGCCGTGCGCACCGGGTGGAGGTACGGCTTCGGCGACTCGCGCTGGACCGTGTCCGGACGGTAGGTGTACCGCAGGATGTCGATCCCGTCGAGGTGCACGACGACGGCCGAACCGACCTCGTGCGTCAGCGCGAGACCGGTCGGGCGGGTGCGGTGGTCGGTCGTCACGGGATCCCCTCGGATGAAGCGGTGGTGGAGCTGCCGGTCGACCGGCTCGGGGAACGGATGTCGTTCTCCGAGCCGGTCGAGGGGCTGTGGCCGGGTCAGCCGGCTGCGACCGCGGCCTTGAGGTCCTTGATGAACCCCTCGGCGGCCTGGTCGGGCGTGTTCTTCCCGAAGAGGACCTGCTCGGTGTACTGCTTCACGAGCGCCTCGATCGCGCTGCCACCGGCGGGCGTGACGGTCGGCGGCTCACCGATGTCGTCGGCGAGCCCGTCGAGGAACTCGACGACCGCCTGGTCGGTCTCCGCCAGCTTCGGCGTGATGTACTCGCGGATCTTCGTGTTGGCCGGGACGCCGCGCTCGGTGAGGAGCGAGTCGGCCGCGGTCTCGCTGTTGGCGAGGAAGTCGATGAACAGCGCCGCCTCGGCGGGGTGCTCGGTCCGGGCGGACGCCGACCAGTACATCGACGGCTTGTAGTACGCCGACTCGTCGGCCCCACCGTCGACGGTCGGGATCCGGAGGAGTTCGAGCGGCGAACCGCTCGCCTCGGTCAGAGCCGTCAGCTGGCTGTTCCACCAGGGGGCGAACGCCGCGGCGTTGGTCGCGGTGAAGGATTCGGCGAGCCCACCGGCCTGCTTCTCGACGATCGCGGACGCCGGCGGCGTCGCACCGTCGTTCACGAGCTCGAGCAGGTACGTCCACCAGGAGGCGAGCGTCTCCGGCTTGATGGACACCTCGCCCTTGTCGTTGTACAGCTCGTCGCCGTGCTGACGGGCCCAGTTGTTCAGGCCTCCGTCCTCGAAGCCGAAGGGCTGGAAGCCGTAGACCGATCCGCCACCGGCTGCCGAGACCTGCTCGCTCAGCGCGGTGAAGTCGTCCCAGGTCCAGGTCTCGTCGTCGGGCATCTCGATGCCGGCCGCGGCGAGGAGGTTCGGGTTCACGACGATGGAATAGCTCGTGATCCCCGAGGGGATGCCGTAGAGCGAATCGTTGACCGTGCCGGACGTCAGCGTCTCCTTGGGGAAGTCTCCGAGGTCGAGGTGGTCGGTCACGGTGTTGAGGTCGAGGAGCGCGCCGCGGTCGCCGTAGGTGGCGATGTACTTCTCGTCCATCTGGATGATGTCGGGGGTGTCGTTCGCCGCCGTCTCGGTGGCGAGCTTGTCCCAGTAGCCGGCCCAGTCCGTGAACTGCGGCTCGATGGTGATGTTCGGGTGTTCCTTCTCGAAGGCCGCGATGACCTCCTGGGTGGCCGCCGTGCGGGCGTCGTTGCCCCACCAGGTGAAGCGGAGGGTGACGGGCTCGTCGGACAGTTCGGTGGCGGCGTCGCCTCCGGCGCTGCAGCCGGCGAGGAGGAGGGCGGCGACGGCTCCCGTCGCGATGAAGCCGGCGGCTCTGCCGTGCTTGCTGATGCTCATGCTGTTCCCTTTCGAATCGATCGATCCGGATCCGGAGCTGCTGGATCCGGTGGTGCTGGGTCTGGTGCTGGTGGTCTGGTGCGGGTGCTGCGGTGGTGCTGGTCGGTGGGTCGTGCCTCACTTGCCGCCGGTCGTCGCGATGCCCTTCAAGAGGAACCGCTGACCGAACAGGAAGACGAGGAAGATCGGCAGGAGCGAGACGACACTCATGGCGAACATCGGCCCCCACGAGGTGGACGATTGTGCGTCCATGAACGCCCGGAGTGCGAGCGGCACCGTGTACATCTCCGGTTTCGTCAGGTACAGGAGCTGACTGAAGAAGTCGTTCCAGGTCCAGATGAAGGTGAAGATGGCGGTCGTCGCGAGCGCCGGCACCATGAGCGGCAGGATGATGACCCCGAAGATGCGGGGGTGGCCGCAGCCGTCGATGCGGGCCGCCTCATCGAGTTCCTTCGGGATGCCGCGGATGAACTGCACCATGAGGAAGACGAAGAACGCGTCGGTCGCGAGGATCTTCGGCAGGATCAGCGGCAGGTACGTGTTCACGAAGCCGAGCTGGGAGAACATGATGTACTGCGGCACGATGATGACGTGGATCGGCAGCATGAGCGTCATGAGCATCGCCGCGAACCACCAGCGCTTACCGCTGAACTTCAGCCGGGCGAAGGCGTAGGCGGCCATCGAGCAGGACACGAGGTTGCCGACGATGCAGCCGAGGACGATGAGCACGGAGTTCAGCAGGAAGACGTGGAACGGCTCCGAGAGGGTGTTCCAGCCCTCGCTGTAGTTGCTCACCTCGAAGCTGTCGAGGACGATGCCGGGGTTCCGGAAGATCTCCTCCGTCGGGCGGAGCGAGGAGACGACGAGCCAGATCACCGGGTAGAGCATGATGAAGCCGACGAGGATCAGGCCGATGTGCTTCAGGACCGACTTCCAGGGCGACCAGCCCCGAGCGCGGCGGTACTGGCGTTCGGCCTCCTTGGCCTCGCGACTGCGGTTCTTGCTGTCCGTCGTGATGGACCGTGTGGTCAGCGTGTCAGTCATCGTAGTTCACCCAGTATTTCGAGGCCCAGAAGTTGATCGCGGTGAAGACTCCGATGATGAGGAGCAGGAACCAGGCCATGGCCGAGGCGTAGCCCATGTCGAAGTTCGAGAAGCCGCGGTTGTAGAGGTACAGCGTGTAGAACAGCGTCGAGTCGGCCGGGCCGCCCGTTCCGCCCGACACGATGAAGGCCTGCGTGAAGGCCTGGAACGCGTGGATGATCTGCAGCACGAGGTTGAAGAAGATGATCGGGGTGAGCAGCGGCAGGGTGATCTTGGTGAAGCGCTGCCACTTCGTCGCGCCGTCCATCTGCGCCGCCTCGTGGTACATGACGGGGATCTGGCGGAGACCGGCGAGGAAGATCACCATCGGTGCGCCGAAGGTCCACACGTTGAGCGTGATGAGGGTCGAGAGGGCGGTCGACGGGTCGGCGATCCAGCTGCGCCCCTCGATCCCGAAGATCGCGATGAACTGGTTCACGAGGCCTTCGCCGCCGAACACCTGCTTCCACAGCACCGCGATGGCGACGGAGGAGCCGAGGAGCGACGGCAGGTAGTACACGGACCGGTAGATCGCGAGGCCACGGAGACCGCGGTCGAGCAGGGCGGCCAGTGCCAGTGCCGCGGCGAGCTGGAGCGGCACCGAGACGAAGACGTACACGAAGGTGACGCCGAGCGAATTGTGGAGCCGCTCGTCGCCCATCATGCGGATGAAGTTGTCGACGCCGATGAACTTCGGCGCCTGCAGGAGGTTGTACTTCGTGAAGGACAGCGCGAGCGAGGCGACCATCGGGCCGACGGTGATGACGGCGAGTCCGATGAGCCACGGGAGGAGGAACAGGTAGGCGGCCTTGTTGTCGCGGCGGTTGTCCTTCTTGATGAAGGCCTTCTCGGCCGCCGTCTGGGGGCGTTTGCCGGCGCTGAGCTTGCGGAGCTCGCCGAGCGCGCTCACCGAACACCCCTCGCGAGTGTCGTCCTGGGCGCTCCTGGAGTTGCACGGACCACGTCGGACCTCCTTGTCGATCGTCGTTGATGACTTCCCGGAAAGCGTTTCCCGGCTGAGCTGCATCAAGTTCTATCACGGCCTCATCGGACGATGCAACGATTCAATCCGCATCCGTGTTCGATCCGTGATCACCTGTGACCGAATCGGTTCGAACCCTTGCCTTGGCCCCGCACGCCGTTCTACAGTGACCCGGTAAACGCTTTCCGGACGAGCCGCGGCCGCCGGGACCGGAACACGAACCAGAGGAAGAGCCACCGTGTCAGAGCAGACCATCGGGATCATCGTCAACGGCGCCACCGGGCGCATGGGCTACCGGCAGCACCTCGTGCGGTCGCTGCTGGCCATCCAGGAGCAGGGCGGCGTGCAGCTGTCCGACGGCACGCGCCGCCAGATCGAGTTGATCCTCGTCGGCCGCAACCAGGCGACCCTGGACGAGCTCGCCACGCGCCACGGCATCGAGCACACCTCGACCGACCTCGACGCGGTCCTCGCCGACCCCCGCTGGGACGTCTACGCCGACTTCCTCGTCACGAAGGCCCGCGCGACAGCGCTGCGCAAGGCGATCGCGGCCGGCAAGACCATCTACACGGAGAAGCCGACGGCGGAGTCCTTCGAGGAGGCGTTGGAACTCGCGCGTCTCGCCGCCGAGGCGGGCGTGAAGAACGGCGTCGTGCACGACAAGCTCTACCTGCCGGGGCTGCGCAAGCTCAAGCGCCTCATCGACTCGGGCTTCTTCGGCCGGATCCTCTCCGTCCGTGGCGAGTTCGGCTACTGGGTGTTCGAGGGCGACTGGCAGCCGGCGCAGCGCCCGAGCTGGAACTACCGGGCCGAGGACGGCGGCGGCATCGTCGTCGACATGTTCCCGCACTGGAGCTACGTGCTCGAGAACCTCTTCGGTCGGGTCGAGTCCGTGTACGCGAAGGCCACGACGCACATCCCCGAGCGCTTCGACGAGCGGGGCGAGGCCTACGCGGCCACCGCCGACGACGCCGCCTACGGGGTCTTCGAGCTCGAAGGCGGCGTGATCGCCCAGCTCAACTCCAGCTGGACGGTCCGCGTCGACCGCGACGAGCTCGTGCAGTTCCAGGTCGACGGCACGCATGGTTCCGCGGTGGCGGGCCTCTTCGGCTGCAAGGTGCAGCCGCGGAACGTCACCCCGAAGCCGGTGTGGAATCCCGACCTCGCCGACGACCACGACTACGCGGGCGACTGGCAGGACGTGCCGACGAACGACGTGTTCGAGAACGGGTTCAAGACGCAGTGGGAGGAGTTCCTCCGCCACGTCGTCGAGGACGGCCCCTACGAGTACGACCTGCTCGCCGGTGCGCGGGGCGTCCTGCTCGCCGAGCTCGGCCTCGAGAGCTCGCGCACCGGCCGCCGCCTCGACCTGCCCGAGGTGACGCTCGGAGGCACGAGCGACACCGCCGGCGCGGACGAGGAGCTGGCATCGCTCGAGGCCTCGGTCGCACGATGACGTCCGTCCCGCTGCTCTCGACCGACGGCACGGTAACCGCGCTGGAGCTCCGCGAGCCCGTCGTGGCCGAGCGCCCGACCACTCCCCTGACGAGCCGCACCGCCTACGCCGCCGCGCACGTCGTCCCGAAGCCTTGGGCGGAGAACGTGCCGGGTGCGCCGGCCGAGCTCGACTGGGACGCGACGCTCGCCTACCGCCACCACGTGTGGTCGTACGGCCTCGGCGTGGCGGACGCCATGGACACCGCCCAGCGGAACATGGGACTCGACACCACCGCCACGCGCGAGCTGATCACCCGGAGCGCCGCGGAGGCCGCCGCCGTCGGCGGTGCGCTCGTCGTCGGTGTCAACACCGACCACCTCAGCGACGAGACCGTCTCACTCGACACGGTCGCCGACGCCTACCTCGGACAACTCGCGTTCGCGGAGGACGCGGGCGCCGGGACCGTGATCATGGCCAGCCGACACCTTGCGAGGGCCGCGCAGTCCGCCGACGACTACCGTCGCGTCTACGACCGGGTCCTGTCGGCGGCGCAGGCGCCCGTGGTCCTGCACTGGCTCGGCACGGCGTTCGACCCGAGCCTCGAGGGCTACTTCGGCTCCAGCGACGTCGCCGAAGCCTCGGACACCCTGCTGCGCATCATGACCGACCACGTCGACCACGTCGCCGGAGTCAAGATGAGTCTTCTCGACGCCGATGCGGAGATCGCCGTCCGGCGTCGTCTTCCGGCCGGCACGACGATGTTCACCGGTGACGACTTCAACTACGTCGACCTCATCGCCGGTGACGCCGTCGGACACTCCGACGCGCTGCTCGGGGCGTTCACCGCGATCGCCCCGGCCGCCTCCGCCGCGATCCAGGCGCTCGACGCCGGCGACCCGGCCGCCTACGAGCGGATCCTCCGACCGACCGAGGCCCTGTCGCGCCAGATCTTCGCCGCGCCAACCTACTACTACAAGACGGGTATCGCCTTCCTCAGTTGGTTGAACGGTCACCAGCCGACGTTCTCGATGGTCGGCGGCCTGCACGCAGCCCGGAGCCTGCCGCACCTGTCGGAGATCGTGCGCCTCGCCGACGCGGCCGGCGCGCTCGAACACCCGGAACTCGCCGCCGAGCGCTGGACGGGCCTGCTGCGCACGGCCGGTGTCGTCGGCACGCTGACCGCTGCGGGAGGAACCCGATGAGCACCACCGCCCTTCGACAAGCTCAGGGACCGGCGGGACAAGCTCAGGGACCGGCGGGACAGGGTCAGGGACCGGCGGGCGGCAGCACCACCCCGCACCCGCGACTCTCGGTCAACCAGGCCACGATCAAGTACGCCACCCTCCCGGAGGCGGTCGCGGCCGTCACCGCAGCCGGTGTCACGAGCTTCGGCGCCTGGCGTGAGCCGGTGCAGGCGTACGGCGTCGCAGCCTCGGCGAGCCTGCTCACGGACAGCGGGCTGCGCGTCTCGAGCCTGTGCCGTGGTGGCTTCTTCACCATGCCCGAGGGTCCGGACCGCCGGACGTCGATCGACGACAACCGGACCGCGATCGACGAGGCCGCCGCCCTCGGCGCTCCGGCCCTCGTCCTCGTGGTCGGCGGCCTCCCGGCCGGGTCCCGCGACCTCCTCGGCGCCCGCGAACTCGTCCGCGACGCGATCGGTGAGCTCACCGACCACGCCCTCGAGTCCGGCGTGCAGCTGGCCATCGAGCCGTTGCATCCGATGTACGCCTCGGACCGCGCGGTCGTCTCGACCCTCGGTCAGGCCCTCGACATCGCCGAGCAGTTCGCTCCGGAGGCCGTCGGGGTGGTCGTCGACACCTTCCACATCTGGTGGGACCCGCAGGTGCTCGAGCAGATCGCCCGCGCTGGTGCGACCGGTCGGATCTCCAGCTACCAGGCGTGCGACTGGGCGACACCGCTCGCCGCGGACGTCCTCCTCTCCCGGCACTATCCGGGCGACGGCGTCGTCGACTTCGGCTCGCTCACCCGTGCCGTCGAGGCGGCGGGGTACACGGGTGACATCGAGGTCGAGCTCTTCAACCAGGACATCTGGGACAGCCCGTTCCAGCAGGTGGTCGATCGCACCGTCGACGCGTTCCAGGCGACGGTCGTCCCGCACCTCGACCACGACGACGACGCGATCCACCACCCCTGATCGCCGCGGCCGCCCTGTGGCAGAGTGTGTCTCAGCAGCCGCCAGTATGAAGGAGCGCCATGTCGGTCGACGAGCACCGGTCGACGCCGGTCCCACCGACGCTGCACGACGTCGCCCGTGAGGCGGGGGTCTCCCTCGCCACCGCGTCGCGCGCGCTCAACGGGAGCACCCGGACGGTCAACGAGACGTTCCGTCGGCGGGTCCTCGACGCCGCGCTCCGGCTGAACTACACGCCGAACCTGTCGGCTCAGGCGGTCGCGAAGGGCCTGTCGTCGACGATCTCACTGCTCGTCAGCGACATCGCCGACCCGTACTTCTCGTCCATCGCGGCCGGTGCGATCCGCGCGGCCGACGAGCAACGCATCGCCACGACCATGGCCGTCACGCACCGCGACCACGAGCGCGAACTCGAACTCGTGCGGGTGCTCCGCGGACAACGGCCACGCGCCATCATCCTGACGGGTAGTCGCTGGGACGGGGTCGCTTCGGAGCACCGGCTGTCGGATGAGCTCGCGGCCTACGAGTCCACGGGCGGACGCGTCGTCCTCGTCTCGCAGCGGACGCTCCCGTTCGCCACGGTGCAGCTCGGCAACGCGACCGGTGCCCGCGAGCTCGCCCGGGAGCTCGTCGGTGCCGGGTACCGCCGCTTCGCCGTCATCGCCGGCGACGATCGCCTGCTCACCTCCCGGGAGCGCGTGAGCGGGTTCGCCGAGGGACTGGCCGAACACGGCATCGCGATCCACCCGTCGAGGATCGTCCGGGCAGAGTTCACCCGCGACGGCGGGCGCCAGGGGGCGGCCGAGCTCCTGCAGCTGGGACTCGACGACGTCGACCTGGTCTTCGCCGTCAACGACGTGATGGCGATCGGCGCGATGTCGGCGTTCCGCGCGGCCGGACTCCGACTTCCCGAGGACCTCGCGGTCGCCGGGTACGACGACATCGCGACGTCCCGCGACGTCACCCCGGCGCTCACCACGGTCGCCGTGCCGCTCGAGGCGGTCGGCGAGCACGCGGTGCGGCTGGCGTTGGACCCGGCGACGGACAGCTCGACGACGGAGCCCGTCGGCGCGACGGTCCTCCTCCGCGAGAGCACCCCGCCGCGCACCTGACCCGTCCGGTCCTGTCCTGTTCGCAATTCAGGAACGCCACGGCGAGCCGCCCGCAACCGGTGTGGAGGTGGGGTCGGCTCGCCGGGTGCGTCCTGAATTGTGAACGCGGTGAGGCTTCGCCTAGTCGGCGACGTGCTCCTGGAACCAGGGGGTGTAGGCGGCGACCTTGGTGCGGTGGCCGGCGCCGGCGACGAGTCGCTTGACGTGCTCGCGGACGTTGACCGTCGCGACGCCGATCACGGTGACGCGGTCGAACGGGACGGCGTCGGCGACGAGCACCTCGGCGCGTCGGAGGGCCGCGGGGTCCTCGTCGGTCGCGAAGCGCTGCACCATGCGGTCGGCGGTCATCGCGTTGGCGCCGATGCTCGTGAGCACGTGGGACGCGTCACCGTCGGCGACCACGACGCGTGCCCGGGAGGGTCGACCGGTGTCGGCGTCGAACTCGCCCGGGTGCACGGCAGCACCGTCGATGGTGGTGACGAGGACCACGTAGTCGTTGACCGATGACGCGAGCGCCTCGGCGGACAGACGGACGTCGTGCTCACCCGCGCGGATGCCCGCCCAGAGGTCGGCGTCCGGGGTCAGGAAGAACGGGACGAAGTCGGCCGGCGTGAGGTCGTCGGTGCCGGCGAGGACCATCGTGCGTCTCGCTTCGCGGTGGCTCGCGGCGGCGATGTCGACGACCGGCCCGTCGGGGAGCGCCGGTGACGCCACCGGCAGGATGCTGCCGGTCTCGAGGATGCGCTCGAGGTTGCGGATGTGGGTGACGTGGTACAGCCGCTGCTCGCCGACGCGCACGACGGGCAGCGCGGCCGCCGCCTTCGTCACCGTCTTCGCGGTGGCCGCGGTCCGCACGCGGGTCGGCGCCGGCTCACGGAGCGAGGGAGCGACCGTCGACCGACGGACCTTGGGAGCGGGTGGTTCAGCGACCGGCACCTCGCGGGGCGGCGGCGGGAAGCAGGTCGCGCAGAGGCCGTTGTCGAAACCGTGTTTGCATTCGTCGCTCAAGAGAGTCCTTCTGCAGTCCGGCTCCGAGACACGAGGAGCGGGTCACTGGGGGGACGAGCCGAGACGTACGCATCAAGGGTACGCGGCTTCGGCACCCCTCACGCACGCGGGAGCCGTCAAACGGGACGGCGCTGCGCCCGGAACACCCGAAGGCACGAGACGGCGAGCGAGCCGAAGAACGCCGCCATCAGCACCGGGAGCAGCCAGGGCGCCATCCACGCGGGCACGCCGAGCCAGGTGACGAGTGCGACGACGGCGATGAGCGCGGCGGTCGCGACCGTCAGATTCCCCAACAGTCGCACGGTGGCGTCCAGCGTGGCAGCCGTCACCTCCGGACGAGGCGACAGTTGCGTCGACCACGAGGATGTGGTGGCCGGTGGGTGGGGGCCGTCGTCCGATCGGGTCGTTCCGGCGAGCGGCAGGCAGGCGGCGACGATCCAGAAGATCGCCACGACCGCGGCCCCGATGATGACCGGGAGCAGGAACCCGTCGAGACGCTTGTCCGCCCAGGCGTCCGGCCGGAGCGCGGCGTCGACGTGCACGGGCATGGGATCAGGAGCAGACGGATACACCACCAGGCCGACGACCAGCGTCGCCGCGACGATGACGAGTGCGACGAGATGCGGCCAGACCGGCGGCCGCCGAACGGGCCGTTCCGCGGAGGCGGTCATCGGGTCCTGCACGATCCTCCTCATCCGCACGAGGCCCCCTCGGTGCACCTGCCACCGACGCCCGGCGTTCCGGCATATCGTCATCAACGATACCCAACACGCCTGTCCCCGCGTCTCGCGACGCCGCCTGGACACTGCAGCGATGCGTGGGCGACGCTACCCCCCACGCACCGCAGCACTACCCAGGCGACGGTGTCTCGGCTCACCCGGTCGCGCCTGGCTCCGCTGGTCGGCTCACCCGACGCGCGACGACGACCGCCGCGACACCGGCGATCAGCGCGATCGCGAAGCACCCGGCGAACGCGACCCCGCCGGGAGCGATCCAGCTCAGCCCGGCGAACGCCCCCGAGCCGTCGAGCGCGGTGAACGCCAGTCCGGTCGCCGCGAGCGCGAGGGCACCGCCGATCGCGTCGCCGATCGACATCGCCGCGCTGTTGAACCCCTGCGAGCGCTCGTCGGAGTAGGCGAGCGTCATCACGCTGAGTCGCGGGAACATGAGGCCCATCCCGCCACCGCTCACCACCCAGGCGACGATCGGTACCACCGGCGGCAGGCCGACGAGGGCGGCGGACAGGGCGATCGCGACGGCGACCGTGACGAGTGACGACCCGATCTGCACGGCGTTCGCATTCGACAGCCGGTCCCCGAGGCGCCCCTGCAACCAGGACGACAGCGACCACGCGATCGCCCCACCGGTGAGCGCGAGTCCGGCGAGCGCCGGCGTGAGCCCGTGCTCGCGGGTCAGCAGGTAGGGCACGTACACCTCGGCGCCGAAGAACGCGGCGGAGGTCAGTCCGCGCACGAGGATGACCGTCGGGAGCCCTCGGCGTGCGGTGAGCGTGCCGAGCGGGATGAGTGGTCGGAGGGCGAGGATCGCGACGACCGCGCCGACGATCGGCAGCGCCCACGCGGTCCATCCCGAGAACTCCGTCGAGAGGTTGACCGCGAGGACCGCGGCCGCGACGAGCACCGCCCACCCGAGCCGACGCAGCTCCGCGCCCGTCCGCGCGACGGCGGCCGCCTCGCCACCGTCCTCCGCCGACTGCAGCTCGGCGGCCTGCCGCTCGGCGCGTTCGGTTGCGGATGCGCGCAGCATCCGGAGCGCCGGCAGGAGGAGGAGCGTCGCCACGACCACGAGCCCGACCACGCCGAGGAAGACCCAGTGCCAGCTGAACCGCTCGGCGACCACGCCGGCGAGGAACGGCCCGATCAGGGAGGGGACGACCCAGGCGGCCGCGAACCCGGCGAAGATCCGCGGGTGCAGGGCCGGTGGGTAGATGCGGGCGACGAGGACGTACAGGGCGACGGTCATCGCTCCCGAACCGAGGCTCTGGACGAGGCGTCCGGCGACGACGGCCCACATGGTGGTCGCGGTTCCGGCCAGGAGGAGTCCGACGAGGAACAGGACGACGGAGGCGAGCAGCGGCTGGACCGGACCGAGGCGGTCGGCGACCGAGCCCGCGGCGACCATGCCGATGACACTGACGGCGAGCGGGCCGGCGAAGGCGAGCGCGTAGAGCTGCTCACCGCCGAGCTCGCCACTCACGAGCGGCATGATCGTCGTGACGGCGAGGGACTCGAAGGCGCCGAGGAACACGAGCGCGCACGCACCGATGGTGACGAGGACGAACCGGCGGCTGAAGATCCCGCGGTCGCGGGGCGTCGGGTCGGCTCCGGTCGCGGGCTCGGGGGTCGTCGCTGTGGTCACGAGTCCGAGCCTAGAACCTCAACGTGACTTGAGGTCAAGCGCTGACGAACCCCTGCCCGTTCACCATTCAGGACGCGCCCGGCGCGCCGTCGCCGATCGACGGGTTCGGCGCAGGACGCGCCGCAGGCCTCCTGAATTGCGAACGGGCCGGAACGGGCCGCTAGTGCTTGGCGCTCGCCTTCAGGACCTTCGCGAGCGCGCGGTCGAGGTCGGCGATGAGGTCGGCGACGTCCTCGATGCCGACCGACAGCCGGACGACGTTCTCGGGGACAGCCAGCTCCGTGCCCTTCACCGAGGCGTGCGTCATCTGCGCCGGCAGGCCGATGAGCGACTCGACGCCGCCGAGCGACTCGGCGAGCGCGAACAGCTTCGTCTTCTCGACCAGGCGCGTGGCTGCAGCCGGGCCACCGACGAGCGCGAGCGACAGCATGCCGCCGAAGCCGGACATCTGGCGGGCGGCGAGCTCGTGACCGGGGTGGCTCTCGAGGCCCGGGTAGTAGACGCGCTCGACAGCGGCGTGGCCGTCGAGGAACTCCGCGATCGCCTGCGCGTTCGCGCTGTGCTGACGCATGCGCACCGCGAGGGTCTTGATGCCACGCGTCGTGAGCCACGCGTCGAGCGGGGCCGAGACCGCGCCGGCGGCGAACTGGACGAAGCCGAGCTGCTCGGCGAGCTCGTCGTCGTTCATGATGATGGCGCCACCGAGGACGTCGGAGTGTCCGCCGAGGTACTTGGTCGTCGAGTGCACGACGATGTCGGCCCCGAGCGAGAGCGGCTGCTGCAACGCCGGCGAGGCGAAGGTGTTGTCCACCACGGAGAGCACCTCGTGGCGGTGCGCGAGGGCCGCGAGGGCCGCGATGTCGCTGATCTTCATGAGCGGGTTGCTCGGCGTCTCCACCCACAGCAGCTTCGTGCGGCCCGGGATGATCGCCGCCTCGACGGCCGCGAGGTCGCCGAGGTCCACGACCGTGTGCTCGATCCCCCAGGCGCCGTGCACCCGGTTGATCAGCCGGTAGGTGCCGCCGTAGACGTCGTTGCCGATGACGATGTGGTCGCCGGGGCGGAGCGCCGTGCGGATGAGCGCGTCCTCGGCGGCGAGGCCGGAGGCGAAGGAGAAGCCGTGCTTCGCGCCTTCGAGGGCGGCGAGCTGCGTCTCGAGCGCCGTGCGGGTCGGGTTGGCGGAGCGGCTGTACTCGTAGCCGCCGCGGAGCCCACCCACGCCGTCCTGGACGAAGGTCGACGTCTGGTAGATCGGCGGGATGATCGCCCCGGTGGTGGGGTCGAACTCCTGTCCGGCGTGGATGCTGCGGGTGGCGAAGCCGTGGTCGTGCTTGCTCATGGGTGACTCTTTCGGTTCAGGATTCGGGGAGGTGTCGGGTGGGCGACCGGTCGGACTGGCCCGGTCACCGGGGTCGGGCGTGGTCGGGACATCGCCCCGACTCCACCCACACGACCTGCATGCCGCCCACGCTCAACCCGCCAGGTAGGTGAGGAGGTCGTGCCGCGTGATGACGCCGATCGGCTTGCCGCCGTCGGTGACGAGGAACGCCGGGGCGGAACCGAGCGCCGCGCGCGCCGCCGGGATGGACTCACCGAGGCCGATGAGCGGCAGCGGGTCGCCGACGAACGCGCTCGCGGCGTCGTTCATCTTGGCCGCGCCGCTGAAGACGGCGTCCATGAGGCTCGCCTCGTCGATCGCACCGACGACCTCGCCCATCACCACGGGCGGCTCGGCGCTCAGCACCGGGAGCTGGGAGACGCCGTACTCGGTCATGATGTCGACGACGTCGCGGACGGTGTCGCTCGGGTGCACGTGCACGAGGTCCGGCATCTCCGAGCCCTTGCCGCGGAGGATGTCGCCCACGGTGCGGTCGTCGGCGACCTCGCTGAAGCCGTAGGACTGCAGCCACGAGTCGTTGAAGATCTTGCCGAGGTAGCCACGCCCGCCGTCGGGCAGGAGGACGACGACCACGGCCGACGCCGGGAGGTCGCGCGCCGCGACGAGGGCGGCCTGGACCGCCATGCCGCTGGAGCCGCCCACGAGCAGTCCCTCCTCGCGGGCGAGGCGACGCGTCATCGCGAACGACTCGGCGTCGGTGACGGCGATGATCTCGTCGGGGATGGAGGGGTCGTAGGCGGTCGGCCAGAAGTCCTCGCCGACGCCCTCGACGAGG
This sequence comes from Plantibacter sp. MCCC 1A11337, assembly GCF_013349365.1. Lineage (NCBI taxonomy): Bacteria > Bacillati > Actinomycetota > Actinomycetes > Micrococcales > Microbacteriaceae > Plantibacter > Plantibacter sp. MCCC 1A11337. Next base: position 216,184 of record NZ_JABJWX010000003.1, on the reverse strand, counting down.
TACGGGCGACCGGTGCCGCCGGAGTAGACCGAGCCCTCCGGGTCCGCACCGATGATGCGCACGCCGCCCTCGGAGACCTCCTTGAGGTACTTGCCCGTCCCGGAGATGGTGCCTCCGGTGCCGACGCCCGCGACGAAGTGGGTGATCTCACCCTCGGTGTCGCGCCAGATCTCGGGGCCGGTCGACTCGTAGTGGCTGCGCGGCCCGTTCGGGTTCGCGTACTGGTTGGGCTTGAACGCCCCAGGGATCTCGGCGGTGAGGCGGTCGGACACGCTGTAGTAGGAGTCGGGGCTGTCGGGAGCGACCGAGGTCGGCGTCACGACGATCTCCGCACCGTAGGCGGTGAGCACGTTCCGCTTGTCCTCGCCGACCTTGTCGGGCAGGACGAACACGCAGCGGTACCCGCGCTGCTGGGCGACGAGGGCGAGGCCGACGCCGGTGTTGCCGGAGGTGGGCTCGACGATCGTGCCGCCCGGCTTGAGGTCGCCCGACGCCTCGGCGGCGTCGATGATGCGCGTGGCGATGCGGTCCTTCGAGGAGCCGCCCGGGTTGAGGTACTCCACCTTGACGAGCACGGTGGCCGCGATGCCCTCGGTGACCCGGTTGAGCTTGACGAGGGGCGTGTTCCCGATGAGATCGAGGACGGAGTCTGCGTAGTTCATGTCTGCAATCTGTTCCTGTGGTGCGTCACCGCACGACTCTCGCGTGCGTCACCGGATGGCTGGGGCGGCTGAGGCGGCATCCCGGCAGGGACGGTTCAGCGGGGACAGCAGGAACACGACAGGCGGAGACGCATGCAGACCACCCTACCCGGCGAGTGCAGGGAACGCAGCCGGATGACGGGGCCGATCCGGCGTCAGTGGATCGCGACGAGTCGCTGCCGCGGACCGAGTGCCGAGACAGCCGAGACCACCAGCCGGGCGGCGAGGGTCAGCACCATGAGGACACCGATGACCGTGAGCACGACCGCGGCGAGCAGCAGCACCGCGAGGAGCGCCGGGAGCCGGCGCAACACGAGCTCGACCGGGCGACGACGGGGTGTCCCGTCCGCCCCTGGTGCCTCCAGGTGGCCTTCGCCCGCCATGGCGGCGGCGACGAGTTCGAGCGTGGCACGCGCGCCGGATCCGAGCCGTGCGGTCGAGGTGCGCAGCGCCTGGGACATCACGTGGCCCTTCTCGTCGGATGGATCGGTGTTCGCGGGTGCGAGGACTCGACCGTAGCAGTCGGGTGCCCCGTTCGGGGGTGCCGGTGCCCATTCTGCCAGGCGGGCGTGAACACCCGGTGGCCTGCCGAAGGACGCATGATGGACGCGCACCGCGCTCCCTAGACTGGAGGCATGACCGTCTCCGGCCTCTCCGCCGTCTCCCAGGACTACCTCAAGACGATCTGGACGACCTCCGAGTGGGCCGACGAGTCGGCCACCGTCAAGCTGCTCGCGGATCGCATGGGTGTCCGTCCCGCGACCGCCTCCGACGCCGTGAAGCGACTCGCCGCCCAGGGACTCGTCGTGCACGAGCCCTACGGCAGCATCGAGCTCACCCCCGCCGGGCAGGCGCACGCGGTCGCGATGGTGCGGCGGCACCGACTCATCGAGACCTTCCTCGTCGAGATGCTCGGCTACGGCTGGGACGAGGTCCACGACGAGGCGGAGATCCTCGAACACGCGGCGAGCGACACGATGATCGAGCGCATCGACGCCGCGCTCGGCCACCCGATCCGCGATCCGCACGGCGACCCGATCCCCTCCGCCGACGGCACCCCGCACCGCCCGGACGCGGTCCGGTTGAACGAGGCTCCGTCCGACAGCCCGTTGACGGTGTGCCGCATCTCGGACGCCGACCCGGAGACCCTCCGACACCTGAGCAGCCTCGGCATCGTCCTCGACACCGAACTGAGCGTCGACGACCACCGTGCGTTCGCGGGCGAACTCGAACTCCGGCTCACCGCGACCGGCACGCGCCTCACGCTCGGCCGCCTCGCCGCCGATGCCGTCTGGGTGACGGTCGTCGCCTGATCGCCGGCAGCTCCACTCGCCCGTCTTCGGGCGGATGAGCGCTCGTTCGCCCGTCTTCGGGCGGATGAACCGCCGGGCGGATCACCCGAAGAAGGTCAGTACGATGAGCGCGACGTTCAGCGAGACGATGAGTGCGACCACGACCCAGGCGAACACCCGGGTGGCGAGCTGGTCGACATGGACACCCATGATCCGCCGGTCGCCCGTGTAGCGCACGAGCGGGATGAGCGCGAAGGGGATGCCGAGGCTGAGGAACACCTGGCTCAGCACGAGCGCGGTGGTCGGGTCGATGCCCGCCGCCAGGATGGCGAGCGCCGGGATGAGGGTGATCACCCGTCGGGCGAGCAACGGGATGCGCACCTTGAGGAGCCCGCCCATGATCGCCGCCCCCGCGTAGGCGCCCACCGAGGTCGAGGCGAGCCCGGAGGCGAGCAGGCCGATGGCGAAGATCACGCCGATGACAGGCCCGAGCGCGGCGGTGATCGCCGCGTGCGCGCCCTCGATCGAGTCCGTCCCGTCGACACCGCCGAGCGATGCGGCCGCGAGCAGCAGCATCGCGATGTTCACCGCTCCGGCGAGGACGAGTGCCGCCGCGACGTCCCAGCGGGTCGCCACGATGAGCCGACGGATGGCACCGTCACTCGTCTGGACGCCGTGCCGGTCCCGGCTGAGCGAGGAGTGGAGGTAGATCGCGTGCGGCATGACCGTCGCGCCGAGCATGCTCGCGGCGAGCAGGACCGTCGCCGTGCCCTCGAACCGCGGCACGAGGCCTCCGGCCGCGGCACCCCAGTCGACGGGACTGACGAACAGGCCGGCGAGGAAGCCGACGGCGATGACGGCGAGGAGCGTCAGGATCGCGAACTCGAAGTGCCGCTGGCCGTACCAGTTCTGCACGGCGAGGAGCACGATCGAGAAGACCCCGACGATGACGCCGCCGAGCACGAGCGGGATGCCGAACAGCAGGTGGAGCGCCACGGCACCGCCGATCACCTCGGCGAGGTCGGTCGCGGCGGCGACGAGCTCCGCCTGCACCCAGTAGAGCCGACGCGGCCCGGTTCGCAGTCGCGAGCCGAGCAACTCGGGCAGGCTCTGCCCGGTGACGAGGCCGAGCTTGGCGGAGAGGTACTGGACGAGCACGGCCATCGCGTTCGCGGCGACGAGCACCCACACCAGCAGGTAGCCGTACTGGGCTCCCGCCGTGAGGTTCGCCGCGACGTTCCCGGGATCGACGTAGGCGATCGCCGCCACGAAGGCGGGTCCGAGCAGGAACAGGAGCCGCGGTCCGCGGGGCGCGCGGGTCGCCGGAGCAGCGAGGTCGGTGGTCACGTCGGCCATGTTAGCAACACCGAGCTACATTTGTTAGATGAGGCTAACTCTCGGTTTCATCCGCCGTCTGCTTGGATGAGGCTGAGAATCGACTGCGCATCGCCAGGCGCCGGAACGGCCCCCGGAAGTACATCTGGTTCGATAGTTACGCATACAACTTTTCGAGAGGCCCCCGTGACCCCTGCAGCAGATCGCCCCAAGAACACCCCCGTCCCGCCCGCCGTCAAGCAGCAGAGCGTGAAGCAGGAGCGCGAAGCCCAGCGTCAGGCCAAGGTCGCGGCGTTCAAGCAGGCGCAGAAGCGGAAGAACCGCAACCGCCGCATCGGGATCTGGGCCGCTGTCGTCGGCGGCGTGGCCGTCATCGCCGTCCTCATCACGAGTGTCGTCCTCACCCTGCCCAAGAACGCCAGCTACCCCGGCGGCGGCACCGGCACTGGCCAGGACATCGCGGGCGTACAACTGTTCCAGAACACTTCGGAGCACGTCGAGGGCACGGTCGACTACCCGCAGAACCCGCCGGCAGGTGGTCCGCACAACCAGTACTGGCTGAACTGCGGCGTCTACACCGAGGAGCAGACCAACGAGAACGCGGTCCACTCCCTCGAGCACGGTGCGATCTGGGTCACCTACGACCCGTCCCTCAGCGACGCGGAGCTCACGAAGCTCAAGGAGTTGCTCCCCACCACGTACGTCATCCTGTCGCCGAAGTCCGACCTCCCCTCGCCGATCGTGCTGAGCGGCTGGAACTCCCAGCTGCAGGTCAACAACGCGAGCGACGCGCGCATCGCCGACTTCTTCGAGGAGTTCTGGAAGAGCAACAACGTCCCGGAGCCCGGCGCGGCCTGCACGGGCGCGATCGACGGTCCCGGCAAGGTCTGATCCGTTGACCCCGGCGAGCACCCACGACGCCCCGGCGACCGGTGAACCGGCCGACGGCGGTGTGACCGACGAGGAACTCGCCGCCTGGGAGGCGCAGGGCTCCCCCGACGGCTCCAGCCGGACCCGCGTCGTCATCGCCGCGATGGCCGTCGTCGCGATCATGGTCGCCGCGGCGATCGGCTTCTCGGTCGGTCGGCTCAGCACGCTCGCCGACCCGACACCCACCACGACGAGCGCCGAGGCGGGCTTCTCGCGCGACATGCAGGTGCACCACAACCAGGGCGTGGAACTCGCCATGCTCATTCGCGACCGGACGGCCGCGGTCGACGTGCGCACCCTCGCGTACGACATCGCGACCACCCAGGCGCAGCAGTCCGGGCAGTTGTACGACTGGCTCGTCCAGTGGAACCTGCCGCAGGGCTCACGGCAGCCGGACATGACGTGGATGACGCTCCCCACGCTCTCGGGTGCGAGCGGCCATGCGCACGGCGGCGACTCGGCGACCCCCGGGTCCACCCACACCCCGGGCGATCCGATGCCGGGCCTCGCCACACCCGCCCAGATCGACCAGCTGACGGCGGCGTCCGGGGTCCAGGCCGAGCGGGTGTTCCTGACCCTGATGATCGCCCATCACCGCGGCGCGGTCGAGATGGCCGAGGCGTTGCAGCTGCGGACCACGAACGCGACCGCGCTGGCTTTCACGCGCGCGGTGATCGCGAGCCAGCAGGCGGAGATCGAGCTCATGACCGGCATGCTCGACGACCGGGGCGGACCGGTCGACCTCGCCGGCTGACGCCCCGTCGACCGCTTGGACGACCTGCGGGCTCCGACAAGGGGCTAGCCAGAACACCGACTGACGGCGAAGAATGATCCCGACGCCCGAACGGGCCCGATGAACAGGAGCGACGGATGGCACTGGACGACATCACCAAGAAGGCTCAGGAATTCCTGAACGACAACAAGGTCAAGGACGCCCTGAAGAGCGAGCAGGCCGAGGACATCAGCGACAAGCTCCTCGGCACCGTGGCCGACGCGGCCAAGAAGGTCACCGGCGGCAAGTTCGACGGGCAGATCGACAGCGCTCGCGACGCCGCGGACAAGGCCGTCGGGAACGAGTAGTCCCTCAGGTCGAGACGCGTGACGGCCGGGTCCCGACGGGAGCCCGGCCGTTCGCGTCTGCGGCGGTCAGCGGCCGATCGTCACTCCGTGCCGGTCAGCTGCCCTCGACGCCGCCGTCGACGGGGTTGCTCCGGAACCGGTCGAGCGCGATGGCCACGAGTTCCGGAGCGGACAGGTGCGTGTCCTGCATGAGGTCCGAGAGCACTTCTGACGCGCGCCCGCTGAGCGTCAGTTGCACGGTCGCGGAGCGGTCCTCATCGACACCGCTCAGCGCGCGACGACGTTCACCGAGGCTGAGGATGGCCGACCGCAGGTAGGTGCGGCTGGCGACGGTGTCGATCTCCCATCGGCCGGCGCGACGGTTCGCGACGACATTGCCACGACGGATGTTGGTCATCAGGGACGCTCGGCTCACATGGAGCCGCGCCGCGAGTTCCGCCGTCCGGACCGGACGCGGGAGATCGTCGATGAAGTCCTCGACCAGCGCCTCCCGGAGGAGCTCCCAGGCGACGTCCGGTGGGAGCGGCGCATCGGGCATGCTGCCGCCATCCTGCAGCGGACCCACCCACGCGGTCGTGGGGGCGTCGCGTTCGGTCATCGTCATCGCCCCTCCAAGGTTCCGGCGCTCGAACCTCAAGCATGCTCGGTGCCCGTGGAAAGCGCGTCCCCCAATGCGGGTTGCCCGCGTTCGCGGGGTGCCGGCCCGAAACGACGCACCCCGTCCAGCCAGAGCGGACGGGGTGCGGGCGATCCGGAGACGACTCAGCTGCGGTTCGCGACCGGTCGGGAACCCGCCGGGCGGGTCCCCTCGAACAGGATCCGGTAGCTGAATCCGGCGATCAGCGCGCCGATGATCGGGAACACGATGAACACCCAGACCTGCGCGAGCCAGTCGCCCCCGCCGAAGATGGCGGTCGCGATGGAGCGCGCCGGGTTGATCGAGCCGTTGTCGATCGGGATGGCGATCAACAGGAACAGGGTGAGGGTGCCGCCGATGGCGATCGGCGCGAAGCCTGCGGCGGCCCGCGTGTGCGTGACGCCCAGGATGACGTACAGGAAGAGGGCGGTGATGACGACCTCGATGACGATCGCCGAGACGAGTCCGAATCCGCCGGGCGAGAGCTCACCGAAGCCGTTCGAGACGAAGCCGCTCGCGACGGCCTTGTCGAGGAATCCTGCCGGGCCGCCGGCCGCGAGGCCGAAGACCGCCAGTGCGCCGAGGAACGCTCCGACGAGCTGCGCGAGGATGAACGTCCACGTCGCACGCCAGGGGAACCGACCGGCGGCGGCCAGCCCGAGCGTCACCGCCGGGTTGAAGTGCCCGCCGGAGACGGGGCCGAACGCGTAGGCGGCGATGGTCACCGAGAGGCCGAGGGCGATCGCCACTCCGAGGAAGCCGACGCCCAGGGGGTTCGACGTCTCTTCGCCGAAGAACGCGGAGAAGGTCGCCGTCCCGACGAGACCGAAGACGAGCAGGAAGGTGCCGGCCAGCTCTGCGAGGAGTTGCGACGCGGTGGTCGGTTCGACGGAGGGTGGGACTTCCGGGGAGGACATCTGGGCTCTTCTCGATCGAGGTGACGACGTGGACGCGGAGCTCTGGCGAGCACCGCGCCATCAGCAGACTATTGCCCCGCGTCCCACCGGCGACAGCCCCGAGGTCAGCATGGCGCCGACGCTCAGTGCACCTCCAGGTCGTGGAGCGGAACCTGGAACCGGAAGATGTGCTCGATCGCGAGTTCGGCCCCGACGGCGTCACCGGCGGCGAGGGCGGATCGGAGGTGCGGATACCCGACGCGCAGATCCGACCAGTCGACCGTCGCCGCGGAGCGCGTGGCCGAGACACGGTAGATCAGTGCGCCGATCACGTCTTTCGTCGCGGAGACGAGGACCGGGTTCTCGCAATGCTTCAGGAACCGGTCCACGAGCCCCCAGACGCAGCGGCCGTGCGCATCCGCGTCCTCCGCCGCCACGGTCGTCATGGTGTGCTCGACGAACGCCAGGAGCTCGGCCCGTTGCCCCGGGGTCAAGGTCGGGACGGTGACCCGGACGACGCCGCTGACGAGCGCTCCGAGGGTCTGCAGCACGGCTGTCCGGTCCTCAGCCCGTGGCTGCGCGACACGGGTGTGCCGCTGCGGTGCCGTCTCGACCAGTCCGACGCGCTCGAGTTCCCGGAGTGCTGCGGCGATCTCCTCGCTCGGAGCGTCGAGCCACACCCGCAGCTCCTCCTCGATGAGCAGCTCACCGGAGGCGAGCGTCCCGTCGTAGATCGCGGTGCGGATCCGTTCGGTCACGGACTCGCCGGTAGGAGACGGCCGCGATCCGGACGGCCCATCGGGGTTCGGCATCGGTTCCTCGCTCGGCTGGGGACGGCTGCTGGCTACCGGCCGATCGTACCGCGGACGATCCCCGCCTCGGCGAGCGCCGCCTGCGCCTGCCGATGCTTGTTGTCGATGGAGGCGCCGATCTCCTGGGCCAGGCGGGGCTTGCTCCGCACGAGCTGGTCGATGGTGGACAGCGGCATCCGCAGGACCAGGGTCGTGCCGTCGGCGATCGCGGCGGCCATGGCGACCTCCCTCGTCAGCGCCGTCTGGCCGATGAAGTCGCCGACGCCGAGTCGTTGGAAGGTGATGAGCCCGTCCGTCGTCGGCACGGCGAGATGGACGCCGCCCTCGACGAGGAACCGCATCGCTCCGGGGATGGTTCCCGCCTGCTGGATGGTCTCCCCCGGCCCGTACCGTTCGAGCGTGCACGTCCGGGCGAGGTCGTCGTAGTCCTCCTCACGCGCGTGGAGCGTGGGGGCCAGTGCGGCGATGGCACTCCGCAAGCGCTCCGGCGTCGCAATGGGGTCGGTGCTGTCCCCGTCGAGCGCGAGACCACGACGCCGCGCGGCGTACCAGAGCCAGGCGCGGAACAGGGCGACAGCCGAGTCGGCCGTGGACGGCCCGGACACGGGGAGGGTGACGGCGAACCGCGCGGCACCGAGGTAGGACGCGGACACCACGTCCCCCGGCTCGAGCATGGGGAGGCCCGAGCCGACCTCGCGGAGCAGCCGGAGCACGTCGTCCGGCGGGTCGTCGGTGGAGAAGGTCACTTCGACGCTCGCGGTGTAGGCCCCGACGGGCTGACTCAGGTTCGTGAACGACGACCCGGCGAGCGACGAGTTCGGCACGATCTGGATACCGTTGCCGGTGTCGAGGTGCACCGCACGCCAATTGACCTCGACCACGCGACCACGGACATTCCCGGTGTCCAACCAGTCCCCCAGTTTGAAGGGCTGTTCGAACAGCAGCAGCAGTCCGGAGATGACCCCGCCGACCGCGTTCTGGAGGGCGAGGCCGATCACGATCGAGGTGACGCCGAGCGCGGTGACCAGGCCGCCGATGTCGGCGCCCCACACCCACGAGAACAGGATGGCGAGTCCGATGAGGATCAGCGCGAGCCGAGCGAGGTCCACGAAGATCGACGGGATGCGGTCACGCCACGAGCCCTCCTCCGCGTTGGCGAACAGCGCCACGTTGAACGCCGACAGGATGAGCAGGATCACGAGGAAACCGAGGACCGTTCCGACGATCCGAACCCAGATGAGGTCGTCCGCCCGCAGCGAAGCGAACACCAGGAGCGCGAACACCGCGCCGACCGGCACGACGTAGTTCCGCATGAGTCGTACCGGCTTGGCCGCGGCGTTCCCGCGCCGGGTCAGTGCGCCCAGCACCTCGGTGAGGACGATGAGGAGGACCGGGACACCGACCGCGAGCGCGATGGCCCAGGGGAACCACGCCTCCTGCCACACCTGCGTCATGACGTCGTCCCTGCCACGACCTGCCAGACGGCCTGCGGACCCCCGCGCGTCTCCACGGTGCCGGCGGCCTCGAAGGTGACGGTGTCCTGCATGCGGTCGCGCACCCGCTGGCTGACGAAGATCCCGGCCCGACCGGAGACCGACTGGACCTGGTTGGCGAGACTGACCGCGTCACCCCACATGTCGTAGGCGAGACTCGTGCGACCGACGAGGCCACTCGTCACGACACCCGTGTCCACGCCGATCCGGAGCGTCAGTTCGGCCTGGTGCTGGGCGTTGAAGCGTTCGACGATCGTCCGCATCTCCAGCGCGAAGTCGAGGGTTCTGCGGACGTTGTCGACGCGGGGCACGATGAGGCCGCAGCTCGCGAGGTAGCCCTCCCGCAGCGTCCGCACCTGCTCGATCCCGAGTCGTTCCGCCGCCTCGTCGAAGCTGCGGACCAGGGCGTTGAGCATCGACAGCTCGCGCTCCGGGTCGAGGCCTCGGGTGAGGTCGTCGAATCCGACGAGGTCCGCGAAGATGACCGACACGTCCTGGTGGACCTCGGAGATGGTCTCCTCGCCCTCCTTGTAGCGTTTCGCCACCGTCGCCGGCATGAGCGTCAGCAGGAGCTTCTCGTTCTCGGCGCGCTGCTCGTCGATGAGTTCCTGCTTCACCCGGAGGCTGCGACTCATGTCGTTGAAGGCCGCGCCCAGGTCGCCGAACTCGTCACGCCTGTTGACCGGCACCTCGACGCTGTAGTCACCGGCGGCCACGCGCCGCACCGCGCCGACGAGGGATCGCACCGGGCGTGCGAACACCTGCGCCAGCAACAGCGAGAGCAACGACACGACGACCACGATCGCCAGCACGGAGATGATGAGGTTGCGCGTGAAGTCGGTGACCGGCGCGAAGGCCTCCGACGCGTCGATCCGCGCGACGAGCACCCACTGGAGCCCGTCGATGTCGAGTGGTGTGTACGCCGTGAGGTTCTCCCCACCGAGGTAACCACGACCGATGAGCGTGCCGGTCTCCCCGGCGAGCGCCCGCTCCACGGACTGGGTGCGGGTCGGCTGGATCTCGATCGTGCCCTTGACGTCGACCGCGCGCTGCGCGTCCTGCGGTGGCGTGCCGGCCGCGACGGACTGCTTGAGATACGCCTTCGGGTCCTCGATGAGCAGTCGGGACGTCGAGCGCATCAGCTGATCGGGTCCGGCGAGGTAGGTCTCGCCGGTCTCGCCCAGGCCGTCCTGCTTCCATTCCCCGCCGCTCGTCATGATCGAGTTGATCTGCTCGATGGGCACCTGCAGCGCCAGGACACCGTCGATGCGGCCATCCTGCCCGACCGGCGAGAAGATCCACTGCGTGGGGACGTTGAGCGAGGGCTGATACCGCTCGAAGTCGGTGATGCCCGTGTAGTCGACCGCGTTGGACCGCAGGGCCTTCGTGAACCCGTCGCCGAGGACGCCGCCCTGGTACGGGCCCGTCAGAACGTTGGTCCCGAGGTCCGGTCCCTTGAACGCGCTGTAGACGACGTCACCCTCGTCGTCGATGAGGAGGGCGTCCTCGTAGCCGAACCGGTTGATGATCTCGCGGAAGTAGTCGTTGTAGGTCGCGTTGACGGCCGACCACGTGCTCCCGTCACCGGCGTCGTCGACCGTGATCGCCTGGTCGTAGTCGAGATCGGTGGGCGTGTAGACCGACTGCAGGTAGGTCTGGGCCGGGTTCGTCGGGATGAAGGCCTCTGGATCCGCCGTATCGCCGGTCCGTTCGTTGAGCGCCGGGACGAAGGTGTCCGTGTAGAAACGGTCGACCTCCGCAGCTCGCGCCGGCTCGACCGGCTGCTCCTCGAGCTCCTGGAACGCGTCGTGGTACCGGTTCATCGCATCGACGACGGTCGTGCCGCGGGTGTAGACGACGAGCGAGTCCGCCGTCTGGCGGTAGTAGTTGGTGATCTCGCGGGCACGCGACTCGCGCAACTCGGTCAGCCGCTCGAACGACGCCTGTCGCAGGGATTCGCTGCCGGAGAGGTACCCGACGATGCCGGTCACCACCGACGCCCCCACGCTGACCAGCAGCAGCATCACCAGGAGTTTCGACTGGATGCTGAAGCCGGGGCGGCCGAAGCGACGACGCCCGAGCCTCCGGGACCGCGCGACCGAGGACGGCGCTGGAGGGATCGGGGGACCCGTCGTGGAGGCGTCCACGGGCGGAGTGCCGTCACCTGGCGGGGGTGCGGATGGTGCGTTCACAGCTGCGGTCATCGACGAGTCCCCTACTCGATCCGGCGGTGCGCGGGCGTCCCCCTCCTTCGGGGGTCACGATGGCGCTCACTCTAGCCACACGTGTCACGCGCCCACAATGGGCTGGACCGCTCAGGCGGTGACGGCCTGCTGCGCGTAGAGCGTCGCGTACACGCCGCCGACGGCGAGCAGCTCCTGGTGGGTGCCACGCTCCACGATGCGCCCGCGATCGAGCACGAAGATGACGTCGGCGTGCACGATGGTCGACAGGCGGTGTGCGATCGACACCGTCGTGCGTCCGCGGGTCGCGTCGTCGAGGGCGACCTGGACGACCCGTTCGGAGATCGTGTCGAGGGCGCTCGTCGCCTCGTCGAGGATGAGCACCTCGGGGTCCTTCAGCAGCACGCGCGCGATGGCGATGCGCTGCTTCTCACCGCCGGACAAGCGGTAGCCGCGTTCCCCGACGAGCGTGTCGTAGCCGTCCTCGAACCGAGCGATCGTCTCGTGGATGTTCGCGGCGCGGCAGGCGGCCTCGAGCTCGTCGAGGGTCGCGTCGGGCTTCGCGTAGCGGAGGTTCTCGGCGATCGTCGCGTGGAAGAGGTAGGTCTCCTGGCTGACGATGCCGATGCGGGAGACGAGGGACTCCTGGGTGACGTCGCGGACGTCGGCCCCCGCCACCATGACCCGGCCGCCCGACACCTCTTGGAAGCGCGGGATGAGGTAGGAGATGGTCGTCTTGCCCGCTCCCGAGGGTCCGACGAACGCGGCGAACTGTCCAGGTTCGATCGTGAAGGAGACACCGTCGAGGGTGGGGGTCGAGTCGTCCTGGGCGTCGGCGTAGCGGAAGGTGACGTCGTCGAAGCGGATCTGCGGTGCGACGCTCGGGAGCGGTGCGGCCCCGGGGCGGTCGGCGATCGCGGGCTTGAGGTCCAGGTACTCGAAGATCCGCGCGAAGAGGGCTCCGGAGGTCTGCAGGTCGAGGGCGACGCGCATGACGCCCATGAGCGGGAACAGCAGGCGGGCCTGGATGGTGGTGAAGGCGACGATCGAGCCGGCGGTGACGTCCGCGGCCCCAGCGGTGATGAGCCAGCCGGCCACGAGGTAGACGATCGCGGGGATGGACGACAGGAAGATGTTCACCATCGCGAAGAACCACTGTCCGCTCATCGCCTGGCTGACCTGGAGGCGGATCTGGGTGCGGTTCTCGGCGCTGTAGCGCTCGACCTCGGTGTCCTGGCGGTTGAAGCTCTTCGCGAGGAGCACGCCGGAGACGCTCAAGGCCTCCTGGGTGATCGCGGTCATCTCCGACAACGACTCCTGCGTCTTCGTCGCGATCCGCGCCCGGACCTGACCGACGCGGCGCTGCGCGATCACGAGGATCGGCATGAGGATGAGGGCGACGATCGTCAGCTGCCAGTTGAGGATGAGCATGGCGACGAGCGCGGAGATGACCGTCACGGTGTTGCCGAGCACGCTCGAGACGGTGTTGGTGAGGACGTTCGCGACGCCACCGACGTCGTTCTGCAGGCGCGACTGGATGATGCCCGTCTTCGTGCGGGTGAAGAAGCTCAGCTCCATCGCCTGCAATTGCGAGAACAGCTTGATGCGCAGGGCGCCCATGACGCTGTTGCCGACGGTCGCCGTGAGGTAGGTCTGCCAGACGCCGAGCAGCGCCGCGATGATGAACAGCGCCACCATCGCGCCGACGATCTCCGCGAGGGCGACGAGGTTCGGGCTGCCCCCGTCGGTCGGGAACAGGCCGACGTCGAACGCCTGCTTGACGAGCAGCGGTGGGAGTACCGCGAGGGCGGCACCGATGACGACGAGCACCATCGTGAGGATGATCTTGGCGCGGAAGGGCACGAACAGCGCGACGATGCGCTTGCCGAGGTTCGGGATCTTCGGCGCCTCGGCGTTGAGCGCCTTCTGAGCCGCCATGTCGCCGCCGCTCACCCGACTCCCGGCACGGGGTCCGCCGCCCCCGGGTGCACCACCGCGTGGCCCGCCCCGTCCGCCGTGCATGCTCATCCCGCCACCCTATCCCCGCCCACCGTCCTCCCCGCCCCTGTCCCCGTCCCGCGGTTCACAACTCAGGAGCGGCTCGGCGTTTCGCCTCCCTTTGTGCGCCTGCTAGCCGACACGCCGTCCCTGATCCTGAGTTGTGAACCGACACGAGCGTGCTCCACAACCGGTCGAACGGGTCATCGGTGCGCATCGGCGCAGGCGTGCGTCATCACAGCAGCTGCGACTCGAGGACGCTGGAGCGATGATCGGACTCGCGACCGCCGTAGAGCACCTGGGACAGGTGGCGACTCGGCGTGAACTGATCGACCACGGTTTCACGGGGCGACAACTGACCTTTGCGGTGGCGACAGGACTCCTTATCCGACCACGCCGTGGCTGGTACGCGGCACCCGCCGCAGATCCCGCCTTGATCCGGGCCGTCCGGATGGGCGGGCGCCTGGGCTGCGTTTCAGCCGCGGAGCGTTACGGCTGGGCCGTTGCTCGGAGAGGTGAGGTGCATGTGAGCCTCACCGAGAACGCCTCACGACTCCGCCATCCCGATGACCGGACGATCTACCCCAGTGGTGAGGAGTTCCGCGACCTGCAAGGTCTCGTTCTGCACTGGCATTCGCCCCTCTCCAGAGATGACCGGCCGAAGCTCCTGACCTCGCCGTACGAGACCACCCTGCAGATTGCAGCCTGCCAGCATCCCGACCTCGCCGTCGCCGCGTTCGACTCCTTCATCAACGTCGATCCACGCGGCGCGGCTCATCTCGAGGACTGGCTGCGGGAACTCCCCCGCCGGTTCTTCGACGCCCTCCCCCGGCGAGAGAGCGGCTGCCACAGCTTCCTCGAGACCATCGGCCGGATCCGCCTCGAGCGTGCGGGCATCCGCGGAGTCCACCAGGTACTCATCGATGGGGTAGGACGGGTCGACCTCGTCCTGGCTGGACGGATCGTGATCGAGTGGGACGGACGTGAGTTCCACGACGCGCCAGATGCTCACGAGCACGACCGCTGGCGGGACGCGATGCTGGCGATCCGCGGGTACCGTGTCCTCCGATTCACCTACCGGATGGTCATGGACGACTGGTACGCCGTCGAAGGAGCCATTCGTTCGGCTCTCGCCGAATCGTGACCTCGACTGGTCGTTCGATGTGCCGTTGCTCTCGGTCCACAACTCAGGATGTCCACGGGGTGTCGCGCCGAGAACCCGGTCAGTCGGGCGGGGCACGCCGAGGCTCTCCTGAATTGTGAACACTGCCGTCGAACTCCCACACCGGTCTCCTTGTTCACAATTCAGGACGAACTCGGCGAGCCTGACTGAGTTTCCCGGCGGCAGGTCCGACACGCCGAGGCTCTCCTGAATTGTGAACCAGACCAGACGACCCGCAGACGCACGGACGCCCCGGGAGCATGAGCTCCTGGGGCGTTCGCGCACGGACGACGCTGTCGATCGGAGGATCGAACCGCGTGTCGGGTCAGCCCTTGGTCGAACCGGCCAGGAGCCCGCGGACGAAGTACCGCTGCAGGGCGAAGAACACCACGAGCGGGACGAGGATCGAGATGAACGCGCCGGCCGTGAGCAGGTGCCACTCGTTGCCTCGCGTACCGGTGATCTCCGCCAGCAGCTTCGTGATCGGCGCGACCTCGCCGTCCGCGAAGATGAGCGCGACCAGAAGGTCGTTCCACACCCACAGGAACTGGAAGATCGCGAACGACGCGATGGCGGGCATGGTCAGCGGCAGCACGATCCGGAAGAAGATCTGACCGTGACCGGCACCGTCCACGCGTGCCGCTTCGATGAC
Source organism: Plantibacter sp. MCCC 1A11337 (assembly GCF_013349365.1). NCBI lineage: Bacteria > Bacillati > Actinomycetota > Actinomycetes > Micrococcales > Microbacteriaceae > Plantibacter > Plantibacter sp. MCCC 1A11337. The sequence continues at coordinate 201,013 of NZ_JABJWX010000003.1, read as the reverse complement.
CTCGGCGGGGATCTCCGCGACGAAGTTGTGCAGCAGGAAGATCGCCAGCGGCAGCGCGAACATGGTGTGCGCGATCCACACCTGTGCGAAGGTGCCGCTCGCGTCCAGTCCCTCGCCGACCTGCAGGCCGAAGATGTTCAGCCCGCGGGAGAAGGTCGACAGCAGTGGCACGAGCGCCATCTGGATCGGCACCACCTGCAGCGCGAACACGAGGATGAACAGGAAGTTCTTGCCGCGGAAGTCGATCCACGCGAACGCGTACGCCGCGAGGCTCGCCACCACCAGCGGGATCAGGGTCGCCGGGACCGCGATGGCGATCGAGTTGACCCATGAGCCCGCGAGGTTGAGCGTCGAGTTGCCGGCCTGCAGCACCTGCACGTAGTTGTCGATGGTGACCTGGAAGTCGGAGAAGATCGTCCACCAACCGGTGGTCTTCACCTGCTGCTCAGGTCGGAACGAGGAGACGAACAGACCGAAGGTCGGGACCGTCCACAGCACCGCGATGATGACGGCCGCGATGGTCGCCCCGCGGCTGGTGAGCCGCTTCTTCGTCCGTCGGCTCGCGGCCTCGATGCCGCGTTCCCCCTGGGCGAGCTGTTCCTTGGTGGATTCGTCGATCGGTAGTTCGATCGGCTGCACAGCACTCATCGGATCTCCCTCTGCTTCTTGATCTGCCGTGCGTTGTAGATGACGATCGGCAGCACGAGCACGAACAGGACCACGGCGAACGCCGCACTCCGGCCGTTCTCGAAGTTCTTGAACTGGGTGTACATCTCGTTCGCGATGACCGAGGTGCCGTTGTTGCCGGCGGTCATCGTGCGGACGATGTCGAAGACCTTCAGCGAGGCGATCGAGATCGTCGTGACGACCACGACGAGCGAGGAGCGGATGCCGGGGACGATGACGTTGATGAAGCGCTGCCAGGCGTTGGTGCCGTCGAGCTCGGCGGCCTCGATCTGCTCGGTGGGGACACCCTTGATCGCGGCGGACAGGACGACCATCGCGAAACCGGTCTGCACCCAGATGAGCACGACGATGAGGAACAGCGTGTTCCACGGCTCGTTCTGCAGCCACTGCACCGGAGTGCCGCCGAACCACACGACGATCTGGTTGAGCAGACCGATCTGGGTCGCGTCGGCCTCGCGGTAGGCGTAGATGAAGCGCCAGATAATCGACGCACCGACGAAGGAGATCGCCATCGGCATGAAGACGAGGATCTTGAAGTACTTCTCACCGCGGGACTTGTCGATGAACACGGCGTAAGCGAGTCCGAAGGCCGTCGACAACGCCGGGACGAGCAGCACCCAGATGATCGTGTTGATCACGGTACGAATGGCGCTCGGCTGTGTGAACAGCCAGATGAAGTTGTTCAGGCCCACGAAGTTCTTGCCGGACGCCGACATGAATGCGGCGATCGTCGTGTTGATCGACGGCAGGATCAGGCCGATCAGCAGCAGCAGGAACGCCGGTGCGAGGAAGCCGACGAGCTGGACGAGGTACCCGACGCCCTTCTTCGAGCGGTAGTCGAGGAGGAAGAGCACCCCGCCAAGGACGGCGGCGACGGCCGCGGCCCAGAGGAACGAGCCGAAGAAGAGGACGACGACGACGGGCACCAGGACGCAGAAGGCCAGACGGATGACCGTGTACAGGGTGCCCTTGCGTGGCGCGATGTCCACGAAGAAGAGGAGGAGGGCCACCACCGCGCCGAAGGCGATGACGACGATCGGGATCTGGGCGAGCGGAGGCAGTCCGCCCAACCAGTTGAGGAAACCTGACATTGCTGGCCTTTCGAGTACGGCGTTGGACCCTGAGTGAACCCTAGGGGGTTCCACTGCCGAGGCGGAAGCGCCGGAGGGTGGTGATCACCCTCCGGCGCTCCCGCTCACGAGCAGCAGTTCCGGATATCGATTACTCGCTGGAGGGCCAGCCGGCTTCGATGTCCTTGAGGACCTGGTCGGTCTCGTCGCCGTTGATCCAGTTCACGAGGCCCTTCCAGAAGGTTCCGGCGCCGACGGCACCGGGCATCAGGTCGGAGGCGTCGAAGCGGAACGTGGTCTTCTCGTCCTGCAGGATCTCGATCGCCTGGCTGAGGATCGGGGTCGAGGCGTTCGCCGGGTCGAGGCCGTTGTTGGCGGAGATGACGCCGCCGAGCTTGACCCGCTTGTTCGCCCACTCAGGGCTCGAGAGGTACTCCTGGACCTTGACGGTGCTCTCGTCGTCGCTGAACGCGCCGACGATCTCGCCACCACCGGTGACAGCGGTCTCGCCCTCCTTGATGCCGGGGGTCACGAAGGCCCACACGTCACCGTCGGGGGCGACGGTCGCGCCGGCGTCCTCGAGGAAGCCGGAGAAGAACGATGCCTGGTGGTGGAGGGCGCAGGCGCCGGAGGCGAGCGCCGGAGCGACGTCACCGAACTCGGTCGAGTTGATCGAGGACACGTCGCCGAAGCTCGCGTTCACGTACTCCGGGTTCTTGAGGATCTCGCCGACCGAGTCGAACGCTTCCTTGATCTTCGGGTCGGTGAACTTGACCTTGTTGGCAACCCAGTCGTCGTAAACGTCCGGGCCCTGCTGGCGCAGGACGAGGTCTTCGATCCAGTCGGTGCCGGGCCAGCCCGAGGCGTCGCCGGAGCCGAAGCCGGCGCACCACGGTGCGGAACCCGTCTTCTCCTGGATGGTCTTGGTCAGCGTGAGCAGCTCGTCCCAGGTCTTCGGGACCTCGACGCCCCACTCCTTGAACTTGGCCGGCTGGTACCAGACGAGGCCCTTGACGCTCGCCATGAGCGGAGCGCCGTAGACGGTGTCGTTGACGGTGCCGTAGGCGGCCCAGTCCTTCGACCAGTACTTCTCGATGTTCGCCTTGACGCTGTCGGGCGCGGGCTTCAGGTAGTCGCGCTTGGCGAGATCGGCCAGGAGGCCGGGCTGCGGGAAGATCGCGAGGTCGGGCGGGTTACCACCCTGGGCGCGGATGCCGATCTGCGACTCGAACTCCTTGGAGGACTCGTACTTGATCGTGATGCCGCTCTCCTTCTCGAAGTCGGCCCAGCTCTCCTCGAGCAGCTTCGCCTCGGTGTCGGCGATCGTCCCGTAGATGGTGACGGTCTTGTCGTCGTCGCCACCGCCGCTGCTGCCCGATCCGCCTGAACAAGCGGTGAGCGCGACGCCCGCGACGGCCAGGACGGCCAGCGGCAGGGCCGTCCGGCGGGTCCGAATGAAACTCATCTGTGTCCTCCTCATTGAGTGCTGCAGGTTCGAACGTCTCCAGGGTCGAGCCGTTCCGATGATGCACTGGTGCGGAATCGGTCCGGATGCGGAACCGTTTCCATGCGCCAAAGTACTTCACCCGGCGACAGGATGCAAGCACGAGAACATAACGAAATAGACAGTGAGAGCGCTCCCACCGAAATCACGAGGCCGGGCGGACCATTCGTGCTCCAGTTGTTATGGATCAGTTCCAGTCGGCAGTTCCAGGTCCGTTCCAGATTCGCTATGGTGGTGCTACCCAACGGAGGGAGTCGGCATGAGTGGTGCCATCAGCGATGTCGCGGCCCTCGCCGGCGTCTCGAAAGCGACGGCCTCGCGAGCGCTCACCGGGCGCGGATACGTGTCGGCCGAGACCCGGGAACGGGTCGTGCAGGCCGCGGCCACGATCGGGTACGTCGCCTCGCCCATCGCCGCGAGTCTGTCCACCGGACGTACGCTGGCCATCGGCGTCCTCACCTCGTTCCTCAACCGCTGGTACTTCGGGGAGGTCCTGGAAGGCGCCGAGGGCGCCCTCCGTGCGCGGGGCTACGACCTGACGCTCCATCATCTGCCGCCCGACTCCCCGGAGCGCGATCGCATCTTCGACGCCTACCTGACGAACAAGCGCTTCGACGGCATGATCTCGATCGGGATCGAGGCCTCGCAGGACGAGATCGCACGCCTGCTCGCCAATCCCCGTCCGCTGGTGTCGATCGGCGGCAACATCCGTGGCGGTCACTCCATCAACATCGACGACCAGGCACTCGGCCGTGAGGCGACGGAACATCTCATCACCCTCGGGCACACGCGCATCGCCCACATCACCGGGCACGACGCGGAACTGCAGACGGACACCGTGCACGGGAGGCGCCTGGCGGGATACCTCGCGGCGATGGAGGATGCCGGACTCACCTCAGCCGTGCACGTCCTGCCCGCCGTCCATTCGTTACCGGGCGGGTACGAGGCCGCGGCGCAGTTGCTGCGGGACGCGAGGATCCGGCCGACGGCGGTGTTCGCCTCGACGGACGAGGTGGCGATCGGCATCATCATCGCGGCACGTCGCCTCGGGATCACCGTTCCGGCGGAGCTGTCGGTCATCGGGATCGACGGGCACTCCTACGCGGAGATGTTCGCGCTCACCACCTTCGAGCAGGAGCCCCGCGCGCAGGGACGGCATGCCGTCGAGATCCTCCTCCAGGACCTGGAGGACGAGCAGCGCGCGCAGGCTCCGGACTCCGGGGACCCGGGCACAACGGTCTCCGAGGTGCGCTGGCCGACCCGCCTGGTGATCCGACAGACCACGACCCGCCCCGAGCCCGTCGACTAGACGACCCGGCTGCGGTCTGAGCGCGGTGCGCTGGCACGAGCGCGCCCCACCGACGTGAGCGCAGGCCCCCGGAGGGTCGCGCTCGCGTCGGTGGGGCGCGGTGAGCGGTCGGATCAGCTCGCGTCGGCTGCGGTGATCGCGATGGCCTCGTCGAGCTCGCTCTCCACCGGGCCGTCGACCCGGGCGAGGTGCTTGCGTCCGAGGACCACGATGAGGACCGCGACGATGAGCGAGCCGGCGGCCACATAGTAGGGCGTGGCGGGCGAGATGAGCTTCGCGATCTCCGCGGCGGCCGGTGGCGCGATGGCCCCACCGAGGAACCGCACCGACGAGTAGGCCGAGGATGCGACGTTGCTCGGCAGGTCCGTCGCCTCCATGACCGCCTCGGTCAGCACCGTGTTCATGACGCCGAGCAGCAGCCCACCGACGACGATGCAGACGATGAGGCCGACGGTGGACTGCACGAGGAGTCCGGCCGCGACGAGGTCGAGTGCCAGCAACGGCAGGACCAGCTTGATCACGGAGGTGCGACGCATCCGGGCCGTGAGCAGCGGTGCGACGAACACGCTCGTGATCGCCAGCGCGACACCCCACCCGAAGAAGGTGAACCCGAGACCCATCGCATCGAGGCCGAGCGGGAACGGCGAGTACGCGAGGAGCGTGAAGAAGCCGATGTTGTAGAACAGTGCGGCTGCCGCGAGGATGCCCAGCGACGGGATCGCCAGCGCCTTGAACGGTGCGGACAGCTTGAGCGGCGCGGGCTTCGGGCCCTCGGTCTTCAACAGGGTGACGATCGCGATGAACCCGACGGCCATGAGCGTCGCGGTGCCGAAGAACGGCCACTTCCAGCCGATGCCGCCGAGGAGACCCCCGAGCAGCGGACCGATCGCGATGCCGAGTCCGAGGGCGGCCTCGTACAGGATGATCGCGTTGGCGCGTCCGCCCGCTGCGGCTCCGACGATGGTGGCGAGTGCCGTCGAGATGAAGAGCGCGTTGCCGAGGCCCCAGCCGGCCCGGAAGCCGATGACGGCACCGACGGAGTCGGAGAGGCCCGCGAGGAGCGCGAACAGGACGACGAGCGCGAGTCCGATGAGGAGCGTGCGCTTGGCACCGATCCGGCTCGACAGCCAGCTCGTGAACAGCATCGCCACGCCGGTGACGAGCAGGTAGCTCGTGAAGAGCATCTCGGCCTGGGTCGGCGTCGCCTGGAGGTCTTCGGCGATCGCGGGCAGGATCGGGTCGACGAGGCCGATGCCCATGAAGGCGATGACGCTCGCGAAAGCGACCGCCCAGACGGCCTTCGGCTGGTGCAGGATGCCGCCGAGGCCGGCACTGTGGCCTGCGGCGTGGCCGTGGCTCGACGCTGCGGGGGTGGGCACGGAGGACGTGTGTGCGCTGGTGTCGGCGCTCATGCCGTCAGCTCCGAGGCGACCTCGACGGCCACGCGGGCCTGGATGATCTCGACGGTCCTGGCGATCGCGGCGAGGTCGTCGTCCTCGAGGTCGGTGAAAGCCGGCTCCAGGGCGTCGGTGAGCTCGTCGCGCCAGGCGAGGAGAGCGGCCGTCCCCTTTGGGGCGATGGCGATGAGCCACGCGCGGTGGTCGTCGACGTCGGCGATCCGCTTGATCCAGTCGCGCTCGTCGAGGCTCTGCACGAGCTTGGTCATCGTGGGTTGGGACACCCGACTCTGGCGGGCCAGTTCGCCGACCCGGACGGGGCCGACCGTGGTGAGCACGGAGAGCGTGCGCCAGACGGCGGGCGATTCGGAGGATCCGGTGGCCTGGGCGGCAAGGCGGGTGAGCCGATGCGATGCCGTGATGAGGTCGCCGAGGATGGTGTGCAGGGGTGAATGCGTACGGTTCTCGGTCATGATGTGACCAGTATACATAGCCTGGCTATGCATATCCACCCGGCCCGTCCCCGACTCAGGAGTTCGTCGGTGTGGCGGGCCTCAATGGCCGCGGCACGCCGAGCCACTCCTGAGTTGGGGCCGGGGGGCAAATCGGGTCAGCGCATCCAGGTGGTGAAGGACTGGCTGACCCGCGGATCGGGCGGGTGGGCGTCGCTCGCCCGCTCCGACTCGGTGAAGGCGGATGCGAGCTGGGCTCGGATCCAGGTGATGGTTGCACGCCAGCGTGCGTGGGTGTTCATGGTGGTGGGTTCTCCCGATTCGGGCACCGCACCGACAGCCCCCACTCACCGGGAGCGGAACGACGACGCGGATACCTGCGTGAACCGTCGACGAACGTCGTCAACGGGGTGCAGAGCATCCGCGTGCATGGAGGGGCGCGACGAATCGCAGGCCCCCCGGTTAACCGACGGAGGGCACCGCTCCCGAACGAATCGGGGGCGATGCCCTCCGATCACGGATGTCTCTGCCGAGTGCACACAGCACTCGTCTCAGGAAGATCCGCGATCGTCAGCGGCGACCGACCGGAGTCGGTCGCCAACCCAGTGGTTGTCCCCCGTAGGGGACCGACTACTTGAGCGTGACGGTGGCGCCGGCAGCCTCGAGGGCTTCCTTCGCCTTGTCAGCGGCTTCCTTGTTGGCGCCTTCGAGGACGGCAGCCGGAGCGCCGTCGACGAGAGCCTTGGCCTCGCCGAGGCCGAGCGAGGTGAGCTCGCGGACCGTCTTGATGACCTGGATCTTCTTGTCGCCAGCAGCCTCGAGGATGACGTCGAAGTCGGACTTCTCCTCGACCTCTTCAGCAGCAGCGCCGCCGGCAGCAGCCGGGCCGGCAACGGCGACGGGAGCAGCAGCGGTGACCTCGAAGGTCTCCTCGAACAGCTTGACGAACTCGCTGAGCTCGATGAGCGTGAGCTCCTTGAACGCGTTGATCAGTTCTTCGTTTGACAGCTTTGCCATGATTGTTCTCCTTGTTTCATGCCCTGCAACCGCATCACGCGGCGCACAGGTACGGGGTTGATGGTTCGCGGAACCGAATTACTCGGCCGCGGACTCCTGCTTCTCGCGCAGCGCCTCGACCGTGCGAACGGCCTTCGAGAGCGGTGCGTTGAAGAGGTAGGCAGCTCCGAACAGCGAGGCCTTGACGGCGCCGGCGAGCTTCGCCAGCAGCACTTCACGGGACTCGAGGTCGGCGAGCTTGCGCACCTCGTCAGCGGTCAGCGGGTTACCGTCGAAGTAACCGCCCTTGACCACGAGGAGAGGGTTTGCCTTGGCGAAGTCACGAAGAGCCTTCGCGACGGTGACCGGGTCACCGTGCACGAATGCGATCGCGGACGGACCGGCGAGCTCGTCGTCGAACGACGAGATGCCGGCGTTGTTCGCCGCGATCTTGGTCAGCGTGTTCTTCACCACGGCGTAGGTTGCGTCCGCACTGATGCTCTTGCGCAGGGTCTTGAGCTGAGCAACAGTGAGGCCGCGGTACTCGGTCAGCAGAACGGCGGTCGAGCTCTGGAACTTCTCCGTGAGTTCGGCAACCGAGGCTTCCTTGTTCGCCATGGCCACTCCTTTTCGAATCTTGAATGCATGCAGCGGAGGCCGCACACACCAACCGCCGGACCGGTGAAGGATTCGGGCATGAAAAAAGCTCCGGCGCAAGCGCACGGAGCTGGGGAGAGGCGAGCCTCGATCAGATCTTCATACACCTGCGCTGGACGTCTCGTCATGAGAACCTTCGACTGTCTCGTTTGCACGCGACAGTGACCGGCGGTCTTTGGTTTCCACAACCATAACACACCCTTGACCCCCTTCCGACAGGCGTGCTCCGGGCGCTCACGACCACCCGTCCGGATGTCCGAGGCGACCGGCACCATGGAGCCATGATCCAGACGCTCGCCATCTCCGGCTACCGGTCCATCCGAGACACCGTGCTGCCGCTGCACGGCCTCGACGTCGTGACCGGCGCGAACGGCACCGGCAAGTCCAACCTCTACCGGGCACTCCGACTCCTCGCGAGTGCGGGCGACGGCGATGTCGTCGGATCACTCGCCCGCGACGGCGGGCTCTCCTCGACGCTCTGGGCCGGCCCCGAACACGTGAGTCACGCCATGGTCGACGGCTCCGTCCCGGTCCAGGGCACGCGCCGCTCGGGGCCGATCAGCCTGCGACTCGGGTTCGCGACCGACACGCTGGGGTATCTCGTCGACCTCGGGATCCCGCAGCCCTCCACGACCCTGTTCGGCCGCGACCCCGAGATCAAGCGGGAACAGATCTTCGCCGGCGCACTGGCCAAACCGAGCAGCCTGCTCGTCGACCGGCACGGTCCGGCGGTCCGGGTCCGCGACGGGTCGTGGCGTCCGATCGGTCGAACGCTCGGCACCTCGGAGAGCATCCTCACCGAGTTCTCGGACGCCGACGCGACGCCCGAGGTCCTCCGCGTGCGCGGCCAGGTGCGCGGCTGGCGGTTCTACGACCAGTTCCGGACCGACCGCGAGGCACCGGCCCGTGCGCCGCAGGTCGGCACGCGGACGCCCGTGCTCGGACACGACGGTGCCGACCTCGCCGCCGCGGTGCAGACGATCATCGAGTCCGGCGCCCGGGACCGCCTCGACGCCGCCGTCGACGACGCGTTCCCCGGCAGCGTGCTGCGCGTGCGCGCCGACGACGGGGTGTTCCGGCTGGAGCTCGAACAGCCCGGCATGCTCCGTCCGCTCTCGGCCGGCGAGCTGTCCGACGGCACGCTCCGCTACCTGTTGCTCGTCGCGGCACTCCTGACCCCTCGCCCGCCCGAGCTCATGGTGCTGAACGAGCCGGAGACGAGCCTGCACGGCGACCTCCTCCCGCAGCTCGCTCGGCTCATCACCGCGGCGCGCGCCGACACGCAGCTCGTGGTCGTCTCCCACGCCCGCCCACTCATCGAGGCCATGCTCGAAGCCGGCGAGGTGCACGAGCACCGGCTGGTGAAGCGACTCGGCGAGACGGCCGTCGAGGATCAGGGCCTGCTGTCGACGCCCCCGTGGACCTGGCCGTCGCGGTGAGCGTCAGGCCCCGGTGACCGCCGGCTAGGCGCGGTCGACCTGCTTGCCCAGGTAGCGGTCCGAGCCGTAGCTGAGGATGAAGAAGCCGATCAGCTGGAACAGGATGAGCCCGAAGATCCGGAACACCGTGCTCTTGTCGAACTGCTTGCCGATGTGCCAACCGACGATCCAGCCGAACACGATGTTCACGAGCGGGATGAAGTAGAGGATGGTCGCCGCGCCCGTGAAGCCGGCGAGTTTGACGACGACGTACCAGTTGTAGATCGGGATGATCGCGGTCCAGCCGGAGCGGCCCGACTTCTCGAACATGCCCCACACGGAGGCGACGAACAGGGCGTAGCCGATGATGCCGCCGAAGACGTTGGCGGGGGCGTTCATGAACTCGATGGCGGCCCGACCGTTGTCGTCCGCGGCGAGCAGGATGGTGTCGAACACGGTGGTGGCGCTCCTTGTCGTCGTCGCGGTCGGCCGACCGCCTCATCCGACGAATGTAGCGTGCGGGTCACACCGCGGACCAGCGGGTGTCCCGCTGACGCTCAGACCGCCCGGGCGGTGCGGGCGGCGTGCACGAACGACCGGATGAGCTCCGGCGATTTCACCCCGCGCGAGGACTCGACCCCGCTGGACACGTCGACCCCCCAGGGGCGGAGCTCGGCGACGAGGCCCTGGACGTTCTCCGGCGTGAGCCCTCCGGCGAGGATCCAGGTGCGGGTGGGTGGGTTCGCCACCAGGGCGATCGTGTCGAAGGTCTTCCCGGCTCCCGGGTCCGGTGCGTCGAGCAGCAGCAGCTCTTCGGCGTAGGCGGCGCGCTCGGCGGCGTTCTCGGAGGCGTAGCGCACCGCCGAGGTCGCCCGGAGCGTCCGCCACCCCATGGCCTGCAGCTCGTGGAACGCCTCCGGTGGTTCATCGCCGTGCAGTTGGACGGCCTGCACCCCGGCAGCACCGGCGATCCGCGAGACCTCCTCGACCGACTGGCGCCGGAAGACGCCGACCGTCAGCACCGACTCGGGGACGTCGGCGAGCAGCGAGGCGACCCGTTCGGGCTCGACGGTCCGGGGCGACCCCGGCGCGAACACGAAGCCGATCGCGTCGACTCCGGCGTCCACCGCCGCAGCGACGTCGGACGCCTCGGACAGACCGCACACCTTCACCCACATGGGCACCACGCTACCCGGCCGCACGGATCACTCCGCCGACGGGACGAGGACGTCCGGGGTGGCGACGGCCGGTAGCTCGACGCGGAACACCGTCCGTCCTGGTGCGCTCTCGCATCGGACGGTGCCGTGGTGCGCGGTCACGACGGCGTGCACGATCGCGAGCCCGAGGCCGGTGCTCCCCGTGGCGCGTGAGCGGGAGTCGTCACCGCGGACGAAGCGCTCGAAGAGGTTGGGTTGCAGCGCAGGGTCGATGCCGGGACCGTCGTCCGACACGGTCAGCACGGCGATCTCGCCCGCAGGACCGCTCTCGACCGCCAGCCCCGTCCGCACGGTCGTCCCGGCGGGCGTGTGAGTCCGCGCGTTCGCCAGCAGGTTCACGATCACCTGTTGCAGCCGGGACGCGTCTCCCGTGACGAGGACGGGCTCCTCGGGGAAGTCCAGTTCGAACACGTGGTCCGGCCCGGCGACATGGGCGTCGCCGACGGTGTGGATGACGAGTTCGGTGAGGTCGACGGGGCGCTTCGCGAGTTCGCGTCCCTCGTCCAACCGCGCCAGCAGCAGCAGGTCCTCGACGATCGTGGTCATGCGACCGGCCTCGGAGCGGATCCGGCCGAGGGAGTGGGTGACGTCCTCCGGCAGCGCGTCCGACTTCCGCGCGGCGAGTTCCGAGTATCCGGCGATGGAAGCCAGCGGGGTCCGGAGCTCGTGGCTCGCGTCCGAGACGAACCGGCGCACCTTGTTCTCGCTCGCCTGCCGGGCGTTCAGTGCGGACGAGACGTGCCCGAGCATGCGGTTGATCGCCGATCCGACGCGTCCGACCTCGGTCCGCGGGTCGGTGTCGGACTCCGGTACCCGGACGGCGAGCGCCACCTCACCGCGGTCGAGGGGAAGCTCGGCGACGACCGCGGCCGTCGCGACGACGCGGTCGAGCGGGCGGAGCGAGTACCGCACGATCGCGAACGCCGCCAGTCCGGCGAGCAGCAGCACCACGACGCTCATGATCGCGATGAGGGTGACGAGCTGCATGACCGTCGACGCGACCTCGGCGAGCGGAAGCCCGATGATCCTCGTCGCGCCGCTCGCGTCGGTGACGGCGACGACACGGTAGTCGCCGAGGTGCTCCCCGAGGTTGATGGTCGACGGTCGGTCACCGGCCGACACCGTGAGGATCATGGCGTCCTGGCTCTCGGTGCACGGGACCGTGCTGCCGTCGGCGCTGAGGTATCCGGCGTTGACGATGGTGCCGTCGACGACGATCGCCCCGAGTGCGCCGGGCCCGAGGCCCGGAGCGCCGATGAAGGCGGGCGGCTCACGCGTGCCCGAACCACCGCCGTAGCCGTCGGGGATGCCGGAGTCCGGCAGGGATTCCGGTGCGGGGAGCTGGCCGTTGCGGCCGTAGTCGACGATCCGCTCGGCGGCCTTCGTGAGCTGGTTGTCGACGCCCTCGGTGAGGAGGCCGCTCACCGCGACCGCGCTCGCGACGCCGACGATGGCGCTGCCGAGGGCGAGGAGGCCGACGACGACGACCATGAGGCGTCGACGGAGCGTCCACGGAGCGCGTTTGGGGCGGGTGGAGTCGACGGTCGTCGCTGTCGGGTCGGTGACGGGAGGTCTCGTGGTCACGAACCGACCGTCGGGATCTTCAACATGTAGCCGGCACCGCGCACGGTGTGGATCATGGGCTCACGCCCAGCGTCGATCTTCTTGCGGAGATAGGAGATGTAGATCTCGACGACGCTCGCACGACCGCCGAAGTCATAGCTCCACACCCGGTCGAGGATCTGGGCCTTGCTCAGCACCCGGCGCGGGTTCCGCATGAGGAACCGCAGCAGCTCGAACTCGGTCGCGGTGAGCTCGATGGGTTCGCCGTCGCGCGTCACCTCGTGGCTGTCCTCGTTGAGCACGAGGTCGCCGACCACGATGTCCGGGCCGGACTCGTCGGCGGCCAGCAGGGTCGACCGGCGGATGAGCCCGCGCAGCCGCGCGACGACCTCTTCGAGACTGAAGGGCTTCGTCACGTAGTCGTCGCCGCCGGCGGTGAGGCCGGCGATGCGATCGTCGAGCGAGTCCTTGGCGGTGAGGAACAGCACGGGGACGTCGCTCCCCGAGGTCCGCAGGCGGTTCAGCACCTGCAGTCCGTCCAGGTCGGGCAGCATGATGTCGAGCACGATGGCGTCCGGTCGGAAGTCGCGGGCGATCGTGAGGGCCTCCCGGCCGTCGGCGGCGGTCCGGATCTCCCAGCCCTCGTAGCGCAGGGCCATCTGCAGGAGGTCCGTGAGCGTCGCCTCGTCGTCGACGACGAGCACACGGACGGCGGTGCCGTCTGCCCGCTTGAGTGCGCTTCGCGCGGCACCGGGCGCCTGGATCGGGATGTTCACGCGTTCAGTATTCGCCTCCGCCCTATGAGCTGTCTATGAACCGGCCAGACGGATGCTGTGCCCTCCCCGAGCCGGCGGAGCGCCCCCAGCGGCCTGGGCCGATTCATAGCGTCACCGAGGCGCAGGCCAAGCGAGCCTCCGTAGCGTCCGGTCCAAGTCATCCGCGACGTGCGGATCGTCGGCGTCGCGCAACGGGGACGCCGGCACGTGCACCAGAGCAGAAGGAAACGCAGACATGTTCGGAACCTATCTCCGACGGGAACTCGTCGGTCGCCGCAAACAGACCATCATCATCGCCATCGGGATGGCGCTCGCCATCGCCCTCGTGATCATCGTCAACTCGGTCGCCGCCGGCGTGAAGACGGCGCAGGCGTCGGTGCTGGAATCCGTCTACGGGGTCGGAACGGACATCACGGTGAGTCAGGCGGCCGAGGCGCCGACGGACGGCGGCGGCCCCGGCCAGAACTTCGACTTCGGCTCGGGCGACGGGTCGACGAGTGACGGGACGACGACCGTCAACCAGTCGCGGTTGGAGGCGGCGCGTGGCACGTCGACCTTCGACGCGACGGCCCTCGGCACGGTCACCGACGTCGCCAACGTCGAGGCCGCCGCAGCCACCCTGTCGCTCACGAACACGACCTTCACGGGCGAGCTGCCCGACTTCTCGCAGGCACAGGGGTCCGATGGGGCGGCAGGCGTCCCGGGCGGTGACGCGAGCGGCGCGACCCCGCCGCAGGGTGGTCCGGACGGCGCAGGCGGGAGTTCCTTCGGCGTCGACTCCTTCACGGTCCTCGGTCTCGACCCCTCGGGCGACGCCGTGGGTCCGCTCTCGGCCGTCTCCCTCAGCGACGGTCGCTCGCTCGCAGCCGACGACGCGGGCACGGACGTCGCCGTCCTCGACGCCTCCTACGCCACCGAGGCGGGGATCGCCACCGGCGACACGATCGACATCGCGAGCACCACGTTCAGCGTGGTCGGCACGGTGACCGCCTCCGGGGCCGACTCGACGTCCGCATCGAACGTCTACATCCCCCTCGACGTCGCGCAGTCCCTCGCCGGGCTCGACGGCCAGGTCAGCGACCTGTACGTGCAGGCCGCCTCGTCGACCGACATCACGCAGGTGCAGACGGACATCGAGGCGGCACTGCCCGACGCGACCGTGAGCACCCAGGAGGACCTCGCGTCCACCGTGTCCGGCTCGCTCGCCTCGGCGTCGACGCTGGTGTCGAACCTCGGCACCTGGCTGTCGCTCATCGTGCTCGCCGCCGCGTTCCTCATCGCGATCCTCTTCACGATCTCCGGCGTCACGCGCCGGACCCGCGAGTTCGGCACGCTCAAGGCGATCGGCTGGAGCGACCGGCGCATCGTCGGCCAGGTCGCGGGTGAGTCCGTCGTCCAGTCGCTCATCGGCGGCGCCGTCGGTGTCGCGGTCGGCCTCATCGGCATCCTCGTGGTGAACCTCGTCGCTCCGACCCTCAGTGCAGCGGCGACGACATCCGCCGGCGGCGGACTCGGCGGCCCCGGCGGTGCCGCGGGCATGCCGTCGGATGCGGCGGCGGGAGCGGCCGGTGGGTTCGGCGGTGCCCCGGGCGCTGCGGCCGCGACCACCACCGACATCGTCCTCCAGGCTCCCGTGACCGCGTGGATCATCGTCATCGCCGTCGGGATCGCCATCCTCGGCGGGCTGCTCGCCGGTGCGATCGGCGGGTGGCGCGCCTCACGACTGCGCCCGGCCGAGGCACTCCGCTCCGTCGCCTAGACGACGCACCAGACGCCGCCGGGTGGCGGTCTCCCCCGCGACCACCCGGCGGTCCGACTTCTCACTCCGACCAGCAGAACGAAGGACCCCATGTACACGATCACCGGCCTCACCAAGCAGTACCGCCAGGCGAAGCGCTCCGTCACGGCGCTCGACGGCGTCGACCTCGAGATCCCCGATGGACAGCTCGTCGCCATCCAGGGCCCGACCGGCGGCGGCAAGTCGACGCTCCTCCAGATGCTCGGCGCGCTGGACCGACCGACCGCCGGCAGCATCTCCCTCGCCGGCGACGACCTCTCGACGCTCAGCGAGACGAAGCTCGGCAGGATCCGCGCCACGGAGATCGGCTTCGTGTTCCAGGGGTTCAACCTCATCCCGACGCTCACGGCACAGGAGAACGTCGAGATGGCCCTGGTCCCGATCGGCACCCCACGGGCCGAACGCGAGACCAGGGCTCGCGCGGCGCTCGCGTCCGTCGGACTCGCCGAGCGGGGTTCACACCTCCCCGCCGAGCTGTCCGGCGGGCAGCAGCAGCGGGTCGCGATCGCCCGTGCGCTCGTCAAGGAGCCCGAGGTGCTGCTCGCCGACGAACCGACCGGCAACCTCGACGAGGAGACCCGCGACGAGATCATGGACCTCCTCGAGGGCCTGTGGCGGGACCGCGGGCTCACGGTCGTGGTGGTGACGCACGACACCGCGGTCGCCAAGCGCGCCGAGCGTCGTCTGCACATCGCGAACGGGAAGCTCAAGGACGTCACGACTCGGCGCTGACCGGCGCCTCGGCAGGCTCGGGGAGCGGCTTCCACCCGCTCCCCGAGCCGCCCCGCCCCGGTCCCTGGGCCACCCCCGCCCCGGTCCCTGAGCCGCCCCGCCCCGGTCCCTGAGCCTGTCGAAGGGCCACGGGAATACGCCGTCACCGTGATTGGTTGACACTGATCAACTACTTCTCATATAGTTGACGCATATCAACTAGCTGACGTCATCACGATCGCGGAGCCCATGTCACACACCACCTCAACACCCGCCACGCCCGCTCGCGCGGACAACGGCATGACGCATCGCCAGGTGCTCGAGGCCCTCTCCGGCCTCCTCCTCGGCATGTTCGTGTCGATCCTCGCCGGCACCGTCGTCTCGACCTCCCTCCCCCGGATCATCGCCGACCTGAACGGCGACCAGACGGCCTTCACCTGGGTCGTCACGGCCACCCTCCTCGCCACCACCGTCTCGACGCCCATCTGGGGCAAGTTCGCCGACCTCTTCAACCGCAAGCTGCTCATCCAGCTGGCGCTCGGGATCTTCGTCCTCGGCTCGGCGCTCGCGGGCTTCTCGCAGGACACCGGCACGCTCATCGGCTTCCGCGTCCTGCAGGGCCTCGGCGCCGGTGGTCTCACGGCGCTCAGCCAGATCATCATGGCCGACATCATCAGCCCGCGTGAGCGTGGCCGGTACATGGGCCTCTTCGGTGCGGTCATGGCGGTCGGCACGGTCGGCGGCCCGCTCTTCGGCGGCCTCCTCACCGACTCGCTCGGCTGGCGCTGGAACTTCTTCGTCGGCGTCCCCTTCGCGATCGCCGCGATCTTCCTCCTGCAGCGCACGCTCCACCTCCCGAAGCGGAACGTCGGCAAGGTCAAGATCGACTACCTGGGCGCCGCCCTCATCGCCGGCGGCGTCTCGCTGCTGCTCATCTGGGTCACCCTGGCCGGGACGCAGTTCGAGTGGGCGAGCTTCACGACGCTCGTCATGGTGGGCATCTCCGTCCTCCTGCTCGCCGCGGCGGTCATCGTCGAGATCAAGGTCGACGAGCCGATCATCCCGATGTCGCTGTTCAAGAACCGCACCTTCACCCTCGCGGTCGTCGCGAGCATCTCGGTGGGTGTGGCGATGTTCGGCACCTCGGTGTTCCTCAGCCAGTACATGCAGCTGGCGCGTGGAGCGACCCCGACGGAGTCGGGCCTGCTGACGCTCCCGATGATCGGCGGCCTCCTGATCGCCTCCATCGTGGTCGGGCAGTTCATCTCGCGCTTCGGCCACTGGAAGCCGTACCTCATCGTCGGCTCGATCCTCCTCACCGTCGGCCTGTTCCTCATGAGCACGATCCACTACGACACGAACTACGTGCTCGTCTCCGTGTACATGTTCATCCTCGGCGCCGGCGTCGGCATGGTGATGCAGAACCTCGTGCTCGTGGTCCAGAACGACGTCCTGCCGCAGCAGCTGGGTACGGCGAGCGCGGGTGTCGCGTTCTTCCGCAGCCTCGGTGGCACGATCGGCGTCTCGGTCATGGGCTCCGTGCTCGCGACGAAGGTCACCGACATGCTGGCCGACCGCCAGGCCGACCTGCAGGCGGCCATCGTCGCCCTCGGGGCACCCGGCGCCAAGATCGCCGAGACGCTCTCGAGCGGCACGATCCCGAAGGTGAGCACGCTGCCCGAGTCGGTGCGGACCATCATCGAATCCGTCTACGGTGACGCGGTGGCCGACATCTTCCTCGTCGCCGCACCACTCGCGATCCTGACGATCATCGCCGTGATCTTCCTCCCGAACAAGAAGCTCGGGTCGAAGAACGCCGTGCAGCGCATGGCCGAGCAGCGTTCCGGGGAGCCCGCCCTCGTCGGCGCGGCCACCGGGTCCGTCACGACGGCCACCGCGTCCACGTCGACCCAGTCGTTCGCGACCGGTGCGCTCGACGTGGCCGAGGCCATGATCGGTGGCGAGGCGGACACCCGACTCGAGCGAGGACGGGACGAGACCGCCGACACCGACGGCGGCACGGAGACCGAGGCACACAGCCCCCGCCACGGCCGCTAGTCCGTACAATGCGAACGATGTCCATCGATCACGACGCCCAGGCCGGGCCGGCCGCTGCCGACGACGCAGCGGCCGGCACCGCGCACGACCTCGCGATCGGTGCCGTGGAGGAGCAGTTCGCGCTCCTCGTCAACCGCATCCGCAACGGTATCCGCGACCGCGCCGAGCGGATCTCCCCCGGGCTCCAGCCGGCCGGCTACAAGTTGCTCAGCATGGTCTCGCGCTCCGGAGCGATCCGCGCCGGTGCCCTGGCCGAGATGCTCGCGACCGACAAGAGCGCGGTGAGTCGCCTCATCCACCAACTTGAGACGCTCGGCCTCGTCACGAGGACGCCGGACCCCGAGGACGGCCGTGCGAGCCTCGTCGTCGCGACCGCCGAGGGCGAGCGCCGGATGGAATCGACACGGGCCAACGACCAGGCGATGCTCTACCAGCAGCTGTCGTCCTGGGACGAGGCCGAGGTGCGGCGGCTCGCCGAACTCCTCGCGAAGCTCAACGGCGCCCTCTGAAGTCCCTTTCTCAGGAGTCCGCCGGAGCGCCTGGCTCGCGAGCGGGCGACGCGCCGAGGAACTCCTGAGAACGGGTCAGCGCCAGCTGTGCTTCGGGTCGTACCCGAGGACCTCGCGGGCGTGGTCGATCGAGAGCAGGGTGCCGTTGCCGGCGATGTCGCCGGTGACGGGGACGTCCGGGAAGACCTCTGCGACGAGCTCGACGTTGTCGCGCGACATGACCGTGTCGGCCGCCGCGATGATGAACCGGTCGAACCCCGTGGCCTGGTGCTCGAGCGCGAGTCGCACGGCCTGGGCGCCGTCGCGGCCGTCGATGTAGCCCCAGAGGTTCCACTTGCGGAGGGAGGCGTCGGCGTCGAACGAGGGGAACGCCGCGTAGTCGGCCTCGTCCATCACGTTGGAGAACCGGAGGGCGATGATCTTGAGCTCAGGGTGCCACCGCGTGAGCTCGATCGCCAGCTGCTCCTCGAGGTGCTTCGACAGCGAGTACGTCGACTCGGGTCGGGCGGCGTAGGCCTCGTCGACGGGGATGTAGGGGGGCGGGGTGTCGAACGGCAGCCCGAGCACGGTCTCGCTCGACGCCGTGACGATGTTCGTGATGCCGGCCTTGATGGCGGCGTTGAACACGTTGTAGGTGCTGAGGATGTTGTTCTGGAAGGTCGCGGTGTTCGTCGAGAGCCCCGGCGCAGGGATGGCGCTCAGGTGGACGACCGCGTCGAACCCGTCCGGCGCCTGCTCGTCGACACCGGTGAGGGCGTCGAACACCTGGCCCGCGTCACGCAGGTCGATGCGCACGAAGCCGTCACCGCGCTCTCCCGCCTGGTCGAGATTGATCACCAGGTGACCGTGTTCCCGAAGATGGCCGACCACTGTTCGCCCGAGCTTGCCCGAGCCTCCCGTCACTGCGATTCTCATGACGCCATCCTGGTCCATCCGACGAGGAATGGGTGGGCGATTGACAACTCACCCAGGAACCGGCGGTCGCGGCGGAATGGCGGACCGTCGGCTCGCGTTGGAGGAGATGTGAAGCTCACCCTGTACACCTCCGCGTTCTGCGCCCCCTGCATGCAGGCTCGCGCAGTCCTGGCCGAGGTCCCGGCACTCGTGGCCGGAGCCGTCGTCGAGGAGCGCGACGTCGCCTTCCGTTCGGCGGAGGCGGAGGCCGACGGCATCCGTTCCACCCCGACGGTCATCATCACGGCCGACGACGGCACCGAGGTGTTCCGCGCGACCGGGGCACCCACGCTCAACCAGGTGCTCGTGGCGGCGGCGAAGGCGTTGTAGCCCTTCGACAGGCTCAGGGACCGGGGAAGCGACTCAGGGACCGGAGAAGCGGCTCGGGGACCGGGGCTACTGGGTGCTGAACGCCGCGTCGAAGGACTGCTCGGGCAACTTCCAGAGCAGGTTCCGGATGTACCCGACGGCCTCCTCGGCTCCGTGCAGGCGGTCCATGCCGGCGTCCTCCCACTCGATGGAGATCGGCCCGGCGTAGCCGATGCTCGAGAGGGCACGGAAGGCGTCCTCCCACGGCACGTCGCCGTGACCGGTCGACACGAAGTCCCAGCCGCGTCGCGGGTCGCCCCAGGGCAGGTGCGAGCCGACGATGCCGGCGTGACCGGTAGCCGGCCGGATCCGGGTGTCCTTGCAGTCGACGTGGTAGATCCGGTTCGCGAACTCGACGATGAACCCCACCGGGTCGACGCCCTGCCACATCATGTGCGACGGGTCCCAGTTGAAACCGAACGCCGGGCGGTGGTCGATCGCCTCGAGGGTGCGGACACTCGTCCAGTAGTCGTACGCGATCTCGGACGGGTGCACCTCGTGGGCGAAGCGGACCCCTTCGGCGTCGAAGACGTCGAGGATCGGGTTCCAGCGGGTGGCGAAGTCCTCGTACCCGGCGTCGATGACGGAGGCCGGTACCGGCGGGAACATCGCGGAGTACTGCCAGATCTTCGACCCGGTGAAGCCGACGACCGTGTCGACGCCCAGCTTGCGGGCGACCCGCGCGGAGCGCTTCATGTCCTCGGCCGCGCGCTGACGTACCCCCTCCGCGTCGCCGTCGCCCCAGGTGTAGTCGCGGACGATCGCCTGGTGGCGGAAGTCGATCGGGTCGTCGCACACGGCCTGGCCGGTGAGGTGGTTCGAGATCGCGAAGACCTCGAGACCGTGCCGGTCGAGGATGTCGAGGCGGGACTGCAGGTAGGCGTCGTCCTCATCCGCGCGCTTGAGGTCGAGGTGGTCGCCCGAGGCCGCGATCTCGAGGCCGTCATAGCCCCAGGAGGCGGCGAGGCGGGCGACCTCCTCGAAGGGGAGGTCCGCCCACTGTCCGGTGAACAGGGTCACCGGGAGGCGGCTCGCGTACTGCTTGTCGGTGGTGTCGGTCATGCGGTGATCCTCTGCTCGTCGTCGGTGGAGGTGGCGATCGCTTCCCAGCGACCGGTGTCGGCCGCGTCCAGGACGGCCTCGGTGATGCGCGCGGTTCGGAGTCCGTCCGCGAAGACGGGCAGACCGTCCGGCGACTGTCCGGCCATCGCCGCGTAGCTGTCGGCCACGAAGGCGTTGAACGCGTCCTGGTAGCCCATCGGGTGCCCCGAGGGGACGATGGACAGGCGTGCGGCGTCCGGGTGCAACTGGTCGGCGTCGCGAGGCAGCACCTGCGTCCCCGACCGACGACCGAGCCAGAGCGTCTCCGGCGCTTCCTGGTCGAAACCGATGCTGAGTTCGGTCCCGGCGACCTCGAGGTGCAGTCGGTTCTTCCGACCGGGCGCGACCTGCGAGACGAGCAGCGTGCCGATGGCGCCGCCCTCGAGCCGGATGACGACCGCGGCCGCGTCCTCGGTCGTGACCTCCGGGGTGTTCGCGCGTTCGGCGAAGAAGGTGCGGACCGTCGAACTCAGCTCGGTGATGTGCGCGCCGGTGATGAACTCCAGGAGGTCGACGAGGTGGGAACCGATGTCGGCGAAGGCTCGCGAACGGCCCCCGGCCGCCGAGTCGACCCGCCAGTTGTCGTCGGCCTGCGCGAGCAACCAGTCCTGGAGGTACGACCCGCTGATCGTGAGCAGGGTCCCGAGGTCGCCTGCGGCGACACGCGCGCGGGCCTCCCGGACGAGCGGGTGGAAGCGGTAGACGAACGGCACCGTGCCGACGACACCGGCCTCGGCTGCGGCGGTGACGAGACGCTCGGCGGTCGCGGCGTCGGTCGCGAGGGGTTTCTCACAGACGACGTGCTTGCCGGCCGCGATGGCCGCGAGTGCCTGCTCGGCGTGGAGCGCGTTCGGCGTGCACACGTGCACCACGTCGACCGAGGGGTCGGCCAGCAGCTCGTCGAGCGAGCCGTACCCGCGCTCGAACCCGAGGTTCGCGGCGACCTCCCGCGAGCGCTCGGGCGTCGAGGCGACGACACCGACCAGCCGGGCACCCGCCGCGCGGGCCGCCCGGCTGTGGACGGTGGCCATGAAGCCACCGCCCACCACCGCGATACCGGGACCGGCCACGGTCATGCTCCGAAGGTGCCGTCCGCCGGCGTCCACGACTCGGGGAGCGCGGGAGCGAGCTCCACGGTGCTGACGACGTCGACCGAGGTGCGGCTCAGGCCCGACTCGGCCGTCGAGACCATGACGTCGAGCACGTGGTAGGCGAGCTCACCGGAGGCACGCTCGGGACGACCGGCGCGGATCGCCTGCGCGAGCTCGACCACACCGGTTCCGCGGCCCTGCGTCGGACCGGTCGACGGGATCGACTCGGGCTCCTCGCCACCGCCGTAGACGAGCAGGTCGCCCTCGAAGGTGTTCGGGTCGGGGACGACGAGCGTGCCGGTCGAGCCGGCGACCTCGAACTGCGTGCGACCGAGCTTGGAGTCGAAGCTGAAGACGCTCTGCGCGAGCTGGCCGCTCTCGAACTCGAAGAGGGCGCTCACGTGCGTCGGCACCGTCACGTCGAACGACTCACCCGCGCGCGGGCCGGATCCGATCGTCCGCTGCGGGAAGGCCTGTGAGGCGAGCGCGGTGACGCGGGCGATCGGCCCGAACAGCTGCACGAGCGCCGTGATGTAGTACGGGCCGATGTCGAAGAGCGGACCGGCGCCGTCCTGGAACAGGAAGTCGGGGTTCGGGTGCCACGACTCCGGGCCGGGGCTCTGCATGAGGGTCAGCGCGGTGAGGGGCTGACCGATGCCACCGGCCTCGACGAGTCGGCGGGCGGACTGGATGCCGGCGCCGAGGAAGGTGTCCGGAGCCGTGGCGACGCGGAGCCCCTTCTCCTTCGCGGCGGCCAGCAGGGCCTGCCCGCTCTCACGGTCGAGCGCGAAGGGCTTCTCGCTCCACACGTGCTTGCCGGCGTCGAGGATCTGCATGGCGACCTCGACGTGGACCTTCGGGATGGTCAGGTTGACGACGATCTCGATCTCGGGGTCGGCCAGGAGTTCGGCGACCGAGCCGTGGCCGGGCACCCCGTACTTCTCGGCCTGCGTCTTCGCCCGCTCGAGGTCGAGGTCCGCGACGAACCGGACGTCGAGGTCGGGGAAGGTCACCAGGTTGCCGAGGTACTGGTCACTGATGACGCCGGCGCCGATGAGGCCGACACCGACCGTTCCGGTGCTGTTGCTCATGCCTGGACTCCGTTCGTGGTGAGGTAGGTGAAGCTCTGCTCGAGCCCCTGGAAGATGTCGCCGTCGAACGCGTCGAACTCGACGACGCGCAGGGCCTGCGGTGCCGCGGCGAGGATGTCGAGCACCGGGACGACCCCGGCACCCGCGGGCAGCTGCTTCAGCGTGTCGCGGGAGGCGTCACCGTCCTTGACGTGGATGAAGCGCACGCGATCACCGATCGCGCCGAGGACGTCGACCGCGCGGCGTCCGCCGACCTCGACCCAGTAGGTGTCGACCTCGAACACGACGGCCGGGTCGGTGAGTGCGGCGAGGTGCTCGAGCGGGCTGGTGCCCGCGACGTCGCCCTCGAGCTCCCACCAGTGGTTGTGGTATCCCACCTGGACCCCGTGACCGGCGGCGACCGCCGCCGCGGCGTTCAGCTCGTCGGCGATCGACGCGACCGTCTCTGCCGTGGCGAAGCGCTCTTCGGCGATGGCGGGGTCGATGAGGACCTGTACGCCCTGCTCAGCAGCGGCGCCGAAGGCCGCCGACAGGTCGATGCCCTCGGCGATGACCTTGCCGTGCGCGCTCGGGGTGGCGAGGCCGGCATCGTGGATGTCCTGCAGGCTGACGCCGGGACCGAAGCCGAACGGCTCGGCCTGACGGAAGCCGATCTCGGTCAGGCGCTGCAGCGCTGCGGCACGATCCGCGGTGAGCGGCTCCCGTACCGAGTAGAGCTGGACAGAGAGTTGGGAAGTCGACACGATGCTCCTCAATGATGATGGTGTCAGGCAGCCGCTGCTGCGAGATCCAGGCTAACCACACTTCTGTCGGTGGTCAAACAAAAGTCTCCCACCGGTCGCCACTCCCCGGCGACGAATACCGCAGGAGTCGGAAGCGTGGGGGACAATGGAGAGGTGAACTCAGCTCTGCTCTCCCGGATCGTCGCTGACTCCAGCGACCGCATCTCGTGGCTGCGGGCTCGTTCGCGCGGGATCACCGCGACCGACGTCGCCACCCTCTCGACCCCGGCCTCGATCCAGCGGGCGGCCGACGCGAAGCTCGGTGGGACGGGCTTCTCCGGCAACGCCTTCACCGACCACGGGCGCGCCCGCGAGCCCGAGATCGCCCGGTGGGTCGCCGCGACGCACGGGATCAACCCCTCGTCGGCGCTGTTCCGTGCCGAGGTCGAACACCGCCACCTCGCCACCCCCGACGGCATCGCCGTGACCGAGCGCGGGGCCGTCGTGCTCGCGGAGATCAAGACCACGACGAAGTCCTGGCGCTCGATCCCCCGCAACTACCTGCGTCAGGTGTGGTGGCAGCAGTACGTGATCGGCGCGGAGCGGACGCTCGTGGTCTGGGAGGAGCACAAGGACTTCGTCCCCGTCGACGACGAACCGCTCTGTCGGTGGGTCGAGCGCGACGACGCCGAGATCGCGAAGCTGGTCGGCCTCGCGAACGCGCTCATCGACGAGCTGTACCACCGCACCAATCCGGCCGCCCGGCGCCCGGTCCTCCCGGAGCCCGCGCCCGTCGCTCGGCCGCTCCGGGAACCCCTGGTGAGCCTCGACTTCTGACGACAAGTCGACAGAAGTCGACCGAGGTGGTTGACTGTGGCCATGACCGAGCCGCTGCGCCCCTCCCCCGGAGCACCGGGCGCCGGCGACCTCTTCCAACTCTTCCGCGGCGGTGAGGCGCGCACGAAGTCCGAGTTGTGCGCCCTGACCGGTCTGGCCCGCTCCACCGTCTCCCTCCGCATCGACGCCCTCGTTGCAGCGGACCTACTCCGCCCCGCGGGAGAAGCCGCGTCCTCGGGCGGCCGCCCGCCCGCACGGATCGCGTTCAACCCGCTCGCGCGCGTCGTCGTCGCCGTCGACCTGGGGGCGACGCATGGGACGGTGGCCGTCACCGACCTGGCCGGAGCGATCCTCGCGACGAGCCGCGCGGAGCTGCAGATCGCCGCAGGACCCGAGCCCGTCCTCGACTGGGTGGTCGAAGCGGCGTCGGCCCTGCTGGCCGCTCCGCAGACGTGGGCCACACCCCAGCCGGTCGCTCCCCCGGTCATCGGGATCGGGATCGGCCTGCCGGGACCGGTCGAGCACTCCACCGGACGGCCGACCAACCCGCCGATCATGCCGGGCTGGGACCGCTTCGACGTCCCCGCCTACATCCGCCGGACCCTCGACGTCCCGGTCCTCGTCGACAACGACGTCAACGTCCTCGCCCTCGGGGAGCACGCGATCTCCTGGCCGGACACCGACGACCTCGTCTACGTGAAGGTGTCCACGGGGATCGGTGCCGGCATCATCGCGGGTGGCGAACTGCAGCGCGGCGCACTCGGTGCGGCCGGCGACATCGGGCATGTGCAGGTCCCCGTCGGACGGGACTCCCCGCGCGCAGCCGACGACGACCGCGACCTCGAGGCCATCGCGAGCGGGCCGGCGATCGCCACCGAGCTCCGCGCCCACGGGATCGACGCCATGAGCAGTCGCGACGTCGCAGCGCTCATCCGCGCGGGCGACCGGACGGCCATCGAGACCACCCGGCAGGCCGGCCGGGAGATCGGTGAGGTGCTCAGTGTCGTGGTGAACCTCCTGAACCCCTCGGTGATCGTGCTCGGTGGGACGATGACGCGTGCCGGTGAACATCTCCTCACCGGCGTCCGCGAAGTGGTCTACCGTCGATCGATGCCGCTCGCCACCGGGCACCTCGGCATCGTCACCTCGACGGCCGGCGAGGAGGCCGGGGTCTTGGGAGCGGCGATCATGGTGCTGCGCGACGCCCTGTCCGCACCCGCGATCGACGCGATGACTCAGCCTCGGGCGCTCGACGCCGCATCGACCTGACGCGCGTCCTCCACTGTGGAACCAGGGCGTCCGTCGTCGTCCGCCTTCCCGACGGCGAGCACCTCCGCCAGGCCGTATCCGACGAGCCAGAACAGGGCGATCGTCATCGCCGCGAACTCCAACCAGCTCCCGACCTGCTGCCCCACCTCGGCGAGCGAGAGGAGGCCGCCGAGCCCCGCGATCACCGCGACGGCTGACCCCGCGAACCACGACAACCGCCGGACGGCGCGCAACCGCGATCCGAGGGCCGACCCGATCATCGCCAGGCAGGCGAGCGCGAAGCCCAGCACGGCGAAGGAGATGTGCACCGCGTCCTGGAGGGTGAACAGTGGGTTCGACGGGATCGGGCACTCGTAGGTACAGGTCACCCGGGACGCAACGAGGAAGCACAGGCTCGACAGTCCGACGAGCAGCCAGGGGACGAGCAGCAGTCCGACCCTCGTGCGGCGCTGACCGGGCTCGCGGGACGGGAGGACTCGCTGCAGCGCTCCGGCGACGCTGAGACCACCGATCGCGACCATGAGCAGTGCCGCGTTGAAGACCGGAGCCGTCACCTCGCCGGTGGCGCCGAGGCCGCTCACGTAGCTGTTCTTACCGAGACTGAGACGCGCGGCCCAGATCATGACCGTGGCGACCACGACGAGCACGCCACCGATGATCGCGAACGCGAGGGCGACGGACCGGCGACGACGGACCGCCGAGGGGCGAGGGACCCGCTGGTCCGATGCGGCTCCCGTCATCCGCGGATGAGCCTGGTCCGGCTCAACGCGATGACGGCACAGCCCATCAGACCGATGAACCCGGCGATGGCGATCATGTACACGACGACGGCTCCCCATCCTCCAGGCTGCGCCGGGTTGAGGAACGGGTACGGGTACCAGCCGACGATCGATCCGCGGATCATCGTGTAGATGGTCCAGACGAGCGGGAACGCGATGATCGCCCACACCTGACGCCATTCCAGACGGGACTTGCCAGGCGTGACGATCCAGACCAGCACCAGGTAGATCGGTGCGATGAGGTGCAACACCTCGTTCGACCAGCCGAGGGTGTGCCCCTGGTCGAGGGCGATGCCGCGCAGCAACAGGTTGTAGACGACGCCGGTGGTCGCCATGTAGGTCACGACGCAGCCGAGGACCAGGTTGTACCAGGCGGGATCGCGTCGCAGCCGGAAGCAGAAGCCGGCACCGATCAGCAGCACGATCGCGCTCAGCGCGTTCGACAGGATCGTGAAGTAGCTGAAGAAGTTGACGAAGAAGTCGTCGGGCGCATCACCGAAGGACAGGGTGTAGACGAACTGGCCGACGATGGCGGCGATGATCACACCACCCGCGATGATCCTGATGACTCCGAACAATGCGCGCATTGCGCCACTGTATCGGAAGCACGCGCCCGAGGATCGGGCGACAGCCGGGCAGCCGTGTCCCCCGAAGAGAGGGAATCGTTTCCAGCCAATTGACACCCCCGTAACAGCGCCGACTCATTCGACGGCTTTGATGAGAACAGAGCCGGACCACGCACCGGAGCGAGACTCGTCGCCGAGCCGACCTCCGCCGGGTGGAGCTTTCGGGGGATGAACGACGAAGGAGTACTCGATGCGTCAAGGAGTCGGACACTCCTGGTCTCTGGCGACAACCGCGGACGCGGTGAAGCCGGCACCGGAGACCATGCGAGCCGCGGTGATCGACGCCCTCGGCAGCCCTGAGGTCCTCCGGATGGAGACCGTACCGACACCGCGTCCGGTCATGGCGGAGTTCCTCGTGAAGGTCGTCGCGGCCGGCGTGAACCCGGTCGACGCCAAGACCCGCGCGGGCCGGGGCGTCTCCTCCGCCATCACGACGATGCCGGCCGTCCTCGGGTACGACTTCAGCGGCATCGTGGTCGAATCGCCCTTCGCTGCGGCCGGCCTCATGCCCGGCGACGAGGTCTACGGCATGACGAGTTTCCCACGGACGGGCGGCAGCTATGCCGAGTACGTCACGGTGTCCTCCCTGAGCCTGACGCGGAAGCCGACGACCCTGTCGCACGTCGAGGCAGCCGGGGTCCCCCTCGCCGCACTGACCGCGTGGGGCATGGTCGTCGACGTCGCGAAGGCGCACGAGGGGCAGCGCATCCTCGTCCACGCCGGGAGCGGCGGTGTCGGGCACTTCGCCGTGCAGTTCGCCACCTACTTCGGCGCGCGGGTGATCGCCACCGGCTCCGGTCGGAACGTCGGTTGGCTGCGCGAACTCGGCGCCCATCAGGCGGTCGACCACGAGTTGCACCGGTTCGAGGACGTCGTCGACCAGGTCGACGTCGTGATCGACCTCGTGGGCAACACCGTGGAGGACACGGGGTCGCGTTCCCTGCGGGTCCTCCGCCCGGGCGGGCTCATCATCAACGCGCCGACCGGCTCCTGGCCGACACTCGAGGAGGAGGCCCGGGCCGCGGGCGTCCGCGCGACGCGGTTCACCGTGGCACCCGACGGCGCCACGCTCGACACCATCAGTCGACTGCTGGAGTCCGGGGACGTCCGGGTGTTCGTCGACCAGGTGTTCGACCTCGACGCCGTCCGGCAGGCCCACGTGCTCCTCGAGGGCGGACACTCACGCGGCAAGATCGTCCTCAAGGTCGCCGACGGCTAGGCTGCCGCCCTTCGACCAGCTCAGGGACCGGTTGGGTGCGCTCAGGGAGCGGCGACAGGACCCCGCCCTTCGACAAGCTCAGGGACCGGTTGGGTGCACTCAGGGACCAGCGACAGGACCCCGCCCCACCCCGGTCACTGAGCCCCACCCCGGTCACTGAGCCTGTCGAAGTGCGCCCCCGAAGACCTGCTCCATGACGAAGTCGTCGTGTCGTTCGGGTCCGACGAGGAACGTCTTCGTCCCCACGACCGTGAACCCGCTCTTGTCGTAGAACCGGATCGCCCTGGCGTTCTGCTGGTTCACCCCGAGCCACACCGACGTCACCCCTCGGGACCGGGCGTCGTCGAGTGTCGCCTCCATGAGCGTGCGCGCTCCGCCGGCACCGTGGCTCGCGGGGAGCACGTACAGCTTGCTGAGTTCCGCCGTCGGGCGGTGCGTGACCGCAGCGAGCACGTCGGCGTCCACCGGATCGCCGAAGACGAGCATCGTGTAGCCGATGGCCGTGCCGTCATCGTCGTCGACGAGGAGCCGGAGCGCGCGTCCGGGATCGGCCAGGTAGCCGGTGAACCGGTCGAAGGTGAAGTGCTCGGCGATGAACGCGTCGATGTGCTCCTGCGCGGTGCCGGGCGGGCAGGCGAGGGCGAAGGTCGCTGCGGCGAGCGTGGCGAGGGTGGCGGCGTCATCGGCCGTGGCGGTGCGGGTGGAGACCATCCCTGCATCGTACGACGCCACCCCGTCGGACGACGAAGGCCCGGTCGCGTGACGCGACCGGGCCTTCGTGCTGGTGAGACTAGATGGAGTTGACGTCCAGCGGGATGCCGGGGCCGAACGTGGTCGACACGGCGCCCTTCTGGATGTAACGGCCCTTCGAGGAGGACGGCTTGAGGCGGAGGATCTCCTCGAGCGCGGCGTTGATGTTCTCCTCGAGCTGCGAAGCGTCGAACGAGGCCTTGCCGACGACGAAGTGCACGTTGGAGTGCTTGTCGACGCGGAACTCGATCTTGCCGCCCTTGATGTCGGACACGGCCTTGGCCACGTCCGGCGTCACGGTGCCGGTCTTGGGGTTCGGCATGAGGCCACGGGGACCGAGGACCTTACCGAGACGACCGACCTTGCCCATGAGTTCCGGGGTGGAGACCGCGGAGTCGAACGAGGTGTAGCCCTCGGCGACCTTCGCGATGAGCTCGTCGCCGCCGACCTCGTCAGCACCGGCCGCGATCGCGGCTTCTGCTGCCGGGCCCGTCGCGAAGACGATGACGCGGGCGGTCTTGCCCGTGCCGTGCGGGAGGATGACCGTGCCGCGGACCATCTGGTCAGCCTTGCGCGGGTCGACACCGAGCTTGAGGGCGACCTCGACGGTGCTGTTGAACTTGGCGGAACCGGTCTCCTTGGCGAGGGCGACGGCCTCGTTCGGGGTGTAGTACTTGTCAGCCTCGATCTTCTCGGCTGCGGCCCGGTAGGCCTTCGACTTCTGTGCCATGTGCGTTCTCCTATGAGAAATGTGGTCATCTGCGCCTGGCCGGCGCTGCCACGAGTGAAAAAGTGAGACGTGCGCGGTTCCGCCTGGTGGCGTCCCCGAAGCGGGTCGAGAGGGTTAGCCCTCGACCGTGATGCCCATGGAGCGGGCGGTGCCGGCGATGATCTTCGCGGCTGCGTCGATGTCGTTCGAGTTCAGGTCGGGAGCCTTCTGCTCGGCGATCTGACGGACCTGCTCCTTGGTGAGCTTCGCGACCTTGACGGTGTGCGGGGTACCGGAGCCCTTGGCGACGCCGGCGGCCTTCTTGATGAGCTCCGCTGCGGGCGGGGTCTTCAGGATGAAGGTGAACGAACGGTCCTCGTAGACGGTGATCTCGACGGGGATGACGTTGCCGCGCTGCGACTCGGTGGCCGCGTTGTACGCCTTGCAGAACTCCATGATGTTGACGCCGTGCTGACCAAGGGCGGGGCCGATGGGGGGAGCAGGGTTTGCGGCGCCGGCCTGGATCTGCAGCTTGATGAGACCCGTGACCTTCTTCTTCGGTGCCATGTTTCTTCCTTCTTCTGGGGTTCGAGCGCCATCGGATGATGTGCGCTCTCCCGCGCGCCCGTCGGGCGGCGGTGGACTGTGGAGCCGTGTGGCTTAGAGCTTGGTGACCTGGTCGAAGCTGAGCTCGACCGGCGTCTCGCGCTCGAAGAGGGAGACGAGCACCGTGAGCTTGCCGCTCTCGGGCTTGATCTCGCTGATGGAGCCGGGGAGACCCGCGAACGAGCCTTCCTTGATCGTGATGGTCTCGCCGATCTCGAAGTCGACCTCGGCGGGGATGACACGCTGCTGCGTGGCGCTGCCCTTGGTGCCGGAACCCTTGACGGGCGCGGTCTCCTTGACCTCGACGAGCGACTTCAACATGTTGAAGGACTCCTCGAAGCGGAGCGGCGTGGGGTTGTGCGCATTGCCGACGAAGCCGGTCACGCCAGGCGTGTGGCGGACGACCGACCAGCTGTCCTCGTTGAGGTCCATGCGGACGAGCACGTAGCCGGGGATGCGGACGCGGGTGACCATCTTGCGCTGGCCGTTCTTGATCTCG
This sequence comes from Plantibacter sp. MCCC 1A11337, assembly GCF_013349365.1. Lineage (NCBI taxonomy): Bacteria > Bacillati > Actinomycetota > Actinomycetes > Micrococcales > Microbacteriaceae > Plantibacter > Plantibacter sp. MCCC 1A11337. Next base: position 170,269 of record NZ_JABJWX010000003.1, on the reverse strand, counting down.
ACCACGTCTTCCATGGGGACCTCGACCTGGTAGATGTAGTCCGCGACCTCGAGCGTCGACTTGCGCTGCTCGATGTTGGCCTTCACCTTGCGCTCGAAACCGGCGTAGGAGTGGATGACGTACCACTTGCCCGGCAGGAAGCGGAGTTCCTTGCGGAACGCGTCGTAGGGGTCCTCCTCGGACTCCTCGGCGGGCTCGGCGTCGGCGTCGGTGGGGTCGGCCTCTTCTTCGGCGATGGCCTCTGCTGCGGCTTCGACCTCGGCGGCCTCGTCGAGCTCGAGGGCGTCGTCGACGACGGCGTCGGCCTCGGGGTCGACGGCTTCTGCCATCGCGTCGAGCACGGCGTCGAGGTCGACCTCGGTGTCGCCGGTCTCCTCGACGTGGACGGCGTTGTGCTCAGCGGGGTCGACGGAGTGCTCGTCGGCCGAGAGCACGTTGCCCTCCTGGGCCTCGTCGTCCTCCGAGGACTGCTCGGCAGCGGTTGCCCAGTCGACGTCGTTCGAGTTTCGCTCAGACACTGATTTCCATTCCGTTTCTGTTGTGCGGATCGTGGGTGATCCCCGACCGCGGCGCCGGATCCTGGCGCGTGACGACTGCGTCGCCGTCTGTGATTGTGGAACCCGGGTACCGGGCCGGAGCACCGGAACCTGAGCGGAACTAGCTCGCGGTACCGAACACCAGCGTGACGACCCAGGCGAAGACGAAGTCGATGCCGTAGACGAGCGCCATCATGATGCAGACGAAGATGAGCACCACAGCCGTGTAGCTGAGGAGTTCCTTCCGCGTCGGCGTGACGACCTTCTTGAGTTCCGCGAAGACCTGCTTAAGGAACAGGACGATGCCCGAGAAGAAGCCGCGCCGTTCGGCACGGTCCGCCTTCGCCTTGACGACGACGTCCTCGCCGGGCGTGTCGGTACTCTTCGGGGCCACTCGTTACACCTTTCGTGTGCCGGTGCATACGCACCGACTCGCAGGGCGGACAGGACTTGAACCTGCAACCTGCGGTTTTGGAGACCGCTGCTCTACCAATTGAGCCACCGCCCTTCAGTGCTGACGCACCGGAGGGGTCGAAGCTACCCTGACCTCCTGAGCGTTGCCCCACCACACGGGTGAAAACAGGCGCAGAAAATCATGGCAGATTTCAACTACCTCCATCCAGTGTACGGCACGGTCGCCCGGCTGTAAAACCAGCGTCAGGTCTCGCCGGCGAGGGATCCCTCCTCCTGCACTCGGAGCGCTTGCTCGCGTAGGGTTGCTCCTTCGGACGCACGACGACTCGACCCGGGGGGACCGATGAGCAGCGCAGACGAACACGAGACGACCTCGAAGGCGGCGGAGACGAACCGCGAGGACGATCGCCGGATCCCGCCCCGCTTCGCGGACGACAGCCCGCTCCCGGGAGCCGGCCCGATCCAGGCGTTCCTCCGCTTCTGGAAGCGGTATCCGATCTTCACCGGGCGGGCCAGCCGGAGCGAGTTCTGGTGGTGGGTGGTCGTCCACGCCGTCATCGTCACCGCACTCCTGGTGATCGGACGCGGCGTCGACGTCGCGACCGGGGTGACGGCCGGTTTCTGGGAGGGTCAGATCACCGAAGGCCCCGCCTGGGGCGTCCAGAGCATCCTGACCGGGATCTGGGGGCTCGCGACGATCATCCCGGGGCTGTCGCTGAACGCCCGTCGCATGCACGACACGGACCACAGCGGCTGGTGGCAGCTCATCAACCTGCTCCCGATCTTCGGGTGGTTCTTCTTCGTCTGGCTCGCGGCGCAGCCGAGTGACCGGGGCGGTGCCCGCTACGACACGGGGCCGAACCGCGAGGGCGCCGAGATCAAGCCTGGCGACGCTCCGCAGTGACCCGCCGGTCCGGGAGGACCGTGTCGGCGATCGCGGCGAGGACGAGCACGCCGGTGCAGAGACACCCGAGGACGAGTTCCCCGAGCTGCGGCAGGAGGAACGCGGCGACCGCACAGCCCGCGAGCATCGCGAGGCCGATGACCGGCGCGAGGGGTACGGCGCGGTCGACGACGAACCGGAACAGCGACAGCCCGAGCAGGTAGAGGACCGGGCCGCCGAGGATGACGACGCCCCCGGCGAGTTCGACGGCATCGGCGGGTCGGTCGAGGATCTCCTTGTCCCCCACCGAGACGAGCACGATCCCGGCGACGACCACGACGTGGGCGTAGCTGTATCCATCGCGCGCGATGCGTCCGAGGCGTCCCGGCCCGCGTCGTTCGGAACGACCCTCGTCACCGTCGGCGCGGTCGGCCTCCTCCTCGGCGGCCTCGACCGCTCGGCGTCCCGCCGCCTCCGTACGGTGGAAGTACAGCCACCACAGCGCGACCGCGGAGACGAAGGCGCTCAGCATCCCGACGACGGCGTCGACCGACGTCTCGAGCTCGACGAACGCGAACCCGGTGACGAGCAGCGACTCACCGATCGCGATGATGATGAAGAGCGACGCCCGCTCGGAGAGGTGCGCACCCGAGAGCTCCCAGCTCTCGACCTCCGAGCGCCGCACCCCCGGCAGTCGGAATCCGAGGGCCCCGCCGCCGTACTCGACGGCGACGGCGCAGATCCAGAACGCCAGCTGCCAGTCGGCCGGCACCAGCGCGCCGGCGATCCAGAAGACGGCGGCGAACGCGGTCCAGACGAGGACGCGTGCGAAACTCAGGGCCACGTCCCGGTCGTGCCGCCAGGTCGCCACGACCATGAACAGCGTCCGGACGAGCTGGAGCACGACGTAGGCGACGGCGAAGGCCAGCGCGCGATCGGTGAACGACGCCGACACCGACACCGCCGCGACGAAGGCCAACAGGCCGAAGCCGATGAGCGCGAGTCGCACCGCGAGCCGTTCCGGGTCGAGCCAGTTCGTCACCCAGCTCGTGGACACCCAGGACCACCAGAGCGCCAGGATGAGGACGATCGACTCGAGGGCGGCGGTGACGCTCTGGTCGTCGGCGATGAGCTTGCTCAGCTGGGTGAGCGCGAAGACGAAGACGAGGTCGAAGAACAACTCGACGAAGGTCACGCGCTCGGCGCGTTCACCGGACTCCGGACGACGGAGATCGGAGACGAGGCCGAATCTGGGGGCGGACATCTTCGTATCCTGGCAGGGATCCCGGTGCCGACGCCTCCCCCTCGGATTCGTCGACACCGGGTCGTGCTCGTCGCGAGCTGCGGGGACAGAGCCCGACGACCACACGGTGAGCCTAGCAAGAAGTATTCCAGATGCACAAGGTTCAGAAGCATCATCGGAATATCGGCGGTCGCCGGCGGGTTGCGTCCGGAGGCCGCGTCGTCCGCGTGCCGCACCCCCACGAAAGGCATCACCCGTATGGATCTCTTCGCCCCCGTCCGACTCGGCGACCTCGAACTCGCCAACCGCGTCGTCATGGCCCCGCTCACGCGCATGCGGTCCGGAGCCGACGGTGTCCCCGGCGACCTCGTCGCCGAGCACTACAGCCAGCGCGCAGGACTCGGGCTCATCATCACGGAGGGCACCTACCCGAGCGCCGAGTCGCGCTCCTACCCGGGCCAGCCCGGCATCGTCACCCCCGAGCAGGTCGAGGGCTGGCGGGGCGTCGCGGAGGCCGTGCACGGCGCAGGCGGGCTCATCGTCATGCAGCTCATGAACGGTGGCCGCGTCTCGCACACCGACATCACGGGCACCGACCGCATCGTCGCGCCGAGCGCGATCGCCATCGCCGGCGAGGTCCGGACGCCCGCGGGCGCCCAGCCGTACCCCGTCCCGCACGCGCTGACCACCGAGGAGCTCGACACGGTCCGCGAGGAGTTCGTCCAGGCGGCTCGCAACGCGATCGAGGCGGGGCTCGACGGCGTGGAGCTCCACGCCGCGAACGGCTACCTGCTGCACCAGTTCCTCTCCCCCGTCTCCAACGTGCGCGACGACCGCGCCGGAGGCAGCCCGGAGGCCCGCGCGTCGTACGTCGCCGAGGTCGTCAACGCCGTCGCGCAGGCGGTCGGTGCAGCGCGCGTCGGCATCCGCATCTCCCCGATGAACGGTGCCGGTGACACGGCGGAGACCGACGAGGCCGACGTCCGCGCGACCTACGAGGCCCTGCTCGACGCCCTGGCACCGCTCGGCCTCGCCTACCTCAGCATCCTCCACGAGGACCCGGCCGGTGCGCTCGTCCAGGACCTGCGCGGTCACTTCGGCGGCAAGCTCATCGTCAACAGCGGCTTCGGCACCGTCACGACGCGCGACGAGGCGATCGCCCTCGTCGAGCACGCGCACGCCGACGCCGTCGCCGTCGGGCGTCTCGCCATCGCGAACCCCGACCTCGTCGAGCGCTGGGCGGGCGAGCACGAGGAGAACACGCCGAACCCGGCCACCTTCTACGGCCCGGGCGCCGAAGGCTACACCGACTACCCGCGCCTCGCGAGCTGATCACGCTCAGGCGAGGCACCTCGTCGCTCGACACCACCTCGGGCGACGAGGTGCCTCACCTCAGTCCGCCCGCGGCGCGTGCGACTCGAGGAACTCGTACACCTCGACGGAGTCGACCCCCGGGAAGGACCCGGTCGGCAGCGCCGCCAGCAGACTCGTCGGCGTCCGCGCCGCCGGCCAGGCTTTCCCCTCCCATCGTTCGGCGAGCGCCGGTGACGCCCGACGACAGCATCGCTCGTCGGGGCAGCTCGAGGTGGACCGGTGCGGCGTCTCGCGTCCGCGGAACCACTTCACGTGCGCGAACGGGACACCGACGCTGACCGAGTACTCGCCCTCCTTGGCCTTCTCGATCCGCGAGGTGCACCAGAAGGTGCCCGTGTCCATGTCCGTGTACTGATACCAGGGACTGAAACGGTCCTCGACGTCGAAGACGGTCCTGGCCGTCCAGTTGCGGCAGACGAGCGAGCCCTCCACCGCTCCGAGGACGTCGGACGGGAACGTGACCCCGTCGTTCTCGTACGCCTTGATGATCGTCCCCGACTCGTGCACCTTCATGAAGTGCACCGGGAGTCCGAGGTGCCTCGTCGCGAGGTTCGTGAAGCGGTGCGCGGCGGTCTCGTACGACACCGCGAACGCGTCGCGCAGGTCCTCCATCGAGATGCGCCGGAGCTGTTTCGCCTCACCGAGGACGCGCACGGCGTCGCGCTCGGGCAGGAGTATGGCCGCCGTCAGGTAGTTGGTCTCGACGCGCTGCCGCAGAAAGTCCGCGTAGTTTCCCGGCTCCTCGTGTCCGCACAGGTGACTGGCGAACGCCTGGAGGATGGGTGATCGCGAGTCACGGGACATCGAGGGTTCGGTCGGCAGGTAGATCCGACCGTTGCGCCGGTCGGTGACCGAGCGCGTCGAGTGCGGCAGGTCGCCGACGTAGTGGAGCGAGAACCCGAGGTGCTGCGCCATCTCCGCGACCGTCTGCTGCGAGACCGGCCCTCCGGTGTAGCCGACGGCGTCGAGCAGCCCTTTCGCGACGGCCTCGAGCTCGGGGAAATGGTTGTCGGCCGCCCGCATGTCCGCCCGGAGGACCGCGTTGGCCCGGCGTGCCTCCTCGGGCGTCGCCGCGCGCTCCCGATGCAGGCGGGCGACCTCATCGTGCAGCGCCAGCACGGTGCGCAGCGTCTCGTCCGCGGTGCCTTTCGAGACCCGGATGGGCGCGATCCCGAGGGCGGAGAAGACGGGGCCCCGCTGAGCACGCTCGACGGCGATCTCGAGCGCGGCCCGGTCACTCGGCGGTTCGTCACGGAGCAGGTCGTCGACGGTGGTGCCGAGGGCGGCGGCGATGACGCGGAGCATCGACAGGCTCGGCTCCCGATGCCCGTTCTCGATCGCCGACGCCTGGGACGGTGCTCGGTCGATCGCCTGCGCGAGCTCGTCGAGCGTGAGGCCTGCGCGAGACCGGGCATCGCGGATCCGGCGACCGAGGACGAGGGCGTCCGCGTGCGGAGCAGGTCCGTCACCAGGGGTGGCGGAGGCGGGTGGAGCAGCGGCGGTGCTGGTCATGGTGATCATGCTCACACGCGCCGGTTGTTCCGGCAAACAGAAGGTCGGCCGTTCTTCTGTCCACGGATGACGTCCGTCGGGGTTGCGGCGAGCGCAGGATCGTTCCCAGAGCACGACCCGCCCCACCGACCTCGACACCACAGGAGTCATCGTGAGCAACGAAGCCACCCGACCGACAGACCACCGCACGCCCCTCCGCGCCGGCGACCAGACGCAGACGGCCGAGGAACTGCAGCGCGAGTGGGACACCGACCCGCGCTGGGACGGGGTCCGCCGCGACTACACCGCCGAGGACGTCGTCCGCCTGCGCGGCGGTGTCCGGGAGGAACCGACACTCGCCCGCCGAGGAGCGGAGCGACTGTGGAACCTCCTCCACACCGAAGAGTGGGTGCCCGCCCTCGGCGCGCTGACCGGCAACCAGGCCGTGCAGCAGGTCCGGGCCGGCCTGCAGGCGATCTACCTCTCCGGCTGGCAGGTCGCCGCCGATGCGAACCTCTCCGGGCAGACCTATCCCGATCAGAGCCTCTACCCGGCGAACTCGGTTCCGGCGGTCGTCCGGCGGATCAACAACGCGCTGCTCCGGGCCGAGCAGATCGACTTCGCCGAGCGGGCCGTCGGGGAGGACCCGGGACGCGAGGCGATCGACTGGCTCGCGCCGATCGTCGCCGACGCCGAGGCCGGCTTCGGTGGACCGCTCAACGCCTACGAACTCATGGCCGGCATGATCCAGGCGGGCGCCGCAGGCGTCCACTGGGAGGACCAGCTCGCCAGTGAGAAGAAGTGCGGCCACATGGGCGGCAAGGTGCTGGTGCCGACGGGCCAGCACATCCGGACGCTCAATGCGGCCCGGCTGGCGGCGGACGTCGCCGGTGTCCCGACCATCGTCATCGCCCGCACCGATGCACTGGCCGCCACGCTCCTCACGAGCGACATCGACGAGCGCGACCTCCCGTTCCTGAACGGGAACCGGACCCCGGAGGGCTTCTACGAGGTGGAGAACGGCATCGGTCCGGTGCTCGCGCGAGGACTCGCCTACGCGGAGTACGCCGACCTGCTCTGGGTCGAGTCGGCGGAACCCGACCTCGACCTCGCCCGACGGTTCGCCGAGGCCGTCCACGAGCGGTTCCCGGGCAAGCTGCTCGCCTACAACTGTTCACCGTCGTTCAACTGGAAGTCGCACCTCGACGATGCGCAGATCGCGTCCTTCCAGCGTGAGCTCGCCGCCATGGGGTACGCGTTCCAGTTCATCACCCTCGCCGGCTTCCACGCGTTGAACCACTCGATGTTCACCCTGGCGAGCGACTACCGGGAGCGGGCGATGAGCGCGTACGTCGACCTCCAGGAGGCCGAGTTCGCCGCAGAGTCCAGCGGCTACACCGCCACCAGGCACCAGCGGGAAGTCGGTACCGGCTACTTCGACCTGGTCGCGACCGCCCTCAACCCCGGCAGCGCCACCCTCGCCCTCGCCGGCTCGACCGAGCAACAGCAGTTCCACTGATCCATATAAGCCCCGCCCTTCGACAAGCTCTGGGATCGCTCGAAGGGCCCATCCGACGCACGACCATCCGAAACGGAGTCACCCCATGAACACCATGCTCGCTTCCCCGTCCACACCCACCACCGCGCCGGTGCCCACGCAGCGCACCGGCCCCGCCATCGAGGTCGTCGGTCGTCTCGGTGACCGGTACGAGGAGATCCTCACCCCCGACGCCCTCGTCTTCCTCGCGGACCTGCACCAGCGGTTCGCGGGTGCGCGGCACGACCGCCTCGCCGAGCGCATGCGCCGACGCTTCGAGATCGGGAACGGCCGCGACCCGCGGTTCCGCGATGACACCGCGGCGATCCGGGAGGACCGCTCCTGGCGAGTCGCCGGCGCCGGGCCCGGTCTCGAGGACCGCCGGGTCGAGATCACCGGCCCCACCGATCCGAAGATGACGATCAACGCCCTCAACTCCGGCGCGAACGTCTGGCTCGCCGACCAGGAGGACGCGACGAGCCCGACGTGGGCCAACGTCATCGGTGGTCAGCTCTCGCTGCGCGACGCCGTCCGCGGCGGGCTGACGTTCACGAACGAGGCGGGGAAGGGGTACCGCGTCACCGCGACGGAGACGCCGACGATCGTCATGCGCCCGCGCGGCTGGCACCTCGTGGAGAAGCACCTGCGGTTCATCGACCGCTCCGGGGCGGCCATGGCGGCCTCCGGGAGCCTCGTCGACTACGGCCTCTACGTCTTCCACAACGCCCGAGCGCTCATCGACGCCGGCCGCGGGCCGTACTTCTACCTCCCGAAGTTGGAGTCGAGCGAGGAGGCGCAGCTCTGGGACGACGTCTTCACGTTCACCGAGGAGCGTCTGCGTCTCGACCATGGGACGATCCGCGCCACCGTGCTCATCGAGACGCTGCCGGCGGCGTTCGAGATGGACGAGATCCTGTACGCGCTCCGCGATCACTGCGCCGGTCTCAACGCCGGTCGGTGGGACTACATCTTCTCGATCATCAAGAACTACCGGGGGCGCGGTGCCCGGTTCGTCCTGCCCGACCGCAGCGAGGTGACGATGACGGTGCCGTTCATGCGGGCCTACACGGAACTCCTCGTGCAGACGTGTCACCGCCGCGGTGCGCACGCGATCGGCGGGATGTCCGCGTTCATCCCGAACCGGCGCGATCCGGAGGCGACGGCGCGCGCGATCGAGAAGGTCTCAGCCGACAAGCGTCGTGAGGCCGGCGACTGCTTCGACGGGACCTGGGTGGCGCACCCGGACCTCATCGAGACCGCGAGGGCCGAGTTCGACGCGGTCCTCGGCGATCGCCCGAATCAGCTCGACCGTCTGCGTGAGGACGTGTCGGTGACACCGTCGCAGCTCCTCGACGTCCGCATCGGTCGCGCGGTCACGGACGTCGGTCTCCGCGACAACGTGTCGATCGCCGTCCGCTACCTCGACTCCTGGCTCCGCGGGATCGGCGCCGCGGCCATCGACGGACTGATGGAGGACGCGGCGACGGCGGAGATCAGTCGATCGCAGGTCTGGCAGTGGATCCACCAGGACGTCGCGACCGACGACGGCCGTCCGATCACCCGTGAGCGGGTCGAGGACCTCCTCGACGAGCTGCTCGCCTCGCTCCCCCGCACCGCGGACGACCGCTTCGACGACGCCGCCGAGCTGTTCCGCGAGGTGGCACTGCGCGACGAGTTCCCGACCTTCCTCACCGTCCCGGCGTACACGCGGTACCTCGTCGACCCCGCGTGACGACCGAGGTGAGGCACGTCGTCGTTCCCCGATGGACCGGGCGACGAGGTGCCTCACCTCGCTGCACGCGAGGTCGGACACATACTGTCCTCTCGACACCGGGTTCGGTACGCTCGGACTCGTGCCTGAATCGACTCCCACGCCCCGCCTGTCCACGAAGATCTCAGCGATCGCCGAGTCCGCCACGCTGAAGGTGGACGCGAAGGCGAAGGCGCTGCAGGCGCAAGGCCGGCCCGTGATCTCCTACGCGGCGGGCGAGCCGGACTTCCCGACACCCGAGCACATCGTCGAGGCGGCGCTCGTCGCAGCCCGCGACCCGAAGGCGCACCGGTACACCCCGGCGGCCGGCTTGCCGGACCTCCGCGCCGCCATCGCGGAGAAGACGCTCCGCGACTCCGGTCTCGAGGTCGACCCGGGCCGGGTCATCGTCACCAACGGCGGCAAGCAGTCGGTGTACGAGGCGTTCCAGGTCCTGCTGAACCCGGGCGACGAGGTCATCGTGCCGACGCCGTTCTGGACCACCTACCCCGAGGCCATCGCGCTCGCCGACGGTGTCGCGGTCGAGGTCTTCGCCGACGCCTCGCAGAACTACCAGGTCACGGTCGAGCAGCTCGAGGCGGCTCGCACCCCGCGCACCAAAGTCCTCCTCTTCGTCTCGCCGTCGAACCCGACCGGCTCCGTCTACTCCCCCGAGCAGACGAAGGCGATCGGTGAGTGGGCGCTCGAGCACGGCATCTGGGTGATCTCCGACGAGATCTACCAGAACCTCACCTACTCGGCCGGCGACAGCGGCGAGGCGGTGAAGGCGATCTCCATCGTCGAGGCGGTCCCCGAGCTCGCCGAGCAGACGCTCCTCGTCAACGGCGTCGCCAAGACCTACGCGATGACGGGCTGGCGCGTCGGGTGGACCGTCGGACCGTCGGACGCGATCAAGGCGCTCGGCAACCTCCAGTCGCACCTCTCGGGCAACGTGAACAACATCGCGCAGCGTGCGGCGATCGCGGCACTGACCGGCCCGCAGGACGCCGCCGAGACGATGCGCGAGGCCTTCGACCGCCGCCGCAAGCTCATCGTCGGCGAGCTGAACAAGATCGACGGCTTCCAGACGCCGACCCCGCAGGGTGCGTTCTACGTGTACCCCGACGTCTCGGCGTTGCTCGGGCGGACCTTCGGCGGGGTCACCCCGACGACCTCGCTCGAGTTGGCCGACCTCATGCTCGAACAAGCCGAGGTCGCGGCCGTGCCCGGCGAGGCGTTCGGGCCGTCCGGCTACCTGCGCTTCAGCTACGCGCTCGGCGACGACCAGCTCCTCGAGGGCGTCCAGCGTCTCCAGCGCCTCTTCGCGTCCTGACCCGAGGTCCGCTCGCTCGTCTCCGGGCGAGCGGGCCTCGCATCAACGTCAGATCGTGACGCCGACCACCACGGGCTCGGGCTGCAGGAGGACGCCGAACTCGGCGTGGACGCGTGCCTGCACGAAGCGGGCGAGCTCGGCGATCTCGGTGGCGGTCGCCCCGCCCCGGTTCGTCAGGGCGAGCGTGTGCTTCGTGGAGACCGCAGCGCGCGATCCGGGAAGCGCGAACCCGCGACGGACACCGGCACGCTCGATGAGCCACGCGGCCGAGAGCTTCGCCAGGCGTTCCACGGGAGCCGGGCGAGGCGGGTTGACGACCTCCCCGAGCGGGAAGACGTACTCGGTGTCGTCGTCGGCCGCCGGGTCGACCGGCCACCACGGCGCGTCCCCCGGCAGCGACCGGGCGACGTGCTCGGACACGATCGGGTTCGTGAAGAACGATCCGGCACTGGCGGTGTCGGGGTCGTCGGGATCGAGCACCATACCCTTCGACGCTCGGAGCGCCAGGACCGTCGTGCGCACCTGGGCCAGACGGACCTGCTCGCCGACCTCCACGCCGAGCGCGAAGGCGAGCTGCTGGTAGGCGATCGGTGCGGCCAGCCCGTCGACACCGACGTCGTCGAGGTCGATGATGATCGCCACGACCACGCCGGAACGTTCAGGCTCTCCACCACCGTGGCGCTTCAGGACCGACGTCCGGTAGCCGAGCCCGAGCTCCGCGGCCGGAACGCGCTCGACGGTCTGCGACTCCTCGTCGAGCAGGTCGACGGCGACGAGCGACGACACGATCTCCTGCCCGTAGGCGCCGATGTTCTGCACGGGCGCGGCCCCGCAGGATCCCGGGATGCCGGAGAGCGCCTCGATGCCTGCCCAGCCGCGCTCGACTGTGAAGGCGACGAGCGCGTCCCAGTCCTCACCGGCCTGCACCCGCAGGCGGACCCGACCGGATGGGGCGTCGAGGCGTTCGATGCCGCGGTTCGCCGCCCGGATGACGGTCGCGTCGAGGGGCTCGTCGCCGATCAGCAGATTCGATCCGCCACCGAGCAGCAGCCACGGCTCATCGGTGTTCCAGACGTCGAGCACGGCCTCGATCAGCTCGGCCTCGCTCGCGCATTCCACGAAGCCCGCGGCCGGCCCACCGACCCCGAGGGTGGTGAGCTCGCTCAGACGGATGGCGTCGTTCATGGTCCTCCGGGTCAGGCGAAGCTGATGACGAGCTGCGCCTTGCCGAGCACCGTCTGCTCGGCGTAGGTGACGGTGAGGTCGACGCGCGCGGTACGCGCTTCCTCGTCGACCTTGCCGACCTTGCCGAGGATCTGGAGGTCGGCGCCGGTCTCGGGGTCGACGACGACCGGTCGAGTGAACCGCACCTGGTACTCGAGCACCCGTCCGGGGTCGCCGATCCAGTCGACGACCGGCTGGGCCGCGATCCCCATCGTCAGCATGCCGTGGGCGAGCACACCCGGCAGCCCGACGGACGCGGCGACGTCGTCGCGGTAGTGGATGGGGTTGAAGTCTCCGGAGGCTCCGGCGTACCGCACGAGGGCGTCGCGCGTCAGGTGGACGATCCGCTCCGCGACGACGTCTCCGACGGCCGGCATGGTCGGGGTTTGCTGCACGTCACTCATCCTTCGTCTCCTCGCACCACGAGCGTCGAGGTCGCGGTGACCACCGGCTCACCGGCGGCATCGGTCATGACCGAGTCGCACGTCACCATCGAGTGGCCGCCCAGGGACTTCACCGCGGTGACGTTGAGCTGCGCGGTGAGCTCGTCACCGGCGACGATCGGACGGTGGTGCACGAAGCGCTGGTCGCCGTGGACCACCCGGCTGAAGTCGATACCCGCGTCGGGGGCGGCGAGCAGTTGCTGGAGCGTGTGCTCCTGGACGACGACGGCGAAGGTGGGCGGCGCCACGACGTCGGCGTATCCTGCGGCGCGGGCCGCCTCCGGGTCGAGGTTGATCGGGTTCGTCGCGAAGACGGCCCGCGAGAACTCGCGGATCTTCTCGCGTCCGACCAGGTACGGGGCGACGGGCGGGAAGACCCGTCCGGCGAGCTCTGGGTTCACTGACACGCCCTCCAGCCTACCCGCTGCCCCGGCCGGGAGGCCGGGCACGGATGGACCGGCAGCGGTCGGTCAGGAGCGTTTGAGCGCCTGGAACACCATGCGGATGGCGATGACCACGAGGAACGCCGCGAAGAGCAGGTTGCCGACGAACGGCGGGACGACCGACGCGACGATGGCGCCGAGGGCGGTGGTCGTGCACGCAGCGATGCCGATGATGGCTGCGGCCGTGAGGTCGACGTTGCCTCGCCGGACGTTGCCGATGGTGCCGGAGATCGCGGTCGGCACCATCATGAGCAGCGAGGTGCCCTTGGCGATGAGGTCGCTCGCGCCGAACAGGAGGATGAGCATCGGCACGACGACGACCCCGCCGCCGATGCCGAGCAGCCCCGACAGGACGCCGGTCAGGAAGCCGAGCACGATGAGGCCGATGATCGAGCCGACGTACAGATCGATCTCCGCCGTGCGGGACGGGACGATCAGGAACAGCGAGACCACCACGACGAGCAGAAAGCCGATGAAGCCCCACTGGAGCGCCCTCTTGGGGAGCTTGGAGAGGAGGTAGCTGCCGAGTTGTGCGCCGGCGATCGCGCCGATCGCCAGGAGGATCGCCGCCACCCAGTCGACGGTGCCGTTCACCGCGTACGACACGACGCCGACGAGCGAGGTCGGGACGATCGCCGCGAGCGACGTCCCCGCGGCGAGCCGCTGGCCGAAGCCGAGGAGGAAGACGACGGCCGGGACGATGAGGATGCCGCCGCCGACCCCGAACAGCCCGGAGAGGAATCCGGCGGTCAACCCGATGCCGATGAGCCAGGCGATGCCCGACGGGGAGCGGACCGGACGGCCGGTCGGGTCGTTTCCGCTCACTGCGCGCTGGAGCCGGACAGCGCCGTCTCGAGCGAGGGCGTCGTGCGAGCGGTACCGGCGTCCAGGAGTGACCAGCCGGAGTCCGTCGCCTCGATGACCGACACGGAGCAGTTCTCCAGCGGTGGGACCGTCGTGCCGGAGAGGTGGCTGAGGGTGAGCCGGATGAGCGTGCCGTGGCTCACGACGAGGACGTTCTGCCCGGGGAAGTCGCGTGCGATGGCGTCGATGCCACGCAGTCCGCGCTCGATGACCGACTCCTCGGTCTCGAGGTTCGGGTACTGGTGGTCGGGCCAGTTCTCGAGGACCATCTGGGCTGTCGCGCCCTCGGCGTCGCCGTAGTGGCGCTCGACCACGTCCGGGTAGGTGGGTCCGAGCTCGAGACCCAGCGCATCCGCGATGATCTGCGCGGTCTCGCGTGCGCGCCCGAGTGGGGAGCTGACGACGACGTCCCAGGTGCCGGTGAGTCGAGGGGCGACCGTGGCCGCCTGCTCCCGCCCGGTGTCGTTCAGGAGGATGTCCGTCGTGCCCTGCAGCCGTCGTTCGAAGTTCCAGGCGGTCTGTCCGTGACGGATGAGGGCGATGGTCATGTCTCCAGCCTAACCGGCGTCGGACCGAGCTCCTCCGGTCTCAGGACGACAGGGAGCGCACGACTCGGCGTCGGCGTCCCTGGCCCATCGGATCCGGATGGGGCCGCGGACCGTCGCGCGGTCGACCGCCTCATCGCCCTGCGTGATCCGCACCCGGCCCTCGTCGACCAGGTGCCAGGCGACCCGGCGGGTGTCGTCCATCAGCGCTCGCCAGTCGTCGCCACCGACGGCTCGGGCCACGTCGGACGGACAGATGGACGAGGTCGCGGCCCGCTTCCCCAGCAGGTCGAGCATCGTCGACTCCAGGACGTCGTCGTCCACGGCTGCCGCAGACTGCGGGTCCGGTGCGGCTTCGTCGGTCATGGTCCCAGTATGCGCGCTCGGCAAGAGGGAAGCCCGAGGCGGCCGCATCCGCTCGGGGTTCCCTCCTTGCCGCACCCTCCACGCCCGGAGTACAGCGTGAAGGCTCGATGCTCAGGCGAACTGTGCGTAGAACGCGTCAGGGTCGTGGGCGAGCGACGCCTTGACCATGGCGCTCCAGTCGTCGACGACGACCTCGGATGCGCCGGCCGCGACGCCGTCGAGGCTCGCCCGTGCGACGTCCGCCGGGTCGACCATCGGGCCGTCGTAGCCGGCCATGATGTCGGTGTCGGCGGCCCCGAGGTGGAGCCCCTGCACCGTGACACCCTTCGGGGCGAGTTCCAGACGGACCGCGTTCGTCATGTTCCACTCCGCAGCCTTGGCCGCGGCGTATCCGCCGGAGCCGGGGTGGGCGAACCAGCTCAGGGCGGAGAGCACATTGACGATCGTCCCTCCACCGTTCGCTTCGATCACCGGCGCGAACGCACGCACCATGGCGAGGTTGCCCCAGTAGTGCGTGTCCATCTCCCGCCGAGCGTCCGCCAGGTCGTCGGTCAGCATCGAGCCCTGCGTGGCGATCCCGGCGTTGTTGACGAGCAGGGTGACATCGGTCGCGATCTCGGCCGCCGCTGCGATGGACGCCTGATCGGTGATGTCGAGCTGCAGCACTTCCACGCCCGGGATGTCGACGAGTTCCGGGCGCCGCGCGGTGGCGTACACCTTCGAGGCCCCGCGCTCGAGCAACTGCACGACGAACCTGCGTCCGATGCCCCGGTTCGAGCCGGTGACGAGTGCGACGGATCCTGCGATGTCCATGATTCCCTTTCGCGTGCGGGGCGATCCCGCAGCAGCCTGGTTAGGCTAAGACCTCACATCAATGTCAGGTGCAAGCCAGGAACGGAAGCTCGATGCGCATCGGAGATCTCGCGGCTCGGACCGGGGTGAGCGTCCGCTCGCTCCGCTACTACGAGGAGCAGGGGCTGCTCACCGCCACCCGCACGACGAGTGGCCAGCGGACCTATGAACAAGCGGCGGTGGAACGCGTCGAGCTCGTGCAGCAGCTCTTCGCCGCCGGGCTGCCGAGCCGCACGATCGTCCAGCTGCTCCCCTGCGTCGATGCGGGCGTCGCGACGCCCGAGTCGCTCGCGCTGCTCCGGACCGAACGCGACCGCATCACCGCGCAGATGGCCGACCTCGAAGCAGCGCGCGCCCGTTTGGAAACGGTCATCGACATCACCCTCCACCCGACGCCGGAGCACTGCCCCGCGCTGCGCGAGGGGCGCCCGGCCGAGCTGGACGCCGCCTGACGTCCGTCTGGCACGGGAATGTCGGCGCTGGGATGATGCTGCCGATGCGGGGGTGGGGCACCGACTCGATGGACATCCGCACCCTCGGCCAACTCGACCTCGATGGTCCCGGCCCGAGTCCGGAGTGCGGTCTCGGAACCCCGGACGAGCGCTTGAACGTTCCCGGGAGACGAAGACGGCATTGGAGCAGAAACGCAAAAGGCCCGGTATCCCGGGCCTTGCTGTAGACCCTACGGGAGCACGTTCGAACAATTCGTTCACCCTCGCACCGAGGCTGGATCGGCTGCACTTCCTGCTGAAGCAGCGGCAGTCCCACCATTCGAAGTCGGATGACGCAGTCCAGCCTGTGCGCCTGAGTCGCCGCCTCTCCCCCGAGACTGTCGCCGAGATCGTGGAGAAGTACGAGGCAGGCGTCACAACGCCGGCGCTGTGTGCCGAGCACTCCCTCTCGAAGGGTGGTCTGCTGAAGGTCCTTGGCGAACGAGGAGTCGAGATGCGTCGACAGTCACTGGATGCGGCTCAGCTGCGCGAAGCGGTTCGTCTGTACGAAACCGGGCTCTCGCTCCAGGCTGTGGCGACCCGCCTCGGTGTCAGCTACAACTGCGTGCGGCAACGGTTTGTCAAGGAATCGGTGCCTCGCCGGCCACGTGGCGGGAGCTATACGCGCTAGGAGGACTTGTTTCGCTTCTCGGTGGGTAGCGCCATAATTGACAATCGGCCCGAACGCGCTGTGATCCACAGCGACCTGAGAGAACGGGACACCACCGCCAAACTGAGACCGTTAAGGTGCCGTAGAATTCACCCGAGACCGCACCATGCCTCTACTGCCGTGGCATCGGGACATACCCGATCGTGCGCTCACTCGGATCATCTGATGCTAAATGCCGGTAACTATGCCTCAGCCACAACCGCTGCAATTTCATCCGCGATTTCCGCGATCGTGTCGACGGCTGTGTTTCGCGCGATTTTGTCAACAAGCGACGGGGATTGCCGAGCGATCTCATCCCGCGAAATCTCATGCCAAATGGGTAGCATCCGCTGGTCGCCGTTGACACTGAGCCCAATAATCCCGTCGAGCTCATACTGAGGCCACCCTTTTGCAAAGAATGAACTGGATAGAATAACAATGCCGAACGCACTGTGAGCCAGCCCATAGTCGATCTTCCTGCGCAGGCTGTCTCCGATCCTGAGCTCAGTTTTATCGAGCCAGACCTTCAATCCCCGCTCTCTCAATGCGATCGCGAGCGGTTCGGCGACGGAAACCTTGTCTTCGCTGGCGTGGGAGATGAACACGTCCCACGTCTCGCCTTGTTCGTCAGGAACGACGGGCGGACGTTCGTGTCGAACTCCTTGGAGGGACTGCCGAGCTGCGGACCTTGCAACAGGGAGCGCCGGGGGCTCAATCGCAACCGACGAACGCACGTTGGTCGCCTTCAATCCCATCAAGTCAACCGTCAGGTACCAGCTCCCAGTACGAGGAACTGGTATCCGAAACGGTGAGGTCTTGACCATGCCCCCGGAGTACTTGTGCGGCCTGCCGTTCTTGAAGGCGTTGAAATTCGTGCTGTCCATCAAGCGCACGTTAGCCGCCTTTGTGAGCGTCACAACCACAGTTGCGCCTTTCTCCAGGCGGTTCCAGTGGTACTTCGTGAACGGTAAGCCTGCCAAAATGTCCTCCGCCGTAAGCGATGTCGAATCGCACCGAACTACAGTTACTGCATCTAAGCACAAGCCTCTGACATGCCTCACCCCAGTCCCCTCGCTTGAACGTCGCGGGGGATCAGCGCTGCTCGACAACCGTGGGCGAGATTGCGGCCTGATGTGCAGCAGCGACGCAGAAACGCTGGTTCGGGCGAGCGTTAGTGCCACCCGGAACGCTGTCATCTGCGTACAGATCCCGCAGAACTGAGGGTTGGCGCGCAAGTTTTTTGACGATACGCGCAGGTGCCGAATGACATCGACAGCGCACTGTGCCCAGAGAAGTTCGAGTACGTCCCGCCGGTCGACGGACCCAACTCGTTACCGTGCGCGGTACGGCCGGCATCTTTGCGGGCACGATCCGCGACGTACTCAAACGGCTCGATGGGTGAGCGGCGCTTCCTCGCCGGATCATCATCTGCCAGAGTTGGTGCAACTTGACGTTGAGGGGGGTCGGAATGCGCGAGCTATTTGCATGTCAACTTGACATCGAGCAGTCGGGGGACAGCGCGTCAGTTCTCGAAATGACGCAGGACTGGGTGGCGCGAGGGAGTGGCACTACGGTTGACGAAATTCGTGGTGCCAGCGGTGGGATCATACGGACGGCAAACGGTCACGAACTCGAGTTTGCGCTTGAGTCGGTCAATGGAGACGAATGGACCTGTTCATGGCGACGCCCTGACGAGAGCGACCCGGATCTGGTGTGGAGAGTGCTCCTCGCATGTGGATTCTCGCCCAAGGGCGACGGGGTCATCCGTTTCTCCCTACGAATTCGACTCGAACGGGCGGGCAACGAGTTCAAGCTGGCGCCGCTCGGTCACGAGTTCCGCGCTCCCGCGTTGGTTAGAACACTTCTCCGTAGCCACAAAGTGTCCGATGGCCCTGCGCGAGTCGAGCCTAGCTATCGTGTACGGCGCGCATCCGAGATCGCATCCCTAAGCAACTTCCTGCTCTCGGCCGAACGGAGGCTGGCAGTGATTGTCGTTACCCGTGGCCCCGACTCGGACCATACTGTGGACGCTGGGGAGCTTGCTCGTCAGGTTGCCGGTCTGGCGCATGTCGAAGTGCTCTCGACACACCTCGCGGCCCTTGCGTTGACAGACCGCCTGGGCCGAGAACTCGGTGTCTGGGGCGGCGCCTTGCGCCTCTATTGGCCGGGGTTTGATCTGGCAGATGACCCACGAAGGCATCGCCTCTGGACTCGCGCACGACTTGCTCGCCAACGCGATTTTCCAGGTTGGTTCCTCGGATTCCTCGGCGCTCTCGGCGCGGCTACGGTGCCCGAGCATCCCCTCGTAGAAGCTGCGCGCGCTCAGCGACGAGCTCGCGCCCTGGATGACGGCGAGCTTCCCGATTGGGTGGCTGAATACGTTGGGTCGCTCGAGTCGGAGGTCACGAGCACGCGCGCAGAGAGAGCGGGCTTTCATCAACAGATTGCGGACCTCGAAGAGGTCGCGGAAGCCCTCCGCGCCCAGCTTGAGGATACGAAGCGGTCATTCAATACCTACTCGGAACATATCGAAGCGGAGAAGGTGGAGGACGTTGACCTCGAGTCTCTCGACGTTGCTGCCGCGTACCGCCTTGCTCGAAAGGAAGCGCCTGACAATCTCGTTTTTCTCTCGGAGGCAGATGATTCGGTCACGGCTTTTTCATCATACAAATCACCTCGTCGGCTGTATGAGGCGCTAACCGCTCTTAGTGAGCTCGTAGCCGCCTGGAAAAACGATGAGCTGGGGACAGGCTTCGGAGAGTACTTCGCCGCTCGCGGGTACGAGTACTCAAAGAATAATCCAGCCGCCACCGCGCGCCGAACGAAGCGGCACTATCAGCGGAGCGTAGACGGCGAGGTCGTCACGATGCAGCCACACCTCAAGGTCGACCAGGCGAGCAGCCCGGATCAGTGCCTCCGCATTTACTGGTGGCGCGACGATGCCACGCGTCGGCTGGTGGTTGGTCATGTCGGGAGGCACCTCCCCGACTGAGGGCAAGCGCCATACAGCGCTCCTCTAGAACCACCGATGTCGCGCTCTTCTACCGCAGCTCTCGAAATTAGCACCCTCGGGGCGTATCCCCGCAGCCCCGATGACTAGGCCCTGAGGCCCACAAGGTATTTCGATGGGCTGCGCGAGAAGCCAGCCAGGGTGAAGGCCATGAGGGGCGCCTAGTCAACCTTGCGGCTCATGGCTCGCTCGCCTCGAGCAAGCTACGCACGGCTGGCCAAGTTTCGGATCCGGCATTCGAAATGCAGGTCGGGTTCGTCTAGGCCGGCAAGAAGCCTAGGATCCCGTACCTCTCAAGGAACCCGCAGCTCGCGTATCGGTTCCCGTCGGCTGGCTACGAGCGCAGGAACGAGAGCCGCGAGTAATGCGGTAACCAGAGTCAGGACAGCCAGGGCGACGGTGAAACCGGCGCCGGGGAGGGGGTCGCCTGGTATCGCCAATATAAGAGCGGCAGCGGCTGTGCCCGCGGCTATACCGAAGCATGCCAGTATCGCCGTTTGTACGAGTAGGAGCGCCACAATCAGAGTCCGCGTTGCTCCTAGCGCTCGACGCCGCCCGAAGTCCTTACGGCGTAACATCACGAGACCGTAGAGCAGAACCGCCACAAGCGCGCCGGTGAGGACGAGGAGGGCCACGACGAGACCTCGAGAAAATGAGCCCAACTGCCCCTGGATAAGCCCACGAAGTTGGGCCAACGCCTCACTCGTCTGCACAGACACCTTGGCGGAGTCACTGGGCGCCAAGACCGAGTTCACAGCATCCGCCACCGGCGCCACTAGTTCGGGCTGCCGGGCGACGATCACGATGATGTTTACCGTTTCGCTTCCGGAGTACTGTGAGGACGGCACCAGAACAAGAGGTTCGAAGGAACGTAGGAAGTCAGGTGTCTCGATTGCTCCCCCAACTCCGAAGACTCGACCGTCAGTGAGAGCGATCGCGCCCACCCCATCCGCAAGCCCGAGCTGAACTAAGGCCTCCGACGAGGCGTAGCTCATCTCACCGACGGCGGACGACGTGTCCGGAAGCCGTAGGACACTCAAGTCCTTGCTGAAGGCGAATCGAACCGGCACACGGACCCCCTCCGTCACGGCCGCATTCGTCGCGTCCGTCGCGGAGGAAAAGGCGCCGGCCCACTCGATTCCCTCGATTCGATCGATTCGATCGAGGACGTCAGAAGTGACGCCGGCATCAGCTTCTGCTCTGATGACAATTGACCGGGTCCCCTTCGAATCAATGGAGCCCAATACTTGTTGTTCAGCTCCGACCGTCCGTCCGGTTGTCAGCATGACAGCCAAGACCATCCCTGCCACCATGAGCATGGTCACGACGGAGGCGACAGGCTGAGAACGGGCGGAGGCTGCAGCCTCCCGAACAATCGCCCCAATCAAAGCCGGATCTCCGCGTCACAGGTGGCGGCAATGTCAGGAGAGTGGGTCACCAGAGCGACCGCTGCCCCTGAATCTGCGTGAGCGCGTAGAGCGCCGATGACGAGCTCGGCACTCGAAGGGTCGAGATTGCCCGTGGGTTCATCGGCAAGAACGATCCGTGGCTCGTTGAGGAGAGCACGACAGAGGGCGATCCGCTGTGCCTGTCCGCCTGAGACTTGCCCGGGTTTCCTATGCGGAGGGACGTCGACGCCGAACTGCTCAAGAAGAGCGAGCGCGCGGTCTGTTGCGTCCGCGCGTCGTTCTTGTCGATAGAGCGTGGTTTCGATGACGTTGTCGAGCACCGTTCGAGTGGCGTCCAGCGCGGCATCCTGGAACACGAAGCCAAACGTGGACGCTCGGATTCTGGCCCGAGTGGCGTCGCGCGACTTCGATGTTGCCTCGCCTTCGACAGAGATCTCACCGGACTTGGGTTGCAACATGAGGCCGAGGAGATAGAGGAGCGTTGACTTACCACGACCGGACGGCCCCGTCAGAGCAGTCATGGTGCCCTCCGCAAACTGCGCCGACCATCCGTCCAAGACACGCTGGCCCGGCGCGTACTCGAAGACTACGTCTCTCGCTTCGAGGAGGACAGTAGTCTTCGACTCTGTCGTCCCTGTTGCCGCCGCGCGGAAGGTCACTCTTTGGCTCCGGCCTGCTGAGCGGGCACTCTCACTTTTGTCCCGGCATCGACCCCGGTGATCGCCGACATGCCCCTCGCTGAGGCAACGACCGTGACACTCCGTCGCTTCCCGCTGCGGTCCACGACGGCCGTCTCGCCACTTGCCGTCGTGATTAGCGCTGCCGACGGGACCACGAGCCCGACTACGGGTTCAATGATCACGATCCGCGACATCAGCCGGGCCTCGCCGGTAACGGGAATGACACCGCATGCGGCGCCACAGATGGGGGCCGCTTCGGCGCCCTGCAGGTTGACAGAGACAGCCTGGGTTTCTGCATCCTTCGTCTGGTCAGTCGCAAAGCCCTCCCAGGTACTGCCGTCAGGGGCACTGATCTCCACCCGTACGTTCGCGGTGACGGCAGCCGCCTGCGCTTCGGTAACGGGGATCGAGAACGAAGGAGAGGCGGGGAGCGTCTTCACGACGGCTTCACCTCCAGCGAGAGTGGCGCCCGTGCTGACGACCTGAGTATCGAGAGCGACCCTGGCCGGCAGTGCGGGCACGAAAACTACATCGCCGAGCTCCACCTGTCCGCTCGGTTCCAGCCCAAGCGACTTCTGCCATGCTTCGATCGCGGTCACTGTGCCACGGCCAGCCTCACCGTCCGCTTCGGCGTGGTAGAAATCCAGAGCCGCAAGCATCTCCTGTAACTGAGCGACATCTGGTCCCGACGTTCCCAGCCCGATGGTGCGGAAAGCCGGGATGGCTCCCTGCGCAACCACGACCGGTCGAAGGTTGACCGTATACAAGGTTGTGCCCTGCGAGACTTCATCGCCCGCTGCGATGTTGACGGTCGTGACGACGCCTGCCGCGCGGTTATCGCCGGCCGGGACAGGCTTCCACTGCGCGATCGTGTTGAGAGTCAGATCCGATCCGACCTCGCCCTCGGCGACGGCCACGTAGGTGTACGAGACCGCGTCCAGCGGGTCTTCCGCGGGACGTACAACGGTTGCTCCGGCCCAGCCCACGGCCGCCGCGACGACAGCCAGCCCCATCCCTCCGGCAACAAGTCGTGGCCACCTCGACTTCCGGTCAGCTGCACCGTGAGACGTGACCATGCTCCCCCGCACCCTCGCCCTGGACAGACGAACTCCTCGATCGACTTGCGCTGCAAAAACGACAATCGCGAGGCGAGTCTTGCACGGTTCGACCCCGAATCCAATACTTGACAACTCGCCCCACTTAGTTAGTGTAACTGCCACGGGGAGCGTCTCTCATGGGGGGAACGATCTTCGCGATATCCATCGCTGCACAATTCAAAGGAGAGATGCATGAAGAACTGGAAGAAGGCCGTCGCCGTCGTCGCGGTTGCGGGCGCACTGATCGTCGGCGGCGGGAGCGCAGCGAACGCGGCGACGACGCAGTTCGGCTCACAGACGTGTTCCGGCGGCCTCCGGGCCGCGGTCTACCTCGGCGCGTCCGGCAACATGTCGCTCGCGCAGTCGTGGAACGGCGGCAACCACTCGGAGAACTGGTCCAACGGCTCCACCTCGACGACCCGCGTCAAGGTTGTGCCGATCGGCGTCGCGACGATGACGTCCGGCTCCGGCACCTACTCCAGTGGCTGGAGCCAGCAGGGCAAGGATTGCCGAGCCTGGTGATTCGACCACTCAGAACGCTGGTGGCGGCCGTGCTTTTCTGCGCGGTCGCCACCAGCGCCGCGTGCAGCTCACCTCCACCAATCCCCGCAGAATCGCCCGCGCCATTGTCCTTCGACGACGGCTCACAGCCGGACTACGGCAAGGACATGGTGGCCTGCCTCTCCGAGGGAGGCTGGCCGGTTTCCCTGGGAACCGACGGCGGATTCAAGACATCGACCATCCCCGAGGACCAGCTGGATCTCTATCAGGCGAACGTTGATTCATGCCTCAAGAGCTTTGGCTACGACAAGCCAGTTCCCGCCCTGTCGGACGACCAGCTCAAGGAGCTGTACCCTCACGTCCTCTGGGAGTGGAAGTGTCTCGACGAGCGCGGGTACGGACCAGAGGCGCCGCCATCAGAGCAGTCGTTCGTCGATTTTTATCACAACAACGGTGGCACGTGGACACCCTATTCACAGTTCACCTCGACCCTTGGTGACGACGAACTGAACAAGCTTCTCGATGCCTGCCCTCGCTCCCAGTAGGGTCCTTGGCGATAACCGCCGAAGTTTCGTTCCGGAAGGGCAGGGCGCCCCGGGTGCGCACGAGTGCCCTCCGGCTCGCCGGGCGCGGCCTGCCCCAACGGTGGACGGTCGAGCCGCATCAGCCGATGCAGTCAGATCGCTTCTTACGCAGCGGCGCACTTCGCCAGACGAAAAGGTCGAAGCCCCTCTCGCCCACCTCTTCGCACTAAGCGGATCAACCCAGTTACACCCCAGCTCGCGCCATGTGATTGCAAATGAGTAGGTCACACCGGTTTACAACCACTCAGCGGATGCGCCTCATTGTTTCCTGCCGCAGTGGGTCAACTCCCGCCCGTCGGGCTCGGAGATGACCCGTCTCAGAGTCGCCCTCACGGGCTCTACAGGGATGATCGGCCGGCGCATCGGAGATGCGCTCGCAGAACGGGGTGCCTCCGTGACCGTTCTGTCACGCCAGGATAGGCTTCCGCCGCATCAGTTCTCCCGGGTCCTCGGGACTCTCCGAGACCACGACGCATTGACCCGATTGGTGGCTGGCGCGGACGTCCTCATACATGCCGCGAGCTACGTCGGTCCAGATGAGGACCTGCAGCGGGAAACGAACATCGCTGGCACGGTGCGTCTGTACCGCACGGCCGAGCTAGCCGGTGTGCGTCGCATCGTTTACCTCAGCACGACCGGCGTCTACGGCGACAGTCACGAAAACGGAGCAACAGAACTTACCGCCATCGCCTCGCCCGCATCTCCACTGAGCCACTCTCGCAGAGCCGCTGAAGTCGAGACGCTTTCGCGGGGAGGTGTCGTACTGCGGCCAAACCTGGTTGCTGGCGAAGGCGACCGATGGTTCCTCCTCCCCCTAGTGGGCACCATGGCGCGTCTCGGTGGCTGGATCGGCTCTGACCATGGAGAGGTTTCGTGGATAGACAGTGGCACGCTCGGGCGGGTAGCGGCAGGGATTGCCGTGGCACCTGACGCCGCTGGCGTGTTCCATGCCGCCTATCCGGAGCCAGTGCCAATCCGCGACCTTGTGCTGCCGGTGCTCGACGCCGCTAAGCAAGAACCACCGATTCGATCCCTAACAATCGGAGAAGCAGCAGCGGCCCTAGCGCCTCTGGGAGTCACGCGTCGAGCACTCGCGATGATTGCTGGGGATCGCTGGATCAACGCAGACAAATTGTGGTCGAAGTTACCGGCGCTCCCGCAGACTCCCGCCACGCTCGGGGCTCGCGACCTAGGCTGGTACGTACAGTCGCTCGCTGCGGCACCCAACCGGTAGTCATCCAGCTCGAGCAGCAGACCAGATTTACGCAGGAGAGAGGCTCACATGCCGGCGACACGGCGCACACCCACGCAGGAACGCGGACAGGTGACTCAGAAGGCGGTCGTCGAAGGTGCGGCCGAGGTCTTTGACCGAATTGGCTTCGGTAATGCAAGTCTCTCGATGATTGCGGAAGCATCTGGCATCTCGCAGGGCTCGATGTACTTCCACTTCAAGTCGAAAGAGCAGATTGCTCTGGCGGTTATCCATGAGCAACACGCGAGATCCCTGCCAGTGATGGCTCGGGTCAGCGAACAGTATGTGGGCGCGCTTGAACGACTTATCCGGGCGTCACGAGCGATCGTCGATCAGTTGGAGACCGATGCCGTGGTACGTGCGGGCATCCGCCTCGCCCTCGACGAGGGTTCCCTGAGTGCCCCCGCGGGCAGCTTCTACGAGGACTGGATCGCTGGGACTGCTTCCGAGCTCGAAACCGCCCTCGAAGCCGGAGAGCTCGTAAGTTCAATGTCTGCGGCGGACCTCGCCCGGACCCTCATCGGATTCTTCACGGGAGTACAGCTGACGGCCCAGGCGACCATCGGACGATCGGAAGTCGCCGTGTCGGTCAATCGCATGTGGATATTCACTATCGATGCCATCGTGCCAGAGGAACATCGAGCCGCTGCAAACCGCATCCGGGAGCACGCTTTCAGCGGGTTGTAGGCGCCGCGCGATAGGCCAGGGACGCCGCGGCGGACGCGCCAGTCGACGTAGTCGCTGTCACCTCAAACAACTTCCATTGCTGTTCACCACGTACCAGGGACGTGGCCTTCACGATCTCGAGCCGCATGTCGACGCTTGAGATCTGAGCCTCCCTCGGAGGGGTGCGAAACACCGCCTTTCGCATCCAGAGCGTGTCGGCTTCCGCTCGCGAGACCCCGCCGATTCTGTAAATGAGCACCTGCGCTTGCTGTGCTGAAAGTGCCAGCAGATCGACCGTCGATAGCTGGCTGAGAAGCTCATCGGACGTGGTCAGGTCCGGGATGTGCCGAGCATCCACGAACTCGGCTGAGGCATTCGGCTCTTCGAAGGTACTCAGCCAAGCCTGACTGCTCGTGCTCACGACTTCGACATTCCGACGAGCCCCCAATAAGGACTCAGACTCGCCACGCTCGCGCCGGTATTGATCGCCCTGGGCCCGCACGAGAAGCCGCACGATGATCCCACCGACCGTGCACTCTGCCGCGATGACATCTGTTTCATGTCGGTTTTGCACGACACACCGCACGGGGATCTGGCGTAGCTCGCCGTGTGGCTTGCTACCCGCGCGGAGTTCAGCCTCGAGGATGTGCAAGCCGGTCGCCTCGTGATTCTCGGACGAAAGCGCTAAGACGAGCGTTTTCTCGGCGAAGGCGAAGGCGTCGATAGAACTGAGATGGGGAACAAGCACTTTGCCAGGCTTTGTGGACCAATTTACAGGGTAGGAAGCAGTACCAACAGCGGAGGCGACCACACGACTTCCGTCCACCTCGACCTCGAGGTGACGAAGGCGGCGGTCTACAGCTTTGTGTCCTGTCGCCAGATAACGCCCGGTACCCGGCCCTAGCGCGTCCTCGAAAGTCTGATCTTGAGGCAATATTTTATAACTCATGCGCACAGCTTAGAACGAGGACGCATTGTCATGCGGGCCCAGTCGTCGCGCTATAGTTCATTCGGTCGATAGACAGTCGGATGGAGCCAAACAATCGCCATCCCCCGGCGCTGTATTACGCCTGTAAGCACGCGCGATCGACAGGCTCCGCATGCCGCGCGAAAGTACCGCGGCGACCGTGACAAGAGATAGGTAGGGTATGGCCCAGAAAATTGTGACCACGCTGGTCGACGACCTCGATGGCTCCGAGCTGAAGCAGGGTGAAGGCAAGACGATCACCTTCGGTCTGGAAGGCTCGACCTACGAGATCGACTTGTCCGAGAAGAACGAGAAGGCCCTTCGCGCTGCCCTTGAGCCTTTCGTCAAGGCCGCGCGCAACTCGTCGAAGTCAAAGGTAACCAGCTCGGCTGGTTCGACTCGCAGCAACAAGGAAGAGCTCTCGGCCGCCCGCAGCTGGCTCCGCGCAAACGGCCACGATGTCTCCGACCGTGGACGTATCCCGGCCACGCTCCTCGAGAAGTTCCGCTCAGCCGCGAAGTAACAACAGGTTCCAGCGCAGGGCGCCCCGCCGACGGCGTGCGTGGCGTCCTGCGCGGGCCTGTACAGAGTGGGGAAGGACTTCGATGGCGCTGACGCTCGGCCCACTCTTGATCGGTGCCGGCATCGACCCACCTGACGCGCTTGTGATCCGCCACACCTACGTTCGTGAACACGAAGAGAGCGGACTGCGCGGCATCCACGCCGACTCCACGGGCGCCGAGATCCTTGAGTACACGCGGAGTCAGTCTCCCGATCCCAGGCGGTTCCCCATCGCCCCGGCACCGTTCTGGGTCGTGTTCATCCGTGAAGGAGGGGACCGAGCCAGGCTGTGGTCTGTCGTGGAGAACCGCGGCGAAGTGGATCGCACGGAACACCTTCGGATGTTTGATCTCGTTCAGTCTCCACACATGGAGGATCTCCGCGACCGGCTAGTGGTCGGCTGGCGGTCTCCGCGCACCTGGCGCATGAACGCAACCACTGCGGCGAGCTATCCCGTGGTTGAGATCGCAGATGCCGAGCCGGTGCCCTTTCCTGGTTTCGATCGGCTCGTATTGAACTACAACCAGCTGCAGGCAGTGGCTCGCGAGCCTCGGTATGCGTCCTGGCGAACTGCCTTGGCATCAGTCGTTGGCGTCTACCTGATCACTGACACCCGCGACGGGCGTCACTATGTCGGAAAGGCCGACGGAGCGGAGAGTATCCGTCAGCGCTGGAGCTCCTACGCGTCCAGCGGGCACGGCGGTAACGCGGGCCTGCGCGGTCTCGACCCATCGAGCTTTCGATACTCGCTGTTGCGAGTGTTCGATCCGTCGACGCCGACGCAGGTCATCGACGCGGCCGAGGGACACTTCAAGGTTGCGCTGGACAGCCGCAGACACGGACTGAACCGAAACTGAGTTCGGGTTGGCCCGCGCTACTTAGTTGCCCTACGCGGGGATCTGTAGGACACGCCTCATGACTGGCCCGCCCGGCTCCAGCCTGAATGAGACGACGATATTTGCCGGGCCCGAAAGAGACAACCGGGAGACGAGCACAAACTCCCTGGTTTCACCTGCGTCCAGTGACGAGGGCTCACTAGAAATCTCTCGAAGTCGAACCTTGTCGAGATCAGTCAAACCTTCGATCTCGACGGAGAAGGCCACCTCCGGCCCCTCGTTCAGAAGACACCATGTCTCGCCCGCCTTATGCCGTACCGAGAACGACGCACGGGCAACGCTGTCTGGGGCCCCGAGCACGCTCTGCGGCTCTCCCAGAGTCTCCATGGACGCAGTGAGGGTTGCTCGCTCCTGGGTATCTCGGGATCGCCGATTGGTCGCGTACGTCAGGTACCCAAAAACGCCCGCTACGACCACAGCCGCCGCGCCCGAGGCGGATCCGACCCATTGGGCCACCAATGAAGCTGATTCGTAGGGCGTCATGGTGTGAATCATAGCGATTCGGGCTCAGATCGAACCTGGCGCGTCAGGGCCGTATTTCAATTACAAAGGCGGCAATTTGGCTTCACAAACGTGGACAGATAGTTCATAATCAGCAGCAGAAGTGCGGCTCAACTATCGTCAACGTATATACAAGCTCAAGGTCACGATCGTGGCCCTGGTTTCGCTCGGAATCGGCATTGGCCTGCAGGTAGTTGCGAACTACGCTGGTCGCACCCCGGGGTTGGAGTGGGTCGACTTCTGGCAGGTCGGAAGTATCGGCGGGACGCTCTTCGCGGCCGGCCTCTTCGGGATCGTCTGGGACTACTTCGATGGCAAGGACAAGGAAGCCCGAGAAGACGAACGCATCCGCCGTCTCCTCAAGGAGTCGGCGCCGGCCTTTCGTGACGCCGTCGTCCGCGGGTTTGGAGTCGAGAGCGATGATCTGAAACGCGTCGCCACTCCCGAACTGCTGGACAGCATCGCGACCAATGCCTTGGCGCTCCGTCTGAACGATCGAGACTTCGCGCGGGAGATCTATCAGGAGGTTCGAGACCAGGTCATCCACGCCTCGGAGCGCTGGTACGACGCCGACGTATCCATCCGGCTCAGCAGCCTCCCTGCGCCGGCCGCTGCCGGCCCAGCCCGCTTCGAGGTCACCATCCAGTGGGAGTACACCCTCACGCCAACAACTCTCATACGCAGGTTCCCTGCACCTCAGATCGTGAAGAGTTCCATGAGCTCATCTCGGATATCCCGGCGACGTCGACGTGGTTCATGACGCCGCGCCCTGGCTTCAATGCCAGCGAGCGAGATGCGTTCGAACTCTTGCAATTCTCCGTGGACGGCGAAGACCGCGCCATCCGTAGGTCCCAACGCAAAGCAGGACAGACCTACTCGGTGAACATCGGCGACGACGTCGTTCATGCCGCTCGGCCAGTTCGGATCCGCCATGTCTACCGAACGATCACGGCGCAGAGCGGGCACCTGCTCACGGTCGCGCTTTCACAACCAACCCGCGGGCTAAAGCTCTCCATGGACTACACGAACACGACCATCGCCTCGATGCGCGTCAGCGACCTCGTCTCAAGTGCCCGGCGCCCTCGGGTCTCGCGCCTCCCGCAGCAGACGCACGGGAAGGAGCTCACCATCGATGTCGATGGCTGGCTCCTTCCGCAGGCCGAAGTCTCCTTCGTATGGACGCTCGCTAGCGAGTCTGTAGCAGACTCCGCAACGACGCCACCAGCTGCCGCAGACTCCAGCGTCGCTGCGTAGCGTTTCCCATGTACAGCCCATCTCCACCGCTCATCGTGCGCCTCCTATTGGGACCGTGGCGTTTCCCCGGCCCTCATCGTCCACTTTGGCATGTATACATGCGCAAGTCGAGTGTCATTTTCGGACAAGGTCGAAGCATGGCGACCGGCAGGGCATCCGAACCATGGGACGCCTATGCCCGCGAGCTCGGACACAACCTGCTACGTGCCCGTTCCGCCAGCAACCTTAGCCAAGAGCGCGCCGCCCATGCCGCGGGAATCAGCAGCTTCACTTACCGGAAACTGGAAAAGGGAGAGTCGAACCCGGGGACGCCAGCGAACCCGCGACTTCGAACCCTCGTAGCGCTTGCTGAGGTGTTTGAAACCTCCGTGCAAGAGCTGATCCCCAGGAGCGAGCCCGGAATTGCGGCTGGCCGTTGACTGACAGTAGCTATATCGATGGCAATCGTCCATGACCCATCCTGCCGGGGCAGATGCTGAAGCCGTGAGATTCCACCCGTCTACTCGAGGCCAATACCCCGCCTGCCGCAGGAACGGGTCGGCTATGCGTGCGGCTTCTCGGACTACCACCTTCCGAAAGTTTCAAAGAGCGGGTCGAAGCCGGGCACGCTGCCCAACCCGTCTCTCAACGGGATCATGGCCATTGCGTAGGTGCTCGACATCGAGCTGAGTGACCTGGCGGCCAAGCATTGGCTCGATCTGCGCGCGACAGACCCGTTACGGCCAGGCGTTCTACGTTGCAGTAGTTCTGAACGCGGATCACCTCGAGTCGACCGTGGCCGGTCGGTGACATCGTCCTCGAAGGTCTATCCGTGCCAGGATGGATCGATCATAGATGGAGGCATGGTGGCATCCGAAGAGGAAGCTGTTGTTGTACCGCTTGTCCCGACTAGCGCGGAACCCAGCACTGAAGTGATGCTTCGAATGCTGCTGAACCGCGAGGCGGTAGTCATCAGCCGAGGTACTTTACAATCATCTACAACATACTCTGGGATGGTTGCCCAGACGTCAGGCGCGTTCGCGAAAGCGGTTGGCGAGGCCCTAGGCAATACAGTTCGTGCCACTTCTTCATCTGACCTTTACCACGTCATCCTTCCCACCGGCGCGGTGGCCCGCGACCTGGTTCCCGCCATCGGCGGCGGATTTAGAGGCATCGTGCGCAGCGGTGGCTCCACCGCTTTCGCGGGCCAAGCTCGATTGATTCCTGCCGCAGTAGGAACGGGAGCCGCCCTTGCAGCGGGACCCCTGATCGCTACGGTCGGGCTCGCCGTTGCGGGCGAAATGCTCGCGCAGCATCAGGTGAATAAGAAACTCGCGAACCTTCAGACGGCCGTCACTGATCTGAAGGCACGGATGGACGACCAGGAACGTTCAGTCCTGACGACCGCCTCGCAGCAAGCGGGGAAGGTTGCTGGCTACCTCCTCGACCGCGCACACATTCCCTCCATCTCGTCGGCGGCTCACGCCTTTGGCGATCTCGACACCCTCACGAATTCGTACATCGACCGGCTAGAGCGCTGGCTGGGCGTAGCAAAATTGCACCAGAGCCTCGAACGCGTCTACGCCCCGGACCTCATGAAGGCCTTGGTCGGTAGTCGCGAAAATCAGACGCAGGCGTTCGAGCAGATGGTCGCGCAGACTTACGAGGCTCTGGCGCTCCGCGCGCGAGTAACGGTGCTAGAAAAGATAGCCGCTGAGTTTTCGAATGGCGACCGTTCGCTACCGCATGTCGAACGAGTCTTGCGCCACGAACTCTCCATACTCGCAGCTCACCAAGACCAGCTCGTAACTCTGCTCGACGACTTGAACGTGCTGCAGATCGATTCGAGCAGAGTGCCAATCGCATTCGCGGGCAGCAGGACCCTCGGAGCCCGCACCAGCTTCGCGCGACTTGCTAGAGCGCTCCACGCGACACCGGACAGTCCGCCTCTGTTAAGCGAAGCCGATCAGACCGTACTTGAGCTGTCCCCCTCACCCGAAGGCCTGTCGATCATATCCCCAACCGCTGCATGATCTCTGCCGGTCCATGGACTCGGAAATGAAATAGCCTGGCGCCTTCACCGGGCCTGAGATAATCGAGCTCTCATGAACAGCAACCTAGTGGCCGTCCTGCACAGTCTTCCGGTCGGAACGGGTGCTCGCACGCTGGCGCGCGTTGACATCGCGCGCCGCGCACTTGGGCTTGACAGCTACTCAGTGGCAAACCTCTACCCAACGCGACTCGCGAGTTCAGGTCGCACCGCTGACGACGAAGCCGTATGGCAGGCAGGCCGTCGCGATGTCGCTACGGAGGTAGCAAGAGGCGACTCGACGGATGTCCTCCTGGGCTACGGAGTGAGCTTGCCGACTGGACAATCGCGCACGTTGCATCGCGCCCAGCTGCGTTGGCTGGACACCCACCTCCTGACTGCCGGGGTGCGCGTCTGGACCTTCGGCGGTCGACCGCATCACCCTTCTCGGTGGCAGCGGGTAGTGTACCGACGTCGAGCAGGAGCAACAGTCGAGGAGCTCGCGCACCAACTCCTCCAGGCGGCGACGGCACAGGAGTAGGGCAAAACACGGATCTTCTTCCCCTTCTTGACCGCCGCGCCGATCTATTACAGCTATTAGCTCTCGATGCCCGTACGGTGGGGGCGTGGGCAAGCGAGCGGTAGTGTGGCACGGTCCCCGTACCTTAACGCAGGTGCGGCAAGTCTGTATCCCGGTGGAGCTCTTGAGGGAGCTCAATCTGGACGCGGGTGATGAACTCCAGTTCGCGCTGTCCGTGGATGGTGACGAGATTCGAGTGCGACCGGCCAGTCCTGACGGACGCGCGAGAAGAAAGAAGGATGCATGAGTGACCCGGATGAGGATGTCAGCGCACTCTACAACGCACCCCTCCCCGCTGACCGGACCGGCCCCCTCTATAATGCCTTCTCCTATCCAACAAAGATCTCTGCGGAGAGTGTTGGACTGTTCATCGCTTGCCACACGCAGCCTGGTGATCGAGTGCTCGACGTCTTCGGCGGCTCGGGCACGACCGCAATTGGCGCATTGTTGTGCGAGCGCCCGACGGCAAGGATGCTCGACATCGCCGCAGCGCGTGGCCTCAGACCGACTTGGGGGGCGCGCAACGCCACGGTCTACGAACTTTCGGAGATCGGAACGCTGCTTGCACGCGTCATGACGCACGCACCTGACCCACTTGAGTTCAATGCAGCAGCCCGGCAGCTGTTGACTGAGGCTGAGCGCCTCGAGTCTGGTCTCTACCAGGCGCTCAGTCCCGTCGGAGAAACTGGGACAATTCGTCAGGTCATCTGGTCGGACGTGGTGAAGTGCCCGCGCTGCTCCCTTGAGACGACCTATGCGGCGACTCGCGTGCGCTACGGCCCGCTCCGCTTCGAAGACTTTCATACCTGCGAATGCGGCTACCACGGCCCGAGTGACAGCTGGTCGCGGGTCATCGACGAGCATCCGGATCCTTGGACGGGGAGGCCCTCGCCCCGACGCAAGCGGGTGCCGTGGAAGGTATACGGCACATCGAAGTCCGGGAACTGGAGCCGGCCAGCGACGGCACACGATAACTCTGTCGTGGCGGCGGTGAGCGACTCGCTTCCGCCCGGAACGCCCATCGCTGAGCTCAAGTGGGGGGACCTTCATCGCAGCGGCTATCACCAGGGCATGACGCATCTTCACCATCTGTACACGCCGAGGAATTTCCGGGCGTTGGCCACTGTGTGGAATCTTGTCGCTGAGGCGCCAGCCCACCTTCAAGAGGCACTACGCCTGTGGGTCCTCTCTTACAATGCTTCCCACTCCACTCTCATGACGCGCGTTGTAGTCAAGAAGAATGCCCGCGACTTTGTGGTAACAGGTGCGCAATCCGGGGTGATGTACGTTAGCGGCCTCCCGGTGGAGAAAAATGTTCTTGTTGGCCTCAAGCGGAAGATGAAGACCTTTGTGGATGCCTTCTCGCTGCTTCACGGCCTCTCTGGCGACGCAGAGATCGTCACCGGGAGCTCAACAGATCTTCGTCTGGACGATGAATCTATCGACTATGTTTTCACCGACCCGCCATTCGGTGCATATATTCCTTACTCGGAGATTAATCAGCTCAATGAGTTGTGGCTAGGGGCTACGACGAACGCTGCTGAAGAGGCAATCATCTCGCCCGCGCAGAACAAGTCCGTCGGGGAATACCAAGGGTTGTTGACGTCGGTGTTCACAGAGGTCGCCCGGGTGATGAAGCCGAAGGCTAACGTGACCCTTGTGTTCCACTCTGCCCATGCGTCAGTGTGGCAAGCTCTCACTTCGAGTCTTGCTGAGGCAGGGCTCACAGTCACGGCAGCGAGTATCCTCGACAAAACGCAAGGTAGTTTTAAGCAGGTGAGCGGGCACAACGCGGTGAGCGGCGATCCCTTGCTCCGGCTCTCGAAGGCGGCACCGGTAGCGCTCGCGTCATCTGGACACCTCAGCATGTTAGAGATGGCCACTCGCGGCAGTGAGCACCAGGGCGGTCAGCTAGCATATACATCTCGCGATAGACATCACGAGTATTCCGCGCTCGTCGGCAGGGCACTCGTCGGCGGCGTGGCGGTAACGCTCGATGCGAGCGCCCTATATCAAATTCGGGAGCTAGAGTGAGCGTCATTGTCAATCTTGACAATTCTCGCAAGAAGGCTCTGGGGCAGTACTTCAGCGGGCGCCGCGTAGGACGACTGCTTGCTGCACTGGCCCAAGCCGACATAGCGCGGCGAATCATCGACCCCATGGTCGGTTCTGGAGACCTCCTTGCTTCATGCGTCGAGGTGGGCGCATCTCCGTTGTCACTGGTTGGGTTCGACCTTGACCCCATAGCCGTTGAGCAGGCAGAGCGCGCATTGGACGGACTGTCCGGCGTGTCCTTGTCCGTCGCGAACGCGTTTGAAGCGAGTTATCCAGAGGATCCGTTTGATCTGGTTATAACCAACCCACCGTACATACGGTATCAATCGCAGGGCGGCGTTGACGGCATTGATATACCGCTCGCAGGTCAAGTGCGGGACGGCTTGATTCGGCTCATACAGTTCCGTCCCGGGTTAGATTACGACTACCGAGCTGCGTTACTTCGCGCCGCGAAGCGCTACCCGGGGACGGCCGATCTGGCTGTCCCGTCTTGGATCTTGTCTGCGGCTCTCGTGGCTGACCGGGGCGCGCTGGCAGTGGTGGCACCACAAGCCTGGCTCACGAGGAGCTACGCGCAGGCTGTCCGTGAGTTATTGGACGAGGCCTTCGACGTCGAATACATAGTCGAAGATGGCGACGCAAGTTGGTTCAATGAGGCACAAGTCCGCACCCAGCTCGTAGTCGCTCGCCGAAATCAGACGAGACGTGCGAGCACCGTCATCATGGCGCGCGCCACTCGGAGTATCGACACAGACGGGTACTTCCGTGGCGACTTCCTAGACGAACTGGGCGTTGCCGCTGCGCTTCGGAAGGTCCGGGGCGCTACGCCCCAGGTTGTGACTAGGGGGCTCACCGCTCATCGGGAGATAGCTGGGCGAATGGCGGCACGAGATGGTGCGGGCCACATACCGGTTCGCGTGCAAGCCGTGCTTGGCTCCGTTAGCGAACAGCCGCTCATCCGCAGTCTCGAGTCGTACGGCTGGCGGGCTGGACAAGGCCTTCGGACGGGAGCGAACGACTTCTTTTACCTCCAAGCTGAAGCCGGCGGCGCGCGTACAGGAATGCGATGGGGGTGCGAGCTGCTCCCGATTCCCGAAGAATGTCTGCTGCCCGTTGTCCGTCGCCAGAGTGACCTTGGTGACGCGCTTGACGTGGTCGACGGTTCAGCTCTGCCCTCCCGGGCCTTATACCTGCGGGGCTGGGCAACTCCATCAGACATCCGCGCAACGGGAGCCAAGGCTGCGTCTCTATCCGCGGCGGTGTCGCGGTGGATTTCTCGGGTCGAGGTTGCACCACTCAACGATCGCACAGGGGCTCGACTGTTTCCCGAATTGGCCGCGGTTGCTCCGAATGTGCGTCGGGACCGCTCCGGGAAGCAAACGGGATTCTGGTACCAGCTCCCTTCGCTCACACCGCGGCACCGTCCTGCAATGTTCATGGCGAGAGTCTGCGGTTCGTCCCCAACGGCGTATGCAAATACTTCTGGGGCGGTGGTAGACGCCAATTTCTCCACACTTTGGATGGTGGAAGAGGATGCGCTTGAGGTCTCGGCGCTTCTCGCGTTGTTACATTCGTCGTGGGTGCTGGCCAATCTCGAGGCAAACTGTACAGTGCTCGGTGGTGGTGCGCTGAAGGTCGAAGCGGCTGATCTTCGACGGTTGGCCTTGCCTGATCTTGATGACGAGCATCGAGGGTTGCTCGCGTCTCTCGGCACTCGGCTGATGTCAGAGGGACGTTCACGAGAGACTCAGAAGGCGATCGACCTCCTGGTAGTTGATGCATTGGGCATGCGCGATATCCAGGGCGCCTCGACGGTGATTGAGCAACTTGCCGGCGAGCTACTAGAGCAACGAGCGGCGCGCTAGCCCTGCCTCCATCAGATGTCTGTGTACCGCCATAGAGTGGTACTGACTGATGAGAGGTTGATGGATGGAACTTGCGCTCGAAACGATCCGCGTGCTGCGGCGGTTCAAGAATGCCGTCCTCGAGGGGGCACCCGGCACCGGTAAAAGTCACGTCGTCGGACAGGTCGCCGATATGTGGATGGAGGAGACTGGACGACCGCTCATCGGCAACGGCCGCGGTGCGTACGCCATAACGCTGCACCCAAACACGACCTATGAAGAGTTTGTTGAGGGTCTCCGATACGACGACGACGACGACAAGTTCAGACGCAAGGATGGTTTTCTGCGTCGCGTCATCATCGAGGCGGAGAGCAATCCGAATTCTGACTACGTTGTGCTCATCGACGAGTTGAATCGTGCCAACGTGCCGAAGGTCTTCGGCGATCTGTTGCTGACCATGGAGGCGAGCAAGCGGACCGTGTGGGACGGCTCGGCGTGGGTCGGCGGTATGGAGGTCACGCTGCCTTACTCCGAGCAGCCCTTCTCGGTGCCGAGCAATGTGTATCTACTCGGCACGATGAACACGTCGGACAGATCAATCGCGCCTCTTGACTCAGCTCTCCGGCGTCGCTTCGGATTCATCCACGTTGAGCCGATGCTGGGCGACTCCCTTCGACTCGCGGTAGAGGCGGCGGACGGGCGTGATGCAGCCATGCGCATTGGGCGTTCGGTCGACGAGTTCACGAATCTGAACGAAGCCCTTCGCCGGTGCTTAGGGCCGAACGCGATGCTCGGGCATAGCTATCTGTTCGGAGTCGCTGCGACAATCGGTATGGTTGCGCCGATGAGCGACCCTCTTGCTGGCCTTCGGGCCGCAGCCGCTAAGCCGAATATTGTGGGAGTGTTCTGGCTCGAGGCCCGAGTGCTTGACGGGGGAAGTCACAACCAGCTCGGCCTTCCCGACGTTGATGCTGCAATTAGCCGCCAAGGTATCGTGGACAGCTTCTTCCCGATGTCGTCTGATGGGGTCAGAACGCAATCGCGTTCCCCAAAAGGAATCCACGACAAGGTTGATATTGAGTACGACGGCAAGACATACCTCGAGAATGTGGTGCGATTCAATTCAGGTGGCCCGAACTACAAGCTGTACTTGTCGGGGAAGACAGCTGCGGGCCAGAAGTTCAGCAGCGTTGGCGCGACCGGCGCGCTAGATCATAAGGTGCACGTATTTCTTCGCAGGAGAGACGACACGTTGGAGCTGAGGCTCCTCGATCGCAATGATGTGGCGATCGCAGCGCTTCGCTCCGTGAGTACTGCCCCCGATGGCTGGCATGAGCAGACCTCGGGCAGAGGCACGCGCTCTTATGGCGTCGTTGACCTCAAAGCGCTCGCGTCGTCAGGTGGGATTACTCCGAGCGCCGATGAGGATGCCGAACGGATGATATGGCGTTACGCCATTTTGCCCCAGCTGATTGATACAGCGACGCAGGTGGGAGCCACGGAGTTGCTTGCTAGCGTCACGCGAGATTCCTGGCTGAATGCCGCCGGCGTGAGCGATACCGCTGACCGGTGGGTTAAATTTGACCGTTTCCTCGCAGCGCTGTCGATTGCCGTTGAAGAAGAAGGCTATGGGTTGACCCGTGGACTGTCGGTGGTCGACATCCCAGTTGGTGCGGCGGGTGAGTTTGTCGAAGACGCCGATAGATCGGAAGACGACGACAATGGGTCAGACGACACCGAGTAGCGACCCGCACCTTTTCTTGCGGGCGAGTCCGAGGGGAACGCGGTCGGGGTTCGCCGTCTTGCCAGACGGGGCGGGCGGATCTCTAACTGTGACAGTG
This sequence comes from Plantibacter sp. MCCC 1A11337, assembly GCF_013349365.1. Taxonomy (NCBI): domain Bacteria; kingdom Bacillati; phylum Actinomycetota; class Actinomycetes; order Micrococcales; family Microbacteriaceae; genus Plantibacter; species Plantibacter sp. MCCC 1A11337. The sequence continues at coordinate 132,125 of NZ_JABJWX010000003.1, read as the reverse complement.
CTTCCCAAGCCTTGGGCGGACAGCGGTGGGTCGACACGGGAAGTCCGCCACCTCGCTGGGACTACCACCCATGTCGCAATGTACGAGACGGAGTTCGCTCTCCTTCACGCTGATGCGGCGGTGTGTGGGGCGATAGCCTCTAGTGTCACGACGCTCGCTTCTGACCAGTCAGATCTACTTGCAATGGCTGGTCGGCCATCAAAGCTCGTGCCTGTCGAGAGCACAGCTGGTGATCCGTTTCACGATCTCATAGACCTTATGCTGCTCGCCGAGAAGGGGAGCATCGATGACAGCCGGACAGTTTTCGAAGGCGCATTGGCTCCCTCCCTACTTCGGTTATTAATGCAGGAGCGCCTGCTAACGGTAGTCGAGAAGCTGCTATTTCGGGCTCGCCCGCGTTACACGGAACACACTGAGACCCTCACGATGCCTCGAGGCCGCCTGAGCGAGAAGAGCTTGCTCGGCTCGATGACGACGGGGGTTCCGTGGGTCGAGTCGACGTTCGACGAACTCACGCTGGACACGCCTCTTCTGCGAGTGGTCGCTTCAGCGCTTCGTGCGGTAGCCAGCGATCGACTGCCTCGACGGATCGTGAAGCTACGTCCGTCCGTTCCCGGCCGAGCCGCGCAACTCCTTCACCACTTGTCGTCGGTGACGATGATCGAGCGTGAGCAGGCGATTCTCCAGGCAGAACGGCTTTGGCTTGGGCCGCTTGACCGTGATTGGCAACCCGCAATTGATGCTGCGCTGCCGGTGCTGCGTGAACATGGCATTGCCCCTGACGACGCGGAGTCGTCGTCGGACGCTTTTGCCGTTCACGTCCGGATGGAGAAGTTCTGGGAGCAGTGCCTGGAGATGGCGCTCCAGGGCAGCTTTCCCGTGCTCGCTGTGAGTCGCGATGCCGCGCCCGACGAACGCGTGAGCGTGCCCGCGCCGTGGGGCGTCGCGACAGACCCGGACGACGCGAGTGACCCAATCACTGAACGGTTCCCCGACTTCATGTTCCGCGCGGGGCGCCAACTTGTTCTGGCAGACGCCAAGTACAAACTTCATCTGAGCAACGCTCCAAGTTCGCAAGACGGGTACCAGCTCTTCGCGTATAGCCATCTGGCAACGTTAGGCGGACGCCCGTCGGACCTCGCTGTGATTCTGTATCCGGGGAGGGCGGGACAAGAGGCAAAGCAATTCGAGCTCGCACGCATGAGAGACCAGGGCTACCCGCTTTGGCTCAGCACTGTGCCGTTCCCATCCCGTCATAACGTGCAGACTCAGGCGACATGGAACGCGTTCGTGGCGCACCTCAGTGCGACGATTCGTGATCTAGCGGTTTCTTGGGCTTCTCGTACTCACGAAGTGGTTGCCTAGTTGCGCCGCTCTCGGCTCCGTGGTGATCGCGTTGGGAAGAGCCCCAGGTATGCCCGGTCATGCCGGCTGATCAGGGTTGGGCGGAAGTGCCAGCGGTAATTCGCACACTTCTTGCGGGCGTCGAGTGCTGCAACGCCACGAAGAGTATGGCCGCCAATTGTATCGAACGATGGGCGAACAAGTCGCGCCACGCTGTTCGGTAGGCGCTGGTGCTACGTTGCCTTAACGCTCGGGATCGCGTTCACGCCGAGCGCGTGTACCAGTCGAGCGCGCATTCGAGCACGACGTGCCTCGAAACCCACGAGGAAGTTCGTGAGGCCAAGGTCTATACCGTCCAGGTCGTTCTCGCGGAGGTACGGCTCTCGCCGTACCTCCGGATGTGTCTCGATCCAGGCCGCGGGGAGCTTCGCCAGCTTCTCCTGGTTCACACGGCCTTCGAGGAGTTGCAGATTCGGAAGCGCGTTGACGCGGTCCAGGAAATGCTCAACCTGATCTGGCGGCACGCCCGCATCCTCGAGGCGCCGCCTGGTGAAGAGCGACTTGGGCCAGATGTGGTCCTCGTGAAACTCCTTGGAGAAGTCCAACCCTGGGTACAGGATGGCTAACGTCGCGAAGGTGCCCCTGGCGCCGTAGGAGAGCTCCAATAAGCCGTCAATCTCTGCGTTGTCGAAGGTGAGCGCCTTCCCCAGGCTTGCGAACTCGGCGTCAAGCGCTGCGGTTGGAAAACCAGGGTTAGGAAGTTCTCGGTCGATCGTGGCGCGGAGTCGGGTGAGTAGCGTGTCGGGTCCTGAACCCCACACGCCCTGCTTGAGCAGCGTGCGCGTGAGCCAGCGGATGATGACGGCGCGCTCGTCTGCCTTAGCAGTCGATTCGAGGAACGAATCCGAGGCGCCTCGCTGGTGGAGGTAATACGCGATCGGGATGGCCGCGTTATTCGCAGTGAGCGACTCGCGAGAGAAGCCCGACAGACGGAGCAGATCGACTGTTCGCAGGAGCGTTGTCGAGACCCGCGACCAGCCGTTCTCCACTTTCGTGATGTTCTGGTGCGTGATGGTCTCGACTTTGAAACGCACGTCTGCTCCCACGAGAGTGAGTGCCGTCTTCAGGACAAAGTCCTTGTCGAAGTTGAAGCCACGCGTGTTCAGCTCGGCCGTGAGGTTTCGCACCTCCTCACGGGCGCCGGGTTCCGTCGACCACTGGTTGGTAGCCATCGAGAGCAGCAGGTCCGAGTTGGTGAGCTTCTCGCCGCCCTGGTTGACCCGGATAAAGATCTCGAGCACCTCGTCGGGGGTGCGTTCCTTCTCACCGATCAGGTAGTAGTTCATCGACGGAGTCTTCCGAACGGCCGTATAGAGAGCGCTCAGACGTCTCGCTCCCTCACGAATGTCGGGGATCGCTCGATCCGATACGACATCAATGTAAGCGACGGGGTCCTCGGTCAGCGCGAACACGTCTCCAACAGGGAACCACCGATCCGGCGGATCTGTCTCATGTCCAATAGGAGTGGGGCGGGCTTCGTCGTCGGTCAGGAACCTCAGGTCGTATTTAAGGCCAACCTCGTCGTCCGGCGGAGCGTCGACGAGGTTCAGGTACAGCCGCTTCTTCGGGTACGCCTGCGCGTTGGAAGAGCGACCATATCGTCGACGGGTGGCATGGCTACCGTAAAGGCCGATGTTCAGCGCCGTCAATCGCTGCTGTCCATCGAGCACAGCAGTCGTGCCCGAACCCGCAGGAACGGTCGCGCGGACGGCGTAAGGGTCGTCGCGCTCGTGAAAGTTGGTGAGGAAATTGTAGAAGACATAGTCTTTCGCGGTCACCGCGTCGACTTTCCAGAACAAGAACGAGCCCACGGGGTAGCCACGCAGCAGGCTGTCAAACAGTTTGACGATGTCGTCGGTGTTCCACACGAACTCGCGCTGAATTGCGGGGAGCAGGTATTCACGTGCGTGGATCTCGCGCAGAACTTGCTCGACATGCTTAGCCGACTCGAATCCCATTGCGCTCCTCTGATGTCCTCACCTCAGCCTATCGATAGCTGAGGCGCCGGGCTTGGGCAGCCGCCGAGGAATACAATCAACCGCCAGATGGCGTTTACTACCGCTGGCAGCTACCAAAGGAAGAGGCCCCCACTGGCTAGTGGGGGCCTTCGTGCGTCTAGACGGAGCGGACTCTCGCGGCGCGGATCTCGCCCCAGACCCACATGAGCTGCAGGGACTGCAGGGACGCCTCGTCCCATGTTCTCGCGCGGCCGTCGACGGTGATCCACTCGCCCGGCAGGGTGGCGAGTTGTATCTCGACGTCGAACGTTGACCGCTCAAGCACAAGATCAGCGCGCCGGGGACGTCGTCGTCCTCGACCCGACCCTCCCGAACCCGGTCGGCCTCAACCCGCTGGCCGAAGTCGGGGACCAGGGACCGTTAGTTGCCGACAGCATCCTGACGATCTTCAAGAACCTCTTCCCGTCGGCCTTCGGACCGCGTACCTCCGATGCCATCCACGCCTCGCTTCTGACCCTGGCTCGCCGCGATGGCTCGACCCTCGCGGACCTGCCGCGGCTTCTGACCGATGAGCGCTTCCGCCGTGAGTTCACAGCAGACATCGACGACGCCACGCTGGCCGGGTTCTGGGCGCAGTACAACGCCATGAAGCCCGCGAACCAGGCGGCGACCATCGGCCCGATCCTGACCAGGCTCCGGCAGTTCCTCCTCCGACCCGGCGTCCGGGCCGTCCTCGATCAGGCCGCACCGCGATTCGCGCTCGGCGACCTGTTCGCGAAGCCGCGCATCTTCATCGTCACGCTCAACAAGGGCCTCGTCGGACCGCAAGCCGCAGCCCTTCTCGGCTCGCTCGTCGTCAGTCAGCTCTGGCACCTGATCCTCGGTCGCGCAGCCGTGCCGAAAGGGAAGCGAACGCCGGTGTCGATCTTCCTCGACGAGGCCCAAACGTTCCTTCACCTCGACACCGACCTCGGCGAGGCCCTCGAACAGTCCCGCTCCATGGGTGCCGCCTGGCACCTGGCCCACCAACATCGCGGCCAGATGCCTACCAACCTGCTCGCCGGCATCAGCGCGAACACCCGCAACAAGATCCAGTTCGCCGCCGACCCGATCGACGCCCAAGTCGTCGCTCGCCACTCACGTCTCGAGCCGCAGGACATCATCAAGCTCGGCCCCTTCGAGGCCTACGTCGACGTCCTGAACAACGGCACGCAGACCGGCTGGTTCTCCGTCCGCACCCTGCCGCCACCCGCCGCCCTGTCCAATCCCGACCTGATTCTCGCCGAGAGCCAAGCCAGATATGGGCAGCTCGATCAGCCGGATGACCTTTCAGATGCCGCTAGGCCGGCCGCACCCGCAGTCGTACTCGAATCGCTCGAGGTGGAGGGCGACGAACCGGTTGGTCGCGTCCGAAAGGCCGCCCCATGACGACCATCCACCAGAGAACAGACGTCAGCACACACCGTCTGGTCACCCGACCGGTCGCCCGTCCAGTGACGACGATGACAAACCCCCGCAACACCCGCCAATCCGCCCATCTCTCCCTCGTAAGGGACGCGACTATCCCGCCATCGGCGGGACACCTCTCCACGCCCACCTCGCGAACATGCCGTCTCTTCCACCCCATCGGAGCGACCCATGTCTGATACGCAGAAACGCGCCAGTGCGAGCCACCTACAAGAACTAAAGAGCCGCCTCAGCGCTCGGGACTGGAACATCCTTCAATTTATCAACCGTCACCACTTCGCGACGACCATCCACATCCGGCGCGCGTTCTTCACGGACCACGCCACCCCGACAGCAGCCGCCCGGGCCACCGTCCGCACCCTCGACCGGCTCCTCGGCCTGCGCCTCATCAACCGGCTCGAGCGTCGCGTCGGCGGCATCAAGCACGGCTCCGCATCGTTCATCTGGCACCTCGACGCTGCCGGCTCCCGCATCCTCCGAGCCGACGCCGATGACCTCCGGCACCGCCATCACACGCCCTCTATCCAGTTCCTCGACCACACGCTCGCCATCGTCGACGCCCACCTCACACTCCTCGAAGCCAGCAACGACCACGGCTTCCAGGTGAGTGCAATCGAAGTCGAGACGGAGGCCTGGCGACAGCACCTCGGTGCCGCAGGTCAAACAGAGATCTTGAAACCGGACCTCTTCGTCACGGTCAGCACCGAGCAATTCGACGATCACTGGTACGTCGAAATCGACCGCGGAACGGAGTCCATTCCGGTACTGCTCGCCAAGTGCCGGGCCTACGACGCATACCGCCGTTCTGGGCGCGCTCAGGCCGAACGCGGCGTCTTCCCCCGCGTGCTCTGGGTTCTGCCCACAGAACGGCGTGTGGAGCGCCTCCAGGCCGCTCTCCGTGCCGACAAAGGCCTCCCGACGCACGTGTTCGTGGCCACCATCCACGACTCGCTGGCGGACGTGATCGTCGCTGCCCTCGCGGACGAACTGCCCCAAACCGATCGACAAGGAGCTCTCTCATGAACCCTGAAGAAATCCATGAACCCGGACCAGACCCCCCTACCTCCGTCCTGGTCCAGACGCGCGGCGGACGGTGGAAACTGCGCCCAAGCGCGCGCATGACCCGGACGTGGAGCTCCGCATCGTTCAGGGGTTCCTCGACCGCGGCGCGGGCTTCGCCGCCTTTCTCGCCCTCCCCGACACCGCCGCGGAAGACCCAACCGTCATCCAGCAGTTCGAGCGCAGCTACGCGCAGGCGTGGGAGGACATCGACCACCTCATCGAGGACAGCCTCGATGCGCTCGGCTGGAGCAGGGAAGTCACCGAATTGAAGAAGGCCCAGGGCATCCCCGATAACTACCTCATCTGGAATCGGGACGCCCTGATCGCCCACCTGCACGACGTGTACTCGCTCGTCCAACTCGACGGCTGGACCCACGCCTTCCACAAGTAGCCACGACCCCCGTCGCGCGCCGACCGCGGGGCGAACGATGACAATTCCGCATCGCCAGACATCTCGACTTAACGCCTGAAGTGAGCATCAATACAGGGGGTACGCCCGCAAACCGCGGGCTGAAAGGAGGACATACTTCATGACTACATCACCAAATGACACACGCGGAGGACCGCCCCGCAGGGCTTCATTCGCTGGCTGGGAACAGCTCCTCGGTCTCGATGGCACCGTCCCCCTCATCGCAAACGAGGACAACACCACCGACAACAACGCCGTCCTCTACCTCCGTGTCTCCACCCAGCGCCAGATGTACACCGCGCGCGACATCGACGCCGACGGCAACTCCATCGCCACCCAACGCGACGTCTGCGTCAAACGCTGCGCCCGGTTGAAGGCACCAATCCTCAAGGAGTTTGTCGAACCCGGCAGCTCTGCGCAGTCGATCGCCAAGCGGTCAGTCTTCAGAGAGTTGCTGTCGTACGTGGAGGAGCACCCCGAGGTGCGCTACGTGGTCATCTACATGCGCTCACGTATCTTCCGGAACCAGACCGACGCGGCCATCACCAAGCGCATCCTGTCGAATATGGGCGTCAAGCTCATCTCCGCAAAGGAGGAGTTCGGCGAGGGATACATGGCCGACGCTATGGAAGCCATCACCGACATCATGAACGAGGTTCAGGTACGCCAGAGCGGGGAGGACATCAGGAACAAGCTGCTGCACAAGGCAAAGAACGGTGGCACCGTCGGTCGAGCGAAGCTCGGATACCTGAACGTGCGGCGGGACTTCGAAGGTCAGCTCGTCAACGCCATCGACGTCGACCCCGTTCGCGCCCCGCTCATCAAGCTCGCCTTCGAGCAGTACGCGACGGGCGACTACAGCGTCGTGCAGCTTCTGGAGTTCCTGACTGAACAGGGGCTCACCAGCCGCCGGTCAATGAAACGACCTGAGCGCCCCATCTCGCGGAGCCAGCTGAGTCTGATCTTAAGGGATCCGTACTACCTAGGAATGGTGACGTTCAAGGGGCAGCTCTACCCGGGCCGACACCAGCCCATCGTGGACACGGAGCTCTTCGAACGTGTTCAACGCATCATCGACAACCGAATGCACCCGGCTCAGCGGGATATCACGCACAACCACTTCCTCCGTGGGCTCATGCACTGTGGCCACTGCCGCGACGCCGGCAGATCCCACCGACTTATCTACACGGAGGCGGTCAAACGGACCGATCAAGCCAGCCAGATCTACGAGTACTACTTCTGCCGGGGGCGACAGGAGAACGACTGCGACCTGCCGTACTTGCCCACCCGCGAGGTGGAGCGCGCGGTCGGCAAGCAGTTCGCTGCGCTGACGCTCTCGCCTGAGACCCTGTCCATCGCGAGAACCGAGGTCCTCGCGGCGCTGGAGCAGGTGCTCTCGTCCAAGGCAGAACAACTCAAGCGGCTGCGCAAAGAACTGAAACAGGTCGAAAGCCAGGAGGAACGCCTGGTCGATCTCGCGGCTGATGGTTCGCTCGCCACGGGCAAGCTACGTGAGCGGCTGAAGGAGGTTCAGATCCGAAAGAACCGGATCCGCGACCAGCTCGGCTCCACCGACGAGGAACTGCGGACGCGCACGGACACGGTACTGGCGTACCTCGATCTCCTCGAGCGCCCTGAGGCGCTGTACGTTGGCGCCTCGGACTCCATAAAGCGACAGCTGCTCACCGCGTTCTTCAGGCGAATCTGGGTTGACGACGACGGGCACCAAGCAGCGGTTGCTGTCGAGCTCCAACCGCTCCTCGCGGTCGTGCGCGACTCAGCGATCGCCTCGGCACAACAGAAAAGCACCGGAGAAATCTCCAGTGCTCATCCTGTTGAACAGCTGAACCTTTATCTTCAGGTCATTTGTTCGAGTAACGCTAATTTGGTAGCAGGAGAGAGATTCGAACTCTCGACCTCACGATTATGAGTCGTGCGCTCTCACCAACTGAGCTACCCTGCCACGTCTCTCCGTATGCCGGCGAGAGCAGTGACGGAGAGAACGAGCCCCGAGCGGGACTTGAACCCGCGACCTCTTCCTTACCAAGGAAGTGCTCTACCACTGAGCTATCGGAGCGCGAACCAAACCGCTCACGCGGAAATGGCACCAGTAGAGACTAGCATCCCGCGAGGGGTGCTTCGTACACCGGATCGGGATCAGTTCGCGGCGAAGGTGTCCGCGGCGTGGACGACCTTCTGCAAGTACGACGCGGCCCCGTTGTACGAGCCGATCGCCGCGATCCAATCGGTCTCGATACGGAGGTCCCGGCCACCGTGACACAAGTAGTGCGCTGCGGCGAGCGCCGCGTCGTCGATCTGCTGCGGGTCCGCGACACCGTCGCCGTTCCCGTCCGCTCCCCACCGCTGCCAGGTGGACGGGATGAACTGCATCGGGCCCACCGCGCGATCCCATCTGGCATCGCCGTCGAAGGCACCGCGGTCCGTGTCGGTCACGGCATCGAACTCGGTGCCGGTGAGCGCCGGGCCGACGATGGGCGGAACGGCCCGACCGGCGTCGTCGAGCGCCCCGCCGAAGATCGTGCCGTGGCCGGACTCGACACTGCCGAGCGCGGCCAGCGTGTTCCAGGCGATCCCGCAGCCCGGCTGCGTCTCCGCGACGGCGAGCGCCGCACCGGCGTAGGCGACCATCGCCCGCTCGGGGATGCCGAGGCGGAGCGCCGTGGCCGCCGACCAAGCACGGTCCACCCGGTCGGTGACGGCCGTCGGCGCTGTTCCGGCCGAGCCCGCTGCCGGGATGCCGGGGCCCTCGACGGCTGCGTGGGGCGCGGTTCCGAGGATCGAGTCCCGCGCTTCAGCTCGATTGACGAGTTCCGGCCCCCAGAAGACGGCGGCGATCACGACGGCGAGGCCGACGATCGCGACCGCACCGCCGGCGGCGAGCCATCCGACGCGGACGCCCGATCGACGGTTCCGGCGTGTGGCTGCGGTCGGTCGCCGGGAGCCGTTGCGCGCGCCGGCCGGTCGGGGGCGCGGCTTCCGGGTCGAGCGGACTGCGCCGGCCGTGCGTCGTGCGGGCGCAGCCGCCTTGCGTCGTGCGGGCCGGCGGGCACCACTCCCCTTCGCCGATGTTCCCACCGGTCCACCGTACCCGCGCGTCGGTCGGCGCCGTGCGCCGCAGGTTCAGTGCTCCCGGGCAGCCTTCGCAGCCTGGTTGGCCTGGCGCTTCGCCCGAAGGTCCTTCGCGACGGCGACACCCTTCTTGGCGGCGGCGTTCGCCTTCGTGCTGGCCTGCTTCGCTCCCTCGAACTCCGAGGCGAGGACGGCGAGCCCGCCGACGGCGATGAGAGCGCCCGGTCCGGGAAGCGGGATCAGGGCCACGCCGAGGGCCACGGTGCCACCGCCGACGACTCCGACACCTGCCCGATACACGCGGTTCGCGGTCGGATTCCGACGGATGATGCCACGCGTCGTCCGGGCCGCTGATCCGGCGATGCCTCCCGCCTGCGCGGCGACGCGCTTCGCCGTGCTGCGGGCCGAGCCGTCCGATTCCGTCGTCATGTCCCCACTCTAAGCAGGGCGGGCGGGTCGGTGGCCGGGAATCCGGTCCGAATCGACACCCGCGCGCCCGCCCTGGCGACAGCGCGCCGGCCAGTCCACGAGCGGCGACAGGCTCCACAAATGGCCTAGGGTAGCGACATGGACTCCGCCCTCCCGACCACGTCGGCGACCGCAGCTCAGCACGCCTCCCCCGCAGGAGGCTCCACCCCCGGTTCGGAGTGGTGGCGCTCCGCCGTCATCTACCAGATCTACCCGCGATCCTTCGCGGACGCGAACGGCGACGGCCTCGGCGACCTGCCCGGGATCACCTCCCGCCTCGGCGCGCTGCAGGAGCTCGGCGTCGACGCCATCTGGCTGTCCCCCTTCATGACGAGCCCGCAGAAGGACGCCGGCTACGACGTCGCCGACTACTGCGACGTCGACCCCATCTTCGGGACGCTCGCCGACTTCGACGCGATGACCGCCGCTGCGCACGCCGCCGGCATCCGCGTCATCGTCGACCTCGTCCCCAACCACTCCTCGAGCGCCCACCGCTGGTTCCAGGAGGCCCTTGCGGCCGGGCCGGGCTCGGCGGAGCGCGCCCGGTACATGTTCCGCGACGGCAAGGGCGAGCACGGCGAGATCGCCCCCAACAACTGGGAGTCCGTCTTCGGCGGCCCGGCCTGGACGCGCGTCACCGAGGCCGACGGCACGCCTGGCCAGTGGTACCTGCACATCTTCGACTCCTCGCAGCCCGACTTCGACTGGACGAACCCGTGGGTCCGCGAGCAGTTCCGCGACATCCTCCGGTTCTGGCTCGACCGCGGCGTCGACGGGTTCCGTGTGGACGTGGCGCACGGCATGATCAAGGCCGACGGACTGCCCGACTACACCCCACCGGCCGAGGGCGGCAGCATGGGTGGCGCCTCGGCGGGCGTCGCACTCGAACCCGGCATCAGCACGGGGCCCGCCTCGTGGCCGGAGACCGCGCCGTACTGGGGCCAGGACGGCGTGCACGAGATCTACCGCGACTGGCACGAGCTCCTCGCGACGTACGACGGCGACCGCGTGCTCTGCGCCGAGGCCTGGGTCGACCCGCTCGACAAGATGGCCCTCTGGGTGCGCCCCGACGAGATGCAGCAGGCGTTCAACTTCCCGTACCTCGAGACCCCGTGGAACGCCGCGGACCTCAAGGCGGTCATCGGCGAGTCGCTGCGGGCGTTCGCGCAGGTCGGCGCTCCGAGCACCTGGGTGCTGTCCAACCACGACGTCGTCCGGCACGCGTCCCGTCTCGCGCTCACGGAGGAGAACCCCCAGGGCTACGGCGTCGGTCCGAACACCCCCGGCCAGCCGGATCGGGCACTCGGGCTGCAGCGGGCCAGGGCGGCGACCGCCCTCATGCTGAGCCTGCCCGGCGGAGCGTACCTCTACCAGGGCGAGGAGCTCGGGCTCCCCGAGGTCATCGACCTGCCGGATGACGCCCGACAGGACCCGACGTGGTTCCGCACGAACCACGAGCGGTATGGCCGCGACGGTTGCCGCGTGCCGATCCCGTGGGAGGCCGGGCACCCCGCATACGGCTTCAACACGACCGGTGCATCCTGGCTGCCGCAGCCCGACGACTGGAACGACTACTCGCGCGACGCACAGGCCGGCATCCCCGGTTCGACGCTGGAGCTGTACCGTACGCTGCTCCGCCTGCGCCGGGAGCATGCGCTGGGACTCGGCTCGATCGCCTGGATCGAAGGGGCACCCGACACCATCCTCGCGCTGACCAACGGCGCGGTCACGGTCGTCGCGAACACCGGTGCCGACGACATCGCCGTGCCCTCGTCCCTCGCGGACTCGGCCGTGCTCGTCGCGAGCGGACCCTTCGACGGCAGCACCATCCACGGCGACACCACGGTCTGGTTCACGACGCCGTCGACCCTGCCGGTCGCCTGAGTCACTCCGCGGGCCGGTGTGCCAGCGCGGTGCGCCGACGTGACCGCGGGCGTTTCGGCGCCGGCGCGGCGCACTGACGCGAGCGCGCCGGAAGCGGCCCCGCCGCGGGGCGTGCGCGTGAGCGCGCCCCTCCGGAGGGGCGCGCTCACGCCGTAGACCCGCGCTCGCGTCAGCGCACCGCGCTGGCCCAAGGGCAGGGCAGCAGGTCAATGGTGGAGGATCGCGACCGCGTGGGGACCGAGCCGGAGTGATCCGTCCGTCGTGACGACCTCACCGAAGTTGTCGAGGAGTTCGCCGACCCGCAGTGCGAGCTCGACCGGCTCCGTCCCGAAGTTGACCGCCAGGGTCGCCGAGCCTCGACGCAGGACGAACGATCCGGTCGCCTCGTCGACGATCGCCGTCGTGTCGGCGAAGGCCGGATCGGTGAACGCCGGGACCGTCCGTCGCAGCTCGATCACCCGTCGGTACCAGGTCAGCAGCGTCGCGTGCCGTCCACCGGATCGCTCCGACCAGTCGAGCACCGACCGGCGGTAGGTCTCGGGATCCTGCGGATCCGGCACGTCGTCCTCGTTCCACCCCATCCGCGCGAACTCGGCGATCCGGCCCTTCGCGGTCGCCTCACCGAGCTCGGGTTCCGGGTGCGAGGTGAAGAACTGCCAGGGCGTCGAGGCAGCCCACTCCTCCCCCATGAACAGCATCGGGGTGAACGGTCCGAGCAGCGTGACGGCGGCGGCGATGGCGAGCTGGCCGTCGTCGAGCGTCGCGGCCAGCCGGTCACCGGTCGCCCGGTTCCCGATCTGGTCGTGGTTCTGGTCGGAGACGACGAGCCGCCAACTCGGCGTCCGTTCGAGGTCGATGCGGCGGCCGTGGTGGCGCTTGCGGAAGCTCGACCAGGTGCCGTTGTGGAAGAACCCCTCCTCCATGACCTTGCCGAGCGCGCCGAGCGGCGCGAAGTCGGCGTAGTAGCCGGACACCTCGCCGGTGAGCGCCACGTGCAGTGCGTGGTGGAAGTCGTCGCTCCACTGCGCGTCGAGACCGTACCCGCCGGCACCGCCGGGGCCCCGGGGCGTGATGAGCTTCGGATCGTTCAGATCCGACTCGGCGATCAGCGTGAACGGTCGGCCGAGGTCGGCGCTGAGCGCATCGACCGCGGCGTCGAGTTCCTCGAGGAGGTGGATCGCACGGGTGTCGTGCAGGGCGTGAACCGCATCGAGGCGCAGGCCGTCGACGCCATACTGCTCGAACCACAGCAGTGCGCTGTCGATGATGTACCGACGCACCTCGTCGGAGTCCGGCCCGTCGAGGTTGAGGCTGTCGCCCCAGGTGTTGCCGGCGCCGTCCGCGAGGTACGGACCGAAGCGCGGCAGGACGTTGCCGGAGGGACCGAGGTGGTTGTACACGACGTCCTGGATGACGGCGAGCCCGCGCTCGTGACACGCGGCGACGAAGCGACGGTAGCCGTCCGGTCCGCCGTAGGCCTCGTGGACCGCCGACCAGAAGACGCCGTCGTAGCCCCAGTTCCAGACGCCGTTGAACGCGTTGACCGGCAGGACCTCGACGGCGTCGACGCCCAGCTCGACCAGGTCGTCGAGGCGTTCGATCGCCCCGTCGAAGGTGGCCGCCTCGGTGAAGGTGCCGATGTGGAGCTCGTAGAGCACGGCACCGATGAGCGAGCGACCCCGCCAGCCGGTCCCGTCGCACGGCACGGGGTCGGACGCGACGACGCGTGACGGCCCGTGGACGCCCTCCGGCTGCCGACGCGAGCGGGGATCGGCGAACGGACCCTCGCCGTCGACGAGGTAGCGGTAGTCACTGCCGACGACCGCCGCACGTGGCTCGGCACCGTCGAGCGCGATCCACCACCCGTCGGAGACGTCGCGGTCCATCGGGTGCTGCTCGCCGTCCAGGACGAGGTCGACGCGCTGGGCCTCAGGTGCCCAGACGCGGAACCCGTCAGCCGGACTCGTGGTGCTGGTCGTCATCGTACTCACTCCTCGCCTGCGGTCTCTGCTGCATCATCGGGCCGCGTCAGGACGGCGACAGGATACTGCTCCAGCAGCGCCGCGAGACGGACCTCGCCGCCCTGCAACTCACGGCCGGTCAGCACGTCGACGAGCCGGCCTTCCGGCAGCGTGACCGTGGTCGACTTCCAGCCACCGTGCTCCGCGAGCCGGAGCGAGAGCCGGGTCGCCACCGTGGTCACGCCACCACGTGAGAACGCGACGACGTGGTCGGCGGCCGGCCCGTCAGCTCCGATGGGGGTGTACTCGGCGAACCGGGACGGGTGCTCCCGTCGCAGGCGCAGCAGGCGACTGGTCACGAGGAGTTTCGCCGCTCCGTCGGCGTCGACCGGCGGCAGCCAGCCGTCGTCGAGACGGGCGAGCACCGCGCGACGCTCGGCGTAGTCGACTGGGCGACGGTTGTCGGGGTCCACGAGCGATCGATCCCAGAGCTCGCTGCCCTGGTACACGTCCGGCACGCCCGGCATCGTCAGCTGGATCGCCTTGGCGACCAGACTGTTCGACCATCCGGCCGCCTCGACGTCTGCGACGGCGTCGAGCAGCGCGGCGTTCGCGCGACGGCTGTCGTACAGTCCGTCGACCGCCGCATGCAGGGCGGCCTCGAAGGTCTCGTCCGGTGCGGTCCAGGTGGTCGAGTCGCCGGCCTCACGGGCGGCCTTCTCGACGTAGGCGTGCAGTCGCTCGCGCTCGATCGGCCACGCACCGACGGCCGCCTGCCAGACCAGCTGCTCGAGCTGCCGGTCGGGGAAGCCGTTCGAGGTGTGGAGGGCGACGGCGTGCTCCGCCCACCGGTCCGCGACCTCACTCAGCGCGTCGATGCGGGCACGGACGTCCTCACTGCGCTTCGTGTCGTGCGTGCTGAGTGTCGTCATCGAGGACGGCCACTCCGCCTGCCGCCGCGCCTGTCGGTGGTGGAACTCGGCGACGCTGATGTCGGTCTCGGCTGGGTCTCCGCCGACCTCGGTCAGCGAGGTGAGCGCCGTGTAGCGGTAGAACGCGGTGTCCTCGACGCCCTTCGCCATCACCATGCCCGAGGTCTGCTGGAACCGCGCGGCGAGCGGATCGGTCGCGCTGCGGAGGCGGGGCGCCAGCGCAGCGAAGGCGTCGGCGAGCTCCGGGCGGCGGGTCTCCGCCTCGTCGAGTGCGGCGTCCAGGTACTCGTCACCGAGCGGCAGGTAGGAACGGTAGACGGGGAACGCGGTCAGGATCTCGGCGAGCGCGTCGACGGCGTCCGGTACCTCGGGAACGAGCCTCGCGAGGCGGCGGACCTCGGACCCGAGGATCCCATCGGCGATGCCCCGCTTGGTGGTGTGCACGAGGTCGTCCCAGGCGTCGCGCGTCAGCTCGACCCCCGCGAGCTGACCGAGCGTCGGCAGACCGGTCGGGTCGACGAGCACCCGATCGACGTCGCCCAGGGCGTCGTAGCCGGTGGTGCCGAGCGTGGCCCACTCGGCCGGCAGATCCTCTTCACCCTCGAGGATCTTCTCCACCCAGATGGGTGCCCCACCGATGCGCTCGGACAGTCGCTCGAGGTAGGCACCGGGGTCGAGGAGCCCGTCCGGGTGGTCCACGCGGATCCCGTCGGCGAGGCCGTCGTCGAACCAGCGGCCGATCTCGACGTGCGAGCCGTCGAAGACCGCCGGGTCCTCGACACGGATGGCGGCGAGCGTGTTGACGGCGAAGAACCGTCGGTAGTTCAGCTCGCTGTCCGCCCGACGCCAGTTCACCAGTTCGTAGTGCTGCCGGTCGTGCACCTCGCGCGGGCTCGCGTCGTCGTCGGCCGTCCCGGGGGCGATGGGCAGTCGGTGGTCGAAGTAGCGCAGTTCGCCGTCCTCCCCACTGAGGTCGTCGAGCGCACTGCGGCCGTCCTCGTCGTCGCCGAGGATCGGGACCCGGATGCGACCGTCGCCGGCCTCCCAGTCGACGTCGAACGCGACAGCGTGCTCTGCCTCCCGACCGTGCTGGAGCAGGTCCCACCACCAGGCGTTCTCCATCGGCGTCGCGACGCCCATGTGGTTGGGGACGGTGTCGATGAGGACGCCGAGGCCCGCCGCATGGGCCGCTTCGGCGAGCGCCGTGAGCCCGTCGGCACCCCCGCGTTCCGGGTCGACTTCGGTGTGGTCGACGACGTCGTAGCCGTGGGTGGATCCGGGTTCCGCGCGGAGGATCGGCGACAGGTAGACCCAGTCGGCGCCGAGGGCCTGGAGGTAGTCGACGAGCGCCGCGGCGTCCTGCAGCCGGAAGTCGGCGGTCAGCTGGAGGCGGTAGGTCGATACGGGCACGGCTGAACGCTGTGGCCCATCGCCGGACACGTCGGTCATGATGCGACCCCCGATCGCAGGAGGGTGAAGGAGGTACCCTGCACGATCACCGTCGTCGACCCCTCGGCGAGCATCTGCTCCGGGTCACTCGACTCGACGAGCGTCCACGGCAGGCCGGGAGCCTTCGGCAGGTTGAACTCCACGCCGTTCTCGGCCGCGTTGAGCAGGAGAGCGAACGAGGCCGATCCGGCGTGACGGAACACGAAGGTGATCGAGCGGGCGTCGGGGTTGTCCCAGTCCTCGTCGGCGAAGGGCTCGTCGTCGGACCGGGTGATGAAGACCCGGTCGTCGGCCTTTGAACCCGGCCCTTGGCGGAACCAGTCGGGTCGCAGGGCCGGCTCGGCGAGGCGCAGGGCGATCAGGCGCTTCGTGAAGCCGAGGAGGTCGTGGTCGGCGTGCTCCCAGTCGAACCACGACACCTCGTTGTCCTGGCAGTACGCGTTGTTGTTGCCGCCCTGGGTGCGGGCGATCTCGTCGCCGCCGAGGATCATCGGGACACCGGCCGACAGCAGGACCGTCGCGAGGAAGTTGCGACGCTGGCGGTCGCGGCGCGCGTTCACGGCGGGGTCGTCCGTCGGGCCCTCCGCGCCGTTGTTGCTGGAGCGGTTGTCGCTCTCGCCGTCGTTGTTGTCCTCGCCGTTCGCCGCGTTGTGCTTCCTCGAGTACGCCGTGAGGTCGGCGAGCGTGAAGCCGTCGTGCGCGGTGACGAAGTTGACGCTGGACAGCGGCGAGCGGCGGGACGCCTCGTAGACGTCCGGGCTGCCGAGGACGCGCTGCGACATGGTGCCGAGCACGCTGTCGGCGCCGTTCCAGAAGTCGCGGACGTCGTCGCGGAACTTCCCGTTCCACTCCGACCAGCTCGCGGGGAAGCCACCGACCTGGTAGCCGGCGGTGTCCCACGGCTCCGCGATCATCTTGATGGGTGCGAGCACCGGGTCCTGCTCGATGAGCGAGAGGAACGCGCTGTGGATCTCGGCGGAACCGTCCTGGCGGGTGAGCGTCGTCGCGAGGTCGAAGCGGAAGCCGTCGACGTGCATCTCGGTCACCCAGTAGCGCAGGGAGTCCATGATGAGCCCGAGAGCCGCGGGGTGGCCGACGTTGACGCTGTTGCCGGTGCCCGTGGTGTCGAAGTAGTGCTCGCGGTCCTCGTCGACGAGGCGGTAGTAGGACGCGTTGTCGATGCCCTTGAACGACAGGGTCGGGCCCATGTGGTTGCCCTCGGCCGTGTGGTTGTAGACGACGTCGAGGATGACCTCGAGGCCGGCCGCGTGCATCGCCTTGACCATGGCCTTGAACTCGTCGACCTGCCCACCGGCGTCTCCCGAGGCCGCGTACTCGCCGTGCGGAGCGAAGAAGCCGATGGAGTTGTAGCCCCAGTAGTTGCGGAGGCCCTTCTCCTCGAGGTGGCTGTCCTGCACGAACTGGTGCACGGGGAGGAGTTCGACCGCCGTCACACCGAGGTCGGTGAGGTAGCGGATGGCCGCCGGGTGGGCGAGACCGGCGTAGGTGCCGCGGATCTCCTCGGGCACCTCGGCGAGCTGCTTGGTGAAGCCCTTCACGTGGACCTCGTACACGATCGTCTCGGCGAGCGGGATGCGCGGAGCGACGTCCTGGCCGTCGGCGTCCCAGTCGAACGAGGACGGGTCGGTGACCACGCCGAGCGCGACATGGCCGGCGGAGTCGCTGTCGTCCATCGTCTCCGGTGCATCGAGCCGGTGGCTGAACTGCGCCTGGCCGAGGTCGTAGCGCCCGGTGATCGCCGTGGCATGCGGATCGAGGAGCACCTTGGCCGGGTTGTGACGGAGCCCGTTCGCCGGGTCCCATGGGCCGTCGACACGGATGCCGTACCGGGTCCCGGGGACGAGGCCATCGACCAGTCCGTGGAACACGTGGCCGGTTCGCTGCTCGAGGCGCGTCTGCTGCTCCTCCCCACCCTCGGGGAAGATGCAGACGGTGACGGCGTCGGCGGTCTCCGAGTAGATGGCGACGTTCGCACCATCGCCCCGAAGGGTGACGCCGAGCGGATAGGGGGTCGAGAGCGTCATGGCGCCCTTTCACTCGAAGGGATCGATCGTTGTTGAGACGGTACACCGGCCGGGTGACTTCCCCGGATCCGGACGAAACGTGGTAATGGGCCGATCAGAACGCGAAGATGCCGACGGCCACGCCGATCGCGAGGCCCGCGGCGGCCGTGGCGGCGGCGAGGAGCATGGCGATCCGCGGGTCGACGCCCTGGTCGACGACGAGTCCGAGTCTGGCCCGGACGCGGCGGACCCGCCGGACGCGCGACGCCGACCAGATCTCTCGCAGGCTCGACGCGACCTCGTGGGCGGCGGGCCGGTCCTCGGGCTTCCGGGCGGTCATCGACCGGAGCAGGGGGTGCCAGGCGGCGGGGAGTTCGGGCGGGATCACCGGGTCGCGGTGCAGACGCGCGACCGCGGCCTCCACGACCCCGCCGTCGAACTCCCGGCGGCCGGTGATCGCTTCCAGGAGCACGAGCCCGAGCGAGTAGATGTCCGTCTCGGTGCTGACCGTCTCGCCGAGCGCCTGCTCGGGCGACAGGTAGGACGCGGTACCCGAGATGGCCTCGGTGTTCGTCAGCCGGGACCCGCCGACGAAGTGGGCGATGCCGAAGTCGGAGAGCTTGACGAGGTTCGCGTGCCCGAAGGCGGCGATGTCACTGAAGAGCATGTTGTCGGGCTTGATGTCGCGGTGCACGATCGACCGGTTGTGGATGAAGGACAGCGCGTCGGCGACCTGCGCACCGAGCGCGGCGACGTCACGAGGGAGCATCGGACCGGCCTGCAGCTTGTCCGTGAGCGTGGCACCCGGGATGTACTCCATGACGAGGAACCGGTGCTCGACCCCGCGGTGGACGACGGAGCCGGAGTCGTAGAGCTCGACGAGGCCCGGGTGACGGAGTTCGCCGAGGAGGCGGATCTCCCGCTCCTGGCGCAGCCGGTCGTTCGCGGTCGCGGCCTCGTCGCGGAAGAGTTTGACGGCGACGGGACGGGAGAGCAGTTCGTCGCGAGCCCGGTAGACGTTGGCGGACCCGCCGGAGCCGAGCTGCTCGCCGATGCTGTACCGCCCGTTCGACAGGCTGACACCGGTGACGACCGTTTCGGTGTGCTCGGTGAACATCACCGATGGATCGGTGATCGAACCGGCGTGTGCCGGCGGTCGGTGCAGGGAGTCGCTCACGGCCGCCCCCTTCACGGTGCAGTCGATGTTGGCCGCGCCACCGCGTTCTCGGCAGGCTGTTCCAGCGACCACGTTACAAGGCGTTCGTCGTTCAGCCGGATTCGTGTCGGAGTGTTGAGATCGGCTAGCGCACCTGGTAGGCGTCTGCAAGACCACGATGCTCCCTTGCGGGCCCCGAACCGCGACGAGGACCATGGAGGGGCCGGGGAACCCGGGCCGAGTCGTCTGCTGCGAGGAGCACCCATGTCCACTGTCGCTGAAACCGTCGTCGCAACCCTACAGGCCAGCGGTGTGCAACGCGTCTACGGCCTCCCGGGCGACTCCCTGAACGGCTTCACGGACGCCCTCCGCTCCTCGGGCGGCATCGACTGGGTGCACGTGCGTCACGAGGAGGCGGCCGCCTTCGCCGCAGCTGCGGAGGCGGAGCTGACCGGCGAGCTGGCGGTCGTCGCGGCGAGCTGCGGCCCCGGGAACCTCCACCTCATCAACGGCCTCTTCGACGCGAACCGCTCGCGGGTGCCGGTGCTCGCGATCGCCGCGCACATCCCGAGCTCGGAGATCGGCAGCACCTACTTCCAGGAGACCCACCCCCAGGAACTGTTCCGCGAGTGCAGCGTCTACGTCGAGCTCGTGTCCGTCCCGGAGCAGCTGCCGCGGGTGCTCGAGATCGCGATGCGCACCGCCGTGGAGCGCCGCGGCGTGGCCGTCGTGGTCGTGCCGGGCGATGTCATGCTCCAACGGGCCGTGAGCGAGCACGTCTCCGCCATCCGTGCCACGCAGCCTCGGATCCTGCCGTCGGAGCACGAGCTCGACGAGGCCGCACGCATCCTCAACGACGGCAAGCGCGTCACGATCCTCGCCGGTGCGGGTGTCGCGGGGGCTCACGCGCAACTCATCGAGACGGCGGACGCCCTCGCCGCACCGATCGTGCACGCCCTCCGGGGCAAGGAGCACGTCGAATACGACAACCCCTTCGACGTCGGCATGACCGGCCTCCTCGGATTCGCGAGCGGCTACCACGCGATGCTGTCGTGCGACGTGCTCCTCATGCTCGGCACCGACTTCCCCTACCCGCAATTCTTCCCCGAGGACGCGACCGTCATCCAGGTCGACATCCGCGGTGAGCAGATCGGCCGCCGACAGCCGGTGGACCTCCCACTCGTCGGCACCGTCCGCGACACCCTCGACGCGCTGCTGCCGAAGCTCGAGCGCAAGACCCATCGCAAGCACCTCGAGGAGTCGCTCAAGCACTACCGCAGCTCGCGGAAGGGGCTCGACGATCTGGCGACGGCCGACCACGACGGTCAGGCGATCCACCCGCAGTACCTCGCGAAGGTCGTCGACGAGCTGGCGACGGACGACGCCGTGTTCATCCCCGACGTCGGCTCCCCCGTCGTCTGGGCCTCGCGCTACCTCACCATGAACGGGCGGCGTCGACTCATCGGATCGTTCAGCCACGGCAGCATGGCGAACGCCGTCTCGCACGGGCTCGGGGCGCAGGCGTCCCACCCGGGTCGTCAGGTCGTCGCGCTCGCGGGCGACGGTGGACTCACCATGCTGCTCGGCGAGCTCATCTCACTCACCCAGAACAAGCTGCCCGTGAAGATCATCGTGATCAACAACTCCTCGCTCAACTTCGTCGAGCTGGAGATGAAGGCGGCCGGGTTCGTCAACTACGGCACCGACCTCGAGAACCCCGACTTCGCCCGCGTGGCCGAGGGCATGGGTATCCACGGCGAACGCGTCGAGCGGGCGAGCGAGCTGGAGGGTGCCATCCGTCGGGCCTTCGACCACGACGG
This sequence comes from Plantibacter sp. MCCC 1A11337, assembly GCF_013349365.1. Taxonomy (NCBI): domain Bacteria; kingdom Bacillati; phylum Actinomycetota; class Actinomycetes; order Micrococcales; family Microbacteriaceae; genus Plantibacter; species Plantibacter sp. MCCC 1A11337. The sequence continues at coordinate 111,041 of NZ_JABJWX010000003.1, read as the reverse complement.
TCCGGCGCTCGTCGACGTCGTGACCGCCAGGCAGGAGCTGTCGATCCCGCCGACGATCACCGCCGAGCAGATGAAGGGGTTCACCCTGTACGCCCTCCGGACGGTCATGTCGGGCCGCGGCGACGAACTGCTCGACCTCGCGAACACGAACCTGCTGCGCCGCATCCTGCCCGGTCACTGAGCGACAGCCGGATTCCCCCGCGGTATCCGGAGACCGCCGGGTAGACTCGTCTACCGTGTCCAGACTTCTCGTTACCGGCGGCGCCGGATTCATCGGCTCGAACTTCGTCCACTACGTCCTGAACAACACCGATCACTCGGTGACCGTCCTCGACAAGATGACCTATGCGGGCAACCGCGCCTCACTCGACGGCCTCCCGGCCGATCGTTTCGAGCTCGTCGTCGGCGACATCCAGGACGCGACGCTCGTCGACGAGCTCTTCGCCCGTCACGACGCCGTCGTGCACTATGCGGCGGAGTCGCACAACGACAACTCCCTCCACGACCCGCGCCCGTTCCTCGACACGAACATCATCGGCACGTACACGCTGCTCGAGGCGGCTCGCAAGCACGGGACGCGGTTCCACCACATCTCGACCGACGAGGTCTACGGCGACCTCGAACTCGACGACCCGGAGCGCTTCACCGAGCAGACGCCGTACAACCCGTCGAGCCCGTACTCCTCGACGAAGGCCGGCAGCGACCTCCTCGTCCGCGCGTGGGTGCGTTCCTTCGGCGTCAAGGCGACCATCTCGAACTGCTCCAACAACTACGGTCCGTACCAGCACGTGGAGAAGTTCATCCCGCGCCAGATCACGAACGTGCTCGGCGGTGAGCGCCCGAAGCTGTACGGCACGGGCGAGAACGTCCGCGACTGGATCCACGCGAACGACCACTCGTCCGCCGTCCTCACGATCCTCGACAAGGGGGTCATCGGCGAGACGTACCTCATCGGTGCCGACGGCGAGAAGAACAACAAGGACGTCGTCGAGCTCATCCTCACCCAGCTCGGCCAGCCGGCGGACGCCTACGACCACGTGAACGACCGTCCCGGCCACGACCTCCGCTATGCGATCGACTCGTCGAAGCTGCGCACGGAGCTCGGCTGGACCCCGGCGTTCAGCGACTTCGAGGCCGGCCTCGCCGACACGATCGCCTGGTACCGCGACAACGAGTCGTGGTGGAAGCCGCAGAAGGCCGCCACCGAGGCGAAGTACCAGGAGCAGGGTCAGTAAACCCTCCAGCGTCTCAGTGAAGGCCCGTCCGGCAGCAGCCGGGCGGGCCTTCGTCGTTCCGTGCCCTGTCCCTGCACGTGAAGACCCGGTCCCGAAGACCGAGCACCGGTCCCTGAGCCCCAACACCGATCCCTCAGGCCCACCACCGGTCCCTGAGCCCCAACACCGATCCCTCAGCCCCACCACCGGTCCCTCAGCCCCACCACCGGTCCCTGAGCCTGTCGAAGGGCGGCGTACCCCGTGGGCACTTCGACAAGCTCAGTGACCGCAGGAAGTCCCCGGGGCGAAACAGGACTGCCCCGCCCGGAAGTCGGGCGAGGCAGTCGACGTGTCGGGTTCCGCGGCGTCAGTTGACGTTCGCGTAGAGCCATTCGAGCGGGTCGACCCAGGTGACGCCGTCGAGTCGGATCTCGAAGTGGAGGTGCGGACCGGTGGACATACCGGTGCTACCGGTGAGTCCGAGGATCGTGCCGACCTTGATCGCCTGACCTTCGGTCACGCGGACCGAGCCGTGCTGCATGTGCGCGTAGACGCTCGAGACGAGGCGGCCGTTGATGGTGTGGTCGACGATGACGTTGACGCCGAGCGAGCCTTCACCGTCTTCGACGTGGCGGACGACGCCGTCGGCGATGACCTGGATGGGCGCGCCGTTACCGGGGTTGAAGTCCTGGCCGTGGTGGTCGCTGGAGCACCCGGCGCAGTCGCGGGCACCGAAGCGGTCACCGATGGTGACGCCGACCGCGAACGGCCACTGGATCGTCCCGTTCGGGTTGTTCGTGAAGGTGTTCGCGGGGCGGATGCCCATCGCGGCGGCGGCTTCCTCGACGGTGCTCGTGGTGTAGTCGTCGCGGGTGAACGTCAGCTCTGCCGAACCCTCGCTGTCGAGCGACTGCGACGCCTGGTTGCTCAGCCCGTTGCCGTCGCCGAGCTCTGCCTGCGAGGCCTCGGCCACCGAGGTCGCGACGTCTTCAGCGGTGAGCAGCGCGTTGGCGGGCACGGAGGTGGCCACGGCCATGAGGGCGACGAAGCCCATCGCGGCACCCGCGAAGATCTTGGTGGTGATGCGACGCTTGCGCGCGATGCTCGTGGGGCGGGGCGACGCCGGTGCGGCGGCCTGGCGGGATGATGCGCGGGGCTTCGAGGTCGGCTTCGGTGCAGCTGCGCGGCGCCCGCGGGGGGCGTCGACCGTGGACGCGTCGACCGTCACGGTGATGGACTCGGTGGCCGGAGTGGAGTCGGAAGCCACGGCAGGCTCGGTGATGAGGGGCTCTGCCTCGACCGGCGCGATGTCGGAGACATCGGGGGTGTGCACGGCGTCGATCGCCTCGGCGATCATCTGGTCGACCGGGTCGACGGCCGGGGCCGTCTCCTCCTGGTCGGCGCTGGCCTCGTGCGTCGGGTCCTGCAGCACGGACTCCTGGTGTTCCAGGGCGGCCGCCGCCTGACGCTCACGTTCGCGGAGTTCACGGCGGCTGAGCGGCGGCGTCTGCACGGGTGCAGCGTCGTTCTCCACAGACGTGTTCTGCGGGTCCTGAGGGTCGGGAAGCACAGGGGTGTCCTCAGGGCTGGCATGACGTGACAAGGGGGCGGGGGCCTTTCAATGGGCTTGCAGGAAGGTCTCGACGTCCATCCGCGCGGGGGAACGCGAAGGTAACGAATGCATAAATGCTAACAACGGCAGGCTGAAAAAGCCATGGCAGTGCTCGGTTTTACTCGGGAAATACCTGATCAGGAGCCATATGAGAGTTCTCTTATGAACGAGTCGCCACCGGAGCGTTACCGCGAGCGGCGCCAGCGCGCATGGAGTTTCACCCGGTCGGCGTTGCGAAGCCCTGCTCGACGAGGAGCCGTTCGAGGACCGCGAGCAGCGGCGCATCGGCTGCCATGATGAGCTGCGTGGTGGCCGGGGCACCGTCGAAGCCGGCGACCGTCGCGCCCGCCTCGGCAGCGATGAGTGCGCCCGCGACCTGGTCCCACGGCTTCAGGCCGCTCTCGTAGTAGGCGTCGAGGCGGCCGGACGCGACGCTGCAGAGGTCGAGTGCGGCGGAGCCGATCCGACGGACGTCGCGGAAGGTCCCGAGGAGGGCGCCGAGCACGGCCGCCTGCTCCATGCGCCGCGAGGCGGTGTACGAGAAGCCGGTGCCGAGCAGCGCCACGTTCGGTGCCACGCCTCGGTTGACCTCGAGGGTGCGGCCGTTCAGTCGTGCGCCACCGCCGCGGGAGGCGGTGTAGTGCTCACCCAGGACCGGGTTCACCACGGCTCCGGCGAGGGCGGTCCAGGTGGCCGGGTCCGGTTCGCCCTCGACGACCCCGATGCTGACGGCGTACGCAGGGATGTCGTAGAGGTAGTTGACGGTGCCGTCGATGGGGTCGACGACCCAGGTCAGGCCGGAGGTCCCCGTCGCTCCGCCCTCTGTGCCGGTCTCCTCGCCGAGGAATCCGTCGTCCGGTCGTGCTGCGAGGAGGCGGTCGCGGATGAACTGCTCGGACTCGCGGTCGGCTCGGGTCACGACGTCCTCGACCGACGACTTGCTCGCGGCGATCTCGACGCCCTCACGGCGTCGGCGCAGGATCAGCTCGCCGGCCTCTGCGGCGATGTCGGTGGCGATCTGGAGGAGTTCTTCGTGTCCGGTCACCCCACCACCCTATGGCGGCTCGAACTGAGTGCCCTTCGACAGGCTCAGGGACCGAACCGTTCCCGAGCACACCTCCGCCGGTCACTGAGCCTGTCGAAGTGCCCACGAGGAACCCTCCTCGTTCCGGGCGCACCTCCCCCGCAGACCGAGGTGGCACGACCTGAGTGCCCTTCGACAAGCTCAGGGACCGAACCGGTTCGGGCACGCCTCTTCCGGTCACTGAGCTTGTCGAAGTGTCCACGAGGATGCCTCATCGTTCCGAGTACGCCTCTCCCGGTCACTGCGCTTGTCGAAGTGCCCACGAAGGAGCCTTCGTCGACGGGGTTAGAACGGTGCCGGATCGGGTTCTGTCCGGTGGTGTTTCCCGTCGGGTGTCGTCCAGTCGAGGACGCCGCCGGGTGCGTGTTGGAGGTTCCAACCGGGCAGGTGCTTCATCCGGTGGTGATGTCGACAGAGACAGGCGAGGTTCCCGACATCCGTCGTCCCGCCGTCCTCCCACGCGATCGAATGATCGAGGTCGCACGCTCTGGCGCGTCTGCCGCAGCCTGGCGCCCGACAGGTGCCGTCCCGGAGGCGGACCGCGCGTTGCAGGTCGGCCGGAACGCGGTACTGATTCCGCCCTACCGAGAGGACCGCACCTGTTTCAGGCTGGACGAGGATCCGGGTGAAGCGCGGAGCGTTCACCGCGATGCGTGCGGCGGTCTCGGGGTCAATCGGCCCGTAGCCGTCCAGGGTTGCCGGGGCGTCAGAGACACCGGCCATGCTGAGCGCCGGGACCGTGATCTGGACGGTGGGGACGATGTGTTCCTGCACTTCGATCGGGTGCGGGAGCACCGGGCTCGACATGACATCTTCCGGCGTGACACCGGTGAGGGCGAGCGCCGCGAGTGCGTCCGCCTGCAGTTGTGCGCAGGTGCGGGTGTCGCCGGCTGCGCGTGACTCGGCGGCGGCCGTTTCAACCCGTTCGATGATGCCCTGGGCGATGGGCGCGGTGGTGAAGAGATGCACCCAGGCCATGCCATCCGTTGCGGGCTCGAATTCCACCCGGCGATCCGCCTCGGAGCGGACGGCACGGGCGGTGATCGATTCCGGATGGAGGCGCTCGCGCAGGACGCGGGCGCGTTGCCGGAGGTGCGAGACGGTCGCGTCTTCGGCGACCGGCAGCACCTGCTCGAGGAACACCGCCCGGCCAGCGGCAGGGACGTCGCAGAGCTGGTCCGTGATCACTTGCGCGTGCCGCGCCGAGATACGGCCCGCCTCGAGCGACGCCAGCACGGCCGGTGCGTCGTTCACGAGCCGCTCGGCGTCGTTGGTCGCACGCTGGATCGTCCGCTCCGGGATCCGGGTCGCCATCGCGAGGGCGGCACAGGTGGAGCGACGGGACAGGGCCTGGCGCTCGGCCGGCGGGAAGATCGCCGGGACGGTGGCGTCGGCAAATGCGTCCGCGTAGGCGGCGGAACGGGCCAGGAGGCGCGCCTTCCGTGCGTCCAGGACGGCCTGCTGGCGGTGGAGGTCCGCCCACTCGTCCGAGAACTCCGCGAGCTGCGCGGCGTACTCGTCGCCGACGCGGGTCGCGGTGAGGGTGGTCTCGGTCATGGGACAAGTCCACCATGGACCACTGACATTCCAGATGCCGAGTCGGTCGGTTGTGGAGGTCTCCTCGGGTGCCCTTCGACGGGCTCAGGGACCGGGAGGAAGGGCGTCGGACTCGCGAGGTTCTCCGTGCGCCCTTCGACAGGCTCAGGGACCGAAGGAAGGGCACCGGATTCGCGAGGTTCTCCGTGTGCCCTTCGACGGGCTCAGGGACCGGCGGGGTTCCCCAGCTCGCCAGCACCACGAAAAATCGCCCCATCCGGAGGATGAGGCGATTTGTCCGTGGCGAGTGAGGGATTCGAACCCCCGAAGGCTGAGCCGTCTGATTTACAGTCAGATCCCTTTGGCCGCTAGGGTAACTCGCCAAGCGCGCCCGACCGACTTTCGAACAGCCAACCGAAAGCGCTTGACCAATATAGCTGTCAGACCGCCGGACGCGAAATCAGCATCGGCATCCGTCACCGAGCCGCTCAGCGCTTGTCGGACGGCGCGGCTTCGGCGTACTCGTTCGCCGCGGCGGCGACCCGCCGAAGGTACTCGGGTGACGAGTTGTACGCCCGGATCCCACTCAGCCAGCCGTCCTCCGTCCGCATGTCGTAGTCGCTCGCCCGGCAGAGGTAGTTCGCGGCAGCCATCGCCGCGTCGTCGAGGTTCTGCGGGTCGAGCACGCCGTCACCACTCGCGTCGGTCCCCCAGTTCTCCCATGACTGCGGGATGAACTGGAACGGGCCGACGGCACGGTCGTGGACCGGGTCGCCGTCGATGAGCCCCCGGTCGGTGTCGGTGATCTCCTCGGTCTCGCCACCCTTCAGCGGCACACCGAAGATCGGCGGTGTCACGACGCCGTCCTCACCGAGCTTCGAGCCGTCGTGGCGACCGTGGTCGCTCTCGGCGAACCCGACAGCCGCGATCGTCGTCCAGCCGATGCCGCACTCCGGCGTCAGCTCGGCCTTGCGGATGGCGGCACCGGCATAGGACCGCAGGGCGCGCTCGGGGATGCCACTCGCCTCGGCGACCTCGGTGATCCACTGGGGATCGGCGAGGTCGACGTTCGCGACACCGCCGTCGGGGGCGTCGCTCTTCGGCGGGAGCTCGACGGGAACCGCATACGGGACGGGGGCCGGCTCGGGAGCACAACCGCTCAACACGAGCACACCGATCACCAGGGTCGCTCCGGCGAGCGCCCCTCGTCGTCCGACGATGGTCCGCTGGTCCTGCTTCACCGGGCTGCGCATCGCACCCACCCAACCACACCTGCCTGAGCGACACCGGCGCTACCATGGTCCACATGGCAGATTCATCGTTTGACGTCGTGAGCAAGGTCGACAAGATGGAGGCGGACAACGCCCTCAACCAGGCGCACAAGGAGGTCGAGCAGCGGTACGACTTCAAGAACGTCGGTGCCTCGATCGCCTGGAGCGGCGAGAAGATCCTCATGAAGGCGAACACCGAGGAGCGCGTGAAGGCGATCCTCGACGTCTTCGAGTCGAAGCTGATCAAGCGCGGCATCTCGCTCAAGAGCCTCGAGGTCGGCGACCCGTTCGCGAGCGGCAAGGAGTACCGGATCGAGGCGACCCTCAAGGAGGGCATCAGCCAGGAGATCGCGAAGAAGGCCAACAAGCTCATCCGCGACGAGGGCCCGAAGTCGGTCAAGTCGCAGATCCAGGGCGACGAGCTCCGTGTCTCGTCGAAGAGCCGTGACGATCTCCAGGCCACCATGGCGCTGCTGAAGGGCGCCGACCTCGACATCGACCTCCAGTTCGTCAACTACCGCTAGCTGGTCGGACGCGGTCGATCACCTCGATCGCGTCATGATCGACCTCCGCACCACTCTCTTCACCGGAGCACCCGATCCGGTGGGCTCCCGTTCGGCACGGTGCCGGACGAACCGCACCCGCGCGAGCGGGCTCGATGGTTGGAGTGGAGCAGTGGATCACCAGAGACCCGCGGACGGGTCGCATCTCGAACTCTTCCGGACCTCGCGCGCCGGCCAAGAGGTCGGCGTCCCGTGCTGGTGCGCGATCAGTGCGAACCACAGCTACGCCGACTGGCTCGCCGCCGGGCGACCGGATCCGCGCCGTCCGATGGGCTCGCGACGACACCTCCCGCCCACTGAACGCTAGCGGTCGGCGGTCGGCGGTTTCGTGAGGTAGCCGCGTCCCCACGCGACGATCTGCTCGAACGCGCGCTGTCGGACGGGCTCCTCGGACAGGAAGACGTCGTGCAAGGCGCCGTCGAGTCGCACGATCGTGACGGTCTCGCCCAGGTCGAGCGCGCGTTCCGCGACCGCGTCGACGTCGAGCGCGGTGTCACTCCGCATCATCGCGTCGTTCCACCGCGGCAGCAGGACACTCCGCGCCGAGAGCAGCGTGAGCGCCGGCACGCGCAGCTGCAGGCCTGCGTCGACGAGCCGATGCCCTCGCAGGATCGCGTTCAACCACCCGGGATGCAGCGGGAACCCGTGGAGCGGCCGCCAGGCGAGGTCGTAGTCCCAGGCCCCGTCCATCGTGCTCGACACGGAGCGGGTGTAGAACCCGAGGTCGACGACGGGGAGCTGGGCACGCGGATCGATCCGCGATCCGGCTTGGACGAGCGGGGCGATCGCGAGCCGCCCGAGCTGCCTCGCCTGGAATTCGAGCCACGGACTGTTCAGGACGAGACCGGCGACGCGATCCTGGTTCCTGGCCGTCCAGAGACTGAGGGTGAGCCCGCCGGTCGAGTGGCCGAGGAGGACGAGTCGGCGCCGGGTCCGCCGCCCGGCGGCGTGCTCGTCGGAGCCGTGCCCCATCACCGAGAGCGCGGCCTCGATGTCCTCGTCGTACGTGCGGAGGTCGTCGACGTATCCCGGCGTCTGGTGCGGGCGGAGGCTCCGGCCGTACTTGCGCAGGTCGAGTGCGTAGAACCGCGCTCCGAGCCTGGCCCAGAATCGCGCGAGGTGGCGTTGGAAGAAGTAATCGGACCAGCCGTGGACATACAGGACGTCGATGCCGTCCGCGACGTCGGGCAGCAGGAACTCGCCGAGCTGCTCGAGGGGCGGCATCCGGTAGCGGACGAGGGTCGCGACGACGTCACCTTCATCGTCCGGTTCGAGGGTCAGCGTGCGCTGCTGGAAGCCCTCGCCGAGGATGTCGGCGGTCCACCCGCGAGATCCGGCCATACCGCCACGTTACCGCGCCCCGTGATCGGTGGGCGGATGGTCGGGCTCGCCCGCCGACCATCCGACGTTCCGACTACTGCTGGTACGGGTTGTGCTGCTGCGGGGCCTGCGGCTGCTGTCCGTAGGGCTGCTGCGCCTGACCGTGCTGCTGCGAGCCGTGGTCGTGCTGACCCTGCTGGTGCTGGCCCTGCTGCTCGTGCTGACCCTGCAGGAACTGCTGACCGTGCTGCTGACCGCTGTGCTGCTCGTGCGGAGCGTCGGCGAGGCCCTCGGGTGCGACGAACCGCGTCGCGAGCACGGCTCCGATCGTGAGGAAGCCCGCGAGGGTGACCCCGTAGAGGATCGGCGACAGGAAGCCCTGGTTGACGAAGAACGCCGGCGTGCCGTATTGCTCGACGACACCGCGCACGATGGTGACGATGAGCACCACGAGCAGTAGGACGCCGGTGCCGACAGCTGCCGCGATACCAACCGACTGGATCAGGTCGCGGGCGGTCCGGACCCGCGTGAGCGGACGGACCATGATGAGGATGAGTGCCGCCCCTGCGCCCCAGAGGGCGATGTTCACGAGGTTCGCACCGAAGCCCAGCAGGACGTCACCGACGGGGAAGTACTCCGAGATGCTGAAGAACGACCCGATGATGCCCACCAGTGCGACGGCCGCAGCGATACCCGCTGCGATGCCGACCGACACGAGCGCGAGACGCGTCTCGCGTGCACGAGGGTTCGGCGCCTTCTGCGGAGCCTGCGCGTACTGCTGCGGCTGACCGTACTGACCCTGCTGCGGCTGACCGTACTGACCCTGGGGGGCTCCGTACTGACCGGTCTGCTGCGGCTGACCGTACTGCCCCGTGTCCTGACCGTACTGGCCGGTGTGCTGCGGCTGGCCCGGGTGCGGCGGCTGGCCGTACTGGCCCTGCTGCGGCTGACCCCACTGGCCCGCCTGCTCACCGTTCTGCGGCTGGCCCCACTGGCCACCCTGCTGCGGAGCCGGGGTCTGCTGACCCGCCTGGTTCCACTGCTGCTGCACGGGATCCGGGTGCATCTCCCCGTACCGCGGCTGCTGCTGGTGCTGCTGCCGGCCGTCGGCGACGAATGCCGGCGGCTCGGACGGCGGTACGGACGTCGGCTGCTCCGACGGGACGTTCTGGGGCGCGTTGGGGTCGGTCATCCGTCCAGCATAGTGACCGACGCCCGTCGGAACCGGGTTCCGTCGAGCGGCTTGACGCGGGGCGATCGGCGGGATCGCAGGCGCGGCTCAGGCAGACGGTGTCCCGGTGCCCGAGGGCTGCGCACGCGAGATCGCCACCATCTCCTCACGCGGCACCACCTTGATGCGGGCGCGACCCTGTGGTTCACCGAGCGCGATCTCATGCTGGTCGAGGAGGTGCCAGCCTTCGAGGTCCGTGTAGGCCACACCGCGCGACTCGAGCAGCGCGACGACGGCCTCCTCCTCCGGTTCGGCCGGCGCCCACCAGTCCGCCTGATCGTTGATGACGTGGCTGATGGTCTCCATCGCGTCCGACTTCGTGTGGCCGATGAGGCCGACCGGACCACGCTTGATCCACCCGGTCGCGTAGACACCCGGGACGCGCTCGTTGCTCTCGGGGTGGAGGACCTTGCCCTCGTGGTTGGGGATCACGCCGTGCCTCGAGTCGAAGGGCACGCCGGGCAGCGGACTTCCGAAGTACCCCACCGCGCGGTAGAGCGCCTGGATCGGCACCTCGCGGATCTCACCCGTGCCCTCGACCCCGCCCTGACCGTCTGGTCTCGTCCGCTCGTACCGGAAGGCGGCGACCTTGCCGGAACCGTCGTCGACGATTTCGACCGGCTTCGCGTAGAAGTGCAGGTGCAGTCGGCGCGAGGCCTGACCGGTCTCGCGCTTGCGCCACTGCTGCAGGACGCGGTCGATGACCATGACCTGCTTGTTGCTCGCCACCGCCGCCTTCGACGCGTCGTCGTAGTCGAAGTCCTCGTCGGCGAGGATCATGTCGACGTCGTTGAGCTCCCCGAGTTCGCGGAGCTCCAGCGGCGTGAACTTCACCTGTGCGGGCCCGCGACGCCCGAAGACGTGCACGTCGGTCACCGGCGACTGCTGCAGCCCCTCGTGGACGTTGGCCGGGATCTCCGTCGGGAGCAGATCCTCCGGGTGCTTCGCGAGCATGCGAGCGACGTCGAGCGCGACGTTCCCGTTGCCGATCACGGCGATCGACTCCGCTTCGAGCGGCCAGGTGCGTGGGACGTCGGGGTGTCCGTCGAACCAGCTCACGAACTCCGCGGCACCGTACGACCCGTCGAGGTCGATCCCCGGGATGTCGAGCGGGGCGTCCTCGACGGCGCCCGTGGAGAAGATCACGGCGTTGTAGTGGTGCTTGAGGTCGTCGAGCGTGATGTCGACGCCGAAGCGGACGTTGCCGAAGATCCGGATGTCGCCTCGGTCGAGGACGTCGCGGAGCGCGTTGATGATCCCCTTGATACGCGGGTGGTCGGGCGCGACGCCGTAGCGGACCAGGCCGTACGGGGCCGGAAGCTGCTCGAAGAGGTCGATGGAGACGTCGAACTTCCGTTCCGCCTTGAGGAGGATGTCCGCCGCGTAGATGCCTGCGGGTCCTGCGCCGACGATGGCCAGCCTGAGCTTGGTCACGGTGGTTCCTTTCGTGTCCCCGTGCGGGGTTCCGGGTGCTGCCGGTGGAGCGCTCCGGCCGTCATGCATGCGCATCTGGGATGCCGTGCCGCCCCGGTGGAGCGGCGCGGCCATCAACTCCTTCGGTCGACGATCGCCTTCGCGAAGTGCATGAGCGCCTTCTTGACCGAGCCGTCGGGCAGTGGTGCGAGTGCAGCGATCGCCTCGTCCGCCCACTGCCGGGCCTCGGCGAAGGTCCGCGCGGTCACGGCGTGGTCGCGCAGGGTGGCCACGAGCGCGGCGAACCGGACGGGGTCGTGGTCCGTCTCCGTGACCTCGGCGTCGAGACGGGCGACGAGCGCTGCCGCCTCGGGGTCGGCGACGGCCTCGCGGCGCAGGTAGAGCATGGGGAGGGTGACGACGCCGGCCCGGAGGTCGGTGCCGGGGACCTTGCCGGTCTCCTCCGGTTGCGGCGACAGGTCGATGACGTCGTCGATGAGCTGGAAGGCGATGCCGACCTTCTCGCCGAACTCGACGACCGCGCTCTCGTACGCCTCGGGGGCGTTGGAGAAGATGACGCCGCTCCGGGCCGCGGCGGCGATGAGCGACCCGGTCTTGTCGGCGAGGACCTGGATGTAGTGCTCGACCTCGTCCTGGCCCTCGCGAGGACCGGTGGTCTCGTGCAGCTGCCCCAGCACGAGGCGCTCGAACGTGGCGGCCTGGATCCGGATCGCCCGCTCGCCGAGGTCGGCCATGATCTGGCTGGCGCGCGCGAACAAGAGGTCGCCGGTGAGGATGGCGGTGTTGTTGCCGAACACCTGGTGGGCGCTAGGCACGCCTCGACGCTTGTCGGCGTCGTCCATGACGTCGTCGTGGTAGAGCGAACCGAGGTGGGTGATCTCGATCGCCTCGGCCGCCCGCAGGACGTTGTCGGTGATGCCGTCGCCGAGCTGGGCGATGAGCATGGTGAGCAGGGGGCGAACCCGCTTGCCGCCGGCCTCGAGCAGATAGCGCGCGGTGACGTCCACGAGGTCGTCGGTGAACCCGAGCTGCTCCTCCAGACCGATCTCGAGGCGGGCCACGCCGTCGTCGATGGTCTTGGCGAGCTTGCGGTCTGCACCGGTCGCGAACATGCGTTCGGCAAGCCCGGCCTGGCTGGCCAGGTTGCTGACACGGCGGGTCGCGCTGGGATTCACAGCCCTAGCCTAGCCGGGGCAGCCCGTCACCGGTGCCGGAGGACCGGAATCGACGGGCGCGGTCAGGCGATTGGCAGCTGTGGTCGGACCACATGGCTCGAATCAGCGGAGTCGCACGCCCTCGGCGTCGTAGAACGCCAGGTGCGGGAACTCGTGCGCGAGGTCGAGCAGCATCGAGTACCCGTCGGTGTTGAGGGGCGGCCACGTCCAGGCGTCGACGCCCTGAGCGGTCGGCAGCGCAGCGCGGAAGAGGCCGGCCTCGACGCCGGTCCCGAGGTGTTTCGGTGGCACGACGACGAGGGCGATCCTGGCCGACGGCCCCGACGCGACGAACTGGAGCCGCGCACCGGTCGCGTCGTCTCGCACGATGAACTCGCGGGTGCCCGGGGTGTCCGGCGGGATCTCCGTGGTGTCGTAGCGCTCGTACGGCTTCACGAACGCGGACTTCGCCCGCCTGGCGTTCATGAGGATGACGACGAGCACGAGACCGACGATCGCGATGCCCCAGATCCACGGGCCGCCTGGCAGGGTGTCCAACATCCCTCCAGTATGCCGGGCCCGCCTGGACGACCCCGGGAGATGCCCTTCGACAAGCTCAGGGACCGGAGGAAAGCTCAGGGACCGGAGGAAAGCTCAGGGACCGGAGGAAGGCTCAGGGACCGGAGGGAGGAGGGACCCGGAGATCAGGTGAGACCACCGTCGACGGAGCGGCCGTACTCGATCGGCTCGTCCGGCACGAGGACCTCGGTGTCGCGGTTGAGGCTCTCCCCGCGGAAGAAGGGCCGCGAGGCCTTGCGGCCGTACCAGAGCAGCATGAGCACGAACCCGAAGGCCAGCGAACCGACCCCGATGACGAACGTGCCGCCGACACCGAACAGGACCGTGTAGCCGTAGTCCACGTCGAACATGTCGATGCAGCTCTGCACGAAGGCGTAGGTGAGCATCAGCGCACCGAGCAGCGGGAACAGCCCCTTGAAGAAGAAGTCCTGTGCGGAGCGGAAGAGCACCTTGCGGAAGTACCAGACGCACGCGTACCCGGTGATGCCGTAGTAGAAGGCGATCGCGAGTCCGAGCGACAGGATCGAGTCGGCGAGGATGTTCTCGCTCACGAGCGTCATGCCGACGTAGTAGACGATCGCCACGATGCCCATGACGAGTGTGGAGAACGACGGGGTCTTGAACGTCGGGTGGACGGTCGCGAACCGTTTCGGGAGCGCCTTGTAGGCGGCCATCGAGAGCGTTCCACGAGCTGTCGGCAGGATCGTCGTTTGCGTCGAGGACACGGCCGAGATCAGGACGGCCACGACGAGGATCCAGGCCCAGGGGCCGAGCACGAGGTCCTTGAGCGCGAGGAAGATGTCGTTCGCGTTGTCCTCGTTGCCGAGCCCGGTGCCCGTGTCGCCGAGCCCGGCGTAGGCCATGGCGGCGACCGTCACCGTGACGTAGGTGACGAGGAGGACGACGGTCGAGATGAGCGCTGCGCGACCCGGGATCTTCTGCGGGTCCTTCGTCTCCTCGTTCAGGGCCAGGCAGGTGTCCCACCCCCAGTAGATGAACAACGCGAGCAGCACGGCCTCGATGAACCCGTGATAGTCGCCGAAGGCGAACGGATTGAACCAGTCGAGCGAGACCGGCGTGGCGTTCGGAGCCGTGCCGTTCGCGACGCCGATGAAGGCGAACACGGCGAACAGCACGAGCGCGAGGTACTGGATCGCCAGGAGGATGTTCTGGATCCGCTCCCCCAGCTCGATGCCGCGGTACGAGACCCACGTCATGAGGGCGATGAACACGACACCGGTGGCGGTGACGAGTGGGACGTTCGAGGCGAGGGAACCGTCGCCGATGAGCAGCCACAGGTACTGCCCCGCGATCTGTGCGAGGTTCGCGAGCACCACGATGCCGGCGAGCGCGACGCCCCACCCGCCGATCCAGCCGGTGACCGGGCCGAAGGCCTTCGTCGCCCAGGTGAAGGTGGTGCCGCAGTCCGGTACGTCGCGGTTCAGCTCGCGATAGGCGAACGCGATGAACAGCATCGGGATGAAGGCGACGATGAAGGCGATCGGCGCCTGGGCGCCCACGGCGAGCACGACGAACCCGAGCGTCGCGACGAGCGAGTACACCGGCGCGGTCGACGCCAGGCCGATGATCACGGAGCCGAAGAGGCCGAGGGTGCCGGTGGCGAGACCCTTGCCGCCGGTGGGTGATGCCGGCTGCGACCCGCGGGCCGTGTCCTGTGCTGTCATGACGGAACGGTAGGGCCGGGTGCACCCGTGTGTCAATGCTCCCGTTCGGGACCGGGCTACGGAATCAGTCGCCCCGCCTCATGCGAAGTGACGGGATCAACCGGTTCCACCCCTCGGGAATGCCGAGACGAACCCCGATGGTGACGCGACTCAGGCCGACTTGAGTCCCCGGTGCAGGGCGACGATCCCGCCGGTGAGGTTGCGGTACGCAACGTGCTCGTAGCCCGCTTCGCGCAGCCAGGCGGCCAGCTCCGGCTGGCTCGGCCAGGCGCGGATCGAGTCGTTCAGGTAGGTGTACGCCTCGGCGTTCGACGATGCGACGCCCGCCACGAGCGGCATGACCCGCTCGAGGTAGAGGTTGTAGGCGGCGCGCATGGGCCCGAACGTCGGCGTGGAGAACTCGCAGATGACGATCCGGCCGCCGGGCTTCGTGACCCGGAGCATCTCGGCGAGGGCGTCCTTCGGGCGGACGACGTTGCGGAGGCCGAAGGAGATCGTCGTGGCGTCGAACTCCTCGTCGGCGAAGGGGAGGTCGGTCGCGTCGGCCTCGACGAACTGGATGTCGGAGCGGTCGGCGTACTTGTCGCGACCCACGGCGATCATCCCGGGCGAGAAGTCGGCGGCCACGACCTGCGCCCCGTTGCGGGCCAGCGCCGCGGAGGACGTGCCCGTGCCGGCGGCGAGGTCGAGGATGCGCTCACCGGCGGCCGGACCGACCGCACGAGTGGTCGCGATGCGCCACAGGGCGTCGTTCCCGACGGAGAGGACCGCGTTCATGCGGTCGTACTTCGTCGAGACGTCGTCGAACATGGCCGAGACCTGCTCGGGCTGCTTGGAGAGGTCGGCGCGGTTCACCCCTCCATCCTACGTCCGCGCCGCTGGGAGCCGGCCGTCCGAGCACGGCTCCCAGACTCACGCTCAGTAGTCGATGCGTCCGTGCCGGTTGTGGAACTCGCCGGTGGGACCGTCCGGACCGAGCAGGGCGAGCGCGACGGTCGCGTCCGTCCCCTCGGTCACCGTCTGGTGGCCGCCGTGCCCGTTGAAGTCGGTCGCCGTGTAGCCCGGGTCGCTCACGTTCACCCGGAACCCGGGCAGGTTCTTCGCGTACTGCACGGTGAGCGTGATGACGGCCGCCTTCGACGCGGCGTACGGGATCGTCGGCACCGCGAACTCGTCGGCCCCCTCGGTGGTGAGGAAGCGCGGCCACCCGACCCCCGAGGCGACGTTCACGATGACGGGACGGGACGAACGGCGCAGGAGGGGCAATGCCGCCTGGGTGACGCGGACGACACCCACGACGTTCGTGTCGAGGACGTCCTGCATCGACTCCGGCGCGAGGTCGTCGACGCCGAAGGACGTGCCGAGCACGCCGGCGTTGTTGACGAGCACGTCGAGCTCCGGGAGCGCCGCGAGGGCCGCGTCGACGCTCGCCTGGTCGGTGACGTCGAGCTGGACGGGGTGGGCGCCGAGTGCGGCGACGGCATCGCCACGGCCCAGGTCGCGCATGCCGGCGTAGACGGTGTGGCCGGCGTCGATCAGTCGGCGTGCGGTTTCGAGTCCGAGGCTCTTGTTGGCCCCGGTGATGAGTGTGGTGGTCATGGGTCCATGCTCCGCCCGGCAGGGTCGGCCCGCCAGGCCCCGGTCGACAGGAGGACCGGCAGTACCAGGATGCGGACCGCCGCCGGGGGCACAATGGCCGGATGGACGAATTCGCCGGTGTGCTCCGGGCCTGGCGCGAACGGGTCTCCCCTGCCGAAGTCGGTCTCCCCGCCGGCCCAGGACGACGGACTGTCGGCCTGCGCCGCGAGGAGCTCTCCGCCCTCGCCGGCATCAGCGTGGACTACATCGTCAGGCTCGAGCAGGGTCGCGCCAAGAACCCTTCGCCGCAACTCCTCCGGGCGCTCGCGGTCGCCCTCCGACTGACGGATCAGGAGCGCGACCACCTCTACCGGGTCGCCGGAGCCGCTCCACCACCGCCCGGGGTCGTCCCCCGGCACATCGGTCCGGGTGTTCAGCGCATCGTCGACCGGCTCGGCGACGTGCCACTGGCGGTCTTCTCCGCCGCCCACGACATCCTGCTCTGGAACCCGCTGTGGGCCGCGGTGAACGGCGATCCCTCCGCCCTCGTCGGCGACGATCGCAACCTGGTGTGGCGGCACTTCACCGCGGGGCACGAGGGCACCGACTTCGACGAGCAGCACGAGGAGGAGTTCGCGAGCGACCTCGCCGCAGACCTCCGGGCCGCGGTCGGGCGCTACCCGCGGGACGACGAGCTGGCTCGACTCGTGGCCCGGCTGCGATCGGTGTCGCCCGAGTTCGAGCGGCGCTGGGCGGAGGCCAGGGTCGCGGAGCACCGGGCGAGCCGCAAGACGGTCACGCGGACGCCGGTCGGACCGATCACCGTCGACTGCGACGTCCTGTCCACGCCGGGCGGCGACCTGCGCATCGTCGTCTACACGGCCGCACCGGGCACCGAGGACGCGGCGAAACTCGCGCTGCTCGGGGTCACCGGGTTGCAGACGATCGGCACGCCCGGCCGGTGAACGCCCCACCGACCAGGCCGTGAGCACCCCGCCACCGGTCGGGCTGCGGCGGGGAGTGACCCCTCCTGCGCGGGCGTAGGGTTGAACGGTGACCATTCCCCTGACCTCGTCACTGGTCGCCCAGACCGTCGCCATCGACGACCCGCGCCAGCTCCTCCCGTTCGCCGACCAGACCTCGCCGCTCCTCTGGGTGCGGAAGGGTCACGGGCTGGTCGGACTGGGTGAGGCGCTCCGCCTGGAGTTCTCTGGCCCCGACCGGTTCACGCGTGCCGCGGCGGCCTGGCGGGACGTCTGCGCCGCAGCAGTGGTGACGGACGAGGTGCGGCGGCCCGGGACCGGCCTGGTCGCGTTCGGCACGTTCGCCTTCGACGACGAGTCATCCGCGACGAGCGTCCTCATCGTGCCGCGCACGATCATCGGCCGGTACCCCGACGCGAGCTTCATCACGCGGGTCTCCCTCGGCGACGGCGCCGAGGACGTCGATCCCGTGACCACGGCGTACGGGCCGGAGTACCGCATCCAGCTGACCCCCGGTGTGCAGAGCCGCGAGGGGTATCTCGACTCGGCCGAGCGCGCCATCGCCCGCATCAAGGCCGGCGGCCTCAGCAAGGTCGTGCTCGCTCGCGACCTGGCCGGGCACCTCCCCGAGGAAGCGGATCGCCGCCGGGTGCTCCACGACCTCGCCCTCGCCTACCCCGACTGCTGGACCTACGCGGTCGACGGCTTCATCGGCTCGAGCCCGGAGACGCTCGTCCGAGTGGATCGGGGTGCCGTCTCGGCGCGCGTCCTCGCCGGCACGATCTCGCGTGGTCCCGACGCCGAGAGCGACCACGACCAGGCCGTCGCACTCATGACGAGCGCGAAGGACCAGGGTGAACACCAGTTCGCCGTGCAGTCCGTGCTGACGGCGCTGCAATCTCACAGTCCGCAGTTGCGCCGCAGCGAGGTCCCGTTCACCCTCAAGCTGCCGAACCTCTGGCACCTCGCGACCGACATCGACGGACGACTCTCGGACGGCTCGTCCTCGCTCGACCTCATGGACGGCCTGCACCCGACGGCCGCCGTCGCCGGAACCCCGACCCGCGACGCCGTCACCCTCATCCGCGAGCTGGAACCGTTCGACCGTGGTCGCTACGCCGGTCCGGTCGGGTGGGTGGACGCCTCGGGCGACGGCGAGTGGGCGGTGGCCCTCCGCTGTGCGCAGATCGCACCCGACGGCGACATCACGGCCTACGCCGGCTGCGGCATCGTCGCCGACTCGGACGCCGCGACCGAACTCGTCGAGACGAAGATGAAGTTCCGTCCGATCGTGGAGGCCTTCGGCTGAGCCGAGGCCCCACCGGTTCAGCTCGCCGCGAGTCGCGCCTGCTCGACGGCGATGTCGTAGTCGGCCGGCGGCCACTGCGGATCGATGTCCTCGAGGGCGTCGAGCAGCAGACGTTGGACCGCGATGCGCGCGTACCACTTGCGGTCCGCCGGCACGACGAACCACGGGGCTGCCTCGGTGCTCGTGCGCTCGAACGCCACCTGGTACGCGTCCTGATACGCCGGCCACAGCTCCCGTTCGTCCACATCGCCGGGGTTGTACTTCCAATGCTTGTCCGGACGCGCGAGCCGATCGGCGAGCCGTTCCTTCTGCTCGTCGGCGCTGATCTGCAGCATCACCTTGACGATGCGGGTCCCGCTCGCGACGATCCCCGCCTCGAAGTCGTTGATCGCTCCGTACCGGCGCTCGATCTCGTCCGGCTCCGCGAGCCGACGCACCCGGCCGATGAGGACGTCCTCGTAGTGCGAGCGGTCGAAGACGCCGATCTGACCGGGCTTCGGCAGGTGCGGCTCCACCCGCCAGAGGAAGTCGTGGGAGCGCTCCTCCTCCGAGGGCTTCTTGAAGGCGTAGTGGTGCACGCCCTGCGGGTCGACGGAGCCGACGACGTGCTTGACGATGCCACCCTTGCCCGCCGTGTCCATCGCCTGCAGGACGAGGAGCACCGCTTCCGGGGCTCCCTGCGTGCTCGCCGCGAAGAGTCGCTCCTGCAGTTCGGACAGGGCGGGCACCCCCGCGTCCAGCTCGAGCCTGCCTTGCTGCTTGTCGCCGTCGAAGCCCGGCGTCGACCGGGGATCGACGTCGGCGAGGCTGAACCCCTCACCCACGCGCAGGGTGTCTCGAGGAGGCGCGGTCCAGGTCGATGCGTGCTTCGATGCCGTCATCCGCCCATTGTGGCCGCAGGTCGCGTCGGAAGTCGACCCCGGGAGGACCCACGGATCAGGCGCGCGGCAGCGGGACCTCGATGAGGACGGGACCGGTCACCGGCGCGGTGAACGCCTGGTCGAGTTCCGTGCGGGTGCGGGCCGAGCGGTACTCCCAGCCGTAGGCCGTCGCGAGCGACTCGAGCCGGACGTGCTGCGGCGTGTACTGGACGCGGTCGAAGAGCGCTCCGGGTGCACTCTGGGCGACCTCGAGCGCGTCGAAGATGGTGCCACCGCCGTCGTTGCCGACGATCACCTGGAGACGCGGCGCGACGCCGTCGTCCAGGAGGAGCGCTCCGACGTCGTGGAGGAAGGCGAGGTCGCCGAGGAGCACCCGCGTCACACCGGGACCGCCGTCGGCCTGGCTCGCGAGCGCGATCCCCGTGGCGGTGGCGATGGTGCCGTCGATGCCCGCGAGTCCGCGGTTGGCGTGCACGCTGATCTTGCGGCCGGGGACGAGACCGTCGGCCACGCGGATGAGCCTCGACGCACCGACGACGAGACGGTCGTGCGGCCAGGTGGCACGCCAGACCGCGTCGACGAGGACCTCGCGGCTGACCGGGAGGCGGACGGCCTCGAGCTCGGCCCGGACGGAGGCCAGTCGCTCGGCGGGTGTCGTCGAGTGCAGCCCGTCGAGATCGGGTGCTGCGGGCGAGGGGTCGATCACCCGTTCGCGGGATCCGACGACCCACGCTCCGAGCCAAGCGCGATCCCCGGGACCCGCCTCGACGGCTACCGAGGACACGATGCGGTCGGCCCGTCGTCCGGGGTTGTAGACCTCGGCTCCGGCCGGGGCGACGACGATCGTCTCGACCTGCGGCTGCTGGAGCAGGAGCGGGACCTCGCGGCTGAGTGTCGGGTGGCCGAACACGACGACGCGCTCGACGGCCTCGCGGTAGTCATCCTCGCGCAGCAGCTCCCGGTAGGCGGCGATGACGTTCCGCCCGAACCGCGCTCCGCTCGACACCTCCGCGATGAGCGGCCACCCGCCGTCCGCCGCGAGCTGCTCGGCGGCCGGGCCGGAGTCGTGCCCGGCGACGACGAGGGTCCTGGGTCCACGCTCGAGCACGAGATGCGGTCGACCCGGGTAGAGCGGTGCCTCCGTGACGGCGTCCGTCGCGACCGGGACATCGGGGGCCGGCTCGGTCACCTCGGGTTCGAAGCTGCCCGAGAGCGGCTCCCGGAACGCGAGGTTCAGGTGCACCGGGCCCGGGTCGAGGACGTTCGTCGCGGCTCGGTACGCCCGCCGGGCGAGATCGCGGGCGGCGTCCTGCTCACCCGATTCACCGGTCGGGGTCTCGACGACCACGGCGAGGCGCGCGGCGAATCCGTAGAGGTCGTCCTGCTTCGTCGTCTGGTTCGCCCGGATGCCGTGCGCCTCGGCCGGCCGGTCGGCCGTGAGGACGATGATCGGCACGCGAGAGTGATGCGCCTCGAGGACCGCCGGATGCAGGTTCGCGGTCGCCGTCCCCGAGGTCGTGATCACGACGGCCGGACGGTCGGTCTCGACGCCGAGGCCCAAGGCGAGGAAGCCGGCGACCCGCTCGTCGATGCGCACGTGCAGGGTGATCCGTCCGGAGGCCGCGAGCTCGGCGGCGGCGAGCGCGAGCGCCTGGGACCGGGAGCCGGGACAGACGACGACGTCGGAGACACCCGCGGCGACGAGCGCGTCGAGGAGCGACCATGCCGACGCGCTGGCCGGGCTCGACGAGGGAGCCGAGCCGACGGGCTCGGGAGCGGCGGACGGGTTCACGAGGCGCTCGGGGCGCCAGGCGGTCTGCGGCCGGAGCCGTCGTCGGGCGTGTCTGATCCTGGCGCGGGGTCGTCGTGCGTCGTCGCATCCGGGCTCTCACCCGACTCGTCGTCGAAGCGGTTGAGCTCGTCCTCGAGGTCGCGGATGCGCTTCGTCTGCGCGCGGTCGGCGTCGAGCTTCTTGAGGAAGTCCGGGTCGTCGTCCGGGGCTGAGCCACGGGGCACGGCCTTCGGAGCACGGACCCGGCCGATGATCCACCAGAGGACTCCGCCGATGACCGGCAGGAGGAGGATGGCGATGATCCACGAGGTCTTGCTGATCCCTCGGACACGGTCGCGCGGCATCGTGGCACAGTCGACCACCGAGTACACGATGAAGACGACTGCCGCGACGGCGAGGCCGATCCAGAGACGAACCATGTCTCCATCGTAAACGCCAGGTGACGTGATTACCTGGGGTTGCCTTCAGGCGGGACGCCTAGACTTATGTGGTGAAACGCGTTCCCGCCGCCGTCCGGTACACCATCCTCCGCCTCCTGGCGTTCGTGGTGCCGCTCCTGCTCCTCGTCTTCCTCACGGGTCTGCAGCCCTGGGTCGCCGCGATCATCGCCGCGATCATCGGGCTCTGCGTGTCCTACATCTTCCTGCGCACCCCGCGGGAGACCGTCGCGCAGGAGCTGTACGCCCGTCGACACGGCGACAAGCCGACGCCGCACGACGACGAGGACTCCGAGGACGCGGCGCTCGATGCGAGCGCGGCGACGCCGGAAGCGTCGTCAGCCGGCGATGCCGGGCGTGTAGAAGAACGCCAGACCGAGGATCACCCCGAACGCTAGCTGCACGAGCCCCGT
The DNA here is from genome assembly GCF_013349365.1 of Plantibacter sp. MCCC 1A11337. NCBI lineage: Bacteria > Bacillati > Actinomycetota > Actinomycetes > Micrococcales > Microbacteriaceae > Plantibacter > Plantibacter sp. MCCC 1A11337. Next base: position 88,965 of record NZ_JABJWX010000003.1, on the reverse strand, counting down.
CAGCTTGAGCGCCAGGATCTGCTCTTTGGCCGTCGTGGAGAACAGCACGATCACGCACGCCGGGATGGCGGCGAGCAGCGCGAACATCGTGAACCAGGCGATCGGGTAGAACAGCGCGAGGAATGCGGCGATGCCGAACGGCACGAGCAGCAGGACGCAGTAGAGCACCTTCGACGCGATCCGGCCGATGAAGGTCGACAGGGTGCGCTTCCCGACCGCCTTGTCCTGTTCGAGGTCGCGGAGGTTGTTGACGACGAGCGCGGCACAGGCGATGAGGCCCGCGCCGATCGCGCCGAACCATGCCTCCTGGTTCACGGTCCCGACCTGGACGAAGGTGGTGCCGAGTGTGGCGACGAGGCCGAAGAACACGAAGACGAAGACCTCGCCGAGCGCGAAGTACCCGTAGGGACGCTTTCCGCCCGTGTAGAACCAGGCGGCGACGATCGCGACCGCCCCGACGAGGAGCAGCCACCAGAACTGGGTGAGGATCGTGAGGACGATGCCGGCCACGGCCGCGATCCCGAAGAACACCAGCGCGACGGTGAGGACCGTCTTGGGCTTCGCCGCGCCGGAACCGGTCAATCGGCTCGGGCCGACCCGCAGGTCGTCCGTTCCGCGGATGCCGTCGGAGTAGTCGTTGGCGTAGTTGACGCCGATCTGCAGCGCGAGCGCGACGACGAGGCAGAGCAGCGCGCGGACCGGGTGGTAGACCCCGGGCCCCGCGATGATCGTCGCGGCGCCGGTGCCGATGAGCACGGGGGCGACGGCCATCGGCAGCGTGCGGATCCGCGCAGCACCGACCCAGTCGCCGAAGGTCGCCGGCTTCGCGAGGGGGGTCTTGCGACCACCGCTGCGTGCGGGGTTGCCCGATCGTCCACCGTTCGCGCCACGACCCGCCGTGGGGCGCTGTGCGGACGTCTTCTGCTGTTTCGGCGCTGCCGGCCGTGCTCCATGTGCCACGACGGCGAGTCTACCCGCGGAGCCTCGGGGCGGACGGCGTCACAGGGCCCCGGCGGCCTGGAGCGTCTGGAGGATCGCTGGAGCGATGTGCTCGGCGAACGCCGGGGTGAGGTGCACGCTGTCGTACTTCGTCGGCGTCGTCCCGGCGAACGCCGGGCAGACGCCATCCGCACAGCTGAACGGGAGCGACGAGACGAAGCGCTCGCCGGCCGCGGCCGCCGCGGACCCGGTCGCCGCGGCGAAGTCGTTCCAGGCCGCGTCGACGCCGACGGCGCAGTCCTGCGGACTGGACACCCGCGAGTAGCAGGACCCGAGATCCGCGCCGAGCGGCGGCGGCGCGAGGAACACGACGCGACCGGGGACCTGATACCCCGCCGTCTCGGCGAGCGCCGACGCGACCATCGACGTCGTGTCGAGCGATCGGCCGTCGGTGGTGCGACCTGCGGCGAACGCGTTCGAGACGATCACGAGGTCGGGCTGGTCCGCGGCGATGCGTTCGGCGATGTCGTGCTTCCGCGTCGGGCAGTCGTCCATCACCCCGGCGCCGCTGTTCTGGATGAGGTCCTGCGTGAAGCGGCACCCGTAGAGGCCGATGGTGGTGATCCGTACGGCACCGCCGCTCTGATCGGCGATAGCCCGGAACGCCGGCGCGTAGGCGAGCGCGGTCGAGTCGCCGACGAGGTAGACGTGCTTCGGCGCGGACGCATCGCCCCAGGTGCACGAGCCGTCGTCGGGCGTCGAACCCAGGTCGAAACAGGCCCGGGCGGGGTTGGTGCTCGAGGTCGCGCGGATCGCGTCGTCGAGGCTCGGCGAGAGGTTGTCGGGCCATGCGGAGGCCTGGCTCGCGAGTTGCAGCTCGGCGGCGATGCCCTGGAGCGGGTCTCCCGCCGGTGCCGCGACGGCCGCCGGTCCACCGGTGGCCACCGGCATGCGGAGCGAGGGGCCGATGGCGATCACCGCGAGCCCGGCGACGATCACGAGCCCGACCACCGAGTAGAGGAACTGGGAGGCGAACCGCTCGCGCCAGGCGGCCCAGGCGGCGTCCCTGGCGTCACGGTCGCCGTGGAAGGAACCCACGAGCGGCGTGCGGTGCAACGGCTGTTCGATGAGCAGGAAGGAGAGCACCGAGACCCCGAGGATGAGCCCGAGCATCCCCGGGACCGTGCTGAGGGCGGTGTCGGGGACGAGCATCGGCACGAACACGAGGATCGGGAGGTGCCAGAGGTAGAGCGAGTAGGAGATCGCTCCGACGCCACGGCTCAGCGGGTTCGCGAGCGGGAACATCCAGCGCGGGTACGCGGGACCGGCTCCGGTCCCGGCGGCGATGACCAGCATCGCGGCGGCGACGGGGGCGACCGCCCAGGGACCGGGGAACCCGATCGACCCGGTGATGAGCAGCGCGGATGCGACGATGCCGACGAGCCCCGCCCATCCGGCGACCACCCGGAGCGCCAGCGGCACCCGGGCGAGGAGCGGAGCGAACACGGCCAGGAGTGCGCCGGCCCCCAGCTCCCACACTCGCGCGCCGGTCGCGAAATAGGCGGCCTGCGGGGCCGCCCCCGACTGCCACACGGCGACGGCGAAGGAGGCCGCGATGAGGACGACGAGGACGCCACCGACGACGAGGCGCGAGCGCAGCACGGGTCGGGCTCCGCGGGCCGCGACGGCGAGGAGGACGAGGAGCAGCACCGGCCACACGAGGTAGAACTGCTCCTCGATCGAGAGGGACCAGAAGTGCTGCAGCGGTGATGCGGCGTCCGTCGCGTGGAAGTAGTCGGTGCCCGACGCCTCGAAGCGCCAGTTCGAGACGAGCAGCGCGGCCGACACCGCGTCCCACCAGGTCGCGAGCGCCCGCGGCGCGTTGAAGAGCCACGACGCCAGCGCGACGGTCGCGGCGAGGACGACGAGCGACGCGGGCAGGATCCGCTTGATCCGCCGACCGAAGAAGGCCGGCAGGGAGATGCGTCCGGAACGCTCGTGCTCGCGCAGGAGCAACCCGGTGATGAGGAAGCCGGAGATCACGAAGAACACGTCCACACCCACGAAGCCGCCGGCCGGTCGGCCGGTCGCGTGGGCGAGGATCACGGCGGTGACTGCGACCGCCCGCATCCCCTGGATGTCGGCGCGGAACGCCGTGGTCGGCCTCGTGGGCGCAGCGCCCGTGTCGGTCCCCGTTGTCACCTGTCGTCGTCCCCCGGCTACGGTCGCTCGTCGACACGCATGAGAGAGCATGCCCTATGCGACAACCGCCTGCAAACCGGCCCTCGCGGTCACGCGGAGGACGGGCTCAACCCAGTCGCGAGCGGAGTGCGACGAGGTCGGGTTTGCCGCTCGCGAGCAGCGGCAGCTCTGCCAGACGGACCAATCGGGCGGGGCGGGCCGGGCGGCCGAGCGCCTCCGCGACCGTGTCCCGCGCGGCCTGGAGCAGTGCGTCGTCCGCCAGATGATCGGCGGGGGTCGCGGCGTCCGTCACGATCACGGACGCCTGACCGAACCGCTCCTCGGCGACGGCGACGACGACGGCCTCGGCCAGCCCCGGCACCGACCGGACGACCGCCTGCACACGGTCGAGGGAGATGTTCACCCCGCCGCTGATGATCACGTTGTCGGCCCGCCCGGTCACCCGGACGACGCCGTCGACGAACTCGGCGGTGTCGCCGGTGCGGTACCACCGTCGGCCGCCGTCGTCCGGGAAGGCGGTCGCCGTGCGGTCCGGTTCGCCGAGGTAGCCCTCGGCGAGCACCGGCCCGGCGAGGAGGAGCTCCCCGTCCGCCAGCCGGGGTTCGACACCGGGGAACGGCACGCCGTCGTAGAGACAGCCGCCGGACGTCTCGCTGGAACCGTAGCTCCGCACGACGCGGATGCCGAGCGCTGCGGACCGCTCGAGCAGCGGAGCGGGGGTGGCCTGTCCCCCGACGAGCAGCCCGGCGAGTCCGGCGAGCGCGTCGCGCACGGAGGTGCTCGTCTCGGCGGCGTCGACGAGCAGGCGCAGCTGCGCCGGCACGAGGGCGACGAAGCCGTCATCGGCGTCGAGCCGCTCGACGAGTCCGCAGAACGCCCGGGCGTCGAACGATCCAGCCGGGGCCTCGATCGGCCTGGTCCCGGCGACGATCGACCGGAGCAGCACATTGACGCCGGCGATGTAGTGCGTCGGGAGCGCCAGGATCCACTGCGACGAACGGCGGTGGGCCTCAGGGCCACCCAGAGCCATCGCGGAACCCGCCGCGCTGGCCAGGAGGGCGTCGGCCGCGAGGGCGACCCGCTTCGGCACACCCGTCGAACCGGAGGTCTCGATCACGAGGGCCACCCGGTCGTCGACCACGGCCGGTGCCGCGGACGATCCGTGTTGCATCGGGAGGACCGCGGGTCCGGAACCGTCGAGCGCCGTCTCCAGGGCCGCGAGCATCGCCGAGGCGGACGCGTCGACGGGGAGCAGCTGACGGGTCATGGATTCAGCGTACGCCGGGTACGTCGGTGCTCCGCCGCCCCCTCGGCGTCTCGGAGCTCAGAACTGCCAGGGGAACGGAGCCCAGTCCGGCTTGCGCTTCTCCAGGAAGGCGTCGCGTCCCTCCACCGCCTCGTCGGTGCCGTACGCGAGGCGGGTGGCCTCGCCTGCGAAGACCTGCTGGCCGACGAGACCGTCGTCGACGGCGTTGAAGGCGAACTTGAGCATGCGGATGGCGGTCGGCGACTTGCCGAGGATGGTGCGGGCCCAGGCGACCCCGGTCTGCTCCAGCTCGGCGTGCGGGACGACCGCGTTGATCGCGCCCGCCTGCAGCGCGCGCTCCGCGTCGTACTCCTGGGCGAGGAAGAACACCTCACGGGCGAACTTCTGGCCCACCTGCTTGGCGAAATACGCGCTCCCGTACCCGGCGTCGAAGGAACCGACGTCGGCGTCGGTCTGCTTGAACCGCGCGTGTTCCCGACTCGCGATCGACAGGTCGCACACGACGCCGAGGGAGTGCCCGCCACCCGCGGACCATCCGGGCACGAGGTTGATGACGACCTTCGGCATGAAGCGGATGAGCCGCTGGACCTCGAGGATGTGCAGGCGGCCGTTGCGCGCGGCGTCGATGCCGCTCGCCGTCTCGTCGTCCGCGGCGTCATCGCTCGCGTACCGGTAGCCGTCGCGACCGCGGATGCGCTGGTCGCCGCCCGAGCAGAACGCCCAGCCGCCGTCCTTCGCGCTCGGACCGTTCCCGGTGAGCAGCACCACACCGACGGTCGGGCTCTGGCGCGCGTGGTCGAGCGCGCGGTACAGCTCGTCGACGGTGTGCGGGCGGAAGGCGTTGCGCACCTCGGGGCGGTCGAACGCGATGCGCACGAAGCCGCCCTCGCGCGCGACGTGGTACGTCAGATCGGTGAGGTCCTCGAACCCCGGTACGACGTCCCAGATCTCCGGGTCGAACAGTTCGGACACTCGATCGCTCATGCGTCCAGCCTAGGCACTACTTCGGCTTGTCGAGGTCCGCGTAGGGCTTGAGCGCCTCCAGGTAGTCGGCGCGGTCCGCCTCCTTCAGGAGCGCGTAGGAGTCGAGGTGCAGCTCGATGCCCTCCGCCGCCATGTCGGAGTAGTCGACGTCGAACTCGCGGTCCTTCGCGACCGTGCCGGCCGAGTCGAGCGTGAGATCGACGATGCTCGTCCGGAAGTCGCCGGCCCCCGTGATGGCGTTGTAGGTGTGCAGATCCCACAGCGCCTGGGTGTCGAGGGTCTCGCCACCGTACCGTTCGGTGAGCTCGCCCGGCTCACGCCAGGAGGACGGCGCGTTCTGCATGTCGAGGTTCGCGATGCCGTAGCGGAGCAGGACCTGTCGGATGAGCTCGACCACCCGCGACTTCTCCTCGAAGGTGCGCACGGTCGTCGTCGTCTGCCACACCGGCGCCGTGTACTCGAAGAGCATGGAGTCCCCGCCGTACCCGTTCTGATCGACTTCCGTCTCGGCGGGCTGTCGCTCCGCCCAGTCGAATCCGAACTCCGCGGTCAACGCCGTCCGGATCTCCGCGAGCATCTCGTCGGACGTCCCGACGAAGTCCTCGTAGCTCGGCCCGTCGAGGGTCTCCTTCGCGTCGACGTAGGCGGACCCAGGGTAGGTGTCCCAGATCGGGTCGTGCTCCTCGTCGCCGCTGCCGCCGGCGGAGGAGCCGTCCCCCGCCCGGTCCGTGGAGAGACCTCCGACCGCCATCGCCGTGGCCGGATTGACGACGAGGAGGAGCACCAGCGCCAGCACGCCCCAGCGGCGCCGCACCTTCCGGCGGATGACGATGACACTCCCGACGAGCAGCACGATCTGCACGACGACGACGAGGGCGAACGCCACGAGGATGGCCCAGGCCCCCTCGCCGGGCCGGTAGCTGACGGCCAGCAGGACGGTGAAGAGCGTCACCGCCACCACCGCGCCGAGCAGGGCGAGCGGGGAGAAGGAGGCGACGACACCCCGACTCCGCGCGCCGGGTTCGTCCAGACCCGTCGGGGATGCACCGGCGGCAGGCGGGTGCGCCGCCGGAGTCCGCTCGCCGTCGTCGGCGGGGATCGCCGCGACCTCCGGTTGCGAGGTGGCCGCGCGCTCCGACGCCTTCCGTCGCCGACGCGACGACGGCTTCCGCGATGCGGGCTCCCGCGGTGTCCGTCGTCCTCGGGACCCCGGACGCCGGAACCTGGCGGTCTCCGCCTCCAGCTCCTCGGGCGCGCGCTCCGGGGCGGCAGGCACTCGCGCGGTCGAGGACGCGGCCACCGGCGGCGCGCCGGGGATCGGCGGGGCGTTCGGATCGCGCGGCTCGCCCGAGGATCCGCCGGGTGCTTCCTCGATCACCGGGGGCACCTCGGCCTCGGGGCTCGGCTCGAAGATCGGCTCGGGCACCGAGAAGGCGGTGGGTTCGTCCGCGGGCACGCTTCGCCGCTCGCCGGGCATCGGCTTGCGTCGGGAGAACAGCGGCACGGGATCGATTGTGTCACGGGCGTCCCGCGACGGCTTCCGACGTCCGGGTGCAGGATGGGGACATGCAAGCGAACCTCGACGACGTCCTCGCCACCGCCCGCGTGGTCTCCATCCCCCTCCGCGTCCGGTTCCGGGGCATCGACACCCGCGAGGCCGTGCTCTTCCGCGGGCCCGCCGGGTGGACGGAGTTCTCCCCCTTCGTCGAGTACGACGACCAGGAGTCGGCCGCGTGGCTCCGGGCCGCCATCGACTTCGGCTGGTCGGACCTCCCACCCCTCCACCGGGATCGCATCCTCGTGAACGCGACGGTTCCGGCCGTGGATGCGGCGGACGTCCCGTCGATCCTCTCCCGCTTCCCGGGCTGCCGCACTGCGAAGGTGAAGGTCGCCGAGCGCGGGCAGGTGCTCGCTGACGACGTCGCGCGCGTCGCCGCCGTCCGGCGGGCCATCGGACCCGAGGGTCGACTCCGTGTGGACGCCAACACCAACTGGAACGTCGACGAGGCCGAACACGCCATCCGCGCCCTCGAACCCTTCGACCTCGAGTACGTCGAGCAGCCGTGCGCGACCGTCGCGGAACTCGCCGAGGTCCGGGAACGGGTCTCCTCCCTGGACGTCGCCATCGCGGCGGACGAGAGCGTCCGCAAAGCCGAGGACCCCCTGGCCGTGGCTCGCGCCGGCGCCGCAGACCTGCTCGTCGTCAAGGCGCAGCCCCTCGGCGGCGTGCACTCCGCGCTCCGCATCGCGGGCGACGCCGGCCTGCCGATCGTCGTCTCGAGCGCGCTGGACACCTCCGTCGGCATCTCCATGGGTGCCCACCTCGCGGCGGCCCTGCCGGAACTCGACTACGACTGCGGGCTCGCCACCACCGCGCTCCTCGGCGGCGACGTGACGACCGCCCCGCTCGATCCCGTGGACGGCGGCATCGCCGTCCGGCGCGTCGAGGTGGACGCCGATCTCCTCGAGCGTTTCACGGCGTCACCGGAGCGCACGGCGTGGTGGCTCGACCGACTCCGCCGCACCCACGCGTTGCTCGGCTAGCCCTTCGACAGGCTCAGGGACCGGTGCGTCGGAGACCTACAGACCGCTGTAGGCGTGCAGACCCTTGAAGAACACGTTCACGACGACGAAGTTGAACATCACGGCGCTGAAGCCGATGATCGCGAGCGTGGCCGCCCGTGATCCGCGCCAGCCGCGCGTCGCCCGGGCGTGGATGTACCCGGCGAAGATCACCCAGATGATGAAGGTCCACACCTCCTTGGTGTCCCAGCCCCAGTATCGACCCCAGGCGCGCTCCGCCCAGATGGCACCGGCCATGAGCGTGAACGTCCAGAAGATGAAGCCGATGATGTTGACGCGGTAGGCGAGGTTCTCGAGACGCTCCGCGCTCGGGAGGGTGAGCAGGAAGCGGAGACGCCCGGAGCCCTGGGCGGGCTGCACGAGCCCGAGCCGACGCTCACGACGCCCCTGCAGGAGCTGCACGACGCTCAACGCGAAGCCGATGGCGAAGAACGCCGTACCGAGGCTCGCGACGAACACGTGGATGACGAGCCACGCCGACTGCAGCGCCGGCGGCAGCGGCACGACCTCGACGTAGAAGTTCGCGGTCGCAAGGCCGAGGAGCACGGTCACGAGGCCGATCACGAAGCTGCCGAGGAACCGGAGGTCCACGCGCGCGATGACCACGAGGAACACCGCGACGATGAGCAGCGTGCCCGTCATCGCGAACTCGTACATGTTCGCCCACGGGACACGACCGGCCGCGATACCGCGCGTCACGTCCGCGACGAGGTGGAGCAGGAACGCGATGACCGTGAGCGAGACCCCGACCCGCAGGCTCGGCGACTTACGCGACGCCTGCTGCTCGGGCTCGTCCGCGGGACGGCGGTTCTTGCGCGGGACACCGTCGCTCGTGACGATCGGTGCGGCGGTCCGCGATGCCGCGGAGGCGAGTGCGCCGACGCGTTCCTCGGCGGCCGCCGACCGTTCCAGCTCGGCCCGCTCGGCCGCGTCGATCGCCGCGGTGACCTCGGCGCTGCGGCGCGCGAGGTCGAACGTGAAGGCGATGAACGCCAGCGCGTAGACGGCGACGGCCGACCAGAGGCAGAGGTTCGAGATTTCGACGAGGGTCACGGGGTGATTCTACCTTCGGGTTCGGACGGGACAGGCGTTGGACTGTGCGCTTCGGCGATAGCCGCGACGGCCGCTTCGAGGCCGGGGTCCTCGCCGCGGGCGAGCCCGGCGTATTCGAGGGAGACGGTGCCGTCGCTCCCGGTCACGGCCTTCACCCAGACGCGGCGTCTGGCGACGAAGAGCGAGGTGATGAGGCCGGACAGGGCGAGGATGGCGAACGCGAGCACCCAGAGCTGGGTCGGGTCGTGGTGCACGTCGAACGAGGCGAACCGCTTGACGGAGCCGGCGTAGTTCTCGGTCGACGGGTTGGCGGCGACGTTGTCGAAGGACACCGTGCCGAGGCCGTCGGGGAGGTCCGTGATCTGGCCAGGCGTGAGTTCGATCGACTCGACGCCGGTGTCGCCGCCCGTGAGCTGCTTCATGTCGTCGACGTCGAGCGCGTAGACCGACTTCGGAGCACCGGCGTTGATACCGAGGTCGCCGGAGTAGACGTTGAGCGTCAGCACCGGGTAGGCGAGGTCGGGGTAGGACGAGAAGAACGGCGGCTTGGACGCGGCCTGCGTCGGATAGAAGAACCCGATCATGCCGAGCTGCTCAGCCAGACCGTCCGGGACCTTGACGATGCCGAGCGAGGTGAGCTGGGCGTCCTGCGGCAGGAACGGGATGGAGTCGCTGAACACGACCTTGCCCTCGGGATCACGGACGGTGATCGTCGGCGCGTAGCCGTTGCCGAGCAGGTAGACGTCGGTGCCCTCGAACCGCAGCGGATCGTTGACCTTGATCGTCGCGTCCTGCGGCTTCCCGCCGGGCGAGGTCGTCGTGACCTTCGCGCGGTAGTCGATCGCCTGACCGTACGCGTCGAGGTTCTCGGTCTCGTAGGTGACGCCGAACTCGTCGAGCGTCAACTTGTAGGGGGCCAGCTCCGACTCGTTGAAGAAGCGGCCGGGGTTGAAGGAGTCGTAGTCGAGCAGGGTGTTGACGAAGGTCTGTCCCTCGACGAGCACGCGCTGACCGGAGAAGCCGAAGCCGCCGCCGAAACCGACCGTCACGAGGATGCCGACGAGGGCCGAGTGGAAGACGAGGTTGCCGGTCTCGCGGAGGAAGCCGCGCTCGGCGGACACCGATGCGGACCCCTCGGCGTCGTAACGCTCGACGCGGTAGCCCTGGCGCTTCAACTGCTTGGTCGCGTCGTCGATGAGCTCGGTGGCGGTCGCGCCGCTGTCGTCGCTGCGACGCTCAAACGCGGAGAGCCGAGACAGGCGCGCGGGCGTCCGCGGCGGGCGGGAGCGCAGGGCGAGCCAGTGGTGCTTCGTCCGCGGGATCACACAGCCGATGAGCGAGATGAACAGCAGCAGGTAGATCGCGGAGAACCAGGCCGAACTGTAGACGTCGAACGCCTGCACCTTGTCGAGGATGGGCGCGAGGTCCGGGTTGTCGGTGAAGTACTGGGTGACGCCGTTCGGGTCGCTCGACCGTTGCGGGACGAGCGATCCGGGCACCGCGGCGATGGCGAGCAGCAGCAGCAGGAAGAGCGCCGTGCGCATGCTCGTGAGCTGACGCCAGAAGAAGCGGAGCCAACCGACGAACCCGAGCTTCGGCTGGTTGACGCCGTCGGCCGGAGCCGGTGCGGCGGAGTCGATGTGATCAGAGGGGCGTGACAAGGCCGCTCATCACCCCCTGCAACGAGTACATCCAAGCGGACCAGAGACCAGACACCATCAACACACCGATCACGATGAGGAGCACGCCGCCGATGATGTTGATCGTGCGGATGTGCCGTTTGAGGAACGCCAACGACCCCGTGACCCAACCGAGTCCGAGCGCGACGAGCAGGAAGGGGATGCCGAGACCGAGGCAGTAGAACAGCCCGAGGAGTGCTCCGCGCCACGCGGAGCCGCCCGAGAGGGAGAGCGCGCTGATCGCGGTGAGCGTCGGGCCGAGGCAGGGCGTCCAGCCGATGGCGAAGACGAAGCCGAGCAGCGGCGCGCCGGCGAGGCCGGTGGCGGGTGCCCAGCGGGTGCGTACCGTGCGCTGCAGCCTGGAGAACTGGCCGATGAAGATGAGCCCCATGAGGATGACGACCGCACCGAGGACGCGGGTGATGACGCCCTCCCACTCGACGAACCAGGCACCGATCGTCCCGACGAATGCCGCGATCGCCACGAACACGACGGTGAAGCCGAGGATGAAGAGACTGACGCCGAGCAACACGCGCCGGCGACCCGCACCGGAGCGCCCTTCCTCCACCGTCGTCATGCCGCCGACGTATCCGAGATAGCCGGGGACGAGCGGCAGGACGCACGGCGAGAGGAAGGACAGCAGACCGGCCGCGATGGCGATCGGGATCGCCACGAGGAGCTGGCCGCCGTAGACGAGCTCGCCGGGGGTCACTCTGGGGCGCTCTCGGCGATCGTGTCGCGGATGAGGGTGTCGAGGATGGTGCGGTCCTGCAGCTGCCCGAGGATGCGTGCGGCGACCCGACCTTGGGCGTCGAGGACGATGGTGGTCGGCACCGCGTTCGGCGGGACGCTGCCCGTGAAGGCGAGCTTCGCCTCCCCGCTGTCGACGTCGAGGATGGAGGGGTAGGTGATGCCGAAGGTGCCGTTGAACGCCTTCGCGGTGTCGGCGGTGTCGCGGACGTTGACCCCGATGAAGGTGGCGCCCTGGTCGGTGTACGCCTCGTTGAGCGCCTGCAGATCCTTCGCCTCCGCGCGGCAGGGTGCGCAGGCGGCGTACCAGAAGTTCACGACCATGACCTGGCCCGCGTGGTCCGCGGAGGAGATCTGCTCGCCGTCCTCGCCGACGCCCGAGAAGCTGATCGACTCGCCACGGTCGTCGAGCGCGACCTCGGTCACGCTGCCGTCGCCCGCGACGTACCCCTTGCTGCTGCCCTCGCGATACTGCTCGGCGAGCGGATCGCTCCCGCACGCCGTGAGCAGGAGCGCCCCGACGGCCAGCACGGCGGCGACGGCGAACGTCCTCGATCTGCGGGCCATCAGACGGCCCCGACATCGGTCGCACCGGACGAGAGACGAGCCGCCGGATCGACGTAGCCGACCTCGACGAAGCCCTGCTCGGTCCGCTCGAAGCTGGTGATGCTCGACAGGGCGCACCGTCGCTTCCGCGGGTCGTGCCGATAGGGCGCCCCGACCACAGAGCTGTGCAGCATCCAGATGGGCAGCTGGTGGCTGACGATGACCACGTCTCCCGACGGCGTCGCGCGCCAGGCGTCCTCGACGGCCGCGGTCATGCGGTTGACGATCGACGCGTACGGCTCACCCCAGCTCGGGCGGGACGGGTTGCGGAGCTTGGGCCAATTGAGCGGGTTCTTCAGGGCGCGGCTCATGCGCTTGCCCTCGAACTCGTTGAACGGTTCGATCACGCGCGGCTCGGAGACGACGGCGAGCCCGAACGCGGCGGCGACCGGCGCGGCGGACTCCTGCGTGCGCTGCAAGGGGGACGCGTAGAGCGCGCCCACCGTGCGGTCGCGGCTCACGAGGTCGTCTGCGGCCGCCTGCGCCATGCGCTCGCCGAGCTCGGACAGTCGGAATGCGGGGAGTCGACCGTAGAGCACACGAGAAGGATTGTGCACCTCGCCGTGACGCACGAGATGGATCTGGTCGGCTACCACCCTCCAAGTGTACGTTTCCCCAAGCTGCGGATTCACCGTGACCTCCGTCCAGGTCGGAGCCACGAGCGACGGCTAAGCTGTCGGGGTGAGTGAACGCGTCGTTGTGAAGAACCTGGCCGCCCTGTCCGACGGTCCCGTCACCGTCTCCGGATGGGTCGAGACCGTCCGCGACCAGAAGAAGGTGCAGTTCGTCGTCCTCCGCGACGAGAGCGGCGCCGTCCAGCTGGTGAACCCGGCCGTCCGCGAGGTCGACCCGGAGGTCGAGGGCTCCGCCGACCGCCTCGCCACCACCGAGGCGATCTCCGCCCTCGCGCACGGCTCCTTCATCACCGTCACCGGCGAGCTCAAGCACGACGAGCGAGTCAAGCTCGGCGGCATCGAGGTCAAGGTCGCCACGCTCGAGGTCGTCACCGCCGCCAACCCCGAGACGCCGATCGCTGCGGACTCCTCGCTCGACAAGCGGCTCGACTGGCGCTTCCTCGACCTGCGCCAGCCGAAGCAGGCACTGATCTTCCGCATCCAGACGACGTTCGAGCACGCACTGCGTCAGTACTGGATCGACAACGACTTCATCGAGATCCACACCCCGAAGCTCATGGCGAGCGCGAGCGAGTCGCGCGCCGAGCTCTTCGAGGTCGACTACTTCGAGGGCAAGGCGTACCTCGCGCAGTCCCCGCAGTTCTTCAAGCAGATGGCGCAGTCCGCCGGCTTCGGCAAGGTGTTCGAGGTCGGACCTGCATTCCGCGCCGACCCGTCGTTCACCAGCCGACATGCGACCGAGTTCACGAGCGTCGACGCCGAGATCAGCTGGATCGAGTCCCACGAGGACGTCATGCAGCTTCACGAGGAGCTCCTCGTCGCCGGCTTCACGGCGGTCAAGGACAAGCACGGCGAGCAGATCTCCGAGCTCTTCGGCATCGAGCTCGAGGTCCCGTCGCGTCCGTTCCCGCGCATCCCGCTGGCCGAGGCCAAGCGCATCGTCGCCGAGCGCGGCTACGAGATCCCCCGCGCCGACGACGACATGGACCCCGAGGGCGAGCGTCAGATCGCGGCCTACGTCAAGGAGACGTTCGGTCACGACTTCGTCTTCCTGACCGACTACGCGTCGAGCATCCGGCCGTTCTACCACATGCGCAACGCCGAGGACGGCTCGCTCACGAACAGCTACGACCTCATCTACAACGGCGTCGAGATCTCCACGGGCGCGCAGCGCGAGCATCGCGTCGACGTCCTCGTCGAGCAGGCCAAGGAGAAGGGTCTGGAGCCCGAGGAGCTCGAGTTCTACCTCGACTTCTTCCGCTACGGCGTCCCGGCGCACGGCGGCTTCGGCATGGGCCTCGCCCGCGTGCTCATGCTCATGCTGCACGAGACCTCCATCCGCGAGGTCACCTACCTGTTCCGCGGCCCGACCCGCCTCGCCCCGTAACCCCGCAAGAAGGACGCCATGCAGATCGTCATCCTGTACGGGACCGAATCCGGCAACGCCGAACGCCTCGCCGGCGACCTCGGCAAGGCCATCGGCTCTCAGCACCAGTGGCGCGTCGTCGACCTCGGCGACGTCGACCCCGCGGAGCTGTCGACCGACGAGATCCACATCTTCATCACGTCGACGTACGGCGACGGCCTCCTCGGTGAGACCGGCCAGATCTTCTACGAGGCGCTCGAGGAGTCCGACGTGGAACTCGACGGGCTCCGGTACGCCATCTTCGGGCTGGGCGACAGCAGCTACGAGGACACGTACAACCAGGGCAGCTCGCTGCTCGACGCCCTGCTCACCGAGCACGGCGCGACCCGGTTCGGTGAGTTCGGTCTGCACGACGACGGCGGGTTCGAGCGCAAGAAGGACGTCGCGCTCGCCTGGCTGCCCGGTGTGCTCGCCGCAGCAGAACAGCTCTGACCACCGCTCTGGTGCGAGCCCGGACGCGACGGTAGCGTGACTCGCACCGACCGTGCGGCGTCCGTCGCAGGTGGGCGAGGGGTGTAGGCCAGATGAACGCGACCGCCGAATCCATGGTCCTGCGCCTTCGTGCGGCGGGGTGCGTCTTCGCCGAGGACGAGGCGGCTCTCCTCCTCGCCGAATCGGAGGATCCGGATCGACTCGAACGGATGGTCGCGGCACGGGTCGCCGGCCGGCCGCTCGAGCATGTCCTCGGCTGGGTCGCGTTCCGGGGCCGCCGGGTTGTCGTCGAGGACGGGGTCTTCGTGCCGAGGCGACGCACCGAGCTCCTGGTCGACGTCGCCCTCCCGCGCCTCCGGAAGGGTTCGGTGGTCGTCGAGCTCTGCTGCGGTGCCGCGGCCGTCGGGAGTGCGCTCCTCACCGAGGCGCCCGGCCCCATCGACGTCTGGGCGTCGGACATCGACCTCGCCGCGGTGGACTGCGCACAGCGCAACCTCGAGCCGCTCGGTGGGCACGCCCTGCGCGGAGACCTGTTCGACGGGCTGCCCGGGGTGCTCGCGGGGCGCGTCGATGTCCTGCTCGCGAACGCCCCCTACGTCCCGACGGCGTCGATGGCGACGATGCCGCCCGAGGCTCGGGAGCACGAGGCCGTGATCGCGCTCGACGGCGGTGCCGACGGGCTCGACGTGCAGCGTCGGATCATCGCGCAGGCCCCGGACTGGCTCGCGCCGACCGGCGCCATCCTGATCGAGACGAGCGAACGTCAGGCTCCCGAGACCGCAACGCTCATGCGGGCGGCGGGCCTCTCGGCGTCGATCGTCCGCGACGACGAGCTCGACGGCACCGTGGCCGTCGGCGTCATGGCCTGAGCCCTGCGGGTGCCGGCTCAGTCGAGCTGGAAGTCGACCGCGGAACGCTCGACCACGAGCTGACGGACGATCTGCACCACGCGCACGTGCTCCGGGTGGACCTGGTAGCGCTCCAGGGCTTCGAGGCTCGGGTAGTCGCCGACCAGCACGACGTCCCAGTTGCTCTCCGGGTAGGCGATGTTGCGCCCGACCTGGAGGCGCTCGATGTCGTCCGGCATGAACCCGGCGAGTGCCTCGAGTTCGGACTGCATCGTGGCGAACGCCGCGTCGCGTTCGGCCTCGTCCGTTGCTGCCAGCTTCCAGCTGACGATGTGGCGGATGGTCACTGGGCCCCCAAGGGTCGATGTGGATGGATGGTCGAGCGGATCAGTCGGCGAGCAGCGCGGACCGCAGGCGGTCGGGGTCGATGCGCCAGTAGTTGTGGACCCTGCCGTCGATGAGGACGACGGGGATCTCCTCCCAGTGGCGGTCGTGGAGCGCCGGATCGTCGAGGATCGAGAGCTCCTCGCGTTCGATCGCGGGGCCGTCGGGCGGGAGGCCTGCGACCACCTCGTCGATCACGGCTCGCGCGTCGTCGCAGAGGTGACAGCCGGGCTTGCCGATGAGCGTGACGTGCAGAGTGGACACCTCCTCAACTGTACGGGGTGCTCGAGGCTGCAGCACGTCCAGGGATCCGACACGTGTGGTGTTTCTCGACGACATCTGGGACGATGCCGGAATGATGATGCCCTTGAACCCAGGCTCCAGAACCATAGGTTTCGAATCCACCCGACTCAGACGCTCTGGCATGCGCCGGTCGAGGTCCGTTGTCATTGAGTGATGCCTACACATTCGGAAGCCGCGACCATCCTCGGCGAGCGGTTGCGAGCCGCCCGCAACGAGCGACAGCTGACCCTCGAGGACCTGGGCGTGTTGGCGGGGATGCACTGGACGAACATCGGCAAGATCGAGCGAGGGCAGGTGCACCCGAGCGTGGAGACGCTCGTCCGGCTGAGTACCGCGCTCGACCTCGATCCGGCCCCGTTCATCACGGGTTTGAACGCGGACATGTACCCGGGCCGGGCGCACAAGCTGACGGCCCGCGACCTGCTGGCCGCTCGCCGCGATCAGGAACGCTGACCCGCGCATCGGAGACCATTCCCCTCCACCGGATGGCGTCCGTCAGAAGGTGACCCGCCAGAGGTACTGGTGACCGCCGGGACGGAACCAGGACACCTGCACACTGGTCGCGCGGGCCAACTCGGTTCCCAACACCTCGAACTCCAGGGCGCTGCCAGGCGTCAGGCGGCACGGTTCCAATGGGGCGAGGAGTCCAGGCCCGTTCAGGCGCAGCACGACCCAGTGCACGGCTTCGTCACCGACGTTCCGGAGTCGATAGCGAGGCGCGTCGTCTCGTTCGACGACGAACGGCACCCGGTACGCGAGCTCGCGTCGGTTGCGGCGGGCGGTTGGAGGAAGATCGCGGGTCATGCGAACACGGTACGAAGGACCGCCGACGATCTCGGGCCGACGGATCGCGTGCCGCGACGCGCTGTGGATCAGTCCCCTCCGGCCTCGCCTGTGGAGGAACCTCGACGCCGCTCGACCCGCGGGATCCCACGCCACGGCCGGCGACGAGACGATCACCTCGACAACGCCAGAAAGCGCCGTACCCCATTGGGCAGGCGCTTCCGGTGGACGAAGAGTCGTCAGGTGCTCCGAACGGAGCAGCCGGCTACTTCTTGTTGCGGCGCTGGTGACGGGTCTTGCGAAGCAGCTTGCGGTGCTTCTTCTTCGCCATACGCTTGCGGCGCTTCTTGATAACAGAACCCACGGATTTACCTCACAGAATTGGGGGGCTTGGCCGCAGGGATCGCGACCGAAGAGAACAAGTCTTGTTGCTAGTCTAGCCGATTGCAGCGCGCGTCGTTCACACGCCGTACGCCTGCAGGCTGCTAGGAGCGGGGAACGCCTCAGCCGGCGTCGGCGACCGGGCGCTGGCGGACGGCGTCGACGGCGGTCTCCGGCACTCGGAACGACTTCCCGAACCGGATGGCCGGGAGTTCCCCCGAATGCACCAGGCGATACACGGTCATCTTGGACACCCGCATCATCTCGGCGACTTCGGCCACGGTGAGGAAGCGGACGTCGGCAGTGTCCTGCGTCATCGAACCCCTCCTACGCCTCTGGAAACCTGCTTGAACGGCGCCCCGAGGACCGGAACGCCGCATGGCAACTCTAGAGGTCCGACGCCCGCCCTGTACATCCCCTGTGTGAACGGTATGCGAGGCCGGGCTAGGGGCGGAGCTTCTTCGTGACCGACTGCACCGCGTGGGTCACGTCCGCCGCGACCTTGCCGACCGACCCGGCGACCGCCTTGGCCTGGTCCGGCAGCGACAACGCCGCGAAATCGACGCCGTCGTCCTGGTAGTCGACGCTGAGGAACGGGATGAGCCAGTCCTCCACGTCCTCGAGCGGCGCCGAGTCCAGGCTGTAGTAGCGGTGCTGCCCCTCCTCGCGCACCTCCACGAGCTCTGCTTCGCGCAGGACCTTGAGGTGTTTCGACACCGTCGGTTGGCTGAGGCCGAGCTGCGCGACGATCTCGGAGACGCTCGTCCCGGTGCCACCGTGCCGTTCGAGCAGCAGCGCGAGGATGTCCCGCCTGGTGGTGTCAGCGATCACGTCGAAAATGTCGGCCATGGTCCAACGATAGTGATGGAGCGCACGGAGTACCATTGCCTCCGGCGCAGTCCTGAGGTGTTGAGGGGTCAGATGAGCGGCAATGCCATGGGGCGTCGTCCCGAGATCATCGTGCGCCACGGCCTCGCGAGGGTCCGGGAGGCCGTCAGCGACTTCGCGGCGAAGTCGACCTCCCGGTTCGCCATCCTCGTGTTCAGCTTCCTGATCTTCGTCTTCACGATGTTGTTCTCACTCCCCATCGCGAGCGCCGACCGCCAGGTGACCCCGATCGCCGACGCGCTCTTCACCGCGGTCTCCGTCATCTGCGTCACCGGGCTCTCGACCGTCGACATGGCGACCCACTGGTCCCTCTTCGGTCACGTGCTCGTGTTCATCGGCGTCCAGATCGGCGCGCTCGGCGTCCTGACCCTGGCCTCGATCCTCGGGTTCGTGATCGCCCGACGACTCGGGCTCCGCCAGAAGCTCATGGCGGCGAGCGACACGAACCCCCTGCGGTCGCACCACGGCCCCGTCGCCGAGGGTCAGGCCGTCCGCCTCGGGGAGATCGGCAACCTGCTCGTCACCGTCGCCGTCAGCGCGCTCGTGATCGAGGCGGCACTGGCGGTCCTGCTCTTCCCGCGCATGCTGCTCGACGGCATCAACCCCTGGGACGCCGCCTGGAACAGCGTCTACTACGCGGCCATGGCCTTCACCAACACCGGCTTCACGCCGAACGCCGAGGGCCTCGCGGCGTTCGAGAACGACTACTGGTTCCTCAGCATCCTCATGCTCGGGGTCTTCCTCGGCAGCATCGGCTTCCCGGTCATCTACGCGCTGAGCCGCAACTTCCGTCGGCCGAGCCGATGGTCGCTGCACGTCAAGCTCACGCTCGTCACGACGATCATCCTGTTCTTCGCCGGGGCGCTCGCCTTCATCCTGCTCGAGTTCAACAACCCCGAGACCTGGAACAAGTGGAACCTCTGGGACACGATCTTCCAGGGGTTCTTCCTGTCGGCCATGACGCGGTCGGGCGGCTTCTCCACCGTGGACATCGGCGACCTCAACGGCTCGACCCTGCTCGTCGCCGACATGCTCATGTTCATCGGCGGCGGCTCTGCCTCGACCGCCGGCGGGATCAAGGTCACGACGCTCGCCGTCCTGTTCCTGGCGGCGTTCGCCGAGGCCCGCGGCCGCGAGGGTGTGGAGGTCTTCCGCCGGCGCATCCCGCAGGACGTGCTCCGCGTCGCCGTGAGCGTCGTCCTCTGGGGCGCGACGATCGTGGCCCTGTCGACGATCGTCATCCTGCAGATCACCAAGGCTCCGCTCGACCACGTGCTGTTCGACGTCATCTCCGCCTTCGCGACCGTCGGGCTGAGCACCGGCCTCGTCGCGGACCTGCCCGACGCCGGGGTGTACGTCCTCGCCGTCACCATGTTCCTGGGCCGCGTTGGTACAGTGACACTCGCTGCAGCCGTGGCCGCGAGCCAGAGCGGCCAGCTGTTCAAACGTCCCGAAGAGAGGCCCATCGTTGGTTGACCGCATCAAGCACGACGCCCCGGTCCTCGTCATCGGACTCGGTCGGTTCGGTGCGGCCTGCGCCGGCGAACTCGACCGGCTCGACCGCGAGGTGCTCGCGATCGACGACAACTCCGACCTCGTGCAGAAGTGGTCCGACCGGGTCACGCACACCGTGCAGGCCGACGCGAAGAACATCGAGGCGCTCCGCCAGATCGGCGCGCAGGACTTCTCGGTCGCGGTCGTCGCGGTCGGCTCCTCGATCGAGGCGAGCGTGCTCATCACCGCCAACCTCGTCGACCTCAAGATCCCGCAGATCTGGGCCAAGGCCGTCTCGCAGTCGCACGGCAAGATCCTCGCCCGGGTGGGGGCGAGCCACGTCATCTACCCCGAGCGCGAGGCCGGCGAACGCGTCGCCCACCTCGTGTCGGGCCGCATGCTCGACTTCATCCAGTTCGACGACGACTTCGCGCTCGTCAAGATGTACCCGCCGAAGCCCATCCGCGGGCTGAACCTGACGGAGTCGGGTGTCCGGACGAAGTACCGGATCACCGTCGTCGGGGTGAAGTCACCGGGGAAGCCCTTCACCTACGCGACCGCCGACACCGTCGTGTCGAACCACGACCTCATCATCGTCTCCGGCACGTCGGCCGACATCGAGCGCTTCGCCTCGCTCGAGGGCTGAAGCCTCCTCAGGTGAGGCTGCGCGCGTAACAGCGTGACTGCGGCTCGTCGACGTACGGCCCGAACGCCTCGATCGGGTGGTATCCCTCGCGCTCGTAGAACCGCATCGCGTCCGGCTGTTCCGTGCCGGTCTCGAGGAGGAGCTCACCGAGACCCAGCGACCGCGCTTCGTCCTCCAGAGCCCGCAGGAGCGCGGTGGCGACGCCGGTCCCCCTGGCCTGCTGCACGACGAACATGCGTTTGATCTCCGCCCGGTCCTCACCGAGCATCCGCAGGCCGCCGCAGCCCAGCGGGGTGTCGTCGACGTCGCTGGCGAGCAGGAAGAGCGTGATGTCGGCTGCGGTCGGCGGTGTGCCGGGTTCGTGATCGTCGCTCCCGTAGCGGGCGTCGAGTTCGCGGCGCTGGGCGGCCCGCAGCGCGGTGCCCGCCTCGTCGTCCCAAGCCACCCGGCTGATCGTGATCGTCATTCGTGTTCTCCAGTCATTCCGTAACAAGCATTACGGTAACATCGGTTCCGAGGTGGTGACGACATGGCCAGGACGAAGGACCCCGATGCCCAGGCGCGGATCTCGCGCGCGGTCTGGGAGGTGCTGGGCGAACGCGGGCCGCACGGGTTGACCCTCCGCGCGGTCGCGGAGCGGGCCGGGTGCACGACCGGTCTCGTCCTGCATCGCTTCCCCGACAAGCGCGCGCTCCTGCTGCACGCTCGCGACCTCCTCCACGAGCGGACGGCGGCGCGGACCGAGGCGCTCGAAGCCGCGGCCGCGACCCCGCGTGACGCCCTGCGCGCCGTCCTCCGGCAGGCCCTGTCCCTCACGGACGAGACGCGCCAGGAGGCACGGGTCTGGCTCGGTTACCTCGCGGCGGCACTCGACGACGCGGTGCTCGCCGAACGGCACCGTGCGGGTCACGGCGTGTTCGTCGCGCGCACCCGCCGCCTCGTGGCCGAGATCCGCCCCGAGCTCACCGAGGCCGAGGTCGCCGCGACGGCCACCGCCGTCGTCGGATTCATCGAGGGCGTCAGCACCCTGAGCACAGCCGACGACGACCACTACGACGCCGCTGCCCAGCTCGCCGCGCTCGACCGGCTGCTGCTCGTCCTCGGGCTCGACGAGACGAGCGGCGAATGATCGTCGTGGAACGCCGGGCCGATGCTCCGGCCCATCGGCGAGATCGCTTCGCCGAGCTGCTCGAGGAGTACCACCGTCGGACCGAGCACGAGAAAGTCCTCGGCCGAGAGCCGCGTCCGGACGAGCCCGCTCCGACGACCACCCTCCCCGACCGCTACCGGGCCGAGATCACCGACCCGGGCACGACCTTCGCCTCCGACGAGGTCCTCCTGGCCGTCGAGGACGACCGGGTGCTCGGCTGCGTCGTCCTGACGGAGGGCCCGTCGCCGGAGCTCAAGCGACTCTGGGTCGACCCGCGCGCCCGTCGCCGGGGCGTGGCCGCAACCCTGCTCGAGGCTGCGACGACCGTCTCCCGGCAGCGGGGCGACGACGCCGTCCGTCTCTCCGTGTGGCACTGGCGCTCCGCCGCGATCGCGCTCTACCGGCGGTCCGGCTTCGTCGCGGTCGCGTCCTGGGACGACAGACCAGGTCTCGACTGCTTCGTGCGGTCCTTCGACTGATCGGGTCGCCGCCGGATCAGGACGCCGACAGCTCCTCGGCGCGTGCGATGGCGGCTGCCGCAGCACGGTCGAACGTCTCGCTGAAACCCGCCTCGGCGAGCACGGCGAGCGCCCGTTCCGTCGTCCCCTTGGGGCTCGTGACGTTGATCCGCAGCTGCTCGGCGCTCTCCCCCGTCGTCGCGAGGAGTTCCGTCGCACCACGGAAGGTGCCGTCGACCATCACGGACGCCTGCTCCGGGGTGAACCCGAGGCCGATCGCCGTCCGGGTGAGTTCCTCGATGAGGTAGTAGACGTACGCCGGACCGGAGCCGGAGATGGCGCTGAGGGCGTCGATCTTCGATTCGGGGATGACGACGACCTGGCCGACGGTCTCGAAGAGCGCGGTGACGACGGCGAGGTCGTCCTCGCTCGACCGGGTGCCCGGCGCGAGCCCGGTGACGCCGAGCCCCACGTAGGACGGGGTGTTCGGCATGGAACGCAACACCGAGACCGACTCCGGCAGGGCGGCCTCGAAGGCCGCACCGCGGATGCCGGCCGCAAGGCTCACGACGATCGTGCCCGGCTGCAGGGTGTCGGCGATCTCGGCGAGGAGGTCGGCCACCATGTAGGGCTTCACGCCGATCAGGACGATCTTCGCCGCGGCTGCCGCCCGTCGGTTGCCGTCGGCGTCCTGCTCGAGGGCGATCGAGGTCACGCCCGGCAGCTCGGCCAGAGCCTCCGCCTTGGTGATGGTCCGGTTCGTCACCGTGATGCCACCGTCGACCTCGACACCCGGCTGGACGAGACCGCGGAGGACGGCCCCTCCCATCGAACCGGCTCCGAGGATGGCGATGCTGGGCAGGCTGATCGTTTCACTCACCCTGCGAGTCTAGGCACCTGCATGCTCGTCGGCACGTGCCCGGCCGCGTCAGTCGGCGAGGCAGGCGCCTGACGGGACCGCGGACTGGAGCGACCCGGCGAGCGCGACGACGGGCAGGACCTCGTCCATCGCGAGCGCGTACCCGACCGGCGCGGAGTTCGCGTCGCGGGCGAAGATCACGCCGGCCACTTCACCGGACTCGGTGAGGAGCGGGCCACCGGAGTTGCCCGGCTGCACCGTGCCCGACAGCGTCACGACCTGACGACTCGTCGGGTTGTTCCCACTGATGTCGGCGACGAGGCTCGGCCCGACCAGGATGACCTGGGCGCCGCCGGCCGTGTACGGCCCACCGAACGGATACCCGGCGACGACGGCGTTCGAGCCGGGAGCCGGATTCGGTGCGAGCGGCAGCGATCGGGCGCCGAGGTCGTCGACGCGGATGACGGCGAGGTCGTCGACCGGATCGAAGTAGACGATCCGTCCTTCCCTGGGCATGGCCCCCGGGACTTCGACGACCGGATTCGTCACGCCGGCGAGGACGTGCGCGTTCGTCATGACCAGGTCGTCGGCGAACACGAAGCCGCTCCCGGTGAGGCTCCGCGAGCAGGACTCGGCCGTGCCGCTGATGCGCACCACGGACGCGGAGGCCGTCTGCAGCGCCGGCGTCGAGGTGTCGAGCTGCGGGGCGGCGGGTACGTCCGCGGTTCCGCCGAACGCCTCGATGACGCGTTGGGCCCCACCGTCGACCACCGTGGAGCGGAGCTGCGCGAGCGTGCTCTTCACCTCCACGGGCGTGACGCGGTCGATCGTGCCGATCACCGCGGACGACCCGACCGCCTGGGCGAGTAGCGGGATGCCGAGGGAGCCGACACCGAGGGCCGCCGTCACGAGGACGAGCGCGGTGACGACGAGATTGAGGGCGGCGCCGAGCAGCCGTTCCAGGCCGCGCAGCGGGGTCTTGCGGACGACGGAGCCGATGGCCCCGCCGATGAACGCACCGATCGTGTAGCCGACGGCGAGGACGACCACCGCCGCCGCCACGGCCGCCCAGCCACGCCAGGCCGCGTCCTGCACCCACGAGGCGACGAGCGGGATCGCGAAGAACGCGCCGACGCCACCGGCCGCCAGCCCGACGAGCCCACCGAGGCTCCCGAGGAGCCCCGCACGCCACCCGCGGATCAGGAAGCCGATCAGGACGACGACGAGGATGATGTCGAGGATCACGCCGGGTTGCATCCTGCGATCCTGCCATCACCCGCCGACAACGGGCTCCGGAAGTGCTGGGAGCGGCCGCATCCGGTCAGCGATCCTGTCGACGCATGGAGATCTCCGGGGCCGCCTGCGCCCTCAGGAGGCTCCGACGCCGTCCGCGCCCCGGAAGAAGTCGGTGAGGAGCGTCGAGCAGCGCTCGGCCTCCACACCCGCGTAGACCTCGACGCGGTGCTGCAGTCGCCGGTCGCGCAGGACGTCGTAGACGGATCCGACCGCACCGGCCTTCTCGTCCCAGGCCCCGAAGACGACCCTTGGGATCCGGGCGGCGAGGATGGCGCCGGCGCACATCACGCAGGGCTCGAGCGTGACGACGAGCGTCAGCTCCGTGAGGTGCCAGTCGTCGAGCGCGGCCGCGGCAGCCCGGATGGCGACCACCTCGGCGTGGGCGGTCGGGTCGGTGTGCAGCTCGCGCTCGTTGCGCCCGACGGAGACGACCGTGCCGTCCGGGGCGACGAGGACCGCGCCCACCGGGACGTCGTCGCTGGCGAGGGCCGCCTCGGCCTCGGCGACGGCGAGGCCCATCCACACGGCGAACTCGGCCGGTGCGTGCATCCGTCATCTCCCCGAAATCCTGGTCGCCGCGCGAGCGACTAGATTGATCGTATGCGAGTGCACGTAGCCGACCACCCACTCATCACCCACAAGCTCACGGTGCTGCGCGACAAGACGACACCCTCACCGGTGTTCCGTGCCCTCACCGAGGAGCTCGTCACGTTGCTCGCCTACGAGGCGACGCGCGGCGTCACGGTCGAGGAGATCACGATCCAGACGCCCGTCACCGAGACGGTCGGCGTCAAGATCAGCGAGCCGCGTCCGCTCGTGGTCCCGATCCTGCGGGCCGGCCTCGGCATGCTGGAGGGCATGGTGAAGCTGCTCCCCACCGCCGAGGTCGGCTTCCTCGGCATGGTGCGCAACGAGGAGACCCTCGAACCCACCACCTACGCGGAGCGCCTCCCCGACGATCTGTCCGACCGCCAGTGCTTCGTGCTCGACCCGATGCTCGCGACCGGTGGCTCGCTCGCGGCGGCGATCGACTTCCTCTTCCAGCGCGGTGCGATGCACGTCACCGCCATCTGCCTGCTCGCCGCCCCCGAGGGTCTCGAGCGCCTCGAGTCCGAGACGGCCGGCAAGGACGTCACCATCGTCCTCGGCGCCCTCGATGAGAAGCTCGACGAGAACGGGTACATCGTCCCCGGCCTCGGCGACGCCGGCGACCGCCTCTACGGCGTCGTCTGACCCCTGCTCCCGCCGACATGAGGCGGATCGCCGTCCATCCCCGCGATGGACGGCGATCCGCCTCATCTCAGTTGTGCCGCCAGCTGGCAATCCCCGAGTAACAGAACGTCATCTTCCGCTCGCACTTGACAGGATCCGGGGGATTCCTGTTGTATTGCGGACTATGACGACCAACGCGCCCACCCCGACCTCCTTCGAGGCCCCTGGGAACGCCGGCATGATGATGCCCGGCCGCGCTGTCATGTGCTGTCGAATGTGTCGCTGATCCGACTCCTCCAGCACCGGTAGCGATCCACACGGATCCGCTCCACTGCTCCCAGCACCTCCGAGTCCGCCGCTCCCCCACCAGGTGAGCCGACTCCCGGACGCACCCCGTCCGCACCCGGCCGACGCGCCACTTCCCGGATCGCGGGACCGCAACTGCCCACCGGCAAGCGGGATCACCCCGAGCGCACCGCGCACGATCCGTCGCAGCATCATCACTCCCGAGGACCTCGCACCCATGTCTCTTGCAGCCGTTCAGACCACCCGCCCCACCCGCCAGCTCGCCGCCGTCGAGGACGCACCTCGGGCCGCGACCCCGCACGTCCGTGCCGTTCCGGCCGGCCCCGAAGCCCGAGGCTTCGTCCTCTACGTCGGCCTCGACGAGGCGAAGGCGGCGGCCGCCGGCACGAGCCTCGGTGAGATCGTCGAGGCCATCAAGGCCCTGACCGCCCAGTTCGCCCCGGAGGCCGAGACGCACGCAGCCGTCGCACTGGCCCCGCGCGGTGCCGGCGGACGCGACCTCGACGTCGTCCGGCTCGCCCTGCAGGACCCCTCGGCACTCGCGGCCCACCGCGACGAGGTCGACGAGGAGGAGCAGGACCGTGCCCACGCGGGTGTCGTCGTCGACATCTCCCGGAAGCGCCTCGTCCTCGACAACGAGGCCGCGCCGCTCACGTACAAGGAGTTCGAGCTCCTCCAGTACCTCGTCCTCCGCGAGGGACGCACGATCGAGCGCGCGGAGCTCATCTCCTCACTGTGGCGCGCCGGCGACGACGAAGAGGTTCCGAACGAGCGGACCATCGACGTCCACGTTCGTCGCCTCCGCGCCAAGCTCGGCCGCTACGAGGACATCGTCCGCACCGTGCGCGGTGTCGGCTACCGCTTCGACCGCCACGCGGACGTCTCCATCCGCTACGCCAGCACCCCGTCGCCCGACCTGTTCTGAGCCGGTTCGGCGGCCCCACCGACGAGACGACGGGCCCGGTGCGTGGGTGTACCACTCACCGGGCCCGTCGAACGTTCTCCGTCAGATGACGCGGGGCTTCTTCGGCTTGTCGCCGGGAGCCGGGACCGGTCGCATCGCGAGCTTCCAGACGCCGAACACGGCCACCGCTCCGGCGACGACGAACAGCACGAGGGCGTACCAGGGGGCGTTCGAAGCCTCGCCCAGCACCACGACGCCGATGCCGACCGCGACGAGCGGGTCGACGACGGTGAGTCCGGCGACCACGAGGTCCGGCTGCCCGCTCTGGTGCGCCTTCTGGACGAAGAAGCCACCGAGCCCGGCGGCCACGAGCAGGCCGATGATGCCGACGACGGTGAGTCCCTCGAAGTTCTGCGTGATCACCCGGTTGATGACCACCTTCGCGAGCGTGACGACGAAGCCGTACAGCACACCGGCTGCGACCACGTAGAAGACGGTGTGCAGCTTCCGTCGCCACAGGGCGTACGCCGCCGCGAGTGCAGCGGTCACGACCGCGAGCATGATGAGGATGATGATGAGCTGCGGCTGACGGATCGGCTCCTCCACCGCGTACAGCGCCGCGACGATGACGAAAAGACCGATACCGGCGACGCACAGCACCATCGCGCGGGTCTGCTCCTTCATGATCTTCACCCGGGTGACCCTGGCGTTCAGGAGCGCCGTGATCACCAGGGCGATCGCCCCGAGGGGCTGCACGACGATGAGCGGAGCGAAACCGAGCGCGACGAGCTGGAACACGATCGCCAGGCCGAGGAGCAGCGTCCCGATGAGCCAGGACGGACGCCCGAGGAGCTGCGGCAGCTGCTTCAGACCGAAGGCCGACGACGCCGCCTCCACCTTGCCGACACCGCGGGACTGCAACTGCGTCCCGACTGCGAGGAAGAACGCTCCGACAAGCGCGATCGGGATGCCGATCGCCTGGTACGGCGTGACACTGATCGTGGGGATGTCGATGTCGACCGCAGTGCGGGCGGACTGCGCGACGACACCGGCTGTACCCGACAGCAGCAGGGCGCCGGCCGCAAGGGCCGGGAACGACGTGGCCGCCATCACTTCGCCGCCGCACTCGTGCCGACGGCCGCCGTCTCGGCGTCACCGAGTTTGTTCTCCGGTACCACTTTGGAGTCCTGGCTCGGGAAGACGACCTTCTGCACGATGATGATGATCGACGCGGCGACCGGGATCGCGACGAGGGCGCCGAGGATGCCACCGAGGGCGCCGCCACCGAACGCCGCGATCACGACGAGGGCTCCGGGGACGGCGACCGCCTTGTTCATGATGCGCGGGCTGAGGAAGTACGCCTCGATCTGCATGTAGATCAGGTAGTAGATGATCGCGATGAGTGCGGTCACCGGCGAGACGAAGAGGCAGAGCGCACTGTTCACGATCGAGGCGCTGAGCGTGCCGACGAGCGGGATCATCGATCCGATGAACGCCAGCAGGGCGAGCAGCGGCGGGAACGGCGCTCCGATGATGCTGAGGAAGATGAAGCTCAGCACGCCGTTGACCAAGGCGAGTCCGACTTGTCCGACCACGTAGCGCCCGACGGCCTGGGTGATCTCCTCGAGCACCTGCGCGAAGCCCTCGCGGCGGTAGGCGGGGAGGAATCGGTACGTGACGGCCTTCATCGACCGCAGGGAGGCGAGGAAGTAGAGGGTCAGGATGAGGACGATGATCGAGCCGGTGATGCCCGACGCGACCCCCGCTCCGACCGCGACGATGCCGCCACCGATGTTCAGCAGGTTGTTGGGGTCCTTGAGGAAGGAGAACGCGTCGTTGAGCGCCGAGTCGATGTCGAGCGTGTTCCCGATCGTGTTCTGCACCCACGCGACGAAGTCACTGTTGAGGAACTGCTGGGAGATCCGGGGGTAGTCGCTCACGAAGTTCGAGATCTGCGTCACGAGCAACGGCACGATGGCGAAGATGATCCCGACGAACGCGCCGATCACGGCGAGGAAGACGACGGCGATGGCGAGGCCGCGCGGCAGCTTCTGCTCGAGCCATGACACGAGCGGGTCGAGGCCGAGCGCGATGAAGAGCGCGACGCCGACGTAGATCAGCGTGGTGCTGAGCTGCGACACGATGCTCCCGATCACGAGCGCGACGAGGACGCCGATGCCACCCACGAGTCCGATCCGGAACGCGTTGATACGGACGCTCGGAGCCGACGGCTGGAGGGCGGCGACCACGGCGGCCGACGGCGGGGAGGATGCGGCGGCCTTCGCCGCACGCTCCTGCTTGGCTTCCTGATGCTTGGCGCGCCTGGCTTCGCGTTCCTCCGGGGTGGAGGAGAACCCGGGCAACCGGAGTTTGGGGGTCTTCATGGTGCGGTCTCCTCGGTGATGATGCCGTCGTGGTGCTGGGGGCGTTCACATGGACCGCCGCTCTGTGCCTACAGTAGTGAGACGGAGCCCGACCCGCTGATGTCACGGTCCGGTACGACGAAATCGGCGGAAGTCGTCTCGGGCCGGAACAGAGAGGTGGTGCGACGGTGGGAGCTGATCCAGTGCGCACATCGGCCGGCCTCCTAGACCAGGCGACCGACCGCACCCTCGTCGAACGGTGCGTCGACGGCGACACCCGCGCGTTCCAGGTGCTCATCACGCGCTACGGCCGGATGATGAAGGCGTACGCCGTGCGACTCACGCGTTCCTCGGCGGACGGCGACGACGTCGTCCAGGAGGCGCTCATCTCGGCCTGGAAGCGGATCGACACGCTCGAGGACGGCGCGATGGTCAAGAGCTGGCTGATGCGCATCGTCAGCCGTCGGGCGATCGACCTCATGCGGCAGCGCAAGGACACCGAGTCGACCGACGACGCCATCATCGAGGCCCCGGAGCGCGACGGACCCGAACGGAAGGCCGAGGCATCGTCACAGCTGGGAGCACTGTCAGCAGCACTCGACAGACTGCCGCACGGACAGCACCAGGCTTGGGTGCTCCGAGAGATCGGCGGATACTCGTACGAGGAGATCGCCGAACAACTGGGGCAGAGCGTCGCCAGCGTCCGAGGGAGTCTCGCACGGGCTCGGGCGACACTGGTCAAGGAGATGGAGGGGTGGCGATGAACACCGATATTCCGGGCCCCGGACCGGGTGAGCCGAGCGGCTGCGCGCACGGCATCGACGCCCTCACGGATTACCTCGAACGCGACATGCTGCCGGCCGACCCGTCGATCGACGACTCACCGGAATGCCAGCGGATCCTCCGGTCGCTTCGACGTGTCCGCGCGCTGGCCGCGCCCTTGCGGGAGGCGGACGAGGCGGCGGTCACCGCGCTCGACCAGGACTGGATCCGCGGGATCATGGAGAACATCGGCCGCGAGGCGAAGGCCGGGCGCGACATCCCGTTCGCCGCATCCGACGACGACGCGGCGCTCGTCATCACGGAGGGCACGGTCCGCGGGCTGGTCCGCGGTGCCGGCGACTGCACCCCCGGCGTGCTCGTGGGTCGCTGCGTGCTCGAGGGTGACGTCACCGTGGTCGGCGAACCGATCATGCTCCATGTCACCGTGAGCATCGGTTGGGGCAAGTCGGTCGCCGAGACGGTCTCGCTGTTCCGCGAGGAGGTCGCAGCCAGCCTCCAGCAGCAGACGGACCTCGTCGTGGCAGGACTCGACATCGTCGTCGACGACCTGCACTTCGAGGCCGACGAGATCGGAGAGGTGGGGGACGATGCATGACCTGACGGAGACGGACGACGATCTCGGAGCGCTCGCGAGCTCACTCGACGACGTGGTGCTGGCGGTACCGGGCGTCGAGGGGTTGACCGCCGTCGAGCCCACGCTGCTCCGGGCCGCCAAGGAGGGCGTCGGAGCACTGCTCGGCTCGACCGACCAGCAGACACGGGTGAGCGTCAGGCGCGTCAGAGGCGTCCTGACCGTCCACACCAACATCTCCGTGGCAGCTGAGGCGGCCTCCCCCGCCGTCGCGCAGGCGGTCCACCGCGCCATCGCGGACCGGCTCCCCTCGTCCCCCGGCGAGGGCGCCCCGTCCATCACCGTCCGCGTGATCGACGTCGTCCCGAGCGGCTCCCAGGACTGACCCGACGGCAGGAGGTCCGCGCTGCGACAGGAACGCGGATCGGCTTGCGTCCGGCTTCCTGGGGTTCGTCCTGCGTTCGCGCTCCGCGCTGGTAGCGCACTCGGACAACTCCCAGTAAAAATAACGTTCTGATAACTACCGCTCGTTACCGATCCGTTATATGGTTTTGGAACGTTAGTTGTTTTGCTGTGGCAGCTGACGGAATGTGATTGCAGGACACTCTTGGTGCAAGGGAAAGAGAGCCGGTCGTAGCCTCTGCGACCGGCTCTCGTCATGTCCGGAGACGATACGGATCACAACCACCTCGTCCCGACGCGCGGCTCGACGTCCGTCCAGGATAGATTCAGGTGGTGGATCGTCGGACGGCAGCGGGAGCAGGTATGGACGAGAGGCGACTCGCGATCGCCGCGTGGGAGTCACTCTTCCGCGCGCAGGTCGACGTGATGCGCCACATCTCGCACGACTTCCCGAGCCACGGCATCTCACTCAACGAGTACGACGTCCTGCACACGATGTCGCGGGAGCCCGATCGTCGCATCCGTCTGCGTGACCTCAACTCGAGTGTGCTGCTCTCGCAGCCGAGCATCAGCCGTCTGGTCGACCGGCTCGTCGCGCGCGGGCTGGTCGGCAAATGCCCCGACCCGGACGACGGCCGCGGCACCCTCGTCCGCATGACCGACGCGGGATACGAGGTCTACCGTGCGGTCGCCATCGCCCACGGTGCGACGATCGCCGAACGCGTGACCACCTCGCTCAGCCCGCAGGAGATGGCGACCCTCGCGGCGCTCAGCGACAAGCTCCGCGGAGCGTGAGCCGCGCCGACTGACCCGGCGCGGACGGCCCCCACTGTCGTGTCCGATTTCCGCTCGTCCGACCCGGTGGCGCATGTCAGACTCGGATCATGGACGACACCCGGAGCATGGACTTCGACGAACGCTACCGCGCGATCCAAGCCCGCGACCAGCGCTTCGACGGGCAGTTCATCACGGCCGTGAGCTCCACGGGGATCTACTGCCGGCCGTCCTGCCCGGCTCGGACCCCGAAGCCGGAGAACGTCACCTTCTACGCGACGAGCGCTGCAGCGCACGAGGCCGGTTTCCGCGCGTGCAAACGGTGCCTGCCCGAGGCCGTCCCGGGCACGCCCGCCTGGAACCTCGGTAACGACGTCGCCGCGCGCAGCATGCGCCTCATCGCCGACGGCGTCGTCGAACGCGAGGGCGTCCCCGGGCTCGCCTCGCGTCTCGGGTACTCGAGCCGCCATCTGACGCGGATCCTCAGCGCCGAGCTGGGCGCGGGTCCACTCGCGCTGGCACGTGCCCACCGTGCGCAGGGTGCTCGACAGCTGCTGACCGGCACCGACCTCCCCTTCGGCGACATCGCCTTCGCCGCCGGATTCTCGAGCATCCGGCAGTTCAACGACACGATGCGGGAGGTGTTCGAGCTCACCCCCGGTGAGCTGCGCGCGAAACACCGGACGGTCGGCGAACACGCCCCCGGCTCGATCACCCTGACCCTGCCGTTCCGCCGCCCGTTCGACGCCGCGGGCGTCTTCGCGTGGCTCGCCCCACGGGCGGTGGACGGCGTCGAGCTCGCGGGCCCCGACCACTACGCCCGGCTCCTCGCCCTCCCCGGTGGCACGGCGTGGTTCGAAGTCCGGCAGGTCGGCGACGACCTCCGACTCACGGCCGAGGTGACGGACCTCGCCGATCTGCCGGTGCTCGTCTCGCGGGTCCGTCGGCTCTTCGACCTCGACGCCGATCCCACGTCCGCCGACGCCGTCCTCGCGACGGACCCGCGTCTCGCCGCCTCGGTCGCGGCCACACCGGGCATCCGACTCCCCGGGGCGGTCGACCCGGAGGAGATGCTGGTCCGGGCGATGGTCGGGCAGCAGATCACCGTGGCCGCGGCGCGCACCCAGCTCCGTCGTCTCGCTGACGAGGTGAGCACGACGGTCCCCGAACGACACGGACTGCACCGGCTCTTCCCGACGGCGACGCAGCTCGCGAACGGCGGGGAGGCCGCACTCGTCGGGCCCCGAGCGCGGATCGACAGCCTGCTCGGCGTCGCGCGGGCACTCGTGTCCGGTGAACTCACGATCGGCTTCGGTGACGACCGTGACGAGCTCCGAGCCCGCCTGCTCGCGATGAAGGGGATCGGTCCGTGGACGGCCGACTACGTCAGCATGCGGGTGCTCGGCAACCCCGACGCCTTCCTGCCCGGCGACGTCGCCGTCCGCACGGGTGCGGGCCGGCTCGGTTTGCCCTCCGACGCGCGCACGCTCACCGCGGAAGCGGACGCTTTCGCCCCGTGGCGTTCCTACCTCTGCCTCCATCTGTGGAAGGCGGCCTCCACACCGGCACCGTCCTCCGCACCATCAGCCCTCGAGAAAGGTCCAGCAGCATGACCACCATCATCTCCAGCACGAGGATCCGCGGCGGTGACGGCCACGCGTCCGGCGCACGGCTCACCGCGACCACCCAGACCGTCGACACCCCCGACGGCCCCTTCACGATCCTCGCGCGCGAGGACGGGGCGGTGCTCTCCTCAGGGTGGTCCGACGACATCGGCGTCATGCTCGAACGGATCCGACCCGCCGACCGCCCCGGCGAGACGGTGGCGGGGACGATCGGGGCGATGGACGCCGTCCGCGCGTACTACGACGGCGACCTGACGGCGATCGACGTGGTGCCGGTCGCCCAGTTCGGCGGCCCGTTCCGCACGCACGCCTGGACGGTGCTGCGGACGATCGCCGCGGGACACCCGGTGACCTACACGGAGTTCGCCGCGGCGAGCGGGCGGCCGTCGGCGGTCCGCGCTGCGGCGAGCGCCTGCGCGACGAACGCCCCCGCCCTGTTCGTCCCGTGCCACCGCGTCCTCCGGACCGACGGGACACTCGGCGGGTTCGCCTGGGGACTCGACGTCAAGCGGTCGCTGCTCGACCGCGAGGCCGCGCTCAGCTGAGCGCACCGGGGAAGAGGGGTCACGGTGACTGAGTACTCGTGCTCGGTCCCTGAGCCTGTCGAAGGGCGGCGTCAGCCCGTGGGCACTTCGACAAGCTCAGTGACCGGAGGATGGCTCAGTGACCGGAGGATGGCACAGCGACCGGAGGATGGCACAGTGACCGGAGGAGGGCTCACGACCGGAGGAGGGCGCCGCGACCAGGCGGCCGATGACCGGAACGGGCGGGTCCGGTCAACCCCACGGCTCGGACGGATCGTCCGCGTAGGCTGACGGCATGGCTGCCGCACCGACGATCGTATGGTTCCGTGACGACCTCCGCCTGGCGGACAACCCCGCACTGCACGCGGCGGTCGAGCTCGGTTCCCCGGTCCTCTGCCTGTTCGTCCTCGACGACAGCGAGGAGCTGCGACCGCTCGGCGGCGCGTCCCGGTGGTGGCTCCACCACAGCCTCGAAGCCCTCGGAGACGACATCCGTGGTCTCGGCGGCACGCTGCTCCTCCGATCCGGAAGTGCGGCGACCATCGTGCCTGAACTCGCCCACTCGATCGGCGCCGGCGCCGTCCTGTGGAACCGTCGCTACGGCGCGGCCGAGCGGGAGATCGACGCCGGGATCAAGTCGGAGCTGAAGGATGCCGGCCTCGACGCCCGCAGCTTCGCCGCGAATCTCCTCGCCGAGCCGTGGGAGATCGTCACCGGCCAGGGCCAGCCGTACTCCGTGTTCACCCCGTTCTGGAAGGCGTCGCTCCAGCGACACGCGGCGAACCCGCCGAGGCACCCGCTCCCCGCGCCCACCACGTTGACGTCGATGTCGGAGCCGCCCGCCGGCGACGAGCTCGAGTCCTGGGACCTGCTCCCGACGAAGCCCGACTGGGCGGGGGGACTGCGCGAGCAGTGGACGCCGGGCGAGGCCGGCGCCGACGCACGGCTCGCCGACTTCCTCGGCGGTGGCGTCTCCGGCTACACCGAGGATCGCGACTACCCGGCCCAGCCGTCGACCTCGGGGCTCTCCCCGCACCTCCGCTTCGGCGAGATCAGCTCGCCGCAGATCTGGCACGCCGCCCGCGACGGCCGCCGACACCTCGGCGACGACGGCGCCACCTTCCTCAAGGAGCTCGGCTGGCGCGAGTTCGCCTACCACTGCCTCTACGCCTTCCCCGACCTCGCGACGCGCAACTGGCGTCAGGCCTTCGACCGGTTCCCCTGGCCGGACGTCGACCAGGAGGCGTTCGACGCGTGGAAGACCGGCAAGACCGGGATCCCGCTCGTCGACGCCGGCATGCGGGAGTTGTGGGCGACGGGCACCATGCACAACCGGATCCGGATGGTGACGGCGTCGTTCCTCACCAAGAACCTGCTCATCCACTGGAAGCTCGGCGAGGACTGGTTCTGGGACACGCTCGTCGACGCCGACCCGGCGTCCAACCCCTTCAACTGGCAGTGGGTGGCCGGCAGCGGCTTCGACGCCTCGCCCTACTTCCGGATCTTCAACCCCGAGCGGCAGCGCGAACGCTTCGACGCCGACGACGCGTACATCAAGCGGTGGGTGCCCGAGTTCGGGACGGACGACTACCCCGAGCCGATCGTCGACCTCGGCGAGACGAGGCAGGCTGCGCTCGCGGCGTACGAGCAGGTCAAGGGGGCGTAGCTCCGGGCCGTCGTCCTGCGACACTTCGACAAGCTCAGTGACCGGGGTGGGGCTCAGTGACCGGATGCGCCGGTCCCCGAGCCTGTCGAAGGGCGCTCAGCGGGTGCGGAAGAGACCGGCGCGCTGGGCCGCGGCGATCGCCGCCGAGCGGTTCGACACGTCGAGCTTCGTGTAGATGTGCGCGAGGTGCGACTTCACCGTCGTCTCCCCG
The DNA here is from genome assembly GCF_013349365.1 of Plantibacter sp. MCCC 1A11337. Classification (NCBI taxonomy): domain Bacteria; kingdom Bacillati; phylum Actinomycetota; class Actinomycetes; order Micrococcales; family Microbacteriaceae; genus Plantibacter; species Plantibacter sp. MCCC 1A11337. Next base: position 53,578 of record NZ_JABJWX010000003.1, on the reverse strand, counting down.
ACATGCAGTCGCCCGGCGATCTCGAGGTTGGTGAGCCCCTCGGCCGCCCGCGCGAGCACCTCGATCTCCCGCGCGCTCAGCGCCTGTTGCGGTGCACTCACCCGGGCGACCAGACGGGTCGCCACCGCCGGCCCGAGCACCGAGTTCCCGCCGGCCGCCGAGCGGATGCCGTCGATGAGGTCCTCCGGGGCGGCGTCCTTCAACAGGTACCCCGCGGCTCCGGCTTCGATCGCGCCGAGGATGTCGGCGTCGGAGTCGTAGTTCGTCAGCACGAGGACCGACGGGCCGCCCGGCAGCGACGCGATCTCCCTCGTCGCATCGATCCCCGTCGGACCGTCGCCGAAGCTCAGATCCATGAGGACGAGGTCGGCGCCGGGTGCGGCGGCCACAGCCTCGGCTGCGATCGATGCGGTCCCGACCACCTCGATGTCGGCGATCGGCGCGAGCACCGCGAGGAGTCCGGCTCGGACGATCGGGTGGTCGTCCGCCACCACGACCCGGATGACCGGCGGCTCGCCGACAACGGTCGCATCGTCACGCATGGGCGTCCCCTTCCGTTCCTGGTGCCGCGAACCGCACGGTGATGGTCGTGCCGGCGCCCGGCGCACTGCGCACCTCGACCTCGCCACCCAGTTCGGTGATGCGGCGGCGCATGGACATCATGCCGAACGGACCGCCCGCAGTGCGCTCGGCGACCCTCGCCGGATCGAACCCCACCCCGTCGTCGTCGATGTCGAGGATGACCTCCTCGTCGAGGTAGGTGAGGGTGACGTCCGCCCGGCTCGCTCCGGCATGCCGGACGACGTTCGCGAGACTGCTCTGCGCAGCCCGGAGGAGCGCGGTCGTCACCGGCGTGCCGAGGACGAACGCATCGCCGGTGACCGTCGTGGAGACCGGCGTGCCGCTCTGGGCGGTCGTCGTCTCGGCGAGCCGACCGAGCGCGTCCGCGATCGTCGCACCCACCAACGCCGGCGGGCTCAGCTCGTCGATGAGGCTGCGCGTCTCGGCGAGGGCCGTCGCCGCGGCGTCCCGGGCCAGCCCGATGTGCGAACGCAGCTGCTCCGTGCCCGGGTGCTCGGCGGCGGAGCGTTCGGCCGCGTGCAGGAGCAGTTGGATGCTCGACAGGGCCTGGGCGACCGTGTCGTGGAGGTCTGCGGCGAGGCGCTCGCGCTCCGCCAGCTTGCCCGCCTGCCGCCCCCGCTCGGCGAGCTCCTCGCGTGCCGCGACGAGCTCGACGATGAGTCGCTCCCGCTCGGACGCCTCCCGGGCCAGCGCCTCGTAGCCGAGTCCGATCGCGACGGCCACGGCCGCACCGACGAGCGGGCCGACGACTCCTCCGACGCTGAAGCCGGCGTGCAGGCCGATCGCCACGACCGCGGCGACGGTGGCGATCACGACGGCGGGCACCGCGACGGCCCTGGGCAGGAGGTGCAGATAGAGGAAGAACAACGGGAAGACCAGGTAGGCGGCATCCGGGCTGAGGAGGACGAGGACCACCCACTCGACGCTGAGCAGCACCAGCCACGCGAGGACGGACACCCGACCTCGACGCACACCGACAGGAGCAGCGTCGCGATCGGTGGTGCCGCTGACGGCCACCGCTCGGCGGACCCGACCGCCGAGGATCGCGCCCGCGGCGTAGCTGAGCAGCATGACGACGGCGAGGACGATCGCCGCGAGGGCCGCCTTGCCACCGACCGAGACGGATCGCGCGATCACGAGCACGATGAGTGCGGTGACGAGGCCGTGGAGGCCGAGCTGCAGGCCGGTGAACACGGGGCTGAGTGCCGAGTGCTTCATCCGCCCAGCGTACGGCGGGGATCGTCCTCGCGAATCATCAGAAAGGTGGAACGGCGCCTCCACCCGACAGCGCCGGAGGACCGTCCCGTCCGACGATGCCCTGGGTCGGCGACGCGACGAGGCTGGAATCCTGCCGCATCACGGAGACGCCGTCGGGCGGCTGACAAGGAGTCCCCATGTTCGTCGCCTGGCGCGACATGCGCTTCGCCACCGGTCGCTTCGTGCTGATCGGGGCGGTCGTCGCCCTCATCACCCTGCTCGTCGGATTCCTCAGCGGCCTCACCGCGGGACTGGCGAACCAGAACATCTCGGCGATCACCGGGCTGGGTGCGTCGAGCATCGTCCTTGCGGCCCCGCCCGACGGCGAGCAGGCGACGTTCGCGGACTCCGCGATTGGCGCGGACGCGGCCACGACGTGGGCTGCGGTCCCCGGAGTCGACGGTGTCCAGGAGCTCGGCATCAGCCAGACGCGGATGACCACGGACGATGCGCGCACCTCCGTGGCGCTGTTCGGGATCAGTGGTGACGCCGTCGCGGGTCGCGCCGCCGACGTGCCCGCCGACGGGACCGCCAGCCTGAGTCGGACCGCCGCGGAGACCCTCCACGTCTCCCGAGGCGACACCGTCTCCATCGCCGGCAGCGAACTCGAGGTCGGTGCGGTCGTCGACGACCAGTGGTACAGCCACACGCCGGTCGTCTGGACGAGCCTGGCCGAGTGGCGGTCGCTGCAGGCTGCGCAAGGGTCCCCCGGCGACGGAGCGACCGCGCTCGCCATCACCGGGAACCCGAGCGCCGAAGCGGTGACGGAGGCGGAGCAGGCCACCGGCACGGTGTCGAAGGACGTCCTGTCGTCCTTGCTCGCGATCGGCTCGTTCCGCTCCGAGATCGGATCGCTCCTCCTCATGGTCGCCATGCTGTTCGGGATCTCCGCGCTCGTCATCGGAGCCTTCTTCACGGTGTGGACCATGCAGCGCGCGGGCGACGTGGCGATCCTCAAAGCGCTGGGCGCGACGACCCGTCGGCTGTCGCTCGATGCGCTCGGCCAGGCGCTCGTCCTCCTCGTCATCGGTGTCGGGTTCGGCATCGGCATCACCGCCGCACTCGGTTCCGCGGCGGGCACGGCACTGCCCTTCGTGCTCAGCCCATTGACGACGCTCGTGCCCGCGGTGATCATGATCGTCCTCGGTCTGATCGGAGCGGCGTTCGCCCTGCGGTCCATCCTCTCGGCCGACCCGCTGACCGCGCTCGGCGGCAACCGGTGAACGCGCCCGACCTCCCTGTCTCCTTCCTCGCACCCGCCCTCGTCACCATCGGAGTCTCCGCATGATCTCGCTCACCGACGTCACCCTCACCTTCCCCGACGGCGACCACCGCGTCACCGCCGTCGACCACGCGACCCTCACCGTCCCGGCCGGGACCGTCTCCGCGCTCACCGGGCCATCGGGCTCCGGGAAGTCGAGTGTGCTCGCCGTCGCAGCCGGCCTCATCCGGCCCGACAGCGGTCTGGTGGAGGTGGCGGGGGTCGACGTCACCTCCCTCCACCGCCGTGCGGCCACGGACTTCCGTCGCACGAGGCTCGGCATCGTGTTCCAGCAGGCCAATCTGCTGCCGTCGCTCACGGCCCTCGAGCAGCTGTGCGTCCTCGGGACGCTCGGCGGCCGCACGTCGCGGGCCGACCGGACGCGCACCCGCGAGCGGGCCGCGATGCTGCTCGCCGCCGTCGGGCTCGGCGACCAGGCCGGCAAGCGGCCGCATCAGCTCTCGGGTGGTCAGCGGCAGCGGGTCAACATCGCGCGCGCCCTGATGAACGAGCCCGACGCCCTCGTCGTGGATGAGCCGACCAGTGCGCTCGACCACGAGCGGGGATCCGAGATCATCGAGCTCATCCTCGAACTCACCGCGACCTCGGGCGCCGCGACGCTGCTGGTCACCCACGATCGGAGCCACCTCGACCGCATGGACCAGGTGCTCGTCATGGAGGACGGTCGACTCAGCGCCGCCGCCGACGCGCTGGCCCTGCGGTCCTGAGGTCCACCGTCGCCCGGCGGTAGGGTGAGGTCACGTCGAGAGAGGACCGCCATGCGCCGTGCCACCCGTGGGCTGACCGTGATCGCGATCGTCGGAGCGGTGCTCGGCACGAGCGCCTGCACCGGTGGCGCGGACTCACCCTCCGGTCAGAGCTCCGCGAGCGAGGCCGGCGTGATCGCACCCGTCATCGTGCAGCTCGTCGATCAGGACGGCCGCACCGTCACCGTCGGCCTCGACAACGTGGTGGACCTCGTCGCCGTCGATCCGACCGTGTGGTCCGCGGAGATCGAGGATCCGTCGATCGCGGAGTACGTGCCGGGCGGCTCCCGCGGCGGCGCGTCCTTCAACCCCGGTCTGCAGCCGCTCGAGGTCGGGAGCACGACGGTGACACTGACGAACAGCTCAGACGATTCGACCGTCGTCCTCACGCTCGAGGTCGTCGACCGGTCCTGAGCCGGGACACTCGGACGAACCGAACCGGCCCCTGAGCCGTTCGGAGGGCGCACCCCAACCGGTCCCTGAGCTGCGCCGCACTGAGCCTGTCGAAGTGTCGAAGGGCGTTCAGATGTTGAGGTAACGGCAGAGGTACGCCGTGGTGACCTCGACCTCGACCTGGAAGCTGCTGCTCCCCGGGACGCTGAACTGCGCGTCGGGCCCGAAGTCCTGCCATGCACTCGTGTTCGGCAGCAGCACGCGGAGCTTGCCGGAGATCACGGACATCTCCTCGGCCTTGCCCGTGGTGAAGGTGTACTCCCCCGGCTCCATCACTCCGACACTGGCCGACTCCGCACCGGGCTCGTTCGTGGTGAAGCCGATCGACTTCACGTTGCCGTCGAAGTACTCGTTGCTCGTCAGCATCAGGGGCCTCTCGTCGTGGTCCGGGACCGCGGCGGCGGATCCGGCCTTCATCGTATCGGCTCGGCGAAGAAGGCCTCCTCGTGAGCGGCCGAGGCGAGGAACGCCCGTCGCATCGTGTCGCGGCCGGTCTCGTCCGCGCGAGCTGCCGCCCCGGCGACGATCTCGATCGCCCGGGCGTTCGCGGTCGCGAAGGAGGGGTCGGCGTAGGTGTCGAGCCACGCGGCGAACGGGTGCTCCGCGTGCGATGCGTCGACGAGCCGTTCACCGAGATCCTGGTAGATCCAGTAGCAGGGCAACACGGCGGCGACCACCCGCCCGTAGTCGCCGTCGACCGTCGCCGCGTGCAGGTGGTCGAGGTACGCCGTGGTCGTCGCCGACGGTTCCACCTCCATACCGCTCACGGCATACGCGCTGAGCCAGGTGCGGTGCAGCTCCATCTCGGCCTCGATCGAGCCCGCCGCGCCCGTCGCCCAGAACACCTGCTCCTCGGCCGTCGGAGCCAAGGCACTCGCTCGTGCGAGGACCCGGGAATACGCCCGCAGGTAGATCGCGTCCTGCTGCAGGTACCAGGCGAACCGGGCCGGATCGAGGGTGCCGTCCGCGAGCGTGGTCACGAACGGCAGGTGATCGATCCGCGTCCGCACCTCGGCGATCTCCTCCCACCAGTCCGCGACGATGTCGGCACCGCCCTGCCGCCGTGAGGTCGTCCCGCCCGCTGCCCACAGCTCGGCGAAGTGGCTGATCGGACCGTTGCCCGAGCCGACCTCGAGCGCGTCCGCGTGCCGGAGGCTCGTCGTGAGCCACGCCTTCGCCTCGCCGAGCGCCACGGTCCAGGACCCCGACCGGGCGACGAGGGTGGCCATCGCGCTCGACAGGGAGCACCCGGTCCCATGGGTGTTCATCGTGTCGACCCGCGCACCGTCGAACTCGACGAGTGATCCGTCGTCGCCCAGACCACCGATGGCGTCGACGAGCGCATCCGGGCACGCGGTCGTCGCCGTCAGGTGCCCGCCCTTCACGAGCACGATCACGCCCGCCTGCACCGAGACCCGTTCCGCCTGCGCGAGTGCGTCGGCCCAACTCGTCGCCACCGGTTCGTCCGCGAGGACGGCGAGCTCCGGCAGGTTCGGGGTCACGAGGTCGACGTGCGGAAGGAGCGCGCGCATGGCCGCTTCGGCGTCGCGGTGGAGGAGACGGTCGCCGCTCGTCGCCACCATCACCGGGTCGAGGACGACGGGTCCGGTCTCGGTCTCCTGCAGCCAGCTCGACACGGTGTCGATGATCGCGACATCGCCCAGCATCCCGATCTTGACCGCGTCGATCACCACGTCGTCCGCGACCGCGTCCAACTGCTCGCGGAGGAACCCGACGGGCGGAGTGTGCACGGACCGGACGCCCCGGGTGTTCTGCGCGACGAGCGCGGTGACGACCGCCATGCCGTATCCGCCGTTCGCGGCGATGCTCTTGAGATCGGCCTGGATCCCGGCGCCACCGGTCGGGTCGGTCCCGGCGATGCTCAGCACCCGGGGTGTCTCGCGGATCGTGACGGGTCGTCGACCGTGCACCCGGTTCGAGTTCGACGACACCGGCGTCGTGGACGGTTCAACGGCGCTCATGCCGAGACCTCGGTCCAGGCGCTGCGGAACGCCCGGGCGGCGGCCGCCGGATCGTCGGCGGCGCAGATGGCGGAGACGACGGCGAGACCAGCGGCACCGGCGGCGTGGAGCTCGACCGTGTCGTCCAGTGACACCCCACCGATGGCGACGCACGGGAGCGGGGTCGCTGCGGCGATCGCGGCGAACCCCTCCACGCCGAGCGGCTGCGGGTGGTCCGGCTTCGTCGTCGTCGGGCGGATGACGCCGACGCCCAGGTAGTCGACCGTCCCGGGTGACAGCGCTGCGACGGCGTCGAGGTGCGCCGGGGTGTTCGCCGTCAGTCCCACGACGGCGGCCTGTCCCACGATACGACGCACGGCGTCGACCGGGAGATCGCTCTGACCCACGTGGACGCCGTGGACGACGGCACCGGCGGAACGGGCCGCGAGGAAGACGTCCACTCGGTCGTCGACGAGGAGCAGCGCCCGACCGGCGACGACCTCCGCCGCACGCACGGTCAGGTCGAACAGCGCTCGCGCCGACGCGGTCTTCTCCCGCAGCTGGACCGCGGTCACCCCGCCGTCGACGGCTCGGCGCACGACGTCGAGGACACCGCGATCCCCGCTGGCCGAGGCGTCCGTGACGAGGTAGGTGGCGATGCCGCGGCGCACGAGCTCGGCGTGCGAACGGGCCGCGAGGACCCGGTCCGCGGTGGTCGAGGCGCTCACGCGATCACCGCCAGGCTGCGGACGGTGTCGGCCTCGAGGAGGTGGAGATGGTCGAGGAACGCGGGAGCGAACGAGCCTGGGCCGCGGCTCTCCGCAGCCGCAAGCTGCGCGGCGACCGTGTATGCGGTGGTCGCCGCGACCGTCGTCAGCAACCGGTCGTCGTCGAGTGAGGCGAAGGCGGCGAGTACGGCACCGAGGGCACAGCCACCGCCCGTCACGAGGGTGAGCCAGGCGTGCCCGTTCGAGCAGCGGACGATGCGCTCACCGTCCGTGATGACGTCCGTCGGGCCGGAGATCGCGACGACGGCGCCCGAGGTGCGGGCGATCGCGGTGGCCGCCTCGATCGCGCTGTCGACCGAATCGGTGCTGTCGACCCCGCGACCGCCGGCGCCCAGTCCGGCGAGGGCGATGATCTCGCTGGCGTTGCCGCGGACGATCGTCGGCCGGAGGTCGAGGAGGTCGGCGGCGAGCGCCGTGCGCACCGGTAGGAAGCCGACGGCCACGGGGTCGAGCACCCACGGTGTGCCGGCGTCGTTCGCGGCGGAGGCGGCCTCGACCATCGCCTCGCGCTGCTCCGCCTGCGGCGTCCCGAGATTGAGGAGCACCCCGGAGGCGATGCGGGCGAACGGACCGGCCTCGGTGGGGATGTCGGTCATCGCCGGGGCGGCGCCGATGGCGAGCAGCACGTTCGCGGTGAAGTTCGTCACCACGGCGTTCGTGATCGATTGGACGAGCGGCGTGTGCTCGCGCAGGCGCTCGAGGAGGTCCCCGGACGCGCTCGCGAACTCGCCGACGGACGAGTCGTCGGTGGACGGGTGGGCGGACTGCTGCGGTGTGCGAACGCTCATTCGCGACATCCCTTCGCTCGGACTAACGAGATCAGGTTCGACGGGTGTGTTCTCAGCCGATCGTCGTGGGATCGGCACCCCGTGTCACTCGCGACCACCCTAGCGGGTCGGCCCGGCTTCCCGTCCAGCGGGCGGGCGAGGATGATGGAGGGATGGACTTCTTCGAGCTGGTCACCATCGTCTTCGAGGTTGCCGGTGTCGGGGCGATGGTCGTGGGCTTCGTGATCGCCGTCACCCTCTCGGCCCGCCTGTGGTGGAGCACGCGCGACGGCGCTCGGGCCTTCCGGATGCTGCGGGAGACGATCGGCTCGGTCATCCTGCTCGGGCTGGAGATCCTCGTGGCCGCAGACCTCGTGAAGACGGTCACGTCGACGCCGTCGCTGACCGACGCGCTCGTCCTCGCGATCATCGTCGTCATCCGCACCCTGCTGAGCTTCTCCCTGCAGATCGAGATCGAGGGCACCCTCCCCTGGAGGCGCCTGGCGACGACCGGCCCGCAGTTGTTCGACCGCGCGGTCAAGCGCGGTGGCGAACGCACCCGACGTCGCGCCGAGGAGCAGGACGCCTCGGCCAAGGATCTCGAACCGTCCGATGCGACGCCGGCACCGACGGTCGCGGCGCAGCCGATCCCCGACGACGAGGACGGCTTCCCGGAGCTCCGCAGTCGCAGCTAGCGCGGCACGGCTAGCGTGCCGGGGAGGCCGCCCAGGTGTCGCGGATGAGGTCGGGCAGCAGGCGCATGTCGTCGAAGACGTGGGTGCCGTCGCCGATGAGCCGCTCGGCGGGCGTCATGCCGCCGGCGTAGGCGTAGACCGTCATGCCGGCCGCACGGGCAGCCAGGACGCCGACGACGCTGTCCTCGACGACCGCGCACCGCTCGGGGGCCGTGTCGAAGTCGGCGGCGGCGTGCAGGAACAGGTCGGGTGCGGGCTTGCCGACGGCGACGTCGGTCGCGCTGAAGATGCGCCCGTCGAAGCGATCGTGGATGCCCACCTGCCCGAGGTTGCGGACGACGTCGTGCAGCATCCCGTTCGAGGCGACGCACAGCGGCACCCCGGTCGCAGCGATACCGTCGAGGGCGTCGACGACCCCGTCGACCGCCTCGAGCTCACGTTCGCAGATGCCGCGGAACATGTCGCTCCAGCGCTGGATCCAGTCGGCCTCGAGCGGCTTCCCGAGGCGCTGCTCGACCAGCGTCGCGTACGTCTCGAGTGAGGCGCCGACGAAGAGCTCCCGCACCTCCGCCTCGGTGTAGTCGCCGCCGACCTCGTTGAGGAGCTGCAGGTTCACCCGGACGGAGATGCGTTCCGTGTCGACGAGCGTGCCGTCGCAGTCGAAGATGACGAGGTCCGGATAGTCGACTGGCATGCTCCGAGCCTAAACGACGCCGCCTGCGCTGTGGCCGTGTGCCATCCCGGTGGGGGCCTCCGACGATGGTCGGCGCGGCGCTCAGCGGGCCGCGCGGACGCCCTGTCGCTGCCAGGTGACGACCATGCGTCGCGCATACTGGGTCGCTGCGACGAAGTGGCCGAGGAGTCCGAGCAGGATCGCCACGAACCCGACCCCGCCGAAGACCCGGTACAGCGCCGACGCCGGATCCCCGCCGCCGAGCGCGAGGCCCGTGAGCAGCGCGAAGAAGCCGACGAAGAGGAACACCGTCCGGATCTTGCCGGCGATGCTCACCGGCACCTCCGGCGTCCCGCGGAACGCGACGACGGCGACGAACGCGAGCAAGAGGTCGGGGACGATCATGACCACGAACACCTGCCATGGGATGATCTGCCCGATGGCGAACGATGCGGCGACCACGACCACGGTCAGGCGGTCGGCGACCCCGTCGAGCCAGGTGCCGAGCGCGGAGACCGTGCCCATGCGGCGCGCGATCTGCCCGTCGGCGACGTCGCTCAGGAACACCACCGCACCGACGACGAGCGCGGCCCAGTAGGAGCCGGTGATCACGAGGGCGGCGAAGACCGGTAGGAGGACGATACGTCCCGCCGTGATCGCGTTCGGCAGGTTCTTCCAGTCGTCGTCGGAGAACAGCTGCGTCCGGAGGCGCGCGAGCGGCGTCTTCTCGTGCAGCGTCACCGGGATCATCGCCTCGTCACCGGGGATCGCGGCACCGCGGCGGAATCGGGCGATCGCGATCACCGTGACCACCACGACGAGCGCGAACAGCAGCACCCAGCCGGTGGCGCCGAGGTACTGGCGGACCGTGTCGAGCGTGGCACGGACGAGGGAGCCGACGCCGACGTAGACGGCGGACCAGAGGAGGGAGCCCAGCAGGGATGCCGCGAGGAACGACCGGTAGGGCACGCCGGCGACCCCCGCGGCGGTCGGTGTCAGGCATCGGAGCACGGGCACGAGCCGGGTGAGGAAGACGGCCTGGGCCCCGCGTCGCTCGAGCGCCTCGACCGCGCGGTCCCAGCCGTCGACACCGAGGCGCCGGATGGCGGCCGAGTCACGGAGACGACCACCGGAACGACGACCGACGAGGTAGCCGAGCTGGTCCCCGAGCGACCCGCCGAGGGCGACCGCGAGGAACAGCACGAGGGCACCGGGGGCGGAGTCGAGCATGGCCGAGAGGAGGAGCACCACCGGTTCACCGGGGACGACGAGGCCGAGCCAGAGGCCGGACTCGGCGGTCGTGAACAGGAGCCCGAGGAGCCAGATCAGCGGATCGGGCAGCGCCGTCGCGGCGTCGTTCACCCACCCGATGATGTCCACGGATCCCCGTTCAGCAGTGCGATCCGCACTCCTGGGTGGGGCGCGGCTCGCCCAAGTCTACGGACGAGCCGCGCCCTCCCATCCCCGAGAGGTCGTTCAAACGGTCATTCGCCGGACAGTTCGTCCCGATTCGCGCGTCGACGACGCAGGACGGCCGCGGTGACGACACCGGCGGCGCCGAGCACGAAGAGCGCTCCGGCAGCGACGATCCACGGCATCGCGTCCGCACCGGTCGAGGGCAGGCGACCCGAGTTGCCCGGAACGGCGGGGTCGCTCGGATTCGCCGACGGCACGGGCACGACGGCGTCGGGAACGAGGACGAAGGCCGGCACCGAGACCACGGAACCGTCTGCGGCGACGACCGCGGTCGCCGTGGTGACCCCCTCGGCGGTGTAGCCCGCCGGGACCGCCACGGACACCTCGTAGGAGCCGGGCGCGAGTCCGTCGAGGCCATAGGCGCCGTCGGCGTCAGTCGTGATGTCGACCGGGCCGGCCGGGGTCTCGACGGTCACGGTCACGTCCGCGATCGGAGCACCGGCGTCCGTCTCGACCGTTCCGGCGAGGCCGCCGAACACGGCGTCGGCGACGAGCACGAAGGTGGGCACCGTCTGGACAGCGCCGTCGGTGCCGACGACGACGGTGGCGGTCGTGGCGCCACCCGCGGGAACGGAGTACCCGACCGGGACGGTCAGCGTGACCTCGTAGCTGCCCGGCGCCAGGTCGGCGAGCCCGTAGGACCCCTCGGCCGTCGTGGTCAGGGCGACCGGGCCGCCCGGCGTCGTCACCGTGACCGTCGCGGCGGGCACCGGGGCGCCGGTGTCCGTCCGGACGTCGCCGATGACGGTGCCGAGCCGAGCGAGCTCGAAGTCGACCGCGTCCAGATCGGCGCCGGCGAGCTCCTCCGCCCGGGTTGCGGTTCCGGAGACGACGTACCCCTCGGGGGCGACGACCGAGACCTCGTAGGACCCGGCGGGCAGGAGCGGGAAGCGGTAGGAACCGTCGGCGGCCGTGACGGCGCGCTCGACACCGTTCGGACCGTCGACGCTCACGGTGACGCCGGCCACACCGACACCACCGGAGCTGACCACTCCGCCGAGGCTGGGGTTCGCGACGAGCACGAAGTCCTGCTCGGTGATGGGCGTCTCGCTGCCGACCGGCACGGTGAACGACGCCGGTGCGGTCTGGACCGCGTACCCGGACGGTGGCGTGATGACCACCGAGTGGTCGCCGACCGGCACGGTGTCGAAGAGGTAGTTCCCGTCGGTGTCGGTGGCGACGCTGCCGACACCGTCGATGGTGACGGTGGCACCGACGATCGGGACGCCGTCCGTGTCGAGCGCGGTCCCCGACACGGCGACGGGCACGATGTCGCGGACGGTGAAGTCCGCGACGGCGTCGGTGTCCGTGAGGTCAACTGCGGCACGTGCAGGACCGACGGCGATCTTGCCGGTCGGCGGGACGAGCTGCACCGTGTAGCCGTCGGTCGCGAAGTAGCCGGCGAAGGTGTAGGTGCCGCCACCCGCGGTCGTGGTCGACGCCACCACCCGGCCGTCGCGGTCGATGAGCCGGACGCCGACGCCGTCCAGCGGGCCCGCGGTCTGGTCGGTCACGGTGCCGGTCACGTCACGCGCGATCGACGCGAACCACGCCTGGTAGACGGGCGCGCCCGACCGCTGCCGGAACGAGAAGGTGAGGCTGGAGATCGGGGCGGAGGGTTCGAACCACCCTGCCGCGCCGGCGGTGTCCGCAGCGGCGTCGTTGCCACGGAGTACCTGCGTCGTCGGGTCCCAGGTGGGGACGTCCGTTGCGGATCCGGTGCAGGACGGCTTGCCGACCAGGCCGGGAGCGCAGTAGTTGAAGCCGCCGTTGAACCCGAGCTCGTCAGGGGTGAGCGCCGCGCCGTCGGGACCGATCGCCGTCACGGTGACCTGGTCGGCGTCGATGTCGCCGAGGACGAAGGTCCAGCCGGACGGCGGCGTCGGCGTCGCGAAGGAGTAGGTCGTGGTCGAGGGCGACGCCGCGTTGTTCGCCTTCGGGCGGAGGTTGAGGTAGGGCTGATCCCGGCTGCTGCCGTACTTGGCACCGACGGGGGTCGAGGCCGCCAGCCAGGTCGAGGCGCCGGAGATGACGCCGACGCCACCGCCACCGACCGAGTCGCTCGTCAACGCCGCGGTGAGGGCGGGCTGACCGGCCAGGGTCATGGTGCCCTGGTACGACCCCGATGCACCGGAGAACGTGGGCCACGTCGCCCAGCTCGACGTGGTCGCCGCCGAGGCCGCCGGGACGGCTGCGGTGAGGGCGAGCGCGGAGGCTCCGAGCAGGGCGAGCACGGCGGCTCCGATGCGGCGGGTCATGGGCGCCAGGATAAACGGACACCCGTCGCCTGCGAAACCCCTCTGTCCCGTTTACGGGGGTCGGCTCGAGCCGTGGTAGTCGCCGTGTGTGGCACCAGCGGCCCACGGACGGGCCGCGCAGGATACCTCCGTAGGAGGACGGGGGATCAGGCGCGCGGGCGATTCGGAACGGAGGCGGTCCGAGCAGGCTGGAACCATCAACCGATCAGCTCCGCACACCGCGGAGACAGCTCCGCACACCGCGGAGGAAGGAACCAGTTCATGTCCGCCTCAGCCACAACCGAGTCCACCACGATCTCGCCCGCCGAGGACGTGACCCTGGCAGACGCCCCGACCGAAGCGTTCGGCCCCGAGCCCCTCACCCAGGCCACGCCCGTGCAGGAGGTCGCGCCGACCCAGCCGACGACGCCCGTGCCCCTCGCACCCGTACCCGCCCCGACGGCCGTCGACCGCGAGAGCTCGACCCAGACACTGTCGATCATCGCGTTCGCCCTGTCGATCGCCGCGGTCGTCGCGCCGTCGTTCGTGCTCCTGCCGATCGCCTCGCTCGTGCTCGGCATCATCGCGCTCGCCCGCAAGCCGAAGTCGAAGGGCTTCGCCCTCACCGCCGTCATCATCTCCGGCACCATGCTGGCGCTCGCCCTGATCGTCGCCGCCGGCGCAGCCCTCCTGCTCGGGGTGTCGGTGATCAGCGGCGGTTACGCCGGCTGACCCGGTCTCCCTCCCGACGCCCGTCCGCTCCTCGAGCGGGTGGGCGTCGTGGCGTATGTACCGGACATCCCATGCAGCCGTTGATTGTTACACAATCTTGCGGCAAGCTGTCCCCATGACCCGTTCGCCGATGGCGACCCCGACAACCGGCAGCAGCACCGCCGCGGGGCGCCTGCCCGTCGCCGCCGCGATCCTCGCCGCCGTGTGCTTCGGGACGACAGGGACGGCTCACGCGCTCCTGCCGATCGAGGTGGGTTCGGTCGCCTTCGGCGCCGCACGCATCGTCTTCGGCGGAGCGTTGCTCGTCCTCGTGTGGGCGGCGTTCGCCCATCGCTCCGGGTCCACGAGGCCGCCTCGCCCCCGCGCCGTGGAACTCGGGAGGCCCGTCCTGATCGTCGCCGTCATCGTCGGCACGGTCGGTGTCACCGCGTACCAGCCGTTCTTCTTCCTCGGAGTGGAACGCAACGGTGTCGCGATCGGGACCCTCACGGCGCTCGGCTCCGCACCCGCCATCACCGGCCTCCTCGAATGGGCGATCCATCGCCGGCGCCCGAGCGGTCGCTGGTTCCTGGCCACGATCGTCGCCGCGACCGGTGTCGCCGTCCTGTCCGGAGTGACGGGCGGCGGGATCGGGACCGTCTCGGTGGACGGGCTGCTCGCGTCCGTCGGCGCCGGAGCCTCGTACGCCCTGTACACGCTCTGCAGCAAGGCACTCATCGAACACGGGTGGACACCGCTCGGCACCATGGCGGCGCTCTTCGGCGGAGCGGCGCTCGTCTCGGTGCCGATCCTCCTCGCCACCGAGACCGCCTGGATCCTCACGGCACCCGGCGCACTCGCGGTCGTGTGGCTCGCGCTGGTGAACACGGTGGCGGGGTACCTGCTGTTCGGCTACGCGCTCGGCGGGTTGCCCGCGTCACGGGTCGCGACGCTCACCCTCTTCGAGCCGTTGACGGCGACGCTCCTCGGCATCCTGCTCCTCGGAGAGTCCTTCGGGCCGTCGACCGTCGTCGGTGCAGCGCTGCTCGTGACCGGACTCGCGATCCTCGTCGTGCCCACGCGCACCGATCGTCGCGAGGTCGCCCGATGACCGCGGTCGACGCCGTCGCGGATGCACTGCGGGAGGACATCCTCGACGGACGACTCGGCGCGGACGAGCCGTTGCGGGAGACCGCCCTCACCGTCCGGTTCGGCGTCAACCGGCACACCGTCCGGGCGGCACTGCAGGCGCTCGCGGCGGAGCGCCTCGTCATGTTCGAGGCCTACCGCGGCGCACGGGTGCGGTCGTTCAGCGACGCCGATGTGCTCGCCCTCATGGAGTACCGGACGGCGATCGAGGCCGAGGCGGTCCGGCTGCTGCGAACACGTGCTGAGCCGTCGTCGCGCCCACCGGCCTCGATCATCGCGGCGAACGACAACCTCCGACGCATCTGCATCGACCGGCCCGGCGATCACCGCGCCATCGAGGTCGCGCACGCCGAGCTGCACCACGCGATCGTCGCCGCGGCCCGGAGCACTCGACTGGACGAGGCGCACGCTGGCCTGCTCGCCGAGCTCGGCCTGTTCATGGTGCAGCTCCGGAGCGTCCTCCCGCCGGAGGAACTCATCGCCCAGCACGACCGACTCGTCGACGCCCTCAGCGGCGACCACGGCGAGGAGGAGCTCCGCGCGCACCTCGCGCACTCGGCGGAACAGCTCATCGCGCTCCGCCGATCGGCCCCCGAAGGCATCCGGTCCGGCCCCTGAGCCACCCCTCCCGGTCCGGTCCCTGAGCCTGTCGAAGGGCGCCTCGACAAGCTCGGTGACCGTGAGCGGCTCGGTGACCGGATCGAACTCGACGACCGCGGTCGTGCGATCAGCCTCGCGTCGAGGTGACCGTCTCCGGCAGCGAGCCGGTGGCGTCGGCCGCAGGCCGGACCGCGGGGTGCTCCTCGGACGGACCCGACCACGGCAGCGTCACCGTGAACGTCGTGCCGGCGGACGACGAGGCGACCTCGATCGAGCCTTCGTGGCCCTCGGCGATGGACAACGCGATCGCCAGGCCGAGACCCGTGCTGCCGGCCGCACGCGAGCGCGACGAGTCGGCCCGGGCGAACCGGTCGAAGAGTTCGGGGAGGAAGGCCTCATCGATGCCGGGTCCGTCGTCGGCGATCGTCAGCGAGGCGCGCTGCGGCTCGTCGGGACTCTTCGGTGCGCTGATGCGGGTGACCACGGAGGTGCCGGCCGGGGTGTGCACGGCGGCGTTCGACAGCAGGTTCACGACGAGCTGATGCAGGCGCTCGCGGTCGCCGCGCACGACGATCGCGCGCTCCGGCACGTCGACCGACCAGTGGTGCGCCGGCGCCGAGACCGCCGCGTCGCTCACGGCGGCGGCGACGAGGTCGCTCAGGTCGACGTCGTCGAGGTGCAGGTCCTGGCCCTCGTCGAGACGCGCCAACAGGAGCAACTCGCTGACGAGCGAACTCATCCGGGTCGCCTCCGACTCGATGCGGGCGAGTGCGTGCTCCGTCATGGGCGGGAGACTCTCACTGTCCTGACGGGTGAGCTCGGCGTAGCCCTGGATCGCGGCGAGCGGCGTCCGGAGTTCGTGGCTCGCGTCGGTGACGAACCGACGCATGCGCTTGTCGGTCGCGGCTCGGACGGCGAGTGCGCGGTCGACGTGGTCGATGAGGCCGTTGAGCGCCTCGCCGACCTTGCCGATCTCCGTCCGAGGGTCGGTGTCGGCCTGATCGACCCGCACGTCGATCCCGGTGTCACCGCGCTCGAGTTGCAGCGTGGACACCTCCTCGGCGGCGGCGGCCACGCGGGACAATGGTCGGAGCCCGAGGCGTACCACGATGATCGCCCCGATGATGGTGACCGCGAGCGCGAGCACGGCGAGGATCGCGATGACGATCGCCTCCTGCTGCACGGCCGCTCGCGGGGTGGCGAGCGAGACGCCGGCCACGAGGGTCTCGCCGTCGCCATGGTCGAGGAACTCGAGCCGGTACCCGCCGAGCGACCCCAACTCGATGTTCTGTCGCTCGGAGCTGTCGGCCGCGACGGCCTCCTCGATGAGCGCCTTCGTCCGCACGTCGAGCGCCGTCGCGTTGGACTGGGTGAAGCGCGCGGAGTCGACGACCGCACCGTCAGCGACGAGCGCGATGAGCGTGCCGGGCCCGTGGCCGACGTAGTCGACGAACGGTTTGACGTAGCCGGGCTCACCGCGCGTGGCATCGGGGTCCACCACGGCTCCCCCACCGGCCTGCTGATCGTGGAACTTCACCACGGAGTGTTCGAAGGCCTCCATCGATCCCGTGAGCTGGGTGTCGACGACGGCGGTGACCGACGCTTCGACCGTGACGATCGTGAGGATGCCCGACACCGCGAGGACCGCGGCGATGACCGCGGCGATGCCCGTCACCAGCCGTCGCTGGAGCGTCCACGGGTGCCGCCGGTCCGCCCGAGGCGTCGGCACGCCCGCAGTCGGAACCGAAGCGGTGCTCATTCGACCGGCCGCAGCACGTATCCGACACCGCGGACGGTGTGGATCATCGGCGCCCGATCGGCATCGATCTTCTTGCGGAGGTAGGAGACGTAGAGGTCGACGATGCTCGCCTTGCCGGCGAAGTCGTAGTTCCACACGCGATCGAGGATCTGGGCGCGACTCAGCACGCGCTTCGGGTTGCGCATGAAGTAGCGCAGCAGTTCGAACTCCGTCGTCGTGAGCGCCACCGGCTCGCCGTCGCGGCTGACCTCGTAGCTGCGTTCGTCGAGGAAGAGCCCGCCGATCGTGATGCGGGAGTCGTCGTCGGACACGACGTGCGCGGTACGGCGGAGGAGACCACGGAGGCGGGCCACGAGCTCCTCGAGCGAGAACGGCTTCGTCATGTAGTCGTCGCCGCCAGCGGTGAGTCCCATGATGCGGTCGTCCACCGAGTCGCGTGCGGTGAGGAACAGGGTCGGGGTGCCCGATTCCGGCTCCCCCTGCGAGAAGCTGCGGAGCTGGCGAAGGACGCTCAACCCGTCCATGTCGGGCAGCATGATGTCGAGGACGACGACGTCCGGACGTTCCGTGCGGTAGCGCTGGACGGCCTCGCGACCGTTGGTGGCGACGTCCACGACCCACCCCTCGTAGCCGAGGGCCAGGCTCACGAGGTCGGTCAGGACCGCTTCGTCGTCGACGAGGAGGACGCGGATGGGTGAACCGTCGGCCCGGTACATCCGCGGTAGCTTGGCGAGGACCGCCCGGCGGCGCCCCGAGTCGACGATCTGCGTTGGCAGGTCGGAGGGCATGGGTCGATTATCCGTCGTCGAGCTGCGAGGCGTGGGAGCGACGGGCGATTCATAGAGGCCTCATATCTTTTCAGGCCGAGCCCATGGGTGCGGTGCCTACCGTGGAGGGCATGACCCGAGCAGAGCCCCTGGGCACGTCGTTCGCCCCCCGCCGTCGCCGGACGGCCGGAGCGACGGCCGAGCCCGCGGACCGGATCCGGAGCGGCCTCGCCGCCGCGGTCCGGGCTCTGCGTCCCCTGTTCCCGGCAGGCGTCTCACGTCCTCGCTTCCTCCGCGGGCCGCGGATCGAGGCTCCGGTCGACGCGCACCCGATCAGCACCGACCGTCTCGTCCTGCGTCGCCACCGGTTGGAGGACGCCGAGGCCTGGTATCGCATCCAGTCCACGCCCGAGGTCGTCGAGCACCTGCCGTGGCCCGTCCGCGACCGGGAGGCGTCTCGCGAGCACCTGCGCCACCGCGTCCGGCACAGCCGCCTCTGGCAGTCGGGCGACTTCCTCGCCCTGGCCGTCGAGCACGACGGACGGCTCGTCGGCGACGTCTCCCTGCACCTCCGCGACGTCCAGCCCGCCGAGCGCTCGGTCGAGATCGGATGGGTCCTCGACCCCGCCGTCGGCGGACGTGGTCTCGCGAGCGAGGCCTCGGCAGCCATGATCGACCTGGCGTTCCGCGAGGTCGGGGCGAAGACCGTGACGGCCGTCATCGAGCCGGAGAACACCAGGTCCATCGCCCTGGCCGAGCGGCTCGGCTTCCTGCGGGCGACCGCTCCGCGCCGCTCATCGAGCATCACCTTCGCGATCACGCCCTCGCTCCTCGCGGCACGCCGTGCGGAACGCGTCGAATCCGCGCACACGGAGTCGACCGCCACGCGTCCCTGATCGCCGGCGTCCCGATCGCCGAACCTGCCGGGGCCGGGTCTCCCCCACTCGAGCCTCGGCAGGTTCAGCCGTCGGGACGCCGTCGACGTGTGCCTCTCGGAGTCACACGTTCGCAACTCAGGTGCTCCCCGGCGCGTCGTCTCCGGCCGCCGCCCGACGGTGCCGACCCGCCTGCGGTCTCCTGAGTTCTGCGCAGCTCAGGGTTCCGGTCGGTTCCAATATCCTATAGGATTATCGCGATGTGCCGGCTTGCGCCGGATCGACGGACTCGATGACGAGGAGATGCAGATGACCAGGCTCTGGAACCGACCGGCCGACTTCGCGGATGAGATGGTGGACGGCTTCGTCCGCGCCAACGGACGCTGGGTACGCAAGGTCTCCGGCGGGGTGTCGCGCTCCACGAAGTCCGCGGAACCGGAGGTCGCCCTCGTGATCGGTGGCGGATCCGGCCACTACCCCGCCTTCGCCGGCCTCGTCGGCCCAGGACTCGCCCATGGTGCGGCCATGGGCAACCTCTTCGCCTCGCCGTCCGCGCACCAGGTGGAGAGCGTCGTCCGCGCGAGCGAGCAGGGACGGGGTGTCCTCCTCAGCTACGGCAACTACGCCGGCGACGTCCTGCACTTCACCGCTGCCCAGGACGCCGTGCGTGCCGACGGCATCGACTGCCGCACCGTCACCGTGACCGACGACATCTTCAGCGCACCACCCACCGAACTCGAGAAGCGCCGCGGGATCGCGGGCGACCTCACCGTCTTCAAGGTCGCGGGCGGCGCTGCCGCTGGTGGGTACTCCATCGACGATGTCGAGCGCGTGGCGGTCCTGGCCAACGCCCGGACCCGTTCGATGGGTGTCGCGTTCTCCGGGTGCACGCTGCCCGGTGCCGACGAACCGCTGTTCTCCGTACCGGAGGGACGCATGGCCGTCGGGCTCGGCATCCACGGCGAGCCCGGCATCGACGAGACCGACATCCCCTCCGCGGACGGACTGGCGGAGCTGTTCGTGCACCACCTCCTGGCCGAGGCCGAGATCCCGGAGGGCGTCACGCCGAAGGGAGCGCGTGTCGTCCCGATCCTCAACGGCCTCGGCTCCGTGAAGTCCGAAGAGCTGTTCGTCGTCTACGACCGCATCGCCTCCCTGCTGGAGGACGCCGGGATCACCCTCGTCGACCCGCAGGTCGGTGAGTTCTGCACGAGCTTCGACATGGCCGGCGTCTCGCTCACCCTGCTCTGGGTGGACGAGGAGCTGGAGCGACTGTGGAGTGCCGCTGCGGACACGCCCGCGTTCCGCACGGGTGCCGTCGACACCGGCGCGCTCGAGACCGTGGCCGCCGACGACACCGAGGACGTCGCCTTCCAGGTCCCGGACGCCTCGCTCGAGTCGCAGGAGTCGGCGGCCGTCGTGGCCGACGCGATCTCCGCGATCCACGAACTCCTCGCGGAGCACGCGGACGAGCTGGGACGACTCGACGCCATCGTCGGAGACGGCGACCACGGCATCGGCATGGACCGCGGGGCGACCGCCGCCGCCGCCGAGGCCGAGCGCCTGCGCGAGACCGGAGCCGGCGTGGCGACCGTCCTCGACCGCGCGGGCGACGCCTGGTCCGACCGCGCCGGTGGCACCTCGGGTGCCCTGTGGGGCGTCATGCTCCGCACCCTCGGCGAGCGCCTCGGTGATGCCGAGCGCCCGACCGCCACCGCTGTGAGCGAGGGCGTGACCGCCGCCAAGGACGCCGTCATGCGCTACGGCAAGGCGTCCGTCGGCGACAAGACGCTCGTCGACGCGCTGGTCCCGTTCGCCGACACGCTGGCCGAGCGCGTCGCCGCCGGCGACGACCTCTCCACCGCCTGGACCACGGCGGCGGCAGCGGCCACCACCGCTGCCCACGACACGGCCGGTCTCATGCCCGGCATGGGCCGCGCCCGCTCGCACGGCTCGAAGGCCGTCGGTGTCGAGGACCCCGGAGCCATCTCGCTCGCCCTCATCGTCGAGCGTGTCGGCACCCTCCTCGCCGAGCGCTGACGCCCGATCCACCGACACACAACCCGCTCCCTGAAGCGACCCCTGCACCGGTCCCTGAGCCTGTCGACGGGCCCCGCTCCAACAACGAAAGGCACACCATGACCCGCACCTGGCGAATCGTCATCGGCTCCGATGACGCCGGTTACGACTACAAGGAGATCCTCAAGCGCGACCTCGAGGCGAGCGTTCTGGTCGCCTCCGTGGTCGACGTCGGGGTCGACGCCGACGGCCACACCAACTACCCGACCGTCGCGGTGACCGCGGCCGAGATCGTCGCCCGCGGCGAGGCCGACCGCGCGCTGCTCATCTGCGGCACGGGCCTCGGTGTCGCGATCGCGGCGAACAGGGTCCCGGGCATCCGCGCCGTCACCGCACACGACGGCTTCTCCGTCGAACGCGGAGTGCTGTCGAACGACGCCCAGGTGCTCTGCATGGGCCAGCGCGTCGTCGGCATCGAACTCGCCCGCCGCAACGTGCGCGAGTGGCTCACCTACGAGTTCGACGCCTCGAGCGCGTCGAACGACAAGGTGCAGGAGATCAGCGCATACGAAGCGTCCTGATGTCAGGACGTCCCAGACTCGTCGGCGTGAGCCTGAAGATGTACTTCGGGCACGCGCAGACGCTCGACTGGTGCTCGGTCGTCGCGGGGGTGTCGGCCGAGCACCACGCACTCCGATCCGGCGCGGCTGAGCTGTTCGTCATCCCCGGATACCTCTCGGTGACCGGCGCGGTCGAGCGACTCCACGGCGTCGCGTCCGTGGGGGCGCAGGACCTCGCGACCGAGGACACCGGGGCGTTCACCGGCGAGGTGAGCGGTGCGGAGCTCCGCGAGGTCGGCTGCGAGGTCGTCGAGGTCGGACACGCGGAGCGACGCCGACTGTTCGGCGAGACGCCCGACGTCGTCCGCGCGAAGACGACCGCCGCGCTCCGCAACGGGCTCGCGCCGGTGCTGTGCATCGGAGAGGCCGAGCGCGGAGACGCCGAGACGGCGGCTGAGGAATGCGTCGCACAGCTCGACGACGCCCTGGCGGGGGCGGTCGCCGCCGGGATCGTGGGCCGCCTCATCGTCGCCTACGAACCGCACTGGGCCATCGGTGCCTCCGAGGCCGCGAGTCCAGCCCACATCCGCGCGGTGTGCCTCCGGCTGCGTGGTCACCTCGACGTCCTCGACACGAGGGGTGTGGTCGACACCTCCTCGGCCGTCATCTACGGCGGGAGCGCCGGACCCGGCCTGCTCACCACGATCGGCGACGCGGTCGACGGGGTCTTCCTCGGCCGCTTCGCCCACGATCCGGCAGCCCTCGCGCTGGTGCTCGACGAGGTGGCCGGTCTCGACCGCGCGGGCTCCGACCTGCCGCGATGACAGCTGGAGGCCCCGTAAACTGGTCATCGACGATCATCGCGGCCGCTCGGCCGGAGGTCCCCCTCCGTGACGACGCCTCGAGCACACCCTTCGGAGCCTGCCGTGGTTGATGCCGTGTTCCCGCTCGGCGCCTCCTCCTCGCTCGAGCGCCGTGGTCTGCGCGACCGCGTCTACGAGCTGGTGCTCGACATGCTGCTCAGCTCCGGCATCGAACCGGGCGCCCGGCTGTCCATCGACGCCATCGCCCGTGACCTCGACGTCTCCCCGACGCCGGTCCGCGAGGCACTCGTCCAGTTGGAACGCACCGGGCTCGTCACCCGCGTCACCCACAAGGGCTACCGGGTGGCACCGCCGCTCGCCGACGACCAGCTCGAGTCGTTGTTCGACGCCCGCATCGTGCTCGAGAGCGGCGCCACCGCGCTGGCCGCCGCCCACGCCGACGAGCTCGTCCCGGCCCTCGAGGTCGCCCTCGCGCAGCACGTCGAGATGACCGCCAGGGTGCGCGCCGCGGCGTCGGCCGGCGAGATCCCCGTCGCACTCCTCCGCGAGTACTTCGCGGTGGACTGGAACTTCCACCACCTCATCTTCGAGGGCACCCGCAACCCCTTCCTCCTCGACATGTCCGAGGGCATCTCCACCCGCGTGCACCGCATGCGCCAGACGGTCGAGACGGGTGTCACCGACGCCGACCAGGCGGTCGTCGAGCACCGCGCCATCCTCGACGCGTTCTCCGACGGCCCCGAGGCCGCCGCGGCTGCCATGCGCTCGCACATCGAGCTCGTGCGCACCCGCGCCCGCACCGACGCCGAGCACTGAGCCGCCCTCCTCCGGTCCCTGAGCCGCCTTTCTCCGGTCCCTGAGCCGCCTTCCTCCGGTCCCTGAGCCTGTCGAAGGGCGCAGAACGGGGCCGACCGCCTGAGCGATCGACCCCGTCCGGGAGTTGCGTCGTGACTAGTGCGCCGTGCGGGTCGCCGTCGTCTCGAGCAGCTCGTCCGCTTTCGCCCCACGGAAGAACCGGGTGCAGTAGAGCATCGCGGCCGCGAGGAAGGCGAACACGCCGAGCGAGACCACACCCCAGACACCGCTGTCGGTCGGCACGCTCTCGTTGATCCCGGTGCGCATGATCGGGGCGACGAAGCCGCCGAGGTTACCGAGCGAGTTGATCAGGCCGATGCCCGCCGCCGCAGCCGTTCCGGTGAGGAACGCCGTCGGGTAGGCCCACGTGATCGGCCCGACCGAGAGGAAGCTCGCCACCGCGATGGTGATGAACAGGATGCCGAGGATCGGCTGGTTGTTCGCGCCCGCCCAGGCCGAGGCCAGGATGAACACGCCGGTGGAGATGTAGAACCACGTGCCCCAGGTGCGGCGCCGGACGACCGTGTTCGCGTTCCGCCCCACGTAGTAGCAGGCGAACAGACCCACGAGCCACGGGATGGCCGCCACGAGACCGACCTGCCAGCCGACGTCCTGACCGATGAGGTTCGACACCTGCTGCGGGAGGTAGAACGTCGTGCCGTACACCGCGATCTGCAGGCAGAAGTAGATGATGGTGAAGTACCACACCTTCCAACTCGTCATCGCCTTCGCGATACCGGTCGGGCCGTCCGACTGCCGGACGGTGTCCTCGCGTTCCATCGCGGCCGTCAACGAGTCCTTCTCCTGTTGGTCCAGCCACTTCGCCTGTTGCGGCGAGTTGGTGAGGAAGTAGAGCGCGGCGAAACCGGCGAGGACCGCGAGCATGCCCTCGGCGAAGAACATCACCTGCCAGCCGTGCCATGGGGTCAGGGCGTCACCGAAGCTGATGAGGCCACCGCTCAGCGGGGCGCCGAGCATCTGCGAGAAGGGCTGTGCCAGGTAGAAGATCGAGAACATCTGGACGCGGACCTTGTTCGGGAACCACTCCGACAGGAACATGATGACGCCGGGGAAGAGCCCGGCCTCGGTCACGCCGAGCAGGAAGCGCAGGACGATGAACATCGTGTCGTTCGTCGTGAAGGCGAACAGGGCGGCGACGATGCCCCAGGTCACTGCGATGCGGGCGAGCCAGAACCGGGCGCCGAACTTCTTCAGCAGCAGGTTGCTCGGGATCTCGAAGATCGCGTAGCCGATGAAGAAGATGCCGGCACCGAGGGCGAAGGCACCGTTCGAGATGCCGCGGTCGACGCTGAGCGCCTCCTCGGCGAAGCCGACGTTCGTGCGATCCAGGAACGCGACGAAGTACAGGATGACGAGCATCGGCATGAGGTGCTTCGACGCCTTGCGGATCGCCGACTTCAGCGCCGGATCGTTGGTCGATCCGATCGCCGGCGGATTGGGTGTGGACAAGACACTCTCCTTTGAGATGACTGGTGCGGGTGGGTGCTACTGGCGTTACTGCTGCTGGCGGTGGTCAGGAGACCATCGAGGGGATGATCATCCAGAGGCCGATGCCGACGAAGACGACGCCGAGACCGAGGAAGATCAACCGGGATTTGGTCCACTGACCGGTGAGGTGCTGCATGGTGCTGCTCCGTTCGCTCGTGGTGCGTGTGGTGGATCAGTGCATGTAGAGGCCGCCGTCGACGTTCAGCGTCTGACCGGTGACGAAGCCGGCGTCCTCACTGATGAGGTAGGCGATGGCGGCCGCGATGTCGCGCGGAGTGCCGATGCGCGGCAGGACGCCGTCGGCGGCCATGGCCGTCTTGCGCTCCTCGGTGAGGGTGCCGCCCATGATGTCGGTGTCGATGGGTCCGGGCGAGATGGCGTTGACCGTGATGCCGTCGTGGCCGAGCTCGCGGGCGACGCTGCGGGTGAAGCCGATCACGCCGGCCTTCGCCGCTGAGTAGGCCGTCTTGCTGAAGGTGCCGCCGCCGCGCTGGGCGGAGACGGACGACAGGCTGACGACACGACCGACGCCGTTCGACACCATCGACTCGACCGCACGGCGGGTCGTGTAGTGGACGCCGTTGAGGTTGATGTCGATGACGCGCTGCCACTCGTCGGCGCTCACCTCGAGGTAGGGCACCGGTGAGGCGACGCCCGCGAGGTTCACGAGGGCGACGAGCTGTGGGAGGGCGGCCTCGAGCGCGTCGAACGCGGCACGCACCTGCGCCTCGTCGGCGACGTTCGCGCCGGCGCCGGCCGCCTGCACCCCGTGCTGCTCCGCGATCTCGGCGGCGACCGCCTGCGCCGCAGCCTCGTCGAGGTCGATGATCCCGATGTTCCAGCCGAGTTCGGCGAGGTGATGGGCTGAGGCCCGACCGATGCCGCGCGGGGAGGCTGCGCCGGTGAGGACGACGGTCTTGGATTCGGGGAAGGTGGTGGCGGTCATGGCCGGCCTTTCTGCGTGGGAGTGGTGAAGTCGGTGTCCGATCGAGTCGGACGTTGCGTTCGGTCGGCGCGGCGCTCAGTTGATGGGTGCAGGGCCGAGCTCGTCCATGAGCCGCTTGATCGCGACGTACGCCTTGTTGCGGTAGGCGATCAGCTCGGGAGTGCGGTCGGCCGGGACGTCGAGGTAGCCGGCACCCGACTTGGTGCCGAACTTGCCGGCGTCGACGAGTTCCTTGAGGGAGTCCGGTGTGGCGAACCGCTCGGGCCACCGGGTCTGGAGCGAGGCGTAGCAGAACGAGTACACGTCGAGTCCGGCCATGTCGGCGATCGCGAAGGGACCGAAGACGGGGAGCCGGAAGCCGAAGGTGGTGCGGACGATCGTGTCGATGTCCTCGGGCGTCGCGACGCCCTCCTCGACGAGCTGCGTCGCCTCGTGGAACAGCGCGTACTGCAGGCGGTTCAGCACGAAGCCGGTGGCGTCCTTGACGCGGGCGGTCTCCTTGCCGGTCGCCGCGACGATCTCCTCGACGGTCGCGATCGCCGCATCGGCGGTGGTCTCGTGCGGGATGAGTTCGACGCCGGGGATGAACGGGGCAGGGTTCGAGAAGTGGACGCCGAGGAACCGCTCCGGGTTCGTGACGGCCTCGGCGAGTGAACCGATGAGGATGGTCGAGGTGTTCGAGCCGATGATGGCGTCGGGTGAGGCTGCGGCGCTGATGCGACGGAGGGTCTCGTGCTTGATCTCGATCTTCTCGGGGACGGCCTCCTCGATGAAGTCGGCTCCGGAGACCGCCTCCTCGATGGACGCGGCGGGCGAGACGTTGGCGCGGATCCGCTCCACGGCGTCGGCCGGGAAGAGTCCGTCGGCGACGAACTGCTCGGCCTCGGCGATGAGGCGGTCGTAGTTCTTGCGCGCGATCTCCTCGGAGATGTCGGCGATGCGGACGGTGGCGCCGGACAGCGCGAGTACCTGGGCGATGCCGCCGCCCATGTACCCCGATCCGACGACGGCGATGGTGTGTGTGGTCATGATGAGGCTCTCCTGTGGTCGTCTGGATCAGGCCTGCGGCAGCAGGGTCCTGATGTACTTCTGGTTGGTGGAGCACATGCCGAGGCTGTCGCCGCCGTAGTGCTCGGCCAGGATGATGCCGTTGAAGCCGAGCTCGACGGCGTCGCGGAAGACCTGGCGGTAGTTGATGAGCCCGGCCTCCATCGTGGAGGGCACGGACGTCGCCCAGCTGCCGTCGGCCGCCTCGTCGCGGGTGTAGTTCTTCACGTGCATGTAGTTGGCGTAGGGCAGGGTCTTGGCGAACAGCTCGCGCCAGTCCTCCACCGGGCGGTGCAGGCGGATGAGGTTCGCGACGTCGGGGTTCAGGCCGACGTTGTCGAGCCCGACCTCCTCCACGAACCGGACCGCGCTGTCGGCGGTGCCGAGGTAGGTGTCCTCGTAGAGCTCGAGTGCGAGCGGCAGGCCGACCTCGGCCGCGTGCTTGCCGAGCTCGCGGATGCGACTGACGGCGGCGTTCCAGACCTCGGGGTCGTCGGGGTCCTTCGGGCCCTGCGCGGTCCAGAACCACAGCGCCTTGCGCTGCGCGTCGTTGAACGGTTGGTGTAGGCCGGTGGAGAACACCTGCATCCCCCACTCCGCCGCGGCGTCGATCGTGCGGTGCGCGTACTCGAGGTTGCGCTCCTCGTGGCCCGGCATGATCACGCTCTGCCGCTGCAGGTGGACGGACGGGACACCGACGCCGTGCGACTTCGCGATGGCGAGGAACTCGTCGCGACGGGACGGTTCGAGGTCGGCGGGCCGGACATGGCTGTCGGGCAGTTCGGCGAGGGTGAACCCGACGCCGGCGACCTGCGCGAAGAGGTCGTCCCACGCTTCGGGTTCCGCGTCGTGCAGGGAGACGCCGTTGCGGTCGACGGGTGGGATGCCGTGCAGGCAGGTGGCGATGGGCCAGGTGTCGGCGGTCCATCGGGGGGTCGACGCGGTCGCGGTCGTATCCGTCATGATGCTCCATTGCGCTCAGGGACTGCTCGGGGCTGGTGCTCCCGGTCAAAAAGATCCTATAGGAAATAGTAAAGCGTTTCCACGAATGCGCAAGGGCACTTCGACAGGCTCAGTGACCGGCGGAGGGGAGGGTCGGTGAATGGTGGAGCGGGAGGCGAGCTTCCGGGGACCGGATCCAACCGGTCACCGAGTGCACCCGGTCACGAGCACTCCGGTCACCGAGTGCACCCGGTCACGAGCACTCCGGTCACCGAGTGCACCCGGTCACGAGCACTCCGGTCACCAAGCCTGTCGAGGTGCGGCGTCGGGGCTCAGTCGCCGAGGATGTCCCAGTCCTCGTCATCCGCGTCGGCGATGCCACCCGCGATGAACGCCTCGCCCGCCTCGGTGGCGCGATCGCGCACGCCGACCAGCAGCTCTTCGAGCGAACCGGCCGACAGGAACCGCATCTGGTCGATCTCGCTCACCGGCGCGATGCCCGCCAGCTGCCAGGACGACTCCAGCGGGTCGTCGGCGAGTTCCACGACCGAGGCCCACTGCTGCTCACTGAACTCGCTGGCCACCGCGAGCGAACGCCGCACCGCCGCCTCGGTCTCATCCCGCAACGGCTCCCAGCGATCGTCCCACTCCAGGTCGTCGAGGGCTCGGATCTCAGCGCGTGGATACGGGTCGTCCGGCAGCCAGTCGGTCACCTCGAAGCGCTGACCGCCCTCGGCGATCACCGCGACGAAGCCCTCGCCGCCGTCGACCTCGACGATCTCCGCCACGGTCCCGGTGCGGAAGCGGTGCTCACCGCCTCCCGTCTCACGGCCGCGCTCGATGAGCACGACGCCGAACGCCGGGTCCTCGGCCTCGAGCAGGTGCGCCAACATGGTGAGGTAGCGCTCCTCGAAGAGCCGCAGGGCGAGCGGCATGTGTGGGAACAGCACGGAGCCGAGTGGGAACATCGGCAGCTCGAGGACCGGGAGGCCGGATGCCCACGGCTCGGCACTGAAGGAGTCGGTCATGTCAGTCCCCCTCCGCCTCGCGGGCCCGAACGAGTATCGCCCGGCCGATCGTCCACCCGAATCGTGCTGCGATCATAGCCGCCGGACACCGGAGACCACTCAGGCGGCGAGGACGGCACGCAGCGCCTGATCGAACCGGATCGCGCGATCGACCTCGACCGCCGTCTCGTAGTCGGTTCCGCGCAGGGCGACGTGCAGTGGCCAGTCCACGTCGATGAACCCGACGCGCCGGTCGCCCACGAAGACGCCGAAGCGGTCTGCCGTGAGCTGCTCCACCCACGCACGGCGGAGTTCAGACGTCTCGCTACCGGTGGAGCCCATGGAACGACCTCTCTCGGCGGGTGCGATGACCGGGTCCGGACAACCGTCGAAGTATCTCGACTGTCTAGCTATCTCCGCCGTGCTTCATCATGACAGCACGGCCGCGGGATGGACAACTCCCCTATCCGTCGGACGAAACGAGCACGAGGCGGTGGCATCGTTGCGAGATCGTGCCGTGATGGTCCGCGGATCCTCAGGAACCGTCCGTAGGATGCTGATCGTGGGGTGGAAGTGGCCGTGGGGACGCAAGCGCATCGTCGATGCGCCGGTCGATGCCGGGTCCGACCCCTACCTCCAGTACCTCGAGTGGGTCCGCCTCGGCAAACCGTCGCTCGCGTCACCCGACGATCCACCGCTGCAGTTCGACCCGCGATTCGCGCCACGACTGGCCTCGGACGCCGTCAACTCCTCGCGCGCCGACGGCGTCTGAGTCTGCCGGTCCACGCACAGCACAGCGCCCGACACCGAGGTGACGGGCGCTGCGAAGGTACTTACGCGGTGGCCTGCTCCGCGACCTCGGCGCGGCGCGGGAGCTTCCAGCCCGGGCGCACGAAGTGGCAGGTGTAGCCCCACGGGATGCGCTCCAGGTAGTCCTGGTGCTCCGGCTCCGCCTCCCAGAACTCGGAGACCGGCTCGACCTCGGTGACGACCTTGCCGGGCCAGAGCCCTGAGGCGTCGACGTCGGCGATCGTGTCGCGCGCGACTCGCTCCTGCTCGGGCGAGGTGAAGAAGATCGCCGAGCGGTAGCTCAGGCCGACGTCGTTGCCCTGGCGGTTCTTCGTCGACGGGTCGTGGATCTGGAAGAAGAACTCCAACAGCTCGCGGAAGGACAGCTTGCTCGGGTCGAAGACGACCTCGAGGGCCTCCGCGTGGGTGCCATGGTTGCGGTAGGTCGCGTTGGCGACATCGCCACCGCTGTAGCCCACGCGCGTCGACTTCACGCCCGGCATCTTCCGGACGAGGTCTTCCATGCCCCAGAAGCATCCGCCGGCCAGCACCGCGCGCTCGGTCGTCGTGCTCTGCTCGTCTGCTGCACTCATCGTGACTCCTCCTTCGTGCCGAGCACCGTGCGGGGTCCCCGCGTGCTCCGGTCTTCGGCTCCATGGTATGCAACAGCGTCCGCTTCCGGACTGTTCCGGGCGGGGCTTGCACTCAGCGGTCGCACAGGTGCGAGGACGCGACGGCGAAGCTCAGACGGGCCGCTTGCGGCGGAGCTGCTTGATCGACTCATGGATCTCCGGGGCCAGCACCACGGCGCCGGACTGCTCCGACTGCTCGAGGGTGACCGCCTGCGCCTCGTCCGCCGCGGCGAACCAGGAGGCGATGGTCACGCCGTGGCCGGGCTGTCGGACGATCTCGATCGGGTCGCCCGCCTGCACCGTCCCGCTCTTGACCACCTTGAGGTAGGCGCCGGGCCGTGCGGCGTCGGCGAAGCGCTTCACCCACCGCGGCTCGCCCAGGCGCCGCTGGAAGGTGCCGCACGGGGTGCGCGGACAGGTCACCTCGACGACGAGGGTGTCGCCGATCCGCCAGCGCTCACCGATCTCGGCACCGTTCACGTCGAGCCCCTGCGTACGGAGGTTCTCCCCGAACAGCCCCGGCGTGATCTCCCGACCGAGCTCGCCCTCCCAGAACCGCGCGTCCTCCTCGGCGTAGGCGTAGAGCGCCTTCGTCAGGCCGCCGTGGTGTTTGCGATCGGCCTGCACGTCGCCGTACAGCCCCATCGGCCGCACGTGCAGCGGCTCGTCGACCGGGCGCTTGTCGATCGCGGTGACACCGATCGACCCGTCGTCCACCCGGAGGGCTTCGACGCGACAGAGGGCGAGGAGTTCAGACATGTGACCAGTCTGCCGTGTCGTCCGCGACCGTCCGGACGACGGGGCCGGTGCGGCTCAGGCGGAGTGGCTCAGTGGATCAGCTCAGGCGGACTCGCGGACGACGAGCGAGACACCCACCGAGCGTCGGACGGACGGCCCCGAGAGCGGGAGCGTGCCGGACATCATGCCGTCGAGCAACTCCAGGCTGTGCCGTGCGATGTCACCCTTGTCGACGGCGACGCTCGTCAGCTCAGGGGTGACGAAGCGACCGAGGTCGAGTCCGTCGATGCCGATGACGGCGACGTCCTCCGGCACGCCGACCCCGGCACGGGCGAGGCCCTTGAGCACGCCGACCGCCATGACGTCGTTGAAGACGAGTACGGCGTCGACGTCGGGCATCGCGGCGCGGCAACGCAGGGCGGCCGAGACCCCGCCCTGGTGGGTGTCCTCCGCCCAGGTCTCCGACGCCTCCGACCACGGCAGGCCGTG
This sequence comes from Plantibacter sp. MCCC 1A11337, assembly GCF_013349365.1. Taxonomy (NCBI): domain Bacteria; kingdom Bacillati; phylum Actinomycetota; class Actinomycetes; order Micrococcales; family Microbacteriaceae; genus Plantibacter; species Plantibacter sp. MCCC 1A11337. The sequence continues at coordinate 22,443 of NZ_JABJWX010000003.1, read as the reverse complement.
CTCGTCGAGGAACGCCCGGTACGCGAGACGCCGTCCGGACGGTTCCGCCGAGGCGTCGATCATCGCGATCGACCGGCGCCCGGTCGCGACGAAGTGGGCGAGCGCCTGTCGGATGCCGTCCTCGAAGTCGATGTCGACGCCCGCCACCTGCAGCGCGGGCTGCGCGTCGGACGGGTCCGCTCCGGCCTCGGACTCCTCTGGCCGATGGTCGCCGAGGGAGACGAACGGGATGGTGGCGAAGGCGCCCTGGAGTGCTCCGTGGTCGGCGCCGTTGCGCCCGACGACCGCATCGACCTGCCGCGCGAGTTCGGCGAGCTGCGCACGTTCCGCGTCGGGGAGGTCCGGCCCGCGATCCGCGGCGGCGGGCCGGTCGCCCGATGCGTTCGCCGCTCCCCCGACCTCGGCGACCAACACGGTCCATCCCCGCTCGGCCGCCTGCTGCACGAGGGCGGCCGCGAGCTCCGGGTAGTAGGGGTTCCGCAGGTCGTCGACGACCAGTCCGAGCGTCGTCGTCCGGCCGCTCACCAGGTGCTGCGCAGCGCGGTTCGGCCGGTAGTTGAGCGAGGCTGCGACCTCGACGACCCGTTGCCTGGTGGCGTCGCTGACGTCGCGCATCCCGTTGAGCGCTCGGGTCACGGTCTGGCGGGAGACACCGGCGACCCGGGCGACGTCGATGATCGTCGCTCGCGCTGGAGCGTGATCGTCGCGCGGCCTGGTCATGGTCACATCGTACTGATACGCTCACACCGTGAACGTTCACGGTGACGTTCACCACAGACCATCGCACCGCCGATCAACGTTGAGGAGCACCACCATATGGAACACGTCGCCTGGGGCATCATCGGACCCGGAACGATCGCCGAACGGTTCGCGACCGAGCTGCACGCGAGTCGCACCGGTCGACTCGCCGCCGTCGCCAGTCGTGACGCGTCGCGTGCCGAGGAGTTCGGCGAGCGCTTCGGGGACGGCACGGCTCCCGTCCGCGGGTACGGCTCCGTCGCCGAGTTGCTGGCCGACCCCGGCGTCGACGCGGTCTACATCGCGACCCCGCACACGGAACACGTCCGGCTGGTGATCGAAGCGGCGGAAGCGGGCAAGCACATCGTCAGCGAGAAGCCGCTCTCGGTCAACCGCGCCGGTGCGATGCTCGCGATCGAGGCCGCCCGGCGTGCCGGCGTGTACCTCGCCGAGGCGTTCATGTACCGCTTCCACCCGCAGACCGCCAAGCTCGTCGAACTCGTGTCGTCCGGGGCCATCGGCGAGGTCGAGCACATCGAGGCGTCGTTCGCGTTCGCCGCGAACCTCCCGGCCGAGCACCGACTCATGAACCCGGAGCTGGCGGGCGGCGGGATCCTCGACGTCGGCGGCTACCCGGTCTCCATCGCGAGGCTCGTCGCCGGTGCCGCCGTGGGTGCACCGTTCGCCGACCCGACGGAGGTCACCGGGAACGGCACCATCGGCTCGACCGGCGTCGACGAGTGGGCCAGCGCGTCGCTCGTGTTCCCGTCAGGCATCACGGCGCACGTCACGAGCGGCGTGCGCATGCAGGACGACAACCGCGTCGTCGTCACGGGTTCGACGGGCCAGATCATCGTGTCCGACCCGTGGTTGCCGTCGGTCGAGGACGGGTCGACGATCGAGGTCCGCACCATCTCGGGCACGGAGTCGATCCACATCCCCGGGGCGCCGCAGTACGCGATCCAGGCCGACGCGGTCGCTGCGTTCGCCGAGGCCGGTCAGGCACCGCAGATGCGCTGGGCGGACTCGCTCGGCAACGCGGCGACCCTCGACCGCTGGCGCGAGGCGGTCGGCCTCGAGTACCCGTTCGAGTCGATCGACACCGACATCCCGACCGGTTCCGGCCGGCCGCTCGCCGTGCGCGCCGAACTCCCGATGCCGACCGGCCGCATCGCGGGCATCGACCACGACATCTCCCGGCTCGTGATGGGTGTCGACAACCAGCAGACCCTGTCGCACGCGTCGGCGATGTTCGACGACTTCTTCGAGCGCGGCGGCAACGCCTTCGACACGGCCTGGCTGTACGGCGACGGTCTGCAGGAGCAGCTGCTCGGACGCTGGCTCGCCAACCGTGGCCTCCGGGACGACGTCGTGGTGATCGGCAAGGGTGCGCACACGCCGTTCTGCGACCCGGAGTCGATCTCGCGCCAGCTGTTCGAGAGCCTCGACCGGCTCGGCACCGACCACCTCGACCTGTACCTGATGCACCGCGACAACGTCGAGGTGCCGGTGGGCGAGTTCGTCGACGTGCTGAACGAGCACGCCGAGGCCGGTCGCATCCGTGCGTTCGGTGGCTCCAACTGGTCGATCGAGCGGTTCGAGGAGGCGAACGCCTATGCGGCGGCGAACGGGAAGCGGGGCTTCGCGGCGCTGAGCAACCACTTCGGTCTCGCCCGCGCACTCGACGTACCGTGGGCCGGGTGCGTGGAGGTGACGGATCCGACGAGCCGCGCGTGGCTCGAGGAGACGAAGACGCCGCTGCTGCCGTGGTCGTCGCAGGCGCGCGGCTTCTTCACCGGGCGTGCCGAACCCGAGGACCTGTCGGACCCGGATCTCGTGCGCTGCTACTACAGCGACGACAACTTCGAGCGCTTGGCCCGTGCCCGTCAGCTCGGCACCGAGCTGGGTGTCGCGCCGACCGCGATCGCTCTGGCCTACGTGCTGGCGCAGGACTTCCCGACCTTCGCCCTCATCGGGCCGCGGTCCATCGAGGAGACGCGTTCGTCGACCGACGCCCTGTCCCTGAAGCTGACCCCGGAGCAGGTCGCCTGGCTCGACCTCCGAGTCTGATCCGTCCCTTCGAGTGATGCCAGCGCGGTGCGCTGACGTCACCGCGGGGCATGGACGTGAGCGCGGGTCTCCAGAGACCCGCGCTCACGCGTGTGGGGCGCGCCCACGCCGAGTCGTTCCTCCTCGCGTCAGCGCACCGCGCTGGTCCGAGCGCGGGATGAGGCCCGCTCAGGAGGACCCGATGCCAGCGCGATGCGCTGGGCCTCGCCGCGGGTCATGTGCGTGAGCGCGGGTCTCCAGAGACCCGCGCTCACACCTATGGGGCGCGCTCGCGTCAGCGCACCGCGCTGGCGCAACCACACCGCCACAGCGAGGGTCGGGTGGGCGTCACGTGAGGGGTTTGCGGGACCGGTCGCGCGCCAGGAGGACGCCGAGGAGCAGGATCAGGATCAGTACGACACCGCGGGCGAGGCCCTGCCAGTAGAAGGACAGCCCGATGAGGTTCATCCCGTTCGTCAGCAGCGCGAAGATGAGCACGCCGACGAGCGTCCCGAAGAGGTTCGGCCGCCCGGTCCGACTCAGCGTCGTCCCGATGAACACCGCACCGATGGAGTCGAGCACGTAGAGCTGGCCGCTGTTCGCGACGAAGCCCTGGCTCCGCGAGGCCAGGATCAGCCCGGCGATGGCCGCGATCCCGGCGGCGAAGATGAACGCCGTCGCCATCGACGTCCCAGCCAACCGCCCGGAGATCCGGGTCGCCGTCGGCTGCTCCCCCGCCGCGGTCAGCACCCGACCCCAGCGACTCCGTTCGAGCGCAGCCCAGACGATGATCAGCACGAGCACGGCGACGACGATCGGTGCGGCGACGCCGAGCACGGTGCCGGCACCCAACCACGCGAACTCGTCCGGCACGCTGCTCCGCGACAGGTAGATGGGCGACCCACCGTCGGTCGCGACCTGCTGCACGCCACCACCGATGAACCAGACGCTCAGTGTCGCCAGGAACGGCCGGATGCGCAGCACCACGATGAGGAACGCGTTCACGGCTCCGACGAGCAGACCGACGACCAGACCACCGACGATCGCCACCCAGGCCACGTAGTCGTCGGCGAGGAGCGCCGACGCGGTGAGCGCCGCGAGGTCGATGGCGACACCGATCGAGAGGTCGATGCCACCGGCGCGGACGACGACCGTCATCGCGACGGCCGCGAGGAGGAGCAGCGCGTTCTGGTTGAGCACCCCGAGCAGGTTGTCGGCGGTCAGGAACGACGGCGACAGCACCGCGAACACGATGAGCAACACCGCCAGCACGGCGGGGGCGAGCGCCTGCGGGACCGCGGCACCGAGGCCACGGACCGTCAGCCTCGAGAGCGGGCCGCCGGGACGCTGGTCATCGCCGCCTCCCGGTCCAGCCGATCCGGCGTTCGGGACGGAGACGCCGGTGGTGGCGGAGGATTGCGTGTGCGTGTCGACACTCATCGCTTGACGCTCCGTTCGCGGATCGCGGCGACCGCGAGGACCAGCAGGATCAGCACACCCTTGGTGATGCCGATCCACTGGCTCGGGACGCCGAGCTGACTGAAGCCGTTGGTGAGGATCGCGACGAACACGGCGCTGAACAGGGTCCCCGTGATCGTGACGACGAGCCGACGGGAGAACGCGATGGACAGGAATGTCGCGAGGAGGATGTCGATGAGCGACTGCTCGCCGATCCCCGGCAGGGCAGCGGACAACCGACTGGTCATGAGGACGCCAGCGATCCCCGCGAGGACCGCCGCGAGGACGTAGCTGACGACGATGTGGCGGTTGACGTCGATCCCGGCCACCCGCGCGGCCGTCGGATTCTGCCCGACCGCGGCGTTCTTCACGCCCCAGCTGGTCCGCCCGGTCGCGAAGGCGGCGACCGCGAAGACGACGAGCAGCACGACGACCGCGGCAGGGACACCGACGACATGTCCGCCCCGCAACCAGACCAGCCCGGCGTCGGAGACGGGCACCTTGACGTTGTTCGTGATGACGATCGTGAGACTCGTGACGATGCTCATCATCGCGAGGGTGACGAGGAGCGGGCGGATCCCGGCGACGACGACGAGACCGTTCACGAGCCCGATGACCGCCGTGGCTCCGAGCCCGATGAGCAGCGCGAGCGGCAGACCGAGCTCGGCCTGCAGGAGCACCGCGACGAGCGCGCCGGAGAAGCCGAGGACGGCGCCGATGGAGAGGTCGATGCCGCCGCGGACCACGTCCTCACCACCCGTGACGACGACGATGGACAGGCCGAAGGCCGCGATCGCGTAGACCGCGGACTGGGTGAGGATCGTCGCGAGGTTGGCCGGATCGAGGAAGCCGGGCGAGGCGACCGCGAAGACGACGACCTCGATGACGACGATCGCGTAGCCGATGAGTCCCAACCGGGAGACCGGACGACGCTTCGTCGTGGACTCCGCCGCAGCCGAGGGCGCAGCGGGTGAAGCGGAGAGCGCGGTCATGCGGAGGCTCCTCGGGTGGGTGGCGTGGCGCCTCCGGGGCCTGCCGACGGGGCAGACCTCTGGGGATCAGCCTGCGTAGACGACGTGGGCCCTTCGACAAGCTCAGGGACCGGGGCGGTTGATTTGTCAGGATCCGCATCGGTTGACGAGGTGGACCCGTCGACAAGCGGTTCTTGCCCTTCGACAAGCTCAGGGACCGGCGGGACCGAGGGGGCCGACGGCGTGGAGGCGACCTCGGCGGCACCCGTCGACCAGGCGAGGATCGTGTCGGCGGTCGCCTGCGATCGGGGCAGCTCCGTCCGGATCGTCCCGCGGTACAGCACGAGGACGCGGTCGGCGAGCCCGATCAGTTCCTCGAGGTCGACGCTCACGAGCAGGACGCCGGCGCCCTGCGCGACGAGCGCGTCGATCTCCGCGTAGATCTGCTGACGCGACCCGATGTCGACGCCGGAGGTCGGCTGGTCGAGCACGAACACCGTCGACCCGGCCGCGAGCCACCGACCGAGCACGACCTTCTGCTGGTTGCCGCCGGAGAGGCTCCCGGCCACCGCGGTGTCGTTCGCGGGCCGGACGTCGAGTCTCGTGACAAGGTCTGCGGCGATCTCCCGCTCGCGTCGACCCCGCAGGATCCCGCCGAGCCCGGTGATGCGGTCGAGCGCGGCGAGCGTGAGGTTCTCGCGGACGGACTGACGGTTCAAGATGCCGTCGCGGTGGCGGTTCGCCGGGACGTACGCCCCGCCCGCCCGGACGAAGGCGCGCGGCGAGCGGATCGTCGCCCGGCCGAGCCGCACGGTTCCGCCGTGCGCACGCAAGCCGGTGACCGCGTCGGCCAGCTCCTCGAGGCCCGAGCCGACGAGGCCCGTGACGCCCACGATCTCGCCCGGACGGACGGCGATCGAGACGCCGTGCAGACGTTCGGGGACCGTCAGTCCGTCGATCGCGAGCACCGGTTCGGCGCCGGCGTCGGCGACGATCCGTTCGCGGTCGCCGAACTCCTCGACGCTCCGCCCCACCATGAGCTGGACGATGGCGTCGAGGGTCGCCTCGGGATCGGCGAGGTCGAGGGCACCGACGCGCTCACCGTTGCGGAGCACGACGACGCGGGACGCGATGTCGCGCACCTCCTGCAGGTAGTGGGAGATGTAGATGACGGCGACGCCCTGGCCCTGCAGGGTCCGGACGGTGCGGAACAGTCGCTCGACGTCGCCGGCGGCGAGCGGCGCGGTGGGTTCGTCGAGCACGAGGACCCGTGGGCGCGTGATCGTCGCGATCGCGAGCTGTAGGAGTTGCTGCTCGGCGACGCTCAGCTCGTCGACGAGGGTCTTGCCCGGTACGTCGAGCCCGACGAGGTCGAGCAGCTCGCGTTCGGCGCGGCGGTCGAGCTGCCGGCCGGTGAGGAACGCGGTGCGCGAGCCGAGGAACAGCTGCTCCGCGACCGTGAGTCGACCGGCCAGGTGGCGATCCTGGTGGATGACGCGGACACCGAGGCGTTCGGCGTCACCCGGGTTGCGGATGACGACCGGTTCGCCGTCGATCTCGATGGTGCCCTCGCTCGCCGTGTAGAGGCCGGTGAGGATCTTGATGAGCGTCGACTTGCCCGCGCCGTTCTCGCCGACGAGCGCGACGACCTCGCCGGGGTGCACCTCGAGGTCGACGTCGTCCAGCACCCGGACGCCGCCGAAGTCCTTCGCGATGCCACGCATGCTCACGGCGGGAGCCGAGGCTTCGGTCGTCGCGGCACCGGACCGACCGCCCAGCGAGCGCTGGGCGGTCTGACCGTCGATCGAGGTGTCGTGCGTCATTCCAGGCCGAGTCGCTTGCGCTCGTCGGCGACGTTCGCCTTGTCGATGAACACGGCGTCGAGGTAGGTGCTCAGCGGCACCTCGTCCTGCTTGCCACCGAGGTACAGGGCCACGTTGTTCGCGCTCGTCGTCCCGAACAGGGTCGGCTGCTGCGCGACCGTGAACTGGTACACCGAGTCGGGGTCCTGGATCAGGTCGAGCGCTCCGGGCTCGGCGTCGACGCCGTAGACCTTGATCTCATCGCGGCCCGCCGCGTCGATGGCCTGCGAAGCTCCGATCGCGGGGAGGTCCCAGCACGACCACACGGCCGAGATCTCGCCCTTGGGGTAGCGGGTGAGCGCGTCGTTCGTCTTCTGCTTGGCGTCCTCGATGGTGCCCTCGTAGATGTCCTGCAGCTCGGGCTCGATGATCTCGATGTTCGGGTAGTTCTTCAGCACGAGCTTGAACTCGTCGTAACGGATCTGGCAGGGGGTGACGTCGTAGAAGCCGTTGAAGACGAGCACCTTGCCCTTCCCGCCGATGTCCTCGGCGAGCGTGCGGGCGAGGGTGGAGCCGATCTGCCAATTGTCCGAACCGATGTTGTTGACCGAGTTCTCGCTGGCGTGGTCGATCGTGAAGACCGGGATGCCGGCGTCCTTCGCCTGCTGCAACGCCGGGGCGAGGGTGGTCGCGTCGCCGAGGATGACGACGATCGCGTCGACCTTCTGCGAGACGAGGTTCTCGACGTTGGCCAGGTGCTTGTCGTCCTGTGCGTCGGCCTGGGTGGCGACGACCTTGGCGCCGAGCTCCTCCAGGCGGTCCTGCACGCCCTGGTAGGTGAGGCGGCCGAAGTCGCGGACGACGTCCTTGGCGGCGACGCCGACGGTCTTGCCCTCGAGCGAGGGGACGTCGACGTCGGAGGCGGCGGAGCTGGCAGCGGCGCCGCTCGTCGACTCGCTGGACGAGGACTGCTTGAGGGAACAGCCGGTGGCGAGGCCGGCCACGACGGCCAGGGTGACAAGAGACAGCGCGAGGCGCGATCGACGACGCATGGGGACTCCAGATGACGGTGGGGTGCGGGACGGTGCAGGGGGTGGTGGAGCGTGCCGGCGTCCGCTGTCGGTGCGGTCGGGGCGCACCGGGACGTCGGGTTGCAGCAACAGTAGGGAGTGATCGGACGGGCCGCGAGAGGGCGCTCAACCTGACGTAACACAAGGTGCCAGGTGTCGGCGGTGCGTGGAGGCAGGTCGGGGCGCGGCCCGCGGAAACGTCGGATGTATCATGGCGCGAGGCGGTGTTCCACGTGACCGTCTCGCTCGAGCAGGGGGTCGCATGGCAGTCACGGACGAGGCGATCGCGCGGATCCAGGCGATGATCGTCGCCGGCGACCTCACCCCCGGTCAGCGCCTCCCTCCGGAGAAGGAGCTCAGCGAGACCCTGGGGCTCTCCCGCAGTTCCCTCCGCGAGGCGGTGAAGGCGTTGGAGCTCATCCGGGTGCTCGACGTCCGTCGCGGCGACGGCACCTACGTCACGACGCTGGAGCCGAGCCTGTTGCACGAGGCGATGTCGTTCGTCATCGACATGCACGCCGACGCCTCCCTCATCGAGATGTTCGAGGTGCGCCGCATCCTCGAACCCTCCGCATCGGTGATGGCGATCCAGCACCTCGACGACGAGCGGATCGCCGAGCTGCGCAGCATGGTCGACGAGGTCGACGAGTCCACGACGGTCGAGGACCTCGTCGCGCACGACCTGCAGTTCCACGCCCGCGTGATCGAGCTGAGTGGCAACGCCTACCTCGCGAGTCTGCTCGCCGCCCTCGGCAGCAAGACGGTCCGGGCCCGCATCTGGCGCGGCCTCACCGAGGAGAAGGCCGTCGCCCGCACCCTCCAGGAGCACCACGCGATCGTCGACGCCCTCGAGAAGCGCGACACCGAACTCACCCGTGCGCTGGTCACGGTCCATGTCTCCGGCGTCGAGAGCTGGCTCCGCCGCTCGATGTGATCCCTCCCCCTGCCCGCGAACTGTCACGTGCTGCTAATCCGGACCGCTCGGACGAGCCGTTGGTGACCGTTCGCGGGCAGGTAGCGTGAGGGGATGGACGGCACGATCGACACCCGCGCGCTCATCGACCCCATCGACCGTGACGCCATGGCGAAAGCGCCCTCGTTCCATCGCGCGCCGTCCGCCCGGCTGTTCATCGGCCTGCTCGCGGCGATCGTCGTGGTCACCGTCGCCGGGTTCGTCCTGTTGGGAACGCTGCCCTCGCCCTCACGAGGCGGCTCCGGCCCGACGCCGCTGCTCGGGATCGGGCTCCTCGCGGCCGCCGCCGTCGCGGTGTTCGCAGTCCTCTCCTGGCGTACGAGGCGCATCAAGCGCTTCCGCCTCTCCCAATTCGCCGCGGCCAACGGGATGACCTACACCGCAGACCTCAGCTACCCTCCGTTCCCCGGCATGATCTTCGGGATCGGATCGTCGCGGCAGTCGACCGACGTGCTGCGGGGTGGTCGTCCCCGCGCCGTGGAGTTCGGCAACTACCGGTACACGGTCCGTCACGGGAAGAGTTCGACGACCCACCACTGGGGATACGTCGCGGTGAAGCTCGACGTCCCCCTGCCGAACATCGTGCTCGACGCGATCGGCAACAACGGGTTCGGCTCGAACCTCCCGGCGGCGTTCCAACGGGCCCAGCGACTCTCCCTGGAAGGCGACTTCGACCGGCACTTCACGCTCTACTGCCCCGAAGGCTACGAACGCGACGCGCTCTACCTGTTCACGCCGGACATCATGGCGAGGTTCATCGACCACGCCGCCGAGCTCGACGTGGAGATCATCGACGACTGGCTGTTCCTGTACACGAAACGGGAGGTGTCGACCCTCGATCCCGACACCTGGGCCTGGCTGTTCGGCATCGTCGACGCGCTGATGACGAAGTTGGACCAGTGGGCTCGGTGGCGGGACGACCGCTTGCAGCCGCAGACGTCCGGAGCTCCGGAGCACCCGCTTGCACCCGGCGCTCAGGCCGGCCCACCCGCGATCGGGCTGCTCACCCCGCCGCCGGGTGTCGCTTCATCCGGCCGCAGGTTGCGACGATCCGGGAGGTGGATCCCCGTCGCCTTCGTCGTCGGAACGCTGATCGTCTGGATCGTCACACGCATGAACTGACCCCTCCCCTGCCCGCGAACTGTCACTTGCTGCCGGTCCGGGCCGCCCCGACTAGCCGTTGGTGACAGTTCGCGGGCAGGGGTGGGGTGTTGGGAACGTCTGGTGATCGCGAGACGAGGACGGAACAGGCCGGTTGATGGGATGGCCAGGTGACCGACACCGGTCGCCCGTCAGAAAGGACCACCCATGCGCCGACCCACAGCCATCGGCTTCGCCGTCCCCGTCCTCGCCCTCATGCTCGGGCTCACCGCCTGCTCCGGATCCGCGGAGGCCCCGTCGAGTGGTGCATCGCCCTCGACCGTCGATTCGTACGCCGAGGCGTTCGACGACTACACGATCTCCCTCGCGGGCTGCCTGCGCGACCAGGGGTTCGACGTGCCGGACCCGGAACCCGGTACCGCGATCACCCTCGACGGTGGCGAGGCGATGAACACGGCCTACGACGCCTGCGCCGACGAACTCGGCCCGCCGCCGGTGAACCCCGACCAGCCCAGCAAGGCTGAGATCTCCGACGAGCTCCGGCTGCGCGCCCAGTGCCTGCGTGACCAGGGGTTCGACGTCCCGGACCCGGATGCGACCGGCGTGTGGGACCTGCCGGAGGACCTGTTCGATGAGGCCAGGGCTTGCGCCGTGCAGTGACCTCCGCACCAGCCGGAACGGCCGACCGATCCTGTGATCGGCCGGCCGTTCCGTCGTTCCGTGTCCTCTCGTTCCGCGGTCAGGCTCAGGCCGGGTCGGCGTCCTGAGCCGGCAGCAGCACGGTCACCTCGAGTCCACCCGCCGGCAACGGCGCGAGCCGCAGCACCCCACCGTGCAGCTCCACGATGCGCGCACCCAGGGTCAGCCCGAGACCGTTCCCCCGGTCGCGACCGGCGACCCGCGCCATCCGGGCGTCCCGCCGGTCGAACGGCTCCACGAACCGCGCCACCTCAGCCTCGTCGAGCAGCGGCCCCGAGTTGCTGACCACGACGACGGCGCGTCCCGGCGCCTGCGGGTCGGGTCCGACCCACACCGAGACCCAGCCGTCCGGACCGCTGTTGTAGCGCACGGCGTTCGACAGCAGGTTCGTCAACAGCTGTTGGAGGAGCACACGATTACCGAGCACCGCCGTGCTCCGGAGGGTCGACGAGATCGTGACCCCGGCGTCCGCGGCCTCCGGCGAGATGAGCTGCGACGCGTCGCGGGCCACCGCCGCCAGGTCGACGGGCGAGGTCACGATCGGCCGGCGATCGAGCTGGTTCAGCTGCAGGAGGGCCTCGACGATCGCGATCCCCCGCTCGTTCGTCTCGTGCAGCCGCCGCAACGCGCGGTCGACGTCGCGGCCCTCCGGGTCGGCCTGGGCGACTTCGATGAGCATCTTCATCGTCGCGAGCGGTGTCCGCAGTTCGTGCGAGGCGTTGGCCGCGAACCGCTTCTGCGTCAGGAACGACTGCTCGAGGCGTGCGAGCATGTCGTCGAAGCGGTCGGCGAGCTCGCGGAACTCGTCGCGGCGACCCGTCATCGCGATGCGGTGGTCGAGCGAGCCCTCCGCCGCCGCGCGCACGGCCGCGTTGAGGTCCCGCAGCGGCCGCAGGACCCGTCCGGCGACGATCCAGCCGACGCCGGTGCCGATCACGGCCATCGCGATGAGTGCGAGCATCGAGTAGTTGATGAGCGAATCGCGGATCTCACCGCGCGTGATGCCGGACAACTGCCTCGGATCGCTCGCCAGCGCGAGCGGGTAGTCGGGGAAGCGCCAGATGATCACGTTGATGACGATGAGCGCGATGAGTCCCGTCACGACGGTGAATGCGGCATAGGTTGCGGTGAGTTTGACGCGAGCGGTCATCCACGTCGGCCGGGCGTCGTCACCGACGGCCGGAGCGGCGGTCATGCGCCCACCTCGTCGCCCTCGTCGTCGGCGTCCGCGCCGCTCGTCTCAGCGGGGCCCTCACCCGGCGGGAGCACCCGGTAGCCGACGGCCGGCACGGTGTGGATGATCCACGGCTCGCCGAGCACCTTCCGGAGCGTCGACATCGTCACCCTTACCGCGTTCGTGAACGGGTCGGCGTGCTCGTCCCAGGCGCGCTCGAGGAGCTCTTCGGCACTCACGACGCCTCCCTTGGCCGCAAGCAGGATCTCCAGCACCGCGAACTGCTTCTTCGCCAGGCGCACGTACCGGCCGTTGCGGTACACCTCGCGGCGGAACGGGTCGAGCCGGACACCGGCGTATTCGAGGACGGGCGGGAGCGACGCCTTGGGTCGACGCGCCAGCGACCGGAGCCGGAGGACGAGCTCACGCAGCTCGAACGGCTTGGTCAGGTAGTCGTCGGCGCCGATCTCGAAGCCGCTCTCCTTGTCGTCGAGGTCGGCGGCCGCGGTGAGCATGAGCACCCGGCAGGGCAGTTCCTGGGCGATGATCCAGCGGCAGACGTCGTCGCCGTGCGTGCCAGGGAGATCGCGGTCGAGGACGACGACGTCGTAGGCGTTGACGGCGAGCCGCTCGAGCGCGGTGTCACCGTCGAATACGAGGTCGGCGGCGAGCCCCTCGTGCTGCAGTCCCTCGAGGATGCTCTCGGCGAGGTACTGCTCGTCCTCGGCGATCAGGACACGCATGGGACCTCCGGCGTTCGGGACGGATGACGCGTCGATGGCGTCACTCCGGCGCCCGCGATGGGCGTCGTGTCGATCGTAGGCGGCACCGTGTTTCGGAACCGTCTGGTGATCGTCCGACGCCCGCGCAACCGCCGTCGAGCTGGACTGGGGGCCCGGTCGTCGCGTGCCGAACACCGACGACCGCCGAGGAGGAACCATGCAGCACGACATCCAGCACCAGCAGCAGCCGCACCGCCGCGCGGGCCGACGGAGCACCGTCGCCCGCAGAGGCTCCGACCGAGCCGTCGTCATCCTCGCCGCCACGGCCGCCGCCCTCACCGCCGCGATCGCCCTGGTCGCGTGCACGGGCGTCGCGCCGACCATCACCCGCGGGATCACCGCGCTGGCCGAGCGGCCGTCCGGAGACGCGCATGCCGGAACCGCGACCACGACGGATGGCGCGTTCGGGGCCGACGACGGTGTGCTGGAGGAGAACCGGTACTCGGCCTACGACACCGACCTCCCGGCCATCGCGAACCTCGATGCGGACCTCCTGGAGGCCGTCCAGCAGGCGACCGACGCGGCGGCGCAGGACGACATCGCGCTGTACGTGAGCTCCGGCTGGCGGAGCACGGCGTACCAGCAGCACCTGCTCGACGAGGCGATCCTCCAGTACGGCAGTGAGGCGGCCGCCCGGCAGTACGTCGCCACGCCCGAGGGCTCCTCACATACGCGCGGGGCGGCCGTCGACATCGGCGCGACGGACGCGGACTACTGGCTCATCGAGCACGGTGCCGACTACGGCCTCTGCCAGACCTACGCGAACGAGATCTGGCACTTCGAGTTGGCGACCGTGCCCGGCGGCGAGTGCCCGGAACTCCTGCCCGACGCCGGGTGAGGTCGGTGCCGAGACCAGCTGCCATCGCAGGGCGTCCCGCCCCTACCCGACGGCCGGCGCCAGCCGACTGACGAACTCGTCGACGCGCAGACGGATGTCCCGGAACGCTTCGTCGAACGCCTCGTCCGTCGCAGTCGCGGCAGGGTCGGGGATCGACCAGTGCAGGTCGTCCCTCCCCTCGAGTTCCTCGTGCGCCCGGTTACACACGGTGATGACGAAGTCGCCGTGCCGGAGGACCTCCGAGGTCGCGCGTGGGACCCTCGGACGGATCCGGACGCCATGGCGCGCCGCGGCCCGAACCGCGCCCGGGTTGACCTCGCTCGCCGGCCGACTACCCGCCGATGCGACGGGGACCTCGCTGCGGTCCCGCCAGAGCGCCTCCGCCATCTGCGACCGCGCCGAGTTCGCCGTGCAGACGAAGACGACCCGCGCCGGGGCGCTGATCGGTTCGGGCGCGAGGCGGTCGAACGCCCCCGGGACGAGCCGCACGTAGTTGCGGCGTCCATCGGACTCCGATCGCGAGCGCGAGAGGATCCCCGCTCGCTGGAGGACGCTGAGGTGGTGGGAGACGAGGTTCGACCCGATCCCGAGAGCGAGCTGGATCTCGGTCGGTGAGAGGTCACCGAGCGCCAGGAGGTCCACGATGCGCAGCCGCGCCGGCTCCGAGAGCGCGGCGAACTTGGACGCCCTTACCGCCAGCGACTCCACCGACACAACCCCCGTTGACTCAACCGTGATTGACTCAATAATAGGCTGAGACGTCCGTGAACACCCCTTGAGCGATCCGCTCGAACTCACGGTCGTCGAGAAGAGGAGCTACTCATGGGTCTCGGAACCGGAATCGCCCTGATCGTCATCGGCGCCATCCTCGCCTTCGCCGTGAACGTCGACGTCCCCGCTGTGGACCTCACGCTCATCGGGTACATCCTCATGGCCGCCGGCGCAGTGGTGTTCCTCATCTCGCTCGTGCTCGTGCTCCGCCGTCGACAGGTCTCCTCGACCACGCGCTCCGCCGTTGACCCCGGTAGCGGCGAGCGCGTCACCCGCCGCAGCACGACCGACAACGACGGCCCCGTCCTCTGACGACCGGACCGACCGCGCCACCCATGACCGACCCGGCTACCGCGCGGCCTCGCGCCGGCGAGCTCCTCGACGGTCGGTACCGACTCGAGCGACCGATCGGTGCCGGCGGGATGGCGACCGTCCATCTGGCGACCGACGAGGTGCTCGGGCGCAAGGTGGCGGTCAAGCTGTTCCGCCCGGGCACGACCGATGCGACCGACGGCGCCAGGACCACTTCGGAGACGCGCCTGCTGGCGTCGCTGAACCACCCCGCCCTCGTCACCCTGTTCGATGCCAGGGTCGTCGCCGGCGACGGTTCGTACCTCGTCATGGAGCACGTCGACGGTCCGACGCTGTCCCAACGCATCGCCCGGTCGCCGCTTCCGTCGTCCGAGGTCGCCGCGATGGCCGTCGACCTCGCAGAGGCGCTCCACACCGTGCACGCGGCGCGGGTCGTCCACCGCGACATCAAGCCGTCGAACGTGTTGCTGCGACCGACGATCCTGCCCCACCAGGAGTATCGCGCGAAGCTTGCTGACTTCGGCATCGCGTACCTCATCGACAGCACCCGGATGACCGCGCCTGGCTCGTTGATGGGCACGGTCGCCTATCTCAGCCCAGAGCTGGTCCGTGGTGCGGACCCGGCGACGCCAGCCGACGTGTACGCGTTGGGACTCGTGCTCCTCGAAGCGCTGACCGGTCGCCGCGCCTACCCGCAGACCACCACTCACGATTCCCTCATGGCGCGGCTGAACGCGCCGCCGACGATCCCCGGCGAGCTCGGGTACCAGTGGAAGTCGCTCCTCACCGCGATGACCGCGTCCGAACCGGCCCAGCGCCCCACCGCCCTCGAGGTGGCGGTGGCCGTCCGTGGCATGGATCCCGCGCTGGACCCGGCGGATGCGACCGTCGCGACCTCGGCACCGCTGGTGACGGCAGACCCGGAACCCACGGCTGCGACCGAACGGCTCGACTCGGCGACACCGCCCGCCACCGCACCGGAGGGATCGACGGGGCTCCTGACGGCGACGACACCGCTCGCGCCGACGGCGGACACGCTCGCCGAGACCGGCCCGACCGCGGTGCTCGACGGCGCTCGCCGCTCGGAGCGACGTCTCGACGGCGGTGCACGGCGCCAGGCCGCAGTGAGCCAGCCGCGGCGCCTTCGACGCTGGCTGATCCTCGCGGCCGTGCTGCTGGTGATCACCGTCGCGGTCGTCTGGATCCTCGTGTCCCAGGTGCAACCGCCCGCCCCGACGCTGCCCACCCTGCCCGAACCGTTGTCGACGCATCTGGATGAACTCCTGCGGGAGGTGACGCCATGAGGCACCGACGGAGGTCTGGACTCGGGTTGATCGCCACACCCCTCATCGTCGTCGCCCTGCTGAGCGGTTGCGCCGGGGCGCCAGCCGACCTCGAGCCCGCGACCGGTCAGCAGTTGCAGAGCAGCGTGCTCGGGGTGGCGAACGCGGCCGCCGCCGGCGACACGACGGGTGCACTGAGCGCACTCGACGCACTCGAAGCGAAGCTGGCTGAGGCGGAGGCGTCCGGGGCTGTCTCGGCGGCCCGCGCGACGACCATCCGAGCCGCCATCTCGGCGGTGCGAGCCGATCTCACACCGGCCACCCCCGCCACGACCCCGACCCCGACCGCCGAGCCCAGCTCGGTCGATCCCGTCACCCCCGTCGAACCGGTGACGCCGACGGATGACGGGAACGGGGACGACTCCGGGAAGAATGGGGACAAGGGTAAGAACGGCGACACGGGCAACGGCAACGGCAACGGCAACGGCAACGGCAACGGCAACGGCAACGGCAACGGCAACGGCAACGGCAAGAAGGATAAATGAAGCGACGAGGAAGCACCGCAGCCGGGCCCGACGACGGATCGAACGGGCCCCAGACCGACGAGACGACGAAGCGGACCCGGGCGGCGGAGGACGGCGTCTCGACCGTGCAGCACAGCATCGTCGTCGACCTGCCGATCGCGGCCGTCTACAAGCAGTGGGTCGACTTCGAGTCGTACCCGGAGTTCTTGCCGGCTGTGCGCGAGGTGAAGCTGACCGGTGAGGTCTACAGTCGCTGGACCGTCGCGATCGGCAAGCTCTCGCGTCAGTTCCTGGCCGAGATCCTGGAGCAACTCCCGGAGGAGCGCCTGGTCTGGCGCACCATCGAGGGCGACGTCTGGTTCAGCGGCGACGCCGCGTTCGAGGCGATCGACAAGCAGCAGACCCGCGTGGACGTCACGGTGCACTGGAAGCCGGTCAACGCGATGGAACGCACCGCGGCCGCGCTCGGCCTCGCCGGACGGGTCGTGCGTGGGACCCTCCAGGCGTTCAAGACCTACATCGAGTCCACCGGAGGGCCCTCGGGCCACTCCCGCGTCAAGGTCGTCTCCCCGAGCGGGTAGATGACGACCGCGAGCGCGACCGATCAGCTCATGAACGGCCGCAGGTCCGGATAGCCGGTGGTCTGCCAGGCCCCGTCCACGACGAGGTTGTCGCCCGAGATGTACGAGGCGTCGTCGCTCGCGAGGAACAGTGCGGCAGCGGCGATCTCCTCGGGGGCGGCGGCACGACGGAGCGGGATGCGCTCGTCGTACGCGGCCTGCACACCGGGGATGTCGGTCAGCGACTTCGTCAACGGCGTCGCGACGAGGCCCGGTGACACCGCGTTCACGCGGATCCCGTGCTCGCCGAGCTCGAGTGCCGCCTGCTTCGTGAGCATCACCGCGCCGGCCTTCGCCGCCGTGTATCCGACGCCGAAGTGCATCGGAACGAGCGAGTTGAGGGAGGCGATGTTGACGATCGCGCCGGCCTTGCCCTCGGCGAGGAACTGGCGTGCGGCGAGACGCGTGCCGTTGAAGGCGCTGTAGAGGTTCAGCCGGACCGTGAAGTCCCAGTCCTCGAGGGAGATGTCGGTGATCGTCCCGGCACGTGATCCACCGGCGACGTTGAAGAGCGCGTCGAGCGTGCCGAAACGTTCGACGGTCTCGGCGACCAGCGCGGAGAAGTCCGCCTCGTCGGTGACGTCGGTGCGCCGACCCCACACGCGCTCACCGAAGGTCTCGGCGGTGCTCGCGATCAGCTCGGCGTTGATGTCCGCGACGACCACCGAGGCGCCCTCCGCGACCAGCCGCTGGGTGATCGTCGCCCCGATGCCGGACACGCCCCCGGTGACGATCGCGACCTTGCCGGCGAACCGGCCCTGGATTGATGCATTCGACATGATGCCACTCCGTTCTGCTCACCGGCTCTGGCGAGCATCTCCAGCATACGCATCTATAAGTCACATGTCAGATAGTTTCAGATGGCCGTCAGCATAACGGCGCCGGCCCCGGGACGAAGCGTCCCAGGGCCGGCGTCAGGTGGCGCTGAGGCCTACCGCGGCGACTGCTCGCGATCGGCGTCCGCCCCGGCGCCGTCGCCACCCGAGGCCCGGTCGAGCGAAGGCGCCCCGCTGGTCGAGGCAGGCACTTTGCCGCGCGCTGCAGCCTCGAGCGACTCGGCCTCGTCTCCACCGACGGCCTCACCGCGGGCGACCAGCCCGGCGACGTCGGAGAGCGGGATCTGCTTGAGGAACAACGACAGCAGGAAGGCCGCGCCGATGAACGGCAACAGGTACCAGAACACCGGAGCCAGAGCGTCGGCATAGGCGGTGACCACACCGTCGCGGATGCCTGGCGGGAGCTGGCTGAGCGTCTGCGGGTCGATCGTCGCCGCCGCGTTGGAGGCGTCCCCAGCACTGGCTCCCGAACTCGCGAAGACGTCCTTGAGGTTCGCGGTGAGCCGCGTGGTGAAGATCGTGCCGAAGACGGCGACACCGAGCGACGCACCGACCTCGCGGAAGTAGTTGTTCGTGCTGGTCGCGGTTCCGACCATCGACGCGTCCACCGAGTTCTGGGCGACGAGCACGACGACCTGCATGATCAGGCCGAGACCGGCGCCGAAGAAGAACAGGAAGACGCAGATCAGCCAGATCGGGGTGTCCGCCGTGAGCGTCGTGAACGCGACCATGGAGGCGGCGGTGATGAGCGTGCCGATGACCGGGAACATCCGGTAGCGACCGGTCCTGGTGATCAGGTTCCCCGAGACGATCGAGGTACCGATGAGGCCGACCATCATCGGGATCATGAGGAGGCCCGATGCGGCTGCCGAGGTGCCGGACGACATCTGGAGGAAGGTCGGCACGAAGCCGATCGCCGAGAACATGCCGAGGCCGAGCGTGAGGCCGATCGCGGTCGCGTTGATGAACGTCGGGTTCTTGAACAGCGACAGCGGGATGATCGGATCCTTGGCGCGAGCCTCGGTGATGACGAAGAGCAGCGCGGCGAGCAGCATGCCGATGCCGAACATCCAGGTCTCGATGGCACCCCAACCGTGCGCGGCGTCGCCACCGAAGTCAGTGAAGAAGATGAGGCAGGTGGTGAACGCCGAGAGGAAGATCACGCCGAGGAGGTCGATCGGCGCGGTCGCCTTCTTGTTCGGCAGCTTCAGCGTGAAGAACGCGATCGCGAACGCCGCGATGCCCACCGGGATGTTGATGTAGAACGCCCACTGCCAGGTCAGGTGGTCGACGAAGAAGCCACCGAGAAGCGGTCCACCGACAGCGGAGAGACCGAACACCGCGCCGAGCGGGCCGAGGTACTTGCCGCGCTCGGAGGCGGGCACGATGTCGGCGATGATCGCCTGCGACAGGATCATGAGGCCACCGCCACCGAGGCCCTGGACGGCACGCCAGACGATGAGCTGCGTGAAGTCGCCCGCGAACGCACAGCCGACGGAGGCGATCGTGAACAGGGCGATCGCGACGAGGAAGAGCCGACGACGGCCGAGGACGTCACCGAACTTGCCGTACACGGGCATGACGATGGTGGTCGCCAGGAGGTAGGCGGTGGTGAGCCAGACCTGGTGGTCGACGCCGCCCAGCTGTCCGACGATCGTCGGCATGGCGGTGGAGACGATCGTCTGGTCGAGGCTGGAGAGCAGCATGCCCGCGATGAGGGCGGCGAAGATGATCCAGATGCGGCGCTTGGTGAGCAGCATCGGGCCCTCGGTGGGTGCGGCGGTGGCGGCGGTCACTGGAGGTCCTTTCGGGGAATGGGGTTCGTGTGGGGGTTCTGGGGCGCGGCGGCGGGAGGTCCAGCGTCGGGGTCGTCGGGCTCGAGGATGGTGCGATAGGTCGCCAGGCAGTCGCGGATGGAGCCGACGATGTCGAACTCGCCGCTCTGGCCGAGCTCGGCGACGCCGCTGCCGAAGACGCGCGTCATCGTGGTCTTGATCGCCATCCCGAAGAGGTCGGCGCAGGCGCGGGCACGCGGGTCGTCTGCCGGGACGCCTTCCCGCGTGGCGATGAGCTCGACGAGCAGTTGCTCGCGCTCACGGTTGAGGCCCATGAAGCGGACCAGCAGCTTGGGTTCGCGCTCGAGGGCGGCGTGGAAGTCGACGTGCTCGGCCAGACCGAACCCGGATCGCTCCGCATGACCGGCCGCGATGAGCATGAAGTCGTCGAGCACGGCGCGCCACCCCCGCGAGCCGAGGGCGAGGAACTCGGTGGCGAACCGCTCGGTCTCCTCGGTCTCGTCGACGCCGAGGACGGCGTCCTCCTTGCTCGGGAAGTAGTTGAAGAAGGTGCGACGCGAGACGCCGACCTCCTCGCAGAGTTCCTCGATCGTGAAGCCGTTGAGCCCGTGAGTGGCCGTGAGCCGACGCGACACGGTCGTCAGCCGCGCAGCGGTGGCGGCCATCCGGTCGGACAGCCGATTCGTCGAAGTTGCACTCTGCATCACGAAGTGCAGTATTGCACTCTCCGGTCCGGGGTGCAACTTGCGGCACGAGCCGCCCAGTCGGGCCTCACTAGAGTGAACGCATGGACCCTCGTCAGGCACGAACCCGCAGTGCCCTCCGCGACGCGATCCACACCCTCGCGGCGGCGAAGCGCATCGATCAGGTGACCGTGGCGGAAGTGTCCCGGGTGGCGGGTATCACGCGCGACACCTTCTACCGTCACGCCGCGACGCCCGTCCACCTCCTCGCCGACGTGCTCGGCGAGGAACTGGATGAGACGCTCCGGGCGCACGCCGATCTGCCGGCGCACAGCGACTCGACGCTGAGCGTCTTCGACGAGTCCGAGCGCGACCTCCTGCGTCACGTCGCCGAGCACGCGACGATCTACCGCAACGCCATGCACCCCCGGCTCATCGGACCCCTGCGCGATGCTCTCACCGAACGGATCGAGCAGGCGCTCGCGCACCACCTCGACCGACACCCGCACATCGCGCCACCCCGCGAGGACGGCATCACGCCCGAGCGACACGTTCGGATGCTGGTGGCCTACGCCGGTGCCGGCACGGTCGCAGCGATCGAGGAGTGGCTGCGATCCGGAGACCTCGACGACATCGACGCGGCGGCCCGCACGGTCATCGCCGCCTCCCCCGCCTGGTGGCTCGGCCGCGCCTGACCGCGGCGCCTCGGCCTGGGCCTGACGCCAGCGCGGTGCGCTGACGCGAGCGCGGGTCACCGACGTGAGTGCGCCCCTCCGGAGACCCGCGCTCACGTCCTCCGGGGTGCGCTCACGCCAGCGCACCGCGCTGACGCGAAGGCCTCATTTGCGACATATGTCGGTGTAGGCATATCTGCTCTGTGGATAACCCGAAGGGCCTCCTCGACCGGCCGTAGCGTCGAGGAATGTCAACGACCTCCCTGCCTCGAATCGCCCCCGCTCTCGCTCTCACGATGGGACTCCTCGCCCTCACCGCGTGCTCTGAAGCAGAGCCGGCACCCCCTCCGAAGAGCACTCCGCCGGTCTTCGAGAACGAGGAACAGGCCCTGGCTGCAGTGACGGAGACGTATCAGGAGTTCATGCGGATCTCGAACACGATCCTCATCGAAGGGGGCGTCGAGGTTGAGCGAATCGACGTCATCGTCGGAGACGAGTTGGCTGAGTTCGAGCACGGCAGCCTCATCGAACTCGCTACTGCGGGAAAGACTCTCGTGGGCGCACCCCTTCTCCTCGCCACCTCCGTCTCGGATTGGTATGCCCAGCCCGATGCCGCTGGGGTGATTGCGGTTGGAACGGCGTGCATGGATCTCACTCCAGTTGATGTTCTCGATAGCAACGGCAATTCAGTCGTTGCACCCGACCGCCCCCGAACGCGGACCTGGTCGGTGAAGATCGGCCCAGGTGAGGCTGGCCAAGCCACTTTTGTTCTCATCGAACACGATGCAGTGCACGAGGGTGAAGCATGCGCAAGCTGAAAATCAACGTGGTGGCCGTGTTCGCGCTGGCCGCCCTGATGCTCGCCGTTGCTCCTGTGCAGCAGGCGGTTGCTAGCGGTTGCAGTGATGACAATCAATGGAGCAACGGCTGCGTCGACATCGGTAACGGTTCGGTCGACATCGGGGGCACGATCGAGCAACCCGGATCGGGTGGAGGCGGTGGTTCCGGCGGCGGGACGGGCGGAGGGGGCGGTGGCGGTTCGGCCGAGTTGCCACCCGGGGTGACCGACGGGCCCAACGGTGAGCGGACGGTCTGCAGCCTCATGCGGCCGGACGAGTGCTACACCTTCACGCCCGGCGACCTCGGCACCGACCTGGGGGCAGCACCCGCCGCGCAGCCCGTCACGATCCGCGACGTCGCCAGCTTTGCCCCCGCCGCACCGACCGTCACCACCGAACCCGCCGCCTGGGGTGTCCGTGGGCTCCACACGAACGTCATCGCAGGTGCTT